>JBAVMS010000022.1:0-1725 GCA_049690315.1 Candidatus Methanoperedens sp.
CAATTAGGTAGATGCGAGGCGCCCTGTTGACCCATCTCTGCCCTTTCAGGGAGTCGGTCGAATCGGCGCGAGGGGTTGAAACCGGTCGTTCTGTTATCCCAAAAACGGCAATTGAACGCTAAGCCTCGCAATTTCGAAGCGTCGGCTCAACCTATTGATGTAGGCTTTGCCGGTCAGGCCGGGGCCATGAGGCGCAGCGGAGGACGCAGCTGGCGCCCGCCAAGCCAGGATCGGACAGCGTGGGCGAGAATCCGGCGCCAGCGCTGACCGGCCGTCAACTGCTCCGCAGATCGGACCAGCTCGCGCAGGAAGCGGGCAATGCCCGAGAGCACGCTTGCGGCCCATCCAGCCTTGGCGTGCGAGCTGGCGACCCTCAGCGTTGTCTGCCTCGCATGACGGCAGCGCTCTGCAATGGCGGACAGCAGCAGCGGCCGGCTGGTGATCGCTTCCAGATGTTTGTCCGGTTCGGCGAGGCGCACGAACAGGTTCCACCAGTTGTAGATGAGCGCGATGAAGCGGGCCATAGTCCGGCAGCGGGCGAGATCGCGGGTGGTAAAGCCAGCCCAGCCCCATTGGTTTTTCAGTTCATCGAAGGGATTTTCGCTATCGGCGCGATCGCGGTAGAGCTGGGCGAGCGTCAGAACCTCCTCGTCGAGGGAAGTAACGAGCACGCCGTATTCGTAGGCGTCCGCGCCCGGTCCGATCTCAACGAAGCTGAGCGCCAATTGATCGACGCCGGGTCCAGCGATGGCCATGCCTTCCTTCAGCCGGCGACGCAGGATGACCACTTGGCGCTGACGGCTCCAGCCTTCCAGCCGCAATGTGTCCTCCCTTCCTTGCCAGCCTTGGCCAGCACTGGTCCAATCGTCCTTGGAAAAAGTCTTCTTGATCAGCTTCTTAACGTTAGCGGTGAGGCGCAGCTTGAACAGATAGGGAAGCCCTCTCTGCTCGGCTTCGCGCATCACCGCTTCTGTACCGAAGCCGCTGTCGCCGCGCAAAAATGCCGGCCAGCAATCGCGCGGAATGCGATCAAGGAGAGCCCACAGCCCTGGCGCCGCGTGGCTGGAGGCATGCTCGTTGCCTGGAGCGACGTCCACGTCGAGCACCAGCCGCAGGCCGGCCATCGTGTAGGTATGGTAGACATGGCTGGGGCGTCCGGGCTTTTTGGGATTGTAGCCAAGCACAGCCCCTTCCTGATGGCCGTAAAGCGGCTTGACGGTGGAATCCGTGTCGAGAACCCACGGCTCGGATAGCAGCGGCGCCGTGCAATAATCCAGATGGCGCTGCAGCCACTCTCTGCCCTCGTCCTCCGCGATGGCTTTGAAGCCACGGCGCACCGCGTCCTCGCTGACAATTTTCTTCATGCCCAACAGCTCAGGCAGAACTCCATCGTTACGCAGGGCGGTGATATGGGCATAGCGCTTGTGCCCAGCCAGAACCGAGAGCATCGTTGTGCCAAGCACGTCGCGCTTCTCCGGCGCGTTCGGGCTCGTATAGGCGAGCGGACAATCGGCCACGAGCGCGCCGAACAGGCCCGCAACCTTCAGATATTCGATGAAGAACGGGAGCTGCCCATAGGGCGTCAGCGGCGCTGTGGAATCCCATTCAACCCGCACCGGGCCAGCCCAGGTGTCGAGCGTTGCCGGCGACAATGCAGCGTCTTGTTCAATCGGCGGTTGTTCACCCGCTGGGTGAACCGGAATGGGGGGCGTTTCGCGGCTCATG
>JBAVMS010000023.1:0-1688 GCA_049690315.1 Candidatus Methanoperedens sp.
GATCTCCTCCATCGGCACGACTTGCGCATAGCCGCCACCCGCCGCGCCACCCTTGACGCCGAAGCAGGGGCCGAGCGAAGGCTCGCGGAGGCACAGCATCGCTTTCTTGCCGATCTGATTGAGCGCGTCGGTCAAGCCGACCGTCGTCGTGGTCTTGCCCTCCCCCGCCGGCGTCGGAGTGATCGCGCTCACCAGGATCAGCTTACCGTTCGGACCATCCTGCAGCTTCTTGATGTAGTCGAGCGACAATTTCGCCTTGTAGTGCCCGTAAGGTTCGAGATTTTCCGGCGCAATGCCGAGTTTTTCGCGGGCGATATCGAGGATCGGCCGCATCCTGGCGGCTTGGGCGATCTCAATATCGGTCTTCGGATGGACGTGTTGCGAGGCGACGGCCGGGGCCTTCGTCGCGGTCGCGGGGGACGGATTCATGAAAACCTCATTCCGGGGCTGAGTTTCGCGTTCGCGGCAAATTCGTTCGCTGCAATTTTGGGACCGTCCGCCTGCACGCGCGTGACCTTGAAGCGGCCGTCGGCGCAAACGACGGCGAAGCCGTCGCTCTCGATGACGACGATCTCGCCCATCTTGCCGGCAATCCCTTTCGGGTCCTTGGCCGGCAGCGGCTTGGCGTCGAAAATTTTCACCGTCTTGCCGTCGAGCATGCACCACGCGCCGGGCGCCGGATTGCAACCGCGAATGAGGCGATCGATCTCCTGCCACGGCTTGCCCCAGTCGATGCGCGCATTGTCGGCGCCGCAGCGCCCCTCATAGGTCGCTTTCGTTTCGTCCTGTTTGATGCGCGGCGCCTTGCCGGCCTTTACCAAGTCGATGGCTTCGAGCATCGCTGCAACGCCCATCGGGAACAGGCGGTCGAAATAAACCGAGCCGAGCGTGTCGGTAGGGCCGATCGGCGTTTTCTTTTGCAGCAGAACGTCGCCGGTATCGAGTCCATTGTCGGGCCAAAAGATCGACAGCCCGGTCTCCGCCTCGCCCTTGATGATGGGCCAGTTGATGGCACTCGGCCCACGATAGGCGGGCAGCAGCGAGGGATGATACTGGATCGAGCCGCGGGTCGGGATTTTCAAAAAATCTTCCGGGACGAACAACGTCACGAAGGCCATCACCTGCAGGTCGGGCTTGAGCGCACGGAATTCCTCCCAGACGTCGGGCTTGCGGTAGGACGCCGGCTGATAAACGGGAAGCTTAGCCGCGAGCGCCGCCTCCTTGAGCGGGTCCGCCTTGGCGCCTTCCTTTTCGGGCGCGACATAGACGGCGACGACATTCTCGCCGCGTTTGATCAGCGCTTCGAGCACCGCTTTGCCGAACGCCTGCTGTCCGTGAACGACGATGCGCATTGTAAATATGTCTCGAAAACTACGCCGCCTCGGCCTTGTTCGCCGGCGCGCTGACCGCGCCCGACGCTTTGATATCGGCAATCTCCTTGTCCGAATAGCGCACTACCTTGCGTAACACTTCGTCGGTGTGTTCGCCAAGAAGCGGCGAGCGCCGCACGTCGGCCGGCGAGTCCGAAAGCTTGATCGGGTTGCCCACCGTCAAGTATGGGCCGCGCGTGGGATGATCGACCTCGACCACGGTGCCGGTCGCGCGCAGCGACGGCTCCTCGGCGAGTTCCTTCATCGACAGGATCGGCCCGACCGGGATGTCGTGTTTGTTGCAGGTTTCCATGACCT
>JBAVMS010000024.1:0-20861 GCA_049690315.1 Candidatus Methanoperedens sp.
ATATGGGCTTATAACGGCCGTATATTCAGGCTCGATGGGCATCTTGACAGGATGTACGATTCCGCAAAAGCGATTGACTTGAAAATCCCTCTTTCAAAGGAGGAGATGAAGAAAGCAATTATAGAGACGCTCAAAAGGAACAAGCTGGAAGACGCCTATATTCGTCCCATTGTTTCACGGGGCGACGGTGACCTGGGTCTTGACCCCAGGAAATGTCCCAAACCCAATGTGTTCATTATCACGCAGGAATGGGGCGCAATGTACGGCGACCTTTACGAAAAAGGTCTTACGGCGATTACGGTAGGTGTGAGGAGAAATGCACCTGAAGCCCTACCCCCAAACATAAAATCATTAAATTATCTCAATAACATACTCGCCAAGATAGAAGCAAATGCAAAAGGCGGCGATGAAGCTATAATGTTTGATGTTCACGGTAATCTTTCGGAAGGCTCGGGGGATAATATATTTGTTGTAAAGAACGGCAGGATTATCACCCCTCCCACACTTAACAACCTCAGGGGAATAACAAGGGCGGCAGCGATAGAACTTGCCAGGAAGGAAGGGATAGAAGTATTAGAGGTAAACATGGGCTTGTTTGATATTTATACGGCAGATGAGGTTTTTGTAACCGGCACAGCGGCGGAAATAGCCCCGATTACTAAAATCGACGGCCGTTTAATAGCCGACGGAAAGCCCGGCAATATTACAAAAAAGTTAATGGCTGCCTTCAAGGAATTAACAAAAAAGGAAGGCACGCCCATTAAGTAATATCACAATTCCCTTACAATGTGAATATTTGAGAACGGTATATAGTGTTTCTTTCCTGCATGCTCTCCCTCAAGCGGGAAGAACACCAGATACTGGTCATTATGTTTTATTTCGATGACGTTTGAACTTGTGACCCACTTATCAAATGTGGGTTTACCGTCTTCGCCAATATATCTTCTGGATTCAATAACGTATTTTCTTTCTGGCATAGTTACCTCCTCTTACAATTTTCCTCTTATAACAATTCTGTATATGATGGTATTTCAATCTTACTGAAAAGGCAAAAACAAATCTCTTTAGACGACGCGAACCTGTGCAGCCGCGATAATAGCAATGGTAAGAGTGAAAATAAATATATCAGGAGCGCTTATTTTTTTCCTGCTTACATACACATGAGCATCAGCGTTATAACCCCTGCACAGCATGCTCTGGTAGGTCCGCTCCCCCTGTTCGTATGAACGGACAAAAAGGGAACTGATAGTGTAACCAATCTGTTCAAGAGTCCATTTTCTTGGTACATTCTTATTCCATATCTCAAAACACCGTGTTTTCTGGGCGGTTCTTATCCTCCCAAGCATATTCCAGAAAACAAAAAGGTAGCGCACCATCATGGTAAAAAGAAGAGCGAGTTCCTTTGGCAGCCCCAGGCGCCTTGCGGATGAGACAAGTTCGCTCATAGGAATGGTTGACGATAGAAGTATAACTGCACTTATGCATACAAGGAATTTTGCAAAAATGATGACCCCAAAAAGCGCACCTTCGCGGCTGACCTCAATTCCCAGCGGCAGATTGTACAATATTGTAAAATTTTGTATGAATGGCTGTTTCAGGAACGGCTGGAATGCTGCAATACCAAGGCCGAAAGGAAGGGCAATCGCAAACCGCATTGCAAGGTATGAGAAATCAAGTTTGGCAAAAATCATGAGTATGACAATATACCCCTCAAGCAAACCAAGTTTAATCAAATCAAGAGAATCCATGCGGGGAAGAGCAATTGCATATATTATAATTGCAAAAGTCATGAGGATTTTAATCCTGCCGTCTATACGATGGATGGGGGACTTCCTGTAGGTCTCACGCTCAAATTCCGTGATGGACATATGCATTTATTTCACGACCCGCAGGAGCTCATCTCTTGCCTCTTCCAGCGTGAATTTGACACCAACAGGCACACCTTCTTCCTGCAGCATCTCCATGAGCTGGGCTACAATGGGCAGGCGCAGGTGAGTTTTTTTGATGAGTTCAGGTGATGAGAATATTTCAAGAGGCGATCCATCGCCAATTATTTTACCCCTTGACATTATGCATACCCTGTCTGAAAGCAGCGGCACTATGTCCACTTCGTGGGTTGCTGTTATGATGGTTATCCCGAGGTACCTGTTCATTTCATTTATAAGCTTTATGAGGCGCATCGCCCCCCCCGGGTCAAGTCCCGCTGTGGGTTCATCCAGCACGAGCACCTCTGGGCGCATTGCAAGTATGCCCGCTATGGCGACTTTCTTTTTCTCGCCTGTGCTCAAGTGGTGCGGCGCCCTTTCCTCAAAACCTGTGAGCCGCACGGTTTCAAGTGACTCCCGTACCCGTTTTTCGATTTCATCAGGGCTTAAACCCAGATTCATAGGGCCAAAAGCCACATCCTGTTTGACAGTCGGCGCAAATATCTGGTCGTCCGGGTCCTGGAATACGACTCCAACGGTCCTCCTTACTTCAAGGATGTTCTTATTGCTTATCGACTCGCCTTTTATCATGACCTCGCCGCTTGTCGGTTTGAGTATTCCGTTAAAATGCTTGAAAAGTGTGGATTTCCCCGCGCCATTCGCTCCTATTATGGCGATGCGTTCACCGGGTTTTGCGCTGAAATTGATGCCATCCAGAGCTTTTATTTTACCACGATAAATATGTGTAAGTTCTCGAGTTTCGATTATATTCATAAAGAATTACCTCGGTTTCTCATGTTGAACCCTTTTTGAGTAATTTTGCTGCAACAACCCAGACCCCGATTATTACAGCGAATCCGATAACTATGGCAGCCACTTTTCCCATCTCCCCCAATCCCGGTATGGAGTAATTTGAGAAGAGAGGCGCTATTGCGCTGTTTATCTGATGTTTCATGACTACGTTTGCGGTTCGCCCGAGGCCGTCCGGATTGCCGGACGTGAGGAACGGCGCTGCAACAGCAAGCCCGAATAAAGCAACAATTCCTGCAGCAACAACCTTCATGGTGCTGACTTTTTGGGGAGCGTCTTCTTCAACTATGTCAGGGCGCGCTTTTATTATAGCGCCAAATACTATGACCGTAATAAGCCCTTCTCCTATCCCTGCGACGCCCTGGAATGTGCCCATGAGGAGTGCGCCCTGCTTTAGCGGGAATGTGCCGGCGAACCATAACTCAAATGCAAGGGCGATAGCAGGTAAAATCATGCTGAGCCAGGCACCTGCAAATATTGCAATCGGACGCTTTATTGATAATTTGCTTAAACCTATATAGCTGTAATATCCGATGAAACCTGCGATAATTCCCATGTTCATGATATTCGCTCCCATTGCAGTTATCCCGCCATCCCCGAAAAGGGACTGGACTGCGAGAACAAGCGTTATCAAGAGAACTGCAGCCCACGGGCTTGCGAATATTATTGCAGCAAGCGCCGCACCCACCACATGCCAGCTTACTCCTGCAAGCATAGGGACAGGTAATAACAGGTTGGCCGCTATGTTAATCGTCTGCAGGACGAACATGCCTGCCGCAAGGACGCCGAAGAGCGGTACCATGTTTTCGTTTAAGTCTTTGCGTGCCCATTTTATCGACCTTGCGATAAATAATATTGCGATTATCCAGTAGACTGCAGCCTGTTCCAATGGGATATAACCGTCAGGGATATGCAAATTTTACACCTCTTCGAATAATATTTCGTAACAGTTCTATTTAACTTAGTATATAGTATCACAGTTTTATAAAACGATATATCTTTTGTGTTACTAATATTAACTTTTGTAGCAAAAGCATGAATAATCATTAATGTTTAAATAACTTGCGGTTAATTAATTTATAAATAATTATAAAATTAAAATAATCTTAAACCACTTAAAATTTAATAAAAACGTGAGGAATGAATTACATTTCCTGCCCAGGGCGTATTGTCGTCAGTTTCACGTTCTTTACCCCTTTCAGCGCCATGACCCGTTCAGCCATATCTCTTACATCCTCCCCTTCTCCGCGCAGTATGACAACTTCCATGCATTCATCATGGCTTATATGAACGTGTACAGCCGACCTTGTAATAGCGGAGAACTCATGCTCCAAGTCCAGCAGCGAGCTAACAAGTCCTCGCTGGGAATGATCATAAGTCATGGATAAAATACCAATTCGCTCGCCTTCAACCTCGCTCATCCAATCGTAATAACGGATATAGCTTCTTATTGCATCGCGTATGCCCTCAGAGCGTGATGAATAACCTCTTTTTGTTATTATTTCATCGAATTTCCCGAGCAGGTTCTCTGGAAGAGAAACGCCGATTCTTGACAAGTCTTGCTCCATATAAAGTCTCCTTTGTCAAGAATTGAAGTAGTCCAGTATAATCTTTTGCTTTTTTTGCAAGACTGACGGAATGGTTCTGTTATATTTCCAAAAAATTACAATAATATCAAATCAACCTATTCTAAAGATAATGAACCCCCTCCCCAACCCGTTCCTTCCACACAGTTGGTTCATCATCTTATACACTATTTCTAGTAGCACTAATAAAAACTATGTTGTGAAAAAATTATCACCATGATACCACTAATATTATTGAAATGTGAAAAGATTTATTAGAAAGCAACCCAGTGATATTACGGTAGTACTATTATGGTCGTCAGGAAAAATATATCTCTTGAACCGATTCATCTTAAAAAACTTGAATCCCTCATCGAAGAACACAAAGGTAATCTGAGCGCAGCAATCCGGGATGCGATAGATATAACCGAGGTATCGCTTCGCAGATATGGGAAGGTCAGCGAAGCGCTATCAAAGATCGCAGCGGATAAAAAAGAATTGACCGAAAGGGAAGAATCGATTGAATCCGGCAGAAATATAATGATAAGCACACCGATTTTCTTATGGATGCTTAAATGGACAAAAGGCATTCCTTTCGACCCTGAAATATTTGACGAGCTGCTTGACCCTTTGAAAATCATCACAATATCAGAACTTGATAAGAAAATAAATGAGCTCAGCCGCGAATCCGGGTGGAACTGCAAAGTATCCCTTTTCTGCATGGATGATATTAATCCGACCACCGCCACCGTTTCAATAGCGGGAGATAATGAATTGTACCGGGAGTTCGTGGCGCAACTTGTTGTAATATTCCTTGCTTTAAACAAGGGTCTTGATATCGACCTGGTGCACAGGAGAGCCACCACCGTTCGTATTGATTTAAAGTCCCGGGAAAAAGGGGCAGCTCCGCTTGCTGCAATGAAACATTTTGGTTATTTAAAGGACACCATGAACGAGTTCAAGTCAAAGGAAGATTTCTGGAGAGCTCTCATCGATATTTATAGTTCTGTGAATTATAATATGGTATCGCTTTATAGAAGCCATTACGAAGAGCTTCTATCCGGCAACACGCCCATGGATGCCGGGATGTTCGAATCAATATCGAAAAAACACATAGAAAGTATTCCGCATGGTGATTTCTTAAAACTGTTAAAGAAAGCGGATGAAGCCCTGATGTTCATAGACAAGATAGAGATACTTGATAATGGCATTAATGTATATCACAATTACAAGAACGAGAAAGCCATCCAGAAAATCCGGGATTATTATTTATCGATTCTAAAGGATAACGGGCATGATTATGAAGCGAAATACTCCACAAGCCTGATAGTTTTTAATCATGTATGCTGCAAGGGTTAGATTACCACTACCTTTCTTGCAATGTCCCTGCATACGTTAATAAATTCGGAGGAGTCAATAGAAGGAAAAGTATCTATCAGGCATGTATCGTATTCTTTTACCACATTGTTAAGTCTTCTGACATCCCCGTGATAGACCATGATTTTTGCATTACCTTCTGCGGTTGCCATGAGGACAGGTTCATTCCCGATAAGTTTTTCATAATCTTGTAATTCAAAATCAATTTTTACCCCGAGAATTTCCGAATTTATTTTAATATTAAGGATAGCATTCTTTAGCGCGGGAAGCCATGCGTCGTTGAGTATGACTTTTTTTGCGCCCCCGAGAACACTCAAAAGGCCAAGAGTGCCAGGACCGCAAAATCCATCAACTATAAAAGTGCCATCCAGTTCCCCTTTTATATATAAATCTTCCATTTTTGTAATTTTTGTGTTATTGAACTCGATGTGTATCCTTGACTGGTTCTTATAAATACACAGCTCGCCGAACGATGAAGATATTATATCGCATCGCATATCGCAGCCGGCCAGAAGCTCATAGGTATGGGGATTGCTGTCCGTATCCAGTATTCCGATACTTCTGGATTGCAGGCCTTTTCTTTTAATCACTCCTTTTATCTCAGGCACTTTTTCGACTATTTCCCTGGCCGCATCTTCTGTTATCGAGTCCATAATAAGGATAAGGCTTTTCCTGCCAAGCCTTGGAGGATATGGTATCCGGTACCCAAAAGCAATGAGCGGGGTTCCGACTTCCCGAAGCGCCGCATCTTCCGGGAATAATCCCGTCCTTTTCAATATTGTCAGGACATTTCCTATAACGAAATCAAGATGCCTCCTGCCGCATTTGCTGCAGTGCCCTGAGCCGGAATCCAGAATATCCTTAAATGGGGCGTTTTTATCAAACCTGGGGTCAGGAGGACATGAACTACACGCCATATACATTTCCAATATCTCATCAAGTACCTTTTCTGCCGGCTGTATGCAATCCCCGTTGCATGTGGGACATTTCATAAAAGTATATTTTTTAAGTTAAATATCTATCGGGTTTATCTTATCATTTATCTTGAAGAACTTGCAAGCTCCTCTGGCAATGATTTCTTATTTGCGCAAGTCTTTAATACACTATACCAGTTATAAACAAACAACACAAGACACATAAGCGCCAGAAATTCAAAAATTTCTAAATATACACTAATATTGGGAAGTGAAGTTCCTTCAAAAAATTCATGAACCAATGGAAGAAAAGAAAACAAGAAAATATAAACACAGTTCTTTTTGAAAAAAGATTCATCGACAATCGATTTTAACATCAATTCCTTTTTATCGATATCTTTCCATGAGAACCATATCTGGACAAATAAAAATATGAGTATCAAATACAAAGCGATTAGTGAAAATTCAAGGAATTTATAAACATAATATTCATTTATCATCATCGCATTCTTAAGGTTTAAAGAGATAAATGTTTCGATATCAGCTCTTTTTAATGCATTTCTCTAAATCAGATATGAAAAGTTCAAGGACATCTTCGCTAAGATGAGGCATTATTATCAACCTCATCGCCCTCGGCGTCCGTGTTATGGATGTTGTCCATCCTTTCACCCTCAGCCTTTTCCTGACCTCATCAAGTTCAGGCACATCCAGCGCCACGATATTCATCACCGGGTCGATTAAAGGCTCCACTCCCATTTCCTTTGCCCCTTCAACAAGCCTGCCTGTAATTTTCATGCACCTTCCCACGATTTCCCTGTATCCTTCCATGCCAAGATGCATCATAACAGCACAGGCTGCAGCCACGGCCCCGCCGCTGCGCGTACCCGCCAGAGAATGCTGTTTCCTTATAGTAAGGTAGGGCGTATCGATTTCAAGAGGCAGCAGGCAGGCCTCTTCCTTGAAAAGCAAACCGCCGGCGGGAATAGTGGACATTCCCATCTTATGAGGGTCGGCTGTTATTGAAGCCACTCCTTTTACGGAAAAATCAAAATCATATTTCTTATCAAGGAAAGGTATCACAAACCCTCCGAAAGCGGCATCCACATGCAAGAACAGGTTGTTGGAAAGGGCAAGTTCTGCAAGTTTATCTATCGGGTCTATCTGGCCGAATTCGGTTGAGCCTGCAATCCCGACAAGCGCTATCGTATTGTCATCAATAAGAGCCCTTACTGATTCCATATCAACTTTAAATTCGCTATCCAATCCGGCTTTTCTTATCTCTATTCCGAGAAGGTCGGCAATCTTGTCAAACGAGAAATGCGCCGAGGCCGGGACGACCACATTAGGATGCTTTTTATTGCACTGGTTCCTAGCAGTCCGAAGCGCCTGGATATTGGATTCCGTGCCCCCCGTGGTGATGTAACCGCATGCGTTCTTGTCGCCCAGCATGTCCCCCATCATTTTTATTACTTTTTCTTCAAGTTCCTTTGTTCCCGGGAACAGCCCAAAATCCCCCATATTCGATTCGATGAATTGCATATGGGCTTTTATTGCAACCGGGTGCGGTCTTGTGCACATGGCTGAGAGCACTTTCTCGTATGAAGTGTCTTTTTTCATGGCATTGTTCAATAAAGCCATTACCTTATGTTCCGGGCACCCATTCTGGTTCATGTGCTAAACATCAAAATATATGTTAATAAAGGGTTCGGATTTTAATCATACTTCTTCCCGATTGATTCATCCGGAATGATGTGGATAGTCATATTCAATAAATTCATAGAACTTATCCCAGTCAAGTACCGTGGATACACAGCCCGCTTTCTCAAGAACCAGCCCGACGCCGAAAAGATTCAATTTCTCACACATTTCAAGACCTGCCTTTATTTCTGTCATGCATCCCACACCCAATATGGCTTTGGGTTTATGTTTTCTCACAAGCCGCCTTATGAAGCTTGAACCGGGCACGATAAATACCCTATATCCAAGCTCCTCGGCGCTTTTCTTCGCCTGCCCTATCTCGCAGCTTCCGCAATTGATGCACTGCATACCATCAGGACTGAGTTTGGAGGGGCATGTAGCAGCCCTTAAACACTGCGGGAAAAATATTAGCCGTTTATCCATCGGCGTGTCCTTGAATTTCCGGAGAGAGATCTTGTTCTTGAGTGCAATTCCCACGTCATCGACCATGGAATCGTCCAGCCTTACAAGGCGGAATAATGCCTTGACAAGGGTTTCAAGAAGAGTAATCGAGAATAACATAAAATTCGGGAAGATGAATCGCTCGGTTTTGAAGGAGTATCCGATCAGGAGTGAACCCAGTACAGCGATTATGAACAAGAATATTGCAAAATAAACTACCGTTTCACCGATTATGGCGAATAACGACTCGATTTCAAATGGCATTTATATATGTATGACTATTTTTCACAAAATAAGGCTATCTGAGCAAAGAAAAGCGCTGATAAACGCGGATGAACTAATCTTTAAGTCTCAAATCTCAATAACAGTATTTATCTCTTCAAGCGCCCGCGCATAATAACCCATTTTATTTAAATGGGCTGCTAGCCTGAGCGGGCGATGACCGCCTGGATGGTATGTGATGACAGCCGAAGGAGCGCACTGTTTCACCATGTCGATAAGACCGTTCACATCCATGTGGTCGCTGATATTGATAGTGGGAATTTTGTAATCGCGCCTGCCGGTCAGGATGAACTTCTTTGCGGTTTGAAGTCCGGGTATTTCCCCGGGTGTGGTTATGCGAACCGCGCAATCGCTTTCCAGGCCAACAAGGCGGCCTGTATTTTCCATTAATCCTTCCGTAAGCGCGCGCGATACCGGGTCCATCCCGATATTCCCGGAATAACCAGATTCCCGCACCAGCTTCACAGCGCGCTGGGCTTTCCCGAATGCATATGCACCGAAGGCGATATCCTCTGGATCCGAAAGCGCATCATTGAATGCCCCGATATCGTCCTCGAAATGGCATCTCGGGTCGTCAGGGTCGCCGTAGTTTGCTTCAGTGACGAGGCAATCGCATTTCGGGAGGTCTTGTGCGTCCTTGACATCCCCTGTGACAAGAATCTTTGAGCCTGCATCATTTTCCCAGTAAAAAGCACATGAGCCTATGGTATGGTGGGTGGGATATGTTTTGACGTCAACGCCGCAAATGTTTATGGTTTCCCCGATTTTAAAAGTCCTGCCCGCATATTCTTTGCCATAAAGGATGGTAAGGGCGCGCGCGGTCTCCTGCGAGCATACCGCTCTATCGGAGAGCATGGCGGATTTCCCGTGGTGGTCCGAATGGGCGTGGGTTATCAGGTAGGCATCGGGCTGCTGCGAGCGCGAGTTTGTGGTATCCACTGCAAACGTTAATCTTTTCTCTGCATTGAAAACCAAAGAGACATGGGGCTTGAATCCTCTACTTGTTCTGTGCCTGATCGGAAGCACGCCAAGGTCAAATAAAGGTTTCAACCTGACACCGTTATTTTAAAGCTTCGTTTATATCCGCTTCCAGCACATTTGCCCTCGTTACGCCTGTGTACCGCTTGAAGAGAACGCCGTCTTTTTCGAGTATCAATGTGGGAACTGCATGAATTGTGTATTTAATCGCCAACTCCTGGTCCGTATCTACATCGATTTTCTTAAATTCTATCCTGTCGCCAAATTTCTTTTTAATCTCCTCGTTAATAGGGTCCTGCATCTTGCAGGGGCCGCACCATTCAGCAAAAAAATCCATTAATATAACTTTACTCATCTTGTTTCCTCCTCGGGTAACAGAGCCCGCATGATTTGCATTTTTCTTTGATTTTTTTCTTATTCCGCCTATCTTCCGGCATACCTGTCACCACTCATCCAGTATAGCGTTATGGTTTAAAATAGTTGCCTTTTAACCTTATTTTAAACCTTCAAGAAACTTTATTATTTCCTCAATATCCGGAAGTTTCGAAAGCGGATAGACTTTCACGAACACCACTTGCTGTTTTTCATCGATAATTATATTTGCCCTTTCTGAAAATCCTTCCTTTTCCCTGAATATACCGTACAGATTCGCAACCTCGCCATGCGGCCAGAAATCAGAAAGCAGCCTTGTATTTATAATACCGAGTTCTTTTGCCCATGCTTTTTTCGATGGGACTGTATCGATGCTCATGCCAAGTGCAACCGCGCCAAGTTTCTCAAACCTGCCGTGATTCTCTTCAAGCGACCTCATCTGGTCTGCGCATACTGGTGTCCAGGCAAGCGGATGAAAGGACAATAGGACTCTTTTTCCTTTAAGCTGCGACAATTTCACATTTTTGCCATCCTGGTCGCTTAAAGTAAAATCCTTCGCTTTATCTCCTGTTTTAACCATATTTAAATTCCTCCTATATTCCCTGATAATATGTTTGAATTCATGTTATATTAAAATATCGTGCAGGCGAAGGTAGCGGGCAAATATTTTAACTCATGCAAGTTTAGTCTGCTGGAATTTTGCCTTTAACCCGTCAAGGTCTATCAATTCGTTTATTATATCGATAAGGACATCGTTTCCTTTTTCCAGCACATTTTTACTATCTTCTTTGAGTTCGAATGCCGGGTCTTCCGGAGGTATTTTGATGCGAGTTACTGTTGCCCTATGTTCTTTTAGGCGGACATCCTTTGATTCCCTGATATTCTCTGTTTTCCTGGTTTCAATCCCGAGTAATTCAAGTTCGTATTTGAAACACGGGCGATGGAAAAGCGAGCTAAGGATAAAAACCGCGATATCCAGCCGGTCTGGCATATCGATATTCTTAAGATGATCTTTCACGATGCCGTAAATATCCCGTTTGGGGTTCGCTTTAAAGGTATAAACTATCGAGGGAGGGATGTCATTCTCATCCAGATATCCCAGGTCGTGAAGCGCGCGAAGGTAGCCTGTGAGTATCAACCTATGGTGGTCGTGCCCGTTTTTTTTCAATTCCCTCGCTATGCTGCTGATGGACATCTGCCTGTTCGCAAGTATTCCTGTGAGGGTATCGTAGAATTCCGACATCGGTATAAGATTTGGTAATAGACCAGATAAAGGTTTTGATACGTTATTAACAAACACGTCATTAAGCTATTAGATAAATTATAATAATCCTAATAAGAATTGTCCAGCCATGTTGAGTTCTGAAGACAAAATAGCGTATCGATGGTTTATTTTATCTTAATCATCGTACTCAACACGATAATCTTTCCCTACAACCCCATCCTCTTCGCAATCTCCCCGACCCCCAAGAACGCAGCCGAATCCTGCGGCAGCTCGGCAAGCGGCCTCCCCTCAAGGTCAAATCCCGCAAGCGTTTCATCAAAAGGCACAACTCCTACCAGGTCCATCTTCAACTCCCTCGCATACTCCTCAATCCTTGAGCGGTTCTCAGGTGTGACCTTGTTCGCTATGACATGCATCTTTTTAATATTCAGATTCAGCGACTTCGCAAGCTCACGTATCCGCTCAGCAGTCTGAAGGCCGCGGCGCGACCCGTCCGTGACCACGAGCAGTTCATCCACATCGCGGATTATCCGCCGCGACAAATGCTCAAGCCCTGCAGCCGTATCGATTATCGTCAGGTCATAGTTCTTAAGAATCCTGTCCATAATCCCGCGCAGGAGGTTATTTGCAAAGCAGTAGCAGCCCGAACCCTCAGGCCGCCCCATCACTAGCAGGTCATAATGCGGCATCTCCGTGAGAACCTCATACACTTTCGATTCCAGCAGTCTTTCCTTATTGGTATCGGGAGCCATCTTATCTCGCTCCTGCAGCATGAATTCCCGCATGTCGCCGATTGTTTTCTCAACCCTGACGCCAAGCACATCCGGCAAGTTGGAATCCGGGTCTGCGTCAATGGCAAGCAGCGTTTTTTTACCTGAAGACAGGTATTTTATCAGCATCCCGGCTACTGCTGTTTTTCCTGTTCCGCCCTTGCCTGTGATTGCGATTACTTTCATAAGAATTATTGTGTAATGAAAAATCAACAACTAACTCGTACTAACTGATACGAACTCACCTCGCCGGCGTTCGTACGAGTTCGTATTAGTTCGCTGTTAAAATTCCCAATCAACTCTGTTTCTCTTTGCCTTTGAGTACGATGCGGTCGATGGTGATTTTAGCGTTCTTGAAAACAAGTTTCATACCCTCTCCCCCGCCAAACTGCATAGGTATCATAGGCATCCCAACAGGCATTGTCATGGCGGGTACAGACCATGCAGGTGCTGCCGCAGCGCTCTCCTGGGGTGCCGTTTCCGCAGCAGCTTCTTCCTTTGCCCAACGCTGGGTAATCGGGTGCTGCTTTTTCTCAAGATAATCACGAAGCGTCTTCAGGTCGGTGACTTCCTCTTCCGTAGGTATCTTATCCATAAGTTCCGCAGGTATGTCTAACTTAATTTTTTCCCTGAGATTCTTTGGCATCCAGATAACGCGGTTCCAGCCGCCGTCAGCCTCTATGAACTTTGGCGAGCGGAAATAATTCACACCGACGCCAAGGAAACCTATTATCTGCTTTCCTCCGCCAGTCTGGCCTGCCATTGTCGAGAAAGCAAGGCCGTTGGGGGCGGTTCCGCTGAAATCCCTGTCAACCCATCCGATGCCATCCACTTCAGGAATGTAAAACCCGACAACTTCAAAACAACCGCAGCTTGTGTGCGGGTACTCGAAAAATGAATGCAGCTTGATGCGTGAATATTCACCGCCCGATAGTGCTACAGCTTTCTCGTTCACGCCTGAGTATTCGCCGCCGACCTTGTCAATTATCTCGCCTTTGGGGATAGCGAACTGCGGGCCTTCTGGGTCAACCTTGGCTGCTGCGCGCCCGTCAAACCAGTTAATAGCGCCGCATAAGGATATCCTGTCCGGCGTCACGACGCATACGTTTGTTGGCGCAAAACTCTGGCACAGGGTGCAGCCGTAGAACACATCCACGTCCTCATCATGAAGACCTTTTGTACGGGCATCCCTTGCCTCGTATATTTTTATTGCCTCTTCTCTTTGTTTTTCGACCTCTTCAGGGTCGGTGATATACGTTGCTTCTATTTTCTCGATAAAAGGCAGCTCGTTCTTGAACAGCATCATGGTGGCTTTGGCTACCTGTTCAAAGGACTTGAGCCCTTTTTTAATTGCATCCTTGTTAATCCGCACCCAGACATCATAACGCTGGTTCAGGTGCATGTATCCCTGGATGTAATTCTGGAAATCGTGGTTTCGCCTCTCCACAATAGCCTCAAGGTCGGGCTCCACAAGTTTTCCCGCGATTTTGTATATCATCGCATAAGGGTGCCGTGAACCCTCCTGCATCCCGGAAATATCGGGCCCGATGAGAGTAAACTTTCCATCTTCTATCTCGTCCAATCCAGCCGCCTTTACAAGTTCAAATCCTCTTGACTTGGGGCCAGCAAGCTCAACGAACATATCATCTTTTCTTACGCGTTCACCCTCGAACATGGGTGAGATTTCAAAGGGAAATTCATTTGCCATGGTTGCCGTCCTGTATGCACCCGTATTCAAATACGGGGTCTTTATCTTTTTGGTAACTCCTTTATGACCTCATCAAGCGCTGCGATGAACACATCTTTTTTGAGGTTCCCGAATGACATATCCGCATTCGGATGATAGTATTTATCGATAGATATTACTCTTATTTTTGAAAAATTCTTGAGTGCTGAAATCGCCTGGGATGCATAATAATATGTTATCCCGAAAAACACAACAAGGTCGTATCCGCCTTTTCCGTCAAGCCCCGGCCACTCGGGGTCGCAGAGGTATGATGCAAGGGCATGCATATTCGCATAATGGGCATCAAGACCTTTATCACCAAGATATTTATACGAATCCCCAACCGAAGCTATTTGAATTCCGGTTTTTCCAATCGCGACAACTCTCGCAAGAACATCCTCATCCCCGATTTCAGAACCCACAATTAAAAGTGGACGCTTTGCCTTTGCGAGCATTTTTCCCTGGACGGCAGGCATCACAGCACGCGCCATCTTAGGTCCTGGGATATTCCCTGTGTCAAATGGTACTGCCTGACGTGTCGTGTCTGGGCCTGCAGGCGGTTTTTCCGCTGTTTTTTCGACAGGTTTTACCGGGGCGGAGGGGGTCTCAACCGGTTTTACTGCATGCTTTTCTTCATGTTTTACCGGTGCTTTTCTGGTCATTTCTTAACCTCCTTGCACAGGCGGGGGACATTTGTCGGCTGGAATGAAACGTCCACTTTCCTAAGCGGCCCTTCTGTTATCTTTTTCTTCTCCCAGTCAATCTTCCATCCTTTTTCCTCAAGCAGTTTCAATAGCTGCTCTCTCTTTGCCACTGGAAGGTCTGCCTCGTTTCGCACATAGATATGCCAGTCATCCGGCATCTTTTTCAGGTATTTTTCGCTGAGTTCAATGTAATGCGTCAGTTTGATTGCTCTCCCGAGGCTGTTATCGCTTGGCCTGAAACACAGCTTTGCCAGAAGCGGCATAAGCTCATCCTTTGTCTCGGCCGTGATCATCAGGTGCTCAGGTGCAGGTTCGACATTAATTACCGAGCCGTCCCTTCCGTCCAGAACGTTCCAGTCCTCTTTCCTGTACGGCTTCCCGATAAAGGCGCGCCTGTACTTTGTCCCGTGCGGTCCTGCCACGACAGGGATTCCGAGCCTGTTGCAGCCGGTGGCTATCGCAAAAGCTTTCTGCGAATAGGCCCCCCAGGCTATTCCGACGGCCCCGACCCTGTTAAGCACATAATCCGCTATTTCTTCCCAGTTGCCTTTTGTCTTTCTTCCTGCAAATATCGAAGCTACTTTTATCGTGGTCGCCGCTATGTGGGCGTTTGAGACACAGGAACCGGTGTTCAGGAGGTTGCCCTTGATAAACCGTCCGGGGTAGCGCTCGTACAGGGTTTTTCCTTCCTTATCTTTGTACATTCCCACATCCATTGCAGCGCAGCCTGAAGTAATTATTATATAACTGCGCTGGATCATCTCTTCAACAACATCATACACATCTTTCGTGCCGTCCGGATAATTCCCGCAGCCCACGAAAGCAAGCACTCCGGGCGTGGTTCCGAGCACAAGGTTGCGCCCTTCCTCGCGTATCTCGGGGTCGCCTATCTGCCCTCTTCCAATCCTCATCATGCCTTTTTCTTCCCGAATGACGCGCTGCGATGCCTTTTCGATGACATTCAGTACCGGTATATCCACCGGGCAGCTATAATCGCACCGCCCGCATCCAACGCATTTGTCATGTAGTATTTCAAAAGGCGCAAGGTCACCGTTCACTGCCGCAGCCATCGCATCTGAAATCGGCAGGCTCTGCGGGCAGTCCCGCGTGCATTGGAGGCATTTTGTACATTTTGCGACGAGTTTCCTGAATTCCTCATCATTCGGAAGAGCGGTTAATCCTTTGGCTTTCCTGATGGGTCCCATCTTCATTGCAAGTTTAGGTACGAGTTCCCCTACTTTTTCAAGGTCAAGAAGCAAAGCACCTTCGTTCTTTCCGCTTACAAGGTCGTCTATTATGGCATCAACGCTGTCGTTTGACCTGTCGGGCAATCCGTATGTGATTTTTTCATTGGTTGCAATCACCGGAATATGGAGCTTCCTGGCTTCCTTCAGTATATCGGCTCTTACGCACTGCTCATCCGTGACAAGCACATCGGGTATCCCTGAGCGTATGTATTTCAATTCCTTGCTCATGGAACCGATAATTTTGGCTGTCTTGTTATATCGCGCCATATCGTGGGCTGTACAGCAAAGCCCTGCGATCTCTATTTTATCAAAAAGACCGCCTTTATCCATGTAATCAAGAATGTACGCAGGCGCAGCAATATTATGTCCTACGCATATTACAACCGGTTTTTTGGGATCAAGAATACCCATCCCTATTTCAGCCATAGGCGTTTTCTCATCCGACTTGGGAAGCCCCATGCATGAAATCTGGATTATGTCTGCCACCTCCATTCCCAGGAGGTCAAGCATCCCGGCATGAAGCGCTTTGGACTCAAAATCCCGGGCTGAGCCTTCCTGTCCCGTATTGGCAGCGGCTATAAGCTGGGTCAACTGCTCTTCAATATAATCAAGCACCGGGAGAAAGTCGCCTATGGTTTGCGGTTGTATTCCCATTATGGTCTCGGTAAGCGGGGCTTTAAGGTTGCTCGGGCCGACATCAATCTGGTGGTCTTCACCGTATTTTTTAATCAGGTAATGAAGAAGATGACGCCCGTGTGCGGTGTGGCATGCCGCCCCCATTATACTTGTCATGAGAGCCTGTCTTGCGGATTGCCCTTCAAGGTCAATGCCGCACGCCCCTTCCTTGTTGCCCGTCAGGTCGCATTTCCCGTACGTGCAGTAATCGCACAAATCACTTGTGGGCGTATAAACAGGATTGTACCTGTCAAGGATGCGGTAATCCCAGTTCCGAAGACTGATAATTTCGGGACGCGGTGTAGGCCCTTCTATCTTTTCTTCAAGCCCCTCGCCGATTTTGCCTATATTTATCTGGACGTTTTCCAATCCTTCTATTACAAAACTTCCTTTTTTAACTATCATTTAATATCTCCGATGATTAGATTTACATGGCGTGCTTTCCTACCCTGACTATTTCTCATGATATTATAATTTTCCGATATTGCAGAACTGGCTTTAAGCCCTAATTCACATCAATGTACTTAAACGTTTTTATATTTATCATTATCATCCATTACATTTAAATTATATGGATATGATTATCAGTTTGACTGCCAATGTCAGAATCCCAGATGAATATCCATTATAAAAATACTGTCATAAAATACACGGATTCGGTCTATGAACCATCCGAAGACTCTTTCCTGCTCGCAGAGGCTGCATTATCGGAGATAAAATACTCGGAGAGGATTTTAGAGATAGGCTGCGGGAGCGGGATAATCTCCGCTGTCATAAAAGCCAATACAACAGCAAAAATAACAGGTATCGATATCAATCCATACGCAGCGGCATGCACGAAAGAAAATGACGTGGATGCAATCAGGGGCGATTTGTTAAGCTGTGTCAAGGGGAAATTCGATATGATAATATTTAACCCGCCGTATCTTCCGGGTCATGAAGGCGCAAAAAAGGACTGGATTGACGTTGCCCTGACCGGGGGACATGACGGCAGGGAGATAATATTCAGGTTTCTTGAGGATGCGCTGCCTCACCTTGTTGATAACGGAAGGATTCTGATGGTGGTGTCGTCATTGACCGGAATAGATGAGGTGAAATCGAAGATGATGTCGCTGAATTATATAGTCGGGGAAATATGTCAGGAAAGATTTATGTTCGAGCAGCTTGTTGTTTTATCAGGCACGAAGCGGGCGGGAATTTTTTAACTGTAACTTCAAATTTTTGGCTTTCAACACTGCAATTTTTACTAAGTTCAAGATGCTCCAACGGATGTCGCTCATTTTTTTCCGTCACCCTATACCAGGTATTGAAATATATTATATTCAGTATAATACTAACACGAATTGAAACGGGCACAGAGGGGCTTGGTGTATATAGATAACGGTTTTTTGATAAAATATGGGGCTTTGTGGTCTATTAAACCAGAATCTCAAGTGATAAAGACTCATTAAAATTTTTGAAATTTCTGCTATCAGGGGCAGTCTAAAAGAACTATTAAATCTGTCAATCGAATCTTTTGCAAAATTCAGGTCATAGAAAAAAAGAGATAGTTTTTAACTCAAATGGCTAATTGGATTTCTTCATCTTAATGCTGGATTTTGTATTGAGAATCATGTTGATATCTATAATGTCATTTTGATAAAAACATTTTAACCAAATATACTCCAACACCAATAATCACTAAACTGAATATCGCTTTAACAAGTGCCACATACTGGGGATTGAAAAGAACTGATATTGCTTCCTGCATGCTGAAAAAGAAAGTAACCAATGCGATGAAGATAAGAGCAACAAGCATTATTACTACTGCTACATTTATGATTTTTTTAAAAGAATTATCTTCATGAAAAGGCTTCCCTTCCACACTCTTATTTTGATCGTCCATTTAGTATCACCTAGTTTTTCTTATTCTGCCAGTAAGGTATATCAGGAGTATGCCTGCCCCCGCAATCGCTGCTTCGAATCCAGGTGACTTTGCTGTTGCCACAGGTTTGCCCTCTTCCACCAGTGGATAAGTCATAAGGGTATTATATTTTACTTCATTTAAGTTTACTTTTTCAATGACATTCGCGCCAATTACAGTTTTTCCGCCCTCGACTGCGCTCACAGTAAAGCTATATTGCCGATTTCTTGGGAGGTCGAAAGTCACCTTACCTCTTCTTCTTTCTGAGGTTCTTACTACTCCGATGTCATCACTTTTAGTATATGCAGTATACGGATCTACACGTGCCGTAACTTCTATGGTCAATGGTTCAGAATCGCCACCCTGATTGTATATTCCGGGAGAAACCTCCACAAGAGCACTTGAACCATCGTTATAAATTTTTGTTACAACAAGATTCAGATCCATCAGCTTTATGTCGGATGGTTGTCCGGGTCCAGGTTTTTGTTTCACAGTTACAGGCAAAAAATTTTCAACCAGGAGTGTCCCGCCCTCGAAAACCTGAACTTCAACCCCATATTCACCTGGGTTTGCAACCGTAAGAGATAAACTGTTGGAAGAAGATTGTTTGGTTTTGATGTATCCTATTTCTGAATCCTTTTCTGCAACGATGAGATTAGTCGATGGATCCCTAATTTTTATCTTGAGTGTGAGCATCCCTGTATCTACATTCAGATTATTCTGGACATAAGGTGTTATAGTCAGCTTTGTCCCATCTTCCTGTGGTGATGACATCACGTCCACAGATGTGATCACTATATTACCATATTCCCTGATACAGCCGCTAAAAATAATGCTGCTGAGAATTAAAATAAAAAATAAGAACCTGATACCCATTTTAATATCTTACCTTTAAGTGAGTTTTACATTTAGCATCAGGGTCTTTGAATCTATGACGTTATCGCCCATAAATAATTTCACGTAGACAGGAGTTAGGCCATTGGGAGCATCTTTATTGATATTCAATACCAATGCTTCTGTATATGATGTGCCGCCCATTGCCATTGCTTGACCTATGATGAAACTATCATTGCCTCCAATTTCTTTATTCTCTATCTCTACGACTACCTTGAGGGTGTTTTTATCTATGGTTGTATTTCCTTCATTTCTCACTGAGAATGTTATTGTGGCATTCTTCCCTTTTTCGAGCGTCCATGTATTCACTCCAGTCCCTCCTCCTCTTTGATCATAGGATTCTACAAAACCAACAAATTTAAGTGACGCATTGGGAAGAACTGTTGTCTGTACTGGGACTGCTTTAGTTTTTATCACAGGGTTTCCTTTTTCATCTTTTCCTGAAGCATAGGATAAAGTCAATGTCGTTGTATTTGCAACCGACTTGAAACTTGGGGCTTGAATTTTTGCGGTGACAGTAACTGAGGACGCTCCTTCGTTTGTCTTTCCAGGAATATTCACATTACCGCTTGAAAGCACATTTAAAGTATCAAATGAAGCCACATTAACATTATCAATAGCCTCAGTGGCATTATCAAGCACATTCACTGATATATCCTGTTCCTGGAACTCTTTTATTGTTATAGGTTTGATGCTCACTATAACATCGTCGGGTTTCACAGGATTGATAGTCGATACACATCCCGAAATCAGGATTATTGAAATGATTATCAAACTGACTAATTTTCTCATTAATACCACCACGTTATATGAAGAACATCTGAATATAAATAGATTATGATTTATGGGTTCTGTCAAGTCGGTGGTTACCAACGCCTACCTAAAACCATTGGTAACTTATTTCACACTATTGTAACAAGTTACAATAGCTAAAATCATTGTTCAACAAATAGATTCTTCAATAAATCCATGTTCTCCTTAAATTTCAATCTTTTAATCCATTTTTCTAAGTGTTTTCGTTCTATTAAACCCCCTCCAATCGCTATTATGGCTTCTGCAACATCTTTTTCAGTAGGCGTCTTAACAGTTACTGGTTTTTCTATATCAACCCTGCCTAAGTACTTTTGTTTTGATTTCTTTTCTGCTTTATCCCAATATATCTGGTATCTGTACTTATGGCCTTTAATTTCCCGTATGAATTCCTTTGTCATGATTCATAGTGTAACAAGTTACAATAGTATAAGAGTTTTGCTAACATAATTTTAACTCAACATATTGTAACTATTACACTGGTTTCACTGCAAGCATAAAAAACAGTTAAATTTATAAGGCAAACTCATGAATTGGTAACCACC
>JBAVMS010000025.1:0-1790 GCA_049690315.1 Candidatus Methanoperedens sp.
ATGTTGAATTTACTAAAGTCGCAAAGTCAGAATTAGTTGTATAAGCATAAAGGAATGCAGCAGCCAGAGCACCTATAAGTATAACAGCAATACCAATTGGCCCTGTTGCAATGGTCATTGCAGTACCTAACAGTGGCAATAAACTGATAATTGTGGGTAACATCATCACGAGTGGGCTCATTGCCATTGCGATAAGACCTAGCACAACAACAAAACCTTGTACTGGTGCTGGTAATCTGCCAAAGGCCTCAACCATTACTCCTAAGTATCTTGCAGCCTGTTGTAAATAGGGTATCATCATAGTCGCCAATTTAATGATAACATCGCCGAGGGGGGCAAGCGCTAGCTCTAAACTGTGCTTAAGAGTGTCCATCTTTTCGCTAAAGGTTTCTGTATCCCTTGCTGTGTCGTTGAGGGATGTTGCTGCAAACTGGTCAACATTTGCAAAGTCTTCTAAAGTGATCTTACCGTTCTTGATAGCATTATACATCAATGGGCCAGCTCTAGCGCCAAAATCTGTAGAAGCCACCGACATGCCATTAGCACCATTTTTGATCTCATTGAAAACCGTAGTAAGTTCAGTTTTCATCGAAACACCGGCTTTTCCGGCTTCGGCAAAGATCTTTTTAAGACCGGTCATAACCTGAGTTGTGTTTATACCCTGCTCGTTAAAGGTACCCATCATTAAGGCTGCGCTGGTGAAGTCCATACCCATTGTTTGTAGTAATGGGCCAAAATTAGCCATATCAGTAGTTAATTGGTCTATTGGTGTATGAGTCCTAGCTGCAACAGAATAGAGTACATCAAGATCACCTGACATATCCTTCGATGCGATACCCCAATTATTGAAAGCCTTAGTAGTTTCATCCACTAATGGGGCAACCTCAGTACCGGTAATCCTACTTAAATTTAAAAATTGTTCTGATAAAGCGCTAAGATCTTTACCCGTTAAGGTAGTCCTAGTCGATAAAATAGCAATAGCATCGCCAACTTTCTTAGCATCTTCCGGCACATTGGCGAAAACATCTTTAAAATTCTGTTTAAGACCGTCTAATGTAGTCCCTACAGCACCGGTTTGTTTCTGGATCTCATGGTAGCCCTCGTTAACATCTGATGCCGATTTGATAGCAGCTAAACCAATAGCAGCAAAGCTAGTGGTAATAGTAGCTGTCATAATGCCACCGACTGCCGACAGTGACTTACCCATATCCTCGGAGCTGGATTTAAAATTAGTTAAATGGGTAGTAATATCGCCTAGCGCACTCTTTAGTCCTGAGGTATCACCTGATATCTTGACTATGAGGTCGCTAATGATATCTCCCATTTATTAAATCTCCGTGTTAGGGTTCTCGTTTAAAATTTCTTTAGCAGTTACCAGCTTGCCGTGATCCTCTGTATGTATGTTCTCTAATCTGGATCTAACACGTCGTATCTCTGCTCTCATCTCCTCTGCCGTGCGCTCTTTTGTTTTACCCGTACCACGGAAAACATTGTGATATGCGCCTTCGCCTACATCTCTACCTAAAAGATCTTTAGGTTCTACTTTAGCACCATTTGATGCCATTATCCGATAGGCAAGCATAGCGAGATCGTCTTTCTTTTGTTCTTCTCTCCACACATAACCCCCGAATAAATCTGAGAACTCGCCGAGTGTGAGATCCCAGAAATCATCAGGTTTTAATGCAAGAGGGCCAAAACCGATTTCAAAGAGAACTGGCCATGTAAATTCGATTTTATCTAGTTTTTTGCTTCTGACTCTTCTATACCAGCACCTCTATCCTTCTCAGTAC
>JBAVMS010000026.1:0-55647 GCA_049690315.1 Candidatus Methanoperedens sp.
GGTACGATTGCAGAGAGGGATAAAGGAAAATCTTTCTTCAGTGGCTTATTTGACTTAGAGGGTGATAAGTTACCAACGGTTTTGAGTAGGCTTTGGTAAGTACCTTACTGGTTATTGCCCAAACTCCGTAAAGAATAAATACCTTTATGCAATTGTTGAAGGCATTCATCACGATTGATTATTAAAAAGAAAAATATATTAATTTGTTATTCTCGGAGAAAAAAATGAAGGAAATAAGAATACATGGTCGCGGCGGGCAGGGATCCGTGACCGCTGCCGAACTTTTAGCAGTGGCTGCTTTTGAAGACGGGAAATACAGCCAGGCTTTTCCCGCTTTTGGCGTGGAAAGGCGGGGTGCGCCCGTAACGGCTTTTGTGCGCCTGAATGATAAACCGATTCGGCTGCGAAGCCAGATATATGAACCAGATTATGTCATAGTGCAGGATGCCACGCTCGTAGATGTTGTAAACGTTGCAGCCGGGGCCAAACCTGAAGGTTTTATTCTTATTAACACTGAAAAAAGCCCCTCATCTTTCATTCTGAATACCAAAGCCCAGGTAAAAACGCTCGACGCTACAAAACTGGCAATGGATATCATCGGAAAACCAATTGTCAATACCATCCTTGCGGGAGCATTCGCAGGGGTTTCAGGTCTCATAAATCCCGAATCAATAAAAAATGCAGTGATGGAGCGGTTCCCCGGGAAAGTGGGAGAAAAAAATGCGGCCGCCATCCAGGCTGCCTATGACCTCATGGAGGCCCAGCGATGAAACTTGTGATAAAAACAGTGACTAAGCCGGGAAGCACGCGGGCGAATAAGACGGGAGCATGGCGTTCGTTCATGCCTGTTTTTGATCATAAGCTGTGCAGCAAATGCGGCATCTGCGCAATATATTGCCCTGAAGGGGTCGTGTACAAACTGGAGAATGGGTTTTTTGAACCCGATTATGAATACTGTAAAGGATGCGGAATCTGCGCAAACGAATGCCCCAAGAAAGCAATAAAAATGGTGCTGGAGGGAAAATGAGAAAAAATATGGTAGTTGTTGAAGGTTCGTATGCAGTAGCTCATGCAGTCAAGATATGCAAACCCAATGTGATTTCAGCTTATCCGATAACCCCGCAAACGCATATCGTTGAAGACCTTTCCCAGTTTGTGGCAGATGGCGAGATGAACTGCGAGTACATGAACGTGGAATCCGAGTTCTCTGCAATCTCAGCGCTTATAGGGGCAAGCACCGCCGGCGCACGCACTTATTCCTCAACGACCTCGCAGGGGCTTGCGCTTATGCATGAGGCTTTATTCAATGCGTCCGGCATGAGGCTTCCAATCGTTATGACCGTAGTTAACAGGGCCCTCTCCGCACCCATAAATATCTGGAACGACCAGCAGGATTCCATATCGCAGAGGGATACAGGCTGGATACAGCTCTATGCCGAGGATGTCCAAGAATCTGCGGACATGGTACCGCAGCTTTTCAAGCTCTCTGAAGACCCTGATGTTCTTTTGCCTTCGATGGGATGTATGGACGGTTTCATCCTGTCCCATGTTTATGAACCTGTTATTTTACTTGAGCAGGGCCTGACAGACGAATACCTGCCTCCATATTCTCCTGAGTTCATGCTCGACCCCAAGAATCCCATGTCATTCGGGGCTTTTGCCGATCCGAGCACGTATACAGAGTTCAGGTACAAACAGGAAGTAGCCATGGGCGTGGCTTTAAAGAAAATCGAAGATATCGCAAATGAATTCAGGGACATATACGGGCGATACTACGGCGGTCTTATAGATGGCTATGTGCTTGATGATGCAGAGATTGTAATTATGGCGATGGGTTCGGTTATCGGTACAATAAAAGATACAATAGATGAACTTCGAAAAGAAGGTGAACCAGTAGGGCTTCTAAAAGTCAGGTCGTTCAGGCCTTTCCCGGTTGACGCCATACGTGCGGCATTGAAAAACGCAAAAGTCGTTGTGACCCTTGATAAGAATATATCTGTCGGCAAGAACGAGGGCGCCCTGTGCACTGAGGTCAAAGCGTGTCTTCATAACACTGATACCAAAGTTCCTGTTATCGGTTTCATGCTGGGGCACGGAGGGCGCGATATTCCAATGAGTATGATTAAGAAAATAATCAAAAAGGCAACGTTGGTAGAGAAGGGAATTTTCATTGAAAGCGAATTCGCAGACCTACGGGAGGATTTGGCATGAGCCTCTTAAAACCTGGTCACCGCGGATGTGCAGGATGCTGCGATGCCCTTGCAGGGAAGTTCGTGCTTGATGCGCTTGGCGAGGATACCATCGTTGTATCTCCCACAGGCTGTCTTGAAGTATTTACTACGCCCTATCCTGAATCAGCTTGGGGCGTGCCGTGGGTACATTCGCTTTTTGAGAATGCAGCGGCAGTTGCATCAGGAGTTGAGGCGGCGCTCAAGTCGCTGGGCAGGAAGAACAACACCAAAATCGTGTGTATTGGCGGCGACGGCGCCACGATGGACATTGGACTTCAGGCAATATCGGGTGCATTTGAACGGGGACATGATTTTACGTATATCTGCGTGGATAACGAGGCGTATATGAACACCGGTATCCAGCGAAGCAGCGCGACTCCGCTGTATGCGAGCACAACAACAAGCCCTTCGGGTAAAGTATCGTTCGGGAACCCGCAGCATAAAAAGAACATGCCCGCAATCATGGCTGCACACGGTTCGCCTTATGTCGCCACGGCTTCGGTAGCGTATGCACCTGATATGATGAAAAAGATAAAAAAAGCCGCAGATACAAAAGGACCAACGTATGTGCATGTTCACGCGCCCTGCTGCACGGGCTGGAAGTTTGAAGGCTCAAAGACCATCGAGGTCGGGAGGCTTGCAGTGGAGACTGCAATGTGGCCCCTGTACGAGATGGAGAACGGCGCTGTTACAAACGTGAGGAAGATTAAGAACAGGAAACCAGTGGAAGAGTATCTTAAAGTTCAGGGCAGGTTCAAGCACCTGTTTACGATGGAAGGCGGCGCAGAGGAGATTAAGAAGATACAGGCGATTGCGGACTGGAATGTGAAGCACTTCGGGCTGGAGTGAGGGCTTTATTCTTGTTGTGATTTGCTTAAGGCTTCGTTTATTTTTTTAATTGCATATTCTATCCACATATCGTCTATCCACGGTTTTGTATCTTCGAATTTGTGTTTATTGGCTATACTGCCAATCAATCTCAACGACACCACTGCTTGTTTTGCGTCTGAGTTGAGATTGTATTCTGCGGCGGTTTTTCCAACCATTCCTAAAAAATCTACCGCACCTGTTGTCGGCCATTCAAGTTTTCGTTCTGCTGCTACGATTCCAACGTCTCTGAGACTTTTTATTATCCCATATGTTGCAAAATGAAGTTTTCGCTTTGCAACCGTTATCCCAATTATATGTAGATTGTATATTACTTCCACAGTAGAGTATTCGTCCTGTTTGATTGCGGCTAGTTTTCCGACTCTAGTAAAGTGACCAAAGATAAGTCTTGATATTTTTTCTTCTTCATCCCTTTCAAAAGTCTCATTTTCAAATATATTATCTGCTCTATTTCCGATTGCTCTCAATCCATCTCTTACAGTTTCGTAATCATACCTTATCAAGGCGCCGCGCACAATATCAATAATGGGTTGAATTGTGTCAGTTTGATCCACTTTTAGTTCACCTTTGATAGCTTTCTCTTCTTCTTTGATAGCTGATAGAATGCTCTGCCTTGTTATTCTTTCTGCAAGCATGTTAATCACTGTAGAAGGTTTCAGCATATCAAGTATCTTCCAAATATACGGCACCAGCGCCACAAACGCAAAAACCCCTAGATAATACGAAAACGCAATATGCCCCTCCAGATTCGACATGCTATTCACCTGCGGATTCGCCTTCTCAATCATCTTCAGCACACCCAGCCCATAAAAAATCGCAATCCCGTAAATCCCCATAAGTATCCACAAATCCGGCGTCCTCCTGAACACCTCGATCACCCTCGCCGAATACGACTGCGCCGCAAGCTGGACAGCCACCAGGCTCAAAGTCACCACAAGCGCCACGATTGCAGCCTCGCTCTGCACAAGCGCGCTGAGCATGTAACGGGCGCTGTCAACATCGGTGTGCAGAACGTTATCAGAAAGGATTAACCTAAAAGCCAAATATCCCACGACGAAAGGAATGAAGTAGAACGCTATGCCATACAACCAGTTTTTCAATAACGGCATGTAAGATTCATTTATTTTCATATCCGCGGATTAAAACAGTTTCAAAGATTTATAAAACTATTGAAAAGATTGATGTGCTATATGGTCAATATTAAGATAGAAGCATAATTATGGACGTTCTTGCAATCGTTAAAAAAAATAAGACTTTCCTGAAAGAAAGGTTTGGAGTCAAAAAAATCGGTATTTTCGGCTCAGTGGCGAGAGGAGAGGCTAAAGAGAAAAGCGATGTTGATGTGCTGGTGGAGTTTGAGAGCACCAAAAAAAGCTTTGACAACTTTATGGAACTGTGCTTCTTCCTTGAAGACCTTTTTGGAAAAAAAGTTGATTTAATCACCACCAGTGGATTGGACAAGTATATCCGCCCCTATGTAGAAAGAGAGGTTATATGGTGTGAAAAGTGACGAAGTTTTTATAAAACATATTCTTGATGAAATTGGATTTCTAAAGGCGCAGAGCGAGAATTTGGAGTCTGAAGACCTCATGAAAAATGAAGTTTTAAAAAGGGCTTTTCCAAGAAGCATAGAGATTATCGGTGAGGCAGCCAAAAACATTTCCGATCCCTTAAAAGAAAAATATCCTGATATTGAATGGAAGAAAATTGTAGGAATGAGAGACAAATTGATACATGCATATTTTGGAATTAGCTGGGATATAGTCTGGGATGTAGTAAAAAATAAGCTTCCTGAGATGGAAAAAAGCATCAAAAGTCTAAACGATAAAGAATTTGGCAAAGAATAGGATTATACTTATCCAACACTATCCAGCGCCTGCCCCAAATCCGCAATTATATCCTCCACATCCTCAAGCCCTACGGACAGCCGCACAAGCTCATCAGCAATCCCGTATCTGATTCTCTTATCCCGCGGGACAACAGCATGTGTCATGGTGGCAGGATGCTGGATAAGCGTCCCGGTCTCGCCAAGGCTCACGGCAAGCGTGCATAGCTCAAGAGAATCGAGGAATAACGGGACATCACTTGCATCTTTTAGCAGGAAAGCTATCATTCCTCCGAATCCCGACATCTGTTTTTTTGCAAGGTCGTACTGGGGGAAGTCGGGAAGACCCGGATAAATTACTTCTTTGATTTTATTGTGCCCTTCCAGGAATCTTGCCACTGCCATTGCATTCTCTGTGTGCCTGTCCATGCGCACTGGCAGCGTTTTCATCCCGCGTATGATAAGCCATGCCGAGAAAGGACTCATTGACCCGCCGATGTTCTTTGCGGTGTGCCTTGCCCGTTTTATGAAATCTGAAGAGCCCACGATGACGCCGCCGAGGGTATCCCCGTGGCCGTTTAAGTATTTCGTTGCGCTGTGAACCACCACGTCGGCGCCGAGTGAGAGCGGCTGCTGGTAATAAGGCGTCATATAGGTATTATCGACCATCACTGCCGCATCTCTCTCGTGGGCGATTTCCGCGACTGCTTTTATGTCTGTGAGTTTCATTGTAGGATTGGCAGGCGTTTCGAAAAACACAAGTTTCGTGTTCGGCCTGAATGCAGCCTTCACATTTCCGGCATCGGATGTATCTATGAAACTCACTTCCACGCCGAATTTCGCCAAGTCAACGAACAGGTCGTATGTGCTCCCATAGATAACCTCATCTGCAATCACATGGTCGCCAGCTTTGATTGAGGTGAAGACAGCCGCGCTTATGGCTGCCATTCCCGTAGCCTGCGCAAGCGCCGCCTCGCCGCCCTCAAGGTCTGCCATTTTTTCTTCAAGCACTTCTGTCGTGGGATTCAAGCCGCGGGAATACACGTACCCTTTTTCCGTCCCGCCCATTACGCCTGCCGCATGGGCTGCGCTTTTGAACTTAAAAGGCGCTGTCTGGTAAATCGGGGTTACGACCGCTCCTGTTTCTTCTTCCCGCTCACCCGAATGGATTGCGCGCGTGGAGAAGCCTGATTTTTTGAGGTTCATAATATATCAATTCCCTGCCCATTAATCCTTATTTTCAAGAAACTTAAATGCTACTATCACGATGTTAAGTCGTATACATCGCATTAATCTTCACATAATCATACGTCAAATCGCATCCCCACGCCGTCGCCTCAAAATCACCTAACCCGAGAGCCGCTTCGATAAAAATCTCCTTGCTCTCCATAATGCCCTTCAGCGCCTCAAGCTTTCCTTCAACAATCCTGCCAGAATCAACAAGCATGACCTCATTTATATTATCCGAGAACTTAAGTGAAATCTTATCCTGGTCAACTTCGGCGCCCGAATACCCCACCGCAGCCACTACCCTTCCCCAGTTCGGGTCTTTCCCGAATATTGCGGTCTTCACAAGCGGCGAGCGCACAATAGCTTTGGCAGCCTTTCGCGCGTCATCCTCGCTTTGCGCGCCGCTGACCCTCGCCTCGATTAACCTTGTCGCGCCCTCCCCGTCCCTTGCTATCATTTTAGCAAGGCCCTGGCATACAAAATCAAGCCCCTGCTGGAACACTTCCGCGCCGCATTCCAGATAGCCCGTAGCTGTAATAAGCGCCATGTCGTTGGTACTCGTATCACCATCCACCACCACCATATTAAAACTCTTATCGACTGCTATTTTTAAGCAGGCGTTGAGAGCTTCTTTTGATAAACCCGCATCCGTATATAAAAATGCAAGCATAGTCCCCATATTCGGCTCTATCATCCCCGAGCCTTTAGCCATCCCGCCAATGTGAACACCGTTATCAAGCTCGACAGCTACTTCTTTCATGGATGTATCCGTTGTCATTATAGCCCTGGCTGCTGCTTTTCCTGCATCCTCCGAAGTTGCAAGAGTATTATAAACCCCATCAAGATGCCCTCCGATCCATGTTTTATCAAGATTTCGCCCGATAACGCCAGTCGAAGCTACCCCGATTTCATCTGGTTTGCACTTCAATTTTTTTGCCAGGAGCTGCGCCATCCAGCTAGCATCATCAAGCCCCCGCTGGCCTGTAAAAGCATTTGCGCATCCGCTGTTTGCGATTACCGCTTTTAAATCTTTTTTTGCGAGCGCTTCTTTCGTCAAGATAAGCGGAGCCGCTATAACCTTATTTCGCGTAAAAACGCCTGCTGAAGAAAGTTTTTGTGAATCGGCTACGATTACTGCAAGGCCGTTCTTCCCTTCCTTAATCCCGTTTGCCCTGACTCCCCTGACCGCACAGATACCGCCCTTGATGATTTTCATAATTATTCTGCGGCTTCCGAGAGTCCCCTTATTATGTCGCTTCGCGCCACGATACCCACAAGCCTGCCATTTTCGACAACGGGCAATCTATTGACTTTGAACTTGACCATGATGCCTGATGCTTCTTCAAGACTGTCATCCGGTGAAACGGCATGCACACTTTTTGTCATGATATCCCTTACCGGGCGCAATTTCAGATTTTCAAGGGCTTTCTTTGTCTCTTCAAGCCTCACGATATTCCTGATTGGAATTTCAATTATTTCAAGCGGGCTGGGGAGCCACAATTCATTTGAAAACTCGGGAGACTTAAATAACTTTATCAAATCCGTTTCAGAAACAAGTCCGACGACTTTTCCTTTTTCAACAACTGGCAGGCCGCTGATGTGGTTTTCCCGAAACAGCTTTGAAATCTGGCTTAATGTGTCATCAGGTTTGCATGTAATTACGTCCTTATTCATCACTTCTTTTATTTTCATATTTTACCTCACGGAGCGATAGCCGGTGTCCAGAGTCCCGTGGTCTCCGGGAGCCCGAATATCAGGTTCATGTTCTGGATTGCCTGGCCAGACGCCCCTTTTACAAGATTGTCTATTGCAGATATGACAACTATCCTGTCGCTATTTTTTTCAACCTCAAAACCGATGTCGCAGAAATTCGAGCCGCGCACGCTGCCAAGCATCGGAATCCCCTTTATCAGCCGGATAAAAGGCTTATCGTGGTAAAAATCCCGGTAGATTTCGCTGACATCCTCTTCACTCAATTCCTTCTTTACAAAAATATGCGCTGTTGTCAGGATGCCGCGTACGGACGGGATGACATGCGGGGTGAAGCTGATGCTTTTTAAACCGCTGTCAAGCCGGGTGAGTTCCTGCACGATTTCAGCGCGGTGACGGTGAGATGTGAGTTTATACGCCTGAATATTCTCTGCCATGTTCGGATAATGGGATACCGCCGTCGGCTCAGCACCCGCACCAGAAATACCGCTTTTTGAATCAAAAACAACGCGCTCGATAAGACCCGCATCTGCAAGAGGCGCCGCGGCTAGCGATGCTCCTGTGGGGTAACATCCGGGGTTTGCTATGAATTTTTGTTCTGCAACTTCAGGATGGAGTTCTGGTATGCCGTAAACCGCATCACGCGGGTCGATATGTTTCATCTTGTAGGTTTTTTCAAAAACATCAGTCCTGAGGCGGTAATCAGCGCTCAAATCAATGACTTTTACGCCGTTATCAAGAAGCTCCGGAACTACCTGCATGGCAGTGCCGTGAGGGACGGCTGTGAAGACGATATCGCAGCGTGAAGCCACTTCTTCAGGCTTCAGGTCTTCGAAATTCAAGTCGTATATTTTCCGAAGATGTGTATGTGTATCGCTGACCTTCTGTCCTTTCAAGCTACGTGAAGTTACAGCCCTGACTTTCGCTTCGGGGTGCTGTGAAAGCAAACGCAGCAGCTCTCCGCCGGTGTAGCCTGAGCCTCCTATTATTCCGATGTCCATATAGTTCCTACATGTTCGGGTAAATAATGATACTTTCGTTCCCGGAGACACCTTCACAGATGTCCGAAGCCTCATCCATTGTATTTCTAGCTGTTAAGAAAAGATGCGATTCACATGTGCAGTCGCTGCACCCAAAACCCTGCACGTTCTCTGAATATTCACCGAGAAGCTTTGCAACAACGCATTCGAGCGCATCGTCAGTTGGCGAAAAAACCGCACAAATCACCTCCGAGTGTGGAAGGAGGTAATCAATATGCCATTTTCTGGTGGTGTTTCTGCCGTGAGCTACGTTGAAATGTCTTCTTATGCGTTTTTCCCCACCGCTTCCCTGGGCTGAACCTACGTAAGAATAGTAGCCTTTCCTGAAATGAAGCCTGCCGAGTTTTCCTATGCAGATGTCCTTACTTTCTCTCATCCTGAGGATTAAAACGTAAATTCCTTTCATGGATGCATCACAAATGCCGCCTGTGCAGTTTGCTTAAAATTACAACTCTCGGGAAGGTTGCCATTTCCATAAATAAATATATCAACTTACTTTATTTTCCAAATATCAATTGAGCTATAGATACATGCTGAGTAACGCATGCGACATTATATCCTAACAATTTTGCGCAATTTTCAACTGGAATTATTGGTAATACCATAATAATAACTATTAATAATATTACTATTATCCACGCTGCAGAGTTCATGTTATTCCTCCAAAAAAGTCTATGATGATTTTAAGTTAAAGTTACATAAAATGTGATAGTATATAATATCTGCCATCAAAGCTTTATGTGATAAAATCATTTTGGCGCTGATGCGGAGGTCGCCCAGTTAGGTCAAAGGCGACAGCTTTAGGGGCTGTTCTCGCAGGAGTTCATGGGTTCGAATCCCATCCTCCGCATACTCTTTAAATATCATGCAATAAGACATTATTCTATGTTCAAATCCAAACACCCCCGCGATATATTCAACGAGATAAAGTGGAGGTTCGATCTCGGGAGGTGTAAAATCTATTACATCCACAGGGGCGCGCCCGGGAACGTGAAAATCGTAGAAGGCAGCGCAATCAAAAATATAGACAGGTCATTTTTGATTCTTGAAAGCGTCGTGGAGGACGTGTACATTCCCTACCACAGGATTTTCAGGATCGAATTTGATAATCACATAATATTTGAAAGAAAAATTAAAAAATGAGAGAATCAGAATAACCCTGAGTTTTATTTACTTTTATTATGAAATTACTTTGTAAATATAAGAGGTTATTATAATTATTTGATTTATGAATATAAGTATTTCCGGTATTAAAGAGATTAAGGTTAAATGACCCTTGCACACTTTTTTCACAAATGATATTATAATTATGTTCAGTGTATTTTTGACGAGAGCAGACAAGAGTGTGATCGATGACTGAGGATAAAGACCGGGACTGGATGTTCAAGCCTATGTTGAACGGCGTTTTCATTCACACGGGCAGAGACCTTGATGTAGAGCAAATAAGGGAATCCTATGATGAACCTGACGAAGTAGACCAATCGGTTGAAAAAGATTACCAATAATATCCGTTGATTCGTACCTGTGACGACACTTCAGGATTGAATTTCACGGTGTGCCTGTTTACGAACGAAAAAAATCAGGTGAAACCCCGGTTAATAATAAATGACAGATAAAAACCAAAAGATTTAAAAGATACAGAACCCTAATTAGCCATGGTGATTACGTAAATGTCCGAAAAAGATTCGAAGGTTCCTATTTATATAGCAATTCTGGTTGCAGTCCTGCTTATTGCAGCCGGCGGTTATTTTGTTCTTGGTGGCAAGACAAAATTCACTACAATTAGTACAAATTCCACTGCCACGCCGACACCTGAACAAACAGCGGTATCGATATCAACCGGAATCCCTGCACAGACCGGAACACAGGGAACACCTGTTGTTGCAGCTCCTCCCCCGGCTGCGACCATCAAATGCGAGTTGTGCCATACAAATCCGCAGAACCTCCCTCCGCATGTCAATGGTGGAAAACTCTGTATAAATTGTCATGGAAGCCAGGTGCATAATATTCATATAGGACCGGGCACAGTCGGATTGCAATGCGACACATGCCACGGGTTCCCGCCAAAGATTCCCACAGTGCAGAAAGGGACAGGCCCGGGAAGTTACAGCGTATGTGAACAGTGCCATGCTGCGCCCCCGGATTCACTTAAACCCAGCAACGGCAACCTGATAGTAGTCCATTTATCAAGGGGCAAATATTGTACAAACTGCCATGGTACAGATGTCGGGGTTATCCATATGGCAGCAATTACCAATGCGACCAAAACTCAGTAAAGGGCATCATTGCCCTTTTATTTATTTTAGTTCCATGAAGGTATGGCTTTAGACCCGATCGAAAGATTGTTTGGGAGTGGGGTTTTAATAGTGATTGGGGTGGTAGATACTGCTTGGGTTTATATCGTTTATGACACGATTCGAAAAGAGGCAAGACCCTGAATTAACATGACTTCATTTCTGGAATTTGCAAAAATCTGCAGCAGTATTGAAGAAATTTCAAGTTCTCTTGAAATGACAACTATGGTTGCAGGTTTTTTTAAGGAAGTGAGCGACGATGAGCTTCCCATAGTTACCCGCTTTATTATGGGGCATGTTTTTCCGGTCTGGAGCAAGGAAGAACTCGGCATCGGGCCAAACCTTTTGTACTCTGCAATATCAAAAACTTCGTCGCTCCCCGTCAGGCGCATAGAAGAATTCGTAAGGGATACAGGCGATATAGGCCTTGCTGCAGAAAAAGCAATATCTTCGGGTAGAACACATTTGAATTTTTTTTCTGAAGGTGAACTTTCCATTAAAGATGTTTACCTTAAGTTCCAGAAGATTTCAGGGCTTACAGGAAAGGGTTCCCAGGATGCAAAAATAAAGAATCTGCAGTACCTTTTCAGTTCAGCCAAACCCATGGAAATCGTTTATCTTGCACGTTTATCTATTGAAGAACTGCGAATAGGAGTCGGGGAAGGAATCGTGCGGGATGCCATTGCCGAGGCTTTTGATGTATCTTCTGAACTTGTCGAGCGGGGATATATGCTTACAAATGATTTCGGGCAGGTTGCTTATACCGCAAAAAAAGAAGGCGAACCTGGACTTACCAGGCTCGGGGTTTTAATAAACAGGCCATTAAAAATGATGCTGGCGCAGATAGCCGTGGGTATTAAAGAAGCAGTAGAGGAAATGGGTTCTGCGGCAGTCGAATGGAAATTTGACGGGGCGCGCGTCCAGGTACATAAGGAAGGCGGGAATATAACGATTTATTCACGTAAACTTGAAGACGTGACATCTTCCCTGCCTGATATTGTAAAATCCATAAGAAACAATGTTTCAGCAGACAGCGTGATTCTTGACGGCGAGGCAGTGGCTATTGGAAAGGATAAAAGACCGATGGCATTCCAGGAGATATTGCGGCGCTTCAGGCGAAAATACGATATCTCTGCTACCGCCATTGAAATTCCGCTAAATCTTAACCTTTTTGATATACTTTATTTAAATGGCGAAACTCTTATCGATGCTCCGCTTTCGGAGAGAAGGAAAAAACTTGAGGAAATATGCGACAAGAGCATTATCGCAAAGCAAACCGTAACCGGTGATACGGCGCTTATTGAAGCGATATATAAAGAGGCGCTTGCTGCCGGGCATGAAGGAGTCATGTTAAAAAACCCGGATTCGTTTTATACACCCGGCAAAAGGGGAAAGAACTGGCTCAAATTAAAGCCTGTAATGGAGACACTTGACCTGGTGGTAATCGGAGGAGAATGGGGGGAAGGAAGAAGAGCCAACCTTATCGGTTCCTACCTCCTCGCATGCCGCGACCCTGATACTGACATGTTCCTTTCCATAGGCCGCGTTGCAACCGGAATCACGGATGAACAACTGGCTGAACTGACGAATTTATTCAAAAAGCTTGTTGTTTTAGAAAACGGCATTCACGTCGAACTGGAACCTAAAATAGTATTTGAGGTGGCTTTTGAGGAAATCCAGAAAAGCCCGAATTATGATTCAGGGTATGCGCTTCGTTTCCCGAGGCTCGTCAATGTGAGAAGCGATAAATCGGCAGAAGATGCCGATTCAATAGACAGGATTGAACTGCTATATAAAGTACAAAAAGGAAAATGAAACCAGACCGAAAACTATAAAAACTTTGTTCGCTAATGTACGTATGTTCGTTGAAAGACGAACAAGATAGGCGGGTTTCTTTTTAAACGATACTAACCCCCACTCCTCAAACCCGCCTGTCTTACTTTCTTATCCTTCCTTTTCAAGACCATAAACCCATTCTGCAAGGATTACGCATTTTTCAGGTTCACATTCAAGAGCGCATCCCGTGCATGGAGAGAACATATCCCCGATTAGCAATAACTTGAAATTCCTGGTTTTTTCTTCTTTTTTCCCGATGTATTTAATAAGGTATGTTTTTACACCTTTTTTTGACTCTTTTTCCCGGCTTATTTTTCCTTCCTTTTCCAACATTGTAAGAATACGGGAACATTTGCTGCTGTCTATTTTCGCTTTTTTCCAGAGGTCGCTCTGTAAAATGCCATTTTTACTGGATTTGATCAATTTCAGGACTTTTTCTTCTATTTCCATTCTACTCCCCTACTGGACTTAACATTATTATATTATTACCTCTTAAAATTACCGAACCCAGCGAACGGGCTTTAACTCCATCCACAATTTCATATGTATCTATAAGATGCAGATTCAAATACTCATCAGCGCTCTCAAGCTTGCCCTGAAGTGTATGTTTATCGCCTTTCATCTCAACCTGTACGATTGAACCTGTCAATGTCTGAACTTTTTTTGTTGGAAACAAGATTTTTCTCCTTCTTTTGATTTCCTCTTCATTATTTCGTTTAGTACTTCAATTTTTGCATTTTTCAAGCTTTTCTATCATGGCAGGGACTTTTTGGGGATGGTTTAGTACAGTGATTCCCTTGAGTTCTTTCAAAATTTTGACATTTTTAGAGTCCACGTCCCGCACTTTGAGTTTTGCCAGGCCACCTCTTATCGCACCGTAGCTGCAAAGCGTAACGCACAGACCGCACCCGTCGCATTTTAAGAGGTCAATCTGGTCTGTAATCGCGTTGTCAGGGCATTCCTGCGCCGGGGGACAGAGTTCGCATCTCATGCAAATCTCCCTGTCTATGAAAAACGGCATTTTTGATTCTATTTTTCCTGCAATATCCACCGGCACGATGAAAACAGGAACGCCGCCTTTAACAGCCTGCGCCACTGCATTTGTCACAAGTGTATCTGCTATGCCGTATGCAAGTTTTGCTGTAGTGTTCGAGGTGGCTGGAGTGACTATCAGGGCGTCGTATTTTTGCAAAAGGAACCTGCCGGTTTTGGGAAAACTCGCGCCCTGTTCGGTTTCGTAAAAACACTCTTCAAGATAGCTGCCGCAAGAAATATTTGAAAGTTCTTCTGCCAGCCCGTACATCCTTATCACTTCTTCGGCTGCGAGCGATACAAAAGTAGTGACTTTTAGCTCCGGTTTATTGCATTTTAGCCCTTTAAAAACCTCAAAACTTTCGCGCAGAAAGTGTCCGGCTCCGGTGATGCCCCATGCAATCTTCATGCCCGGATTTCAGCGTCCAATGCAGATATAGCTTGTTATTTTTAAGAGAGTTTCTTTAGTTATTTAATGAAATTATACCAAACAGGTTTATATGCTTCACACCACTTTTAAGCATGAGGAACCACAGGCATATTCTATCCAAACAATTCCTTTTTTGGTTCCTCCAAGTAATCAATCGATTTTATTTTCCACGCTCAAATGTGAATCACTTTCCCCAGCGCTGCTTCCGCTGCCTCTGCAAGTGCTTCGGAAAGTGTTGGATGCGGATGTATAGTTCCAGCCAGGTCTTCCAGGAAAGCAGCCATCTCTATTGAATGTGAGGCTTCACTTATCAGCATGGATGCGTTTGCCCCGACTATGTGTATCCCGAGTATCTCCCCGTTCGCTTTTGCCACCACTTTCACAAACCCGTCTGTCCTGTCCAGCGTGAGCGCACTTCCGGAAGCGCGAAATGGAAACTTGCCTGTCTTGATTTCGAAGCCGCCTTTTCTTGCGCTTTCCTCATCCATACCCACGATTGCTATTTCCGGGTCTGACAAAACAGTCAGCGGTATTGCCCTGTTATCAAATGCACTTGGCTGGCCAGCTATGACTTCGGCTGCCACTTTCCCTTCCCTGAAAGCCTTATGGGCAAGGAATGGCGGCCCTGCTATATCCCCTACCGCGTATATTTTCGGGTCGGTAGTTTGCCGTTTTTCATCCACTTTGATAAAGCCGCTCTTGGTTAGTTCAACCTTCGTATTTTCAAGCCCGATGTTCTCACTGTTCGGTTTTAAACCAACAGCCACAAGCACTTTATCTGCGGAGAGTTCGGTTTTCTTTCCCCCATCGTCGATGATTGTTACAACTGCCTTATTATTTTCCTTGCTTAAACCCTGGAAGTTAGAATTATAGTATATCTCCATACCCAGCTTTTTCATTTTCTGGCTTACTACAGAAACGAGTTCAGGATCGAATTTCGATAAAATCCGCGATGAGCGCTGCACGATTTTCACTTTTGTCCCGAGCTTTGCAAACATCGTCCCGATTTCTATACTGATATAACCTGCCCCGATTATCACCATATCTTCGGGCACCTTCATGAGACCCAGGGCATCATTGGAGTCGATAACGATTTTACCATCAACTGGAAGCCCCGTGAATTCCTGCGGACGCGAACCCGTGGCTACTATTGCATTTTCAAACTTGATTGTAGAAATAGTTCCATCAGCTAATTTTATCCTTGCCTTGTCGGAAGACTCAAGATACGCTTCCCCTTTTAATACCTGCACGCCATATTTCTTACAGAGCCCCGCTATTCCATCCCTCAGTTTCTTAACAACCTGGAACCTCCATGCCTGGATTTTCTTATAATCAAATTCAACAGACCCCTTAATTCCGATGTTTCCCGGATTCTTTATATCATATATTAAATTGGCGACATGTATCAGCGTTTTTGAAGGGATGCACCCGCGAAAAACACACGCGCCTCCAAGGTCATACTTTTCAACAAGTATCACGTCCTTGCCAAGCTGGGAAGCCCTTATGGCTGCCGTATATCCTCCTGGACCTCCGCCAATAACAAGGACATCGCATCCCGTCACAATATCGCCCATTACCATTATGTCACATCCAGGAGGAAGAGGTCAGGGTCTTTCAAATGGTCCATCAAGGTGTTCATAAAGCGGGCAGCCTGCGCGCCGTCAAGCACCCTGTGGTCAAATGAAAGCACAAGCGGCAGGATTTTCCTTATCTTTATCTCCCCGTCGATGACGACAACCATGTCCCTTATCCTGTGCACGCCAAGAATGGCAACGTCAGGAGGATTGATAATCGGCGTTGAAAATAGTCCTCCGATACTTCCGATGTTGGTTATGGTAAACGTATTGCCTTTCAAATCCGAAAGCTTGATCTTTCGGGTTCGCGACTCCTCGGCAAGTTTTTCTGTTTCCTTTGCAAGTTCCATAATGCTTTTCTGGTCTGCGTTTTTAATAACCGGAACCATCAAGCCTTCAGGAGTGTCAACGGCCACGCCTATGTTGTAATAGTGCTTCAATACAATCTCATTCTTTTGTGAATCAAGCGAGGCATTCAGGTATGGATGCTGCTTCAGCGCCACAGTGGCCGCTTTTACAATAAATGCAAGGTAGGTGAGCTTTATCCCTTTTTCCTCTGCTGCTTTTTTCTCCTTTTCCCGCAGAGTCACAAGCTCGGTAACGTCTGCCTCGTCCATCGAAACAACATGCGGGGCGGTAAACAGCGACTTGACCATCCGCTCACCTATGGTCTTTCGGATGCCTTTTATCGGGATTCTCTCTTCAAGGGCTTTTGTTTCAGGCGCAGCTTCAGGAGGTGTGACTTCAACTTGCTTTGATGGGGCTTCTGCGAATCTTTTAACATCCTCATCAGTCACCCTGCCGCCAGGTCCGCTGCCCGATACTTTTGATATGTCCACACCAAGTTCCCTTGCAAGGCGGCGCGTGGCCGGCGCTGCCAGAACACTTGATGGAACTTCAGGCTGTTTTTCAGATGGTTTTTCCGGCGGTTTGATACCGGGTGTAACTTCGACGTGCCTGGCTTCCTGGGGTTTCATCTCAGGCGCTTTGGCCGCCGGAACCTGTATTTCTTCCCCGGGCATAGAAAGTGTGGCAAGGGTACTTCCCACTTTCAGGATATCCCCCTCTTTTCCAAAGAGTTTCGATACCTTCCCGGCCTTTGGAGTAGGTATTTCAACGATTGCCTTATCAGTTTCAATCTCAGCTACAGCCTGGTCAGCCTTTATTTCATCGTCAATTTTTACAAGCCACTTCACAAGCGTGCCCTCGGTTATACCTTCACCGACATCAGGGAACTTTATATCAACCATAATATCCTCCTAAAAACCCGCAGTTTCTTTTATTGCATCTGCTACTCTTTCGGCGTCAGGCAGGTAATAATCTTCAAGCTTTGGCAGCGGCACAGGAACATCGTACCCTGTAACCCTTTTAACAGGAGCTTCAAGATTAAGGAAAGCTTTCTCATTTATCCTTGCAATGATTTCTGCCCCTAAACCCAGCGTCCTCGGTTCCTCATGGACAACCACGCACCTTCCTGTCTTCCTGACAGAATCTATTATTATCTTCTCATCAAGCGGTGATAGCGTGCGAAGGTCTATCAATTCAACGCTAATGTCCTTTATCTTTTCAATTGCTTCCTGGCATACCTTTACCATTGCGCCCCATGCAACAACTGTAACATCATCTCCCTCTGTGAGCTTTTTCCCCTCGCCAAGCGGGACTGTGTAATCCCCTTCAGGTACTTCTTCCCTTAAAGCCCGATAGAGCTTCTTTGGCTCGAAAAAGAAAACAGGATCGGGATCCCTGATAGATGAAATAAGAAGTCCTTTGGCATCATAAGGCGATGAGGGAATTACGACTTTCAGGCCAGGGATATGGATGAAAAATGTGGCAACTGCTTCAGAATGATGTTCAAGAGCCCTCACACCGCCCCCGTAAGGCGCCCGTATCACCATCGGGCAGTGGTACGTTCCGCGGGAACGGTACCTTATCCTGGAAGCGTGGGCTGCAAGCTGGTCTATGGTCATATAACTGAAACCCTCAAACTGTATCTCTGCCACGGGTTTCAGTCCTGCGACGGCCATGCCTATCGCAGTTCCCACAATCCCGGACTCGGCAAGAGGCGTATCGATAACCCTGTCGCTTCCGAACTTATTTAGAAGTCCTTCGGTAACCCTGAATACCCCGCCATCCACACCCACGTCCTCGCCCATGACGATAACTGTCGGGTCTTTTTCCATTTCTTCATGAAGCGCAAGATTGATTGCCTGTACCATATTGAGTTTTGCCATTTTCAAGCCCCCTTCTTTTTTGCGATAAAGCCCAGAAGTTCATCCATCTGCTCTTTCAGATTTGGCGTAATTTCAGCATAAACGTACTTGAACATATTTTCAACATCTGGATTATGAGCTTCGGCTTCTTCAACTGCTTTCTCGATTTGCGCCGTAATTTCTTTCAGGAGATTTTCTTCATAACTCTGGCTCCAGATGCCTTTTTTCTCAAGATATATCCTGAAACGCTTTACGGGGTCTTTTTTCCTCCACTCCTCTTCCTCATCTTTTTTCCTGTATTTTGTGGGGTCGTCCGAGGTCGTGTGCGCCCCGAGGCGGTATGTGAAACACTCTATCAATGTGGGTCCTCCTCCCGACCTTGCTTTCTCAAGTGCTGCTTTTGTTGCGCTGTACACAGCAAGCGCATCGTTACCATCAACCTGGATGCCTTCAAAACCATAGGCTAAAGCTTTCTGGGCAAGTGTTTTTGATGCGGTTTGCTTTTCTCTCGGCAGGGATATTGCATACTGGTTATTCTGGCAGATGAAAACCGTCGGCGTCTTGAATACTCCTGCAAAGTTCATGCCTTCGTGGAAATCCCCTTCTGATGTCGCACCGTCCCCGAAATAAACGACAGAAGCAGTATCCAGCTTTTTTATCTTTGCAGCCCACGCAGCCCCGACAGCATGCAGTACTTGCGTGGCTACAGGTATAGCGACTGTGAAATTTTTTGGGGGAAGGTTGATATTTGCATCTTCCGAACCCATCCAGTAAATGTAAAGAAGCTTGAGGGGGATGCCTCTTGCTATCTGCACCCCGTGCTCCCTGAAAGCAGGGAAGAACCAGTCGTCCGGCTTCATGGCGAAAGCGCTTCCTATCTGGCTTGCCTCCTGCCCGAGACATGAGCCGTAAGTAAGCATCCTCCCCTGGCGCTGGAGCTTTATCGCTTTATCATCAAACATGCGTGTAAGCACCATCGTCCTGTAAAACTTTTCAAGAGTTTCATTATCAAGAGCGGGCTCTAAACTCTTATCCACATTGCCTTCGGGGTCAAGAACCGAAAGCCAATCAACACTCATATCAAGAATTTTTTGTCTGGACACTTTATCCTCCCTAAGATTAAATGGCTCTATACCTTTTTATTCTTTACTGAAAACAAATAATCGGCCATATACGAACTCCTGACAAGCGGGCCGCTCTGCGCTGAAAGAAATCCCATGTTTTCTGCTTTCTTTTTATAGTCATCAAATTTAAGAGGTGTGATGTATTCCTTAACATCAAGCTGCTTTTCAGAGGGTCTCAGGTACTGGCCCAGCGTAATGATGTCCACTCCTGCATTTCTTAAATCCTCCATTGTTTTCAATACCATTTCTTCAGTCTCACCCAAACCCAGCATAATGGAGGATTTTATGTATATCGAAGAGGACATCTGTTTTGTTTTCGTGAGCACCCCAAGGGACAAATTATAGCTCGCCCTAAGATCTCTTGCAAGCGCCTGGAGTTCCTCTACGGTTTCAATATTATGCCCCACCACATCAGGCTGTGCGTCTGCAATTTTTTGCAGGCATGCTTCATCCCCATGGAAATCCGGAATTAACGCCTCTACCATAATATTATTATCGAGACTTTTTATCGCTTTTATGCAACAGGCAAAATGCCCTGCACCGCCATCAGCGAGGTCGTCCCTGTCCACTGATGTAAGAACAACATACTTCAAGCCCATTTTTTTCACTGCCTGCGCAATTCTTGCAGGCTCGGAAGGGTCGATGGGCTCGCCTGCTTTTCCTTTTTTTACTGCACAGAATCTGCAGTTCCTTGTGCAGACAGAGCCCAGTATCATAAAAGTGGCAGTGCCTCTGGTCCAGCATTCCCCCATGTTGGGGCATCTTGCGCCCATGCAGACTGTGTTTAATTTAAGCTCTTCTATGATTTTTTTTAAGGCAAGGAACTTTGCACCGGATGGAAGTTTTGTTTTGAGCCAGCCGGGTTTTGTCATACGGATAATTTTGTTTTCATTCAGATAAGCTTTTTTGAGATTTTTTATTATCTTCGAGTTTGAAAAATCAAAGAGAGCACAGGACACAGAGAAACTTATTACCCTCTATGCCCTCTGTGTCTGTGGTCAATCGTTTTGGATACTGCTCGTTTATCAAGAACAAATTAAAAGTTTACCCTTGCGAAAAGATAACTTCTATATATCCTTCAACGGCAGCACGTCGGAATAATAATATCCAGAGCCTTCTCAAACTAATAAGACGAGGCTTGCAATGAGCCCAACCAAGATCGCAATCGTAAAACTGAGAAGAGTTCCGATTAAAACATACTCCCCAATTTTCCTTGATTCAGTGAATCTGAAAATTGATTTCGCTGCAACCAATAAGCCTATCGCTTCATATTGATTTAAAAGAACAAACGTAAGGATTATAAAACGTTCCAATCGACCTATCCATCTTCCAGCTTTTTCTAAGCTTTCATCCTTATTATCTGTAACTTCTTTTCCAATCGACCCACTCCATTTTTCTGTGATCTTGCTGATTAACACACTACTTGGCCAGATTATTATAAGATATGCTGCTATTATAACCCATATTTTTAGTCCTGGCAGAAAGATTCCCTTTAAAACTTCCAGGTCTTCGGGTTTTGGATTAATTATCCATAGCCAGATACCAAAAATGACTACAAAATGGCCAAGCTGATCTGCTAAGAAGGATCGGCTATTATTTGCATATTTTGTTTTTATGCCATCAATTAAAATATGCGTAACAGCAACGGCAATAGGAATCCAAAGAAATTCCCATAATGCAGAGAAAAGATATGCAAGGATTCCGGCAATTATCCCATGCAAATAGAGGTATTTTGAGTGCCAGCCATCCTTAAATCGTTGGTTTACCCATGAGTCACTTTGAAATACAAAATCAGTAAGCAGATGTGCAATTATTAAACGGATGAGTAATGATATTTCTATTTGCGTGATCATTATAAGGCTCCAACCTTATTTTGCATGATTATAAGGCTCCAACCTTATTTTGAATCATTACTTTAAAACGCTCTAAAAATACCTGAACCGCCCAATAGCCACCAGTTTTTAAACGCTGGAATACGGCTGATTGGCTTATGTTCAAAATTTTAGCTGTCTCTACTTGTGTTAACCTCTGATTTAAGCTCGTATCCTCTCTGGCATAGCTCACAAATACTCTAAATTTTGGTCTCTGAATTTGATAAAAATTTGCTTCAGCTTGTTCCTTTGTCCATCGTTGAATTAGCGCATCAAGTAGGGCACATTCTGTTCGTAATTCTTCATTTATCTCAGCCCATGGCGTCCTTATGATTAAATTTTGTTCGCTTTTTTTCATTATGTCAAGTTCCGGACCTGAAATTCTAAAAGCTTCACCGTCACCCTCTCCCGCTTGATCCCGGGGCAAATAATCAATCGTTCCTATACCAATAGCAATCCTGGCATCCAGACGTGTTCTTTTAAACATAGATAGTAAACTGGCACGAATTATTAATGCAACATTGAGGGCTTCGTCAGGTCTGGATAATACTCCCTGAAAGCTATCTCCCCTAAAAATCCCAAACGGTGATGCAATAATATCAGGTGAGATTATTTTGAATGAATCTTTGAGATTTGATAAAATTTCTTCCCGGTCGTTTATTTTAAATCTGGAAGAACCAATTAAATCACCAGTTAGAACCGCATATATTTTTCCAGTTTCCATAAATACCACGTTGCCAATAATATAAGGCTATAACCTTATTATGTCACATTATAAGTCTCTACCCTTATATTACTCTTCCGAATGCGCTAAATTCTATATTAGAATCTTGCGTAGAATTCTAAGCCCCCTCAAGCTATCTCTGGCGTACCAGTCCTCTTAAGGATTTTCCTGTTAACAGGGCGAGATAAAAAGGTTTTTACCTTTTCCCTTAGCTAAAAAGAAAAAGTATTGAACCTTTGCTTTTCATTGGTTTAAAAAATCTCACTTTTTGACAGCAATCTTTTAGTTATTAAAGAAGCATTTACCTGTGGTGAAGAAATGATAAAATATCGATGCACTGTATGCGGTTATATATACGACCCTGAAGCCGGAGACCCACCGAGAGCGAAGCCCGGAACTGCTTTTGAGAATTTGCCTGACGACTGGGTCTGCCCTGTGTGCGGGGCGCCAAAAGAAATGTTTGAGAAGCTGTAATCGGCTTTTTCACTTACAATCTCATATCACATAAGCATGAATTCATTTCCATCCGGATCTTTGAATATCGCATAGCTCATATCTTCATCCCAATCCGCCGGAGCGAGTTCACGCACGAATTCAACACCATTTTTTTTCAACTCTTTGCATGTCTTTTCCGCGTTATCTGTTTTCAGTACGATACCCTGGTTTCCCGGTTCAAGTTCTGCGTCTGGACAGAGATGAAATCCTGTTGAAGAGCCTTTTGGACCCACAACAATCCAGTGTGGTTCGTTACTCCTAACTTCGAAATCCAATTTTTTCTTATACCATTCTTTTGCTTTGTTTTCATCGGATACCATGACCGCAATAGTTGCTATTTGATTTATCGCCATTTTCCCACCTCGATTAATAGACGAGAAGCTGCTTAATATGTTTTTAACAACCCCCATCTTATGTTAATTGTATGACCCGAATGAGTATTAATAATTTACGAATTATAGTTCAAGGTACTCACAACAAATAATATATACTGTTAGAGTTTTAAGATTGTTATCTGAAATCACATATATGCTAACACTACAATGAAATTTACAGAATTCAAAATAAAGAACTTTAAAGGTATCGAGGATATTACAATTAATCTTGATAAATCACCTAATGCAAATATTTATACTCTTGTTGGACTGAACGAAAGCGGTAAGACTACAATACTCGAAGCAATTAACTTATTCAACCCAAGTGACCAAGATATAAGTGCTTTAAAACTTCCGGGTGCGACAATCGAGGACTACAACAGTCTAATTCCAATAAGCCGCAGAGACAATTTTAACGACACAATAACAATTGAAGTAACTCTTAAACTTGATGATAATGATTTACAAAAAATAAATGAATTCACAGCAACCAATACGCTTTTTAGAGAGGTAAAAAAAGTGGATACTCTTAAATATTACAGATATTATAGGTTTAAGGATTCCAAATTTACTGATCTTGATTCTCGTTGGCAAGGCTTTCATGGTTGGTTAAAAACGGAACCGAACAAAAATTATATTTTTATTTCTGATGAGTTATATTCAAAAGACAATATCAAACTTGCACGATTTTGCGACAAACTTATCCCAAGTATATTGTACTTCCCAAATTTTCTTTTTGATTTTCCTTCGAAAATATTCTTGGAAACAAAAGAAGAACCAACTCCTAAAGAAAAATTTTACATAGAACTAATACAAGATATTTTGTACTCTTTAAGAAATAATACAAATATAAAAACTCATTTAATAGGCAGAATCAAAAGTGGAGATGCACACGACAAAAAAAGCTTAGAACGGCTTTTGCAACTAATGGAGCAAAAAGTTACAAAGGTTGTATTTGAGGCTTGGAATGACATTTTTAAAAGAGAAGTTAAAGACACAAAAATCGCTATACATTATAACAGAACTTCAGAGGGTTTGCCGTTTTTAGAATTTGATATTGAAGCGCAGGATGGAATTTATAACATTAATGAAAGGTCGTTAGGCTTTCGATGGTTTTTCACATTCTTACTATTCACTCAATTCAGACCATTTAGAAAGGATAGTCCTAAGAACATTATTTTTCTATTTGATGAACCTGCATCAAATCTTCATTCATCAGCGCAACAACAGCTATTAAAAAGCTTTGAGAATTTAGGTCATGATACTAAAATTATTTATACGACACATAGTCATCATTTAATAAATCCGAATTGGCTTGAAAGCACTTACGTAGTAAAAAATGAAGGGGTTGATTTTGAAGCCCCTGAAACTTACAGCGCTAAGAAGACAAACATTTTAATAGAGTCTTACAGAGAATTTGTGATGAGGCATCCTGATAAAACTGATTATTTCCAACCAATACTTGATGTATTAGATTATAAACCAAGCAACTTAGAAAACGTTCCGAATTGTGTATTTGTCGAAGGAAAAAATGATTACTATACATTAGCTTATTTCAACGAAGTAATTTTTAATAATAAATATGAACTCAATTTAGCACCAGGTGCCGGAAATCTCGATACTTTAATAAGCCTTTATATAGCTTGGGGTAAAAAGTTTGTAATTCTTTTGGATTCTGATAAGGAAGGAAATATACAAAAATCCAGATATAATGAAAAATTTGGGATTATGGTAAAGCAAAGAATTCATACCTTGCAGGACATTGACCCGACTTGGGTAAATAAGGAGATGGAGAAGCTTTTTGAGAATTCGGAAGTTCTAACATTCCAGCAGACTTGTTATCCCGATTCGACTGAATATAACAAAACTCATTTTAACAGAACAATTCAAGAGAGTTTAATAAACAAAAGAGATTTCAATTTTTTAGAACAGACGAAGGACAATATCGAAAAAATATTGATATTCCTGAATGAAGAAATTAACAGCAGTACCTAACAGGTAAGTATTTTGATAACCTAAAGGAATAAAAATCTATAAGCCTTCAATATTTTGTCAGTTCTCTTGAATGTATTGAAAAATAGGATAATTACCAACACGAATTGAACGATAGAATCCCTGTATCCACAGACCTTGACATAATGCAACTATTCTGACATTTTTAAATTCAGATCAATCTATGTCCTACCTCAAATACATCCACTCATCGCTTCTATATTTCCTCTCAGCAAGCTCCTTGGCCCTTGCCAGCTCATCCCCGCTCCACGCCCCTAACTCAAATTCCTTTCCCTCAGTAAAAGCCCCAACCAGAGCCTCATAAACCTCTCTCTTCCCCGCGCCACTGTGCTCCAGAACGCACGTAACCCTCTCCTCTGCGCTCTTAATCATCTTATCAGTAATCTTCTGCCTGCTCACATTAAGCACACTGAACATTGTTTTCAGGTCAAGCCCGTAAAGCAGCGTGCCGTGCTGAAGCAAAATCCCGCCTCTCCTTGTCTGGGCGCTTCCTGAGATTTTTTTTCCCTTTACATGAATATCATTGACTGGCCTGAATTCAGCTTCAATTCCAAGGTTCCCAAGTCCATTGACAAGCCAGCCGCAGATTAACCTGTAAGACTCTATAATGTTCTTCGGAAATATGCCTGCAGGCGCAATAACGCTGTATGTTATCTCTCTTTCAAAATCGTGATACACCGCCCCTCCGCCTGTCCAGCGCCGGATACGGTCAATACCCAGTTCCCTGCATACATCAAGATTGACCTCATCTCTTATGCCCTGGAAATATCCTATGGAAACAGCGCCCGGTTCCCAGTTGTAAAATCGTATTGTGGGCGGCGATAAACCTGACCTTACGCCCTCGCTTATTGCTTCATCAAGAGCCATATTGAAGTATGCGTCATGTGTTTCAAGCCCCACAACCCTCCACTTCATTTTAGCGCCTCCTTCACGACTTGAGCCAGCGACTCAGGACTTACCCCGATCATCCGGGCATCATGAGCCTCCATTATAGTATGGATTTTAGACGCAATTGCTTCAACACTTACTTCTTTTTCCAAACCGGACATACTTTTTTCTATCTCATCAAGGACGTCCTCGGGATGCAGGAAAAAATCGCCTGTGATTTTGAGCGACTTAATGGATTCATCATATTCAACTTCTACTTTTACAATTTTCCCTTCCCTGACTTTTTGTTTTGCAAACGAGATCAAATGAACCTCACTTTACTACTCCTTCCCCGGCTCTCACTATCCTGTCAATCAACCCATACTCTACCGCCTCTTCTGCTGTCATGAAGAAGTCCCGGTCTGTATCTTTCTCAATGACCTTCATGGGCTTCCCTGTGTGATAAACCAGGATTTCATCCAGGCGTTTCTTGACGCGGTTCATCTCTTTTGCCTGGATTGCTATATCTGACGCCTGTCCCTGCGCTCCGCCGAGCGGCTGGTGTATCATCATTCGCGCATTTGGAAAAGCAACCCTTTTACCTTCTGCCCCAGCAGCCAGTAAAATAGCAGCCATGGATGCAGCCTGCCCGACGCATATGGTTTCAACGCTGCATTTGATGCATTGCATGGCATCATATATTGCAAGACCTGCGGAAATCACTCCACCAGGGCTGTTTATGTATAAATGTATGTCGCCTTCGAAATCTTTTGCTTCCAGGTAAAGAAGCTGCGGGATAATACTTTCTGCCATTTCGTCATTGATTTCACCCGTAAGAAATATTATCTGTTCATCCAGCAGCCGGGAATAAATATCCAGTGTTTGCGGACCATTCGGGGTTTGCTCAGGTATAAAAAGCGTCCTGGGAATTGTCATTTTTATCCTCCTTTCTTATCATCATAAACGTAAATATTAACTGATTTTACTGCTTCTATGTTCTGTTCAAAAGTTTTGTTGGTATATGTCTGCATGTATTTACCCCCAATTTGAATTGCCGAATTAATTATTCTCATTATTCGTATATAATTGTTTTCTAAATAAATTTAAATATGTTTATATAATTTTTCAATTAACCAAAATTAAACAACGCGTCTCCATTTCCTGAACATACAGGAAAATATATATCATATAAAAAAACTTATTAAACCAGAAATTGAGCGATTGGAGTGCAAAGAAATGGATGGTATCCACTCCAATAAGTTGTTTGGAGGAGAAATGATGAATACACATAAAAAACATCTGTTAAATAAATCCTTAATAGTGTTGGTGGTATGGCTTACACTTTGTATAGGACTCGCCGCGGCCCAGACTGCAACGACCGCGGGCATATTAACCCTCAGCCTGCAGCCCGGCCTTGACGGCAAAGGGGATATCAAGGCAACATCCATCACCAGTGCAGAACTGCTCGGTTTGGACGGAACGGTTATAAAAACTGCGACCCTGACTGGCGGCAACGCACAGTTTGACCTGGGAAGCATAGCTTCAGGCGATTACTTCATCAGGGTGAATAACCTTGCAGACGACCTTGTGCCAACACGCATCGATGACCCAACGAAGGCAACCAACCAGTACGTGGGGCAAAAGTTACGGGCAATTGTAATCGGCAACCTTTCTGACCCTACCTACACTATTTCAACGCATTCCAAGGGACAGGGACACCACCCGGTTGTCAAATACGCAGATGGTACAATTGAAGCGCCTGAAAGATATTGTTATGTTCTCATATATCAAAAGACAAGCCCGCAGAAAATGGAAATTCGTGTGCTCGGCACTGCCGCATTAATAACTACCTTCACGCCGCGGACTGCCACGCATCCGGGCATTCCAGCCAATCAACCGTTCCCTACATGGATGATTTTCGGGAAAAGCCATGGGATCGTTTACAATGGAACTGACAGCAAGTGCAATACCTGCCACATCAACCTTGATACGAAGCCGTCAACTTTCACGCAGATAACATCCGGTAACGGCTGGTGCTATAGATGCCATTATGGCAAAGGCGGTGATGATAACGGGTTTTTAGACACAACAACCCTCTTAGCAGCAACCCCTATGCCGACAGAAACATCAACATCGGCGGCCACAACAGCGCCGACAGCAGCGCCAAAAACGCCGGCATTTGAAGCGCTCCTTGCAATTTCAGCACTGTTGATAATGGTACTGGTTATAAGAAGAAAATAACACCAGTACCTTTTTTACTTTTTTAGTCCCGGGAATCTATTTCCAATCTCGAAAATAATAATTATTTGCTTATTTGATACTTAAAAAATCCTAGAGTGTTAAGTGCATGCCCAGACCCGGACTTGAACCGGGGACATCTGCGTCTTCAGCGCAGCGCTCTCCCAGGCTGAGCTATCTGGGCATACAGGGAGCTAATAATTGCTGACCTCGTATATCTATCCTTCGGAAATAGGAACCGGATTGAATCTCGTTCATCCCCAAGACTTAATATAATTCATGCTAATTATGCCAGAGAAGGTGTGGCTGAATGAACGAATTCCTGGACAAGCTTTCAAAAATCAGGTCAGGGTTTTTAACACGCATGAAGTTTCTTTTCCTCCTGGATTTAATCGCGGTTTTTAGCATATTATATTCGATTTTTATAATCTTCCAGGTTGAGTATTTCCTGAATAAATCTTCTTTCTATTTACCGGTTCCAGTCAAATTCGTTCCGCCCGTCCTTGCTTTCATTATTGCGATAATAAGCGCCTTATTGCTGCATAGAAAAGACGGTAAAATCAATGTCAACCAGTTAATAGAAAATAAGTATTCCGAATTAAAAGAAAAACTCAGGACAGCTTATGATAACAGGGATGAAGCAAATGTAATAGTTGATTCATTAAAAGACAATGTTTCTGACTCGCTCACAACTGTTTCATCGTCCAGTCTTCTTGCAAAAACCACGATAATCTCAAAAATTCTCGTAACTATCATATTCATCGCAGGTGTTGCTATGATTTCATCAAACCCTGGCACATATACCATTCCGCCTGAAACCATAGCTAATAATTTCAATAATATAACCGGCGGTGGGGGAGCCGGGAACGAAGCGATTACGACCGTGGGCCCAATCCAGAATATCCCGACCGTAGGTTCTCAAGGCGGCGGGGACATCATCGGCAAGCCTAAGATTGCATCCCTCGAAGGCAAGAATATTGACCTTTCCCTTTATACAGGCATTGGAACAGGTTATAAGCCAAGCGCCCCAGGCCAACCGCCAAACCAGTTTATAGCGTCAGGGGCTTACCCTGTGGATGTCCTGGGTTCCAACGTTTCAGATGGAGGATACAGCATCCTGATGCAAAAAACCCAGGCTGATAAGAAATTAATCCAGGATTATGCAGTTGAAAGGAGTAAAATATGAAAGAGGTTAAACATGAGTGATGAGACATATAAAAGCTCAAAAGGCGTTTTTAAGGAACTTCTTGATGAGATCGGGAAGGTAATTGTAGGGCAGCATGAAGCTGTTGAACATATATTGATTGCTATTCTCTGCAACAGCCATGCGCTTGTTGAGAGTAACCCGGGGCTTGCAAAAACCCTTACCATAAGTACCGTATCAAAAGCGCTTGACCTGAAATTCTCCAGGATTCAGTGCACGCCCGACCTTATGCCTTCGGATATCACAGGCACAACCATCATAGAGGATGTGGGCGGGAAGAAACAGTACCGTTTTGAAGCCGGGCCTGTTTTTGCAAATATCGTGCTCGCAGATGAGATTAACAGGGCGTCGCCCAAAACACAGAGCGCGCTACTTGAGGCAATGCAGGAAAAACAGGTCACGATCGCCAATAAAACATATCTTCTTGATAAGCCGTTTTTTATCCTTGCAACCCAGAACCCGATTGAAATGGAGGGTACGTATCCATTGCCGGAAGCGCAGCTTGACAGGTTTTTGCTTAAAATTTTAATGGATTATCCCACGGTTGAAGATGAGAACGAAATTGTCAACAGGTATACGAAAAATATCGTGCCATCTGTAAGACAGGTGGTTTCAAAGAACGAGGTTCTTGAATTGCAGAAACTCACAAGGGATGTCCCTATAGCAGAGGATATCAAGAAAAGAGCCATTAATATCGTTTTTGCAACGCGGGCAAAGAACGAGAATATCGAATACGGAGCCTCGCCGCGGGCTTCCATCGGCATTATTCTTGCTGCGAAGGCAAGGGCACTCATGAGGGGTAGGAATTACGTGAGTGCAGAAGACATCGATACAATGGCATATCCTGTCCTGCGCCACCGGGTTATCCTCACATTCGAGTCAGAACGCAAGGGCATGACCACAGACCAGGTGATTTCTGATCTTCTGAAAAATGTGAAATAAAAAATGATCGATACTTCGTTTTTCAAGGAGCTTGACCGCTTCTCGTTCATGGTACGCAAGCGCGTTTCCACCGCATACAGCGGGAGCAGGCGTTCCCTATTGAGGGGCAGGGGCATGGAGCCTGTGAGCTACCGCGAATACACGCAGGGAGACGATTTTAAGATTATCGACTGGAAAGTGTACGGGCGCACCGAGAAGCTCTATGTCAAGGAATTCGAAGAAGAAAAGAGCCTGACAACGCACATACTGCTTGATACCAGCAAGAGCATGGATTTCCGGAATAAGTTCGATTACGCTGCGATGCTCGCCCTGGGATTTGCCTATCTTGTAACCAAAGATAACGAGAAGTTCGGGGTATCCACGTTTGGAGAAGAAATCAACATTACAAAACCCAAGCGAGGAAGGAGATACCTATCCCAGACAATCGACCTCCTGAACAACACCGAACTTGTGGGAAAAACCCGATTTGATTACTGCATGGAAAAGTACGCCGCTATCATAAAGTCAAGGTCGCTTGTTTTCATCATATCCGATTTCATGACCGATATCAATGCCGTCAAAAGCGCGATATTCAGGCTCGGGGACAATGAGCTGGTTTTAATCCAGGTGCTTGACCCTGTGGAAAAAAACCTCAACCTCGGAGGCGAGGCAAAATTAATCGACCTTGAGACCGACAAAAAATTGGATATTTATACAAGTCCACGCCTTCGCGCAGAATATGAAAAGCTGCTCGGCGACCATATCGCCGGCATAAAAGAGACCTGCCTCGCAGTCGGGGCGGATTTCCATACCGTAACCACGGATAAACCGGTTTTTGATTCCATATTCGAGGTCGTAAACCAGAGACAGGTAAAGAAGGTAGTGCGGAGATAGAGGTTTAAATAATAAATATGAAATTAGAATTACTTATGAAAATTCCGCAAAGGGGTGAACGGGAAGGATTAGTAGATTACGCCCAGAGGCTTTCAGAACTGTACTCCAGAATGTATAGTCCAGAAACCAGGAAGCTCAGAGGGCAATTTTTCACACCGAATCAAGTAAGCACATTCATGGCAAACCTTTTTGAAATTCATAAGGATAATATTCGGCTTTTGGACCCGGGAGCAGGTACTGGTATTCTATCCGCTGCTTTTTGTGAGCGCTTAATAAGCAACAATAAAATTGTAAACTTAACGATGGATGTTTATGAAAATGATAGGAACCTTTTGCCTTTTTTAAAAATGACCTTAGAATCGTGTAAAATAGAACTGGCTAAGAAAGGATACACTGTTGACTACAATATTATTGAACAAGATTATATCTTACGTAATAAAACCTATTTTACGAAATCCGATTTAGTTTGGGCTGATAAGAACCATATTTTATACGATTTTATAATATCTAATCCTCCCTATTATAAATTAAATGTGGACTCACTTCAATCAACCGTAATGGGTGGATTAATTTCCGGTCAGCCCAATATATACGCTCTTTTTATGTCGTTATCTGCAAGCATGTTAAAACATGACGGAGAATTGGTATTTATCACTCCCAGGAGCTTTTGTTCCGGCTTATATTATAAAAAGTTCAGGGAATGGTTCCTTAAAAACATCCGGATAACAAATATTCATATTTTTGAGTCAAGAAAAGAAATTTTTGATCAAGATGAAGTTCTTCAAGAAAATATAATCATAAAAGCTAAAAAATTAAAAACGATAGAGAAATCTCAAAATGTGGTCATAAGCGAAAGTAAAAACAAACATTTTGATAACTTAACTAAACTTGAAGTTGAAGCAGGAGATGTCATATTCCGCAAAAATGGCGACATCTTTATAAGAATACCTACTTCACATCTTGATATAGATATTTTACATGTTGTTGACTTGTGGCCTAACACTTTAAATAAGTTGGGTTTGGAAATTTCGACTGGTCCCGTAGTATCTTTTCGTGCTGAAGAGTATTTATTACCTGAATTAACTAAAATACCAAAATCTGTACCTCTGTTGTGGATGCATAACATGAAAGATATGAGAGTTCTACAATCTCTACACAAAGACAAAAAGCCGTCTGCAATCCGGGTATGCAGTGAAACAAAACAGCTTTTGTTACCTGTTAAAAACTACGTACTCATTAAACGTTTTAGCTCAAAAGAACAGAAGCGCAGGCTGTATGCATCTGTATTGTTAGAATCAGAATTTCCCTATAAAACGGTAGGAATCGAGAATCATGTAAATTATATTCATAAACCTGGCGCAGACTTATCGGTCTATGAAGCTTTTGGTATTGCATCAATACTAAATACAACCTTTGTTGACAAATTCTTTAGAACGCTCAATGGTAATACCCAGGTAAATGCTACGGATATCAGAAGTTTACCATTTCCTGATATTGAAGATGTTAGAAAAATCGGAAAAGTCATTTACGAATCCAAATCTTATAAAAATGGCTTAGATTTGGATAAAACTGTCAGTGAAATTTTAGGAATTAATATTGAAATACAAAACCTGATAAAAGGTGAAATTAAAAATGAATCGAATTGAAGAAGCTGTTACAATACTAAAAGCCATGGGTCTGCCTAAAGCCCAACAAAATGAAAGATCAGGATTAACGTTACTTGCGTTATTAGACTCAAAAAAAGATAATCCGTGGTTAGAATCCAAAAAGCGATCTATACGGATTCATGACATTCTAATTTTTATTCAGAAAAATTATGGTAAACAATACGCTGAGAATACAAGAGAAACAATACGGCGCCAAACTTTGCACCAATTTGAGCAGGCTGGAATAGTTATTCGAAACCCGGATGATCCGTTCAGACCAACAAACAGTCCTAAAACAGTATATGCTGTTTCAGATGATGCTTTAGAGGTAATACGGAAATATGGTACACAGAAATGGCAATTTGCTTTACAAGAATTTGTAAAAAATAAAGGCAAATTAATTGACAAATACGAGAAACGTAAGACTAAATATCTTATACCCGTAGATTTGCCTGACGGAACATTGGTTAACTTTTCGCCGGGAAAACACAATGAACTTCAAGCAAAGATTATTAAAGAGTTCCGAAAAAGATTTTGTCCTGATACTAAAGTGTTGTATGTAGGCGATGCGGCAAGAAAAATGTTGTATATAAATGAAAAATTATTAAAAGAATTGAAAATCCCGATTACAAAACACGATAAATTACCTGATGTTGTTCTTTATGACAAAAATAAACACCATATTTTTTTGATAGAAGCTGTCACGGCGCATGGCCCATTATCTCCGAAGCGCCAGATGGAATTGGAGGAGATATTAAAACCGTGTAATGATATAAGAATATACGTTAGCGTGTTTCCAGACTTCCATGAGTTTAAGAGACATATTGATAACATAGCATGGGAAACTGAGGTATGGATAGAAAATAATCCTGACCATATGATTCATTTTAATGGTCAAAAATTTTTTGCGGCGTATAGTGATTGAAATGTTCATGGCTCTGAAAATATTATTGAAAAATGGAGGTAGAAAATGAGTCTGCTGGATACATTATACGCTAATCCCGTACAGTTCGCAAATCAGGCCGGGCTCTACGCTCTTCTTTCAATAATACCACTTATAATTATATACCTTTTAAGACCAAGGGCGAAGAAATTAAAAATACCCTCGCTCATGTTCCTTTTTGACCTTGAAAAGAAAAAAAGGCTCAATATTTTCAGGAAATTCCTGAAAGACCCGCTGTTCTTCATCCAATTGCTCGTGCTTATTCTTGTCTCGCTTGCGGTTGCCGCACCGTTCATTATGGCAAACCAGGAAGCTGGAGGCGGTTCGACCGTTGTTATCCTTGACGCCTCGGGGAGCATGCAGGCTAAAACCGCTTCAGGCAATACCAAGTTTGAAAGCGCTGTTGCTGAGGCGCAAAAATTCCTTTCTTCGAAGAATACTCTCATCCTTGCTGAAAGCGTGCCTTTGATGGTGATGCAGGATGCACCGTCAGGCAGCGCATCAGATGCGCTTCCGAAATTGAAGGCAAAAGGCACGAGCGTTGACCTTTCAAGCGCCATCCTTCTCGGGAGAAGGGTGCTTCCCGACGGGGGCAGGATAGTAGTGCTCTCTGATTTTACAAGCTGGATCGGCGATGACCCTTCGGTTGCAAAGGCGCTTGCCGAATCCAACGGCATCACAGTAGATTTCGTGACAGTAAGCGGAAGGACTGATAACATTGGAATTGTGAACGGCTGGTTTGAATCCAATGGCGATTATACGATTGTAATTAAAAATTTTAATACGGCAGCGCAGGCCGTAAAAATTGATGTTACCACTGATGGCCGAAACGTCCTTTCAAATACGATTAACCTGAATGGACTGGGAAGCCAGAACTTTGCAATAAGTAACCTGGCGCCCGGAACAACGAAAATCTCACTCGGCGCTGATGATGCCCTTCCTCTTGATAACAATGCCTATGTGATAATACCAAACAACGTAAAACATGACCTCCTTTACATAACCGATAATACAAAAACGCCTTCGGTCGTGGCTCTCGGTCTTACCCCTTTCACCACTGTTAAAAAAACAGATACCAAAAACATCCCTTCAATGCCGGATTATTCGGTTGTGTTCGTGGGCTCCACCTTACCACCGGATGCTATGCAGAGCCTGTCAGATTATGTCAAAGGAGGGGGAAATGCAGTGATAATCGCCTCTCCGGGCTTAAATGACACGGATTTGTTACCAGTGACACTTGGCTCCCTCTCGAAAAATCCAACATCACCGAATGTAGTCCTGCCCACCATGATTACAAGCGGCATAGACAAAGACATTGAAAAAATAAAGGTAAACAAACATTTCAATGCGACTTTAAAAAGGGGCGCAGTATCGCTTGTTGAAGGTGGGGATAACTCTGTAATGCTTGCTTACTGGAAGTTCGGGAAAGGAATGGTGGTATATTCCGGGCTCGCAGACCCGACTGGTGATAATATCTATGACCCGCTTAATGAGAATATATGGAACGACTTCCATTCGCATGCGGATTACCCCCTGTTCTGGGAGCAGACGGTGGAATGGATAAGCGGAAGCCTGAATGTAAACGAATACAACGCAAATACGGGACAGTTTATCAAACTCCCTGTCACGCAGGCCGTAAAAACCCCAACCGATACCGTTACCACAGACCTTTTGCTTCTCGATGAAGTTGGGATTTATGGACTGCCCGATAAGAACGTGGCAGTAAATCTTTACGATGAAACAGAATCAAACCTCGCGCCAGCAAGTCTTACCCCGGCTGCAAACCCGACGAGCACAAGCGTGATACCGTATAATGTCCAGGTTATCCGGAAACCGGACTATCTTGATGTTTATTTAATTATCGCAGGGATGTTCCTTGTTTTCCTTGAGCTGTATTACCTGCACTGGAGAGGTGAACTGTAATGGATTTTCCCCAGCTTGCAAATCCCCTCATACTCCTGCTCATAAGCCCTGTGGTTCTTGCAGGATGGTATGCCATCAGGAAAGGAATCCCGAGGCTGCTTATCATCTCGCGTATTATAATCCTGAGCCTTCTTATAATCGCGCTCGCTTCGCCTTATACGCTGGGCACAAGCACGATAAGGGATGAGGCGCCGAAGATTACAGTGGTTGACGACCAGACGATGAGCATGGATTTATTTAACAAGGACACCGGGCAGAAGCTATTCGAAGCCATAAAATCAAAAACCCCTACAACATACAAGCAGTTTGCAGGGATTAAATCCCCTATAGGTGATGAGGTTATTCAGGATGCCGAGGGGAACAACAACATAGTGCTTGTGAGCGACGGGAACAGCAATTACGGCAAAGACCTGTTCGATGCCATCTCCTTTGTCTCAAAAGGAGGGACAAAAGTGTTTGCTGTGAGACAGGCGCCCATACATAACGATGCGAGCATTGAGATAGCAAGCGCCAAGAACCTTATCAAAGATAACGAGAACACTTTTAATATCGTGGTGAGGCAGGCGGGAAATGAGACTTCGTACAGGCTCGATGTCCAGATAGACGGGAAGCCTGTGAAAAGCGATACAATCACACAAACAGAGCGCACCCAGGTCATTCCGGTTTCTTATACCTTCAATTCACTTGGATCGCACGAGATAACCGCCACCATAACGCCAAGCGGCGAGGACTGGTTCAAGAACAACAATGTTTTTTATAGATCAGTGTTCGTGGTTCCAAAGCCGCAGGTGCTCGCGGTAACTGACGATAAAACCTCGCCGCTTTACACAATCGCAAGCAGCCTCTATCAGGTCACAGCCTCAGGCAATGTGCCTGATGACCTTTCGCCGTACAAGGCTGTGATTATAGACAACAAGGGCATGGCACAGTTAAGTGCAGATTCTTTGAGAAAATACGTCGGAGGCGGCGGAGGTCTGGTTGTGGTGGGCGGGGATGCCTCGTATGATAAGGGAAATTACAATAACTCGCCTGTTGAAGCAATGCTTCCAATAATATCAAGGGCGGCTGAATTCAGGGGTGGAAATAATATTGTGATTTTGATTGATTCCTCAGGAAGCACCAGGGTAGGAACACCCGAACCAATCAGCCTTATTGATGCAAATGCCCTTTATATCGTCCAGAATATTGCAGGTGACACCAACGTGGCTGTTGTGGCATTCGGGGGAGCTATAGCCAAAACAGGTTTGCTGTCGATGAGCAGCCAGGCTAATAAAGCACAGCTTGATGACTTAATAAGGACGATTACCCCAAGCGGAGGGGAAAATCCTACAGACATAGATAACGGGCTTCGTGAAGCGGAAAAACTATTGGATTCAGTAAGCGGCACAAAAGAGATAATCGTATTATCAGATGGATTGATACACGGTGAAGGTCTTGCCCAGATAACAAATACGGTGTCGGATTTAAAAAATAAAGATTATAAAATGCACTTTGTACAGGTGCTTTTGCCTCAGGAAGCCAAAATACCAAACGACAATTATAATGCATTGGCTATGGCTGCTGATACCCAGGTAGTACTCCTGTACCCGGATGAACGGGCCAACGCTTTAATCGGACCTCCGTCTGCTGGTACGCCAACCGCCACCGCCACTCCTGAGATCAGCCATGAATACCCGTTAGTATCGGTGGATAGCAACCATTTCATCACAAAATACATCAACCTGACAGCCTCCGTAACAGGATACAACGATGTAACACCAAAACTCGGTTCGGATGAACTGGTTGCAACAACAACAGGCGGAAAACCCATCCTGACGACATGGGGTTTCGGGCTCGGAAGGGTTGCATCGTTTACAACCGATAACGGTAATCCATCCACAAGCGACCCGTCAAGACCCTGGGCTTCGCAGGTCTACAGCGGTGAGAATTCGCGTCTCATCTCGGCGATGATTAACTGGGCAATCGGAGACCCCCGCCCTACGGGAGGTGTGGTGATACAGGCTGAGGATATCTGGGGCGGCACGCCCGGGAAAGTTGTAGTTACCTCGAAAACCCCGCCTATCGTGAAACTTGATGGCAAAACAGATATTAACCTTGCTTCTACAGGACCTAATACTTTTGAGTACACCTTAAATTTTGATAAAGATACAGACAAAGGATTCCATGACCTTTCGGGCTATGGGATAGCAGTGAACTACCCGCTTGAGTACAGGGATGTCGGGTTTAATGACCAGCTCACCTCGGTTATCGATGCAAACGGCGGGCGCGTTTATGATGAGAGTGAAGTGGAAGGCCTGCTGCTCCTTGATATAAAGGAAAAGGCTGTCAGGACTGTGCAGGAGCCGATGAGCCAGAAAGAACCTTTCCTGCTTGCGGCGCTCGGGCTGTTTTTGACAGAGGTAATAATCAGGAGGCTTAAGGACTACAGGAAGGAAAGACCTGTGATTGAGGATAACCCGCCGAGAACGGCTCCAGCTTCCGAACCTGAAGCTGCTGGGTGAAGTATAAACAATCAAATAGCGCAGGCAAGCAAATCGCTTATAAATCCCTGAATATCTCGTTGTTGTAAAATCTTTTGGTGCTAAATATTTTTCGAAACGCCTTCAGTGATGCTGGATAGGTGCTGCGCCAGATGGCGCACGATCGGGGCTGCCCGCGTGCTCCACCGCCCAATCCGCGCTGCCGGGGCATTTCGCTACGGGCGTTGCGGCAAATCATTCAGTCCCAGACGCGCCAAGTCAAACACACCTACGCTCAGGCGATGTCGGAACCAGTTGGTAGGCAGGCTATCATGCACCAAGCCTCGAACGGAGTGCTATCGCAGTGGATAGGCCGCCCCGGGGTTGTTGTCAAACCACACATTTGGCGCCCAGTTCGTTTGCGGCCACTGGAGATTACGAGGAGGAACGCCGTAGGCGTGAATGATCTTGTAGACGTGGTCCATACAGTTGTTGCCGAGGACAACGGTATAACCCCAAGTCTTCGCCGCTTTGCCCATCTGCTGAGCCTCGGCTGGGTGGGCATCGTCGACGAGATGCTCCTTGTAGAGGTCGTACTGCCAGATTTTGTGCATTTGGTCGGCCATGGCCATGAATGACGACTCCTTGCCCCACCACGCGCCGTTGTCATCGCGCGGGGAGATGTAGGGGAGGAAGTATTTCCCTTCGGTGGCACCGAAGAAGTAGGTGCCATCTCCGAGCTCGAATCCCCAACCCACGTGGCCCACTAACGGCGGAATGTTTCTACGGGAGAATGTATATGCCTTGCCGCGCATCGTCGTCACCCCCAAAACTGAAAAATAGGAAAATCAATGCGCCCCTCGCAAGTTCTGCTACCATTATATGGAGCAAAGGTGCATCCTGTTCACTTATATACCTGACACCCATAGACCATTCAACCATCTTTGGTACTATCATATACTGGATGAACAGCATAATAGACGCAATTGCCCCATAGGCGAAAAACCCGCTTATTCCGATAAGGCTCGCTGCAAATACCACAAGTCCAAAGACCAAGGCAAACATAACGGTCATTATTAGATACAATCTCAATTTAACCCGCATATTTAACCTTTATTAATTTTCTTTATATTAATAGTTTATCAACCTCGGCTGTCGTAAAATCATTTGGTGCTGTTAAATCAAAAAGAAAAATAGCCACCGAGAAGGCCACAGAACAATTATTTCTCTGTGCCTCCGCGGCTAATATTTTTCATCAAAAACCAGACTATTTTACAGTCCCATGAAGTATAAAATAATCAAATAGCGCCGGGGAAGCAAATCGCTTATTTTTCCTTAAAAAATCTCAGGCACAATCCGGCTTGCAACCTCGCGATAAGCAGCCACAAGGTCTCCCTTATCAAACCTGAATACATCCTTATCAAGGGATTCGCCTGTCGTTTTATCCCAGAACCTGCATGTATCGCATGATATTTCATCAGCCAGGACTATTTTTCCTTTGCGCCGTCCAAACTCAAGTTTAAAGTCAGGAAGCATTAGGTTTCTCTCATCCAGATATTCAATTAGGATTGAATTAATCGAAAGTGCAAGTTTTCGTATCTTTGCCAGTTCAGCCTTCGTTGCAATCCCGAGCGCCAGCGCAATGTCTTCATTAATCATCGGGTCGCCGTATTCATCGCTCTTATAATCGAATAGTATTATCGGGGGGTCAAGTTTCTGCCCGGTCTTGAATGGATATTTCTTGGTAAGCGAACCGGCTGCGATATTCCTCACAATTACTTCGATTTTTATGATATCAACAGCATCCACGACCATCTCGGTGCCTGACAACATGCTGTCAAAATGCGTTTTAATGCCTTTATCCTCAAGAAGCCGTAAGAGCTTTGCAGCTATCTGGGCATTGTAATATCCTTTTTTCGGGGCTTCGCTTTTCTTCTTGCCGTCGAATGCCGTCAGGCTGTCCCTGAATTCCATTATCAGCTTTTCAGGATTGTCTGTTTTGAAGACCGTCTTTGCCTTGCCAGAATAAAGTTCCGAGAGCTTAATCATGGGTTCTTTAGAGGCACTTTATGAATATAAAGGAGACGCTTTTGCACTTTTATTGATGGCGGGAACGTGATAACCTCTTCAATTAGTATTGGATTTTTCATCAAAAAATTTCGGTAAATATATGTAGTGGCATAGTAATTGATTGTTAGATTTCAGGGAGGCCAGCTATGACAGATGACAATGTGGTATATATCGGAAACAAACCAGTGATGAACTATGTTCTTGCAGTAGTAACGCAATTTAACAACGGCGCATCTGAAGTTTCAGTCAAAGCAAGAGGAAAAGCAATATCAAGGGCAGTAGATGCGGTGGAAGTTTCAAGGAACAGGTTTTTACCCGATTCCAAAATAAAGGATATAAAAATAGGCACTGAGAAAATCAACACGGATAGGGGAGATTCCAACGTATCGATTATTGAAATTGTGCTGACAAAATAAAACCAAATTCTCACGCTTTTTTTGGTTATATCAAAAAATCAAAGGATAAGGCATGTATCGCAATACATCGCCTCTTCCAGTGTTACTCCAAAATGGTATCTGACTTTTACATCATCATACCGGGAGGCATGCCTCCCATACCGCCCATGCCACCCATTCCGCATGACGCTCCGCCCTGTTCGGCGCCGCCGCCTGAAGCAGCAAGCACGTCGTCTATTCTTAAAATCATAATAGCGGTTTCGGTTGCCGAGTTTATGGCCTGCGTCTTGACGCGAAGAGGTTCAATTACCCCGTTCTTCCACATATTTTCAGCTTTTCCTGTGAATACGTTAAGTCCTGCATCCTTGTTCCCCTTTTCATGCTGGCTGCGCAGTTCCACAAGCATATCTATTGGGTCAAGCCCCGCATTTTCCGCAAGGGTTTTCGGGATGATTTCAAGTGCTTCTGCAAATTTTGTCACAGAAAGCTGCTCCCTGCCTTTCAATGTCGAAGCGTAGTCCCGCAAGCGCAAGGCAAGCTCGATTTCAGGCGAACCTGCGCCTGCAACCAGTTTTCCATCTTCAACCGCAACGCCCACAACCCTTAACGCGTCTTCAAGAGCCCGTTCGGTGCTCTCCAGTACATGCTCCGTGCCGCCGTGAATAATGATCGATACTGCCCTGGGATTGCTGCATTCGGTAATATAAAGCATCTTTTCCTCGCCGTGACCCTTCATTTCAACACACCCTGCGCTTCCCAGATCGGAGGCGTCAAAATCATCAAGGCTTGTAATGAGATTTGCACCTATTGCCTTTGCAATTTTCTCGATATCCTTTTGTTCAACACGCTGCACTGCAAGAATATTCGCTTTTGCAAGGTAATGCTGCGCGATGTCTTCTATGCCCAATTGACACAACACGACATTGGCGCCGCTGTCGGCTATCCGGTTCACGATATCATGGACAATCTGTTCTTCCTGGTCAAGATATTGTGAAAGCTCACCCGGTGTTGAAATGTTAATCTCAGCTTCAAGCTCCATCTTGCTGAATTCAATGGGCCGCGTGATAAGCGCAATCTTCGCATCCGTAACCCTGTTTGGCATGTTGTTGTGGACTTTATCTTTATCAATAACAATGCCTTTGATAAATTCGCAATCATCAACGCTCTTCCCTACTTTTTTCTCGATTTTAATATTATCAATATCAACTATTTTTTTCCCGTCTTCCTCATCAACAATGGATTTGATAGCTGCAACTGCGATTTGTGCAAGTTTTTCTTTTGAACCCTCGGCGCCCTTTCCTGTCATTGCTGTGCTTGCAATTTTCAACAGATGCTCCTCATCGTCCTCTGTGATAGTGTGCGTAATGTCTTTCAGGAGTTCAATTGCCTTATCGGCGGCCATCCTGTAGCCTGTTACTATTATTGTGGGGTGGAGGTCCTGTTCCAATAATACCTGCGCCTGGGAAAGCAATTCTCCTGTAAGAACGGCGGCTGTGGTAGTGCCGTCCCCGACTTCATCGTCCTGCGTTTTTGCTACCTCTACAAGCATTTTTGCTGCCGGGTGCTCTATTTCCATTTCCTTCAGGATCGTGACACCGTCGTTTGTGATCGTAATGTTCCCGCCGCCCACGAGCATCTTATCCATGCCTTTTGGTCCAAGTGTGGTTCTCACGGCGTCTGCAACTGCTTTTGCAGCCATGATGTTATTGTTCCTTGCTTCCTGCCCACGTGTTCTCTCAGTGCCTTCCCTTAAGATTATGATTGGTTGTCCGCCAAGTTGTCCTGCCATAAATGATTATCTCCTGATTTCGGTTTTTAGTAATATTATTTTGATGCCCCGATTATTTGTATAAACTTAATATGATTATACAAATACCGGGATGCTATTTTGGCAAATCAATGTTTGTCGTTCTATATAAGAATTCCGATGGGTTCGGGTTGCACTTAATAACGTATTTGCACATAAAGTCCTTATCTGCACTTGAAGTCAAATTTGCCAATGTAACCAGTATTTTGCTACATACGGGAATGCTGCTATGGCGACTTGAAGTGCCCCTAACCCAACAACAACCCAAGTAAACCTATTGGCTGACCTGGTTTGTTCTTCCATACTCTCTTGCAGTTTTGCAATTCTACCTAAAAACTCATTAGATTTCGTAATGTTTTCATTAAACATTTTCATTTCAGGATTCAAACCTGAGAGTGCTTGGCGTAAATTATTCAATGTAGCTGTAAGCTCTTGTATATTTTTAATGTTCTGTGCATTTTGGATGATATCTACTACATCCAATAAATCTAAATTTGAAGACATGTTATTACTTCCTACTGACACTAATCTTTTAACTCTTCAAATTTAGTTAAGCTTTTCGCCTCTTCAATCTTTTTCCTGATTCGAGCTTCCCACTCCTCATAATTAAGAATACCCTTTTCTTCAAAGCGAACCTATATATTACTTTACATCGTATGTAAACCAAATGCTTTTATTACAACCTTCCATCTATAGCACAGGTTAAATCACACATGGAACCCTCAGCACCCTCGATATTTCTCGTTTTCCTGGCAGGCATAGTAACCATCATGAAGCCCTGCTGCCTCCCGCTCGTGCCTGTGGTCTTTTCAGGCTCTGCAGGACACAGGCTGCGCCCTCTCGCTATCGTTTCAGGACTGGCTCTTTCCTTCACGACCATGGGTGTGCTGGTATCAGCGTTTGGCGCCACCTTTGCAGGCTTCACCGATTCTTTGCGAAGCCTCGCAATCCTCTTTATCATCGGTATGGGCGCCGTGCTCTTTGACGACGATATAAACATAGAATTCATGAAACTCTCTGGCTCGATAACACAGGGTTTGAAGCGGAATTTCGGTTTCCTGGACAAATACTCATCAACCCTGCCGCAAGGGAGCCTGCTTGGCGGATTCTTCCTTGGTATGTCGCTTGGCGTCCTCTGGATTCCCTGCGTCGGGCCGATACTTGGCGCCGTGCTTGCGTATGTCGCGTCCGTGGGCAACATGAGCTACGGCGCATGGATGCTTTTTGTCTATTCGGTTGGCATGAGCCTCCCCATGCTCTCCATAGCCTATTATGGAAAGAAATTTACGAGCAGGTTCCAGTGGTTTTCAAGGAACGGGGAGGTTCTTAAAAAGCTGTCAGGATTGGTGCTGATAGTGATCGGGATAATGCTTTTATTCGGAATAGATAAGCTCATTATAAGATGGCTGTCCCCGTATTTCCCGACAACGTTTTATGGGATTTAATCCAGAACAAGGTATGACTTTGTGAGTCTTGTTAAATCAAAAAGCAAAATAGCCACCGAGACGCGGAGGCCACAGAGTCCTTATTTCTCTGTGTTCTCTGTGCCTCCGTGGCTAATATTTTCATCAAACCAAACTATTTTAATGTCGCAAAGAGTTATTTTTTTGAGAATGCTTTTTAATCTAAAACAGCGAAAGAGCCCGAAAGCATGCACTACCACATAATCCTGACAAAAGAATGCAATCTCAACTGCAATTACTGCGGCGGAGGAAGCGACACGCCTCCAAAAGAAATCCGATATTCGATTGCAGACCTCAAATCGTTCTTATCCCGGGACAGCAGCCCTGTTATCGAGTTTTACGGAGGCGAACCCCTCCTTCGCATCAAGACCATGGAAAGTATCATGGATGCTATTCCGGCGCGATTCGTTATCCAGACAAATGGCCTGCTGTTAGATAAAATCGAACCGGAATATCTGGAAAAATTCCACTCCATCCTCGTATCAATCGACGGGACAAGGGAAGTTACTGACAAAGAGCGGGGGACGGGCGTATATGACCGCATCATACATAATTCAAAACTCATAAAAAGCTGGGGCTTTTGCGGCGACCTCGTAGCAAGGATGACGGTGGCGCAGGGCACGGATATCTACGAAAACGTGCGGCATCTTCTGGGTATTGGGGTTTTCGACCATGTTCACTGGCAGCTCAGTTTTGAAATGTTCTGGGAAGCCTGGGAAAATACAGAGCCGGGACTTGTGGAGTGGATTGCTGAATATAATTCCGGCATCTCTTTGCTTGTCGACTGGTGGGTTGCTGAGATGTCACGTTCAAACCGCGTTTGCGGGATAGTCCCGTTTATAGGTGTAATGAATTCGCTGCTATCAGGCAAAAAATCGCGCCTGCGATGTGGTTCAGGGATTGATTTTTTTTCGGTCATGCCTGACGGCAGGATTTCTGCGTGTCCCGTATCCATCGATTTTGATTTTTCAGTAATAGGCTCTATATTTGACGACAGCCCGCTCTCGCTTTGCGATAAAGCCCGGGTTGGCGAACCATGCGTATCCTGTGACATATTCCATATCTGCGGCGGCAGGTGTCTTTTTGTTAACAGGTCGCAGGAGATGCTCAGGGAGAACGGTTATGCCCTGATTTGCTCTACGGTCAGGCATCTGGTGCGGAAGTTGCAGGAGGCTTTGCCGCGGGTGAGGGAGATGATTGAGAGCAGGGTTGTGAAAAGGCAGGATTTTGAATATCCTGAATTTAACAATGGGTGCGAGATTATTCCTTAATTAGCCACATAGGCGCGGAGGAGCAGAGCGCGAGGTTTTGAGAGCAATTGCTGTTATTGATGGATGGTATGTTTTTTGGGCAAACCGGAGTTCGTACGAGTTCGTTTTAGTTCGATGTTAATTTTGTTCAGTTTTTACGGTCGTCCATGGACGAAGTTTATGACCAACTCCGTGTTATAAAACCGCTGCCGCCAGATACGCGATAGCCAGATAACGTAAAAACTTTCCTGTAAAAACAAGAACCGAAAAAAGCCAGAACTTAACCCGCAGTAATCCGCCAAAGACAGTAATAACATCTCCTATAATTGGAAGCCACGTAAATAAAAGAACTGCTACCCCATATTTTGAGAAATATTTTTCTGCTTTTTCAAGATTCCCGGGATCAATGGAAAGATGTTTTTGGGCAAAACTCCTTCCTTTTAACCCTATATAATAAGTTGTACAGGCGCCAATGTAGTTTCCTGCTGATGCCACAAGCACAAGGGCAGGGATATTGAATTTTTCATAAACGAGTAATAAAAGAATCCCCTCGCTCCCGAAAGGCAATATCGTAGATGCAAGAATACTTGCAAGAAAAAGACCCAAATAACCGTAATTTAACAGGATAGCTTGAATGGATTCTAACATATACTTGAAATATACACATACCCCCTATAAAAATGATGAGTATTCAATTAAAGATAAATACTCTTGTGTTCTATCATCTTGTAACCACGGAGGGCTGAATATGGAAACTGGAGAAATAATCCGTTTATTGAATGAAGATTACGTAAGTGAAATCGAAGCTACCCTGATTTACGTAAGGAACGCTTTTATCATGCCTAAGTGCGATCCGAGCAGGGTCACAGAAGCGATTTCTATTGATGAGATGAGGCACATGAACTGGCTTGCAGAGCTTATCGTGAAACGGGGCGGGAAACCGAGTATGGAACATAAAGAGCTTGATTTCGGGGGAGATGACCTCAAGGGCCAGCTGGAAAAGCAAAAAGCGCTTGAAACGGAGGCAATCGAGAGATACAAAAAGCATATTGAAATGATAGACGATGCTGAAGTGGTCGGGGTTTTAAAACATATTCTTGATGAAGAGAAAAGGCACAGGAAGGAGTTCAGGATAAGGCTTGAAAAAATAAGCCCCTGATTTCACATTGCCGGACAAAAAAGGATTTATGGATAGTTTAGACGGATTTTTGGAATTAAAAGCCGATAATCAGCATTCTGAGATTAAAGTGCCTGTAATGCAGGTGGAAATGTCCGTCAGGGTAAGGTATTTCCTGAACGGAACTGGAGTGGGATACTGCGGATTATTAATTAACGAGGTCAAAGGAAAGGGTTTCAGGGGATGTATAGAAGCGGCGGCTGCAAAGGTTTTTGTCGGGAGAACGATTTTTGTCTTTCTTTCAGACCTTGATGATGGGAAGAAACTAATCACGGTGCCGGCGTTATTTGAAAAAGAGCCAACCTTTAATGGGAATGTTGACTTAAGCGGGCTTGTTATTAAAACGTATTACCCCGATGGTTTTAAAAAGACGTCCCAGGAGGTTTATAAAGAGCATTTGAATGCCTTAATAGGCAAAAAGATTTGCAACGATAAAGATTGTCTAAGCCGGGATTTACTTGAACTTCCAAAAAAGGGCATTGAGATATTAAAGGCGTTCAAGTGAAATCTGTTTTTTCTGAATAGACATTTTTTCTCAATACTCTCTAGGCTTGGGTGGATACATCGTAATATTCACAGGCTTGTACTCTATCCGCAATCCCCCGGGCGCAAAAGTAACCAGTGTATGCCTGAGCCATTTCGCATCATCCCTTTCTGGATAATCAAGCCTGAAATGCGAGCCGCGGCTCTCCTTACGCTCAATTGCCCCGATGCAAATAACCTCTGCAATATCCAGCATTCCTTCAAGCTCAATCGCGTTCACGAGTTCCTGGTTAAAAACAGCGCCTTTATTCCTGACATACACATTCACGTAACGCATCTTGAGTTCCCTGACTTTACCAAGCGCCGCCTTCAGTTTCTCTTCATCTCGGAATATTCCCACATTTTCATCCATGACTTCCTTCAGCTCATCGCGGATTTTGAAGAATGCTTCACCTTCGTTCTTGCCAAGAAGCGCGGAAATCCGCTGCACTTCCTCATGCACCGCTTTTTCCAATATATCCGCGGCTTCAAAGCCTGTTCCATTCGCAAACTTTGCTGCGTTTTCCCCGGCGACTTTCCCGAAAACTATCGTCTCAAGCAGCGAATTCCCGCCAAGCCTGTTCGCCCCGTGCACGCTCAGGCAGGAGCATTCACCGCACACGTAGAATCCCGCAAGTGATGTCTCACATTTTTTATTTGAGGCGATGCCTCCCATGGAATAATGCTGCGCCGGCTGGATGGGTATCGGCTCGCAAATAGGGTCGATGTTCGCAAAATCCATAGCTATCTGCCTGATTCCGGGCAGGCGCTCTTTGATATGCCGTTCGCCTATATGCATCAACTCAAGGTGAACATAACCTCCCTCAAATCCCCTGCCCTCGTTTATTTCGGTCTGTATCGCCCGCGCCACTATATCCCTCGGCGCAAGGTCAAGCAAATGGGGAGAATAACGCGCCATGAACCGCTCGCCGAGTTTATTCTTAAGGAACCCGCCTTCGCCGCGGGCGCCTTCTGTGATAAGGATATTCGTGCCGTAAAGCGTGGTGGGATGGAACTGCACGAATTCCATGTCCGAAAGCGCAATGCCACTTCGGTATGCCACTGCGCACCCGAATCCCGTGTTTATCATTGAGTTCGTTGAACGCCTGTATATCCTTCCGTATCCGCCTGTAGCGAAAATCACTGCCTTGGCCTGAAAGCCTTCTATTTTCCCGTCTGCGATGTTGTATCCAACAACGCCTGAACACCTGCCATTATTAGTCCCCGTATTTAAATACGGGGTCTTTACAACAAGCTGTGTTACCAGCCATTCTTCATAGAATTTGATGCCATTTTTGAGCGCCTGCTCATACATCGTATGCAGCAACGCATGACCTGTCCTGTCTTCGGCGTAAGCGGTGCGCGGATAGCCTGCGCCGCCAAAAGGACGCTGTGCTATAAGTCCGTTGACTCTTGAAAAAAGCGTACCCCATTTCTCCATCTCGATGACACGCTCCGGCGCATCCTGACACAGCAACGCCACAGCATCCTGGTCTGCAAGGTAATCGCTTCCTTTTATCGTGTCAAAGGCGTGGTCTTCCCACCTGTCGTTTTTCGCTAGCGCTGCATTTATACCGCCCTGTGCGGCTACCGAGTGCGAACGCAGCGGGTGGACTCTGGATATGACCGCCACATCAGCGCCCCTGATTGCTAAAGCGGCGCGCAAACCCGCAAGACCTCCGCCCACTATTATGATATCGTGCCTGAACATACTCATAATATATACGTTTCTTATATTACTTTACCATGCGTTTTATATAACCGGGAAAAGAAACTATTGAACGTGGGTTATGAAATTTAAGATCAAAAGATTTGACGGGGAAAAATCGTGGTTCGATACCTTTGAAGTAAAATCTAAACCCCACATGTCCGTGCTTGAAGCCCTTTTCCAGATACAGGATGAGCAGGACGGTTCTCTCGCCTTCAGGTATTCATGCCGCGGCGCTGTTTGCGGCTCATGCGCCATGCTCATCAACAAAAAACAAAGACTTGCATGCCGCACCCAGGCATCTGAAATAGAAGGTGAACGGGTATTGGCCATTTCACCGTTTGGTCCGATTGCGAAACCTGTATTAAAGACAGGCGATGAGATACTTATTGAACCTCTCCCGAACCTCCCTGTAATCAAAGACCTGATAGTGGATTTAAAACCTTTTTTCAAACATTATGAGGATGTGCATCCCTGGTTTGAGGGAGGTGGGGATATATCAATGTCGCAGCAGGATGTGAGGAAGGTCGATAAGTATGCAGCGTGTATTCTGTGCGGCCTCTGTTACGGGGCATGTCCTGTGGCAGCAAGGAATAAGGATTATTCAGGACCAGCCGCGCTTGCAAAAGCATGGCGCTTTTATGCAGATACGAGGTATAATGACAAAGCCGGGATGCTAAAAAGGGTGGATACTGAAAAAGGGGTATGGGCATGCGATGAAGTTTTCCGCTGCGTAGAAGTGTGCCCTAAAAAAGTGCCGCCCACCAATGCCATCACGGGTTTCATGAGGAAAATTATTTTACATAAGATTAAACATATAATCAGGTGACAATGGAAAAAGAAAGAGCTTACGGAACAGGGATGTGGGCATGGCTGCTCCAGCGCGTCACGGGTATCCTGCTTGTGTTCTATCTGTTCATTCATATCTTGTGGGTGCATGATATTAAAACGCCTTTTGATTTCATGTTCGTAGAGTTTAAGACAGCAGTTTTTATTCTGCTGCTGCTTGTACTTCCCCACGCATTGAACGGTTTCAGGGTGTTCGCAATCGATTTAGGAATTAGTGACAGGACACAGAAGCTCTTATTCTGGGCGCTTGTGCTTATTGGGGGACTTGTGATAATCTGGGGCATTCCATAGCCGGATGATGAATCCGATGCCAGTTCCAATAATGAAACCAAATCAAATCGATTATTTTATAAAGATTGTCTACCTTAATAAATAAAAAGTTTACAATCGGTGAATTTATGTCAGAATTTGGAAGCGAACTCAAAAACGTATTTGAAAAATATGAATCAGCCAGATACAATTTCTTTAAATGGCGATTTGAATCAACATTCCTGAACAAAATGGCTCTGGCGCTTGGCTTTGCGTGTTTGACCGGACTGGTTGCCCAGCTCCAGTTCTATCTTCCCTATACGCCGGTACCTGTAACTGGACAGGTTTTTGCGGTTCTTCTTTCGGGCGTGATTCTCGGGAAATGGTACGGCGGATTGAGCCAGGTATTCTATGCAGTTATAGGCGTTCTGGGCGTGCCATGGTTTGCAGGCAGAACAGCCGGCATGGAAGTTCTCGCAGGTGTGACCGGTGGTTATATCATCGGGTTCATTGTCGCATCGCTTGTCATCGGATGGTTCACAGATATGTATGTCAAATCACGCAGCTTTGCAGGCATGTTCTGTATAATGCTGCTCGGGATTGTGATGGTTTACCTTTTCGGAGCGGTTCAACTGGCGTTTGTGCTTGGCGTGAATGCAGGGAAAGCTATTGAACTTGGAGTTATGCCTTTCATAGCGGTTGATTTGTATAAGGCGCTTATCGCCTCGGCAATAGCAGCGGCAGTCACACCGGGGACTGCGTATGGGAACGAACGTGATTCGAAGAATTATTAGTAAATAGAAGCTGAAGAAATGATTTTATCTATATCCACATTTTTTTCCACCAGCGACACAATATTGCCCAGACTTCCGCTTTCCACATTTATCGCAGGGTCGTGGGGGATAATTCCAAGTATCGGTAAGCCGGTAAGTTCTGCAATTACTTTCGGATTCGTTTCTTCAGCTATCCCGCCCCTGTAGTTGTTTATGACTATTCCCATCACCCGTATCCCTCTTCGCCTTGCATGTTCGATTGTAAGAAAGGTGTGATTTATTGTTCCAAGTCCGGAACGAGCCACTATTATGGCAGATATGCCGAGGCAGGTTATTAAATCAGAGATGAGAAACCGTTTTCTTAAAGGCACCGCTATTCCTCCCGCGCCTTCCACAATCACGATGTCGTGGCGTTTCTCAAGCTGCAAGTATGCGTTTTTTATAAGTTCCAAATCAACAGTCTTTCCTTCAATTTCCGCAGCCACGCTCGGAGCCAGCGCTTCCCTTAAAAGGACAGGGCATACCAGTTCCGGCTCATCATGTTTATCCACAGATTTCATCAAAAATTCGGCATCCGGAGAATACAGTTTACCGTTTCTTACCAGGGCGCCGCTCTGTACAGGTTTCATCACTCCCACGCTGTACCCTCTATTTTTAAAAGCTCCTGCCAGTCCGGAGGCAACTGCGGTTTTCCCTATGCCAGTATCCGTACCCGTTATAAAAATCCCTGTCATAACCTGTATTTTTCCTTAATTACCGAAATGGCAGAAAGTGCTTCTTTTAGGTCATGTTCGCTGTGTGTTGCCATAAGGGAAGTCCTGATTCTTCCCTTGCCCTCAGGAACGGTCGGGGGACGGATTCCCTGTACAAAAACCCCAAGTCGCTCAAGCTCGTTGGCTGCTTTTATCGTATTACCTGTTTCTCCTATCATAAGTGGAATAATCTGTGTCTCGCTTTTGACTGTGATTCCTATATCGGCAAGTCCTTTCTTATATATCGCGATATTCTGCCAGAGTTTTTTTGCGGGATTCTCAGTTTCGACAACATCTATGGCGGCCTTTGCAGCAGCGACTGCGGGCGGGGGAAGCGCTGTTGAATATATGAACGGGCGCGCCGAGTTTCGAAGATAATCTATCAGTTCACTGCTCCCCGCTACATAACCTCCCATGCTCGCAAGCGCCTTGCTCAGCGTTCCCATGTTTACATCCACACTTACATTAAAATAATCAGATGTGCCCCTGCAATGCTTTCCGAGAACGCCTGTGGCATGGGCATCATCTACCATGACCATCGCATCATATTTCTCCGCGACCTCAACTATCTCAGGCAGCGGAGCCACATCTCCGTCCATGCTGAATATGCCATCTGTAACTATGAGCTTTCGTGGGTGTTTCGATTTTCGAAGTGCTGTTTCTATACACGAAACATCCCTGTGCGGATAGACCGCTACTTCAGCGCGGCCCATCCTGCACCCATCGATGATGCTTGCGTGGTTCAGCTCATCGCTGAGAATCAGGTCGCCGTTTTTCATCAACGCTGAAATTGTTCCGGTATTAGCCATGTATCCTGTGCTGAACACCAGGGCATCCTCGGTACCCTTGAATTTCGCGATTCTTTCCTCCAGGCTGTTATACAGCTCGGTGTTGCCAGTGGCAAGGCGCGAGCCCCCGGCGCCCGTGCCGTATTGCTCTATTGCTTCCAGCGCTGCTTTTTTTACTATAGGGTGAGTACTTAATCCAAGGTAGTTGTTGGAGGAGAGAAGTATGAGTTCCCGTCCGTCTTTTAGAATCCTTGGCGTCTGTGCGCTCCCGATAGTAGAAAGCCTTCGGTACAGTCCCTTATTTTTTATCTCTGCAAGTTCCTCTGCCAACCCCCTCATTTTCACCGCACGAATCTCGGCATTATCTCAGCAGACCCGAATACACCGTATATCCCCCGTGCATGGAATTCAAGCCCTGCCTTCATCCAGCCGAGAGCAGGTCCAACTACGTTGGCAGCCATTGTGGTCTCATCACCGAGGATGAACCTGTGGCTTGAAATCGCGCCGTCAAAAGTCCTGCCTGTAAGCGTCATTGTGGTGCTCACGGGCTTTCTGGGATTCCTGGTGTCCACTATCCCTCCTACCTTTACTTTTTCACGGGATACTATTCCGGCTCTTTCAAGAATTACATCGTCTGCATGTTCCATATTGTGTAGCTGAAGAATGCCTTTTCTGGCATCGAGTTCTTCCTTGATTTCTCCGCACGTCATTTCAGCCGCCTTTTTTAGATTGAAGCCATCAAGATGCGCTAGGTCCTCGCGTATTGTTGCGCGGTAGGATTCCCAGTTTGCTACACCCACTCCGAAGTTTATGTCCACACCTGTTACTTCCATAAATGAATTGGCTGCCATTGCAGCGGCGCATGTAAGTAACCCCGGTGTGGCGCCTGCTCCTGTAATGTATGTAATTCCGGCATCCATTATCATCTCATCCATCCCGAAAATCATCTCAACCGCCTGTGAGCGTTTCAGCGCATCCACCATAACGCCATTATAACCGTGCTCTGCAAACTTCGACACAACCTCAGGGATGAACTCGTTTGTGAGGTTTGGAAGGGCAATAAAAATACCATCCAAAGCGTCTGAGTTCCTTATAATAGCACCTATGGGATCGTCTGTTTTCTCTCCGGCATCGCCCGGTTTTTTATCCAGAAGGCGCTGCGGATCGATGCCCTCGGAATCAACCAGGTAGCCGCCTTTGTCTGCAATGGCTACAAGTTTCATCTCTTTTTTCCCTGCAATCATTTTTGCGGCTGCCATACCCAGGCCGCCTGCTCCAAGGACCGCGATATTTGATTTATTTAATTGTTTTTCTTCTGTTTTCAGTAATTGCTTCTGTCTCATTTTATCCTCCTGTCATTCAGCCCGCCGAACTTATTTACCAGTATCGGCGCCTTTTCCATTTCATGAATGTAGTTATTCAGGTCAATTTTATCAACAAAAAATACCCTTCCACCGTTGCAGTCTCCTTCAGGTTTTAGATGTGGGATGCGCACATAGCCAAGTTCCTTTGAAGCGACATAGCCGGTGGTATATGATGGGTCATCTGACCAGCAGAGTTCAGCAATGGTTCCTTCTACCGATGCCACTTTTGTAGCCAGTACAAGCGCCTCGCTTATATGCGTAAAATAGGGGGATAGTCCTTCTCTCCCGATTGCGCAAGCAAGCTCTCCCGAAGCTTCTTCCGTAATATCCATGCGCAATGCTCGAATGCCGCGGTATTTGTCAGGCTCAAGCCGTTCCCCTTCCAGATTCATTATAATTGCCCCTCTCATGCTTTCTCCATCAGCAGGACCTTTTTCAAGTAAATCCATCGCTTTATCTATGCAGAAAAGCGGTATCCCCAGAGATAGAAGCAGCCTCCTGGCAAGAACCCTGCCTTCTGCCGGATTATTAATATTTGTTAAAATAAGCGGCAGCGAGGTTATGTTCCTAATGGGCATTTCTAATGCTTCGAAAGATATATTTATAAAATCAGGTCTTCCGTTTTCGTGAGACATAGCCCTGTCTATCAATGATTGGGCAGCGGTTGATATGCCATGTTCTTCAATTATCCGCTCGGCTCCCGAGATATGTTTACCGCTTTTCGATGCACGCATACGCACGCTAAACATGAACGCCTCCGGGAATAAGTCCTGAGTCCAGAATCATCTGGATATCCTCACGGGGAACTCTTCCTGGAGTCGTGAGATAGTTTCCCAGCAGCAAGCCGTTGGCGCCGGAAAGCAAGCATAGGCACTGCAAATCTCTCAGGTTTTTTTCCCTTCCCCCGGCTATGCGTATATTTTTTTGAGGAAGGATGAGACGGAAAACCGCTATTGTTTTGAGCACTTCTATCGGAGTTGGCGGTTTTGCGCCGGAAAGAGGAGTGCCTGCTATGGGATTCAGGATATTGATCGGGATGGAATCTACATCCAGTTCACGAAGCGTGAAAGCAAGCTCCACCCTATCCCTGGCTGATTCTCCCAACCCTATTATCCCGCCGCAGCATACTTCAAGCCCGGCAACTCTTGCAATTTGTATTGTTCTTATTTTTTCTGTATAGGTATGAGTGGTGCACACATTCTTGAAGAAATTTTCTGATGTTTCAAGGTTGTGGTGTAGCCTTGCAGCGCCTGCTTTTTTAAGCCCGCGCGCACTTTCTTCCGTGAGCGTTCCGAGGGAAATGCAGATTGATAAAGCGGTTTCCTTCCTGAGCATTCGTATGGTGCCTAATATCTTTTCAAAATCCTCGCTACTGGCATCTTTTCCGCTGGTAACGATGCAGAACCTCGCCGCACCCTCTTCCTGCATCATAAGGGCCATATTAAGTATTTCCTCCTCGTCCATCAGCGGATAGGGAGTTATGTCCGCATCGTTATGAACTGACTGTGCGCAGAATTTGCAATCCTCGGGACACAAACCGCACTTGGCATTGACAATCGAGCAAAGGTCAACCGTGTCCCCGAGCTTTCCGCGTATGTTATTTGCCAGTGAAAAAAGTTCCATGCATTCGCTGCCATGCAGATTCATGAGTTCCATGGCTTCTGAGAAGTTTATAGATGCGCCGTTTTCGAGCTTTGATCTGATTTTTTGGAGCATAATGTGATTGTAAACCTTGTTTTCTTGATGGTTAACAATAGCTTAAAATTTGCGATAGGATCCTTGAAAACAATTATGTTAAGAAATCAATAATCTCAATCTCAAAAAAGCGACCTGATATTGCACCGAGCGGCTTGTTAGTTCTTTCCGTCTCTACAAGGAGAGGTTTACATTTTTGGATTTGAAAATAGATTACAAACCTGGCCTCTTCTTCGCATCTTTGCCAACTATTCCAACAGCACCTGGATCTTTTTTGTTCCGAACACCCCGGGACTTCGCCGTTTTTGATGATGCCTTTATAATTCTCAAATAATAGTCAGCAAGCTCTTGTGTTTCTGGGGAGGATGAAGACGATTTATATTTTATCGAATCAATCTCTTTTTCGATATCTTCTATTACCTTTGAAAAACGCTTTTTGTAATGAAGGGGAAAGGCTGGCGAATGAATAATATATTTCAGGGTATCTTCATCAGAAAATATCATTTTTTTGGTCCATTTTTCAATAGGCGTGCTCAGGCAGGAAATCGTTTTCTTATCTGGCAAAGCAACATAGTCTATTATGAAATGCATCGAGAGCAGGCTTAACGAAGTTATATCCATTGTAAGAAATAGGTCGTTAGCGCTGGGAAAGGATAATTTCAACTCCGGAAAATGGCTTTTTTGCTCATATAGGACGATAAAGTTGTTGCGCGCTCTTCCGGTTTGCTTGTGGATTGTCTTTATGTTTATCGCATAGGCATCAAGCCTTTCACGAAGCCCGCTCTCAAG
>JBAVMS010000027.1:0-3352 GCA_049690315.1 Candidatus Methanoperedens sp.
ACAAAAGGATTACCAGCTCCCAAACACTCAAAACTCTTCCTGAAATTGGAAAGATCTTGTTTCACAAATGTCTGCACTACCAGCCTAGCGCCCCTTTTCATGACCCTCGCCATCTCGTTCAATGCCTCTGCGGTGTCTTGAAACAGATGGAGCGCTCCGCTACAGGTCACGCCGTCAAATACGCCATCCGGGAAGGGAAGTTTCTCCGCCATACTACGGGCAAAACAGACGTTTCCTATCCCCCCTTCTCCTGCATATTCGACCGCCTTCTCCAGCATGCCCATTGATATGTCAATCCCGTAGACGAGGCGCATCTTCTGTGCTATGGACCGAGTGACTATTCCTGTTCCGCATGCCACATCCAGTCCTACGCCGTTATTCACATCTACCATCTCCGTCATCGTTTTTACTATATCTTCATGCGACGGGAGACCTAACTCAGCGCTTATCATATCGAAAGTACCAAGCCACGATGGGCCTTCATAGGTCTCAGCTGCACTATCGAGTTTATCGACAGACCTCAGAAAGAGATTCGGACTCTCCACGAGATCTTCTGTGACAAAGTCCACGATGCCATTTTTAACAGGGTATTCGATCTCGTCTTGCTGGCAGAATAGCCCCTTTGTTGTAGGGGCTAACGGCTGCTTACACACTGGACAGACGTAGTAATTGTCCTGTAGTTCCGTTTTATCAGCATTGTTCATTGTGGTAACTCCATTTCATTTTACCAATATTATTCACTATATCGATGTGATTCGCCGCTGCAGCAATGACCTTTGGTCACCCTGATGTTTCGGCGATCATCATTGCTTCCGTATACAAAACAATAACCCGCAATGCCGAAGAGGACAAGGAGAGATCTTGTGCCAGTGCCGGTGTTCGTGAGCCGTGCTGTTTCATCTGTGTCTAGGTCTTCATCCATGTGTCAACCTCCTTTGTACAGAGCGCATGCTAAGCACTCCTAATCTGCCGCCTCGGCTCGTGCCCAGGAGAGCACGTTTTCACTCTTCTTTCAAGTGGCCTTCAATCCCGTGCAAGACAGCATCAAAGATGAGCTCGGGTAACTCGTCCAGCGTGTGGGGCATTGGCATCTCCATTGAGACGAGCAAATAATACAGGAGGGGCCCGAGGATAAGACCCAGCATGAATGTAGCATCAAGGTCTTGGCGAAGTTCTCCGCGGGCCTGCGCTCGCTCGAAGAGCTGCTCCATGTGCTTCAGGCGCGGCGCGAGCTGTTGACGAAACACCACACTAAAAAGCTCTGGACGTGCAAAGATCTCTCCGGCAACCCTGAACAGCAGTTTTGCCTGCAGCGGATTTGCCGCCTGTGAGACTTCTTCATGTAACAGCGTTATCATGTCTGCACGCAAGTTGCCGGTATCAGTGAGCGGCATTTCGGCGTGCTGCTCGCGCAGCGCATCGATAACGAGTGCCTCTTTCGACGGCCAGCGCCGGTAAATCATCGTCCTGGCAACGCCAGCTCGAGTCGCCACCCCCTCAAGGCTCATACCATCGAATCCCTCTTCAGCCAGCAGTTCTAGCGTCGCGGTAATAATCGCCTGATGCGCCTGAGCGCTGCGTGGACGCCCGACAGGCCGGCGGTTCTGTGGTTCTTGACGAGTCATGCCCTTTAAGATGCCCCTTGTTGTATCTCACGCGGTGTTGGTTTGTGAAGTATACGGATAGCAAATTAATATCGGTACATTATTGTACCGGTACATTTCTGTATCGTAATTAATCCTATTTATAGATATTGGTCGAATGGGCCACGGTATCTCAGAGATTAATCTAAATGAAGCGCCGAAATTTAAGATACAATCTCTTTGCTTTACGGGGATATATGCATCTGAGGAGAGCAGAGAGACGGTTGCTGAATCACATAATGAATGAGTGCTGATGTCTTCTCTTCTCTCTTCTCTCCTCCTACTTCTTCTCTTCTCACCAATAAGGCCCATGAAAGACATCAAAGCCTACTGTGAAAAAGAGAAAGAGTAATATCGGATGATGAAATCCTTAAACTGCTTTCCGAGTACATTTCTATGCAAGATATACCTGAGGATCGGGCACATCTTTAGCATTAAGCGGTGTCAAGTGCACACTATAGTGAAGAAATATGGGAAGAAGATTGGCGTTGACATTCACCCTCATACATTCCGGCATAGCTTTGCCATTCACCTTGTCAGGTCCGGACTTGATTTACGGCGTGTGCAACAATTGTTAGGGCACAGCAACCTCAACACTACGCAGGTATACTTGCAGTTCAATGACCAAGATTTGCGAGAGGGGTATAACAAGATAGAGTTTTAGGAGAGAAACGCTTTTTTATGAATGCAAAAACTACCCACTCCAGTCGATATCAGGGATCGTAAAATAAAACGTAGACCCCTTCTCCGGCTCCGACTCCACCCAGATCTCTCCACCGTGCCGCTCCACAATCTTCTTGCAGAGCGCTAAGCCCACGCCAGTACCTGAATACTGCTCCGACGTGTGCAGCCGCTGAAAGATTGTGAAGACCTTATCGGCATACTGCATGTCCATGCCGATGCCGTTATCCGTGACGGAGAACTGCCACTCGTTCCGCCCCGCATCGCGCTCCACGCCAATCTGCACTGCTGGCGGCTGCTCACCTCGGAACTTAATCGCGTTTCCAATAAGGTTCTGGAAGATTTGGGCGAGCTGCATCTTATCGCCCATCACTGTCGGCATGGTAGCTGCAGGCAACGTGATCTTCACCCCACTCTCTTCGATAGCGATCTTGAGGTTGTCGAGGGCCTGCTGGAGGACGCCCTCACAGTGCACCGGTTCGAATGCCTCACCGCGGCTCGTGACGCGGGAGTACGCGAGCAGGTCCTTGATCAGCTGTTGCATGTGCTTTGCGCCATCAACGGCGTAGCCGATGAACGTATCTGCTTCCTCACCGAGCTTGTCTTTATACCAGTTCTCGAGGAGTCCTAGTGAACTCGTCACCGTCCGGAGTGGCTCCTGCAAGTCGTGGGAGGCGATGTAGGCGAACTGTTCGAGCTCCTTGTTGGAGCGACGCAGTTCTTCGGTGAGCTCCTCGAGTTCTTCAGCAGTTGCCCGGAGTTCCCCCTCAGTCACCTTGTGTTCTTCAATCTCCTCCTGTAATTCTCGGGTGCGCTCCTGCACTTTCTGTTCCAGTTCGTCATGTGCTCGTTTGAGGGCTTCCTGCGCCTGCTTCCGCTTGGTGACATCCCGTGCAGCTGCAAAAACTCCTTGAATCTCGCCAGCTTCATTCTTAAATAGTGTCGCATGGTACAACACGTCCGTAATTCTGCCTGATTCGTGCCGAATAGCAAGCGGATAGTCTCTAACTAAGCCGTCAGTGAAGACC
>JBAVMS010000028.1:0-81258 GCA_049690315.1 Candidatus Methanoperedens sp.
GGCTACAGCTATTTGATATAATCTATTTTCACCATCATCAAAATATTCAACAGCGATTTCATCAAAATTTAAACCAAATATTGAAGATAATGGAGCACCAAAAGTTGTTCTTCTATTCTCTTTCTCAGCAGGATAAGGTATAGGATTTTGTATCTTTATAATATAAACTGTATCTCTAAATATAATATCATTTTTGTTCATGTAATTATCATACATGCTGTAAAGCTTGTGGAGACTGTCATAAATGAAAACTTCATCTTGTTTCTTTTTGTCTAATTTTCCTACTCCAACAACATTTTCTGCTCTAAATCCCGGAGCTTCAATTTCGGTCTCAAATAATTTCGAATCATCAATTGTGTTTCTGGCAATGTATATTATCGTACTTTCTGTCTTTTGAAAGAAAAGCTGAATGGGATTAGGAATTTCTTTTCCATTATTATCAATTATTGATTCAACAAAGATTCTACTTGGCAGTTCATTTGGCTGATTTCCTTTTAATTTTCCTTCTATATCTTTCGAAACCTCGATCATATTTTCTTCAGGTAAATCTATCGCACCCTCTAAAATTTCGAGTGTGGATTCTATTATAATTTTAGCTTCTGCACTAATAGGAATATATGAACTTGCTGTATCCTGTTTATGTTCTTTTGGTTTTAGTTTTGATTGTGTAGTTATTGATATCACAAGCGGATGATTCATGAATTCTAATTTAGTTGCTTCATTTGAAAAATAAAATATGATGTCTTCATTAGTTGTATTCACCTTATATCTTAATAGATTTTTGTCTTCTTCAGGAAATTTATCTAATAATGGCAATAAATCTTTTTTAATTATTCTTTCAATTTCCGATTTTTCAATATTTTTATTAAAATGAATAATAAATTTGTAAATTTCTTTTTTTGGTTTTGGTTTTAACCAATCAAACATATTAACTTCTCCATCATTCTCTATAGATAAATCCTGTTTTATTTTCTTCGTTCATTTTTACGTTTTCAACCACCAATAATTCTGTTTACTTTCTATATTTCTGTTGATATAAGTTTTTGGATATTCTGTTTGGCTGAATTTAATCAGATAATTTTATATTCTTAAAACACATTATTAATTTACAAGGTTCTCTTCTCCGGGCGATAGGCCATAAGATAACAGAGGAGTACACTCACACGGTGGAAAAATGGTTAGAAAATGGAGTATGACTTTCTCAGCACAGGCGTATAACAGCGGACATAAGGCTACGCTTCGCTCCGCCCAAATGCTCGTTTTCGCCTCGCACTTCGTATGTCTGCCGGCCGTTAGGCGCCATTGCAGGAGCTAAGTATGGTCACACTATATTCTTATTGCATACCTTACGATGACGGTGCAGCGCCCAACCCATACTGGGGTGTGTGCACTCTTGTCATCTGCAAACCCAAGATTCGCAAGGCAGCTCAAAAGGGCGATTGGATTGTCGGAACTGGCTCTGCCCGTTACGGCACAAGCGGAATGGTCGTGTATGCCATGGAGGTAACGGACACCATGACCATGAAGGAATACGACCGCTATTGTCAGAGCAAGCTACCATCCAAGATCCCCGATTGGACCAATTTCGATGTCAGACGTCGGTTAGGCGATTGTATCTACGATTTCGTGAGTGACCCGCCGACAATCCGAGAGGGTGTGCACAATAGCGACAATCGAGAGCGTGATCTGCGCGGGGGACAAGCCCTTTTGTCCACCCACTTTTTCTATTTCGGCAATAGACCTATCGCCCTGCCAGACGACCTGCGACCAATTATCAAAAAAGGCCAAGGCCATCGAGCGCAGTCAAACGGTCAATATGTTCAACTGTTCATTCAGTGGATTCATTCGCTCGATCGTCAACCGAACTCGTTCCTAGAAAAACCCCAACTCGATTTGTTTCTGAATAAATCACTGCGGGATTCTTGCTCAAAGGGGCGCTGCACCGAGGCCGATGATGACGAAAAGTTGCCGGACGATTGCTAATCCACCACATGCAACGGCGGCTAACAAACGGCAAACCATTGCTCGTGGGCTAATATGGGCAGGCTAGTCCCAAATCAAAGTTATTACAAAGCAATGCTGGGCGCATCCAATCGCTCAATGCCGTTGCTCACACAATCGTAAATAGAAGAAGTTCGCAACGGCACTGCGGTTTGCTAAACGTTATGCTAACTTCATAAAGAGTTCATAGTTGTATGAACTCAGAATCCAAATTCGCTGATTTTCACAAGCATATAGAATTTTATATCCCACACGTTTATAAGGGATTGTAAATACTGAAAGTTGCCACTCTCACTATTTTCGTGCCCATTTTTGCCGATAAAAGCCAAAAAAACAAAAAACGATAGGAGGTCTCATGCACCCGCGCCGGGATGCCCCGCAAATTTCATTGCGGGGTTCGTGACTGCATCCACGCTCGTTCTCGTGCATCCATAAGATGCGACTAAAGCCAACATAACAATTGTGGAACTGGTACGGGCACGTATAGTGCTATAAGAGTTTGATGTTGTTCAAATTCTCGTTGGAGTAAGTTATTAGACTCAAGAAATTCAACACTCTTTAACTATGCCAATTCCATCAAGACGCATAAAAATATATAATATTAATTGCATTATAAATTAAAGATGAACGATTCTGCTCCATAGATGTATTAGAATTTATAAAAGAGAGAAAGAAAATATAGTTAGGAACTTTGAGGTGATGAAAATTGGTAAATTTACCTGAAGAATACGTTGCACTGTATCTAAGATTGAATGGATTCTTGCTTTTAACAAACTTTACACATCTATCCAACCAACGGTACGTAAAGGAATCGGATATAATTGGGTTAAGATGTCCAAACTGTGCTGAAAAGGTAAATGGGAATGAATTATCCATTGATTGCAATCTTTTTTCCAATGGTCTGATGAATAAAGAAGAAGTTATACCAGTCATATGTGAAGTAAAAGGGGGCAAAGAAAGACCAACATTTCAACCCGATAAAATAGAATATCTAAAGAACTTTTTCGGGGATTATGGAGATAAAACTATTCTTGTGAGTGTAAGCCGGTTGTACGATAAATATGATTCGCCAAGGAAAAGCCCTAAAAATAACAAGAGGATTAATATAGGACTGAATTATGTTTTTCGCCGGACAAAAGAAATAATCCAAGAACGTGCGCATGACTGCAATAAAGCTCAGTCATGGTATTTTTGTGGAGGTTTGCTTCAGGAGTTGTTATTATTTAGTGAGAACTTTCATACGGAAGAATAAATGACTTGAGCGCCGATATTATTTGAAGGCATGAAATAACCTGACGAGATTGTAAGAAATGGAATCACACAGAACAATTGAGGGAAAATCGGCAGACGAATGGTTTAAATTGGGAATCAAAGCAATGGAACCCGAAGAGCAAATAAATTGTTACAACAAAGCACTTGAGCTAAATCCAAGAAATGAGAAAGTATTGCACAAAAAAAGCTATGTCCTCTATAAGTTGGGTAGGTACGAGGATGCAGTTAAATGTTGCAAAAAAGAACTTGAAATAAACCCGGAAAATGAAATAGGATGGTACAACAAAGGATGTGCCCTATATAAGCTGGAACAGTATGAGGGTGCTATAGAATGTTATGATAAAGCACTCAAATTAAACATAAAAAACGAAAAAGCATTACTGGATAAAGGTAAGGCTCTATGTAAGCTGGAAAAGTATGAAGAAGCTATCAAATGGTATGACGAAGCCCTTAAAATAAACCCAAAAAATAAAAAGGCATTGGGCAACAAAGGCTGGATTCTTGAGAGGATAGGGAAGTATGAAGAGACGGCAGAATGTGACGACAAAGCGATCGAGTTAACTATAGAAGAAAGTCCCATACATAGATATTTGGGAATATTGATTGAATGTGACGACAAAGCAATCGAGTTAACCACAGAAGATGAGATAACAAAGAATAATAATGGTTATCCTATCTTTAAACATGATAATGAAAAAGGTAAAGTTTTGGAAGATTTGAGGAGGTATGAAGCTTCGGTAGAATGTGACGACAAAGCAATCGAGTTAATCATAGAAGATGAGATAACAAAAAATTATAATGGTTATGCTATATTTAAGCATGACAGATATAGATTTTCAAATAATCATTATGATAAAATTCTTGAAACAAACCCAAGAGACACAATAGCATGGTATGAAAAAGGTAAAGTTCTGGAAGATTTGGGGAAGTATGAAGAAGCGATTAAATGTTACGACGGATTGCTTAATATAAATTCAAGAAACAAAATCGCATGGCATGAAAAAGGAAATATTCTCGATAAATTGGGGAGGTTTGAAGAAGCGAATAAATGCTACGATGAAGCAAGTGATATAAACTGGAAATTATGGCATCTCAAGGGATTGTATGACAAAGCACTTAAAATAAAACCAAAAAATGTGAATATATGGCATGATAAAGCAGATGCTTTTGTTAAGATGAATGGGTTTGATGATGCAATCGAATGTTACAATAAAATAATAGAAATAAGTCCAGAAAACAAGTTTGCATGGGATTCAAAAGTATCTCTTCTTTGTAAATTGGAGAGATACGAAGCGTTAAATGAATGCTATGATAAATTACTTGGGATCCACCCGGAGGATGTATTTGCATGGCAATATAAAGGCGAGACTCTCTGCAAGTTGGGCAAATATGAAGATGCCATAAAATGTTATGACAAAGCTCTCAAAATTGATCCAAAAAAGACACATATATTGAAGCTTCGAAAATTAGCAATATCGAATCTTGAAGACCTGAAAAAGGGAATAGTAAATTCCAAATTTCGCACTTGTTTCCATCTTGAACCGCCTACACTGGGCGGCGGTTTCATGTCTGGTCAGTGGAGTTTACGATATTTTATCCAGGCGTTAGATGATTTAAGCCTTATTGTGCCAGCCGAGAAAGTTTGGAGAGAATCAAAGGATACTCTTAAATTTTTAAACCGTAGATTCGATAATCCAAATCAAAAGCTTCTGGCTGACCTGAAAGAAGCTGCGAAGTTGTATGACCCTATCAATGAAAGCCTCTACTCAACAACTCCAACCGAAGTAAAACTCACCACTCAACAGGCATATAGATTTTTAAAAGAGGTTGCACCCTTGCTTATGGAGAAGGGATTCGGCGTCCCCATACATCCTTGGTGGAATAAAAGTACAGTAAAATCAACGCTTAATATAAAATTCAAACCAGACTCAACGATCAAGGGAAGATTTTGTCATGATTCAATCATTAAATACGACTGGAAAATTGCTGTTGGGGGCGAACCCATTACTGAAGAGGATTTCAAACAGACTGTAAGCCTTAAAATTTCTTTTGTGCGCGTACAGGGACAATGGGTAGAGATAAAACTGGAGGAATTCGAAAAAGCCCTGCAATTTTTGGAAACTAGAAAACAAGGTGAAATGAAGCTTTCAGAAGCCTTACGCCTAATAAGTATGCCTGGCGAGTTCTCAGAAAAAGGGCTATTGATCAATGTATCTGAAGATTCTGCAGGGATAACTTCTCTGATTGATCGATTATCAAGCAAAACTGAGATTCCAAATTTGTCGCAACCATGTGGTTTATGCGGGCAGCTTTATCCCTATCAAGTTGAGGGTTTCTCTTGGCTTGCTTACATGAAGCAGCATGTATCTGGAGTATGTCTTGCAGATGATATGGGTCTAGGAAAGACTATACAGATGCTGGCTCTGCTACTAAAAGAAAAAGAAGAAGGAACAAATGAACCATCTCTGTTGATATGTCCAACTTCAGTTATTCCTATCTGGAAGGATGAAGCGAAGCGGTTTGCACCATCCCTTCGGATTCATGTACATCATGGCATCAAAAGAGAAAATAAAAAAGAGTTCCTTTCTAAAGCAAAAAAACATGACCTTGTGATCACTACATACACTCTTGCCTACAACGACGAAGATATATTCAAAGAGATGGAATGGAACTCTCTCATACTTGATGAAGCGCACAACATTAAAAACCCCTACACAAAGCAATCACAAGCGGTACGAAAGTTTAAAGCAAACTTTCATGTAGCTCTCACAGGCACGCCTGTTCAGAATCGCTTATCAGAACTCCGGTCGATTATGGATTTTCTTATGCCTGGCTGCCTCGGTTCAGCAAATGATTTCCATAAGAATTTTGCGCTGCCTATTGAAAGAGATAAGAATAAAGAAATAGAGAATCGTCTAAAAAGAATAATTCAACCTTTTATCCTCCGCCGCCGCAAAACAGACTCAGAAATCAAAGCAGGCCTTCCTAAAATATTTGAACAAAAGGAATATTGCAATCTAACATTAGAACAAGCAACGCTTTATGAAGCTGCTGTTAAGGATATGCTTCAGGAGATAGAGGATTCTGAATGTATAAAAAAGAAAGGCATGGTGTTATCTTTAATTAGAAAATTAAAAAAGTTATGCAATCACCCTGCTCATTACCGTGGAGATGGTTCAGCGCTACCAGAGAGATCAGGAAAGTTAAACCGCATCACAGAGATGTTGGACGAGGTGCTCGCTGAAGATGATTCAGCTTTAGTTTTTACCCAGTTTGCAGAGATGGGAAAATTGCTCATGATGCATTTTTCAAATATTTTTGGTCAAGAGAAAGTGCTCTTTTTTCATGGCAGATTATCTCCGTATGCAAGGGAAGAAATGGTGAATCACTTTAATCAAACAAATTCCCCTCAGATATTTATCATCTCAGTCAAAGCAGGCGGAGAAGGTTTGAACCTCACCCGCGCAAGTCATGTATTCCACTTTGACCGTTGGTGGAGCTATGCTGTTGAGAACCAAGCGACATCCCGAGCCCATCGAAAAGGGCAGATAAAAAACGTGCAGGTGCACAAGTTTATCTGTATCGGGACGCTTGAAGAAAAAATAGATGAACTGATAGAATACAAAAAAGCATTGGGAGAAAACATCATAGGGATTGAAGAAAATTGGTTGACAGAGGCGACGACAAAGATGACAACTGAAGAGTTAAGAGAGTTATTCGAATTGAGACGAAACGAGGCAATATTGGATGATTAAGGGAAAATTACTGCATCTGAAAGTTTAAAGTACATTGTTGATGCAGGAAATCTGCTGAAGAATTTAAGAAGATGGTGGGAAAGTAAAAAGAAATCATCAGGTTTGATAAAATGAGAGAGATAATAATAAGTGCAACGATTGAGGCATTGAAATCAATACAACAAGCGAGATTTTTTCAAACTGAACGTGGTTACCACGGAAAGTTTTATTGCGAGTTACATAAAGCATTGGATGCGCGTGGAATACTTAATGGGAATGTTTTACTCGAAATGGAATATCAAAAAAGTGAACGGCATGGCACCTACCAGCGACCAGATATCATACTCCATATTCCAGCAGAGCTGCATGGTACACCTGTTCAAGAAAATAATTTTGCTGTTTTTGCTTTGAAAAGACGGGTATCGCAAAACGAAGCTGAAGACGATTTCAGGAAACTTGATATAATGTTTGGGCTACATTACACTTTAGGCTTTTTTATTAATGTGGATTCCACGCGACATCACCTTAATAATTATACTGGGACGTATCGGGATTGTCTTCATGCTTTTGCTGTCAAAATGGTAGATGATGCTGTTTCAATAATTCATGCTTGGTGGATTGATGACGAAATACGCGAGGAACATATCTAATATTGTAATCTTTGCCCCATAACACCAAATTACGATAATTATCTTGAATAATTTCGTGAGTCATTATTCTTATCTTCCACTAAATCTTACTATTTACGTGTCCCTTCCTATCAACAAAAGCCGAAACAACTAGTAGACAACAGAAAACCTCATGCACCCGTGCCGTGATGCCTCGTTTTTCAAAAACGACGTCAGTGACTATGCCTTCCTTTGCCTCCTTCCTGCGCGCCGCAACCTCCGCCAGGACATCAGGATTATGGAATATCTAATTTTCAGTAATGCTCTCGATAAAAAATTATCTACTGAGTGAAAAATGTTATCTAATGGTGATGGTTTTTTTTGTTTATTGAACGGATACTATATGACCTTAAAAAATAAGCATATAATTCAGTAAGAAGATAATATAACTATATATATAGTTTTCTAAGCATATTGATTTTATCAATAATTTAATAAATAAAAATTATATAAAATATTAGTTTATTTAATGAAATAAAGTTTGTCTATATGTCTTGTTAATATTAACATATATTATCGCAAAACAATCCAAACAAACGGACCTGACCGCAACGAGGATAAATGCATCAAATGCCTCCCCTGAAAAGAAAGAGATATACGAGACCGTGGTACAGGCTGCACTCAAATCCGTAATCTCTGCCCCTTAATTGAAGCATTTTTATCTTTTTTATTTCAATATTTCCATACAATTTATCGGTGATATAGACATGAGGCGCACTGAAATAGAAATCATTGTGGCAATTCTTGAAGTTGCGAGGGAACCCATAAACAAGACTGCCATAGTATACAAAACCAATATCAATTTCAATCTTGCAAGAAAATACCTGGATATGCTGCAGGCGAATAGTCTCATAGAAAAAAACCCTGAAAATAAATATCAGATTACAGATAAAGGGAAATCGTATTTACAGAAAGCTAAGGAACTATCCCAGTTTTTAGGAACGTCCTCCTTGTAAATAAACCCATACAAATTTTGATATTCCGGAGATTCAAATGTTCGACTTGCAGCAGGAGATGGCAAAAGCGTTTTTGATTGCGCTTGAAGGAGAACTGAAAATCGCAGAACATAAAGCAAACAATCAATATCATATTATCAACATCACTAAAACAATTTCTAACGGGCGCATACTGTTGCAGGGAACATGTACAGAAACAGATGCTCCTCCAAGAAAAGGCGGTCTTGTTAAACCCCTCTTTTCCATAGCAGATGACGGACCGCAGTATCGCGTCGAAAGCGTTGTGCCTGTTGAAGGCGGTTTTTCTGTCGTTCTCAGTACAAAAACCCCGCCGTCTTCCCAGGAACTTAGTAACACTCAGTTTACAGAAGTTCTTGAATCCAGTAACTTTGAGAAGATGGCAGTTGCTACCAGGGAACTTGGAATGAGTAAATCACAGCATGCACGAGTCTTGCTTGGGAATGAAGCTCTACCACCATTAATAGAATTGAATGATTTCCAGCCTTATAAACAAAAACTGAACAAATACCAGTACAGCGCCGTGGTGATGGCGCTGACCCATCACTTATCACTTATACAGGGCCCGCCCGGTACGGGGAAAACCCTGGTAGCTGCCGAGCTTTCACTTCAGCATAACAAGCAGGGACGAAAAGTATTGATGACGGCTAAAACGAATAAAGCCGCGGATGTTATGATGCTGGCGCTCATCAAGCATATTGAAAGTACGGATGCACCGAAACAGCTGCTTGGCACTATACTCAGGCTTGGTGTAGATGAAAAGATTAACCCTGCCTTGAAACAACATACATTGCAGTATAAAGTGCAGCAGCATAGATTATATGACGAGTATCATACACTTGAAACTGAAAAAACTGCTGTACGCACTGAGATAGAAAGCATAGAAGAGAAGATAAAAGAAATTAACGAATTTATGGGTAATGACCATGTACTTGCAATTCTGCGGAATCCGCTTGCTGAGATAAAAAAAATCAGGCTTGAACAGCGTATGGAAGAACTCAATCATAGTGCTGACGTCCTTAACACAAAGACATGGAAGCTAAGTTGTGAAATTAACGAAGATATTATGAAGATGGCGCCCATTATCATAACTACTTCATACCAGTGCCCCCGCCGGGAACTTAAAGATATTGTGTTTGATGCTGTTATTTTTGATGAAGCGTCCCAGGCAACTGTACCTGAAGCTGCAATGGCACTTGATAAACTGAAAGATAACGGGTTCCTGACTGTTGTAGGAGACCATAAGCAGCTCGGTCCTATTGTCATGAGCGACCATACCATACTGAAAATCTCGTTATATGACCTGCTGCAAAGACGCATCCAGGATCATGATACTGATACGCCCCCGAATAAGAAAGCCAGGCTCACTCTCAGGAAGCAGTACCGGATGCATGATGATATTGCCGAGATATGCCGGGTTCTTGCATATCCGGAAGGGCTTGAATCTGCTGACCTTGATAAAACACTGAAAATAGATACATCAAAACTGAACGGATGCTGGCAGGATAAAGTTATTAATCCTGAGTATCCTGTGATTTTTGTATCCACAGAAGAGATTGCAACTCAGGAAACGAAGGATAAGGGCGGCAGCACTCTTAATTATAAAGAAGTGGAGATTATTGAAGGTATAGTGAAACGATTGGAAGAAGTCGGGGTTAGCCCGCCGCAGATAGCGATCATCTCGGCTTATAAGGGACAGCGTGAACTCATATACAACAGCATGAGGAAATATGCTGTAGGCACGGTGGACAGCTTCCAGGGCGATGAAAACGATGTGGTGATTTTTGATATCACCCGCGATAATATGCAGGGCGCCATCGGATTCATGAAGGACCCGAACAGGCTGAATGTAGCAGTTTCAAGGGCGCGCAGAAAGCTCATTGTTGTTGGAAACAGGAAGAACCTGGGCAGTCATGTGAGGAACCAGGTATTTAACAAGTTCTTGAAAGCAGTTAGCAAGAATGTTGTGGTCATACCTTCGCCGGAGATTACTGATGAAGATATTTTCGGTGAAAAGAGTGCGGCGATGATACCGGAGAAGATAGAAGCGAATAATTAAATAACTAAAATGTTTATACGAACCTATATGACTAATGATTTAATTACCCCGGATGAAATAAAAACCCTGCGCAGTAGTGCAAAAGTCATCACCCTGGAAATGGTAGATCTTTTTTTACAAGATAGTCCTGTTCAAATCTTGCCAGAACCCATTCACCTAAAAAGTGGATATATGGTTCAAATGTCTAAGGACACTGTGGCTAACATGGTCGTAGAGCATATATCAATATACAGACAAGACGGTAAGACCGATCCCGCGGATGCCGAGCACATAGCGAACGCAATTCTGGGTGAAGGCAGGTCTTCAATGCCCAGTATGTTGGATACAAATGCATTGCATTTTCTGAAACTTATCAAATGATGTTGCTTTTTCAATTCCAACTTCTTTTTCTGAATATAGAATATCCATACATAACGATGATTGATCATATTAGGACTGATAAAAAATGGAAATCAAAATACATTACCTACTCGTAATACTCCTGCTGGCAGCAATCACAGGGGCTGGGGCTGCCGTACACACAATGCAAGGCACATTTAAGACACAAAAACCCACAGATACCCAGTTTAATGATACCAGAAACAGTGGAACCGGCACATCCACCTTAAACTCTGCTACATACAACGTATACTTCTGCCCAAAAGACTCTTGTTCCACTCATGTAATCGATGCTATAGACAATGCAAAGTCCTCCATACACATTGCCATGTATGACTTTACACTAAAGTCCATTGCAAACGCATTAATACAAGCAAAAAGCCGGGGCGTCGATGTTGAAGTTGTTATAGAATCAGACGACGTCAAAGGCTCCGAATACTACACCCTCCAGAACGCAGGCATTAGCATAAAGCTCGACGGAAATCCCGCCCTCATGCACAATAAATACATGATAATCGACGGAGTAACCGTGGAAACCGGCAGCTTCAACTGGACATTCAGCGCCAATACTGCAAATAACGAGAACCTAATAATCCTACAGTCCACAACCCTCGCAAGTCTATACGAAACAGACTTTCAGAAGATATTCGCTGCAGGACATTAAACGAAAGATGCTCGGAAGGTAGTTCGGTGTTGCCTTCCGATTTGCGGATTCTTAGACGCTTTTTCTTTCGCCCGACCCATCCCTTGTTCAGGGGCAGAGGAGTCTTATTCAGACCCAGGCTAATCCCAGCACCGCACACATCCAAGCCACTGGCCGGAGTCGAACCGGCGGCCTTCCCGTTTCCTGAAACTATTTTACAGGCGGGTTGCTCTTCCTCCCGAGCTCCAGGGGCATGAAAATCATAGGTCAGAGGAAAATCGCTTTATCAAGGGCATCAAACGCCAGCTTGCACGGATCGTCCTCGTCATGCCTTTCTTGGTATTATCGGTGGTGCCAAAGCCCAGGGAACAGCGCCCCTCCGCCGAACCTTATCGCTTCTTGGTCAGCATCAGGATAACCCGGGACTTACATGACTGTAATGTTAGGCGGGATATTTAACGAGATCCGCCCATGCCTCGGTGGTAGGGCGCACAGCGCAAGTCGGCTGCCGAATCCTAACCTGAATATTACTATTTCAATATTGGTATATAAGACTTTTCACCGTGTCCTTTTTCAATTACAGTTTCTTTTTCTGAAAATAAATCCATACAGGTAAATCGTTAAATCGTCTTACATTTAGCGTCCGTGGTCTAGCGGCTACGATTCCAGCTTTCCAAGTTGGAGACAGGGGTTCGACTCCCTTCGGGCGCATCGTGAAAGAAATAAATTATCCATACAGGTAAACAATTAAATATTCAAATTCAATATTCGGAGAGACAACAATGAACCAAATAACAATAGGCATCACCGAAAGAGGCGATGCAGGTCTTGACTTATCATGGCGAGAAGCAGTGCCCGGATGCGACGGGGTTATTCTGATCACAAAGCACCTTTCCCCACGATTCATTCAGGAAGCCGCCAAGGTAAATTGCATTGTTCATGCCACTATCACAGGGCACGGAGGCACGATTATTGAGCCAAATGTGATGCCATTTAGCGAATCGAAAGAGATGTTCAGACAGCTCGTGACAACCCTGGGCGTGGAAAGGGTTGTGCTCCGGATCGACCCGATAATTCCCACAATCGAAGGGGTTCAGAAAGCCATGATGGTATATACGGAACTGTCAGGGAAAACAAGGATAAGGATTTCTTTCATGGATAATTATCCGCATGTGAAGCGGCGATGGACAGGCGCTGGACTTCCGCCGCTAAAATACAGTTTCCATGCACCATTGAGCCAGCGAATAGAGATAGCAGAGATGTTCAAAGGCGCCGAGATATGCGGCGAACCAAACATGGCATGCTCCGGGTGCGTGAGCCAGAAGGACCTTGAAGTTCTTGGGATTAAGTCCCAGTATCACTTTCTTGGAAGCCAGAGACCTGAATGCAAATGCCTAGCTGTGAAGAAAGAGCTCCTGCAGCACAGAGGGCAATGCCCTAGCGGCTGCCTATACTGTTATTGGAAATAAAGGATGAATAATCCCATAAGTGCAATGAAGGTAAGTATTGGTGTTTGTAAATTTACTATTTTTCAATTCCAACTTCTTTTTCTGAAAATATGAAGAAAGCGGAAGTTTTGCAATAGGTTAAAAACACTTTCACACTGCTCTGGTAATGAATATATAATGTATAGTTTTATATTGTGCCTTGAGTGTAAGAAAAAATAATTTCAATACAATTAATTGTAGTTAATACAATCGTAAAATCAAAATATAAAGAGGAACAATATGAAAGAAATCGCAAAACAAATCGAAGCCCGGTTCCTGGAACTGGGTGTTAAGATACCGGCATCTGAAATTGAAACACAGATGAACCAGTTAGTAACGAAGTTCAAGATCCCGCCTGAAGAAGCACGCCGAAACGTGATAAACTCGTTGTTAACGAAACATAAAATCCCGAAGACGGAATTTTATGCAGCCCATGATACACTGACAGTAAAAACATCCGATATCAAAGAGGATGGAAAATGGGTAACGGTGCGTGGTAAAATCGTCCAGTTATGGGAAGCAAACCGGGATTCCATTGCACAGGTAGGGTTGTTCGGAGACGAGTCCGGAACAATTAAATTCACGAAATGGGCAAAAGCGGGTTTGCCGCCTGTCGAAGAAGGGAAGTGTTACCTGTTCAAGAACGTTGTAACTTCTGAATGGCAGGGAAAGTTCAGCGTCATGCTCAATAAGACAAGCGAAATAATACCCATAAATGAGGATATTGCAGTCAGCTCCACACCCACGGAATTCAGCGGCGCAATCGTAGATGTCCAGAGCGGTTCAGGCTTGATCAAACGCTGCCCGGAATGCAAGAGGGCACTGGTAAAAGGATCTTGCGGCGAACACGGGAAAGTTGATGGAATTTACGACCTCAGAGTAAAAGCGGTCATGGATGACGGCGAGAAAGTGCAAGATATCCTGCTAAACAGGGAAGTTACAGAGGCTTTGACCGGTATCACCCTTGAGAAAGCAAAGGATATGGCAACTGAAGCCCTTGACCAGGCTGTTGTACTCGATATGATAAAGAGCAAGCTTGTGGGCAGGTATTATGAAGTAAGCGGAGCCAAACTTGACAGGTTCCTGCTTGTGGAATCAATAAAACCGAATGTCAAGCCGATCGATGAAGATATGAAAAAAATTCTGGCAGCATCTGCTGCATCAATCGCTCAGGAGGCGAAATAATGGCTGAAAATGGATATGTCCGTGAAGTAGCGCATCGTTTATTCGCTGCAGAGTTAAAGGAATCAAACCTTCAGGTGAAGGAAGGGCAGGATCAGTTCTCACCGGCGTTTCTCATTACCCCGACCGGGGCTAAATGCAACCGGGTGTTCATCGTGGGCACGCTAACCGAGAAGGAAGATATAGGTACAGACTCCGAGTTCTGGCGCGGGCGTATCGTTGACCCCACAGGTGCGTTCTTCGTGACCGCGGGGCAGTACCAGCCCGAGGCTGCACAGATGCTTGCAAAGACCGCGCCGCCTGAGTTCATTGCAGTCATTGGAAAGCCAACGACATTCACGACCAAAGAAGGGAATGTCCTGACATCCATCAGAGCCGAGTCCATGCATATCGTGGATGGGGCTACAAGGGATAGATGGGTTGTGGATACAGCGAGTCTTACCCTGAAACGGCTTGAGAAGCTTGCAGGCAGTGAGCCTGATGCCGTGAAAGCAAGGGAGCATTATCATACGAAAGTGGAGAGCTATAAAGAGCTTGTCAACAAAGCAGTGCTTTCCTTGAAAGATGATGCGGGTGCTTCTGCGCCTGCGTCTTCCCCTCCAAAACCTCCAGCAGCCCCATCTAATAAGTCAAAGTCGGATGAGGAAATAAAGAACTTCGTTGAACAGCAGATTATCACGATGAGTAAAGGCAAAGAGGTCGAACGTACTGCGCTGGCTAACCCGTGCAAAGGCGCCGGGATATCTATGATACAAATGGAAAATGCGATCAAAGAATTGATGGATGAAGGCAGGGTATACGAGCCCAAAGCAGGCACACTAAGGACACCCTAAACATTGAACTCATGGGGCTACGAGAGCAGCCCCGCTCTTTTTTAACCTGACAACTATGTGCAGCCGTGAACAATTTGAAAAATGTACTTTAATCTTCGTACAAGAAAACTTTAAGATCTTTGAAGCATGGTGTCTGAACAGGCAATTAGTATCGAAAAAATCACCATGCCCACCAAACAAATTAGATGTGACCGCCGCACTTAAATACTGTGCAGTATATAATAAAAATTAGGTATTGACGAACTGGCTTGAGAGCCTAGAGCAGATAATATGGATACGAATGATATTTCTGAAATGACGAAAAGAATATCTCTGACTGGAATACTATTTTGCTACCAGACAAAAACAGAGATGGAAACTGCATATAAACACCTCAAAGACCTGAAACTTCCAGAGGCTGATGTAAAGAAATCCTGGAATCCGGTAGGTGTGCCTTATCCATGGGCTGTTGCGGTAATCTGCAAGGATAATAAAAGACTGGATGAAATAGATAACCTCTTGGTTGAGAAGGACTTTAATCTTAGCGGTGCGGATTCGTATGGTGGTGAGCTCAGGATACTGGAATTTCTAAGGATGTTGCCTCTTGATGGGAAATGCGAGCCAGGTATCGCTAGAATTGCAGCCGGTGAATGCCCCCTCAAAGCCAATAGTCCGATGGCGTGCCAGTTCTGCCCTGTGGGGCACATGCTGGAATGTCATGCCCCGCTAACCTGCGACCAAGCTAAATGTTCACACCTATCAAAATATGATATTTAGTCATTAAAACCTATAGAGGGATGATGAAAAGGGATATTTTCATTAATATCCATACAATAATTCGAGGCATTTGAATTATGACTAATAATTTATCAAAAACAGGGTTTCCTTTTCTGAAGCCGACTGGGATGTGAAAACATGCCATCAATAAGAGGCTCTGAACCATGGAGGCGGGAGAAGCCTACCATGTTCAAACCGCCGGAACTTGAAAAGAAAGGCGTCATATGCACAGTATGTAATAAGGTGCACTGGGGCCCAACAAATATCGGGCAGCTAAATAGGTGTAAGAAATGCGGAAACACGGATTTAACCAAGTTCTTAAACGTCAGTAGCTCCGATTTCAATAAGTTCTCAGGGCGCTGCCTAGTCGTGACTATGAGCAGGTCGTGCGCGAATTGCATTTATAAAGAACGGAAGCCAGACAAGTATCCATGCAGATCATGTCACTGCCCGGCCTGCGAAGATTTATATCCCCGCCATGATGCGTCGGTAACCAGTCCTACCCATTGCTTTGGATGCAAACGTGCCATGGGTTTTGACCCTATCCCCGGGCGGTAATCATGGCATGGGAATATCACATGACAAGCTCCGGCATGATGGAAGCAGTAGCCGTTTGTAGTATAGATGATTTTTTCAATCACAGGGGCAGACTCACTTATGAGGAATTAAGAGCCCTTGAGAGAAGAGCCGATGAGCGCCGGCTATGGCGCTTCCCGATGAAACAGAGGGACATGATGCCAGTACAAGTGAGAGTACAGTTCACAAGAACATTCCGCGGGCACAGGTTCGCGATAGGAAAAAGAGAGTGATATTATGAGTATGGAAAAGGTTGATTTAGCAACAATCAGAGAACGGTTGACCGCTCTCAGGTTTGAACCGGATGTGATTGATAAAGCGATTAATGATGCCATAGAGGCCTCGAAGAAATCGGATGCCATTTATCTGTATAAGGCTGGCTTTACGGAGACAGTGATCCGAAAGAGGTCAGATGGTGACCAGTGGTACATGCAGGTCGGTGTCGAGAAGAGGTTTCCGAATCCCAAGGATGCCGAGAAGAAGGAAGTACCCGAGGTTGAGGTTATAGAGAAGGAGGTACCTAAGAAGGAAGGCGGCAAGAAGAAGAAAGCCCCGAAGGTGCCAGAATGAGCGACATTAAGCACATATGCCGGGTTTGCGGGCATAGTGGTCAGAGTTGCCTGGCAATCGAGAATGCTGTTAGAGACATGAAAGGCCCGTTCGTAGCACAATGTAGTGCCTTTGCCCTGGCAGACGATCTCAAGCCCGGAACAGTCTGGCGCAAGCAAGGCCCATACGACTGGATAAGGATAGAATCAATACAAGACCCGGCACTCCCGGAGTCATACGATGGCGGGATACCCGGGGTTGCAGTGATACAGTTCCCATGCCAGGAGCACGGGATTCAGTTGCGCGGCGGTAAGCGCTGCTTCGTTGCAGGCGCGGACTGGCCGGAACAGGTGCGGAGAAACAGGTTCGTCCTCGCTCCGGGATGGAAGCGTGGGGATAAAATCTCCATAATAGATAAAGTGAAAGAATCGGATAAAAGTTGCAAAAACTTCAAACGGGTTGAAAATTGTGCAGGGAACGACTCTGGAATATTCCCGTGCCCCGATTATAAAAAGCAATAAAGGCAAAAATATGAAATACAAAGTAATAACCCACTGGAGTGGGTTCAGGAAACATCCCCCACGGGAAGGAAATTTAACAGAGCCACTAGACTTCAAGGCAGAATTGTTGTCTGGCAGGAAATTAGAGAGTGTTCTGGAACTGATATTCAAGCGCGAACAGAATGAGAAAACACCAAGGGATATACCGAGCGCAAGTGTTGGAGACCTAATCGAGCTTGAGGACGGCAGGCGCTTTGTAATAGAGAATGATGGTTTTTCTCAGGTAGAGACCGAGGACTCTGGCAAGACCTATTTGGTAGACCAAGGACGAGGATGCAGGACAGTCCAGTTTTCCGCCTGGAGAACCCTGCGGCCAAATGTGAAAGGATACGGTATGACAGCTGAGGAAGCCATATTTGATTTAACACAGAATGTTCAACCACTCTAAGGGAGCGAGAGATAAAATGAAGGTGGAATTCATAAACGAAATATTCAATAATATTCCATACTAATTTTGAAGGTGAGATTATGTCTGATGCACCACCATACACACAAATAATCAATGATAAGAACTTCGAGAGGATCAAAGCCTTCGGGCTGCCAGAGGTTAAGGAGAATAACCCATGGCTTTTGCTTCATATAAAAGGTGATGGAATTAAGGCGCCGGAATCATGGAATGCCAAGGTCTACACCAATAAGTCCAAAGAGCTGAAACTCGTTACAACCGATGTCAATATATTCAATGACCTAATGATGGGTAGGAAAGTGCGAGCGATGGCGCCAGTGGTGTGCAAGGAACATGAGGATTGCTTGGACTGCCCACCGCAGCGGTTCGCCGAATGTGAGGAAGATTCAGTGAGACCGCGCGTAATCTCGATTGATGACAGCGGATGGGGGTTCGGAATCGGGGGGACACTTGTAGGATTGCATGATAGTCTTACCGGGAAGTTTCTCTTCCGCGAGGTCCCAGTTACCGCATATCAAGGGTATGCCTTTGACAGCAAAGCCTACCTCCGGATAGCCACAGATAAAGCCGTAGAAATGCTTGTTGAGCTTTTCCAAGGTACTGCCCCAAGCAATGACAAAGACCAATGCAAATCATCCCAGATTCTGATTAAGGTATGCACCGGATATGTCAACACCGGCATCGTAGAAGAGCTGAGAAGACGGGGCTTCAAAGTCGAGACCTGCGCCATCGGAGAACCGCTGCAGAGCTTACTTGAGAAACAGCACCGCGAATATATCAAGTGCTTAACAAATGCGGACGTTTACTATGACCCCAAGGAACTCGACCCATCGAATATCGGCAGGGCATATTACGAAGTCCTAGAATGGATTAAGAAAAACAATGCCTGGGATATTGCGAAAACGGGATGGAAGAGCCTGAAGAAGTTAATGCCGGAGGTTTGAGCATGGAAACGCGCAAGGTTCCAAAGTCCAGACCGGGACGCAATTTCCCTCGCTACAAGAAAGAAGTGCTGGGAAAGTTGCCGGCTATAATCGTGGCTCTTGCCATCGGAGATCATGTATCGGATATAGAGCATGACAATCACGTTAGCAATGCCACAATATACAGGGTGCGTAGAGACCTGAACGCAGGTGTATTCGACTCGATGCTCAAATGCGATCTTCCCAGACCCGGAGGTGGTGTCTGATATGGGAGAACCGAATGATACAAAGAACTTTTACAACATCATTGTAGAGCCAAAGTCGGGGCTTCCATGCGGTGTCCATTTGGGAGAGTACATACCATTTCAAGTGGAAACTGGAAAATAGTCAAATCGGGCACGTCAGGCGCGGGCAGGCCATGAGGGTTAATAAAAGGATAATAGAAAATAACCATACAATAATTCGAGGTTTTGAATTATGGTTATGGTTGAAAAGGTCGCTTTTACCGGGCATCGTCATCTGAAATACGGCGATGCAGTAAAGTCTCTGGAAAAGATTCATTCGGATTTCCCAGGCGCTATGTGGATTACTGGCGGAGCATACGGGTTGGATTCTCACGCGGCTCGATTCGCATTAGATAATTTCATTCCTTTATGGCTCGTCCTTCCTTTCCCGGCTAAGATACTGTGCGCTAAATGGCCTTCAGGGGATGCGCGGGATTTGCTGTTCCGATCTGTCAAGGAATGCACGAAGTTGTCTGTGGTGTCTCCGGTATTCTCGATGGATGCCTATCAGCGCAGGAATGAGTTTATGGTTGACGCTGCTGATGTTCTTGCTGCCTTCTTCGATGGCTCCCGCGGCGGCACTGCTAATTGCGTGAGGTATGCCCGTTCTGTTGGACGGAGGACTGTGATTTTTGGGGGAATTTGATGATGGAACATGTCATCTCCCATTTTTCTTTTTTTCAATTCAAACTTCTTTTTCTGAAAATAAAATATCCATACAAGATGCGATAATATGAGTTATACAGAATTGAATGCATCATAAAGATTAAATATAGTCCCATCCTAATATTATTACCATGCAACAAAGAATCAAGAGATACAACATAACAATGAGAGATCATGTCCGGCTTCTCGGCTATCGTGGGCGGATAGAACTTATCGGACAGGAACTTGGGCTACATGGTTTTGTTTTCAATGCTCCTGATGGTTCTGTAAAGATTGTTGCTGAAGGTGAAGAGAGCGTTTTGGATGTGTTTCTGGATGAAATGAAAAGAATCCGGCAGGGTGTGGATATTGAGGCAAGAGAAGTCTCGATGGATTTCGATTTGCCAGTTCCATTTGCCAGAGTATTGACAGATGAATAACTCGAAAAATGAAAGATTTGATAAGGTTATCGAACTACTAAGCGGAATAGAGCGCAATACTAAATTGCTGGTTGACTGTCCAGAAATACCCTGAAAAGGAAAAGGTCATGCGTGATGAAAAATTATATTATATAATAAAACAAAGAAGAAACATATGACACTCCACAAAAAAAGTAATCATTGCATGGCAAAATGCTCACGGATAGCACACTACCCGTTTCTCATCGAGCTAACTGGGTGGGTGAAATAAATGGAAGCTAAATTAAAGTTTCCCGATGAAGTCAGTGATGTCCTGGAAAAGCCTGTTGAGAAATCCCTGATAGAACTCGTAGCTATCGGACTTTACAGGGACGGAAAGATAACGCTGCGTCAGGCTGCTGACCTGATCGGGGTGACTATCAAAAAAATGCCTCAAATACTTCAAAAGCACAATACATATGTGAGCTATGGAATAAAAGAACTGGAAGAGGACATTGCGTATGCAACCAGCGGTGAGTGATTCCGACGTCATCATTCACCTTGCGAAATTGAATGAATTGTCGCTCATAAAGGAATTGTATGGATGCGCTAACATACCTGAATATGTGAGGTCCGAGATGGTGCGTTATCAATACAAGGAAGCAGAACTGATAGAAGAAGCAATATACCAAGGAATATTAAAGGTTCATAAGACTGGCGGTATCAGAGCAAAAGAACTTGCAAAAAGACACGGCATCCATACGGGAGAGGGACACGTCAAAGAACTAGCTGAGAAGCTGAAAGCCGAAATTTTCCTTTCGAATGAGAAAAAAGTGCGCATCGCAGCCAAGACAGAAGGTTTCATAGTCGTTGGTACGATAGGTGTCATTCTCCGCTGTGTAACACAGAATCTCCTGACTATAAAAGAAGCGACAGGATTGCTTGAGGAGCTAAGAGGAGATGAATTCAGAATTCATCCGGATATCATAAATAAGGCGATAAATTCATGTACCAGGTTATTAGAACACGGGTTCAAAGGGTGAGCTAAAACCACGCATCTTCAGTTATGGAAGAAAGACATAAAAGATTAGTGACACCAGCCACTCATTTCTTTTTGAATTTTTTTTGACAATCAAATGTTTATAAGATTTTATTGCTATTTATATTTTTTTCTGGACTTATCCGTCCATCAATCATCAATCTCTTTCTCCAAGGTGAGCGCGCCGTCTCCGGACAGCCGGGAATTGGGCTAAAACCTGCCGGGAATAAACAAAGCTCTGCGGACTTCTTCTAAAATATCCCATAAAAAAAGTTGATGTTTTAATTGATACTTCAGGAGATTAATATGAGTTCAAATGAGTGCGGCGCACCACAAAAACAGGAAGAGCCAACAAAAAAGGATTGTTCGAACAACAAGGATTGCTACGAGTGCATGAACCATGGCTGTTCACCGATATCCCCATCATGGTGCGTCGGTAACCAGTCATGCAGTGGGGATTGTGATGAATGCCTGGAAGTGTTCATCAGAACATGCTCCCTTGATAAAGTGCAGGAAGCGCACGACCAGATGGCAGGACGGAACGGATGGCAGCCGTGGTCATCCAACGCTCTCCCATCATGGAAAGAAATCATAGAGACCGCAATGCTGGTAACGGGCGCAGACCTGTTCGAGGCGGAGATGGCAGCCATGCGGTTCAAGCAGGAAATCGAGGCTGGCGCCGTGGGTTAAAAACAAAATCAAAACAGCGGGTGAATTATCAGATTATCGGTAGTTCAGGATTTTTTATGAATTCAAATGAAAAGTGTTTTAAAGGTGAAAGATGCGAATCGTGCAGGAATAAACCAGTCTGCTCACACCACCATCCAGTGATTATAAAGCTCCATGAGACGCTCAGACAGGATTTGGGAAAGATAGAGGCAGAATTAGCGGTCTTGAATGCAAAAGTTGCTTTTGATGATGAGGATGCACATAGACTGAATAGCTTATGTGAAGATGCAAAATTGATAAATAGTGTCCTGGGTTCCCCGTGGCGAGTAATCAAATGTGATTGCGGCGGGGATATGGTGCTTGGCGATGACCAGTGGGCGTCACGAAAGCATTGCGACAGATGCGGCAATTATGACGATATGTGCGATGCCAGCAGGATATCCTACCTGAAGAATGATGAGTCTACAGATATCCACAGGCATCTGGATGAAATATTCGCCTTCTGGGGACTGACGCCCGCAGAGATAGTCAACAATGTCGGCACGATATGGTTCACAGACGCCAAAACCAAGAAGCAATACTTCATAACTGTCGGCGAGTGCGAAGTGGACTACAAGGCGCCAGAGGAAAAGGGTGCATAACTATGTCATCAGTATCAGACGTGGTCGAGTGCAAACAGTGCGGCGGGCTTGCCCATGCAGAGTATCAGACAAGAGACCAGACGTATAATGTCGTCTGTCCCCTATGCGGATACACGAATTATACAGTCGCACTTATCGACCGCAAGAAGCAGAAGGAGGACCCAGAGCACAGGGAATGGTTCCTGAAGACCAAGGATGGAAAGCTCATTCACCGAACCTATGTCAGAAAGGGAAACGGTGCGTACTACACCAAAGCCAGGAAGGGATGCGGCTCGATGGGTGTAATCACAGTCCCGATGACACAGGAAATCATCGATGATTTCAGGGAATGGATGAGGCTTAATGCAGAAGAGCTTGAGATGGATGCGTGCTATCTGACGCGCTGGAACGAGGAGCTGGGAAAGGTAGAGATGGTAGTGGGCACAAACGATGCGCTCATTGATGTTAATTCCGTAGCGTGAAACAATATAAGCAGCCAACTTCCTTTTTTCAATTCCAGTTTCTTTTTCTGAAACTAAAATATCCATACAAGCAGGCAGCGGTGATATGATGAATAAAACAGAGGAACCAACATACATACCAGGCGAGATGAAAGACGGCGTTAACATGCTCCCGAGAATCAAAGTAGGCAATCGCTGGTTTTGGATTGATGAAAGGCTCAAAGAGTATCGAAGCGTGGACGCGCCGCTTGTGACGTTCACAAACCAGGAAATGGACGATCTCTGCGAAATAGAAGAAGTCCTCAATCATCCGATAACCATGGGCTTCAACCCGGAAGAACAAAAGGATAGGGCTACCATCGATAAGCTACAGGTACTGTTCAATAAGGCATTGATGGGAGACCGGACCGCCTTTGAGGCAATGGCAGAACTCCAGGGAGAGGGTTCTTAACCTTTTTTTGGCTGATTTAAAAAATTACTAAACAATCTTCGTTGAAATGGCATGCAGTCAATAACAAGAAACATGCCAGACAAAATATCAGAGGTGTTAAATATGGACAATGAACCAGAATCGAAAGAGAATATGGTAGTCATGCGCCAGAGCGCGGGCGACGACTTAATGCATGTAGGCGCTGGATTCGTAGATATCGTGACCACAAAATTCGGAGAGAGGCCGGTTATTCATCTCCGCCCGAATGGTGCTGCGAGGACTGAAAAGGGACAACACATCCTTATCTTCCCCGGGAAGGTTATGGAGCAGCTCCCGGAAGACTTCACCAAGTTCGGGGATGTAAACAGCAAAAAGCCGCAGTATGTGGCCTATGCCGGCAAGGTCCCGGTTGGCTCGGGCTGGCTGAAACAGGGAAAGAAAGCATTCCTGTCAGTGGTCCTGAACAAAGCAGTGGATGGCGATAAGTTGACACTGTTCCCCAGAGCTCCTGCTGCGGAGTGATTGGGACTTTTTTCCCTTTTTCTATTTTTCAATTCTAATTTGTTTTTCTGAGAATAGAAAATTAACAAGGACGGAGGAATTATGGATACATGCCTTGAATGCGGGAAACCGCTGCGGATAGTTGCAATAAGCTTAAAAAAAGACGACAAAACGACAGATGATAAAATATTAGTTGAATTGGTCTGCGAAGATAAAACATGCAAGTATAAACCGATATACGAGCTTCACATTGCGGATATACGGAGCTGCGGGAATGTTGTGGAGATGAGAGAATGATTTAAGCAGAAGAATACAGGGTTTCGCCCCCACTTTAAGATATTCGAGATAGCGAGGATACAATTGAAAGAACTGGGCTCCAAATTCGATAGCGTCCAGGTATGCCTTGAAGCGACCCCTGCCGTGTTCCTGATTGCGTATATGCTGAAAGGGGATAAAAAAGTAATGTCAATAAGAACCAGGAGCGGAGGGATAAAAAAACTGTGGGATATGGTAATGCCGATAATCGAAATGGAAGCAAACGGGGAGATCGGCATTGACTTTTTTAATATAGATGTTTAGAATCCTGTGTGTTTTTCTGATAATTAGATATCAAATCCATACAATAATCCGAGGTTTTGAAATGCTTAAAGATACGTACCTGTCTAATGTTTCTAATGTAAATAAGTCGAATCCGGGCGCCGAGTTAATAGTCGTAATGCGCGGAAGGGGGCATATCCTCTCTCCATCGTGGCCCCTTTTGAATGGATATCTCGCCAAGAAAGTATCGTGGGACGAATACATCGTCAGGTTTGTGAAAGAAATGGAGGAACCAAAATGTGTTAGCGAGATGCGAAGAATCGGAGAGCTTGCTAAGAAAAAGGATGTGTACCTTGTTTGCCAGGAGCGCATTGGGAATTGCCATCGCTTCTTGCTCGTGGATATGATAAAGAAGCTTGTGCCTGGGGTGTGAGAACCGTGGACATCCCAGGCAGGGTATGTGATGACTGCGGCGCGCCGGTATTAACGGATTCCTTCGAGGTAAGGAATCCGGAGATGCCCGGCGAGGCGGTCATCGTCACCCAGGGCATATGCACGATATGCGAAAAAGTAATGAGCATTTGAAGAGTTAGATAAACTATGGCCTATAAATGCAAGTCAGGCCTGCACGCCTGGCTCTTCAGGGAAGACGCTGAGAAGTGCTGCAACGGTTTCAGGCGCATCCTGATGATCGGCAGCCTGACAGAAGTTGACCGCAGGGGCGCTGACCTACTGCCCGGTGGGATGCCATACGGGTACAGATGGGAGCCGGTATAATGTTCGAGAACAGGGCGCCGGTAAAGGTCCCGCTCCAGCAGGTATACCAGCATGATAGCGATTACGATAAGTGCGTTTGCGGAAGAAGGAAACTCCGTTCGGATGGGGAATGCGGCGCGTGTCAGGACGGGGTGTTTTAATGCCCGACCTTAGCTCAAAGCACAGGCGCGATCTGCAGGAGGTCCTGTTCATTCTGGAAGAGGGGCGCCGTAGAAACCGGAAACTAATTCCCACCTACGCAAAGACGAATTTTCCTGTTGTAAAGAAGGTTCCTGAAAAGAGAACACTGCTGCAAAGAGAACACTGCTGCAAAGAGAACACTGCTGCAAAGGATAGCCGATCTCATCGGGCTGTCTAGAAAAGAGGTTAACACATAAATTTCATATTAATATTAACAAGAATACCTTACCAATTTGCTTATTTTATCAATCTATCAATCATCACTCTCTTCCTTCATGGGACGGCGCCGCTGACGCGGATTGGTTGTTCCTGAAACTAAAATAGCCATACAAACCTATGGTGATTTTGCATGGTAGTATTCAAGACGATTGGATATGGCGGACTCGCCAGCGCAAATCATTTAATCGCGAGGTTAAATGAAATTAATGCTGAACTCGTGGTTGATGTCCGGTTGAAACCATACTGCGGCTGGAATAAGGATTTTTGTGGTCAGGCTCTTAAGAATAAGTTATCCGGCGCGAATATCGATTATTTCTGGACTGAGGATCTTGGGAATATTACCCGGGATGTCAGGGATATTAAGCTATTAAATGAAAAGCGCGGTCTTGAAAAAGTACTGGCACTTGTGAAGACTTATAGCTACGGTATTGTAGTATTGCTATGCTCTGAGGCTGATGAGAAGCGGTGCCACAGGCTTTATATAAAGAATAAGTTGGATGAAGCTGTAAGGCCGGCTATGTATCCGTCTATATTTCAATCTGTTAATGTGCCTGCGCAGCGCCAGACCAGTCTTGCGGCAGTTTTCGGATGAATGTTCTTTTTTTTATTCAGGGTTTTAAAAACAAGCCATACAATATAATGTAAACGTAACCTGAACGTCTTTCACGGCAATCCCGAGAAGACATTTTAGGTTCCGAAAAAAAGATAGCTAGTGCACCTGACGGGAAAGCGCGCCCGACAGGCAAGGGAACCACTGTGCAGGGGAATGCTGCACAAACCATGGATATATGTAATCGGGGCGGTTCTATAACCTCTCCGGTTATATGCTATGATTAGGGCCGTCTATGACGGCTCTGATTGCAGCGCGATATTTTTTTTTATTTTCTCTTTAAAAAACAAGCCATACAGCTCTTGCATATATGACGGCAGCCTTTACCACAAGGCGGCCAGTCCCGGACCAGGTGCCGTAGTGGTACGGCGCTTCCGGCGGTAGTTCTATCCCAACCCGGGATGAACATACCCCTATGCAATGTGGAGCACGCGGCTAATGGACTCGTCTATAGACGTTTCTTGTGCCGCCAAACCCACAATAATCCTTTTTTATTTTATTTTCTCTCTCAGAAAACAATCCATACAGCTTTTGCATCTGGGACTACCCCTCGATGTACTGTACAAAGACAGGACAGGGATTCGAGACGACAGGTATGGATATACCATGCCGCTGAAACATAGCTAAGTCTCGGGTGAGCCATGAGCACCATAAGAACCTCTTCGGACACACCCAACATCATTCCTGTACAGCTAAACCAGACCAGACAGCCGAAATGCACGGAGAACCTCCCGAGATTGTTGTTTTCCAATCCCGCCGTGCATTACTCCTTTTTATCGATATATTTTATGTTTTAAAAATATTCCATACAATTCAGCGTAAAATAAACAAAATTGAACTTTCCAATGAGTGTCGAAATTAACGACATTTTAGGAAAGTTGGAGGCAATAAATCGAAAAGGCTAAACAAAGCAAGAAAATAGAAAAGAAGGAATATTAGGGGTGTTCGGCAAGAAAGAACGCATCCCAATAAATAATTAAAGTAAAATAACTGACAAGAATACTACAATACATATATATACCGATTTTGGCCCGCGTCAAGCACCATACGAAAATTGAATTTAATAATTCAAAACCGCAATGCTCTAACCTGTTGATTTTATTTTTTAAAAAAAGTAAAAATGCTCGGCGTGTTAAAGTTGCCGCGCGTTGCCCATAACACTCCGATAATTTTTATTTTATCAGTTTATTTTAATCATTATGGAAATAAGACATTATAGTAGAGATAAATGAATTTCCAATGCCGTTAAAACTCCTTTGCGGAAAATCATGGTGTGATTGTTTTTAAAAGAAGTAAAAATAAAAAAATATTTCTTGCTAAAACGGTTTTTTAATATTAAATTATAAAATAAAAACGCTCGGCAGATTAAATATGCCGTGCGTTGCCTAGACTGCTCCGAACTTATAGGTTCTAACAGGTTATTTCATTCTTCTGCGATCAACAAAGCACCTTTTGCGGCGGTTAGATGATTGTCCTTTTCCTGGGAGCAGCGTATCTCGAATCTATGGTTCATTTTTTCATATATAAAATCTCCAATAAGTTCTGGCATACCTGGAACGTTGCTCATCCCACCTGAGATGAACAGAGGAGATTTCAGGGCCATATTTCTTATTGTTGTGTTCACTGCCCCGATAACCTCTCCACAGAATATTGTTGCCACATTCGCTGCATATTCTTTCAATGGAAGTATTATTTCATCTGATACCTGAGCTTCTTTTTTTCCATGACGTGTCATTCCCTCTACTGTATATGTTTTTGGGTCTGTAAGTGATGTATCTTCTTTCATTTCACGAATTCTTTTTATAGATACGATAGCGTCCCCAACCAGATTGCCAACCCTTTTTGCTATCTCTCTATCCACTCTGTTTCCACACACTTCCGGATGAGCTGAAAGGTGAATTTCGTCCCCATCATTAAAGCAACCAATTTCCGTGGTTGAGCTTCCAAGGTTCAGGGAACAAATTGCTGATTTATTGATGAAATCCAGACTGGAAAGATGAACAGCCGAACATAAACCTTCCGAGAACATTGTAAGACTTTGTGGTTGGCAAACCTGCTTGATCGCCTTTGCAAGCCGGTCGTTCCCTTCTTTCATTTGCACAGCAGGCGATGCCAGAACAATGCTTGCCCCGGAATGAATCTGCATTGTACTTAGAATGTCTATCAGCTGCTTCACCCCTTCTTCGGTCTCCACAACGCCGAGCGCTAATGGGAATATTGCATCGTCATACTCGGCCGCGTCTTCACCCACTTTAAAGGAAGCACTGCCTTTTTTAACAAAACCGTTTGAGTATCGCACACATGTTTTAATAGACGTGATATCTATTTTTCCATCTTCATCTCTACAGGCAATAGCCGTAATTTGAGATCCTATTTTCATACCGATTGGTTTTATTTCTGTCATGGTTTTATTTTAACCTCTCTTTTATATATTATTTATAATTTGTGTCCTTTATCTATCAGTCTTCTGGATATTGGTGTTTCTGCAATGGGTTTCCTGGGTTTTGGTGTTTCTCTGATAAGTACTTGCTCAGGCATAGTTTTTACAAATTTAACATCCGTGCCAATATATCCGCAATCATTGCATCTACTTGTGTGGACTTTTCCTCCTTTACGGGGGACATTTCCATTATTTACAACTGCATCACTCCTGCACTTCGGACAAAGTAACCCGTTCATTATGTTTCCTCGTCAACTAGCCCTTGAGTTATCAAGCCTCTATATGGTGAAGTAGTTGACCTGTTCGTTTAATAGATTTTCATTCCGTATATATTTTTCCTTCTTTCTTTCCTTCCTTCTTGTTTTTCCGTATCTTTCCCTTTTTCAATAAAAATATAGTTCATACTAAAGCAGTTTTTAATATTAACTCATAAAATAAAAATGTTCGGCAGGTTAAATATGCCGCGTGCTGCCTACAGCACTCAGATTATATCTGTAGTAACATTAAATATAATGAAATCATATTAGGAATTGAATGAAAGAATTAAAACAGCTTATCGAAGATCATCACGCTCTCGATAAAAAGATAGAAGAGTTGACTAATAAAATTCATATTAAACTCCCTGACTCCACTGAAATAGAAAAGAAAAAACAAGATATTTCAATCGATATGGGTAAATTAGTCCAATTACAAGAAAAAAATGTCTCGTTATTTAATGATGTTTCTAATAAAAGCAAGAATGACCCTGGTGCACTAGCCGAACTGAAAAGTCTGATCTCAAGGAGTAAGAATGTTTGAAATTTTCAGAAAAACAAAGGTTGATGAAAAAATGAATATATCCGAGGCTATCACCGTGGACTCAAATAATACTCCAGTTGATGAATTAGAAAATGTACCTGTAATTGCAAAGGTCCCTCAAGCTCCTCTAGCCGAACTCATTCCTTATAATGAAGCGACGAAGATTGAAATAGATGAAAGAATTGAGTGCTTTCTAAAATTAAACCCAGGAAAATCTTATAATTTCCAGCCAATCAAATTAGTTCGAGGAAAAAAAGGCCGCTGGAAATGCGCTGATAAGATTGGTATTCCTCTGGATTCAGAGGTAACCGAAGAGGAGTTCTGGTTAGCTTACATCAAAGGATACGTAAAGAATGTTATTAAAGATGAAAAAGATAGACGAACCCTTCTCCATAACTCACAGGCTATCGATAACACAAATACAGTAATAGACCAGAAAATCAACCAACTCAACGAGGTTTCGGGTTTTATATCAGGCATGAATGAAAAAATAAACGGTATGGATACCCGGCAGCAAGAGTTCTTTAAAAGCATTTCATCTCAACTGGACGAGAACCCGGTTTTAAAAATGGTCGAGAACACCTTCTTTTTTGAAGGAAAAGAGTATCCTGCAACCCCCAAAATGAAAAATGTCTTGTTAGAATTATCGAAATGCTCCGAATGGACAACGGCAAAAAAGCTGTCTGAGAAGACTCCTGAAAGCGAAGGATATATCAGCAAGGCATTGATACGACTCAAGGATAAAGGATACCCAATAATCACTTATACTGCGATGGGGAAACGATTCTGGGCACTTGAAAAAGGGCACAAAGAAAAGGGGAAAAAAGGAAAAATCACAATTGAAAATCCGGATAACAAGTCAGATTTACTACTGCATGCCCTGCGTCAATATAAAGAGATCAACGGGTGCTCACCAACTGCAACAGAGATTTCAAACCAATTGAAATGGGATATATTCGTTGTCAAAAGTGAACTGGAGAACCTACTGTTAAATGGAAAAATAAAGAAGGAAAAAATGGTTATAAACTGGAAGAAACTAAAAGTCTGGACGGTTGTGGAATAATGAAAATTTATTACGAGCCTCAGTCAGATGAAATAATTGATGATAAGTTTATTGAAGATGCATCATCCGTAATAGCGGCAATAATTGAAGCTGAGACTGCAGTAAGTGATGGAATCCCATGCAGCGATAAGGCGCTCAATATTCTTTCCAAGCAGATTGAACGAAAACAAACAAAGATAAAAAAGCTTGAAACAATAATCGAAAAAAAAGAAATGCTCAATGATCTGCATAGGAACACGCTTGCGTCTCTGGAAGAACTGCATTCTAAAATCAAAAAGCGCATCGCTGAAGCTGAGGATATAAATGCCAGCTTGGGTAGATTGGCCGCTGTTAAAGGAATCTCTTCCGGGAAGAAATAATTTGCCAAAGCAGGGATAGAGTGTAACATGCCGGCGCCAAAGAAAGCACATGACGAAATGATATCCCGCAGTAAGTCCAGGATAGAATCGATTTTTAAAGTGGTTGAAGCAAGAAAAGAGGTTGCATTAACTTCAAAATTATCTCATAATCTTAGTATGGGTGAAGAAAGAGTAGACCTGTTGCTACGTATTTCGTACAATGAGAAAATATACGATTTGCCTATTGAGATTGAAACCCAGGAAGGTAATATGTTCCAGATAGAAAAGAACATTGGTAAATGTGTTGAGGCTTTTGGCGGCATGCTGGTTGTACCAAAATCGTCGATGATTCCATCTATCAAGCAATTACTGAAAGAAATACCTATAAAATACAGTAAGCGCACAATGGTACTTAGCTATGCTTTAATGCAAACCAAAAATAATACCAGTGACAGGATAATCAAAGAAGCTATTGAACAATTGCTACCTGCATTATCCTCTACATGAACTTTCTTTTAAAAAGGATTAAATGAATAGAATATAAATAAATGAGAGGGGGGTCGCCCTCTCGCAACATATTTTTGACATATTACGATTTGTTTAGTACAGTGGTTTTTTTTCTTTCTTTGTACAGCTCTTAATTCAGCAAGCCGGTTATCAAGGTCGAATTGTTCCTTGGGTTTTTTACATCTCCGGTATATCGAACATATACTCCTGACATTCGTGACACCAGCCACTTATTAGATATTCTTTCTGTTCTATTTCAGTGGCAAACCCCTCAACATCCTTACCGCAGCGGGTGCATTTTTTAGCACGGATAATCTCCGCACGATTTGGACACACGATTTCATCCATCGGTCTGGGTTTCACGTTGCTGACATCCGGTACTGGGAACGGATATTTTTCCATCTTAAATCACCTCGTTTAGAAGCCGTTGAAAATATCAGGGTCGCATCTAAACTGTTCATAAGACATGCAACACCCATCCAGATCTGCTTGTTTACCTACGTTGCAGTTCAAGCATGGATTTGATGGCCAGGCACGCATGGTTCGCTTGCCGCCGTTATACATACGGAGCTCAACCTTTACCTTTTTGAGGTTAAGCCCCTGAGCCTTAATCTGCTCAGGCGACATATCATCCAAGATGGTTTTTAACTTAGTGGACATGCTTCCTCCTACGACTTGTTCATACAAGTGGGGCCGTAGTCCTCCATTTGGAGAGACAGCCAGGTTTGAACATCGCCATTTGTTGCGATCTCGCCCAGGTCAAAAAGAAGGGTTGAGATGTTGTCCATCTCAGCACACTCCTTTCCTCTGGAGCCAGCATCCCATACAGACTGCCGGGGTTTTGAACTTTTTGGGAGTCCAAAACTTGTCTGAATAGGGCAGCCGAAAACTCTGGAGCTGTCCATCCAACCATTCGGCGATCATTTTCTGATCATCCTTTATGGGTGGGTTTTTTAGGCCTTTTCCTGTCCTGAGTCCTTGCAGGAAGCCGACGAGCTTATTCACCGCATCTTTTTTCTCCGTTTTTGAGACAGAGTTGAAGATATTGGTAACAAGCTCCTCAACCTCCTGAAGGGTTCCGAACCAGCCGATGGAATCGAGGTCCACAAGTGGGGCTTCGAGCCTATCCATATGGTCTTCCCACATGAACGACTTTGGCACCACATCCCACGGCATTATGCCATTGGATAGTTGGTACACGAATTCATGCACCAAATGGTCCAACAAATGAGCCCTGTAGATGTTCCTGCATCCCTGTATGACCAGCTTAGCATCAGAGATCACTTTTTCGGTGGATCTGACGAGGATATTAGCGTTCATCACGCTTACATCCTGGGTCTTCCTGGATGGCCAGACCTTATCGCCAGCCTGGCGCCATTTGGCACACAGGTTACAGCGCACTGTCTTTTTCCTCAGTTCTGGATACCTCATTGAAGTGAACCAGCCGCACTGATGAAATGCAGTTGCCTGATCAGCCTCGTTGTGTACCTGCTTCAGGCCTTCCGCGAGTATTTTTTCCTCGTCAGGAGATAGGTTTTCGCCCATTTCCTTCCTGGAAATATACACCGAGAGGGGTACATGGCTTGCCCGGACGCGCTCTTCACGCTTACGGGTGGCTTCCTTCTGGACTTTATCTTGCTCAAGCATTCTTTTCTCGAGTTCAATGAAATCCATCTTTCCACCAGTTGCAAGCAGAGAGACAACCGATTCAGGTTCTTCACCGTCTTCCTCGGGAACATAACCATATGACCCAACCTGAGCCCTATAGTCCTGTTCCTGCTCTTCGGGACGCTGGTTGTCCCTCCAATCAAGGTCACCGACCTCCGACTGGAAATCCTCTACGGGATGGGCAGCCAGTTTCCTGGAACCCATCCGAGCCGTCCTGTGACACGAGTCACATGACCCGTCGCAGTTATGGCACAACGTTTGTGCCTTTATGCGAGGGGTGTCCCAGAAATTATAGGATTCCATTCGCTGGGAACCGTATATCTTGGAGACGGCACAGCCTCCGTTAAGGGCTTGAGGAAGAACCTGTTCTTCCACCAGATTAATGGTCACGAAGCCAAACCCGTTGCTCCTGGCAAAGTTCTTCAAATTCTTTTGGGTCTTGAAGTAATCTTTACCAAGAATCTCCCAGGAAGCCTCTTTAAAGAACAACGTTCCCTGTGTTGCCACAAGAACACCCAGTTCAATCAGCCGTTCAATCTCACTGCCCTATCCACTACTTGTTTTTAATTAAGCAATTGTGGGAGCATTAAGATCGAATTTGTTTCCATCTGTACCGCTAACTCTGTTTCCAAAGATAGCACTTGACGTATTGTTTTCTTTACTATGCATGTTTTCTTTAACTCCTTTATATTTTCATTTATGCAAGCCATAAAAGGTGCAAGCACCAAATACGACTAAACACAAATGAAATAATGAACAATAATAGAATTATTCTTAAAAGATAAATACATTTCGCTTAAAAAAAATTGATAATTCGTATTAAAATGAATTGGAGCCTGCAGGGACATGCCCCGCAGGATTGTTAAAGAAAACATGTTCGTTTCGGAACACATTTTACAGGTTGTTCAGACCTGCAATCTTTTATTATGAAACTCCTGAGATATAAGAATTGCGGTGATCGTGATTAGGCAGCTCATTTAGTACTAAACTGCAAAATTGGTTATCAGGTGAAGATATAGGTACTTCAGATTGTTGCTGCAAAGTTTTTTTCCTTTCTCGATATCATGACAGCAAATGTATGGACGCACGGGAACTGATCCATGCCTGAAGGCCCGATGCAAATATATTTTCCTTCAATCATCCTTACTGTAAACCCTCTTACTTTCCACACACTCTCATCAGAATATTGTACATCAGGAACCAAGCCCATAGATTCCATTATGGTTTTTCCTGATCTCCTGAACTTCTCTGCTACTGCTCTTGCAGCAACTCTTCGAAAATGAACACGCTTAAGCAGTTTCTCACTCTGCTCAATTCCTTTAATTAATTCATTATTATCCCCGGTTTTTAAATATCTAAAAAGAAGAACAGCGCCGGTATGCGTGCACATCCGCAGCTCACGCATTTTCCCAAAATTATGATGATAACATGAACATGTAAATCCCCCTTCGATACATCTAATGATGTACCACGGCTGTGTATCTTTTGGAGGTATTCCTTTAACCAACCAGCTTTCATTATTGTTTATAACTTTCACGTCTGATAAACGCTTCGCGCTGCGATTCATCCAGCTTATTCTGTCAGGATGTTTTTCTTTCAAAACCGCCATTATGGTTTTCAGTTTATGGAAATCGGTTTCATCGCTCACACTTTTAACTCACCCGTCCTCTTTTTTCTCAATCTGCGCCGCAGCATTAAATTGAATATTATTCATTGCAAAAAGCACATGGCGAAGCGAAACCTGGTTTGAAGTTAGCTGAGACCTGCGGATGAGCGATAAAAATGAGCTTTTTTTCAGGAGTTCTGAAGCTCTTGAGGCAGCTTTAGCGTCTGAGTGCATTGATTCTATTACTTTTAATGTGTGCCATGTACCAACGATTTTTGCATCATTTATTGGGATTTGCTTCGCATGCTTTGCTTTTACATTATTTATGCCGTCCCTCCGTTCAAGTGTTCCAATTACTAATACCGTAGATGGGATTTCCGGCATTTCTTCATGGGTTTCCATTTCAATGACTGCAGTACCTGTCATGTCGTCCAGCACGAAACTTTTCTTATTCTTTCCGTTTGGAGATGCTGTGCCAAACATGATTACACCGCGAAGCAGTCTCTCTCCTTTCCCGTATGTTCCATAGGGAGTCGCTACGAATTCTCCTATCTCACCCAATAAAGCCGGTGAGAACTCAGTTTCAGTATCGGCTGTATCGGAATCGTACATCTTCTTTCCTCCAGTTTTTACGTATCTTTATCACATTTTTTTCAGGCATTCCAATCTTCTCATTATTAAAGGATTTTTTGCTTCCCGTAATACTTCCTCCTGTTTGCTAATAACGGCAATTTCTTCCCGATAGGTTACAGTCTCAAACCAGAATAACTTCATGACCTTTAGTCCATTCATCTGCTCGATATTTCCGGCTGCATGTATGGGCAGTCCGATCAAAGCCCTGGCATAATCGGGATTTACAACGCTTCTGAGTAATGATATTGGATTAGCGGATACGGATGCGGATGCGGATATATAAATGTCTTTAAAATGGTGTTTGAATGTGAACAAGAACCCGCGCTGAATATTATTGATGCTCCCGGCAATTTGTGATGGATGGGCAGCCAGTATTATTTCAGCCACCCTGTCCTCTCCAATGAAAGGCATCGCGTCAGTATAATCGGAAATTTCACCGAATACCATTAATCTGGTTGTCGCCTCACCGCCGCATCTACTGCAGATGTTTTTAGTTGTATTCATCTCCCGCCCACAATTCCCGCACCTGCTGATAATCATAAATCCGCTGACGTCGGTTATAATGCCGTGAATTTCAATGCTGCGAATGGCGTTTTTATTATTGCGGATGCGGTGCTGGTTGTGGTTCTGCCATGCAGCATCCCTGAAGCGTTTATTCGCTTCTGATATCGTTAAAATAACATCATTTGTGTTTGCATTTCCAACTCTTCGCACCAGTCCGCATCCAATGGAACTGCGGGCAGCAATGTCTCTTGCAATAGTCATTTCTGGAATTTTGGGATTTATTTTTCTATTGGTCTCTATACTGTTGAGTAACCATGACATCCCAGGGTTTGTCTTTTCATCGATCCATTTTAGATAATCCATCGTGCTGCTGAGAACCATATTTTTATCACGTATCCGAATTTGGTTTTAATGCGATGCCCATACTGGCGATTTCACTCATTCTTCCAGGAGGAAGCATAACTTTAGTTATTCCCTGAAGAGATGTAAACAAGCATCCTGTGCCGTTGAGCATGACCTGGCTGCACAGCTCTCCGCCTATTCCCATTCTGGTCATGAATACGGCAGGTTTTATCTCGATCTGAAGTTCGAAATCACCGCTATCACTTTTCATTTCTGTAAGAGCAAAATCATTGATAATTTCATATATCTGGGTTAAGATTTTATTGTAGTATTTCCTGTCCATAACTTCCAGCCAGATATAGATCATCTCCCCGGCTTTGATATCATGAATATCCGGAGATGGATAGCCCGATACAAGCTGCGAAATAACCATCTCCATTAACCTTGTATCAGGATTAATGCCGATATGTTTTATTACACCTGCTTTTGTAAGAAGTTTCACAGCCGTGTGCGTGTATAAACTATTAACCAGCTTATCTTTCAGTTCTTTTGACATCTCCATCCTGATAGGAATATACATTTTATCTGCTGGTTTTGTTTCTTCGTTTTTGGTAAGCGCTCTCAACCCTTTCCTGGCAACAATAACCACCGGATTTTTCAGAATTGCAGTCTGGCATGTTTTTCCACTTTCATCAAAAATAGGATATTCTATGGGTTCGGATAGTGGTTTTCTTACGAAGATTCTCTCAACTAAAGTATCAATTGCAAGAATATCTTTTCCGACCGTTGTTGGGTCAAGCCGGTTCCCAAGAAAAGATAATATTCTATCAAATGCGTCTTCGGCTTCAAGCGGGGTATCCAGGATTATGACCTGCGCATCTCCTTTTTGCTTTACTTTAATTGTTCTTGCCTCGATATTCTTTTCCTTGGTGTCGGTTATCAGAGGGGATATTAATGCAGCGAAAAAACCAAATCCGTCTTCATTATTTTTTTTAATTTCCGCGCTGTTCGCGCCGCTTTCTGATGACGGCGGCGCCTCATGCTTAGATTTCAAGAGCCCTAACCACATTACTTATCGCCTCTCGCGGCGCTGACGCTGAATAAGCGTTTTTTTATCTTTCGCTGGCCAAGCAGAGTGGAACCCGCCGCAACCGCAAGTAAAATACCAAATATCAACGGATAATACCATGCCCTGACAATCTGCCATTTGTCCATGTAGATAAGTATCGATGTCGTTATTAGTGCAAATGCGCCTATTAATCCAACAAGATCGTACACCGTTGGCCCCGTATTAAGAATATAACTGCGCAGAGTTATTATATTTTCTTCATTTTCCCGATTAACCGATTCGAGCAGGGATATCTTCTCTTTTATATTCTGCATGGATTGGAATAAATCCCCGTTCGTTTTCCTTATATCATTTACCCATCCCATGCTTTCGTCCAGTGCCCCTTTCAGTTCGAGTATGTGTTTAACTTCATCGCTGCCCAACTGAATATCAAGGGCGGCATAAATCTTATTTAGAATCTCCTCAAGCTCTGCTGTTTTTCTCTCTATTTTTTGAATCTCAAACAGAAGTGATGATTCTGATGCGCTTTTTCCCTCTGTCTCTTTTCCATTCAAATGTATCACCCGTACTTGAAATATCTATATAAAATTGCTAGTCGTAAATCTCGATACATATCCATTAATGTCACCAACTACGATACTAAAAACAGTAAGAATGATGCTTGCCAGCAGCATGATGGAAAATACAAGCCATATCATTTCAGCGTAAAGGGCTTCTCTTGTGCTGACAGCCGGAATCCATTCAAAACTCGGAAAAAATCTATTGGATAAAGGCCAGAATAGTTTTCGGTCAAAATATGCAATCTGTGATAGCAGGATATAAAGATACGTCCCTAAAAAAATCCCGGCATAAAAAACAACCATAACCGCATATATGCCGTTTACCCGGAACGAAAAAATATCTAAAAATATGCTTGAACCCATGCTTTGTGTATAATTTTCAACAGGGATGAAAACGTATGGAATATATTTTGCCAGTAAAGGAATTGGATTTAAGTATTCAACCAATAAAGCGAACACATAAACAACCGGAAGCCAGAATGTAGCCAGGACAGTAGCAAAAATAGGAGCCATAAATAAACTCTGCGCTCTTGTATCTTCATTCTCTTTTGACATGATGATACTGATAGGAAAACTCGAAATGCTGTTAATTGAAAATTGGACATACTGTCCATAGTTTGGCCAGCAGGAAAATAACCATAAACTAACTATCAATGTAAGTCCCAGAATCCAATGGTATCCGAATCCCGGTCCTAAAAATGGACTGCCAACCGCATATAATGCAACGAGCACTCCAATACCATAACCTATACTGGAATATACTTCATCCCTCAATTTCCTTGCCCTCGCAATATAAGAATTTGATTATAATATTTGGTTATTTTAGTCACATGCCCCTCAATCCATCTCCTGTGAGCTGTTATTCTTTTTTCAACTTCGACCAGCTCTACACTCATGGAGTCGCTCCTGGCGTGACGGCGGCTTCTTTAACAGCATTATATATCAAAACCTGCTGATATACGAGGTCATTTATCCTGCCTGCTGTTCCCACAATAGGTTTTTCAGCCTGCTCGTTATCTACAAATCCGGCCACTATTACCACGAGATTTTGTTGCGTGAAGCTCACTATATACAGATTATTGATGAGATTATATCTGAGGGTTGAACCGGGTATTTCTGTGGTGCTTGTCTTGCTAGTATCTGTTCCATACGCTTTTTTCAGGGTCGTGTATGTATCAGCAAGTTCTTTTCTCATGTATGGTATATCAGTATCTCTCAGCGTGTTCGAAGCTAAGAATCTCTGATTCAGATCATCTGCAGGATTTTGACTCAGAGCACTGGAAAGTATTTGAGCCGCGCCTTTGCTGAACACTAACTCTCGTTTAGCATCGGCATGATATAGAAGAGCTACATCAGTCTGGTCTATCGTAGCATACGCAGATGTTGCCTGTGCATTACTGCCGAACTCAAGAATCCATGCTTTTGCTTTAATATCGGTTGTACTGTTTTGCACAGTAACATATTTTCCAGCAATATCAGCCACCACAAATTTATCCAGGCCGTATACCTGTCTGAGTGTTGGCCCTATCCATAGAGGAACATCAACGTCCTCATACCCGCGCACTTCGACACTTTCAATCTTTGTATACGGCGCATATCTGCCATAAATAATGCTGTTATCTGGAGTCGTCATATATTTGCTCTGTATAAGTTTCCCCATGTTGACAGCGTTAAGGTAATATTGAGGTGCCGCCGGTGTATCAGTCCCTCCTGTACCCAGCAGGTCAGGCGTCCCCCCGGTTCCAGCAGGTCCCGTACATCCAGACAGGGCGAGTATAAGCAGAAGTCCTATCGCTACTATAACAACTCTTTTAATCATGGTTGAAAATTAATTTCACTTTCGTTTTTGATTTCGCTTATTTCTCTCACTGCTCTGAACATTTCATCATCCTGTGCAAGGGCATCAATAATAGTTTTGTGTTGAATGTAGTACTCTCTTAACAGGTCAATTCCTTTGACGACTTGTTGCTCAATAACTTGCTGCATATAAATTCTCCTTTTACTATTTTCTTTATTTTATTTTAGTTGAATCAAGCGTTCTATTCTATTCTCTAAAGCCAAAGGCAGGTTCATTTTGTTTTTTTTATCCCGTGATTTCCTTTTGTGTCTTTATCGTTTTTCCCCATGTCCATGCTGAGTAACTTGCAGTTGCATAGATCATCAGGAAATAAAAAATATTTATTTCTATTTTTACCTCCCAGGCTAAGAGATATAAAATCCCGAATATTATCATTGGAGTGATGGGGGCCCACCTGTTATGCAGATAGACGTCTTCGGGACTTGTGAATTCTTCTATGAGATCTTTATACATATACTTCGCCCATGGTATGCTGTTTATTCTATCTTCAGATTATGCGGAATGTGTAGAGAAATCCTACTATAACTCCGGAGCCTACAAAAACCAGATAACCGATTCCGATCGTCCAGTCTGTCTTACTATTTTCCTCAAACCATTCTCTGGCCTTTCCGAACTTCGAGATGTTGTACAATGCGGTGCCGAAAATGAGTAAAACTGCTACATACTCGGGAGCGCCCATCACTACCATACCTATTCCCGCGAGCACATAAAGAAGAGAATATAATATCTGTTCTTTTACATTCGCGACACTCGTCAGCTTTTCTGCTATATTTACCATTTAATTTCACCTCTTATTTTAGTTTTGATTTTTGATATTTGATCAACCCACATTAAGTGGGATGAGTTGGATTGTTTTCCTGATTAATTCTTAATTTTAACATCTTTTTTCAATTCAGCGAAGTATCGCATCATTATCGATATAACCTTAGCATACTTTCCTTCCACTGCCTGATTCTGCCATGTTTTATCATGGACTTCGGGCTCGTATTCCACTGTAAAGACCGAATTAGCATTAACAGGAAGGTTTTTGCGTATTTTCTGTTCATCTACTCTTACAGCAGTGCTTATTTTTGCATCCAGTGCTTTATTCCTTAAAATTACCGGAACAATATGTATTGGTACGCCGGCTTCTTTTAATTTACTTAACAGCCATACTTCTGCTTTAACAGAAACATCACATCGCATCGGCACTATTATAATATCGAAAAAGGGACATATCGCTAAAATATTTTGAGTATTTTCAGCTTGAAAGTCAACGAGGATCGCATCGTAGCCGCCGTCCATATTTAAGATTTCTTTTAAGGATTCGTTTTTTATCTCCCCTTCCGCACCTTTGGGCAGGAAAGAAATATTATCGCTTTTAACGAGTAATTCGTCAAGGTTCTTATGCCCTGCCTGGAATGTCTGATAGCCTGAACCTTCCATAGGAGTATTAAAAATCACTGACATGTGCCTGTTTGAAGTCAGATCAATCAATAATGATTTCGAAAAGCGCCGCGCCATATTGTATGCCAGAACGGTTTTTCCCGTTCCCCCGCTTAAAGATGAAAAAAGAATTTTCATTTTTTGTTGGTCACCCCATTATCATTTTAGTTATAATCGTGTATAAATCACCGAACGGAAGCATAACGACCATGATAAGAAGATATACTGTCCTTGGCTTTGCTGTCTGTATTTCAATCTCGGTTTCTGGCGCGCGCAGTGCAAGGTTGCAAATAATATCCATGGGAATCACAGTATTTCTTTCAGCTATTACCTTAAACGGTTTCTTATCTTTTTTCATTTTTTTAATTTCCACATCATCCATGACTTTTATTTGTATACTTCCCGATTCCTTTTCCTCGATTATACACTGTGATGGGATGGTTTGGTGTTTTAATGCCGGTAAGTCCTGGAATTTAACTTTTTTCCGCAATATATTCACAGCTAAACGTTTGAGAAAAAGTAGACCTAATACAAATGAACCTATGATGGCAAGTGTACGCCCAAGCCCGCTCGGTGATGCCGAAAAGATAATCATTCCTATAAAAGATGTTATTGAACCCACAAAATACTTGAAATTCTTGTTTCTGCTGGTAATCAACCCTCCTTTATAGCAATCATAGAAAATCTCGAATATAACCAAAAACCCTCCTATTATCATCAGGTTGAAATACAGGCTAAGATACGGCCATGTTTCTTTTACTCCGAACAGCTGTGTGTTATTAATCAGATAAGGCACATCCGCAAGCGATGGAAACATAAATCCAAGCGAATACATTACACGCACGTCGCCTCCTCCAATCAAGCCGGTCCTGTAAATGGTGTATTTGAAAAAATAATATGCTGTAATCCCTGTTATAAGTGAAAGTACTACAGGCGCAAAGTTTGAATTCGCGATGCTTTTCATAACTGCTAATATTATTCCTGTTGCAGCTATACCCACATGTGTAACTCTTCGATTAAGCAGACCGGTTTTAAAATCAAGCATGGTTTGATAAACCATAACCAATATCGCGATAATCCATGCTAGTAAACTCAACATATTCAACATATTACAGGATGTTTATAATACCACAATATTTAAAAAGGTTGTGGTGTATTAAACCAGCATTGGATATGGTTAAAACTAACTGCCAACTAATTAAATTAAATTGAATTAAAAGAGATTTGATATGGAACCAGATATACAGCAATCATTCGCTATCGAAGATAAAAAAAGTGTTCTAAACCTTCTTATGACGGACGGTCTGATTGATTTAGAGAGAGATAGAATCGACCCAGTTCTCCTGAATACACTACTTGAAGATCTCTTAATAATGCCTGCACACCTGCATGAAAATGGGAAAGTCGTTTATCTGCCCGGGCCTGGATTCGGTCTAAAACATCTACCCATATATGTATCCAGCCGAAATAAGAAAAATATACCTATGTCTATGGGATTGTCTGAATTAATAGATAAAAAATCAGCCAGTGCCGCTAGAAATATTATACTTTTTAACGTGTTTAAAAGCATTGTTGAGATAAAGCACCTAATAGATGATGGGAATTATAGCGAAGCCTATGAAATCATACGCAGGTTAGAATACGATATTCGTTTAATAAAAATATATTATCCGGAACCAAAAGAAACCGACCAATATCACGAACTCGAATGTGAGATAACAACTTTAAAGCGGAAAATAGAAATTGAAATTAATATTTTTACATTTAATTTAACTTAAATTCTTTTAAGGTTTCCCGTTGATGTAGTCGGTCGCTTTTTGAATCGCAGTGTCACCTGCAGTTTGGAGAGATAATATATTTGCTCCAATTCCTTTGTAGGTGTTTTGAAGAAGCCCGAAAACAGTACCTAAGACTGTTACGCTGGCAAAAACCCTTGTAGTGGTGTCCATGACCGTTTCCATGGACACGCTTCCAAAGTCTGTTATTTTTTGGTTAAACGTTAGCTGAGTATAGGGCATATTGTGTTTAGACCACCTCCTGCTTGTATTCTTGTTCCGGGTTCTTCGACTGAGTACTTTTTTGGATTCCTTTTGATTGAAAAACCCCCTCATATGGTTCAGTTCAGTTGAACTTTTTATGAGGGATTTAACTCTAAGGAGTTGTGAAATTCGTGTTGTCGATTTGGTTAGTGACTTTACTAACGGCTGTAGCACCGGATGTTTGCACGGTTTTCACGTTAGTGCCGATGCCCGTATATGCGGTTACCAGCAATCCAAACACAGCGCCCAGAACGGCTACGCTGGCAAGAACCCTGGTAACAGTATCCATAACGCTTTCCATGGATACGCTGCCATGTTCCTGGTCATCGCTGCCCGAGTTCTGTTGAAGTTCATCGCTTTCCGGTTTTTGGTGTCTCAACCAGTTTTTCGCTTTTATCACGAAGTCTCCTATCATCAATTTTCACCTCCGTTTATTTTTCTTTTTTTTGGTTTTTATCAGGGAAGTACGTGCCTCCCATACCTGGTATGATTATTTGAAGTATATATCATTTATACCGGGTATGAAAGATAGCGACCCTCGGATAAACATGAATAGAGCATCCACAATCTGATGGATATTAGAGACAGTGCCGCTCATTATAGAGAAGGTCATTCCCAATAAGGATATACCAAGAAACACTCTTGTAACTGTATCCATAACGCTTTCCATGGATACACTTCCGCATTCCTTGATACGTCCCGTCTCTTCTTCTATTACCATTGCTTTTTCACTTCGCCTGCAATATGCAAGTCGCGTGTATTTAATTACTGAACACATATTATTTTTGCCTTAATAAATACTTTACCAAATATTTTACTTCTTGTTAATATTAACATGAAGCTAAGTTAAATATTTGGAGGTTGAACTCAGGTGATAGGTTTGATGGGTGTGGAGCACGTTCCATACTCAGGAGCTCCGTTGTGCGATTCATTAAAACATACATCAGTAAGATATGTTGTTGTAAAATTCTTAACTGATTGTGTAGCGGTGTCTCTGTTGCCTTTCAAATGATTATAAAAAGGAAAAGCTACCTGGGCAGCCAGTGATAGGACGGTTATTCCCAAATACACGCGGGTTAGTGTATCCATGATAGATTCCATTGATACCGAGCCGAAATCAAATTCGAAATTGTCGGCTGTTTTTTCTATTTTCATATCGTGATGATCGCTCCTATTATTTTTCCTAAAAACGCTGCCAGCGCAGCGTATATGTTTGCGCCCTGTATAATGATACTTCTCTGAAGCGCGAATACCATAGCGAGAAAACTCACAGAAAGAAATACACGCGCGGCAGTATCTACAGTAGCCTCAATCGAAATGGAGCCCCTGTTGTCATTAATCATATTCATCCCTTCCTTAATTTCACGGCTTCCATTTCATTGCCCCCTGTATCCAATCCTGGGTGGCATTTGTCATCTGGGCATCATTCGTCCCGCTAATGAGTGCACTTGCAGCAGCCGTTGTTGTCAGTACCTTTCCAGCACCTCCCCCTACCCCAGGCCCTAATAGACCTAATCCTTTTGAAAGCACTGCGCCGAATCCGATATTGATTAGAAATGATATCAGTATCGTTAACATAATGCTCACAGTAAGCACAACCAGCTGCATTACCAGCCCCAGTCTTAGAAGACTGTCAAAAACTGTTTCTATCGTTATACTGCCTTCATCGCTAATCATGTAGCCGACCCCCATTGCAGGACAGTGCTGAAACTCTTAACAATACTATTCCAAATAGAAGACGCCGTTCCTTTTATACCGCCCAGGATATACTTAAATAAATTTCCTATTAGCTGTATTATAAGTGCCCAGAAGAATATCGTTCCAGCCGTTGAGGCGGCGGTTTCCAGGGATACGGATCCGAAATTATCTAAAGTCATTAGGTGCACCATCATGCCGCATCTTTTTTTCCCAAAGCGTGATAAAGAAGTCCATATTGATAACCCCTAACATCGGTAGTGCTGCTGAGGATGCGGTAAAAGAATTCCATATTGATTTTGCTGCGTTCATCAAACCGCCTCCGAAATATTTAATCAAATTACTGACCAGCTCAAAAATGATCGCGATAAATAAAAGGGTGCTGATGGATGAAACTATATTCTCCAGGCTAACCGAACCAAAATCATCTGCATTATTTGGTTCCCAGTCCAACGAGCGATAGTACATTATTTTTCACTCCATTTGCGCCATTTATCAGTGAGTCAAAAGCTCCAACCACCAGACCCTTTAGCCATCCTAACATCTGTGCAATTGGCCAAAGTACTGCTGCGATTAATACCAGCAGGAGTATCTGTTTTATGGAGTTATCTAGAGCCACAGAACCATATTCTTGAATTACCATTTTGCTATATTGAAATGCATTTTCATCTAAATAAGGGTTTCGTTGATATTTTAATGTCCTGATATCTGGTTGTCAAACAAGCAGCAGTATAAATGAATTTGACAATATTCAGATTTTGTCAAGTGATTTATCCAATTCTGTCAAAACTGATCCTGCAACATTCAATTTATAACTTTGATTTGAGGAAAAGGAGAATTTTGCTGATAATAGATTGATTGTTTATTTCAGTTATTAGAGATGGAGGTTCAGAAGAGTTCAAGTCACTGGCATCCTTCAGCCCGGTAGAGTTCTGGTCGGTGAGGTTAATGTCGGTGTAGTCAGGCCAAATAATAGGTGAGCTGCGATTTGCATTTGATTCGATAGTTTCTGGCTGCTTCTGTGTTGCAGGTCCCGAACTGTCACGCTGCCTGATAATAATATACGAATTTGAATATGTATTATGATCATCCCCCCTCCTTACGAAGATTCTTACATCCGGATCGAGCTGTGTTAAATTTGTGATGCTGGTATTGCTAAACAACATCTCATAACTTATTCGCCTGGTACCATTAATTTCAATCGTGCCCTTATATGTCGTGTTACCTTTCAATATTTTAGCGCCTGCTGGAATGAGATCTTTTATTTCGACATATGCCGGATCATTGCCCCAGTTCTGGATATTGATTGTTTTATTGAATTTTTTGAAATCAGTACCAGCCGTATCGTTTATAAGAGTTACATTTTTATCGACATGAATGAGAGGCCCGTTAACTTCTATCCTACTGCTGTTTTCAGCTTCAACAGTCCCCTCTAAACTGCCCAGAGTCCATACTGCTTTTGCTGCCGGTACCTGTGCTATTCCGATTGTTTTTGATGCGGCGGTATAAGTGATACTCTCTGTCTGCCCCGGGTTCAATTCATACTTCTTCTCAAGCATTGACATCGATGCATTATCACTTAAAATGAACCCAAATGGTAATGCATCTTTTAATTGTACGTTGACGGGGACATTTTGTGTATTTATCAAACTTATTGTAAAAACAGCATCCTGCCCTGTGCATACCATTTGCGGATAATCTTTAGATATTTGGATTGGTGATTGCATAGTTACTACCGCCTCTATAATTCCCTCAACTCTGCTGCCGTTACTATCAGTATATGACCATCCCACACGCGGCTTATAGGTATCCACAGATATCATGGGTACTCTTAAAATCCCCTCGTATGTTGAAGAAATGTCTCCATAAATTTTATCATAGTATATGTTAGTTTCACCTTTAACCAGTTCCAAACCTTTGGGATCCATAACGATTTTTAAGTTTCTCACGTTGCTGTTATTTGCATTTACATGGATAGTGTATCCGATCTTATCCCCAAACATGAAAGTATTTTCCGAAAGTGTAAAAGTAACTGTGGGAGGATTTACAACGGGTTCTACCATTACTTTTTTCCAGACATCTATACTTGCTCTGGCGCAACACGGCCATTCCCCAAAAACAGCAGTTCCATTCAGGATATCATTGGTGTTCGTTATTTGCGAGCCGTAAAATGTCAGGTCTCCTTCTTCGTTATATTCGCCTTCGGTTACGACTATTTTCTGGATATCGCCGAGCGTGCTTGTATTGTAAAAAGACACGGCAGCAGAGCCCCGGCCATCATAATCTACGGCTTTGAAAATATAATTCTGTAATTGTATTGTGGCGGTTTTTTCAAAATTAAGCGTTCCGAGTTGAACCCACCCGCATCCATTACAGCTATTCGGATCAGCACCTGCTATTGTGCTCAAAACCAAAACAGAGGCAAAAAGCAGGATAAAAAATAAAAATAATGGAATGCCGGATATTCGGTTCATGTTTACAATCATATTTATAATATCCCCACTATTATACTAAGTATACCTAAAATTACAATCGCAAAAAAAACAATAAATACAATCTGGGTGATTAGAGCGGTTCTCCCCGCATATTTTAAACTGGCCATAGCAGTTCCTGAACTTTTTCTATAATGCATCCAGCTATATAAAATGATATTTGCAATAAAAATGAAAATGAAAAAATAATCCACGTAGCCTAAGCTCATAATTTTTCCATCTCAACCAAATCAATAAGTTCGGTTTTACTTAAAACCCGAAGTCCTGGTATTTTTAAGTCATGAAGATTCATGCTTTTGACCATTTCGCCCTCGTTTATTATGATCACTTCATCCATGCTCTTATTCCGCAGCCTGTCTATTACTGTATCCAATGCATCGATTTTTGAGAGAACCCCAATGGTTTTTGAGCATGTAACTATGAATGCGAACGGAGGCTGATGAGATAACTGGCATTCTTTTTTACTCTGTTGATTGCTCTCAGACTTAATCTTATTTTTACTCAGGTTATCATTCTTGCTCTTACCCGATACATTTCCAATTAGATTGGTAAAAATGAGTTCGGCGTCTTCCTCGCCTGGTTTAATTTCAACATTAACTGCAGTTGAGGTATCGGTTTTTGGTTCTACTTCTGCTTTTACTCCGGCTTCTGTTTCTACTTCAGCTTCTCGTTTTTTATCATAGTAATGATATAGAAGCGCCGAAAATAAATACACAGAACTTGCAATTGCCTGTTTTCCTTTATCGGTCAAAACATATACAGTATCATTCTTTTTTTCATCGTTGCTGTCTGTCGTTTTCTCTGTATTTTCTATAAGAAGCCCCATTTCCATAAGTTCATTCATCTGCATCTCATCAAAATCTCTTCCCCACAGCTTCTTATATTCCATAAGCAATTCACTTTTTGTTTTTGGCGATGCAAAATATTCATTATGAGCAGCAATACTCAATAACGCAAACTTCGGATTAGATATTTTGATATCTGCATTTACAGCATATGATAAAATAGATTTGAAACTTCTTTCCCGCATATCCTTTGAATCGTATACCTGCTGGTCCATCTGAAATACAGGAATCTTGAAATTTTTTTCATCTTCCCGACAAATATCCCTGAATCTTTTGCCTAGGTCTATTATTTCCTGTTCAGTTAATTCAGGTCTTTTGAGCCTTGGATAACAGACTTCTATTGGATATGCCGCCTGACTGCTGTTAAGTTTCAGTAATGCCATTCCCGGGGAAAGCACTTTAAGAAACTCATACATTTGCGGCTCTTCCAGTATTCCAAGAGTCGCTGCAAGTTTTGCCACGGCGTAATCCTCATCGGTTTTATGCACTATCAAATTATTAGCAAGCTTCAGAACCCGTTCGTCCAACAACTCCGGCAGCTGGTCAATTATCCATATACCTTCTCCGAATTTCCTGATCTCGGATAAAATTTGAGATATTAATGATATTGAATTGCTGAACTCGTCGCTCCTATCCTGCGCAATATTATGTGCTTCTTCTATAACAAGAGTATGAATTTTCATAGGTGCGCCGATTAAACGTTCTACTGAAGATGTGCATGTGACCTCAACCATTTCAGTTGAAGCCGGGTTACTATTCTGCGTCTGCGGTAATTCATCCAACGGGCTGTTTTTACTCGAACTCAATTTATCTTCTTCTTTAATTTTAAGCTGGAAAGCCGAAACAGTAAACCCTTCACCAAATTCCTTGGCATCAATTTTATTGTCATTGGAAACTTGACATTCAATCGTCCCCTTTCCAATCACTGTGCCGTCCTTGATCTCAACTATAAAATCATCAACTTGTGCTGCGATACCGTTCTTAAAAGAGGCTGCACACATATGCTTTTGCATTGCTTTTCTTATTATTTCGCGCTGCGTATCAGGATTAATGCCATAATATTTTTTCCTATCGTATTTATCATCAGGCAGTTTAATTGCATTTACCTGCCTGTAATTCCAGAGATGCTGTATAAACATAAGTGACACAAAGTTTTTTGCGTCATCATCTATGGGATTGTATTTACCAAACATGAATTGAATTATAACATTTTTACTGAACATAACAGCCGGCGGAACAGTGCTGCGCCCATTCTCCGGGCAGAATATATTCTCTCCCTGCGCTGCCATGATCTTCTCTAATCTTGATACAAGACTGTACATTGCCTCCCTATACCGCTGGCTCGTTTCAGCTTTCATACCTTCCCGTTTTCTTTCTTCCCAATACCTGCCATGCTTAAGGTGGTCGAGCAGATCACGGCAAGTTGGGATGCTTCTTGAATCTGCCCTTGTATATATTTCGTTTACAGTCCATCCGTGTTTTTTATACAGATCGTGCAGGGCTTCTCTACAGACGCTTTCCATAATAGGCCCGATCTGAACCATCGTATGCTTGAACAGCGCAGCCGCGTCTTCTACAGCCTGTCCGATGCTTCTGCCTTCAACTGATTCAAGTACATTTATCTTGAATATCACTTCGCTTGACCATAGGGGAACCACAAATACTTCCGTGTCTGTTGCTGAACACAGCTTATGGTATTCACCATGCCTGTCCAGTATGAGTACGTCGCTGAAGGGGCCGAGTTCATCTCCGTCCAGTGTTTCCTTTAATATTCTTTTCATGGTGTTAGTTTTACCCGATCCGATTTTACCGCAGATAACACCTATCAGCCTGGGATCATTAATGGCATCTATGGCGACTGTTGAAACATGTTTGAAATCCTGTACGGCCCGGGCAAAATAAATCGGGTTGCTTTTATCCAGCCCAAGGTTCCTTCGGGTAAGCCTTCCCTGAAGATCCGGGAATTTAATTATATCGATATCGGCTGGAAGAGGGAAGTCCGGTAAATGCCCAAAGATACTGAGTATCTCGTTGTTTACAATAGTATCGTGCACAAGCCCATCATCTTCTTTTTCGAAATTCGATGGTGTTAATAAATATAAAGCCTGTAGTGCCTCTTCAGGTTCAACAATCTCGACCATAACCGTATCAAAACTTCCCCTTACCACGCCAACAGCAGTATGAAGATTGACTTCTAATTGGCGCGTCGCCTCTTCGAACGTATCGCCTTCGCTTGCTACAGCCAATAACACGTTAGCATTGAAAAGTCCGCGCTGCAATCCTCGCCATAGATACTGCGTCCGATAAGTCTGCCCCAGGAATCCCTGATCCTGAAGCGGCGAAACAATTGTCCTGCTCACCCCGCTGTACTTCGGACCCATTTGCATATTATCCGATTCAGTCACCTGCCGGTCCCTGGATTTCATCTGGCTATACTTATCATCGCGGTGCAGCCTTTCTTTAAAATCATTTAAATTGATAGGTTCCCATATTACGTTTAAACTACATGATATCCCTGTTCCAGCCAGACCCTTTAATACATTGGAAAGTCTCGTATCCCTTCCCATTTCTTCGAAATCTTTTCTGCTCTTAGCAATATCTATAGTTTCTTTTTTCAGAACCAATATCTCGATTGGAGACCCTTTCGTTATATCCCCTGAACCTCTGCCCATCTTTCCCATTAAATTGCCTATATTCAGGAATCCGTATGCTCTAATTCTTTTTTTTCCACCGCTTTCTAATTCATGGTAAGCATATTTGTTCAATATTTTAGTTGGTTCCTCAAAAAAAGGTCCCAGCATAATACTTTGTTTCCTCTTAATAAAAACAAACTCATCAACTCCCGTATCGGAATTATATACCATACTGGGTGAAACCTGCAACCCGCCGAGACGGCTGGTTATGGAGGTGTAAATTCTTCTTTTTTTACTTCTAAGTTCAATAATACTCTTTTCATGTTTTTTTTCATCAATCCACATGTTTTCCATTATGCGGGCGGTTTCTTTTTTATTTTTCAAGTCGCAAACTATGGGTTTTACTACAGTCCCGAGAAATATGGTCTTTATTTCAGGTGATAGAACATATGAAATGAACCCACCCAGGCTTGCTTCAGGCCCATCTTTTATCCGGGTCGTGTTTGCTTCCGGATACAGCGGATTATACATCGCTGAAAAAACACCGCTGTCCGGTAAAGCGCGATACCAATCTATAAATGCCTCAATTCTATCAATTGTCTGAATGACGCATCCGCGTCCAACTTTGATAAGAACAAACGCGTCTTTGGAGCTGCTGTATATTACTTCAGAACCGGCAGCATCGACTATAAACCGTTTTGTCAATGGCTGCTCCATCATCTTTATTTTTTCCGGGTTAAAAATGCTTAGCTTTGAAGTCGAAGATTGTTCTGAAGCTTGGGCGCCCCTTTTTTTTCCGAAAAGCATAAAACATCACCTCACCTTATCTCAATTGTTTAAAATGAAATTGCATTGACCTCAATAAGAACTGCCACTATGGCCATCTCGGTGTTCTAACATTGGTTTCGGGATTAGATCTTTTAGCATCTTGCCCCATCAAATCAGTTCCGGCATGATTTAAAGTCCGTTCAGTCTGAACAACCAGACGCACTTTATTTAAACCAGCTTTACGCGCGTTATAGGCATCACCCATTTTTTGTATTGACGTTCTTGGTGTTTGTCTGTCCGATCCTACAAATTTTCCTTCTGGCGTGCCGGCTCCCCTCCAAAGCACATTTTCATTTCCCCCTGGATTAGCTGCGCCTCCCATTCCACCTCCTTGTGGCATAGGCCCGCCGAGGCCTTTATTAGCGCTGATTTCAGCATAAAAATACGGATTATTAGCCATTCCAGGATTAACAACCGCCGATTTCTGCAGCGATTCGGTGGCACTTTTAGCGATTGTTTCGCTTACACTTCCCACCCCTTCGATCCCTTTCGATACTGTCGCTCCAATAGTTACCGGATCTACCATTTTAATTCACCTCATATCATATCTTTTATTCATTGATTGACTGGTATAAACGTTACTATTTTTAGTTTCCCAGCCTGTAATACCTGGTCTATCTTGCCTTTAACAACTGCGTTGCTGCCGGCTTTGGGTATACCATTAACCGCGCTCACATAAATTATTTCATTCGGCGGAAGGTTTCCGGTAGCATTCACGAGATAATACATCTTGCCTGGAGCGACATCATATGCAGGGTCCGTGCCTACAATACCCTGGATGCTTATCGTATTCCATCCTCCTTTATTATCTTGAAAGGTATTCGGGTTCTGGTAAACATCTTCAACCGAGTAGATTTTGTCTTTGCCGCCGATACAACCTGATAACATTGCTATAGCAACAACTAATATGAACAGATAGTTTATTTTCATCGAATAGTTAAATACTCCCCGCACATAAATAATTTACGGATTTTCTTTTTTTATTCAAATCTCCCGCGGTTTTTCAATTACAGTTTCTTTTTCTGAAAATTATTTTTTAAAATAGATTTATATATTATGAACTTCTAATGATAAACTCAATGAACATGATTCCACCAAAGCACCCGTCTGCTAAGAACAATACCGCATGGGAACGGGTAATGAAAATATTCTATACTAAAAACATCGCTACCCTTGGTATTGTGCTTGCTTCCAGTCATGAGTTTCATGGAAAATCAGTCACCTCGATAACAATCAGCCAGCATGTGCTGAATACCAAGCGCGGTGCTGCGGCGGCGGGCGCGGTGGCAATAGGGAACCCAGCATATATTACCGAACCACTGGCTGAAATGAACGGTATATTTGCATGGTATGAGAAAAGTGGAATACCTTATGCTATCGAAATTGAAGGGCATTCACTGCTAGAAATCATATCTCTGGTCAATCATAATGATACAAAAATCCACAGGTTCTTTGTAAATATGCTTTCCCGCGATATGACCTTCTGGAGCAGCGGCGCCTCTGTGGATATTGTTTACTTTTCATCCCTGGAAGAGCTGGAAAAAAGCCCCATAGCGGAGTTCAGCACTCCCGTCGGCGATGATATGCACGTTCCCGATTCCATAGCGGCGCATGTATATTTTGAACCGAAAGTAAAAAAGTTAATAGATTTGATCAAAGATAACCGTGATTCTTCGGGAAAAGCTGATGCGAGAGCTATCCATAAATTACTGAAAGAGTGCCTGAATCTGAATGATGACGATGCATGGTCTGTGTTTGATTATGCAGCGAAATTCAATGGAATAGAAGAGGTAGAAGAAATAAACGTAAGGTATACCGGGAAAAAATTACCATCTATAGAAAAGGCTGATGATTGGGCTTAAGCGGCTGAAAACCCGGGTTAGCACATAAATTTCATATTGATATTAACAAGAATACCTTACTAAATTTACTTTATTTTTTGAACCCACACCATGCATCTGGACAGGGTTAAACGGAGACAGTAGTAAAAGAGAACGGTAGAGGGGAAAGCGCTTGGATGATGCAAAAAATAAGACTATTCAATTATAAACCAATTCAACTTTTTTTCAAGTTTATAATATTTACGGTCCATTTTAACAATAACAAAACCGAGAACAGGCGCAAATAAAATCACTTGTATAGACTGATAGAATGAAAGATGGGAAATAGCACCTAATAACAATATTATGATTCCCGCGCCGATACCGGTTTTAAGATACTTTTTGTGTTCTATTCTTGCTAAATCAAATTCTTCTTTTAATTCAACAGATACTGCTTCACGATTGAAAACTGCTTTGATTAATGAAGCCGTAACATAGGTGGCACCATTCAATGCATCTTCAGGATTTTGTGACTTTATCGATTCTATTATTTTTTCTATATAAGCAGGGTCACATTTCGAATCGTTTATACCCGAGTATAAACTATCGTTTTTAATGATTATGGTATTTATTTTGTTCTCATTCGATTCATGGAATAAACCTAAAAACCCTTTGCTTACATAACTATCATGAATATAATGCAGTGCTTGTCCAAGCAAAAATCCTGCATCGTTTTCATTGTTTTTAAGCCACTCCCTTCGTGCTAGCCAAATTAACTTCATGATTTTGGCTGTGTCATGATAATGGTGCCGCTCCATTGGTCTGCCCTGGTTCTTCAACCATGTATTGAGTTTATCAGGATAAATTACGCCATCTAATAATCCTTTATACACGGATAGAGGAACGTTATGCAGTCGCGTTGCCACTTTTATAAGCCGTTGATGGTCTTTCCATTTCATATCAATATCATTCTTCACATAGATGTTGTAATGGGTAGGTGTTACTAACAGCATTCATGACCACCCGGGCATCAATATTAATGATAGGGGATAGTCTTGAATCTTCCATTATAGTACTGCGCGCAAGTTCGGCAGGGATGTTCAACGATACGTTTTTTGTTCTTCCATACCGGCCCTTGGAGACTACACGAGCAGTTATGATCTCTAGCATTGCGAGGTCTGATATATAATCGGTGATCCTCCTCTGGGTTAGTATTTCGAGCCCGATGATGCTGCACAGGTTCTTGTACAGCAAGTATACTTCATGGGTTTCAATTATGCGTGGTTTGGGCGTGTTAAGCAACAAACAGCTTGCGAGAACGAGTTTTATTTGTGTGGGAAAGGTCTTTATCGTTTCTTTTACCGTATCGATCTCTATCTGAGCCTTCGCTGCTCGAACGTGTTCTTCCCCGATTACCGAGGCTCCAAGTCTTTCGGCTATCTCGCCACTTACCTTGAGCAGGTTGATAGCTTTGCGTGCGTCGCCGTGCTCCTGAGCCGCAAAGGCTGCAATTATTGGGATTGTGGTGTCGCTGAGCACGTTATCCTGAAAGGCCAATCGAGATCTTTGCAATAATATGTCTCGCAGTTGGTTGGCATTATATGGACCGAAGACGATTTCATTTCTTGCCATGGCGCTCTTGGTTCTGGGGTCAAGGCTATCAAGGAACTTAAGGTCGTTGGTTACTCCTATGATACAGAGGTTTTTATCTGTGAATTTGTTTTCCCTGATCCTTGCGAACATATTCAGAACATCAGGGTGGTCGAGTTTGTCGATTTCATCGAGAATAATGACAGGTACGCCAACGCTCCTACTGATTGCATCGCAGAAGATTGCAAAATACGCATCAAAGCTGTTCCGTATCTTCTTCTGGACGGCTTCAGGACATATACTGACCATGATGTTACGCAGGATGCCCACATCAGTACATGCCGCTTCGCAGTTAACATGTGCCATCATGACGTGAATGCCCTTCCTCCCAGCATCTCTTTCCAGCCGCGATGTCACAAGTTCCGTTACTGTGCTCTTTCCAGTCCCGGGAAGCCCGTAGATGAATACATTGTCGGGCACTATATTGTCCATCGTCCTTGTAAGGCAGGACATTAGCTTGTCTATTTCGGCATCCCTGTGAAGGATATCTTCGAGAGTGATCAGGTCGCTTCTCATTTTCAATGAGTCGTAAGACTTAAATATCGTACTCGGGTTAGTTGTGAACTCTCTTTTACTTACCACAATACCTCAATTTCTATTTCCATAAACATTGTATGGGGTTATAATGGTTTCTCATGGAACACACATACACATGTGATTTCCGATGGAACTTCCAGGAAAAAGCCTTCGGCAATAAAAAATGATATATAGGAAATATCCAGTGGTATCTATGCGCTAAAACTATGTATAGATTTCGCTTTGTTTTTGTATTGTGTTTTTTAGGTCATTATAGTATTGGATAAAACACAACAAATATAAAAAAAATTAGTGGAAAAAACCATGATGGGACGAACAATATTTATGTTAAAAATTTCCTTAACAGGCTTGAATATATTGACCCTTTACTGATAGAAAAACAAAGTCAAAAGGACAATTAAACTCCCAGTTTCAGTTGTAGAAAGGCTCAAAACATGGTAACTTTCTTGAAGTTCCATCGGAAACCACATATATATGTATCTATTTTTTGAGATGTCATGTGAGATAACAGAGTTCCATCGGAAATGATATGTGTATATGTTTATTTTTTGAGTTGTTAATATTGGCAGGTAATTGAGTTCAAAAGGGCAAGAAAAGCTCCCGGTTTTAGTTGTAGAGTAAAGTCAAAAAACCTTATTCTTGGCAGGCAAAGTTCCCGATAACCGGAGTTAGCACATTAATTTCATATTAATATTAACAAGAATACCTACCAATTAAAGCTGAGCGGTCTAAGCACTCACGAAACCGGAATTCCCAGCATCCTACCTACATAAGCGCGTACTGCATTCTTATCAGTACCCATGATACTGCCTCCATGATGGCCGCCCATATTATCAGTTACATCCACATTAAACCAGGTAGTGGAGTAGTAGGAATTAGAATAAGGCCCGCTAACGCTAGCTGAAACCGCTGCTCCATAATGGTCTATAGCATAGCCTGTGTAATAGAAACATGAATAGCCACACGAATACAGCTCAGTATAGAAACCGCCAGTATCGTAACGAGAGTAATCGCCACCATCAGGTATGAATAAAGCACTGGCAACTGTGTTTATCGGAGGATACGCTGTAGCTGTTGTATTTGCAGTGCTGCTGGCACCCCATTCATCAGTTGCCGTAACGACTATATTGTAAGTACCTGGCGTGTATTGATTCCATGCAAGGTTCCAACCGTAACCATATTTAAGAATCCAATCTGGCGGATCTGAATCATAAGATCTATAGACAGCGTATCCAAACGTGTACTGATTTGTGCTGGTAACCACCCCGTTCATACCCCAATCGTATGTTACAGTGAAACCATCTCCTTCTGGGTCTTCGATTGCAGCGTTAATTATTGATGGAGATATAGAATACCCGAACCTGCCTGCACTCTGGCAGTCATATCCGCAGAAGTAATGCGGACTTGCACGTATTAAATTAATGCCGTTAAATTGTACGCCATTGATAGTTATTTTTGGCGGCAGGTTCTTGTATACACGTATCTCTATAATGCTGCTGTTTGTAAGGCCCCAGGTATCTTTTACAGTAACCGTTACATAATAAATATCATACTTCCCGTAAGTATCTTCATAATCCCAGCTATCGGGAGTGTATACCTTTGATGCGTTCCCGGATGTAGACCAGATACTATTCGTCCCGTCACCCCAATCATATTGATACAATACGGTGTCTCCATTTGGGTCACCATGCGGATTATCCGGATCGTATGAAATTGCCCTGAAAACTATAGGGTGGTGTTCAATAAATGAAGTTGACGGTAAACCTGCTTTTCTCTTTATGGAATCCATAGATACGATTATGGGCTGTCTGGGCGGATTGTCGTATACGAAGATTGTATCGTTATAAGTTGTAACGGCATTATAAGGATCTCCGACCTGCGCCGTGAAACTTACGTTCTGGTTCAGTATTAACGTGCTTGTACCCATCCATGCAACGTACCTGTGTGTTTTATTCGACGCCTGTACATTCATCCTCGGGACTAAAGTTGTTACATTCCACAGCAGTTCCGTGCTCGTTATGAATTCATCCTGCGTTGGTGTGCTATAGAGCCAGTTAGTGTCAAATCCATCACCCCAGACATACCTGTAATGCAAATAATCCTTGTACTGCATATCCTCGATATTCGGATCGGTTGCATTGAGGCTAATGTTTACAGTATCTCCGATATGTACCGGGTTGCGCTGGGATGCCCATGGTTCAATGCTTTTTGATAATGGATCTGCTCTTGGTATTTCACCGTTTAAATGTAGATACTGCAGTGCGGTTACGTTGTATGAATTCGTCAGATTGGCTATATTAGTCACGGCGATACCACTCACAACAGGCGGATCGTTATAAACATCAACAGTCTGGATTGCAGAAGTTGAAAGTGGGTTATAAACAATCGTCCCGGGGATATCATTCAACCCTGAAAGCCCGCTGTCAGTAACGGTTAGACCGACAGTATGAGTGCCTGTAGTGGGCATCCAGAAAACTCCCGGGGGGGCATCGGGGCTTGTATCTCCTTCATCGTGGCTGGCGCTCTGCCCGACATAAACCTGTGGTGGAACTGGCTGACCATCAAGAGTCCAGTCGAGTTTAAGAGGATCAGGGAACTGAGGTTCATAATACCTGTTCCAGTCCCATATTGAAGGGTTTACTCTTACCCAGCCGTGCTGAGTGAGGTTGCCTGTATACCATGAGAGATTTGCATCTGTTGGATCTGCAAGCACAGTAATATTCACATAAGGAGGATAATTTGGTGGAGGTCTGTCTTTAAACCAGCCGATCATATTCTCGGCATCTTCATCAGGAGGAGTTTCCTGGTAATCCCAGCGCGCATGGGCTACCCACGTCAGATTATAGTCAAGCAGCTGTTTCACCGGCCATGAATAGTCAGGCAACCCGGCGACTTCGCCGCTGTTATCTTGAACACCCAGGCTCAATGTCTGGTTATCTTTTATCTTCCACCAGCCTTCACCCCAATCAGGATAATAATGCATGGTATAGTTCTGAGTAGTGCCGTTATCCGGGCTCATTTTAACGAAATTATAGTAATCGATTGTATTGTTGCTCGTTACATTATACATTGCATATTTCCCATGCGTTTTAACATAAGAATATTCGCCAGTGAAATTAGCGGGTATATTATTTATGATAAATTCTTTTTTCGAGTAATCTCCGTCTTCGATATATGCTCTGAGTTCAACTGCAAACGTTCCGAACCTCGGCATTGCGATAGGATAACTCCACTGCACGCTTGTATTACTCAGCCTGACAATATCTGCATCGTTTACAGTAACTCCATCGCTGGTATAAATTCTCAAAGAGATATTTTTTATGTTTGTCCCGTTAGTCTGAGCAGTTCCCGATGCAAGGATGCCTGTGGCCGAAGTTTTGGTTACTCTCGTTATAGGAGAGTTAATCGTGATAACAGGGACATCAGCGTATACGACATATAAACTGGTTGACGCTGTCAGACCACCTATATCATAAACCCGGGCTTCGATCATATTAATGCCTGGTTCCAATTTAATATTCTGGCTCCATGACAAGCTGCGGGACGCATCGGAGGAATACAGCGCATAACTCCCGATTAGTTCACCCGTGCCTCCTGGGATTATGTGCGTCACATCAATCTTGAGATGCGATACTCCACCAGCATCATAAGCAGTGCCGTTCACATTAATGTATTCAGTTCCCACACGGTCACCCATCATTAAATTCGTTATCTGTATAGAGGGAGTTCCACTCTGCCTTATAATAGTTATGTTTTTGGAAACTGTGTTATTCATCGTGTCTACAGCTTTAACTGTAAAAGAATTAGAACCAACTGATAGGGGAGCGTTGTAATACCAATCCACTGTTTGAGCTCCGATCCCGAATATTCCTGTGGTAAGATTCCCGTTTACGTATACGCCTGTTACACCAATATTATCCTTTGCAATCCCGGTAATGGCTATTGAAGGATAATCAGTCACTGCTCCCTCTTCAGGAGATAGAATCTCAAGTATAGGTGGAGAATACCCTACATATATATTAATAGATGTCCTGGCTAAATTGCCCGCTCCGTCTCTTGCCTCAATATAAAAAGTGTTTTCTCCTTCAAATAGTTCCACATCTATGTTCCAGTTCAAATCTGCCGGAGCCCACCAATTAGCACCCGAGAGAGTTGCGTTCTGATCATTTACGGACAGGTAATTCAATTCATAATTATCGTATACTATTCCGTACAGTTCCATTGTTTTTGCACTGCTATAGGAATTATTTACGGGAGAAAACACGGTTATAATTGGCGGCTCTGTATCTTTATAGAATGAAAGTGTTTTTTCAATTTCATTGCCAGCCGCATCGATTGCTATAACTTTTACAGTGATTGAATCCATGACGTTGTTTATTTGTATTGTAAAAGCATTATTTATACCCGGAATTGCTGGCACATAACTAATAGTTCCGTTATCATTGATTTCAGCATAAACATACGGATTCCCGGAAATAGGAACATCATCGCGGGCATTGCCGGTTATTACAATGACATTACCCTGTATGTATTTGCTTATATTATCCACTATCAGAGTTGGAAAAACATTGTCATAAATAACAGTAGTGTTATTGCTCCACCCACTTGTTCTGCCTGCTTTATCAAACGATTCTGCCCTGGAAATATAGGCTGTAGCTGATAACGGCGATGTAATGGTATATGTTCCATTGGCTTTGCCGCTAAACACCAGCGTTGTATTTGGACTAGATAGTAAATCAGAGACCGGTGAACTCCTCAGTTCAAAGAGTATATAATCAACCCCAGAACCCCGGTCAGATGCACTGAAATTGAATGTGATGCTTGATTGAGAAGCATTAACAAACCAGTAAGGCGTGCCGTTACCATAAGTGGGTGTTGTTATGTTTGGCTGGGTAACTATAGGATCCCATGGATCGTACATTGTCAGAGCGCTCCATGCGCTCCATGCACTTGTTCTTCCCACATTATCTACAGCATATGCTCTTGCTTTGTAACTCATGCCCGGCAGCATTGAATCATAGGTGTAGGTTCCAGAAACGCCTAGCCATCCGCTAAATACCAGATTATTGTTTTCATCATCGATTTCCATATAAACATTATTTACACCAGAACCGATATCATCCGGATTGGTAGTATATGTAACATTGCCTGATATGGAATATGCCGGTGCATTTGGAATAGATATTGTAGGATCATTTGCGTCAATTCTCACGTACAGCCGATAATAATCACCGGCATTCCCTGCTGCATCCACTGCTCTAAAATCAAAAGTATAACTTCCCGTCGTCATTGTCGGGTGATACGGCGAAGACACGGTTTCCCATGCGCCGTCGTTTACTCGCACCTGATAATAAGCGACACCGCTGCCTGTATCAGACACGTCAGGCCATGTGAAATAGGGCGAATCGTGTGCACTCCAGGGCGGATCAGGAGTTGGTAAACCATTTGAATGTGTCTCTGAAACTATGGGTATACCAGGGGGTACGGTATCTATTGAAAAACTGATTGATGAGTACGCACTTGAAAAATCAACATTGTCTACTGCCCTGACACTGAATGTATGTGCCCCATCGGATAACGAAGAAAAAGTCTGGCTTGTTGACGTTGTATAAATCTCGCCTCCGCCGTCTAATGTATAATAATAACCAGCAATACCACTTCTGCTATCAGATCCCAGCCACTCAAAATGCGCATCAGGAAAATTTATCCACGCGCCCGGCCCCTGTGTAATACTAACGGTCGGAGGAGTCAGATCAACCGAGAAACTTCTTTCAGCAGGTCCTACCCACCCAGAACCATTATTTGCCATTACCGAAAAGGTATAGGTTTTTTCAATCAGGCCTGTAAAAATATAAGTTTTATTCGTTGTAAAATCAGAAACATCTCCAAGTGTTACATAATAAATATCACCGGTATCGCCGCTGTTATATGTAAAGGTCGCATAATTTTGATTATACCATCCTGATGGACCACTCTCAATCCAGACTGAATCTGCATCGGCGGCACTCGATAATAAAAGCATCGCTAATATTATACAAAATTGAATACGCAAAAATCTATTATATCGTATTGTTAAGTCCGCTAAGCGCTTCATCATATCCGCCGACTACTCTTCCGATCGCAGTTCCAGATAATCCCCATTCGATTATCTCTTTTCTTTCACCGTTTATATTCGTAAAGTTCCCATAACTCGGCCCACCCCATTCAGGCGGCGAGAAAGTTAAATTGACATAATTAGATGTGTGCGCAACTATCCGGTTTGAAATCTCAACGGAATCGTTTTGGACATCTGCAGGCATCTGGTTTTGCGGGTATAGTTCACTTGCTTGTTTCCATCCGTAGAAAACAATGCTGTTATGATCCCATCCGGTCGATTCATCCCATCCCACATCGCCGGAAGGATAAGCGCCCGCTTCCAATCCATTCCCTGGCCTGTAGTATTCAGTCGAGTCGTATGTTTCATTGAGATAATCGGCAGCAATCTCCCAGCCGCCTTCTGCTCTGATAAGAATCTCGCTCATATTATACCAGTCCTCAACACTCCTGTTCCATACTTCCCTTGCAGCAGGCACAAGTTCTCCTATGTTGTTGGGTATACCGATACTGTAATTATACTGCCTTACGCTTTCATTCCCCCACGGCATTCCTACCTCATATTGACCTGTGAACATATACCCGTGGACATCTTTTATGCGCTGAGGATAAAACATTGTAGTGCGGTTCTGTAATAAATCGAACCTGTCCGTGGAAGAGTTAAACTTGGTAAGCGATAGGTTCTTTTGAGATACGTACATTTTATTCGCTGTATCGCTGGTATTTTTATCAAAATCAAGTATTAAAGTGTAATTATTAATAAGCATAGAACGTAATTCATTGTAATAATCACCCTCCATTTGTTCTTTAGTGATATTCCATGGATTCGTTAACCCATGTATATCAACTACTGTTTTTGCAGCGGGCACAACGATTGTTCTTAAATACCGGGGCACATCTACACTGCCGGATGCCTGCGCTCCTATCGCCTGCAATATATCTTTTCTCTGAGCAACATCCAAGCCATGATAATCCCTGAACATTCCCCCCTCAACAATAGTCAGTAAATAGATTCCGGCAATTATTGCTATTGCTATGGATGCTGCTGCTGTTCGCTGCATGGATATCCTCTTTTTTAAACTCAATCGAAAACGTTTATAATGTTTGAAGTCTTCTATGCTTTTTACTCTATATAATCTTTGCCAAATTAATGTTAATATTAACATAAACAAACTGACAGGAGTCGATAATGCAATGAATAAAGTCCTACACGTTGATGTTTATCATCGTTGTGTTCAGCATGTCCTTGATTTAATGCTTAAAAAATAATGCGATAGCTATTTAGAGAAAAATACCCTTATACTTCATCATGAGGTCGTGGTTTAGCCCGGCAAAGCGGCTGATTCGTAACATACCGAAACCCTGAAATAAACAAATGATAATAATAACAGGATATAAGAGGAATTATGGCTATTACGTTTGCAGTTGAAAAATTATTTAAAATAGGTCTTTTTGTATCGACCCTAGCCGTCCTCGGGGCGCCCACGGTGGCTATGATAACTTCGGCATTTCAAACATCCGAGGCTATAACATTCCAGGATAGTATAGTAAATGAAGTTCAGCTTGTTTATGCCGGGAAACTTGTCTCTGTAAATAATAACCTGATGCTACCGAAAAATACATCGGTAACTCTTTTTACGAAAAATAGTCTTGGGCAGGAGACAGCTACTGATATCATAATAAACATAACTACTCCTCTTGGGAATTCGGGAGATATTATAAAAACATTCCCAAACAATTTAACAATATACCAGGATGGCGGGGATGTGCCCTCTACATCTCAAGATGAGTCACAGTGTTTTGATATGACAACTAAACGAGATAAAACATGGGCGACAATTAAAGTAACATTCACAAAGACAACGTGTGGTCAAAATGGCTGACGCAGTCTCATTTGCAACGAGTCAGATCGGAGTAATCGGTCTAATGGTGATTACGATAAGTGTCTCAGGATTTATAGCCACATCAATAATCAGTTCAGATAGCCAGCAGAGTCTTGCAGGGGAATTCAGCGCAACGAGACTTGCAATTGAAATGGTCGGCACCAGCAAACAGCCAGCCAATATGAACTATATTGCAGGACTCTTTGAAGGGAAAGGATATACGATAGTAAGTGATGGAAATCATCTTTTAACCCTGACAATCACTGATAAAAACGATGCTATTTATGATACAACATCTATGATTACAAATGTAAAAATGGCGCCTTTCACAATAGATTCAAGAAACTACGAGACAAGGTTTAACGTGAACATTATTCCTACACCAGATGGGGTTATAATTACAGTCCCAGTCCCGGGAGGGGAGACGTGAAACAATGGCGCTTGATAATATCGAAAGCTCGTTCAGTTCTATGTTGACTATCCTGGCTATATCGCTATGGGCAGTGATGATGGCAACTTTTTTCATTGACTTGAACTTACCACAGGATGAAATTACCCAAACTCAGCTTCTATCGCAAGCAATCGCTATGGATAACCAGGGAGGATACCATGACCCTGTATCTGGAAATCGATATCTTGTATATTTCGGTACCGATAATTCTACGAATAACAGCAAAGCAGGGATTGCAGGAGTAAACTTCTCGAATTATGATAATATGGTTCTACCGACTTCGTTTATCACAACAACCGGCCCGAATGATAATCTAACTGTGAATACCCATTATATTCTGCGCACAATACCGATGATTGTCAATAACAGCGGAGATATGCGATTCCAGTCATGGACTCTCCAGGCAGGCTATGACAGTTTCACCCCTCCACAGCCGGGGGATTAGCCTGTGCCTGTGGATGAGCGCGGTACAGTTGCTGCAATCGATGGGATGTTCAGCGTAATGATCATCACTACCGGCCTGGCTTTACTGCTCGCTATGCCCGGGCTGATTGGCTTCTCGGCAGATATGCAGGAAGGATTCCAGATAACTCAAAAAAGTATGCAAGCTCAGGATATTGGCAAAGCTATAATATTCAGCGAAGAAGGAATGAAAGCTGCAATAGCGTTCTCCGAAGAGCCGCCTCCGGATGATGGGAAAACTCAGCCAACAGGCACTTATGAAAATAAAACTACGAAACAGTGGCTTGAAGTGCTGGGGATAAATGTTGCATATAATGATTTTGATGTTTATATGAAAACAGAATCAATGAATAAAATCACGCCAGTTCTTGAAGTTCATGATAGCATAAAGAGTATATCCGATGCTGCCAGCTTATATAACTGGTTAAAGAAAACGGTTTACAATCTCATGTATGATTATTTCGTTGGCGGAGAAAGGCTACAAGGAAGATTCAATACCCAGATTACAACCGATAATGGTAAAGTTATTCTGATAATCGAAAAAGGCGCCGGGACATAACCTGACTTGACCTCGACCCCATGCTATGGAGATGAAAAAAATGCCATGTAAATACACATTGAAACAAATTGAAAGCAACCTTGCAAATGTCATGTCACGATCAAGAACAATCAATGCACTCGATATTCACTGCATGAGATCGGAGTGCCATGGCGTTCCCTCTATATCGAATCCCATATGCAGGGAAAATGTACTTGATATCCTTAGCGGGTTCAGTCAACGAGTAGAGATGATTTCCTTCAACTACCACAATGAGAACGCAACGATGAAACTGGATGTGGTAGAGAATGCTGCGGTTGAACTGCAAAACCTCGCTTCGGGCAGCAGGAATGCCATCAATGTAATAAATAAAGCACTGCGTATAGAAAACGGAAACGGGAGTGAAAACAGGAACGTGGGAGGAGAGAGAAAGAAAGAAGGAAAGAAGGAAGGAAGGAAAGAAGGGAACGGAAATAGCAATATAAATAATAACAATCATCTCTGCAATCTGTGCAGCTCTATACAAAGAAGGGACCTTGTCACCCTCACGCAGGTAATCAAAAAGAATCCGCTCGAAGCGAAAAAAATAATGCTTGAAAACAAAGAACTTATACAGTGCCTGGGAAAAATTAATAAAAACAACGGATGCAAATCGTGTATATCAAAGTATGTCAGCTCATACACATTATCTATCAAAAGCTTTCCCACAAGCCAGTTTTATAAGGATTTTATATATGCTTCAGAAAAAGATTACGGCTCGTTATTCAGCGGAATGAACACAAAAACAGGTACGCGCCATACGAACGATGATAAACGGAAGCAGTTCAAGGAGTTTGTAATTGAACCCTATAACGTAAAAGGATATCAGGTATTTGTCAAGAGAAACCAAAAAAACATAGCCGGATATGATATAACGTCAAGCGATTTTAACCTCTACCAATATTCTGTCAGTCTTGATAATAGGAATCTTTCTCTCATGAAAACACTTTCAGATGAAATCAAAGATACAATACTGGAGAGAAGCAAATCTACAAATCTGAAAAGTGTAGAAGATTTGCGAATTGAACTCCAGAACTCGGCGTCTATATTACTTGATAAGGTTATTAAGAAAAGCGAGTGGGATGACCTTACCGATATTACTTTGGAAGAAAAAAATTTAATTGCATGGATGGCTGTTGATAATATCATAGGATACGGGATATACACGCCTCTGATATACGATCAAAACATCACAGACATTGAAATTAAAGAGGAAGGCGACGATCGATATAAAATTACATGCAGACATTTATATTCCAGGCCAAAGAAAGTGTGCCTTGTTGATGCTTCGATCAATAAAACCGAAGTGGAAAATCTCGTAAAAAATATCGTACCGAGAATAGCGGGTACTGTCGGAGATACTGCATTATTTAAAAACGATACGCTTGAAACTGCTGGTGAAATTGCCGGTGTAGGTAAAATCAGGTGTACCATCAACAGACCGCCTATAACAAAAGGATACCATGTGGAATTAAGAAAACATGCCAAGAAACTGAGCATACCTGAGCTGATGGCTCTGGGAGAAGCTTCAGCCGAGACTTTTTCGCTGCTGTGGATGTTCTCTTTATTTTCCAAGATGAGCGTCATGTTTGTGGGTCCGGTCGGCTCAGGCAAAACCACGCTCCTTGTAGCATCTCAGGCCGGGGCGCCTGAAAGTCTTGTATGGGGTGTTGTGGGTGATATTGATGAACTGCAAGGCATAAGCGGCGATTATGTGTTGTTCAAAACCATTGCGGGAGATACGGCGTCTCGTGACCTTGTGAGACGAAAACTGTTGAGGAAACGAAAAGATAAAGTCATCGTCCAGGAAATCCGGGACCAGAAAGATGCTGAAGATTATATCAGCCAGAGACAGCAGGGCGAAGCTATACTCAGCACGACCCATGCAAGAAGCATAGACGAACTTGTAGACCGGTTCAGGTTCAATTTCCAGATACCTGAAGAATATGTATACAAAAGCATCGACGCCGTTGTTGTCATGAACGAACGTGACCGGCAGATCATTGAAACCGTTGGGATTATGGATCATGAAGGAGACAATAAAATATATAAAATATTGGAATTCGACTATGGTAATAATACATGGATCTGGAAAAATAAAAATGGAGAGGCAGTGGATTTTTCCTCTGCGCTCAGAGATTTGAGTACCGTGCCCAGCGTCAGGAATGCTTTAAGAATGCAGGAAAATTCTCTAACTGCGGAACGGTTTGCAGAACTCGGGAATATTGGTGTTTTAGCGATTAACGAACTTCTTATAAAATGTTTCAAAAAACAGCCTTCCGGAATATATGCGCCTATAATAAGTGATAAAGAAGTGTTTCGATTAACAAAGGAATGCCTGCAGACAGCATATGACCTGTACATTCATGGATTTAAGAAAGATATCGCGATTGAGAGGTTAAAAGATTGGCTCCAAAAACAATAAGAATCCAGGAAGCTCTTTTCGAACCGGGAAGTTCTAAACCACAACCATGGCCAGATATTAAAAACCATAAACTACATCGCTACATTCGCCCCCCGAATTCTAATAAGCAACAGTTGAATCTCCATAAAGAAATAGAAGATTATGATAAAAGTGTACGCCAGTGGGATAAATATGCAGAGCATATACCCCCCGTAACTTATTTTTCAGATTGGTTCGTATCGAGAAGAGGTGGACAATTAAGGAAAAACATTGATTATATTGATAAAAATATTCACCACATCGATATAACGCCGAGAATGATATATAATAAAATGATACTGCTCTATCTGCTTTTCCTGGGTATAGGGTATTTTTTCAGTCTGATCATAGAAAATCCCATGTATAAACTCATCGTGATTGCGATTTTTCTTCTCATAGGTCAAAAAATCTCTTCAGGTATAACAAGCAAAATAAAAGAATGGTCTGAACCGGATTATACTGAAAAGCTGGTATACAATATAGCGCTGGTGAATGAAGCCATGATGTGCCACGGTCCTACACAGCTTCTGGAACGAGTAGCAGGCAACAGGGCTTTTGGCCCTATTGCGAAAGAGTTCTCAGAGCTGATAAAAGAGATACATATCCAGAAACTCAACCCTTACGATGCTATCGTTGCATGGAGTGAAAGCCAGGAACTCGAATCTTTAAGAGACATAGGCAAAATCATGCGTATGAAAGAATCGGGCTTTCCGATCGATGTTGATGGATTTATTAATCGTGCAAAAAGAGATAGTTTGAGGGCTATAGAGCAAGAAACGAAAAAAGCAAGCGTGAACCAGAGCGTGATGAATATCATAAGCATCTCTCTCCCGCTGATGTTTGCATTCGGCATGCCTTTTTATTATATCCTTTATTTAAAACCATGGGTTAAAATCCTGCCGATGGGTACTGTTTTAATCCCGCTTGCCCTTACTATATTTGAATGCGCTGCATATCATTTCATTATCGGTAAATTCTTTGGAGATAAAATATTCAAAAGCTACGGCAAATTAATAGGAAATGTCAGTTTTTCAACAAACTGGAAAGAAAGCATTACTAAAGATATGCTGGATAAAAACCGTATAGGTATGGGGCTACTTGGTTTCTTAGGGGTACTCCCAATGGCTTTCTTTGCAGACCCGGCATGGCTCGTTGCTGCGGTATTAGCAGGTTTGTTTTTTTATATAACAACCCCGTATTTTTACTCAAAGTTTGGTCATGAGCTGCTTGATATCTCAAGCTATGAAGAACTTGCAGAAGAAGTAAAAACCATTATTAAACATTTCTATGACAACAATCATTTAAATGCGTTTATTGCATTCAAATCTTTACCTGAAAAGATGGGCGGATTAAAAGATGTAATGAATTATTATGTAAAAGAAATCGAACTTGGAATGAGCGTGGAATCCGCCCTGACAACTCTTGCTGATTGGATTGATTACAAAACAAACAGAGATGCCATAATGCTTACGGACAGGCTTCGAAGAACGGCTGACGCCCTTATTGAAAGCGACAGGGAACTGAGGCTGAAACGCATCCTAGAGGAGATTACAGCAGTCAGGGAAGCGCAGCAGGATAGAGAAACCGCGTTCACGGAAGCCAAAACCGAAAAGACTTATATATCCATGTATTTCATGCCGTTACTTCTTGGGTTTTCAGTGTTTTTTGCTGTCATTCTTGTAAGCGTACTGCAGATGTTTAACGTAGGTATGAGTTCACTGCTACCCGGTAAAACAACACTTGGGTTTGGATTGATTGTAAAAGACAGCATCAATAGCATACGCTGGATTGTTTTCAGCCAGGGCGCATTAAATCTCACAATTGCGTGGAAGAACTCGGAACATAAAGATCTTCTTAGAACAATTGCAATAGCTACCGTGATATATTCAATAACCGCCACTATTGCATTCTCCTTCGCAGCAAGAATGCTGCCAACAGCGTTCTAAACAGAATCCTGAACAAAAAAAAGGAAAGAAGGAAATGAGGTTTTCCATGTGGTATCCTCTGACGTTGTATATGATGAATTGATCTAAAATTGTTCTAGGATTTGTTTCCATTGATCTCGCTAGAAAAAACGTATGCTGCAATTTGGAATTTCACGACAAAAAATTGTTTGGGATTCTTATTCGCTATTCCAAGGGGTCCGTACATCGCCTGCCCTGCAGGGAAGGGTATTGCTCACCCCTTGACCCATTTGAATAAAAAACGAGAACGATAGTAGCCGAAAGCCGCGTTCCGATGCCGCCAAACCGCTATTTTCCAGTTATATATGTCTATAAGCTGTTGTTGAAGTTGAATCTCCTGGATTTGTTGGTGCCGGAGTTGGAGTGGTTGTGGGTGTTGGGGGGTTATTTTTCACTTTCGACTTTTATCGTCCGTATCAACTGAACTCCAAGATCTCCAATCTTTCCGCCTGCAAAAACAATAAATATCATAAGCACAAACCACATTACCGTGTTTATAAGCCAGTTTAAATCTGGTCCTGGAATAAAATCGGTTATTGTCAGGGTGCCAGTGCCTGCCGGAACTGCTATAGTGCTGTTCACGTGGATCACCGATGGTGCGGGTGTTGCTCCCGTATAAACATTATACATTGAATAGACCGAACCGATGATCATAATCAAGCCGACTATAAGCAAAATATATCCAAGTGTTTGGGGACTTATTTTTTTCGAGAATTCAGATAGACTCATATTTTAACACCATTCTTTATTGGTATTTTAACTCCGCTCTTTATTGGAATTCGTAGTACATAACCTTAACTTTCAATCTTTTTAGAATTTACGTTTCACGCGCAAGATCAAACATAACGGAAAACAACTACAGTTATAAATGTAAAGATCGAACTGAATACCAACCCCGGACGGAGATCGCCCTGTTCATATCTACTTATAACTAAACCCGCAAAAATGCCAGTTAAGGCACAACTATGATAAAACAACCTTCTATAATACTCCATATCTAATGGAACGCTGGCACCTGGAGCTGAAAATGCTTTGAAGAACATAGAATTTATAAGCCATGTAATTCCCACGAAAAGAAAATAAGTAGCCATTATCATTTTCGTATTCATTTTCATATCGCCTTCAACTTCACGGTTAATATTGATACTATTTTGAATATCTTCACCTACACTTTCCAGGATTTTACTTATGTTCCCGCCGCAACGAAGCGCATCATTAATGATCCCCGCACCCCTTGTCATAATATAGCTCCCTTTTTCGTTTAACATACTGATAGCGGTTTCCAAGTTCTCTCCCATCTTCAATAACCCATATATTTTTTTAACTTTTTTATTGATGTGTTCATATACCGGCGAAGGTTCGAAAATTTCAGTCATTCCGTATCCCATACGGTTTCTATCAGCCACATTTCTTAAAAAAATAGGCATTGCTTCTTCTTCTTTATGCAGTCTATTCACTTCACCGCGCCAATATAACCCATACGGTAAAATCGCAACAATGAAAAAAACCATAATCGTTGTATCAATGCCAAGACCGCTATGCATTGCCAGATATGCAACAGGTAACCCGGCTATAGCGCCGACCGCAAGTCTGCCGTCTTCGGTATTTAAATAATCATTTATATTAAACTTTTCTTTTAGTTTGTTTTTATCATTGTTTTTTCCCTTTCCTTTTCCCGTTTCCTTTGCTGCAGTTCTTTCCGGCTTTACCTCCATTTTTATCTCCCGTTCCGCCATCAGTATAAATACAATCGACGCAAAAGGAATATATCCATATACAACGGCATCACCCACTTGGATTTCTGAACCCATCAACGCAGTTGTCATTAACGCCAGGAGTATCATTAATGGCATCATTACCACGGAAACTGTATATATCTCAATCAGTGCAGCTCTGTTCTGAGCGTGTTCTTTTGTTTTTGTGCTCAGTAACCGATTCAAATTCTCAGATGTATTTTTGAGATGAATAGCCAGGGTTCCCACATTCAATGTGGTCTCTACTATTCCATTCAAATATTTTCTGAATTCATAACTACTCGTGGTACGGGCAACTTCTTGTATTGCATCGATGAAATTAATATTAAATGCGGTTCTTCTGAGGATTATTTCAATCTCTTCGCAAATCTCTCCATACAATTTTGATTTATCTATGAACTCAAAAGCATCAAGTAAATTTGAATTGTTCTGGAGCAATATTGCCATATGACTGGCGAATGCCGGCATTTTTTCGTCAATTATTTTACCGCGTTCAGTTGCCTGTACTTTCGGATATGAAATTATAAAAGTCAAAGACATATAAAAACAAATCACAGGAATTAAAATCATTACTGCATAAACAGTTAATATAACCGGGACTGTGGTAAGCCCGGTCTGAAATATGTAAAATAAATACGATACAAGAATACCCGCAAAACCAATTGCAACTGACAGCATTACTCCTTTGATAAAAAACTCATCAGCCATTGTTTTCATTCTTGCTGATATTATCGCTCTGTCCATATCACAATACCAATCCTGTTTCTCAACCAGGTTAATAATATAAGAATGAACTTTTTCCGGAACTTGAAATTCAATCATGCTTATTTTCAACTCCACTATACATATGCGACATTATTCGTTCACTAACCTTATCCGGATTAGTGAGCTTTTCATCAATCATCTCATGCAAACATGAGATTTTATGCTCAAGTTCCCGATTTAATAAAGAAGCCGAAAGTCCCTGGGAATGATCATATACTTTAACGAACCGCGGTATTCCATCAATCCTGCGCTGTTCATAGATGCCATCTACAAACCTGTGTCTGCTGGAGGCACCAGTCCATTGATTTTTCAAAATTAAAACGATATTTATACTTTCAAGCATGGTAGGAGGGACGTCAATCGGGGAATTCGTTAACCTGTTTACCATATCCTCAACAGACCCAGCATGGAAAGTAGACATAACTGTGTGCCCGGACGACATGGCTTGAAACAGGGTCTGGGCTTCTTTACCTCTGACTTCACCAACTAATATATATTCCGGTCTCTGTCTCAAAGCCGCTTTTAGAAGCGCGAAAACATCTATATCCCTTGTAGAAATGCTGGGAATCCAATTCTTCTGGTATAGTTTTATCTCTCTTGTATCTTCAATGGATACAATCTTAACCTCTGGCGGTATAAAAAAACCGCAGGCATTGAGATTGGTGGTTTTGCCTGTTGCCGTACCTCCTACAAACAAAACGTTTTTTCCACTCTGTACGCATTTCCACAGATATGCCATAGCTTCTAAACTATACGTGCCTGACCTTACCAGGTCAACAGGAGTTGTATTGCCGCTCTTAAATCTCCGCACCGTGAATGTTGAGCCTTTATCGGTTGCTGTCTTTTTAAAGGTCAACTGCGCCCTTGAACCGTCCTTTAGCGTAGCATCGACTATCGGTTCGCTGATACTGATATGCTTTCCACTCACCTGAGCCATCCACAAAACGATGGAATCAAGATCACGTTCCTGGAACACAAGATCACCAACCAGATTATAGTATTTCTGATGATATATGAACATAGGAATTCCATAGCCGACACATGTAATATCTTCAATAAATTCATCACGCATGGCAGCATCAATTTCACGATATCCTATAAAATCCCTGTATAAATAATACATCAACCGATGCTCTTCGTCTTTATTGAGTTTTTTCAATTCAGAATATTTCTTTTTCAGCATTTCAATGATATTGTTCAATATCGCGACAGGATCGGTTTTATTTTCAACTGATGAAAATATATCAACATTCCTGAGTATAACCTTACGCACTTCATCATAAACCTCTGGTTTTTCGGGTTCTTTTATTAAATACCTTAATTTATATCCATCCTTGACAATATATATTGTTGGGTTTTCGATTGGATGCGGGATGCTATAACTCTCTACGATATCAAGATGCCCCGGATCAAAGTCATGCCCAAATATTTTTATGTTATTTACATCGCTTGCAATCCCGGGCGGCACATCAACATCATCGGATTTTTTTTTCTCAGTTCCGGATTTGACCGCTCCTTGCCCAAGCAAGTATGAAATATCATTATCAATACCGGCGGTATTTTCTGATGCTTTTTTGTTTTCTTCGTTTTTGAGGGCGGTCACTTCAGATTTTTGGTAATCTTTTAAAGCCATCGGATAATATGATTGAGCGACATCATGGGGAATTGAAGCCCGGCTTTGGCCAGAACGTGCAGGGATTGAATCATTCTCATTAACGATTTTGCGCGCCGTCAAGCCGTCCGGCTGTGCCTGAACTGTAGTTTTGTTATCATTACATACTGCGTTTTCATTTACTTCATCCTCAACACCTTCCCTTACATTTTCATCGATAATTGGTGTCTTGATTGTATCTATTTTCTTTTCATTTTTATTGTTGTTTTTATGATGATTACCACGTCCATTCCATTGAATGTTGTTCTCTCTCATGATATTCCTGAGTGTCTCATAACTGATCTTCTTCACTATTTTCTTAGCGATCAAATGTTTTTGAAGATTTTTCAATGAATGAGACTTCCATCCATAATCGCCAGGATCACTTCTGGCAATATCCAGTATTTGCGTCAGCACATCATCATCGCATCGCCCTTTCTCTTTAACACCGACATCGCCGCCAGTATCCTTAATTTCTGGAAGTGTCAATTTTAAATCCGGCATTGTATGAGTTAATATCGGAGATTCAGATGAAGCAACAGCCACAGTGCCCGCACCACGGTCTATCTGAGCGGTGAGGAGATTCTTCTTATCACGCGGTTTATTGTTAATTTTATTTTTAATTTTGCCTCCATTATTTTGCAATGGCGCTGGCATGTCTACGACTTCCCTGACCTTTGCAGGAATTGTTATATTATCTTTATCTGAATACCCTGCATCTTGCTGCGGCAGGCCAGAATTTATTGATAGTGCGGCAGCAGACGAATCCCCGGATGATATCTCAGAACCTGCTGCGGGAGGTTTTATATCGATATCAATGCCGGGATTTACAGGCATTACTATATCTGTTTTTTCTTCCAGCCCCATATCAATCTTATGAATGAGTTCGGTATTTGCAGACACCGGCACAATAACAAAATCAGAACCAGATTCATTAACAGGCAAATCTTCATCTAAAAAATCAAGTTTTAACGGCACTGGTTTTACTGCCGCTTTTATGTCCTGGGGTTTAGATGCAGATCTGAATAACATATTTTCATCTCATTGTAGAGGGTTTTTTTCAAGTTCCATGTCTATGCCTGGTTCGAAGTTTATTCTTTTTCTTCTTTATTAGTTGTTAACCATCCACGGGATTATATCGATATCGATAGAATCAATATCATTTAAACTTAACGATACTGAATTTGCCGTGGAGGAAAGAGTATAGTCTTTCGGTGAAATAAGTCCCGCGCCCTTCATATCGTTTTCAAATATATTCTCAAAAATCTGCGGATAAGGGGTATCTATTGTTATTGTAGCTGCGGTATCTGTATCATGGATTTCCATCGGAGTGCCCGTACTATTATATTTTAATGTTTCTATACCGCCGCCGATGCTGAACTCATTTCCAATGATTATGGGAATTTGCGCAGAAACGTTTTTTCCTGTAATGAAGAAAAAACTTGCTGTGTTCGACCATGAATTTGTTACCTGTTGCTCAATTACCACCCCGGCCTGAAAAGCTATAGTGCGATCTTCAGCATAAATGTTTTTTGTTTTTATAGATAATATTCCGGTAGCGCTTGATAACCTTAAGTTATTATGTGTTGTGGTTATGTCAATTGCGCCGCTATTCGGTGAAAAAAGCATACTTGCCGCGCTGCTTGTAGAATATTTTTGGGATGCTGTAAGCTGAAAAGTATCCTGTCCTTTTCTATCGCTTTGAATATCGTCTGAAAATTTCAGCATCTTTGAATCAAGATCTACTATGGCGTTTAGTTCTGAATTTTTAATATCGCTCTTTATCATTGCCGGATATGCAATGCTGGCATAAAGTATAATTGATACAATGATGAACATGAATCCTATTAATACGCTAACTCCTTCATCATTACTGAACAAGTTTTTTTTCTTTGAATGAATTCTCAACATATCTTTTTGTCAATTTTAAAAATGAATTGTGCCGTCAGTATCATTAATAGAGCAGTTGGTACATTTTCCGCTGCTTATACCATTTTTCTCAAAGCCCACAACATTGCTGCCCGGTGCTGGATCAGGATTTGCAGCAAGTCGATTGTTTAGATAAATTTTCCCAAGTTTTTTATCATAAATTATAATATTTACTGCTGAACTGTTGTAATTTACTATTTGCATCCCACTCTGTATATAATCTACATTCCAGGCAACCGGGATTGGTTCTCCTTTATCATTCACAACCTTTATGCCAAGAGACTGAATGGGAATTTTTTCAGATGAGTATATGAAAGTTAACATGTTTCCGTTGACTTTATAACTTATAGGATTCGCTGGCATTTCTTTATCCAGTTTTCCTGCCGTAGTTAAAGATGACCCTGAAAGTAGACCAAACATAACAACGGAGATGGCTATTAATAGAATGATACCGGTAACGACTGAAACGGCTTTTTCGTCTTTAACAAATTCATTGTTTTTAATTTTTAAAAATATATTTCGATTCATTTTCCCTCCATTATAGTCTAAATTTAACCACCTATAACAACCCCTGATATCTCTACAGGGATAGAATTGAATGATCCATTCACAGCTCGTATGCCGTATAAAGTAACGCTCGTAATATCAACTCCGCTACTTGCAGCAATCTCATACTGCATATACATCCCGTTCGGACTGACGATCCCACCATCAACATTTGGAATAGCCAACTGATAACTGCCCCAGACCACATTATCAGCACTGGTATGAGTATAAACCGCATAATTTTGGCTATTTGCTGTGATACTAATTTTCGTCCATAACGCTACGCTTCCTGCATTGATACTACTGGATGAATATATGCCTCCGAATATTGGAGGTGGGGTGGGAGCTGGTGTTGGTGTCAGAGTGGGAGTAGGAGTTGGACTACCTGTGGCTGTTGGTCCAGGAGTTGATGTCGGAGTGGGAGTAGAGGTTGGGCTACCTGTGACTGTTGGGGTTGGTGTAAAAGTTGAGGTCGGAATGGGAGTAGGGGTTGGACTACCTGTATCTATTGGTACCGGAGTTGGAGTTGGAGTAGGAGTTGAACCGCCTGTATCTGTTGGTGTTGGGGTGGGAGTAGGGGTAGTAGTAAGGGTTGAACCACCTGTACTTGTTGGAGTGGGAGTTGGGGTTAGGGTTGGAGTGATTGATATCGTCCCGCCTCCTCCATGCGATCCAGCACCATCACATGGGAAACTATTAGCTATTACTATACTACTGAACGGATTACAGGTAGGTACTGGTGTTGAGTTAGATAATGGGCCTGGTACTGGTATTACTGCGCTTGCAGTTCGTCCTGGCACATAAAACCAGATAAACACCATAAGAAGCAAAAACAAAAGCAAAAGGATTAATAAATATGAAACTGGTTTGCGATAACTGGTATGATGTGTTTTTTCTTCTTTTCCAGCAGTTATATGTACTGCTTTTTGCTGTTCATGCAATGTCATAGCTTTTTAGGATTCCCTCCCTGTTTTTTCATCCCTCTTTGATATTGTGAAAAAGTCATTTAGCTCGAACCCATTTTTCGGATTTAAATTATCTCCATATTGGTATTAAGAAGCACTCTTTTATTGTCATACCGGACGACCACATGATAGACATTACCGGTTTGAATTGGTGTTTGCGCTGCGGTGCCATTATCATCGATACCATCGGTTTCACTACCTATCTTGATATCATCACCAGCTGTGAAGTATACAGGATCGGTTACTGGCAATACGATGGTATAGTTGTAACCTAATCCAAAAACCATTTTCTCGAATAATGTCGCCGAATTTTCGCCCTGCGTCACTGAATAAGTCAACATATTTGTGGCCAGCCTGTCTCCACCGTCATGCACCAATACGATATTCGTTGGATCATTCTGTTCTACTGCTTTCAGGGTTGCTGAAAGGTAGGAAGTATCTAAATTGCTAGCGCTTTTCATAGTACTCACTCCAATAACTGCTCCCATGACTACAACTATTCCAATCAGCATTATGGTTGCAATCATGGGTGATATTGCACGGTTGTCGTGCAAAATGTTAAATAAACTATTTTCTAATATTTTATTCAATTTTTTCCCTTTTTTTCTATTTTTCAATTCCAGTTTGTTTTTTTGAAAATATCAGGACGTGTGTTTATAATTTTTGTAAGAAAAAAAAAGGTGCTGGGGTTAATTTCATATTCCCCAGAACGATTTTCAGATTTAATTTTAACTTATCACAACAGGTGTATCGAGCAGTACTGTCTGGCTGTTGTACCTGACGACCACGTGATAGGTGTTGGCAGTTATGGGTGCTAAACTATTAGTATCCTTGGCAATTTGCATAGCGCTCCCGGCTGTGAATGTTCCTGGATCGGTGGTCGGAGCTATGATCGGATTGGTGGCGCCGAAAGTACTAGAATTCATTGACATGAACTGCGGTACTGAATGTGCACCCACCGTCACCGAAAACGTAAGCATGTTCGTAGGCAGGCTATCTCCACCGTTATCTGTTAACGTAATGTTGTATATACCTGCGCCGGTTTGCACAGCTGCCAGGGATACAGCATTGGTTGAAGTATCCATTTTACTGGCGCTTTTCATAGAACTTGCTCCAATAACCGCTCCCAAGATAACAACTACTGCTATCAGCATTATGGTTGCGATCATGGGAGATACTGCGTTCTCATCACGTAATATGTTACGTGGTTTCTTGATAACGAATTTACTCAATTTTTTTCCTCCTTGTATATTTTTCTTTTTCTTCATAGAAAGAATGATAAGATACGCTGAAGAAACGCGGTGTAGAACGGAGGTAACCGCTACACAACTAAATTCTATACGTCTCTTATCAAAATCATTTCCATTAATACGTTAAAATAGCATTATCCTATTTATATTTTTTGATGTTAATTCTTGTTAATATTAACAAGAAATGAAATTAGAATCAAGAAAGACTTCATAACTCTGCGGAATCCAGGTCCGAGCCTTCTGTTTTCATAAATACAATCACCCCGCCGGGCACAGAAGATACTGTTGTCACGTCAATCTGTTCCAGTACTTTTATCTCTTTAGGACCCTGGACTTTTTTTATCAGCCCTAAAATTTCAAGAAATCTCAAAGTATCGGAGATTTTGTATTTTCTTATTTTTATTTCGGATGCTTCAAGGGTTGTGTATAATTCATCGAAAGATAAAGGCTTTTCGAGAAGTCTCATAATCTCTGAGCAGACTGCAACTAATGTTTTGCTCATTTCAGATATTTTAATCTTTGGCAGTTCGCCTTTTTTCCTGGCAGCATCAACAAACGATTTCCCTTCTTCCGTTAGCTCCCACATATTCGCTTCTCTGCCTTTCCTGAAAAGTTTCGAACCGTGAATCCTGGCAAGGCCTATGCTTTCAAGGTATTCCAACTTCTTTTCTGTCGGATCTCTGGAAATATTGAGAACTTCCGCAATCCTCCTGCTGGCTAGAAGATCCATTCTATCAAGTAAAACCAGTATTTTTAAATGAACGGGTTTAAGGATTATCGCATTCATAGCTTTTCCCGCAGCTACCTTCTAACATCGGTGAGAGGTATATGCGTCACTCCCGGGAGGTCTATCTCTCTTCCGGGGATAGTTGTGAGTATTATAGTCTGAGCCGTTTCTTTAATATGATTAATGAATTCTTTCAAACGCTCCATATCCATGAAACTTATTTCGTCTATTATAAATAATGGATATTTCTCAGCTACCTTAAAAGCGCGATATCCGCTTAACAGCAAAATAAGACCAGCTACTTCCCTCTCGGTTTTGCTGAGGCTTTTTACAGAATGCATGTCCGCATATCCTGCACCCGCTTTACTTTTCCTTACCACATTGAGATCAAACTTCTTATCAAGTATCAACTCATCCACTTTCTCGAATCCCATCTTTTCGTATAGCTGTTTGATTTCAGTATTGAATATTCTCACAATACCATTTTCGCGCTCCTCTATCTCGGATGTAAGCTCTTTAATTCTTTGCTCAATGTTTTCGTTTCTCTTTTCTATCTTATTAAGATCAATTGCAGCGGATTCGAGCGATTTCAGTTCGTTCTTCATTCTATCGATTCCACTCGATACTACCGCTATTTCTCTTTCCAGCCCGATTCGTTCCTTTTCAGCATCCGATGCTACTTCTTTTCTTTTCTTAAGCAGCTTCTCTTTTAATGCTGTGAGTTCATTCAGCCTGGGTTCGAGTACTTTTAGATCCTCTGTTTTCCTGGAATACATTTTTTCATGACCAGCAAGTTCATGTAAAATCCTACTTTTTTCAGTCTCTATAGAATCTTTTTCAGTCTTTTTTGCATTGAGTTCACTTATTTTTCTATTCAGTTTTTTTATCTTTTCTTCCAGTTCTGATTTCTGTTTAGATATTTCTTTAATTTCTTCATCGGTTTTCTGCAGTTTAGCTTTTATCTGCCCGTATTTAGTTTTATGATCGCATACAGGGCAAACTATAGGCTGCTCTTCATCGGATATTAAAGCTGCGAGTTTATCTTCACCCGGCACTGCGTATGCCGGTGCATTGCTCACAATATATCGAAGATGCGCCAGCTCGCTGGATTTCCGCGAATACTTCCGGTCTAATTCAGGCTTATCGTTTTCTAGGGCTTTTATTTCATCTACTTTTCCTTCAATTTCTTTAATGGTATCTTCTATACCGCCTACAGCGCGCTGTTCAATGGCTTTCAATCTTTCTTTTCTGGATTTAATTAACGATTCTGCCATTTTAATAGATTCAGCAATACTTTTTAAATCAGTTTCAGCTCTGGCTAATTCACCCTCAAGCTCTACCAGCTTTGTTTCACCCTCACCTTCAGATGGTTTTTTCTCTCTATCACGGATCTTCTTCTTTTCAGACGCAAGCTCTTCCAGCCTTTTTTCTTTATTTTTGAGATCTTTTTTCAGGAAGTCGATTTTCTTCAATTTCTCGTTGCCCTGTTTCAGTTTTTCTTGAAGGTCGGATTTTTCTCCAAGCAATTTTTTCTGATCTGACCTGAGCTCCTCAACCCCGGAATATTCAGTAAGCACTTCTTTAAGATTGTCTCCCGCCCTGACTTTAACGAGTACGGGATTGTGTTCATCCGCCACTGCATACCGCCTTATTAATCCAAGTTCATCCCCGGAAGCCACTGATCCGCCTACAATCTCTATATCCTGTCCTTTCCCTTTTCTCTGAATAGTTCTATCTATTTTTTGATTATCAAAACTTAACCTTACCCGTCCGCTAGCTTCTTCTGAATGCAAAATATGAGCATGCTGCGAGGCTTCTTTTGGGGGAAGCACGGAAAGCGTAAAAGCGCCTACTATACTTGTTTTTCCTGCTGCGTTTGGCGCCTCGATAATATTTATCCCGGGCTTAATTTCAATTCTTGTCTTTCCTGCAAGCCCGCCTAAGTTTTCAGCTTCTATTTGAATTTGTTTCATCTCTACATTTTTCATTTTATCTTCCTTCTTCTTTGGCGCATTCACATTTAAAATCTTCCTTCATGAACTCTTCCGCAGGATATGACCGGTCGCATCTTTTGCAT
>JBAVMS010000029.1:0-26684 GCA_049690315.1 Candidatus Methanoperedens sp.
GCACCGTAAGTCGACGGGATCAGGCCGGTTCCGACAAACGGTCCTATTATGATGCCTGCATGGTTTGCCCCGGCAGAAAATGCTACGTAACAGCCTGATAGAGTCAGAAGTATATTCAGCGACTTCTTTATCGAAGCTTCCGAATCATGATGGTCTGCAATCCATACTAAAATACTGGTGTAAAGATATTTCCCCATAAGGTACGCGAGCAACCATGCAACAATGGGGGTAACAACCCACCATATCATGATAGTGCCAAGAAGCGGCGTATTCAATTTAGATGCCCCGTAGAAAAATCCGATACCGATGACCGACCCAACAGAAACCTGGCTGGTGGATATCGGGACACGCAGAAGATTTGCCAGAAAAACGGTGGCAGCTGATGCACCTACAGCAATGATGGCCCCTTTAATCAATATAGTGCCGGAAGGAAGAATTCCGCTTCCAAGGGTTTTAATAACTTCCCCGCCGCTTAATACAGCCCCAAGAACTGCGAAAACCCCGATCAGTAGTACCGATTGATATTTTGTACGGACTTTTGCCCCATAAGCCGCACCCATCGCAGCAGCCGCATTATTGCCGCCGATATTCAATCCCATGAAAAGGGCAACTGCAATTGCAGCGATTATAGTAAATGTAGGTATCATAATAAATATCTCAAATCGGACTGGCTATGTTATAAACATAATATAACGTAATGTTTGCGGCAATAATTGACACAATCTATGAAACAAGGCGCTCAATGAGCTTTTGTCCTTCTTCTGTCTTGAATATGGGTGGATTCCAGTCCTGTATTATTTTTGCTCTCTGTGTTTTGACCTCGATTTTCCGAAGAGGGTCGTATCCTGTTTTATCATGCATTTCCCTGTAAACCAGGATACCGCATCTCTGCCATGCCGGTGTTTCAGCAAGATTGATGCCGTGTTTAAAAACAAGTTCGTGGAGCGAGCTTGCTTTCATGTTCTTAAGCTGTGATGCGGCTTCATTCTCGTCTAACCCGGAATTTCGCAGTGTATAAAACCCGTAGGAACTTATATGATTCCTCCATGTCTCAGATTGCCTCCATAAAAGATAGTTGTAAATATCCTCTTTTCCAAGCGGAATGACGCGTGAATCGAATGATACGGGTTTTTCAAGCTTCAGGTGAATAGTAAGCGCTGAAGAAATGAAAGCCGGGATTATGGAGTCTATTTTCTCAATCCTGTTATTATAAGGGATTTCCTTGAAAAATATTGAAATCTCGTCTGAAAATGTGAAAGCAAACAGCGGATTAAAGCCGCTTTCCCTGAAAAAAGATTCGATGGAATCCGCCATCGCATGGGCAAATCTTTCGTCGTATGGTTTTTCAAGCCCGAGCAAGTCAAGCGCGCGCCTGAACCCCCGCCCGTCAATCCTGACAGCAAAAGGAGGGAATACCTTGATGCCGGAGTAGATTTCCCTCTCCTTCATCTCCTTTTCTAAAAGGTCAATCACAGTTTACTGTTTTTCCTCTTCTTCATCTGAAATATTATAATCCTCGGGGATTTCTTCTGGTTTCTTGAACTGGTCTTTGACGTGCCTGATAAGAACAACATCGCCAACCGCTGTTACCCACCGGTACGGGATAACGACTCCTTTACCTGCAGATTCGAACATGTCAGGATTCAATTTTATGACTGCAAGACCCGTTGCTTTTTTATCGCTTACTTCAAGAACTACATCATTGACTTTTCCAATGTATACCCCTTTATCAGTATAAACATTCAAACCGAATAGTGTTGAGACTTCTGCCTGCATGGTATCACCTTTACCTGAATATGAATGATATTAATATATACTTTATTGATTGTTTTCGCAGAAGTTTAATATTACCGAATGACGATTCAGGGTCAGATGTTAACAACTGATGATATAAAACTCCTTATTAAAAAATATGCACTGCAAAATGCGGTCAAATATAACAAACTGCCGCAGGCAGGAGCGGTCATGGGCAAGGTCATGGCAGCCCCTGAGCTTCGCTCACGCGCAAAAGAAATAAATTTGCTTATCGAGGAAGCGCTCTCTGAAATAAATAAAACGCCTCCAGATTCATGGGAAAAAGAATTAAATTCAATTGCCCCGGAACTCATTGCTGAACTCAAGGAAAAAAAGGAACCGGATAAAGGTCTTCCACCTCTTGAACTCAAAGGCGCTCTTGTCATGAGGTTTGCGCCCAACCCCAACGGGCCGCCCACAATCGGAAGTGCGAGAGGAATCGTGGTGAATTCGGAATACACCAAAAAATACCACGGCAAGCTTATTATCCGTTTTGATGATACAGACCCGGCGACCAAGCGCCCTATGCTTGAAGCGTATGACTGGTACCTTGACGACTGCGAATGGCTCGGCGCAAAACCGGATGAGGTCATCATAGCATCGGACAGGATCCCGAAGTATTATGAAGTGGCGGAAGAGCTTATCGAAAAAGGAGGCGCTTACGTATGTTTCTGTGAGCAGGAAGAGTTCAAGGCGCTAAAGGATGCAAAAAAGCCATGCCCGCACAGGGAAGAGACAGCTGAGAAAAACCTTGAGTCCTGGAAAAAGATGCTTTCAGGCGGGTATGAAGAGCAGGAAGCGGTGCTTCGCATAAAGACCGATATAGCCCACAAAGACCCGGCAATCCGGGATTGGGTGGCTTTCCGCATTATCAAGACGCCGCATCCAAGACCGCAAGTCGCAGATAAATATGTTGCCTGGCCGCTCCTTGATTTTGAAGGCGCTGTTGAAGACCACCTGCTTGGCACTACGCTTATAATCAGGGGCAAAGACCTCACTGACAGCGAAACGCGCCAGAGATATGTGTATAAGTACATGGGATGGACGTATCCGCAAACCATGCACTGGGGACGCGTCCAGATACATGAATTCGGGAAATTAAGTACAAGCGGCTTGAAGAAAGCGATTGCAGAAGGGACATATACAGGATGGGATGACCCGCGCGTGCCCACCATCAGGGCGCTTCGTAGGCGCGGCATACGAGCCGAAGCACTGCGGAAGTTCATGATAGACCTGGGTCTTGGCGAGACTGATATCAGCCTGAGCCTGGATACGCTGTATGCAGAGAACCGAAAGCTCATCGACCCGGTTTCGAACAGGTATTTTTTTGTGTGGAACCCTGTCGAGCTTGAAATCGAAGGCGCAGAGCCGAAAGTCGCAAAAGCGCCGCTTCATCCGGGAAAGAAGGAATTGAGGGAAATTCCTGTGGGAACAACGGTGCTTGTGTGCCAGAGCGATGTGGATATACTTAAGGAAGGCGAGAGGCTGCGCCTGAAAGACCTTTACAATATCGAGATAACAGGCATCTCGCCGCTCAGGGCGAAGTTCATCGGCACTGATATGGACCTTGTCAAGAAAGAGAAAGCGCGCATCATCCACTGGGCTCCACCAGATGGGCTTAAAGTCAGGGTTCTGTCGCCTGATGGTGAATATACTGGCATCGGGGAGCGCGGGATTGAGAAGGAACTGGACAAGGTGGTGCAGTTTGAGAGGTTCGGGTTTGTGAGGATTGACAGCGTTGCGAATGATGAGGTTGTGGCGTATTTTACTCATAAGTGAAACTATGTAGGAAAAAGTAAAAGTAGTCTAAATAATATACTAAGAACAGAGAACATTGGTGAAATTAATGGAAGTCAAACATAAGAAACTCGGGATTAGCATAATTGGCGAAAAAATGACGCCAGAATTTTCTTTCATTGAAAAATTCGCCGAATATCTGGAACGCCTGCCAAACGATATAAGATTGACTGTAAGCGAAGCAGTACCCTTCAAAAACCTTACGCTTGCGGTAGAATTATACAAGAATAATATAATAACCCTTGGGAAATTCGCAGAGCTTATAGGATTACCGGTTCATGATTCTGCAAGAATTCTTGAAAGTATCGGCATAAAGCCTGAACTTGGCGCAAATACCAGGAAAGAACTCGATGAAGAGATAGAAACTGCAAAAAGCCTGGTATAGTCTTATGCCCTCAGGCATAGTGCTGGATAATACTGTTTTAAGTGTCTTTAAGAGACTTGATGAAATCGATTTATTGAAAAAAATTCTTGTAAGTGACGTATTAATCCCTGCAGGAGTGGTAGATGAGTACTTGCAGATAGGAGATTATTCCGATTTGGAAGGTTTTGATATTATTGAAGTCAACGGCGAGGCAAATTATTCGATGGGAAAGGGAGAGACACAGGCGATATTGCTTGCTAAAGATAGAAATTGTGTTTTTGCGACAGATGACAGGAGAGCAAGGGTGTATGCAAATAAGAATGATATTAAGACCACTGGGACTATTGGTATCCTTTTGGCAGGAGTATCAAAAGGTGCGGTTAGCAGGCAGAAGGCTATAGATGTTCTCAATCGGATTAATAGTAAAAAATTGCTTTATATGAGCGATGATATTTTCAAATATGCTATGAATAAAATTTAACTTGCGCCAAGGCGACTGTATCTATTATCTTATCCCTGTATCTATACTAATATCAAGAACAACCGTCTTTCCAGACTCGATATTTATTTTTCCGGGCACTTGTGCGCTCCTGTCAATTCCTATCCTGTTGATGTCAACAACATAATTCCCCGGAGCAAGGTTAACCATGTAAGAGCCGTTTTTGTCTATCTGTACCTCTTCAAGCAATGACTGCCTGTTTTCGTCGTAAATGAGGATTTTCCGCAGGTCGTAAACCTTTTCCATCTGGTCGGGAGATATGCGGCAGGGCTCGACGGGACATAAAGGCCCTATTCTAACATGCCCCTGCAATACACCCGTTTCACGCTGTACGCAGCCTGCGATAAGAACGAGCCCCAGAAACAGCGCTGCCATGATGATTTTTTTCATTAACAGAAGTTGGAATTGTTTGCATAAAAACATTACTATCAGAGGAAAGTTATTAATGGTCAGATGTTAATAAATAAAAAGCAATGATAGCAAGGTAGCAAATCTTAAAAAATGTGGTAACATGCTTTCAAAAAACTTTAACTTAAGGCGCGGGACAGTTCCTGGAATAATTGTGATTATACTTTTATTGCAGGCTGTGGCCGGGGCGCAGGGTAATAATGGTTCATCAGAAACAGGCGTAACTTATACGCAAAATGTCCCTTTTTCAACTGAATCAATAGCGCAGGTCATGGCAAATGAATCAAAGCAGCCTTCTAATATTTCAGGCCCAAGGGTTGTTCCATTCCACGGACTGCCTAAAGTGAAGCGGGGAGCAGTGCCGCTTAAGCCCATGAGCGCAGTTCAAAATGAACTCTTCCAATCACTCGCTCCTGTTCTTGGTAGCAGCTTTACCGGAATTACCCAGGCTGGTAATTTTCTTCCTCCTGATACTATGGGGGCAGCCGGTCCCTCGCACTTAATGGAAATAACTAACGACAACGTCAACGGTGTTCTTTTTTTTGACAAATCTACAGGCGCGCCCATTTCCAGCTTTTCATTGCAAGGCTTCTGGACACCGCTGGGCACAGCTCTAGGGCAACCTGATGAGAACCCATTTGATCCCAAGGTTCTTTATGACCAGCATAGCGGGCGTTTCATCGCGGTGACTTTAGGAGGGCAATCGTCGCCGGATTCATGGCTTATGATTGCAATGTCAAACACTTCTGACCCGACCGGCACTTGGTCAATGTGGGCTATAGATGCAGATAAGGATGGAGGGGTGCAAACCGATAACGCCGCGGACTTCCCCGGTCTTGGCGTTGACGCCAATAATGTATATGTAACGGCGAACATGTTTAACTCTACTGACTACAATTACAGCAAGGTATGGGTGGTCAATAAAACCCAATTATTGAACGGAAATATCACATGGACTGAGTTTAGCAACCCCACAGGTTCAGGTTTTACAATGCAGCCAGCCCATGTGTTTGGTTCATCATCAACTGAATATTTAATTAATGGAAGTCCTATTACAACAAGCAACTTGCTCAATATCAATAGCATAAGTTTTCCAGGCGGAACACCGACATGGACAAATTTGGGTTTTATTCGGGTAAACCCCTATATTTTCCCCTTTGATGCCCCACAACCAGTAATTTCCACTAATATAGCAACGAACGACGCCCGTCTTTTGAATGCTGTTTATCGAGATGGATTCCTATGGACAACTCATGCTGTTGGCGACATCATTACTCAAAAATCAGAAGTGGCGTGGTATCAGATAGATCCTGCAAATGCCTCTCCATCATCCCCTGGAGCACCTGTCCAGCAGGGTAGAATCAACGATTCAAGCCGCTGGTATTACTTCCCTTCCATAGCAGTAAATTCACTTGGGGACGTTGGAATTGGTTTTAGCGGCTCATCCCTAACCGAATTCGCAGGCGCATTCTACACAGCCAGGAACGCTTCTGATGCTCCGGGTACAATGCAGCCAGTGGGAACACTAAAGGCGGGACTTGCTTCATATGCAGTAGGATGCCAAGGTTGCCCTCGCTGGGGCGACTACAGCGCTACAGTTGTCGATCCAATTGACAATGTAACATTCTGGACGGTGCAGGAATATGCAGGAACCTCAAACCTCTGGGGAACATGGTGGGGGAAATTTGCCCCTAGAACAAGTTACGGTGTCAACCTTGCAGTGGATTCAACAGCAAAGACAACGAAAGAAGGAATAAATGCGACATATACGCTTACCCTGACAAACAGCGGGGCACTTAATGACACGTACAACCTCACAGTGGATAATCCGGACAGCACATCGGTTGCAGCCCTCAACATCACGGACAATATTACTCTTGATTCATCCACGTTCCGGGTATTGGCGCTTAACGTTACCAATACTACCCGGGGCACGTTCCGGGTCAATGTGACAGCTCGTTCCAACAATGATACCACGAAGTTCATGTTCATCAACACCACAACTACTGTGGTGGGTTACAGCGTTAACCTGACTGTTAGTACAACGACCCAATCAACACCAGTAGGAACAAATGCGACCTACAGCATTTCCCTCCAAAACAACGGAACCGCAGGGGATTCATACACGCTGGCGGTTGATAACCCGGACAATGCCGCAAAAGCAAATCTGAGCATAGCATCACCGGTATTCGTGAGTCCGGCAGCCACCCGGAGTTTCACGCTTAATGTGACAAACAGCACAGCAGGTACATTCCGTGTCAATATCACAGCCCGTTCAGCCAACGATACTTCAAAGGTCATGTCCATCAACACCACAACGACAGTTAATGCAATCAGGGCAGTGAGCCTGACAGCAGCTTCAGCAGCAAAGACAACAAATGCAGGCGCAATTGCGACCTACACACTTACACTGCGAAACAACGGGACAGACCCGGACTCATATAACATGACAATCGATAATCCGGACAATGCCGTTGCAGCCCTCAATACCAGCGGAAATATCACGCTGGCAGCGAATGCGGTTCAAACCCTGCTATTGAATGTAACCAATACCACATCAGGCACATTCAGGGTTAATGTAACCGCCATGTCCACCAACGATAGTTCAAAGTTCATGTCCATCAACACCACAACGACAGTGCCAATCGTAATTACCATCACGAACCCGGCTAACGAAAGTGTAAACGATACAGGCTCTGTCAATGTGACAGTTACACTGGACAACATGGGTTTAGCGGTACTGAACTGGAATGGCATAAATAATACCATGACGCCAGGCACATCGCCTGCGGGTACGGTTTTCTACAAGAGCATGGACGGTCTCTTGAGCGGCAATTACAGCTTCAAGGTATATGCAAATGACTCAAACGGTGTATTCAACGTCTCGGAAACGAGAATAATAACCGTGAACAGGACAGGCATAACTAATTTGTCCGCTTTTATCGACAACGTAACCGGAAATTTGAACCAGACAGTGAATATATCAGTCCCAAGTGGAAATGCAACAATTACCATCTTCAATAATACAAATGCAACATTGAATGGCATTCCAATAACCAATATTACAACCGACTCGTTGAACCAGGTAAATCTGGCATTTGTAGCGAACCTGAGTGGCAGTGACAGGCTGATAGGTGAAAACCTGTCCCTCGGCCCGGCAGGCGCCCAATTCATCCCTGATATACAGATACGGCTCAACTATACAGACACACAGCTCACAGCCGCAGGAATAACAGCATCAACGCTGCGGATCAAGTTCTACAATACCACAACGAACGCCTGGGTAGAACTGACACCTTTCACTCTCAATACAACAGGTCAATACATCACTGCCAACGTGAGCCACTTCAGCACCTTTGCGCTTGTCGGAACAGTAATTAGTAGCAGCAGCGGTAGCAGTGGCGGCGGCGGTGGTGGCGGGGGCGGAGGAGGCGGCGGTGGATCGGATGAAAATTACTCAAATATAGTGGTAAAAGAAAAATACGACCTTTTTATCTTCAAAGATATTGTCACATCATACGCATTCACCAATACAAGTAATCCGGTAAAGTTCGTGAACATAACAGGAAATACAAGTGCCGGTTTAATCAATGTTGCAGTAGAAACACTGAAAAGCACATCCACGCTTGTTAAAACTCCTGCGCCCGGGATGATCTATAAGAATGTGAATATCTGGGTCGGGACGACAGGGTTTGCAGTCCCACGCAACATAAAAGAAGCAGCAATCGTATTCAGGGTTGAGAACTCATGGCTCGTAAGCAACGCAGCCAGCGATGTAAAGTTGCTCAGATGGGACGGCAGCCAGTGGACGCAGCTTGACACCGCACAAACGACAAAAGACGGGATATATACCTACTACGAGGCAAAGACAGACCACTTCTCGCCATTTGCGATAAGCGCAAGGAAAGGCACAGCGGCACAGGCTGCAACCCCCGCGATTGTGGGAACAACCCGGGCTGCCCAAACAGCCGCACCTGTGGCGACACGGAAAGCTGCGGGATTTGAAGCGATACCCGTAATGGCAATGTTCCTTGCAATTTACGTTAGAATGAAAAGAAGGGATTGAAATGATGTTAAGAAGTTTGTCTCCTGATCGTCCTTGTTTCACGTGGTCGGATAGCTGGCAAGGCAATTGTCTTAATGTTGTTCTTTACTTTTTTATATATTAAGTAAAAATAGTTATATACTATGTAATAATTACATACAAATGTGGTATCAATAGTGGAAGATTGTATTGATTTTGTTAGCGTGAGCTATCTACGTTCGTTCCACGGGTGGTATCTCAAAATAAAGGAGTGAAACAATGAATGATAAAAAGAAGCTGCTGTATGCTGTAGGACTACTACTTGTGGTAGGAATATTGGCTGCACTGGTTGTGAACACAACATCTAATCAGGAAACACAATCTGATAAGAAGACTGCGCCATGGCTAACACCAACGCCAACTATAGCGCCCCAAAAACCTGTAAAATTAGAATATTCTGCAAAGTTCGTGTGCGGCAATTCGAGTGGAGGATTAAAAGAACCTGTATTGAAAGGTAATTATGCAACTGCAATCAATGTGCATAATCCTCAGGGAACTACTGTGAATCTCACAAAAAAGGCGGTAATAGCATTACGAGAAGGAGAAAAGTGGGGTTCAATATCTGATAAGATTAATTTCGCAATTGGTCCAGATCAAGCATTCTATATCGACTGTCTTGATATCGCTCAAATACTAAAAAACAGCAATATTCCTATGCCGACGCCGTTCGCAGACGGATTTGTCGTGATAGATACAGCTCCTTCAGATGAACTTGACGTAGTAGGAGTCTATACTGCAGGCGGTGAAAACGTAGAATCCATAGATGTTGTAACCGTAAATCCTAAAACCGCAAATCTATCAGTCCCTCCACTCTGCACCAAAACCAGTATAAATCTCAACACAGGATTTAATCAGATTGCGGGTACTACTATATCCCTTAATGGCACTGACGATGATTGGATGGTGACAGCAGACCCATTTAATGGTACTACTGAACCACGCCTCGCAAATGTAGTAGCTAATAATACACCTGGAAATGGTATCTGGCCTACTCCATATCCTAATAGCAATTGGATTTCGTTTGACCCAAGTAGGGGTGAGATTATGAATTCAGATGGCAAAAATTTCACATATCGGTATAGCTTCACCCTGCCTCAGTGCTTCAGCAATGCGAACCTGTCCCTGAATATCAGAGCAGATAATGTAGGCTGGGTCTTCCTGAACGGTTACTTCGTTGGTGGTCCTATAAATTATCCATCTACTTTGTTCGTAACTACCTCAAATCAGGCCTATTTCATGCCAGGGCAGAATAATGTGATGGTGGTTGTGCATAATAATGAATTAATAACAGGTTTTAACCTGAACGGTACGGTGACTGCAAATTGATAGCCATGAGAGGAATCCTAACGGATTTCTTTTTCTTTTTTATTGCATTTTAATACAATACAATTTACTTACCCTTCCATCTCCTCCCTCAACCCCCTCGCTTTCTCTCCCGTCTCCTTCTTCCCAAAAATCCCTGCAATCAACTCAACAGCCTCAAGCGCCCTCGCAGCCCCGTCAAGATAATTGAGCACATCCCCAGTGTACGCATAAACCCCGTACTGCTTCGTAAGCTCCCCTATAACCCCTTCGGGCGAGTTCCCCTCAGCACATAACTCAATAACCCGGCGCGAGAATTTCTTCTCCGCACAGCCGCAGTATGGCGAATCCTTGCATGTGCATGCCATGAACTCCCGCGCAAAATCAAGCATGGTTCGCTTTACATTCTCTTTGAGCTTTGACATGCCATCAGCCGAGAAAACAATGTCAAGACCAGCGCCGAAAACGCGGGTCGGGATATCAGTTCCCAGCGCATCGGATAACTGTGACGCGTACCTGAAATACACTGAATCTATGGTCCCAAGCTCTGTGACTATTTCAAGCGGCTCATGTCCTTCAAGGAGTGCATTTTTTATCAGGAAAGTCTGCTCAACGCTCAGGAAATGCGAAGCCACGATGCTTCCAAGTTTTGTCGGGGAAAAACCAGCCCCTCTTTTTTCAACGAACCCGTATTCCTGGAGTTTTCCAAGGAGATAACTGAGGTCTCCATCGCATAGCAATAACCCCTCAATTTTCCTGATATCGGAAAGCGCATGGGCGACTACGATATTGGAAAGCGTCTCTTCAAGCAGTTCATCATCCCCGTAATCCACGCCGAAATGCGAAAGTTCCCCGTTCAAAAGCCGGAAAGCCACCTCGTCCTCGGAATCGCCTTTCCCGAACCTGCTTTCAGGGTCTGCAAGAAGAACCACTTTTCCCAGGTCATGGTAATCAGGTCTTCCCGCGCGCCCTAGCATCTGCTGGAATTCGCGCACGGTCAGCCATTCAATGCCCATGGCAAGGGTTTCAAAAATTACCTGGGAGGCAGGGAAATCAACGCCTGCCGCAAGCGCCGCCGTGGTTACCACAACCGGAAGGTTTCCACTGCCGAATTGCTCTTCCACTCTCTTTCGTTCATTATAAGTCAGTCCGGCATGATACGGCATCGCCTTAATGAGAAGCCCGTCCGCAAGCAGGTGGCATTTCCGGCGCGAGTTGGTGAATACAATTGTCTGCCCGCGGAAACCTTTGGATGAGCGCTTATCATATTCCTGCCTTGCAAGCCGCTCTATCAACCGCTTCTTCTCGTATTCGGGCGCAAAGATGAGGTGCCGTTCTATTGGGACAGGCCGCTCCTCAAATTCGATTAACTTTGCTTCGAGTTTTTCAGCAAGCCATTGCGGTTTCCCAACAGTGGCAGAAAGGTAGATGAACTGCGCCTCGGGCGCGGTGAATTTCAGGCGTGCTATGAGTCCGTCAAGCCTGTGGCCTCTTTCTTCGTCCTCAAGCATGTGTACTTCATCAATGACCACAGTCCCGATGCTACCCAGCTTTTCCGAATTGCCAGACCTGATTATAAAGTCAATACCCTCATAGGTGCCCACGATTATGTCCGAAGATAGCGAGGTCCGGATGCCTTTTACCTTACTGCTTATGCGGCTTGTGCCCACGCGCAGGGAAGTGGTCGCGACAGATGAATAACGTTTTGTGAATTGTTCGTACTTCTGGTTTGCAAGCGCGACAAGCGGGACAAGAAAGAGCATTTTACCTTTTTTATTCAGAATGTTCTGGATGCCGGCAAGTTCCCCGACAAACGTTTTCCCTGTAGCCGTTGCCGACACGATTAACTGGTTTTTTCCTTCAAGTAGCCCTGCCTTCACAGAAAGCGCTTGTACTGGCATGAGTTCATCCAGTTGAGATCCGAGTATCTTTTTAAATTCCTCATGCAAAGGCAGGGTTTTTACTTTCATCGAACTTTCGACTTTGCTTGCTTCTATCGTGTCGAACCTGGTTAAGCCTGAATCCAGTTTTTCAGGGCTTATCATTGCAAGCACTTTATCAAGATTTCTTGTTCCTAATAATATCTGGATAAGCCTTTCCTGGCCGTGTTTTCCCAGCTTGATTGTTTTTGATTCCTTTAAAAGTTCTTTTTTTGCGCAGTCTTCGCATATCGATTCATTATGAAACTTGATTGAATTGCTATCCAGTACCGTATATTTGCCGTTAATAAGGCAAAGCCGGCATGGGTTCGTATATCCGTAATCCAGTTGATATGCCGACAGCAATTCCTTGAATTCAGCTTCAGAGGTTTCGTTACCTTCTGCAATCAGAATCTTATTCGAGAGACGGAGAAGTTCGATAAGTTCAGAGGGCGGCCTGAATTCTTCCTTTTCTCCCTGCTTTATCCTGAATTTCCCCACGCGGGCGCCTTTGGGGGTTTGCTTCAGTATCAGGGTTCCGTGGAATGAGGGCACATTTCCGCTGTCTTTTATGGGAAGGATGATGAGCTTTGACTTCTGGGGGTGGATGATGATTTGGAGCATTTATTGAGATACTGATTGGAGGGAGGGGATATTAATTATGGGGATGGAATGAAAAGGATTATGATTTCAGGTAAAGTGTATGAGTTGGAGTTCAAGTGATGGCGGATTTACATTGCTTATATAAAAAACAATCAATGGTCTTTATATGACTAAAGAGATAATAATAGATAAGGTGAAAAACTATGAAAGCGGAAAAATTGCTTGAACGCATCACTCTTGATCCCAATGTTATGACAGGAAAACCTGTGATCAAGGGGACAAGACTTACGGTGCAGTTCATCCTGGGATTATTAGCGCATGGCGCTTCTGTTGAGGAAATCCTTGAAGAATACAAAGGATTAACCAGGGAGGATATAAGAGCATGTTTGCTTTTTGCAACAGAATCCCTTGAAAACACCACATTTATGCCTTTGACAGCAGAGGCTTGTTAGATGCGGTTCCTTGTGGATGAATGCACAGGGCCAGCGGTTGCACAATGGTTGCGCCTGCAAAATCACGATGTGGTTTCTGTATTTGATGAAATCAGGGGAGCGGATGATAGAAAGGTTATTCAAAAAGCCTTCGAGCAAAATCGCATACTAATCACAAATGACAAAGACTTTGGCGAGCTTGTTTTTCGAGAGAAAAAGCCACATAAAGGTATAGTACTTCTGCGTCTTGAGGACGAGCGGGCTGCAAACAAAATAGCTGTACTGAAGCACTTGCTGGAAAAATATGAAAAATCCATTCCGGGATGTTTCATTGTTGTTACAGAAACTACTGTAAGAATAACAGGAAAGATCTGAATCAAGAGCATCGATTTTTTCTAATTGAATTTCAGCCGCGTGATACTTTTTCAGAATTAGTTCGCACGAACTAATGAAATACCTTCTCCGCGTCCCTCCCCCGCTGGCGGACCCGGCGCGTGCGGCCCATGCGCGGGACAGGTGCGGAGAACACGATCAAAATGGTGCTTCCGACCCTGAAAGATTCAGAATAAGCCTGCACATGTTCAGCCAAATAAGAAACTCGAATAATATAGCAAAATATTATCTAACAGTAAGGGCTATAAAGTAATTATTCATGAGAATTTATATGGACGTCCAGAGTTTTGATTTGGGAAGAGGCGACTATACGAAGGAACGCTCTCAATGGATATCCGGGAATCTTGATGAAATTTTTAAAGAAATCAAGGAAAAGAGAACCAGGGTTATTGTACACTGACCTGTGCTTGCATATAAAAATGCTTTTCAAGAAGAAAAAAAGCCTTTTCGGAACAATGCAAAAGACAGACCTATACGACCTCAGGGAACATGAGGGCAGAATATAATACTTCTGGATTCATTTTCTGCAATTACATAGGCTAAATATGTGTTTAAATAACGTTTGCTTATGACAGCCAAAACCATAACCATCCGAGAAGATATTTACAAAATGCTCCTCTCGATAAAGGGAACAAACGAGAGCTTCAGCGATCTTTTTGAACGGCTCGTAAAATCCAGAAAAAATATTGATAAACTCAAAGAACTGAGAGGCTCTGTTGAATTCAAGAATAAAGAAACTCTTTTGCTGGAATTACCTGAGAAAAGAAAGGAGATCAGGTATTGATTCTTGCAGAACCTTATCTATTCAAATGCACAACTTTTGGAGGCGGGAAACCGTTAAAATAGGTGGTCGAGGCAATCGTATAAGCACCGATATTTTCAGCATAAAGCAAATCGTCAATTTGCAGATCTTCAGGCAGTTCATCGGCCAGTGAAATAGTGTCGAAAGCGTCGCAAGTGGGGCCAAACGTAGCGCAAACCATTTTCTCACCGTCCTTGAAGGAATGCAGCGGATAGTGCTGGTGATCAAAAACCTGTCCTGAAAAAGTATGATAAACACCGTCGTTCAGGTAATAGCATGTTTTCCCGTCACGAACAGCTTTGCCGACAATTTTCGTGACCAATGTACAGGCCGTCGCCACCATAAATCTCCCGGGTTCGGCAATAACCTGAATATCATCTTTGGGAAACAAACGCTTTATTTCTGAATTTAATTGTCTGGCTAAAGTAGCAAAAGATTTTACGTCAGGCGTGTACTTTACCGGAAAGCCGCCGCCAATATCCAGAACCTTTCTTTTTTTGCCTTCCCTGTCAGTAAACCCGATCTGATAATTTCTTAATTCTGCTTCCTTGAAAATCGATGAGGCGAAATTCAAAGCCTGCGAATAGTTATCAAAATTATTGCACTGGCTGCCGACGTGAAAACTAATGCCTTCAACTCCAAGCCCTAATTTCACAGCCTCGGCGATAAGATCAACCGCTTCTCCGGGATGGGCTCCGAATTTTGAAGAAAGCTCAACCATAGAACCTGTATTGGGGACGCGTATCCTTAAAACAAGACCAACATCGGGGGCATGTTTTTTTATCTTTTTTAATTCTTCAATATTGTCAAAAGTAACTAATATTTTATATTCATTTAGCTTGGCCAGGACTTCGGCAGGCTTAATGGTATTAGCATAAATAATTTTATCCCAGATAAAATCCTGCCGCTCTTTATCCGGCAAATGCTTGATATATTCATGTACGAGCATAAATTCAGGGAAAGAAGCCACGTCAAAACTTGCACCCATATCATACATGGTTTTGATAATTTCAGGATTGGAATTTGCCTTGACAGCAAAATATGCCTGCACATCGGGCAATTTTTCCCTGAATTCACGATAATTCTCCCTGATTTTTTCATGATCTATGATAAAAACCGGCGTTCCGTGTTCCAGGGCAATTTTCTCTAACATTTCTTTTTGATTTTCGATCATTATTGTATCCGATATTATTACATTTTAACAAACATTTAATTATTAACCCCTGAAAATAAAATTTTCAATCTGCCATGGATCGGGATTGTATTTTGCTGCTGGATTTTCTTTAAAAAATACTTTGCGGTTTTTAAGTGGCGTCCAGTCCGAGGGGGTTGAAATAAATTTTCCGAGATACGGTTTGGCAATATCCAGAACAAAATCATGAGGCAGGTCGTCTGGTAATTTAATACCTTCCCGCGGATTTTCAAACATCCAGAGTACAGCAGCAATAATACCGGCAGCGACTTGAAGGGTAGTGGCGTTCTGGCCGGGAGCGAGAGATCTGGCTTCGCCAATGCTCAAAGAACTGCCCGTCCACCAGGAATTATAAGAATGGCCCATCAAGAGCGCCCCCAGGGTATCCTCGCCTGATATAATTTCATCTGTCATAATCCGGATCCTGGGCTGGAGTTCGTAATTCCGGCCGCGCAATTCCCATAGCGAAGAAAGCGTATCGTGACAGGGCATATAAGCATAATTTACGGTAGGCCTGTAAACCGCCTTACCATCTTCCCAGACAGTTAACCGGTCTGAAAGGCCAAATGCTTCACCATGGCGGATCATCATACCGATAATTTCTTCATCCGGCGGTATCCAAGATCTGACCCATGTATTAATTCCCATCTGTGGCAAAAATATCTGGTTCTTAGGTCCGGAGGGAGGTATATTCGCAAGGGGTGGCAGCTTCTTCTCATGTGTCCCCCAACCTATTTCAGCCGGAGCTGTCCCTTCTTCCCGCAATCCTTCAATGCTCCATGTCCCTACAAATTCATTAACCTCTTTTGGCCTGTTTGCAATTTGAGTATCCCGCTCGCTGCAATGAATCACTTTTATTCCTAATTTCTTCGCCAGTCTGGCAAAATCCCTCTCCTTTGCAAGGCGGGCAATTTCCTCTTCATCCTGCGGAGAAACTTTCTTATCTAAACTGATGCGCGCAGCAATATCCAGCAAGCCTTGCTTCACGAAGTGAGATATTAAGCCAGGATTTGCGCCATGGTCGATAACAGCGGTAGGCGCATCTTTCCAATCACGAGAAAGTTCGCGCAATTGCATCTGGCGCCAGTATAGCGATTTTTCATACGGGCTCTTTGTAAAAATTCCCTCACTGGGATCCCATAGTTCAACCGAAGTATTAACGTACAATACTTCGTGATCATGGCACCATTTAATAATATCATTGGCGCCGATATTCCACGCCAGATCAATGAGCAAGCTCCCATTATCCAGATATTTTGATAAAACCAGGTCTAAATTTTCCGGGGTAATTTTTTCACGGAAATATTTTAATCCCTGGTCTGTAAATTTTTTCAGGGCTTTTGATTTGTCTTCAAAATCAATCAGGGTGATGTTTTCTAGCGGAACATCGACCCTGTCAATTAAAATTGGGAGGGTGCATTGTGAAACCGAGCCATAGCCGATAATAAGGATTTTATTATTGAATTTTTTTTTCATTTTTTTACCGCTAGACGCCTAATAATTATTCATAGTTTTAAAGTTTTTCCTTGATCCGAAAAAATCATTGCACCTTTCGCATAATCGGTATATCCATGTCTTCTTTGCCCGGGATGTAAACGTAATACAAAGATATAATTCTTCGTATTGAATACGCCCTGATGCCCGCCGATTTACGGCGATGTCGTGTGCGCTTCTCCAATATTTCCGTAGAGTATATGTGTATGCCTGACATAGAACCGCAGGTTTTGAAGCATACGGAGTATAGATTATGGACAAATTGGCGATTATCACAAGGAACACAGAAGAGATAGTAACAAAAGAAGAGCTTGAAACGCTGGTCAATTCAAAACAGCAGCCTTCGGCTTACGTGGGCTATGAACCCAGCGGGAAGATCCACATGGGCCACGTACTTACGGTGAACAAGCTCCTTGACCTCCAGCAGGCAGGTTTTAAAATTACAGTGCTTCTTGCGGATGTCCATGCTTATCTTAACGAAAAGGGAACGATGGATGAAGTGAGGAAAATCGCCGACTATAACAAGAGATGCTTTATCGCCCTCGGACTTGATGAGAAAAAGACGAATTTCGTGCTTGGCTCATCGTACCAGCTTAAGCCTGAGTACATGATGGATGTGCTGAAACTTGCCCGCAGCACCACGTTGAACAGGGCGCGGCGCAGTATGGACGAGGTAAGCCGGGACGCCGAGAACCCCAAAGTTTCCCAGATGATATATCCGCTCATGCAGGCGCTGGATATTGCCCATCTTGGCGTGGACGTGGCAGTAGGCGGCATCGACCAGCGAAAGATTCACATGCTTGCGCGGGAGGGCTTACCCGAACTCGGATACAAGGCGCCCGTGTGCATCCACACGCCCATCCTTCTCGGGCTTGACGGCAAAAAGATGTCATCGAGCAAGGGGAATTACATTTCAGTGGATGATACGCCTGAGGATATGAAAAAGAAAATGAAAGGGGCGTTCTGCGTGGAAGGCGAGGTCAAGGATAATCCTGTCCTGGCTCTTTTCAAATACCATATAATGCCCCGCTACCCGCAGATAATCATCAAGCGTCCTGAAAAATACGGCGGCAATTTACAATATGAAAATTATGAAGCGCTTGAAGCCGATTTTGGCAAAAAGGCTCTTCACCCGATGGATTTAAAAGCTGCGGCTGCCGAATATATGAACGAGATACTTGAGCCGGTCAGGAAATTGATGGTGGAAAAATGATCATGCACATTGTCTTTTTTAAGTTAAAAGACCGAAAGCAGCCAAGCGTTGAAAAAGCGAAGGAAGTCCTGCTCGGATTGAAAGGCAGGATTCCACAGTTGCGGCATTTAGAGGTCGGTACGGATGTTCTCCACTCTGAGCGCTCGTATGACATTGCACTTGTGACGAAATTCGATTCGCTGGAAGACCTTGAGGCATATCAAAAACATCCTGTGCATGTCGAAGTGGCAAAATACATGACTTCTGTGAGGGAATCTGCGGTGGCTGTGGATTACGAGTCAAAATGAATTATCCCAGATAATCCCCCTGTATCTTCACAACTTCAGTGCTATTTTTTGCAGCAGAATATCTTTCCAGAGGTTCCCTGTTAAGTTCTAAAAATACCGGTCCCCATTTGAACTTGTTCAAGATAAGCGCAGCTTGCTCTTTCTCCCCCAGTATGTATAGCGCCGCCGCAAAAGCCTCTACCGTGCTGAGCTTGAAGGGCTTGCCGAAGTTCACTGCATTGGCAGCAAGAAGATACGGCAGCGCGCGGTGCTGGAGTCGTAGCCTCTGCAATACCGGGAATACTCTTTCTACCTCTACCCATGAACAGTCAAGAACTACGATACCCCTTCCTGCATCATCCGCTGGTGATAATGCCTGCTCGGAAAACGGGTCAAGGAATATCGCCCCGCCGGGAAGTTTCCTCGGGTTATCATGCAGTGTGGCGAGGTTGAACCTGGCAAGCTTTTTCCCTGTGCATTTCTTGGGGTCGCACTGGTTGGCATGATAGAGGTGGAGTGGAATCATGTGGTATAATTGATGCTGCAGGTTTATATTATGTCTGAATTCGAACACCGTAAAAATTACGGCGCACCAATGACGTAACCTTGGCTCAAGGAAGATGCATAAACAATCTTTTGGCTATTTATCGAATCCGAGAGTATTTATATGCATAAAACCCATTTATTTATTTGATGTACGACGTTGAAGCCTTTAAAAAAGCATATCCTGAATGGTTTCCTCCCACAAGAGCATCGGATATACTAATAAGGGTCTTTATTTTCGCCCTTCTCTTTCTGATTCCGTATATATATGTGCGATTTATTGAGAGGAAATTAATTTCATTTGTAAGCTATAAGGTAATTCCATTTATTCGATTCAGATTACATTTAGAAAAACTTATAATCTTTATCGAGCGAATACTCAAAACCCCGATATTTACATCAAAATCTTAGCTATAATACAAACTAATGAAGTAAAGTCAATCAAAAGCATGTATTAAAATATTGAAAACAAAATGCGGAGGATGGGATTTGAACCCACGAATTCCTACGAAACCAGCCCCTCAAGCTGGCGCCTTTGACCTGTCTGGGCAACCTCCGCAAATAGAAATTCCCTTATAACAGAGCCTTATCATATAAATAATGCCCTGATAAGAGATTTTTTTCCTCAAAGGGTATTAAGTATCTCACCTAATTGTTCGGCTCTTTTCCTGATACTGCCCACAGCCTCAAGAGCAAGTTCGGTAGCTGTGAGGGCGCCAGTTGTTTCAAACGTCATTACAAATGAATCAGGGTCAGAACTTACCTTGATTGAATCCATATCGCATGCGTCTTCACACAACCTGCACATTGAACATTCGATAATGTCTACAACTTTTACCTTGTTACCTTCCATTTTCAAGATATCACGGGGACATACTTCTATGCATTTGCCGCAATAGTCGCAGTTACCGATCGTTATCACGGGCATATTCTTGAACCCGCTTGCAACGCCGGCCTGCCATTTACTGTGATTCCTGCCGGTTCCGAGCCTTGCGATTGCTTCCACTACGACCTTATGTTTCTCCTTAAGTTCGATAATAGGTACTGTCGCATCAGCCGGGCGCACCTCCGGGTCTGTTGAAACCATATCGCCTGAATGCACAATCTTGGGACCTTCTGCGCTCAGGGTCAATGAGACCTGGCATAACGTGCAGCCTGCGCCTTTGCAGGAACAATCCTCACGAAGTGTATATGATTTCGTATCGGTTTTCAGGGGGATCAAACCCAATCTCAAAGAGAGCTGTTCATCAAACAGGACAGAGGTATTTTCATAGATATTAACATCATCAATAGCCAGTACCGGGACTTCAGCAAGGACGCTCCTTCGGAATGCGTTGGCAAAAGATGTAGAGACGCCAGATAAAATAAATCTGGCTTTGCGTTCTGACAATTCTATTATGTCAATATCCATCTTACACGCGCCTGCCTTTCTTAGGTTTTGTGCCGTCGTGCGGGATTGGAGTCACATCTTCTATGCGTCCTATCTTTATGCCTGCACGGGCAAAAGCACGAATTGCAGCCTGCGCGCCGGGTCCAGGGCTTCTCTGCATGTTGCCGCCGGGCGCCCGTACCTTTATATGAATACCTGTAACGCCTTTATCACGTATTTTATCAGCGAGCTGGTTTGCCATTTGCATTGCAGTATAGGGAGAACTTTCTTCCCTGTCCGCTTTGGTGACCATGCCGCCGCTGCTTTTAGCTATTGTCTCAGCACCTGTTAAATCAGTGATAGTTATCAGGGTATTATTAAACGAGGAATATATATGTGCTACACCCCATTTCTCTGTTGCCATTGTTAAGCCTCCATTCCGGGTTCATTTTTTGTTTCGACTGTTTCAGGTTTTGGTGATTCCTGCGCCATTGTCTTTACAACCTGCGCGGGTCTTGACGCATGTGATTCGTTTGATAGTGCAGAACCGCCATAGTAGTCAAGGAGCAGTTCCTCATTCGAGGGCACTATATAACCCGGGACAGTGATCTTCCTGCCTCCGACCGAGATATGCCCGTGCACAATGAACTGCCTTGCCTGCCTTACCGTATTGGCAAGTCCCTGTTTGTGAACCTGGGTCTGAAGCCTTCTATCCAGGAAATTAGTCACTTCAAGAGATAGAATATCATCAAGTCCGGCATCGGTTTTTAAAAGACCGTACCGCTTCAGCCTGTTAAGGATGTTCTCGGAATCGGTTTTTATATGACCTTTCAATTGCCCTTTTGCGCTCTCTGCAAGCAGTTTTCTTGCCAGTTCCCTGTATTTTTTAAGAGAGCTGTGGGCTTTCCAGACCTCTCTTTTATTTCGGAGACCATACCTTTTTACAAGTTCGACCTCGGGCTCTATCCTTGCAGCCTGCCAGGGATGTTTTGGAGTTTCATACGATTTGCGGTTCTTTCCCGGGTAGCCCATTATTTACCAACTCCTTTCGGTTCTTCTTTCTTGGGAGCCTCTTTCTTTTCTCCTTCCTTGGCTGCAGCAGCTTTTGCCTGGATTGCTGCCCTTGTGACGCCTACAGTCCTGCCTTTCCTGCCTGTTGACCTGGTGCGCTGGCCGCGTACCCGAAGACCTTTGTCATGCCTTACTCCCTTGTATGAACGCATCTTCTTCATCAGGTTCAAATCTTCGTTAAGGCCAAGCATAACGTCTATTCCGATAAGATGCCTGTCTTCACCTGACATTATATCGTTTTGCTTGTTAACCATCCATGTCGGAACAATGGTGGTTATGTTATCTACGGATAATTGTAATTTTTCCAGTTCGGCATCCTTGAGATATCCGATTGTTGCAATCGGGTCAAGTCCTGCATTGGTAGAAATGATCTTTGCGGTTCTCCTGCCGATGCCCTTTATCCCCGTGAGCGCATATTGCACGCTTCTTTTTCCCTCAAGATCAGTGTTAGCGATTCGTACTATGTGTCTTATCTCAGGTTCGCCTTCTTTTGCTTTGGGAGCTTCCTTTTTAGCTTCTTTAGGCGCTCCTTTTCGCTCTTTTTTCGGGTGTTCTTTCCCTTCGCCTTCCCCCTCGTGCTTTTCGTGCTTCTTTTCTTCTTTTTTCTCTTTCTTTGCTTCTTTGGGCACTTCTGCTTTAGGCGCTTCTTTCTTGGGAGCCTCCTTCTTTGGGGCTTCCTTCTTTGTTTCTTTTACTTCTTTTGCTTCTTCTTTTTTAGCCATCTGATTCCTCCTGTGGCTTTAGCCCCGGATTTCTCCGGCGCAGCCCTCACATTCGGGCAGGGCTTATAGTGGGGCATAGCATTTATATTTTATGTATGCAACTTAGTGTAGGTTATAAAATAAATTAGACAATAAAGGACTAAATATGCCATCACATATCACGAAATATAAAATCCTTATAGCTTCGCCATCCGATATTGTTAAGGAACGAGCGCTGATACCTGAGATTATTAAAGATTGGAACGACGAACATTCCGATTACTATGGTGTTGAGTTAAAGCCTCTTTTATGGGAAATTGATGCCACTCCTGAAATGGGTAAACCAGCACAAGATGTTATTAATGAACAGTTGGTTAAGGATTGTGATATTTTAGTTGGAATTTTTTGGACTCGACTTGGAACTCATACAGGGAAAGCTGAATCTGGAACCATCGAAGAAATCGAAGAAGCTCTCAAAGATGGCAAACCTGTGTTGCTATATTTTTCGTCAATTCCTATACCTCCTACAGACATTAATGTTGAACAACTTACAAAACTTTCGAAATTCCAAGAGCGATGCAAAAATGAGCAGCAAGGGCTAGTAGCTTCTTACAGTTCTATTGATGAATTTAAGAAAAAACTTCGAATGCATATTACTCAGAAAATACATTCTATTCATAAAGTTGATAGTGGAAAAAAATCTCCACGTTATATTGAAGTCGTATTTGCAGGAGTAAAAGAGCCGAAATCTTTGGTGGCAACAAAATTGCCAAAAGAAATAAGAAATGCAACTGTAAACCCAAGAGTTTATGACGAAAAGAAACTACCATCAATCGGCTCGACTGAGCTACCTTCTTACAAATGGGACGCAGATAACTTTGAAGAATTTTGGTACGATATAGAAAAAGGTATTACAAGCGAGACTCTTGAGATTGGAGGACAGCATGGAAATACTTTAACCGAAACTATAGACCACAACAGTAGAGTTATACCTGAGAATACGCTGGTTTATAGAACGGTAAAACAAGCAAAGAATTTAAAAGTCATAGAAAACGGTAAAGTCAGTACAACGGATGTGGACATCAATAAGTTCGATAATGGAAGATATAATCTAATTGGCTGGCAAGGTCAACCGTATGTAGCAGTTAAAGGCAAAGCAAATAAATTGGCTAAACTTATAATAGAACAGGGTAGTGCGACGACTGATAGGAAGATGTTGGCTGTTGGAGAAACATGGGATATCGGCGATGGTTGGACTATATCAGCTCTGAGCATTGATGCCAAAGCTTCTCCAAGACAGGTATGGTTTGTCCTTAGCAAAGATGGGATTAAACTAGCCGATAAAGTAGTCGCACAAGGTCAAGTGTATGTTTATATTGCAACTAGCTTTGCTTTCGAGTCGGATGTTCCACTATTCATTACGTATGTGGACAACATATTTGCAGGTGCAACAAGTGATATAGTGCAACTAAGGTATACTTGGGTAATCTCTACTTCTGTAACTGAAATCAAAGCTTCGGATGTGTTTGGAAACCTTGAAGTAATAACAGCAGATGACGATAGGTTGGTACTTTATAACAGGGATACGCCAATCGTACTGCCTAAAGGCAGCGCTGTGGATATCATGGGCGATCTAAAATTCAAAGTAGCAGACGACTCTGGCTTCCTGAGATTCTACCCGGTGATTTTGCGGGAACAGTATATTGGTAATTAAAGGTGACTATGTTCCGCGTAATCCCCGCCATCGACCTCAAAAACAAAAAATGTGTCTCCTTAGTTCAGGGCATCCCGGGAACCGAACGCGTGTCGCTGGATGACCCGCTTGGCAAGTTAATTTTATAGCCCTTCATCTGGAGCGATTTTCTCAAGCTCGGCAATCAAAGGCGGTAAATCCTCCACCACGGTCTTCCAGACAATATCAAGATTGATATCAAAATAGGCATGAATCAGGCGGTTTCTCATACTGATAATATTCAGCCATGGAATTTGCGGGAATTCGTCACGCGTCTCCTGTGTCATTTTAGATGCGGCTTCCCCTATGATTTCAAGGTCTTTGACAATGGAAAGGGTTAGCATCCTGTTTGATTCAAGCGAACTTCTTGTTTTGTTCTTAGCGAATAGCGTGGCTTCCTTCGCTGCATCCAGCATGTGGCGCAATCGTATTAAATCATCCTTCCGCATACTGGACCTCAGCAGAGTTAAGCACATCCTGCCTGAAATAGCGGCTCAAATCCTGTGGCGTTCTTAAATCCACTTTGCGCCCAAGGAGTTCGGTCAGTTCAATTTCCATGCCAGCCAGTCGGATAAGGCCGGGTGTGTAAGCTGGGTCGAATTCAACAATAATATCAATATCGCTATCAGGTCTAAAGTCGTCCCTGAGAACCGAACCAAAAACTGATAACTTCCGTATATGGTTTCTTTTACAAAACTCCCCAATTTTCTTTCCAGGCAGTTCTATGTGCGCTTTGTTCATTATAGATCTCCACTTTGTACCATCTCGATTATATATCTCCTATCCAATTAAAACTAACTGTTTTTAAAATTTAAAAAGATTGTATCGCAGAAGATACATCATTTGAGAAAACATTATTTAATTAACCACTATAGAGCCTATATCTCATATATCCCAAAAGTGACCCCATGTTCCGCGTAATCCCGGCGATCGACCTCAAAAACAAAAAATGCGTCTCCTTAGTCCAGGGCATCCCCGGCACCGAGCGCGTGTCGCTTGACGACCCGCTTGGCATCGCAGCGCGCTGGATAGATGAAGGCGCAAAAGTTCTGCATCTCATCGACCTTGACGGCGCAATCGGGGGACTGAGGTTAAACAGTTCCATAATCGAATCAATAATAAAAAAATTCAATGTAGAAACACAGGTGGGAGGCGGCATCAGGTCAAAAGAAGATGCCAGGGAGCTTCTTAATCTTGGCGTAAACCGGGTGATTCTCGGAACTGCGGCTATAAACAATCCTTTACTCGTAGAAGAACTTGCCCTCGAATTCGGAAGCGAGCGCATCATTGTCGCGCTTGATTCCAAAAACGGCAGGGTAACCACGCACGGCTGGGCAAAGCAGTCGGTTTACACCGCGGTTGAACTCGGCAGGAAATTTGAGGAACTCGGAGCCGGGAGCATCCTTTTCACAGATATCGATACGGAAGGATTGTTGAATGGAGTAAACCCGGAGCCGACACGGGAACTTGCACAGGCGCTTGGCATACCTGTAATAGCTTCTGGCGGCATCACCACGCTTTCGGACATTGAAGAAATAAAAAAAACAGGAGCAAACGGGGTTGTTGTGGGAGCAGCCCTATATGTAGGGAATTTTAGATTGAGCGAGGCTCTTGATTTAGAGGAAAAATAGTGACTTTAATATAGTCATATTTATTTCATATCATTTAAAAACCAACAGTTAATTATTTACGTCATAAAACAAAATGTATACTTAGGCGTGACGGGAATAACCCTTTACCTAAAAAGAGCCTCAAAGAATGAGGGATAGGATCTCAAAAAAGCGGATTTGAATTTTATATAAAACAGGGAAAACATCGGGTAAAACGGGGTTAAAAATGAGCTGGCTAGTGAAACTCAGGATAGGAAATCATGATTGTTACAAGGCATATTTCCATTGATAATGACTGTATCAGGAAGATGGAGCCATTTGTTGCAAAACACAATGGCAATTTCAGCGCAGCAATGAGGGATATAATCGACCATGTGGGAAAGTCGGGATTACCCAATAATTCTTCGGCTGTAGATGTATCACTCTTCAAATGGATGCTGAACATGCTGGATTGTGTTCTAGTTCCTGATGAAGTACTTGATGAAATGATTGATCCGGTATTGATAAATTCGATAAAGAAACTCGAAGAGCATCTCAGTTACAGGTTCGGGGAACTTGAGTGGAATACTAACCTCTCAATAAAATGCGATAATGACAGGTTCCCTTCTGACGTAATGATTGAAATAAAAGGGGATACTCATAAAATAAGGTTTGCTGCTTGCATATTATGTCAGTATATGGTCAAAAACTCTATTAAACAGGTACCGCTTGAAATTAAGTCGGTACTTAATTTGAATGATTGTATAAAAATTGAATTAATTGGTTCCAATAAAAAAGAAGCCCTGAACAGCCTTAGAACATATTTTGGGGAAATGGAAGAGGTAACATGCGCAATAAAAAGCCGTCCTGAATTCTGGAAATCCCTTGTCAACAGGCATATTTTAAGTGATTATAATATGGTAACTGTACACAGGAATTACTTTGAGGATTTACTGGCGAACAATATACCTCTCGGGGAAATCAGTATAGAAAACATCGCAAAAAAGCCAATAGAGGATATACCCCTCAAAGAGATGCTGTCCCTTATCAAGGAAGTTTATGAAACATCCCGGGTGGTAGACAGGGTTGAAATCGAGAGGGATAGGATAGTATTATTC
>JBAVMS010000030.1:0-1537 GCA_049690315.1 Candidatus Methanoperedens sp.
GTGTCACCTTCGACAGCGTCGGCGGTCGCGCCGCGATCAACCACAACAAACGAATGGTCGAATCGCTGGGCTACAGTTGGGACGAGGTTATTTTCCCGATCCCGACCACCGACTTCACGCCGTTCGCGCAGGCCATCGCGGAGAAGCAGCCCGACATCGTCGTCGGCCATTACGGCTCGGGCCAGAACCTCGGCATGATCCCGGCGCTGCGCCGTTCCGGCTATGCGGGTCCCTATGTTGTTGCATCCTATGGGGTCACCGAGGATACGATCCGTCAGGCGGTGCAACGCGTCGGCGAAGATCAGAACGTCTATTACGTCACGCGTTACAGCACCATCTTCGACGACAATCCCGCTGTTGCGGAAGTCGCCGCGGCGCAGAAGAAATACGGCACCTCGAAGCCTTTCTCCAGCATGCACATCACCGGCTGGGCGCTGGGCAAGTTCGTCGAGGCGGCGCTCAAGGCGTGCGGCTGGCCGTGCTCGCGGGAAAAGTTCGACCAATCGATTCAGACGCTGAAGGTCGACGCAACAGGACTGACCGGCGGACCCATCGAGATGTCGCCGCAGGACCATTACGGTCCCTCCTATTGGCGCCTCTACGTTTGGAACGAAACTTCCCATCGCATGGAGGCGAAAGGCGATTGGCTGAAGAAAACGTCACTCGCTTTTCCAGTGCAATGACCTGACGCGCGGTGCGGGGCTCGTCCGAGCCCCGCTTTCCTTTCCGAGACACGCATCATGGAAATTGCGGCGACTGTCGTCATCCTAACGTGCACCTACGCGCTGCTCGCGGCCGGCATCGTTATTCTGTACAAAGCCGGACGCGTGGTGAATTTCGCTCACGGTGAACTCGCCATCGTCGGCGGCTATGTCTTTTACAGCTCCGGTCTGATGGCTGGTGACATGTCGGTCTGGTACGCGATTGCCGGCGCGCTCGTGTTTTCGATCGTGTCAGGGGTCTTCATCTACATGACCATGATGCGGCGGGTCATAGGCGAGCCCTTCTACGTGGCCATCCTCGTCACCATCGGCATCGGCATCGTTCTCAAATCGGCGATCCTGGTGATCTGGCGCGCACAGCAAGTGACGATCGACATCGGCGTTGCTCCGGCCGTCCATCTCGCCCGCGGCGCTTCCCTCTCTTACTTGGACATCGCCAGTGTCATTCTCACCATCCTGTTCTTTGCCGGTCTCTATCTCTTTTTCCGCTTCACGCGGCTCGGCGTGCAATTTCGCGGGACGGCGGAAAATGCGCTGCTCGCGAGCCAACGCGGCGTCAACGTGAACTTCGTGCTCTCGCTCGCCTGGGTGATCGCCGTGATCGCGGCATCCCTTTCCGGCGTGCTGTTCGGCGGCCGGGCGTCTCTCAGCACGGAGAGCGTCACCATCGGTCTTGCCGGATTGACCGCGGCCTTGGTCGGCGGGCTCGACAGCCTGCGCGGCGCGGTCGCCGGCGCCTTCATCGTGGCCAGCGCGCAATATCTGACCGTCCGGCTTATCGATCCGGTGCTCAGCGAGACCGTGCCGTTTTTGAT
>JBAVMS010000031.1:0-4766 GCA_049690315.1 Candidatus Methanoperedens sp.
TTATGGAACCTTATAGCAGGGGCAGCACTCACAGCATGGAACCTTATAATGCAGTATATTGTTGGCCCCACACAGCAAACGACATCAACCGTTCAAACTACATGGAACCCTATAAGTGCATTTCTGAGTGGTTTATGGAACGGATTAGCAGGTATTGCAACCACTGCCTTTAATGCTGTAAAAACTAACATTATTAATCCAATAACAGATGCTTACAATACTTTGAAGGGTATTTGTGGCAATATCTATGATCTCGTAAAAGGTACTCTTGACAAAGTTGCAGAGATAGGGGGCAAGATTGCCGGTGCAGTTGGTCACGTTATAGATGTGGGTAAACAAGCTACAGGGCAGGGTGCGAAAGCTGCCAGTGGTGGTGTCTTTACTACGGCAACTGATCTCACTGTTGGTGAGGCTGGAGCAGAGGCAGTCGTACCGTTAACAGGTAATAGAGGTTCTGAAGTATTAGCGCAAGCTGCACAGATGGGGTATGCCGTTACAACACCCGGTTCCACGGTTGGTTATACTCTTGGTTCTAAGAATATCGGCAAACGAGTTAATGTAGCTATGACCCCATCCGGTACAATGGGGATGCTTCAATGGATGGCAACTGGTGGTATTGTCACATCACCAACCGTTATAGGTGCTGGTGATAATGGCCCTGAGGCTATTATACCTCTAACTACTTTAACAGATTCAAATAAGCTAATTATAGCTGGATTGAACGATATAAATAAGAGTGTTTGTAACTTATGCACTATTACATATAATACGGGTCAAGCAATAGCAGCAAAACCGGCAGTAGCAACACCACACCCACCAGTACCGGCTATTCCGTGGTGGGTAGTAAATCCACCACAACCGTATACACCACCAAATCCGGCTGCACCTAAATCACCTATTACAATTGGTGGTGGCTATACACCAGCGAATTATCAGATACCTCAACCGTTAATGCCAACTTTTAACTTATCTGACATGCCACCTGAGGTATTAGCTGCAATGATGCAGCATCTTGAGGCATCATACGGTTTTCAATATGCTAATTTAACCCCACAACAACAACAAACTGCATGGACAACGATACAGGATCAGATAAACCGTATCATTCAATCACGAATGCCAGCACTTTTAATGCAATTCGTTCCCGATTTTCCAGCTATGGTTCCCTATGTGCAAAAGGCGGCTCTTGATTGGGTTAAAGGGTATATCATAGCAGAAATAGGAAAACCGGGGTTGACAGTAGGTGGAGGGGACGGTCAATATGCACCGTTTGATCCTAATGCTGTGCCATTACCACCGGGTGTAAATGCTGCGGGTACGACCGGTGCAGCAGCTAAAGCACGTATAGCACAGTTCCAAACAGGGTTATATAGCGCGCAGTTCCAAGCGATGAATCCCGGTGTGTGGGATCAACTACCCGACTATATGCGAGATGCTGCAGTAGAATATCAAAAGTTGTACGATTCAAATGTTGCAAATGGTTATAGCCTTAATCGGATACAATCGTGGGGGAGTTATGTACAGACTATACCATCCCCACCGGGAATTATAAGCGAGGCGACAGTACAAACGAATGCGATTATAGATGCAGCAAAGAAGGATGCAATTTATCAGGGTTTAAGTAATCAGTTTTACAAAGATCAATATATCCAATATAAGTTAATGGTTGCTTCCTTACTGAAACAGGGTTGGACTCTTGATCAAATAGAAGGATGGGATAAGTATATCGCTGGTGTTCCGTTACCTGCGGGGGTAACTGCACAGAACACCACTAATACTCTGTTAAAGGCGATTAAGGATAACTTACCTAAATCGATAGCTGATCCTATAGTCAATTATCTTAAATCAGCAAATCCTAAACTTTTAGATAATCTTACTAAAGGTTTTGATATGCTGACCGGTGCAATACAAACGATACAAACAGCAAAACAAGGCATTAGTCAGATCCAGCAGGGGCTTAACACTATTGTATCCGGCATTAAAGATATAGGTAGCAGAATCAAGGATTACTATGAGGCAGCTAAGTCCATCGTTACGAGTGGAATTAGTATATATACCGATATACAATCATTGATGAATACCGCGCCAACTGCAGTTGATTATACTCAACTGGATCAATATAAAACATTATTAGATGCAATGGATAAGAGCACAACGGCAAATGCTCAATATCTCGGTGTATTGGCTTACGGCGATCCTAAGTCTCAAAAAGAAGTAGGGATGCTGGCTCAAGCACAAACAGATATCCTAAATGATATGAAAACGGAGTTGCAAGATGCAGCAGCTCAGAAACAAGCAGAGGCTACAGCACAATACCAAAGCGATGTTCAAACTAAGTTGACTAATCTATGGAATGATCTAAAGGGTGGGTTTAGCAATGTAAGTTCTTTGTTAACCTTGATGGTAGGTGAAATTACAGGGCAAGGATTCATGTCTAGCATAACCTCATCATTAGGTGGATTCGGAAGTATCCTAAACGGGATTATCACACTAGGAGGTGTTTTGGGTTCTCTAACTGGGGGGGTAACATCGCTTATAAATTTACTTGGCCCATTAATAACTTTGTTAGGGGGTACTGGGATACTCACTACATTAGCCGGTGCAGTAGCGGGGCCATTAGCGACAACGGGGTTAACAGGGACTCTCATCACTGCATTAGCCCCCACACTCATATCAACATTGGGGGGGCCAGCAGCAGCAGGGATTTTAGGTGCACTCGCAGCACCAGTATTAGGGCCTCTATTAACAGGGCCTCTATTATCAGCAGCACCAGTGGTAGGGGGGCTTCTCGCGGCTCCACTACTTGCCGCATTTCCAGAAATTGCGATGGCACTGGCATTATCAGGTCCGGCGGTGGCACCACTCGCGGCACTCCCAGCAATGTTACCAGCATTGGTAACAGCGCTTACATTAGCTCCAATATTAGCGGGGCCGGTGGCACTCCCAGCAATGTTACCAGCATTGGTAACAGCGCTTACATTAGCACCGATAGGACTAGCAGAGGGTGGAGTTGTACATAAGCCGACATTATCAATGATTGGTGAAAAAGGCACGGAATATATCATTCCAGAGAATAAACTACCCGGCTTCGGTGTAAGTGCTGGTGCTACTAATATTAATTTTGTTATTAAAGATAATGCGATACGATCTGATGCCGATATCGATTCGATTGCAAACCAAGTTATCTCTAAGGTAAACACCACGATGGATAAGAAAATGAGGATGATGGGGGTCAGGGCATAACTATGACAAAGATGCTTTTTACTGTTGATTATACTTCTCTTGCCGATATTGGCACAGGGACAGATCTGATGATTGATAACACTCAGTATCAACTCACACCAGAATATGATCTAAAATTTACAGCGATACCGGGTTATAGTGGTGGAGTACCGGCACGGCAACAGGTTTCATCAAAGAAGATGTCCTTAGGGGTATATTTCATCGAGTCAGATGCAGCAGATGTTAGGGCAGTGGTTGATCAATGGAATGCTCTAATTGGCCCTCATACCGGCTTACATAAATTGTATTTGCATGAGTGGCCGGATCGGTATTATAAAGGTATCTTTCTAGCGATTACCAACCCACAACAGCAAGATTTGGGGAAATGGCAGGTAACACTCGAATTTTTAGCTATAACTACATCATACGGCATTGCTCCTATAGGGTATCCGGGTGCACCACCGGCAACGGTTACATTAACATCAAGTCCACAAACTTTCACGATTATGAATGCAGGTAGCGATTTCGCTTATCCTGAATGGATTTATACAACTGTTGGTACTGAGGGATTCAGTGTCAATAATACAACCATTGGTGAATATTGTATTTATAATAAAGTAAGTACTGCCGGTAAGCAGATCCGGTTGATATTTGAGCCATATTTAGACGATGAATCTGAGCCATATGTTTCAAAATATGATAGTGTTATTGCTAATTCTTATATGAGTGGTCCAATACCGAGGTTAGCACCGGGTGGAAATACTGTGATAGTTAATGGTGCTGCTGGTGGATCTTTCAGAGCATATTGGAGAAAGAGGGATTATTAAATGACGTTACCATATAGTTTCCCGACAAACGTCGGAACTGGAGGTTTGGGTGTAAATTCCGGTCCATTTCCTTACGGCGGCAACCTATATGCTGCCCTATGGAACTCATCAACCCACTATATTACTGTCTACATGAGTTCTGATAACGGGGCAACGTGGAACGAACAAGATAGCGCACATCATCCAGCATGTGTGTCATCAGGGGGTATATTAGGTGGAGCAGGATTTTTAAAGGGTAGTTTACTTTACGTTGCATATCTTACCACCACAACTAATCTCGTAGTACGAACATTTGATTGCTCAACTAATCTCTGGGGTTCGGCAACTGCCGGGTTAACTATTGTTAATCCTACAAACGGAGTATTAATAATCGTAGTTGATAGTAGCAATAACATCTATGTATGCTATACGGCCACTGCTAGTTATGTGGGGTATTATGCAAAATATTCGAGTGGCGCTTGGGGCACTCCCGTTGCTATTGGCACATCTTCATTCTTATATCCAAATGGAATGATAATTGATAACACTGACCGTATCACGTTTATTCTTTCTAATTCGGGTGCAAGCCCTAGCGCATTTTATGCACAAGTGCTTACTTCGGGTGGAGTATTAAAAACTCCAGTGCAGATAAATGCATCCTCAAACAGATATGCCGTATGTACCATTCACACAGTATTTACCCACAGTAGCACGACTTATATCGGGACTGTATTATTC
>JBAVMS010000032.1:0-16389 GCA_049690315.1 Candidatus Methanoperedens sp.
TTTTAAGATAGTAATATCTTAGTATTTAATATTTTCCATCGTTATATTAATAGTCTGATAATGATTATGATGAGACGTTTTCACAAAATTTGCGACTTTAATATGGTTTAGATGAACCCTTTCATGCTCTTTTGCATACTTACTGCAAGCCTTCCTGCAAGTAATAGATTGTAGGAATCCTTATCTATAATGGTTCAGTATCTCCACCAAATGCTTTACATCGCCGACTCCTCCCTTTTCATCATCCTGAAACGACTCGAAGGCAGTATTGTAACTACGCCCTCCGTAGTCGAAGAACTCAGGGATGAGAACGCCCGCACCACGATGGAATTGATGAACGTAAGAGTCGAGCCCCCGCTTGAGAGCTTCAAAAAAAAGGTCAGGATAAAAGCGGGAGTCACGAAGGACAGCGAAGAACTTTCAAGAACCGATATCGATATCCTCGCAAAGGCGCTTGAGTATTCAGGACGCGAAGAGACTATTCTTGTCACTGACGATTTTGCGGTGCAAAACACCGCCATCCAGCTTGGTATCAAGGTGATGCCTGCGGGCCAGAGGAAGATAAAAGATGTTCTCATCTGGGAAAAGCAGTGCATCGGGTGTAAGCGGCGTTTTCCGCAGGGGGATGAATGTCCGGTGTGCGGTTCTCCGATGAAAAAACGGAGAAAAGACGCGGCGCAAGGGTCGCAAAGAAAATTGTGAGATGTCTCTGTGTTTGCTTAAACCCAAACTTATATAACTACAAATCATCAATGTAAATATGTTCGTAAATTGGCGAATATAAAAACGAGGCAAAAAGAATCAGATGGAAATCGAGACTAATAGAATGAATACAAACTTCAATAACAGACTTGAAAACGCAAAGACACTTGCAGACATCTTCGAGGTTGTAAAAGCAGCCGTTTGGGAGAGCCAGAGAAAAAGCCGCGCAGGTTTGATGCTTGGACTTGCCAACCTCGGGAACCATCCCCAGGGGTTTTTCGGCGGTTTCTATCCTGTGGGCTCAAATGTTATAGTAATGAACAAAATCCCGCTTGAGAGGATTAAGGAAACAAGACCTGAGCTTTACAAACCCTATATTTTCCATGTGCTGCTCCACGAGTACCTGCACACGCTGGGTTACCTGAGCGAAAGCGGAGTAAGGCAGATGGCCCATGAGATTACAAGACAGGTATTCGGCGAAGAGCATCTTGCAACAAAAATAGCAAAAGATACCACCCTATACTTTAATAATCTCGTGTATCCAAACGCAGCGTGGCAGCCCGACGATATGAATCTTGAGCTTGTGGATGGTTTTGACAGGGGAAGCGCGAGTTATATAGGTTAGAATTTTTTTTCCTGTTTCCAGAGATTCAGTCCTGACCGGTTACTGCATGGCAGCAGGAAATCGGATTAATTTTTAGTACAACAATTTCCGGAATATGGCTCTGCCTTTTCCCATATAGCAAAGAACTTTTTCCGAAGCTCTTCCGCAAGCTTGGTTTCCCTGATATTCACCACAGCAAAAAGCTCTTCAGGATTTATGGGATTTAGCATTTGGAGCAGGACGCTCTCGCTATCTATAATATCAAACGGCGTAGCAGGTATCGCAGCTAACCTGCAATTAAGTTTATCCCCCATATGCGAAAGCAGTTGTTTTACAATCGGGTATTCCTCCAGTAAACTGAAATCCACATCATTGTTAAGGATAATTTTGATTTCCACGCCCCTTTTGATAGCTTCATAAAGAGCATTGAGTACCCCGGCATGACTTTCTTGCATCAAATCTTTTTTCAGCCGCTCGGAGTTCATCTTTGGAGCCATAAAAACCAGCAATTCCTTTTGGGACCCTGATATGCACTCACGGACAAGTTCATGGGATTCTTCGTTTATTGCCACGGTCCAGAAAGTCTTATCGGCTTTCCTCGGTTCAACCCCCGAAAGTTCGGATTTCAGGTCAGAAACCAGGTTTTCCAGTTCAACTGAAGCTTGGGTCAGTTCTTCATGCCTGGTTTTTGAAAGCCGCTCAAGCGCCGCAGCAGGCTCAACACATGCATACCTTCTCGGTCTTGTATCCTGCGCCCGGATCAAATGGGCTTCTTCGAGGCTTGAAAGGACATTATAAATCCGCCCCATAGGTATTTTTGCATTTTCCGCTATTTCATCGGCTTCGGAATCGACAAGCTTCAGGAGCGTAAGATAAGCCGATGACTCATAGCTCGTAAGACCGAGTTTCTTTAGTTTTTCAAGCACACCGGATTAATTCATATTTTGCTATATAAAAGTTTTGTATTAAACCACTTTAGAGTTGTTTAGAAACATAACATTTTAATACAGGCATGAATAAACGGGGAAGCAAACGGAGAACAGATGGCAACATTTCTTGAAACGTATTTAATGAAACTTGCTGAAATACAGAAAAAGCATACAAAACTGCTTGCGGTCATAGTTATAATTTTTACTATTATTCTGGGTATCGGACTTAAGGATTTGACCATTAACTCGGATTTCAGGAAAGAAATGCCCAAGGAACTTCCAATATTTGCGCTCAATGACAAGGTATCGGCTAAATTCGGTGGCGCGGATACTGTGGTCATTGCCGTGCAAATTGACGATTCTGTTGATTCAAAAGAAGCTGTAAGGGATATTCGCGATCCGAGGGTGATACAATCACTGATTTTCCTTGACAGGGAATTCAGGGGAGAAACGACTGTTACGAGCGTAACATCTCCTGCAAGTTTTTTCAGGGGCAAGAACGCATATACGGATGCTGAGATAACGCAAACCCTGCGAAACACCTCCGCGGCGGATGCATTCTTCAGCCGGAATTATAAAATGGGGCTCATGTATGTTGCAGCAGATATAGGCTCGGGAGAAGACCAGATACAGAAATTCAATATACTAGCACAGGAAAAAATTGATTACACCCCGAAACCTCCTGGAGTTAAGTTTGGCATAACAGGACAGCCCATTCTCAGGATGACTATTTTTGATTTACTCAAAAGAGATGCAGTTTATACTCTTGCGGTTGCCGCAGTTATCATTTTGCTTCTCCTTTTCGTCATGCAGCGTTCATATACACAGGCATTTTTGATATTTGCCCCGCTGTCTATAGGATTGATCTGGACGATGGGAACTCTTGGGTGGCTTGGTATTCCCCTTTCGGTTGCCACGGTGGCTCTCAGTTCAATGCTTCTGGGCCTGGGCGTGGAATACGGCGTTTTCGTGTTAAGCAGGTACAATGAAGAAAGGGTTAAAAATTTTAGCCAGCTTGATTCGATGAAAACCACGGTATATTCAATAGGTACAGCCGTTATCGGGTCAGGGATGACAACGATTGTGGGTTTTGGCGTTCTTTCGTTTGCATCAGTCCCGCTTATGCAGCATCTTGGCCAGACTCTGGCTCTTGGTATAGCTTTTTGCCTTCTCGCCGCGCTCATCGTCAATCCCGTGTTCATATTGCTTGAAGAGGATTTTGAGTACTGGAATACACACAGGAAGTTAGAGAAACTTGCAGCCAAAAAAGAAGAGCATGTACGAAGAGGGAGGTAAGAATGATAAAAGAAATCCTTGAAAAATATTCGTCTTTTGTCACCAGGCACCCGATCACTGTTGTTGTTATCATGCTCGTCGTTTCATTTTTTGCCATCCACATGGCAGGCACAATCGAAACAAAGAAATCAGATATGAAATCAATGCTTCCCAACGACGTTGAATCCATAAGCACGCTGAACAGCATTGAAAACGAATTCGGAAGCACCAATGCAGTATTCTTTGCAGTCGAACTGGATCCTCAATATAATGGTTCTGACGAGACGCGGGACATTCGCGACCCTGCGGTCATACGGTATATGGACCAGCTTTCGGTGCTTGCGCTGCATACGGATAACGTGATTGACGTCTCAAGCGCAGCTTCGGTTTTGAAAACGATTAATAATGGGCGGCTGCCCCAGTCCGTAAGGGAGATTTCCGCGCTTACTGACAAAAACGGTCTTCTTGGCAGCTATGTCAGCAAAGACTACACACTCGCCTTGGTTAAAATCCAGACAACCGATGACGTTGACCTGAAAGCGCTTGAAGTTGAGCTTAACAAGATAATCACGGAAGTCCCGAAGCCGCCCGGAGTTACGGTAGCTCTTGGAGGAAGCGCCATGGAAAGTACGGTCATGGAAAAAAGCATCGGGCCGGATATGGCAAAGACGTCGCTGTATTCCCTTATCGGTATCCTGATAATAATACTCGTTCTTTTCCGTTCCATCAAATACGGATTCACGCCCATGACCACGATAATTTTCGGGACACTCTGGGCAATGGGCTATATCGGGTTAATCGGAATGGGATTGAGTTCACAGACGTCAGGCGTTTTATCCATGATAATGGGCATAGGCATAGACTTCGGGATCCAGGTTGTCACGAGGTACAGGTTTGAACTGGAAAACAAACTTGTTCCCAGGGATGCCATGGCAATGACCCTGAACAACGTAATAATCCCCATGTCCACAACAACGCTGGCTGCCCTGATAGGATTCCAGGCAATGTCTCTTGGGAAATTGACCTTCCTCGGCGATATGGGGACGATGATGAGCTATGGGGTCGCTGCAAGCATGGTTGCGGCTATAACCATTGTCCCTGCTCTTGTAGTTATAATTGATACTATGAATATAAAAGATACATATAAAAAAATAATGAACAATTTGAGGTAAGAACATGAAGAACAGATTATTAACACAAATTTCAATACTGGGCGTATTGATAGTACTTTTATCAACGGCTGTCGTCCTGGGCGCCCCGCTTACGGGAGTGCAGGGAAACAGGGTCAACGCAAATTTCATGAGCCAGGACCCCGACCCTGCTTCTTCCGGGAAAGATGTGGACCTGAGATGGCAGGTTGTAAACACCCAGTCAAGCGCAATAGATAATTTAAAATTCCATCTTGATGCAGGGTACCCGTTTTTATTCGAAGCCGGGGATTCCCCTGACAAGGATTTAGGCGCATCCGCAGGCACGAACGACAATCAGGTTTTCTATGTATTGCACTACAAACTCAGGGTGGCAGATAATGCTATCAAGGGGACATACAATGTAACCCTGAACTGGGATACGGGAACGGGGTGGACAAAGAAGGATTTCCCCATTTACATAGACCCGAAGCAGGCTGATTTCGTAGTCGGGGCGCTTGTCACATCTCCAGATAAATTGATAGCTGATACACAGGCAGCAACGCTGTCGGTGAATATCGATAATATAGGAAAAAGCAATGCCGAGAACGTTAAGGTTAAACTCATAGTGCCCCCAGGATTCAAACCTACATACAGTTATTCTGATGAAGCCAGTCTTGGTATAATTGAAATGGGCGGCAGTAAAAAAGCGGATTTTTATGTAGATACGGATGAGAACTTAAAAGAAGGAGATTACAGCGCAAAACTTGAGATTACGTACAGGGATGTAAACGACGAGGCTAATACGTATAGGATGAAAAACCTCACTCTGGATATCCCGATAAAGCCTGCGCCTTATCTCGTCGTGGATTCGGTAACAACCACTCCAGAAAAATTAATGCCTGGAAACAAAGCCGAGTTCAGGTTAAATGTCGCCAACAATGGAACTGAAAAGGCTGAATCCGTTTCATTACGCGTATTCAAAGACGCATCCCAGCCTTTCGAATTCGATGAAAAATCAGATTTCGTGGGAAAACTTGAACCCGGTGAAAACGGGGATGCCGTGTTGAAAGTGACGGTCGATACAAATGCCGTTGCCAAGAAGTACCTGCTGGATGTTGAACTTAGGGGCATAGACGATAAGAATAACGTGGTGATTTTCAGGCGGACAGTCCCCATAACCGTGTATCCTGTAACAAATTCAACTCCACCTCTGGCAGCGATGGGTATTTTTGTGGTTGTTGGAGCGGTAGTGGCAGGATATTACTGGAAGAAGAAAAAGGGATTGTAACTAGGTTATAATCCCAATTCAAATCCGATAATCGGATGCTCAAGCCCGAAATTCGAAATAACACCGGGGTGAATCTCGCCGAACACCCCGGCGATCTTACCTTTTATTATTATATCGGCGCGCCTGCCTTCGATGAATGCCGGGTCGTTTGACTCCGAAAGTTCATATTCTATGCGCCTTTCCCTCAAAACTGCATCAACTACAGCCTGGATTTCTGTAAAATTCGCCTGCGGATGGATGGCTGCTGCACCCAATTTCTGTTGCGTCCTGCAGTCCAGTACAACCTCTCCGGCTTCGAATATCCGCTGGGGAAGTTCCCGGTGCTTATTAATTGACAGGATTTCAAGCAGGTTGGGAAGGATCGTGGTTCGTACGATGGTGTGGTCTTCGCTTATCGGATACAGGATATGGGTGATGCCCTCGTCTTTTTCGCGGCGCATCATGTCGAATTGAACCTTCTCGCTTGTGAGGGTGAATGGCATTACCTCAAAATAACCAAGCCCTGTCATGATTTCATGGAGCGAGTCCCGAAGCTTTGAAATGGGATGGGATTTTCCAGTTGTGGAAGTTGAAGGCAGTTCAGGCTGGATCTTATCAAAACCGTAGCCGATACCGATATCCTCGATAAGGTCCCAGTTGTGCAGTATGTCGGAACGGTAAGCAGGAACTGATACTTCAATTTTGTTGCCCGACATTCTTGCGCCGTACCTCATTTTTCCAAAACAGGATATGATTTCTTCATCTGTGATATCGAATCCAAGCAGCTCTGTTACCTCGCTATTTTCAAGGTTCATAATAGCGGGCTCAAGTTTCGGTGTTTGCGCTTGCCCATCAATGGTAACGGATTCGATTCTTCCTCCGCGCTCTGCAAGCGATGCCGCTACGATGTTCAGGGCAACAGATACGGATTGGTCAAGACCTGTAACTTCAATGAAGAGGTCGGTGGTATCTTCAGTCACCCGTGTAAGCTCACCGTTGATTATCGGTGGGAACGAAAGAACATTCTCATCTGCATCAAGAATAAGCGGGTATTTATCGAATTTTTCAAGGATATTCGCAAATTTTATGCCTTTCGGGTGTTTTTCGAGGATTGCCCTCATCGTCATGGGTTCCGTAAAATCAAGCGGCGTGAACTTAAAATCAGGATTCTGCGCAATATACCGAAAGGGCGGTTTTATTCGTGCAAGGTCGTGGACACCTATGGATACTTTCCTTCGGTTCCTGCCAACAGCCCAGTGAAGCGACTCTTGTAGTGCCATCAGGGATTCGATGCTTCGTGAATTGAACTGCATTCCCCGGATTACAGCGCAGGCAAGGAATGGCCGGATTTTTCCAATTTCCTTATCTTTTGTTATTTTAATTACGGGAGGCGCAACCTTGAATTCCCGGATTCCTGTTTCAATGCCAAGAAATCCCTTGAGCGCTCTTGCCACGCCTTCTGTGCTGTAAAGGTCAGGCCTGTTCGGGAAGAACTCGATATCGATATGGTCATCCTCGATTCGTTCGATGTCGCACCCCATCATCGGGATGCGCTTGATTACCGTCTCCTTATCTATCCCTGAGAGTTCTTCAAGGTCGTCATAATATACTGTAATAACAGGCATTTTAATCGGCTGAAAAATGAGGGGATGATATATTAATTATTCTGTTATGCCGTGGGTGTTATATCTTTTGGTGTTATTAAATCAAAATATCTTTTCCCAAAAAAACTTAAAGTTTGTTCATCTTCATTATTATCCAGGAGAGGAAAACCTGTAAATCTACTCTCATATCGCAAAAATGCTATGATTCGTTAGCACCCGTTTTAAACCACCCCATCGTCTCCCCCAACCCCTCCTCAAGCGAATATCCTGCTTCATAACCAATCGCCTTTGCCTTTGATATATCAGCAACACTATTTCTGATCTCCCCTTCCCTCTGCGCCTCATGCAATGGCTTCATATCTTTGCCGAGCAGACCTGTTATAGTCCCGGCAAGTTCAGCAACTGTTATACTCACACCGCTCCCGACATTGAAAACCCCGCTTTCTTTGCTTTCCGCCGCCAGTATGTTAGCTCTCACTACATCCTTCACAAACACAAAATCCCTGGTCTGCAAACCATCCCCATATATCACCGGCGGTCTGGCGCTTATCACCCGATTTATAAACTTCGGTACAACAGCCGCATATTCGGATCCAGGGTTCTGGTGCGGTCCGTAAACATTGAAGTACCTCAGCGAAACCGCGGGCAAATCATATACTTCGCTGAATACGTTGCAGTAGTATTCACAGGCGAGCTTTGTTACTGCGTATGGTGATTTCGGGTTAAGTTGTGCGGTTTCGGCAACCGGCATAACTTCCGGGTCGCCATAGACAGCGCAAGAAGAAGCAATGATTACTTTTTTAACGTTGTTATCCCTGGCGGCTATCAGGACATTCAATGTACCGTTTATATTGACATTATTACTTGCTACCGGGTCATCTATGCTCCCGGGAACACTTGCAAGCGCAGCCTGGTGGAACACATAATCAATGTCCTTGAAGCTTCCCCGGAGCAGTTCGATGTCTGTAATACTTCCACGTACGAACCTGACGTTCCCCGTTTTTAAAAGGTCTGTTATATTTCCCATTCTTCCGGTGGATAGGTCATCAATAATAACAACCTCATTTTCCAGAGCCAGCTCCCCGGCAAGATTTGAGCCTATAAAGCCTGCTCCACCAGTTACCAGCACTCTTTGATTTTTCATTCTTATGCTCCGATGGGGATTTGAACCCCAGTCGTCAGAGTGAGAGTCTGACATGATTGGCCGTGCTACACTATCGGAGCGGAGATTGCTGAAAGTCATTACGTGGTAATTAACGTTTCGTTTGTGTGTTTATTCGGGTTTCGCGTAAGCCCAAAAATTATATATATTCATCACACAATTATTAAACATAACGATTAATTATTATAATGATTAAACATGATAAACTATAAGTACTATTGAAAATATTACTAACAAGGTGAAACCATTATGAGTGAAATCGTGAATGTGGTTTCCCGTGACAACGGGAAGGTAAACAGAAGAAAAGTGAAGGCATCGCCATATGAATTTACCATAGCTACAAGAGCAAAGTGGGAGATGGTAATCGCGGATGAGGATGTTACAATCGGAGCGGGGAAACTTGAGCGTGTGAAGGTAAAGGACATCAAGGTACAGAAAGATATGCTTGCAATGCCCTGCGCTTTCAGCCACCATCCAATTGTTTCGGTCATAAAGGTCGGGGCAAGAGAAGGACCGGCTCCTGTGGAGACTGACAGAACCATCAATGTGGCTTATGTCATGGGGCAGGAATCGGGCGAGATCAAAAAGGGAGACCTGCTGTCCGTCCTCAACCTGTATCCCATAATGTTTACGCGTGAGGCTACCAAACCTGTGCTGGTTGGGTGAGAATAATGGAAACCTGCAAAATATGCAATGGCGTGCAGGACTCAAAGAACTACAAGGGCTACAATATATGCACGGAATGCTCAGACCTGATGGAAGACCTTATGAGTGAATATTTCCTGAGAACGCTAAGAGAAGGCACGAATACAAAGACAGGGTACCAGAAATATCTTGAGCACGGGAAAGAGTATATCAGCGACTATCAGAGGATACGAAAAAACAGCAAGCGCCACATCAAGCACATGGAAGAGCATGTGCATGAGGAATTGCAGAAAGGCGCAGAGGGCGGGAAGCAGAGGTATCTTGAAAGGCTGCGCCAGACCATCAACTGGCTTGAGAAATGTCCTGAGTTCTATAACTACTATTTCAAGGAGTATTATGTCTGCCCCAACTGCGGTGCATCCATATTTGACAACTATGATAAGCAGGAAGTAGGGGACTGGCTCATGATAACCTGCGAGAAGTGCGATACTGTTATCAAGAAGTATTTCTCGCCGAAGTTTGTGAGTTAGTCTTTTAATTTTTACTTTTTTGAGTTTTTCAGGTCAGGATTATTACTGCTTGGCAATTGACTATAAGCCTGTGGTATAATAATATATTACCTGAGAGATTTAAGTATTATCATGCCAATCTTTATTTCCCTGTGTTCTCTGCACCTCCAACTAATATTACCATGAAATAGAAAAAATATTTAATTATAATTTACAGTAAGTGTTTATACCGTACCTACGTAACAGTTAGTATAAAGATTATAATTGACAATATTCAGTAGAGGATGAAATTATGGTTTTTGATGTAAAGACTCTTGCATTGGCAAACCTTGGAATCCAGATATTTCTTATTGCGTTTGTATTTCAGGCGGTATATTCTGTAAAAAAAGGAAACCCACTTAAACATTGTGCTATGGTAAGGATTGCAGTGCCGTTACAGATATTGGCTATAATTACTGTCATGCTTCCATCATTGCTTGGCTATATCAAAATCGAACCTTTTGGAATATTTAATGCCGAACTGCTCATACACCATACGCTCGGGCTGCTGGTAGTTGTGCTCTGGATTTACATCAACCTGGCATTTGGCAACATCGTCAGGATGCCGGGTAATTTGCGTATGTTCATGAGAACGGCGCTTAGCTTATGGCTGCTGTCGTTGGTACTGGGGCTGCATATATACACAAGGCTATATGTATGAAGATGGCAAAATTTGTAAGGAATAAAGGAGGATTATTTTATGGATATGGAACTCAAAGAGAAATTTACCGAACTCTGGAAAAAATATTTTAACAACGCTGAATTGCCCATCACTTTTTATTATACAGATGAGGAAGGGCATGCCGAGCTTGCAAAGCCAGAATCGACACCCAGATGCGTTATTGGCGCTTTATCAAAGGTAAGGAAAGGACGCTCATTTTCTTTCAATGCAGAATCAATCGGCTGCTTTGGCGGGAAAAGATTCCTCGGTTTTTCTGAAAAATTAATGCCCAACTTTGAATATTTCCTGTCATGCGGGATTCCGGGAAAGCTTGAAGGCGAGCGTTATAAAAAATCCCCTGAGCTTGTTAAGGAAGTAATGAAAAACCAGCCTGTGTTTAAAGCCCCGGCTAAATTCATTGTGTTTAAAAGATGGGATATGCTGGAGGAAACTGATGAGCCTCAAGTTGTAATCTTTTTTGCAAAACCCGATGTTATCTCTGGTATTTTCACACTTTCGAATTTTGATGAGTCCGAGCCAAATGGAGTGATTTCGCCTTTTGGCGCAGGCTGCAGCACGATTGTCCAGTATCCATATATTGAACTGAAGTCTTCCCGCCCGAAGGGCGTTATCGGGATGTTTGATGTCTCAGCGCGTCCTTTTGTAGCAAAGGATGAGCTTACATTTGCAGTTCCGATGACTAAGTTTGAGAGAATGGTAGGGAATATGGAGGAGAGTTTCCTTATTACGGAGTCGTGGAAGAGGGTGCAGAAGAGGATTTAGTGGGAAAGCAGATAATTTTTTAGAAATCCTGGTGGTGTTATCATGGTAACTCTGGACCCCTGTGAGCGATTAAAGACAATTCAAACCCAGTTAGTCCCGGCGATGCTTTCCAGTGCAGCGTCTGATGTTGATACGCTGGATATCAAAGCGGCTATTGAAAAAAACCTGCCCGATCTTGAAAGAAACTGTTACGAGCTTTTAGGCCGGTGCGAGAAGAATTATCCGGATTGCGCAAAAGAGGTCGAGCTTTGCAACAGGGAGAAGATAGAAGATTTGTTCCGGGATACGAGAGAAAAGCTGGAGAAGATTTGGGAGGAGAAGAAGGCGAGGGAGGAAGGAGAAACGTAGAAAATTGGCGTAGCTTAAACAAATAATTAGTTTTTCTGCTCTAATATGCGCCGAATCCCTTCTTTTAGGGGCGAAAGGTCTTCTATAATGATATACCAGACAACTTCCAGATTTACTCCGAAATAGTGATGTATCAGCTTGTCTCTCACACCTGCTAAGTCCTTCCAGAGAATGAGTGGATGCTTTTCCTTAAAATCGTCTGAGATATTTTTTGCAGCTTCACCAATTATTTCAAGATTACGAACAACGGCATCCTGTGTTTTGATGTCATCCAAAAAATGCTCGTAATCTGTTCCCTTGGTATAAATTCCAATTCTTCGAATGGCTTCAAGAATATCGGTGAGAAACTCGATGTCGCCTCTTTTAGACATAAACTATGCTCTTCTTAATATCTTCCGCGACTTTTGTTACTCGTATGCTTTTGATGCCCGCTGGAGTCAGAATATCTACTTTTTTTCCCAGGACTTTTTCGATATATTCTGATAGTTCAATAAATTTCAAACCTATTGGTTTATCAAATTCAACAATAAGGTCAACATCGCTGTCTTCTCTCTGAGTTCCTTTTGCTGAAGAACCGAATAAGCCGATTCTTTTTACGCCAAAAATGTCTCGCAGATAGGGCATTTCTCTCTTTAAGATTGTAATAATTTCTTTTTTCGCTAACATTTTGAATGCCTTCTATCTCTTCCAATTTCATTTAGACATAAACCAAATCATCTTTTATGTATTTCCATCTGTTGGGTTTAATTGCATCTTTGGTTGTCAAATCGACTTTTAGCCCCAAAAGCTCTTCCAGGGAATCTGCCAGATGAATGAATGCAAACCCGACGGGCTCTTCGAATTCTACTAAAACATCTACGTCGCTTGTCTCTTTCTGCTCGCCTCTGGCATAAGAGCCGAAGATACCTATCTTCTTGACTTTGTAGTTATGCTTTAACTTTTCTTTGTGCTTTGTTAATGTGTTTTTTATTTCTTTAAGGGTTTTCATGGTTCTACTGTTAATTAAAAGGTTTTATGGGTTTATATATCTAACACTCTATTTTAAAGGGATTTAGCTATACAGAGCGACTATTTTTTTAACAGAGAAATTTTAACCGCAGAAAAAGGCGTCCAGAGTCGCCGCCTCTGGAGGGTGCATTGACTATTTTTTTAAGGTCTATTTTTTCTTCTGCGTCCATCATTTACCCCGAATGTTCTGAATATATGAAGTCTTTAAATTCATATATGTGTGTTAAAGTCTTGAAAGGAGTAGGAATTCTACTCTTTGGGTGAGATTTAATATTTCTATCCTCTTTTATTATATTTAATTTTGATAGAATATCATCCTTTTGTAGATTATTGAAATGTTTTGAAAAAATAATATCCCATTTATCACCTATTAGTTTAATAAGATCCCCCATCACCATTGCCTCAAAAAATCTATCAAATAGAAGCTGATTATATGGCTGTGACCTTGTTGCGATTTCTATAGCATTTTTGAAATTAGAATCTTTCGTTATATTATAGTCAGATTCCAAATCTTTTATCATTTTCTTATTAATTTGATTTAATGAGTCACCACGAAAAACAGTTTTGAGCTCTTTAAAAATCATCTCGATCGAAGTACAATAGTCTAATAATTTATCCTTGATAAAATTGCGTAAACCTGTCTCAAAGCGTTCAATCTCTGAAGATACTTCCGTAGGAATTTTGTTAGGATATATACAAAGAGGTTTAATATTTTTCAACACACCAAAAAAGATTAATCTTGTACCCAAAATAGACTCTATATCTGCTCTATACTCCGAAATATCAATATTATTTAAATTTATTGTACGATAAAAATCTGAAGAGACCACAATAGCTTCTGTTCTGATGTTTTCTAACAGCGCTACTAGTATTTTAAGAAGTATCTCATATCTATCATTATCCTTTTTAACTAGGCATTTTTTAGTTTCACAATCAAAATATGGAGTTTCTCCATTCAATAGGAAATTTTTCTGTGTTTTAAGTATCTCTAAAATTCTCTTACACTGTGGATTATTGCTCTGCTCATAATTAACGGCTGAAAGTACCTCTTTAACTCGTTTTATTTTTTCGTCAACAAATTCTATCCCTCTATATTCATCAAGAATTTCTCTGATCTCATGCTTAAATGTTGGGTTAAGACGAACACGCACCGGATTAAACGAATCTCGATTTGCATTTTTCATAGTGTAATCCACTTGAATTAAACCATCAAGAAGCAGATCTCCCAATATCTCGTTTGGAGATCTCTCTGGAAAATTGCCCTCCAATATTTTGATAAAATTTCTGGCTCTGATATGGTCGTGGTATTTTGGTATTTTTACCAGGACTAATGAGTATTGTTTCACGATAGATTCTTGGGGCGGGTTAATTCCTTTACGCTGACAAGTAGCCCTTGCTAGTATATTCTCTTTTTTTTCGCAAAACTCACATTTCCATACGTTAAATACCTCTTCAAATTCGTGTCTTAATCCTTGTTTGTTTTCGGAACGAGACAAAGTAAGCTGTTTATCTTGAATTTGAGGTGCACCGCATGAGCAAAGGTGTTTACGAAGCATTTCTATCAACTAATTTATTGATTTCTCCTCGATGTGGTATACCAATGGTGCCTCTTTCAGGATCAAGAAAAACACACAACTGCCACAGATCTAGATCCGGTAAGGGTTTATGGGTCAAAATTATGATTTGGGTGTCTTCCATTACCTCTTTAAAGTTTAATATGGCATTTCTAAATGCAGGATCGTCCATGTCCTGCTGCGGTTCATCTATGCAAATAAAAGGTTGAGGTTGATAAAGATCTGGTTCTTTCTTAGCAAGTTGACTTCGGGCTTTGAGAATGCTAACAATTAGATTTACAATAGCCGCTAACCGTTCTCCTCCACTTGGCCCACTTATTTTTTCGTTGATAGAAACCATTGTTTTTCTGTATCCTGTTTTTATTCTAACATCAAGCTTTGGAGGCATTACATTGAAGTTTGGGGTTATACTTCCGTCTAGCTCTTTATCTTGTTTTTTATAGAGCTCATGAAAGATTAGATTTGCTTGATTGAAAATATGAATTGTCATTGCTTTATATGATTCTTGGGCTTTAATCCACTCAGTCTTTAGCTGGTTAGCCTGTTCTTCGTGCTTCTTTAAGGCAATTTTTTCCTCATCAATTAGGGATATCAGGTTTTCAAATAATCGAAAATCTGCATCTGCTTGTTCTCTAGCAAATTGTTTTTCTAACTTCTCTTTAGAATTCTTTATCTCTATTGTTCTAGCGTCATTCTTCCTTGATTCTTTGATTAATCTATCCTCACTAAACCCATCATAGCGTTCTATATATTCTAGTTTACAGTCTTTTTGAAGAAATTCAGCTTGTCTCTTCAAATCATCAAATTTTATTTTTGCGCTTTGATAGTGCTTTTCATAATTGAGAACTCTAGCTTCGGCAGTAAGTAAATCTTCCTTAACTATCCGTTGGTTCTCTTGTTGTATCTTAAGGTTTAACTCAGTAATTCTTTTTCGAAGAGCTTCATCATTTGAAAATATATTTTCCTGTTCAATATATAGTTCGATGATTTCTTTCTTAAGTATCTCTAAATCCGTCTCATAACTGTCTGTATAAGGCTTCTTTTCCGCCAATTCTATAATTTCTTTAACAGTACCTAATTCTTCCTCTAATTGCTTAATCTGTATACCAAGATTATTTATATTAATTTGTAAATTATTTTTTTGTTCTTCTGCTAACTCACGAGATGCTCTTTGTCCTTCTTTTCCAATGCCTGGGCTTTTATTCTTAGGATTTATACTTAAATGAATGCGATGAAACCTTATTGAAGGCTCAAGAAAAACTTCCTCTTTAGGACCATATCTGCTATCATGGCTTAAAACAAAATGGGTCAGAAAATCCCTAAGCTTTTTTGGAGCCTCTTCCTTAATTACCAAATAGTCTTCAGCAGATTTGCAATTATTATCTGAGGGATTCCAATCATCGGGTACAATTAGACCAACTTCCGCATCATCTTTGAGAATTCCTATGGCTTTTTGCAAATCCTTTTTTTCAATAACTAGATAAAATTTAAAAGGATCAAGAAGAACTTCTAACTTATCTCTAAATTCTTCAGTTCCTCTTTTAACCTCCAAACAATCAACTAGAAACTCTGTTTGAATTCCAGCATTAACTAGTCGTTGTTTTATATCCTTTTGGTCGGGTGTTACAATACGTAAAGTGAGACCAGATTCAATATCAGCTAATTGGTTATTTATTAATCGAAGGTCTCCTCGTTTCTTTTCAAAATCTGAATAAACTATTAATAACCCTTGTTTAATCTTATCAAATTGTATCTTAGCTTTTTCGGCAGATGGAATATTAGGATCTTTAAGTTGGGGAATTAGTTTTTCTAATTCCATAACCTTCTCTTCTTTCTGGTATTTTTTATGAGAGATCGGATCTAATATTTTCAGTATATTCTTTTTTTGTTCTTCAAGTTTATTTAATTCTTTTGTGAATTCTTCTATCTCATTTTGGGCATCAATAACTTTTAGTTTACTAGATTCGAAGTTATTCTTATAAAAATCCAGATTTTCTTTTTTCTCCTGCAAATCTTTTTGAGCTAACAAGCTTTCAAGTCGTTTTTTATGATATCGAATTGATATGTTCTCAAATTCAATATTTTTTGATTCTTCATCAAACTTGCAGAATTCTATATGAGCATCATGACCTCTTTTGTATTGTTCAAG
>JBAVMS010000033.1:0-112466 GCA_049690315.1 Candidatus Methanoperedens sp.
TTACAATAGTATAAGAGTTTTGCTAACATAATTTTAACTCAACATATTGTAACTATTACACTGGTTTCACTGCAAGCATAAAAAACAGTTAAATTTATAAGGCAAACTCATGAATTGGTAACCACCACCTAAAGTCGTGTTTGCACCTAAAGCTGACAATCTGCACCTAAAGTGGCTTAGAAACAGGATTCATATGTAAAGCTGGTTTGAAACAAGGTTTATGAATGGTTATGCTGATTAACATGTGATGGTTAAATTATTATGAAGAGCAAAAAATTGGCTTATGGGGTTTTAATAGCTTGTATATTAGTTATTGTGGGATTTGGTCTATTTGTGCTGAACAAACAATCCCCTATGCCGCCTATCACATCCACACCACCTATTACACCCAGCGAATCCAATTTCAATCTGATATTCGCATATGGTGTTGGAGCGAAGAACAGGTTAGACACATTCAAAGGGATATATACAAAAGACATGGTCGTTGACCAATCCATTACCGTGAATCTATATTTATCTAAAAATGAATTGGATATAATCTATCAAAAGATGGTTGAAATAAATTTCTTTGATTACCCCGACAAATTTTCTGTTTCCATACCCCCTGAAGAAGCTAGTATGCTTACTCCATATTCCAGCTACTATTTTAAGGTCAAACACGATTCTAAGATTAAAGAATTGTGGTGGGATGATAACAAGGTTTGGCAGGTGGGTGGTAAACTAACCTATAAAGATGAAAAGGCCGAAAAGCTAAAAGAACTTATTGAACTCATAAGAAATATTATTGAATCTAAAGAGGAATATACGAAATTACCAACTCCAAGAGGGGGATATATCTAGTTGAAGAAATACAATTTTAGGTGGGCTTAAACTTTAAGGCATCACTTGCACCTAACGTTGACAATCTGCACCTAAAGTCGGCTAAAAACAGCACTTTAGGTGCAAAACTCTAAAATTCGGCTGTGAGACAGATTAAGGTATGGAAAAATACCTTAATCCGGGTTCACGAATCCTGAACACTATTCGTATCTCAGCGCATCCACCGGCCTCAATTTCGATGCCTGGTACGCGGGAATTAATCCTGCAAGAATTCCTACTACAACCGATACTGATAGTGCCATAATTATTGAGTTCAATGTCACTATTGTGCCCCCTCTTCCCATGGGAAGACCCCCTCCCATGAGCGCAGGCAAGAAACCTGAAAGAATAGTTCCAAGGATTATGCCTATGACCCCTCCAACGAGCCCGATAAATCCTGCATTGAACAGGAATATGAGCAAAATGTCAGGATTGCGGGCGCCAATAGCTTTCATTATCCCGATTTCTTTAGTCTTTTCAAGGACAGAAGTGAACATGGTATTTGCAATCCCGATAGAACCGACGATCAATGAAACCGCAGCGATTGCAAGAAGGAAATTACTCATTGAACTCATCGTAGCAGCCCTTGCCTGCTGCATTTCCTTCCTTGAAGTGACTGAAAAATCCATTGTATTTTGAGTGACGTGTCTTGCAATCATAAGCTTGTTCTGGATTTCCGTAATTACAAAATCTAACTGGTTTTGATCTCTCATCTTAACAACAAATGTATCGTAGATACCATTTGTTTTGTCCGGCATCACCTGGTATGCCATCTGGATCGGCATGTAAACACTGGTTGTCTGGTCATTAAGAATTCCCACAACCCTGAAAGCATTGCCGTTTATCGTTACCATCTTATTTATCCCGACAGGCTGGGAAAAATAAGAAGATGCGAGATTTCCCCCGATAACTATGACGTTCTGGTCAGCAGAATCAAGCATCCTGCCTGTTTGTATGGTAGTTGTAGTAATCTTAGACCAGACCGTCTGGTCAACCCCTGTTACAGAAACTTTGCCTGTTTTGCCAAGATAGGATATGTTCACACTCTCTCTGATATTTGTGTCGATCATCAAAATATCGGGTATACCCTTCAATGCCTGGAGATCACTCCTGCCTAACACGATTTCTTTGGTTGTCGCCTGGGCTCCTCCACCCCCGCCGCCCCTCATACCAAACATGTTGCCGCCCCGTTCAGCGCCTGCTGTGATTGTCACAATATCTCCGCCAAGAGCATTCAATTGTGCATTCAGAGTTTGCTGCATCCCGTCTCCTATTGAAACAATCGCAATAACCGCAGCAACGCCTATTACTATGCCCGTTATAGTCAGCCAGCTTCGAAGCTTGCTGTGAAGCACCATATTAAACGCATGCTTGAAACACTTATTTAGTTTCATTTTGACCCGCAGGAAATATTATTTCTTCCCGCTTTTGAGAAAATCCTTCATTTTGAAATCGGGATTAATCAATTTGCGGCTCTTGTACTTCCTATGGACTACAACTGCGCCAACAAGCACAACTACTCCGAATATATACAGCATATTATTAGAGACTACACTTGTTTGTTGTGCGGCTCCTCTTCGTCCCTGAAAACCAGCCTGTCCGTCCGCAGATGCCATATTTTGAGATCCGATTTTGACATATTTGTCAACAACATTTCTTGCTCCCATGGTGTCAGTATAAGCTATTTGCATGTGTACCGTATCAGACGAGCCATTCATCGATCTCTGCCTCCCCTGGAAGTTGGTATTGTTTCTGGCGCCTCCATTCTGGAAAGTCATATTACTTATTAAGGACTGCAACTTGAAGCTTGCAACCGTGTAGTCTCCTTTATTCAGATTCCCTATGATGATAGAATTTGAACCGCTTACACTCCAGCCCGGCTGATCCGGAATAACCACTGATACCGAGTTTGCAGGATTGCTTCCGATATTGGCAACGGTGAAAGACATCTGGCTGTTTGCATTATCCGAGAATGCCACATCGAAATCCGTTCCTCCGCCAACATATACACCGGCAAATGTGCTTATTGTTTTCGTCTGGTTTGACATTGAATCTGCATAAGTCAGGTATAAGTTCAGTTTGTATAATCCCGGCACTGCATTTGTATCTGCCATCACCTGGTATTCCAGGTCACTGCTATTTCCAATATCAATGTACTTGATATATTTGGTATTGTCACTTCCAACTGGAAGTACTATCTTATCATCATTCGACCAGCTGAAAGTCAAATCCCGCAAGGGTGCATTCCCGACATTATTGATGGTGAATACTAAGCTGCTTTGCTTTCCAGGAACGAGCATCGTCTGGCCAATATGGATCACTTCAGCGCTTTCTTTGCTCTTCACATCAAGGGACAGGATTTGCTCGGTCGTATCGGTTGAACCCGCCTCATAATACTTAACTTTGAGCTGGTAACTACCTGCAGGTGCATTCCTGTTTATTTGCATATGGTACAGTATGACTTTTATATTTGCAGTCGGATCACTCGTCTGATAAGGCTGGACTATTCCTACATCCTGTACTGCGCTTTGGCCGGGTACAAGCTCAAAAGGATACGCAGGTACAACTTCCATCATAAGATCGTTAGTACTCGTACCGCCGATATTCTGGATACCTATACGTACATCCACTGTATTTCCTGCAATAGCAGGATTAGGGTCATAGTTCGCAAGACTTACCGATAGTACTGTTGAACCTGCCAAACCCGCATAAACTGCAGGGGTGTAAGCTGTCAATAGCAGTATTATCAAAACCGGAAACATTATCATTTTCATTATTCTATTCATTTTTTATTTACCTCATTATTTTCAGATATTTTCAAAATCTCTCCATCTTTCAGTTCAATCGTTGTATGAGCATATTTTGCCAGATTAAGGTCGTGAGTGACCATTATGATAGTTTTTCCCTGTTCTTCCCACAATCTGTGAAGCATATCCAGGACTTCCCTGCCTGTAACGCTGTCCAGGGCTCCAGTCGGTTCATCAGCAAGAATTATCTCGGGGTCGCCAGCCAGGCATCTTGCTATAGATACTCTTTGCTGCTGACCCCCGGAAAGCTGTGTCGGACGATGATGCATCTTGTCACTCAATCCTACGAGTGCCAGTATTTCTCTTGCCCTGTTCGCCGCTTTCTGGTCATCATATTCCAGGAAATCCAGTGGAAGCTTCACGTTCTCAAAAGCAGACATTGACTGAATCAGGTTATATTGCTGGAAAATGAAACCGATAGTCTTTCCCCTGAATGATGCAAGGTCTGATTCGCTTAATGTGCTGATGTCTTGCGAGCGGAGGAAGAGGCTTCCCCTGGAAGGAATATCCAGGCAGCCTATCAGGTTCATCATCGTTGACTTGCCGCTTCCCGAAGCACCTATGATAGCAACAAAGTCTCCTTTTTTTATTTTTACGCTTACCCCTCTCAGAGCCGGCACTTCCACTTCGCCCATCCTGTAAATTTTCCAGACATCCTGCAGTTCCATTATAGTTTCTATCATTTATTACGCCGCCTTGCCAGGAGAACACAGGCAATTAATCCGACAAGGGATAACACGATTCCGAATCCTGGAGTTGATGGTGTCCCGGCGGGCGTATCCGCAGGGGTATCTCCCGGGGTTGTTGCTGCGGGTGGCTGCCCTATAGCCATCAGGGCTGCGCTGGGATCGGCAGCATGGTCAGGCTGGTTAGCAAATAACGTTCCGTACGAGTTGAGCGGCAACGTCCTGTTTGAGTTTCGCATTCCGTAAGTTCCGTTAGAACGGCGCTGCCCAGGTGTTCTGTTGGTGTTGCGCGGGACATAAGTTCCATTAGAATTGTTCTGTCCGAATGTTCTATTGGAGTCACGCATTCCAGTGCCAGAAGGCATGACATGACAGGTGTTGCATGTACCAGTGCCATACACCGCGGTGAGATTTTTTTGATACTGGGGCGTTGCAAAAGACTCCGGTACCCCTACAAGAATTACTAATGTTAACAAAAGTAATACAATTATCGTTTTCCTGTTCATATATTGTTTCTCCTTTTTCTCATAGTTTAGTTTATTTCATATTTTTGTGATATTGCCTACTACGCAGTGGCCAGGGCGTTTGCGATAGCCGTGATCTGCGCCGAACTCAGGGATATTGATTTCATTTGGGAAACTGAACTGATGCGACTCGTAATCCTGCTGGCCGACGCTCCCTTCACTGAGGAAGACGCCAGAGGATTATGGCAGCTTGAGCAGTAATTATTGTATAGTGTCGCCCCGTCAAGAGTCGTAGTTGGTGTTGGCGTAGTTGCTGGAATTGGAGGAAGGACGGTTGCGATTGCCATTATCTGCGCCGAACTCAGGGAAATGAGGGAATTCATTTGGGAAACTGAACTAATGGCACTCGTAATCTGCATCGCCGTTCTTCCGGGCTTGACTGTAGACGCCAGGGGGCTGTGGCAGCTTGAGCAGTAGTTAGCGTATAGTGTCGCCCCGTCAAGAGTTGTAATTAGTGCTGGTGTTGGCGTTGGGGTAAGTATCGGAACTGGAGGCAGGACGGTTGCGATAGCCATGATCTGATCCGGACTCAGGGAAGTGAGGTAATTCATTTGGGAAATTGAACTAATGGCACTCGTAATCTGCGTTGCCGTTCTTCCGAGCTTGGTGGTAGATGCCAGGGGGTTATGGCAGCCTGCACAGTTGCTGGAGTATAATGTCACCCCGTCAAGAGTCGGAATTGGTGTTGGCGTAGGTGTCGGGGTCGGAGGTAGGACGGTTGCGATAGCCTGGAGCTGCTCCGGACTCAGGGAAGAGATGGAATTCATGGCAGAAACAGTGTTGATGGCATTCTGAATCTGCGCCGCCGTTCTTCCGGGCTTGACTGTAGATGCCAGGGCATTATGACAGCCTTCGCAATTGCCTGCATATAGTGCCGCCCCGTCGAGAACAGTCGGCGTCGTGATTGGTGTTAGCGACGCGCCCAGGGCGGTTGCGATAGCCTGGAGCTGCGCGGAATTCAGGGAGGAGAGGGAATTCATGGCAGAAACTGAACGAATGGCATTCTGAATCTGCGCCGCCGTTCTTCCCGATTTGGTTGAAGATGCCAGTGGGTTATGGCACCCCTGGCAATAGCTGGCGTAAAGTGCAGCCCTGTCAAGAGCCGTAGTCGGTGAAGAAGTTGGCGACACAGCCAGGGCGGTTGAGATAGCCTGAAGCTGCTCCATTCTAAGTGAAGAGAGGGATTTCATTTCCGGGACTGTATTGATTGCAATCTGAATCTGCGCTGCCGTAGCCCCCAGCTTGCTGGAAGATGCCAGAGGGTTATGGCAGCCTGAGCAGGAGGTGGAGTAGAATGCTGCCCCGTCGAGAGCTGGTGTCTGTGTTGGGGTTAATGGATTGTCGAGTGCATTGCCGGGGAAAGTCTTGGCATTGATTTCAGCAATGTTGGTAAATCCATCTCCGTCCGAGTCATTTGACTCTATCGCTGTAAAGTTGTGTCCATTGCTCGCAAAATCTGTACCATAGGAGTTCAAAGGTCCTCCGCCTGACGGATTGATATGACATAGCTCGCAAGTATCAATTCTTGAATTTACCGCATCGGGGTATGTTTTTTCAAAGTTTGTGAGATAGCCATCCGAACTCAAAGCCCCAGGTAATAATAAAGTTATAACTATGACCGGTATTAACCCAAATATTAGTTTTTTGTTCATTTTTTTTGTTTCCTTATTATTTAGACCTGCACTTTTTCCAATCCTGCATGATAATTAAATCATTTATCATCCCGTTTTGCCAGGAGAATCATTGCAAATAATCCGACAAGGGATAACACAACTCCGAATCCTGGAGCTGCAGGTGTCCCTGTGGCCGTCACGGTTGTAGCCTCCGCGGTTGCGGTATCAACTGGAGTATCTGTTGGTGCCGGGGTCATTGTGTCCGTTGGCGTAATGAGCGGCGTTTCAGTTGATAAGAACGGCGACCCTATTGCTGCCAGGGCTGCTGCGGGATCTGTAGCATGGTAAGGCTGGTTTTCAAATAGCATCCCATAGGCGTTGCGCGGCCCGCCGCCATTGGGGTTCACATGGCAGGTGCCGCATGAGCCATCCCCATATACTGCGGTGAGCGCTGTAAAATATTGCCGCCTTGCAAAAGCCTCCGGTGCTCCTGCAAGAATTACTATTAACAAAAGTAATATCACTGCTGTTTTCCGGTTCATTTTGTTTCTCCGTTTTCTCTTTTTCGTATCATTATAATTCGTATCGGTTTCTATTACCATTCTCTCCGATCCGTTCTGTGCGTATATTAGAAGTAATGGAAGTCCAGAGAGGTTAGGTGGTATGGAGTGGTTAAACGCCGGACTTCCTCTTCAATTAATTATTATGTTTATTTCACCGTTTAGAGCTGTGAAACCCGAACATTCCGGTGGAGTTTCGCATTAACGTTTCGTTAGGGTTTTGGTGTTCGAACATTTCGCTGCGCCCACTGGATGTTATAACAGGAGACGTCAGTAAAACATTATAATTCGTATTATTCATGGTCAGGGTACCTGTTGAGAGCATTACCCCTTCGTATTTAGACATTGAAAGCGAGATGCTTCCGACTATAGTTGGAGTGAAGCCCGTCTGGTTAATCCCGCGCTGAGGCAGCGTCAGTACATTTCCGGTAAGAGACTGGTTATCATAGGTTGTTATGTTGAGGGCATATTCCTGACCCGCAAACATGAGAGTTCCCATTGCTTTTGTTGGTGCATTTTGCATGTAATTCCGTATATCGGTTGCAATTCCTGCCCTGGTTTTATTCTGTGAAAGCAATGAACGGATATTACCCGATGACACATCACTCATTTTTATGGCGTTCACATCCAGAATATGATACTCAGTTCCATCCAGTGCAAACCCGTGTCCTACGATTAGAGGCTCAACAAACGTTCTAACATATCCTCTTTCTATACCAATGGGCTGGGCAAATACTGTTGCTACTATTGGTGCTGAAACCAGCAAAACCGCAGTACACAATATCAATATTACTGTTTTCTTCGTTATTTTCATTTTAATAACCTCAAATTCCTCCTTGGATTGAACGATATATAATTTCGATGCAGAACATTAGTATCAAATAAGCTTTATTTGAGTTCCTTTTCAGATAAAAATCATTATAATCGTTCTATAACGTTCCATTCTCATTACTATCCTTTTTTACGTGTAGGCGCCCTCCCGTTCGCAAAGCGTGTCGAAGACAGGCGCAACTTGGGAGGCTCGTGACTCCGGGCGCCTTTATCGCGGTTTGTTCTTTAAAATTTGCCACTTTATTTTTCGTCAAACCCATAGAGCATCATTGTACTTGTAAGTAAGATTTCGGTACCAGTTTCCGTGTTGAATATTTGTCTGTAAGAATGCTTGGAATTGAGAGGAAATAGAAACAATACGAAAAGCTCTGATTGCCAATAGGAATTGGAATACGAAAAAATATAAAGTAGAGGTTCAGTTATTTGATTTGAGTGGCTCAGATAACTAATCCTCGAATGTTTGACCTCTACCATGGCTTTGCCTGTAAAATGGCCGGGAACCGTGGCCGCCTGTTACGACTATGCGCCATCCGGTTCTTACTGAGGGAGAAACGATTTGCGTTGACGTCGAGGAGGTGCGTGTTACGGTGAAACTGGCGCCATCGCTTCCCAGGGCTGAAGTCTGGGCTAATGCCTGGTCGAGAGAATTTACCATAACTATGGATTGCGCGTTGGCCTGGACAGGAGTCAGGGCAGTGCCGTCCTTAACAGTCGATAAAGCGCTGAATTGTACCGAGCCGAAATTATCAAGAGGAATGAAAGTTCTGCCGCGAACCGGCATTTCCTCGATCCATTCTGCTGAGGATAAGGATGCAGCGTAGGTTACCGTCGTCTTGTAATTCTGGCCAGTAGTACTATCACTCAAAGAGATCGTCCATTGGTTTGCCGATTGCTGGATAATAGAAGCTGTAATGGAATCGCCCGGGCTTATCGTGAGCGGAATTTTCTGGGAGTTCGCCGGCAGCATCTCATACCATGCCTGGTAACTGGCCTGGCCATTGTTACTGGCTACAGCCTGCGTTCCAGTCTGGATTAACTGATTACTGCCTGTACCTCCAATGCCTACCCAGGTTGCGTCGGCTGAAGTTCCTGTTGCGCTTACATGCGGGACGTTCCATGACCCGCTTACAGATGTAAACGTACCCCCTGTAGCCACGTAGCCGGCCCAGTTATTGGAGAAATTCAGTGATCTTCCGACATTAAGACCTGGTTCGGTTCCTTGTTCCGCTGTATAGCCCTTTTCTTTACCAATGCCCGAAGGGTAAGCAAAAACTGTAATCGCGGTTACTGCCGAAACAAGCATAACCGCAGCAAATAATATTGCCCTTTTCTTCGTTATTTTCATATATTAACCTCAAATTCCGTTTGGATTGAACGATACATAAATTCGATGTCGAACGTTATAATTAAAAAGCTTTATTTTGGTTCTTTTTCAGATAAAAACCATTCTGAAAGTTCTATAACATTCGTCCTTCCGTATTCACGCTTTTTTATTATATTTTTTCTCTTCATGGCATTTATTATGCCGGTAAGCGAAGATTTTGGTATCCTTGTCTCATACCGGATGTCAGCCTGTGTTGCAGAGCCGCCGTTTTTTAGCAGTATGCTTATTATCGCCTTTTCGTTATCGGAAAGAGTATCTATGACTTTTTGCATCTCACCTGTGATACGGATTTCTTTTGTTTCAGGTTTTGTTTCCGGGATTACCTCAGTTTCCTGGTCATTGGATTCTTTCTTCTCAGGTATAACTATTCTTTTCTGCATTCTGTGCCTGTAAAATACGAATGCAGCAATCAGCACAATAATTAGCGATACAACAAGCACGTAGGTAAGTGGATTATTTGAGGGATTACCTGATTGAGCCGGTACATCCGGAAGTATGTAGTCCGCTTTAATCCATGGCGATATTACCCTGTATCCATGAATGGATAAGGTAAGCGAGTCCGCCTTGACCTGTACCTGGTAATTGAGTTCAGGCGGTACATCAATCTTCGTCACCTGGGAACCTGCAGGAAAATCAAATGTTACGGAATAGTCTGAATAATAACCTTCCAGAGAGAAGTTAAGCGACCATGTATCCGCGCTCTTAGATGTCAGCGCGTCTGTAACTGCATAAAGCTGGTTGGTATTGTTATCAAAGGTGTACTGGGTGTCATTCAAGAAGGTCATATAAGGCAAAGATCCGGGCGTGGCATAACCTGTCAGGAGTACGTTCCCTGAATTGTCTACATAACCATTGAGCAATACCTGCTCCTCATTTATCGTTGCCTGCTGAGCGTTAGCTCCGGTTATCAGGATTATCAGCAGGAATAAGAATATTCTAATTTTCATACTGATTAATACAAGATATGCTTATCAAAACATAAAGCCCCATTTCTCTCATACCTCTCCATTTAAAGCTCAAACATCAATCATCAAGTAATTAATAAACACAATTCAAAGGCTTTCCGGTTCATAGTCCGTCGCATGGATGAAAGACCATATATGAATTCCCTGAAATTTTCTTGAAAGCAGTTTCAAAATAATGAAAATGACCCTTGGCTTTCCTATTTTATCAATACCCTATTTCCCATCCCATTCCTCTGGCGTATTATCAATCCTCTTCTCTCAAGCTTATCAAGAAGCCTGCTCACTTTTGGCTCCGAAAAGCCGGTCTTTAAGATAAGTTCTCTCTGCAGAATTTCATTATTATCAATAATTCTTTGTAACAATACCTTCTCATCACCATCAAGCAGATTGGCCGCCAGCATTGCAGCACTTTTATTTTCTGTTACTGTTTTAGTTTCTGCTGCTGTATTCTCTTTTAATGCGGGCGTTTCGCTTTCGTTTGAGAGCAGGAATATATAAAGGAATGACATACCTCCGAACCATGCAGTAATTATCAGGAACAACACATCATTCAGTGAAAAATACGAGACCCCTTCTATCGGGACTGCCTGGCCGTTCTCCAGAACGAGCTGAACAGGTCCTGTCGCCAGGAGCCTGCTGATAAGCAGAACTACTGCGATGATCAAAATAATAACCGCTATCAAAATATTACGCTTTCCGGTATTTAATTTAAGTTTCATTCGGACCCTCAATCTAAAGCTTAAATGATATTGAATTATTATATCCTTTTCCAAAGGATGGTACTATTGATCATATACAGGCTATTCTATGATTTTGCTGAAGCATACCGAAGCCACTGCAAACATTATTAAATCGAAAATTGCAATGGCCGCAATATCAGGCGCAAGGTTGCTAATGTTCCCGGTTATCATCAGGCCTCTCACAGCATCCACCGCGTAGGTCAAAGGATTAAAAAACGCGAAGTATTTTAATATCGGAGGCATCAAATTGATCGGATATAATGAATTACTGACAAAGAAAAGCGGCATGATAAGAGCCTGGCCTATTCCCATGAACCTCTCTCTCGTTTTCATTAAAGATGCGATAAGAATGGAGATGGCTGCAAATCCGCCTGAAACAAAGAATATTATTAAAATCGCCATAAGGAAATATAGAGGATTAAATATAAAATCGACTCCGATAAGCAGCGCCACCGGTATAATTATGAGAACCTGGAAAATCGCCCTGACACCTGAAGCTATTGACCTCCCTATAACAGTAGCATACCTGGAAGCCGGAGCCACAAGAAGCTTCTTTAAAATACCGGTCTCTCTTTCCCAAACGATGGTTAAACCATAAAAGACTGATACAAATATGGTAGATTGCAGCAAAATGCCCGGAGTAATATAATCAAGGTAAGGTATCCCATCCGTAGGTATAGCCTTAACGTGGCTCATAACAGTTCCATAAACAGCTAACCATAAAATCGGCTGGATTGCCCTGGTGTATAATTCGGTCCTGTCATGACTGAGCCTTCGAAGCTCAAGTTCTATCATAGCAAACATTTCCCTGAGAGTATCCATCATTGTCAAATTTATCCCTGCCCGCTCATGCTCCTGATCTGCTTTATCTCGCGAATACCGCCGCTCTCAAGAGAAATAACGCCTGCATATTTTAAGAAAACATCATCCAGGGTCGGTCTGGTCATAGATATTTTATTTACAGATATACCCCCGTTTCTCAGGATCTCCATAACAACTGGCAATGCAGTCTCTGCATCCACAACAACTACACTGAGATCAGAATTAGAAATAATAACGTCGCTAACAAAATCTAAATCCCTGATTCTCTTTGAAACGCTCTCATCAACAATATTGTTTAAACTGAATTGAATGACATCTCTCCTGATGGAATGTTTAAGTTCATCGGCAGTACCGAACTTGACCATTTTGCCTCTATCAATTATAGCTATCTCATCTGAGTAAAGATCAGCCTCGTCCATGTAATGTGTGTTAAAAAATACTGTTGTATCATATTCCTTCTTAAAAGATGTGAGCTTCTCCCAGACAGCCTTTCTGGCAGTAGGATCAAGACCCAGTGTAGGTTCGTCCAGAAATAAAATCCTGGGTCTTATTAGCATGGCGCATGCCATCTCAAGCCTCCGAATCATGCCTCCGGAATATGTCTTGACAAGGTTGTCCGCAACCGTATCCAGGCCCATACCTTTCAGTGCATCCCTGATAACCTCATTCCTGCCGCCGGACGGAAGCCCATAAATTTTGGCGTATATGAGAAGATTCTCATAGCCGCTGATATCAGTCCAGACACTCATCTCCTGGGGAACATAGCTGATGACTTTCCTGACTTCCGCATCCTTACTGGTAACATCGAATCCGAAAACGAATGCTTCACCAGAAGTAGGCTTGAATTGGGTGGTCAAAATCCGCATCAATGTAGTCTTGCCTGAACCGTTGGGGCCCAGCAGTGCAAAAACATCTCCGGCTTTAACTTTTAGATTAACACCATCTAAAGCCCTCACCTTGCCGCTATAAACCTTAACAAGCTCTTTGACTTCAATTGCAATAGTCATATTTTAGATTTTATGTTTATAAAGTTACAACAGGAATGTCATGGTATCCCGATTTCAAAACTTCGTAAATGATATTGGTCTCGATTTTTTCTATCTCTTTCCATATCCGTAATTCTTCAACCAGTTTATTGAGAATTATCTGGTCCTGGGCAAAACATGAAGCAACAATGGAATAAGTTGGGCCCAGGGAAAGCGCTACAAAAAAGAATTCTTTCTTGGAAGCAAGTTTCTCTGCAATTTTTCTTACATCTTTTCCGGGTGCGAGTGTTATTCCTAACATAAAGATATTTGTATATCCGAGCTTGCGTGGATTGATATTAGCCTGGATTTTAATGTAACCTGCATCTTCGAGTTTATTTCTCCTTCGCTTGACCGTATCGTGTGATATACCGATTTTCCGGGCAATTTCCACATCATCCAATCTGCCGTTCTGCTGTAACAGTTCAATTATCTTCTTGTCTGTCTCGTCCATATCTTACCCCAAAAAGGCCGTGATAAGCTGGTTACTCTTTTCGGCAAGGTCGATTATTTCGATTTTGGCAAATCCGGCATCTGTGAGCCATTCCCTGTACTGCGCTTCAGTGTACGTGCTTCCTTCTTCAGTGTTTGCCAGCATATTCACTGCAAACATTTCTGCCATGGGGCTTCGTCCCCGCACCATATCCTCAATGGCAATCATTCCGCGGCTTCCCAGAATATTACCGGCGCGCTTTATGAGCTTTCGGTTCTCCTTTTCTGAATAGATATGGCAGATATTGCCCATAAAAACAATATCAAATGACTCGCCTGCGAATTCATTCACGAAATCGTTTGTGAAATCCCCCTTCCTGAGAGTCAGGTTCCTGACATCCCCAAGTCCGAACCGGGTTTTGACGTAATCGATGGTATCCGGCAAGTCGTAAAGAACCGCTTTTACGCCTCTATTCACAAAGGCTTTTGCGTATTTGCCAGGCCCGCCCCCGAGGTCAAGCACGTTTTTCGCATTTTTCATCCTTTTAAGGCAGTGCTTTACTGTCTCCTCTACGACTTCATCAGGCCTTGATGCCATGGCATTCATGAAAGCTGCAACGTCACGTTCTGACCTTTCCGTTTTTGCCCCTTTGATTATCCCGGGAAGCTTAAGCCATGCTTCCATTATATCGAGAAAATGGGGAAGAGACCCTCCAACATAATCTTCACCGCGCTCAAGGAAAAGAGGCCGTGCCTTCTCGGCTATGATATACCTGTCCAGCCTCTTATGGACATATCCCAGAGCGCGAAGGGCCTCAAGTACGATAAAAAGCGCCCTCTCATCGGCGTTGAGCGCCTTCTTCAGGGCTGCTATGTCCTTCTCCTCAGAAAGTGCTTCAAATATTCCTGCCCGCTGAGCCGAACTCAGCAATACAAGTTTGCTTGCATAGTCTCTTGCAGTTTCAAAATCAAACTCTTCATTCGATGTCCACATTTTTGCCATATTACATCTTGCCTCTTTCTTGCGAATTTTTCGCACAAACTATTAAATATGTGAGTAGACTATCGTATGGTTCGATTCAATATATTAATTTATCTAACATTATTGAGATTGATATGCCCCAAAAAGAAAAAACAGATAATTACTCGATAGACGTGCGGAATCTAACAAAAAAGTTCGGCAGCTTTACAGCCGTGGATGATATTTCATTTTCAGTAAAACGAGGGGAAACATTCGCGTTTCTTGGGCCCAACGGCGCCGGGAAAACAACCACAATAAAAATGCTCACAACTCTTCTTCACCCCACTACCGGGACAATGCTCGTGAACGGCTACGACCCGATTGCAAACCAGGATGCAGTAAGGCGCTCTTTCGGGATAGTGTTCCAGGACCCAAGCCTTGATGACGAGCTTACTGCTTACGAAAACATGGAATTCCACGGCGTGCTTTACAGGGTGCCTGATAAAATATTAGGGAAAAGAATCGAAGAACTTCTTAATTTCGTAGAACTCTGGGACAGGAAAAATGATATTGTTAAACACTTCTCCGGTGGAATGAAAAGGCGGCTTGAGATAGCACGCGGGCTTTTGCATACCCCGGAAGTATTATTCATGGATGAGCCTACCATCGGACTTGACCCGCAGACGCGCAATTCCATCTGGAAATACCTGAAAAATTTAAACGGCACCGAGGGTATTACAGTATTTTTCACAACCCATTATATGGATGAGGCGGAGCGTGTTGCCGACCGCGTGGCAATTATAGACCAGGGGAGAATCGTTGCAGAAGGGAGCCCCGAGGGTCTTATGACAAAAACAGGTACAAAGTCGCTTGAAGAAGCATTTCTCTCCCTGACAGGCAAAAAAATACGCGAGGAAGAAGCAGGAAGCATTGACCAGATGCGGATGAACCGCAAGATGTGGAGCAGATAATGATAAGAACAATTTACATACTCTGGCTAAGGCAGATAAAGAGATATATCCGTTCACGTTCAAGGATAATTGGCTCACTCGGGCAACCGGTTCTTTTCCTTCTTGCACTGGGATACGGCTTTGGACCGGTATTCCAGAAAGCAGGCCAGGGAAATTATCTTGATTTCCTGGCTCCCGGAGTTATTGCCATGACCATTCTATTTACAGCAATTTTTTCAGGGATGGAGATCATATGGGATAAGCAGTTCGGATTCCTGAAAGAAACGCTTGTCGCTCCTGTATCGCGGCTCAATATCATGATAGGCAGGACCCTTGGCGGCGCGACCGTTGCGACAGTCCAGGGCATTATAGTGTTTATTATATCGATCGTTGCAGGATTTCGGCCCACAAGCCTCACGTTCCTGCCTGTTGCTTTCCTGGTAATGGCACTGACAGCCTTGCTTTTTACCGCAATGGGTACGGCGATAGCATCGCTCCTTGAAGACATGCAGGGTTTCCAGATGATCATGAATTTCCTGGTGATGCCAATATTTTTCCTTTCCGGCGCCCTGTTCCCGCTTGCAGGACTTCCCAATTCGATTTTCATTGCAGCAAGTGCAAACCCGCTCACTTACGGAGTGGATGGCTTAAGAGGCGCTCTTGGAGGTCAAATGCACTTTGGCTTCGGTATTGATCTTGCGGTGCTGACAGGGGTTACAATGCTTTTCCTTGTGATCGGAAGCTACCTGTTTTCGAAAATCGAGATTTGATATGTTTGGAAGAAATTATTAAATATTTAATTTAACTATCGTGTTAAAAATCGTAAATAAGAGAGCAAAAGGAGTTAATCATGAAAATTGTAGGAATATCGGGCAGCCCGAGAGCAAAGGGCAACACCGAAATACTTGTACAGGAAGCGTTGAAAGCGGCATCCGAATCAGGCGCTAACACAGAATTAATCGCTCTTTCAGGAAAGAAAATCAAGCCATGCACCGGCTGCGGAGCGTGCCGTACCGAAAGCTCAAAAGGAATTTGCGCCATAAAAGATGATGATGTGCCCCGCATTTATGAAGCTATGAAAAAAGCGGACGGCATAATCGTAGCTTCGCCTGTATATTTCCTCTCTGTAACCGCCCAGCTCAAGGCTCTTTTTGACAGGAGCATTGTATTGCGGTATGCAAAAGGCACGCCGCAGGACAGGCCGGGCGTTCCGGGCGGCCCCGAATTCCTTTTGAAAAACAAAGTGGGCGGCGCCATAGCAGTAGGCGGCGGCCGGGACGGGGGCCAGCTTTTCACCGTAAACTCCATACTTCAGTGGATGCTTCTGCAGAACATGATTGTTGTTGGCAATAACTACGGTATGGGCGGAAGCGCCAAGGCCGGAATGAAGGGTGATGCCCTGAATGACGATATCGGCATTGCGATGGCAAGGCATGTCGGCCTGCGTGTGGCAGAAGTCGCAGGAATAATCAGGGAATAAGGGAGTGAGGGCTGGCTGAAATCCTGATTTTCCGGGCTTTGTTCTATAAATAATCTTGGAGATTCCACACCTAAACTATTTTATAGGATGAGAATCAACCTTAATTCAGGGAGCATAAATTTTGGAGGTCAATATGAAAGTTAAAGCTATTCCTGAAGGTTTCCACACGCTTACAACAAGTCTTGTTGTGCGCGATGCGCTGTCGGCAATTGAATTTTACAAAAAGGTATTTGGTGCAAGAGTCCGCCGGATTTTTTACGGCCCCGACGGTAAAACTATAGGCCATGCCGAACTTGATATCGGTGATTCGGTACTGATGCTATCGGATGAATTCCCGGACATGAAGGTAGTCTCGCCGCAATCACCGGGCGGAGGCGCCAGCGCCGGCATATTCATGTACGTTCCGGATGTCGATTCAGTCTTTAAAAAGGCGGTTTCAAATGGCGTCACCGTAACCATGCCGTTAATGGACGCATTCTGGGGCGACCGCGCGGGCGGTATCGTGGACCCATTCGGTCACAGATGGTCGCTGGCAACGCATATAAAGGATCTTTCCAGGGAAGAGATAGACATAGGTGCAAAAGCAGCATTTGCTAAAACGTCCTGATTATGGGGAGTTTAGAACATGAAAGCAGCACAAATTAAAAAATACGGTGGCAGCGAAGTTGTCGAGGTCAATAATAATGCGCCAAAACCCGCTGTGTCTGAAGGACATCTTCTTATCGAGGTATACGCAGCCGGAATTAACCCTGTGGATTGGAAAATCCGCGAAGGGTATATGCGGCAGATGCCATTGAAGTTCCCGGCTACATTGGGAGGGGATTTTTCAGGGGCGGTGGTGGAAGTCGGTTCAGGGGTTTCCGGCTTTAAAAAAGGCGATGAGGTTTATGGGCAGGCTGGCGCATTAAGAGGCGGTTCCGGGTCATTTGCGGAATTTGTCCTTGCAGACATAAAAGTCACGGCGCGAAAACCAAAGAACATCGGTCATGTTGAAGCCGCAGCTTTGCCGCTTACAGGGGTAAGCGCCTGGCAGGCACTCGTGGATCATATAATGCTTTCCAGGGGAAAGAAGATTCTCATACACGGAGGCGCTGGCGGTATCGGGACAATGGCAATCCAGATAGCAAAATACCTGGGAGCTTATGTAGCGACAACGGTGAACGCTAAAGATTTCGAGTATGTCCGGGAATTGGGCGCGGATGAGGTTATAGATTATAAAAACCAATCCTTCCTGGATATGTTGAACAATTTCGATGCGGTTTTTGACACGGTGGGCGGTGATACGTATGAAAAATCTTTCAAGGTCCTCAGGAAAGGCGGTGTAATCGTTTCCATGTTAGAACAGCCCAACCAGAAACTCATGAAACAATATGGCGTGAATGCCATTGGACAATTCACGCAGGTGAACAGTGAACGGTTGTCCAAGGTGGCTGAACTCGCAGAGAAACGTGTTATCAAAGTGCATGTTGATAAGATATTCCCTCTTGATAAGGCAGGAGAGGCACTTGAGTTCCTGCAAACCGGGCACCCCAGGGGGAAGGTCGTTTTGAAGATGAAGGGAAACTGACCTTTCACCTTCTGCTTTTTAGGCAAAGAAGGTTAAAATTATTTTTGAATTTCTTTGTTATTTCTTCTTTCCTATGGAAAATGCCTTACCAAGATATTTGCCAATCCCATAATAGCCGGAAGTATCGGGAGCGAATATGACAGGTTTTAATTTTTCAATATCTATAACCCCATTTTCCATCAACGCCTCATCTGCCTTGACGTCCATAATCTCGCCGATAAACTCCGTGTGCAGCCCTATTTCAATGGTGCGGATAAGTTTACATTCCAAAACAATAGGAAACTCCTTCACGTATGGAGCATCAACCAGGTCGCTCTTCACGCTGGTAAGCCCGGATTCGGTGAACTTGTCCACATTCTTGCCTGAAACAGTGCCGAAATAATCCGCTTCCCGGACGTACTTTTCGGATGGAACATTTATGGTGAAAGCCTTTCGCTCCACGATATTCCCGTACGAATACGTCGCTTTCCGAAGAGAGATGGCTACACACGGCGGGTCGGAACTGCAAATGCCGCCCCAGGCTACGGTCGCCACGTTCGGTTTTCCTTCTTTGTCATATGTTCCCACGACCCAGACCGGGAGGGGATAAACAAGAGTTTTTGCACCTAAGGATTTTTTCATAAATTCCTCCTTATGTAAGTTCTGGTTTGGGGATATTTTAACACTTCGGTTAGGTTGTTATTACCACCTGCTGTAATTGTTCCACCGAACACTACAAATGTGCCTTTAAAAACTGTAAAGCCTCTTTCCACGCATCGTCTGCTGCCTCTTTATTATACGTTGTCGGATTCGTATCGTTCATAAATGCATGGCCGGTATTCGGATACACTTTAAACCGGAAATCTTTTTTGAGCTTTTTCATAGAATTTTGAAGGCGCGGCAAATCTTGTACTAAAGCTGTATCCTTTTCACCGTAAAATGCCAAGACCGGGCATGAGATTCTGGCTAACTCTTCATCTTTTTCAGGGGCATGGCCATAAAACGGGAGGGCTGCAGCAATGGCCGGTTCATTGACTGCCAGGCTGTAGCTATAGGTGCCGCCAAAACAAAACCCCATGACTGCAATTTTCTTAAGGTCATATTCCTGTTTTAAATAGTTGAAACATATCTTGAGCCCTTCGACGGTCTCCATTCCGAATTCTTCTGACCTGATCGGAGCCATGATTGCACGCATTTTCTTTTGGGCTTCATCGCGGGTAGCAGGATTGGCAGCCTCGGCCAGAATGGACTGGTCTATTTTTTCAGTGATTCCGGTCTGGGAAATAAGGTCTGGTGCGAGAACGAGATACCCCTGTGCAGCTAAGCGGTCGGCAAGGCTCCTGATATTTTTATTAAGCCCCCATACTTCGTGAATGAGAATGATACCTGCGCGATTATTTTTCGAACCCGCAACGTAAGCCGGAATTTGATATTTTTTATGAGTGATTGTAATATTAGTCATGGTAGTGATGTATGTTGGCCTGTGAATTTGAATTTTTGGGTTGTGCCGGACAAATCTTTATTTGATGACAGGATGATTTCATATTGTTGATTGTTAATCAGGGAAACATGATATAATGGGGGTTTAAAATGAAGCTCGTAATAGTTCTGACGCTTCTGGTATGTGGAGTTCTTACATCCGCTGCGGCGGCAGGAGAAAACCTTCCACTTTACAATATCTCTGTCTCATTCGATATTCCAGAAAATCTTCTAAATGGCGTTTCAACGATTACCATTCCTGAAAACATGGAAATGAATATTTCCACAGGCGACCTTGAGATTTCATCCGTGAAACTGAACGGATTGCCTATTTCCCCAGGTATTAAAGATGGAATGTTTAAAGTAAAAGGCAGAGGCACGCTTGAAATATCTTTCGCTGGCACGTTCGGGGAAACGAATGAAACCCAAAATCCTGAAAATGCAGGCGTAGTCTCAAATGATATTATCAGCGAGAATGGAATATCCCTTACAGGCATGTGGTATCCGCATATTGAAGGCAGGGCATATTATCATTTGTCTGCGCTCCTTCCTGAAGGTTTTACTGCAATTTCCGAGGCAGATGAGATTACTTCTGTGAATACACCGCATGGTACAGAGTACTCTTTCAACTTTCCGCACCCCCTGAATGGAATAAACCTTGATGCAGGGAAATACATGATACGGAAGGAGAACTTCAATGGTACTGATATTTATGTATATTTTTTCCCGAAAGACATCTCGTATGATATTATCGGGTATTTTGAAGATTTCCGGCTTGCAGATACTTACCTCGAATATACGAAGAAATACCTGGATATGTACGGGAAACTCATAGGCCCTAATCCCTACAAACGGTTTTCCGTTGTGGAGAACGTTCTTCCCACCGGGTATTCAATGCCCACGTTTACACTTTTGGGCGGGGACGTGATGCGCCTCCCGTTCATCGTAAACACATCCCTTGGCCACGAAATCCTTCACCAGTGGTTTGGGAATTACGTTTACGATGATTTCGAAAAGGGAAACTGGATAGAGGGACTTACCACTTACCAGGCCGACCAGTTTTTTGAAAAGCAAAAAGGGGAGGGCGGGCAGTACAGGAAGAAACTCCTCATCGGCTACCAGAGTTATGTAAAACCCGGCAAAGAGACACAACTTTCGGATTTCTACCAGAGGACCGACTTTGCATCCGAGGCAATTGGCTATGGAAAAGGGACAATGTTATTCAATATGCTAAATAACGAGATAGGGGACGATGCATTCTACAGGGGATTAAGAGTGCTTATCAAAGAAAAGGCATTCCAGGAAGCAAGCTGGAATGATGTGAGAATGGCTTTTGAAAATTCTTCTGGCAGGAACCTGTCGCGGTTTTTCAGCCAGTGGCTTTACCGGAAAGGTGTGATTTCGTTCAATATAGAAGACCAGAGAGTAAGCGTTTTAAACGGCCTTCCGACAACATCTTTCAAGATCGTCCAGCAAGGTGAGCCGTATGAATTTAATCTATCGCTCAAGATAATTACAGACAAGGGCGAGGTCACAAAAATATTGGAGATAAGGAAGGAAAATGAGACCTTTGAAATTCCCTCAAACGGAACTCCCCAGGAGATGGTTTTCGATGGAGACTATGACTTGATGCGCAGTCTCCCCGAAAATGAATACCCGCCTGTTATAACAAGGCTTCTGGGAGATGAAAAAAAGCTCATTGTTATCCCTGAAAATGATACTGGAAAATATGCCGATTTAATCAATGTTTTCGAAGGTGAGGGATTTATTCCAGTAAAGGAAAAGGAACTCAATGATGAAAATATAACAACATCCTCCCTTCTCGTGTTAGGTTATGACAGTCCTGTTCTTAAAAGGCTCTTCGGCGGATGGAAAAAGCCGGATACCGGATTCAGTTTTGCAGTAACCGATAATCCCCTCAATACATCGAAGGTGGTAGCTGTCGCGTATGGCGATTCAAAAGAGGAAGTTGACCTTGCATCAGGAAAGATAGTCCACTACGGGCAGTATTCTTTTTTAAGATTTGAAAAAGGCAAAAATGTGGAGAACAGAACTGATGAGACTGAGCAGGGGATTAGAATCAACCTGAATGAGCCTGTTCTGGGCATCCAGCCTCAAAAGACTATCAAGCTCGATGATATCATTGGCAATATTTCTGATAAGACAATTATCTATGTTGGAGAAACACATACAAATTATGAAGAACATAAGGTGCAGCTTGCCGTTATTATGAATCTCTCCGAGCGAGGGAGCAAGTTTGCAATAGGAATGGAGATGTTCCAGAAACCCTTCCAGAAGGCAATTGATGATTATATCGCCGGAAATATAACCGAAAAGGAATTTTTGAAAAAAACAGAATATTTCAAGAGATGGGGATATGATTATAATCTTTACAGGGAAATTTTCGAGTTTGCAAAAGCAAAGAAAATCCCCATTGTTGCCCTTAACCTGCGGTCAGAGATCATTGACAATGTTTCAAAAGGCGGTCTTGACATCCTCAGCGCTGAAGCGAAAAAAGAAATCCCTAAAGATATGGATATGTCGGATGAGAGCTACAAAAACAGGCTTAAAGAGATTTTCGACCAGCACGGGAACCAGGGATTTGACAATTTTAACTATTTCTACCAGTCCCAGATACTATGGGATGAAACCATGGCTCATTCGGTGGATGAATTCCTGAAACAGAATCCGGATTACCACATGGTCGTACTTGCAGGCGCGGGACATATCATGTATGATTCAGGCATCCCGAAACGGGCATACAGGCTGGATGGCAAGGATTACGCAACTTTGATACAAAATCCTGACGCCATTGATGCAGATATCGGGAATTTTGTGCTTTTCCCGAAATCCCAAACGCCGCTCCCGACCATGCAGCTTGGAATTTTCCCTTCCGAATCAGGCGGCAAAGTTATGATTACCAATGTTGAAAGTGATAGCGTTGCAGAGAAAGCAGGGCTCAAAGCAAATGATACCTTCATCTCAATTGATGACTGGAAGATTGAGACAATAGATGATTTGAGAATTTCTATCTTCGATAAAAAGGAGGGCGATACCATAAAGGTCAGGGTATTGAGAGCTGGGAAAGAGCTTGAATTTACTGTGACTCTTTAATTTACTGCCCTCGATTTTCTATCTCCCCAGTTCCGCATGCGCTTTTGCCAGATGCCGCGAAGCTAAAGCAGCGATGAGTGAAATCTCACCAGCAAGTACAGCCGCAGCCGCAATCTCGGCGAATTTTTTTGCGTTCGAACCCGGCGGCTCTCCTGCTCCCGCGACCCCAAGCATGTTCAGGCACTCCTGCTGCGTGCCGATGCGAGTTCCGCCGCCCACCGTTCCGACAGGGAGCGAAGGCAGTGTTACCGAGCAGTAAAGACCTGATTCAGTGATTTCCATCGTGGTCATTGCAGTACTGGACTCTACGACATGCCCCGCATCCTGCCCGCAAGCGATGAAGAGCGCTGCCGTGATGTTTGCCGCGTGCGCATTAAACCCGAGCGACCCGGCGCGGGCTGAACCGATTAGATTCTTCCTGTAATTTACCTCTGCCATTCTCTCGGGAGTGGTTTTAAGTTTCGCTGTTATGATCTCTTTTCCAAGCACGACATCAGCAGAAACGGTTTTTCCCCTGCCCTCAATAACGTTTATCGCAGCAGGTTTCTTGTCTGTGCACATATTGCCCGATAATGCTATGAGGTCCACATCATTTGCTTCAAGAACAAGGTCAACAGCAGCATCTGTCGCAATCGTGACCATATTCATTCCCATGGCGTCTTTGGTGTCGTATGAAAACCGCAGATAAACATTCCTGCCAGCGACAAATGGTTTCACAGAAAGAAGCTCGCCGAACTTGGTTGTTTCTTCTGCTTTTTCTTTTAAGAGTTTGAAATTCGCATTTACCCAGTCCACAAGCTTTTTTGCGCCAATTATGTCCTGCGCCCTGAAAACCGGCGCCCTTGTCATCTCGTCCTGGAAAATCCGGACATTCGCTCCGCCGCATGCCGTGATGGCCGAACTTCCCCGGTCAGCGCTAGCCACAAGTGCCCCTTCCGTGGTAGCAAGTGGGATATAATAATCGCCATTTGCATATTCGCCGTTAACGCGAAGCGGCCCTGCCACGCCAAGCGGAACCTGTATCGCGCCTATCATGTTCTCGATATTGCGCTTTGTTACGGATTCCGCGTCAAATGAAAAATTGTGAATATGATTAAAATTTGTTCCGGTTAATTCGGAAACCATAGCCCGCCTGAGTTCGATTGCCTGAGCGCTGTCAAGTGATTTTCCAATCTCATGAAAACTTGTATCGCCGTTTTTAAGTTTAAGAAGGAGTTCCCTGTCCATAGGGACTGGTAAATGAACTTTGTGATTAAAAAGGCTTGCTCAAAGTGTTATTACAAGCTGCCCTTCTTCGCAATACTCAAGCATCAGGTCAGCCACCTCAAATGAATGTATCATTTCCACGCCTTCTATCAGTTCATCTGCGTCAAAACCTATCATGGAAGACGCCAGTTCGCAGCATTTGAATTTAACCCCCATATCAATACATTCACGGACTCGTTCATCATACGGCGGCGAGCCGCGCTTTCCTTTTTTCGCAAGAATGACACCCATCGGGCCCCAGAGAACCACCACCACATCAAGGCCTTTCTTGCTGTAGTATTTTGCAAAACGTAATATTTCCATAGGGCTTGTGCTCTCGTAAACCATGTTCTTAAGGAACAGGAGTACTTTTGTGACTTTTTTCCGCGCCATCAATGTTATATTTTGAATGGAAGATATTTTAACCTATCTGAATGGCGGCTTTTACGGACTTTTCATTTAGATGCTGACAATACCGATTTTAAACCCAGCATGTCAACAAGCAGTATACTCACTCTCACCAATACCGAAAAAGCTAATCCTTGCGCCGATGGAATCCCGAAAAATGAAAAGACAACAATAACTCCCCCTTCCATCAATCCAAGACCTGCAGGGGATACGGGAATGAACATCAATATGGTTATTAAAGGATGAAGCAAAAAGAAAGTAAAATACGGAAGATTAATTCCGATTGCCTTGCCGATAAAGAACCATTGCGCCGCAGCAAAAAACCATCCTGCGATCGTCAGGAGTATGATGGCGCCTGCACTTCCTTTGATGCCGATATTTCTCTCTTTAAAGGATGCGAGATTTTCAGTAAAATTCCGCAAATATGGGATTTTACTTAAAAAAGCCGATGAAATATTCTCGCTTTTCCACGAAATAATCAACATTAAAACCCCGACAACCATGAGAAGAATTACACCTACGAGAGCAGAAATAATGAAATTCCGGTTGATATTGGAAATCCTGGAAATAAACACCAACGCAGCGACTGCACCCGCGACTTTCAGGATGAATTCAACAGCCTGGGGCGCAAAAATACACGCCATGCCGTCTGTAATCCTGACGCCTGCATTTTTTTTTAAAATCGGGGGTGTTAAAAAATATCCGCTCCTACCCGGTGTAATATCGCCCACAACCATTCCTCCCATGTGCGAAAAAAAGACTTTTGGAAATTTAACCGTGTATCCGATTTTTGTAAGCAGGTAGAATAATCGCGAGGAAAGTATAAAGTTCAGGCAGAGATAGAAAAAACATGCAAGAAGAAAGAATAAAAGATCTGTATTCCCAAGAACCGAGATTACTTCGCTGAAGTCAAGCTTCATTAAGATAAAAATAATAATGGCTACGCCGATTATTATTTGAAGGAATATCCTCAGCTTTTTCATTCTAGGGACGTAATATTATCCTTCAAGGTTAAATGTTTCGTATATTCAAAGTTCTGGAACGGGGAATACGGATCATATCTCCGTAGATAGCGCCGTATTTGCGCTTCAACTCGGAATATTTGTATTTTAAAAACCCGCTCAATTCGGGATTGCATGTCGATTTTATATATTCGTCAGTGTAAATATTGATAAGTTCATCATATTTTTTTCTTGAACTTCCGTGCGCATAATTTTTGCCCTGGAATCGCCTTATATCCCCGTTAAATAATGGGGAAATGTGATGCAGTTCATGCAATACCGTGGAAAGCTTTGTCGTGTGGTTTCCGTGATTCAGGAACCGCGGCAGATGGAAATATACGATGTAAAGGATGTTGTTTCCGTTAATATTGACCTCGGGGGCGATATATTCAATTCCGCGGCAAATCCTGGTTTTAGAACCATCTTCAAACCTCATGGGTCTTAATTTTGCAACAACGCCGTTACTTCTTCCGTTGGATGGTGATATTGCGACGAGGACATTATCAGGTCTTATGTGGCAAAAAAAAGGATGGGTGTTAACAACGTCTTTCACAAGCAGGGTCATATTGCCTGTGAAATCAAAACCCGCTACGCTATTTTTTTCTGGATTTCCTGGCAGCATCCTTTAATGCCTCAATCCCGGGCAGTTTTTCACCAGCTAAGAAATCGATGCAGGCGCCCCCGCCCGTGCTAACATGGGAGAATTTACCTGAAATGCCCATCTGTTCGGCTGCAGCTGCAATGTGGCCGCCTCCTATTACCGAGAATCCCGATTTTGCGCCCGCCTTTATGAGTTCCTGGGTTCCGAGTGCGAAAGCATCCTTCTCGAAAACCCCGGCCGGGCCGTTCATTACAACCGTACTGGCACTGCTTATTTCCTCGGAGAATTTGACCATCGTCTCGATGCCTATGTCATGGATGGGCAATTCCGTGTTCAGGTTATGTACTTTTTCTTCCACGCGCTCGTCATTTTTATTAAGCGCCACATCCACCGGCATCCCGATATTTTTCTTAAAACGTGACAGGAGCCCGCGGGCAATCTCCACCTGCGGCAGATAACCCTGTTTATCAATAAAATTCATATTCAAGCTTCCTATTTTCACTCCTGAAGCTGCAAGAAATACATTTGCCACAACGCCGGTTACAAGCACCCTGTCAGCGCAGCCCCGCTCAAGCACGTTTTTCGTGACTTTGATGGAGTCATCGACTTTCGTGCCGCCAAGCACGTATATACAGGGGCGGTCATTGCAGGTTAATCCCCTGTTAAGCGAGTCGATTTCCTTTTCCATTACTCTTCCCGCTATGCTTGGCAATACTTCGGTAAAACCTGTGACTGAAAGATGAGACCTGTGGGAAACAGAAAAAGCATCGTTCATAAAAATATCGCAAATGGGCGAAAGCCGCTTTACCATGTGTGTCCTTGCATGCTCTTTCGGTGCGCGCTCAAGCGATTCTTCGGAATAAAAACGTGTATTTTCAAGTAATATGATATCACCCTTGTTCATTCTTTTTATAGAATTGACCGCGTGGGAGCCGAATATATCATCGACATAATCCACATTCCTGTGCATCATTTTCGATAATATTTTTGAATGCGGCTCCATGGTCGTAAAATCGCTTTTGCCGGGGCGGCTCTGGTGCGACAGGATTACTACTTTTGAATCTTCAAGCTCCCTCAGGGTTGTAATATGGCTCCTGAACCTGCTGTCGTCAAGAATCGTCCCGTTCGGGTCCATCGGCGAGTTGAGGTCGAGCCTGCATAAAACGGTTTTCCCTTTTGTGTTGATATCATCCAGTGTAAGATAATCACGCATCATATCGAGATGGTTTAATTCTCAGAAGATGGCTATATAAATAACGGAATGATTCCTGAACCGGCATCGATAAGGTTATTTATGAATAATGCTAACATTAATACTGGTGTGGCGTATGAAAATTAATAAAATAATCCCTGTTGTCATCGTTATCATTTCGCTCTTTTTCCTCGGATGTGTTAATCCCCCGGCTCCCACACCAACAGCAACCCCAACTGCAACAGGGACTATGCAGCCTACTGTTTCTCCAACCCAATCACCAACGCCTGCCCTGACAGCAACTCCTGCTCCTTCCCTTGAGCCTGTAATGTACAGGATATGGGTTGACAGCGATTATGGGTTTTACAGGATAAGGGCGATTCAAGGGAATTCTTCTTATGACCTGCCTGCCGGCTTTAATATATTGAATTTTACAATCCGCACTGGAGACAGCGTCAGGTGGATAAATGATGACAGCTACGATTTTCCTCTTACTGTAGTTAGCAATGACGGACTCTGGAGCGGGAGGACGGGACTCATGCGTTATCAGACCGAGCGCTTTGATTACACGTTTAACATGACAGGAACATACACGTTTTCTATAAGGGAATACCAGGACCTGGAGAACGAGAAAATAACAGTAATACCATAATTATGCCGATAAAATCCGCCGTCAGGCGGCGCCTCCGTGGGGTCTGGGGCTTGCCCCAGCGCAGGTAGTTGTCGTTGATTGAAAACAAATGCTAAATATTGATATCTATACCATACACCTTTTCGGGATTCTCTTTATGAATCTTCCAGAACACATCCTCGCCCCATTCAGGTATCAGCTGTTTTGTCCTCTTCGGGACGGTCTTTGGCCCGAGCACCGAACCCGGTCTTTTAAGGTCGTCGATGTAATCGGTTTCCATCATGAAACGCGTGCCTTCTGAAAGGGCTTTTTCTATGGCATCCTCGCCCGCAAGGACGCTCGGGAAAATGCCATGTTTCTCGCATATTTTAACCATCGGCGGCGAAAAATGCTTGATGACTTTCTCAGGCGGCAAACCTGCTTCCCTGGCAATCCCCGCGATTTCCGAAAGTCCTTCCTCCGTAGCGCTTTCGGTATGCAATTGCACTGCGCAGCCTGCATCCTTTGCAAGCGTGAAGCTGTGGCGCATTATATCGTTTGAAGCATCCCATATTTTCGGCTCGACCTCATAATGGGGGCGCCCTGATTTTAATCCCACAGCCAGCCCTTTTTCAACATATTCACTCGCTATTTCAAGCCCGCCCTTCATTATCTCAACAGCGCGCGGAAGTCCGAGGCGCCCGTAATATTTTGTCAGTTCGGCCGGATGCACGCCCAGCACCACGAATACCTTAACTTTCTCTGCTTCTTCGGCGCGCCGTGCGATTTTTAGGACTTTGTCAAAAACCTGCCTGTAATCCTCAGGTGAGTTAATCTCAATGCCGAGCGACCACGGCGGAAGCGAGACAAGAATTATATGCGTGCCCCCGGCGCGCACGAACTCGCGGACTGCTTCGAGGCACCTGCCCGCGGGGTTGAGGTGCATGTGGTTGTCGAGGATGGGGAGGGTGGGGGCGGTCATGTGATACCAATTCGGGAGATAAGAGTTTTTATTTTTTCCAAAGACCTTTTTTAATCCTTTCCAGATTTTTCAAGTCATGCTCTCTAATATCTAATTTTTCTTTTGTCTCTTCGATAATCTCACTTTTTTTTTGATTTTTGATATTATTATCCAACAGCAACACCATCCTTTGCAGAGGTTAGAGAAGGGAGCTTAGGCATAAGCCTCTACCGCTAAGGTATATTCTAACGTCCCTTTCTCTGTTGGTATCTCTTCCCCATGCTCTTTCAAACTCTCTATGTATAATTCAATGGCTTCCTTTGCCATTTCTATAGCCTCGTCTATGGTTTTTCCGTATGTGATACAGCCCGGAAGTGAAGGAACTGTTACCATATAACCTCCTTCGGGCTCTTTTCTGAGCAGGATGCGATAGTTTAACACTTTCATAATTATTACATTTTGTTTCATTTCTCTATTTTTTTAGTAAATTCTAACCAAATCTCTGGAATATTATTTGCCAGAACTTCTAAATGAGCTTCATCGAGCATGAATCCATAAGCATGAACGAAAAAATGTCTGAAAGTCAAGTATTCATAAAGTTGATCTGCGAGTTTTTCCGATATAATCCCTTGAGATACCGAAAGGTTCAGCATCTCTTTATGCCATGTAGCAGATTCTGGAATCTCAATACCTTTTGCTTTAAGAACCTGTTTCAAAATGTTTTCAATACCATTGTAAATATTATGAAGAAATGTGGCGATAGCTGCTAATTCGATAACAGTCTTCTCATTTCTCGCCATTGCATCTTTGAGATTACCCAGCGCAATCTCAACATTTTCTTTTTCTGCCAGTATCCTTTTGTGTAGTTCATCCATAAATTTTTCGCCCGGTTTCTTCTACAAGGTCATTGAATAATGATTTCTTGGAAAGATCGATAAGATGAACTGGCTTGGATAGGTATTTAAATAATTCAGCGTAAAATTTGAAGAATAAACGAGGTTCGATTCCTTTTACTCCGAGGTCTATGTCGTTGGCTTTTTTGCCTTTTTCTAAGGATGAGCCGAACAGGATTATAGAGGAGACATTGTATTTTTTGGCGTACTGGAGGATTATTTTTTTATCAGTTTCGGATATCATATCCTAAGACCTCTTTATAGATTAAATATTCATATCTTTTTAATACTTTCCTAATTATTCTATGCCGTTTTGTTGTATTAAGAATTTCGGAAAATTCAAACCTCAAAGATGCGATATTTCAGTAATAGGGAAAACTTATTTCAAACTCCTTGTCATTAAGCTTTCCATGTAGATAGTTTGTTGTTTGTTCAAAAATTTCAAGATTACCACAATCAAATTCTTTATGATGATTAGGGCATAGAACAAGAAGATTGCCCAACAGACTTTGACCACCTTGTGACACTGGTTCTATATGGGCGACTTCGATATAATATCCACCATCTCTTTTTGGTATTTTCGCATCACAACCAGGAAACTGGCAACGGAAATTAACGAGTTCCTTCAGTGCTTCCACTAATTGAGTGTCTCTTCTAATTGTTTGAGAAACTATTTTTTTTATTCGCTCTGGAGATATTCCAGTCATAACTTCATTCAGTTGACGTAATCTTTCAATTGGTGTGCCGCTCGAAATAATGGCGTCTAGTGTTGAATCTTCAGCGATCTCCATCTCCAACCATTTTTGTGCTATTTCGTCCTCACCTGAGAGCCATCCTTGCCGTGGAAACTTGAAGCCATCAGGTTTAGGTAAATTTAAAATTTGAAGTGGTTTTACTTTAAAAGCAAGACAAAAGCCCTGTGAAGGTGCCTTAATAAAGTAAGACTGTTTATCGTCAAACTCACCGAATCTACTTTTGAGTTTGTGCTTTGCCTCATCTTTGCTACCATATGAAAATCGATCAACATCTTCAACGATAGTTTTCCAAACAATACTTTTTGTCCCAGATTCGTACCAATATAGTCCTGCACCTACATTCAACTCATTTAATGGCCAGTACTGTTTGCTCCACAGATTAAACCAAAGTCCGGCCATCTCATCTGCTGATGAAGGTAACTTAGACCGACTTGTAATGAACTTCATAATCATTTCACAAAAATTTTTAGACTTTTTAACTCTTTTTCTCCCTCGCCGCCTTCAGCAACAACTGCAGCTCTGTCCTCGCCACCATATCCCTGACAGCCTCAACAGCATCAATATTTGCTGAAATGCTCGTAATCCCAAGCTCCACAAGCCTCTTTGCAACTTTGGGATTGCTCCCTGCCTGCCCGCAGATGCTCGTCTTCACGCCCGCCTTATTGCATTCGATAATAACATGCTCGATGAGCTTCATTATAGCAGGATGCAATTCGTTGTAAAGATGCGCCACATGCTCATTGTTCCTGTCAACCGCAAGCGTGTACTGCGTGAGGTCGTTCGTTCCGAAGCTCACAAAATCCAGCCCCTCGGCTATGAACTGATCGATTATTAGGGCAGCGGCGGGGATTTCAACCATTATCCCTATCTCGGTCTTTCCAAAATCAATCCCCCTCTCTCGCATGAACTCCTTTGCGCGGCGAAGCTCCGAAGGATGCTGCACAAGGGGGATCATAATGCCCATATTGTTGTAGCCGCGCTTAATTAATTCCTTGAAGGCCCTTACCTCAAGCGCGAAGTGTTCTGTATCAATAAGGTCGCGTCTGATACCGCGGTATCCCAGCATGGGATTCGGTTCAATCGGCTCTCCTTCGCCGCCTTCCATCGCCCTGAATTCGTCCGTGGGCGCGTCAAGCGTCCGCACCCATACAGGCTTGGGATAGAACGCATCCACTACGGTTTGTATGCGCGAAACAAGTTCGTTGACATATTCATCTGCTTTCCCCTCTTTTATGTACTGCTTGGGGTGCTTGGGAAGACCGAGTATCATGTGCTCGATACGCAACAATCCAACGCCATCAGCCTGCGTCTCAACAGCGCGCGCCGTGGCTTCGGGAATGGATACATTAACTTTAACTTCGGTTGCAGTGACGGGTTTTGGCCTGGCAAAAGATACGGCCGCTTTTTCGGGATGCACTGCCGCAGGCGCTGGGACATCCTTTTTTCCATCGAATACAAGCCCTTTCTCCCCATCCACTGTTATCATCATGCCATCAGACAGCAATTCCGTTGCCTTTCGTGTTCCAACGACCGCAGGACAGCCAAGCTCGCGCGATACTATTGCGGCATGGCAGGTCAGCCCGCCTTCGTCAGTCACGATAGCGGCTGCACGTTTCATCGCCGGCACCATGTCCGGCGTGGTCATAACGGCCACAAGAATATCGCCGTTTTTGACCTTTCCGAGTTCGCTTGCATCGCTGATCAGTTTTGCTTCACCGTATGCGGTTCCCGGAGATGCCCCGAGCCCTTCAAGAATAGCAGATGTTGCCACTTTTTCTTTTGTCTCTTTTTTCTTCTTTATTGTTGTAATAGGTCTTGACTGGAGGATGAATATCTCTTTATTCTTTATCGCCCACTCAATATCCTGAGGTATTCCGTAAAGCTCTTCAAGAACATCTCCGAAATCAACGAGTTTCAATATCTCATCATCGTCAAGCACCTTTGCGTTTTTCTTGTCAGCAGGCACTGGCATATCAATGGTTTTGCCGGTTTTTGGGTCTTTTGTATGCATGACGTTTTTGGTGGCGATTTTTCGCTCTTTTATATTCCTTGATTTTTTATCTACTAAGTAATAGTCAGGCGAAACAGACCCCGATACCACGGTTTCACCAAGTCCCCAAGCGCCTTCGATAATCGTGACCGGCTCACCTGTGGACGGATGGGATGAGAACATAACCCCTGCTTTCTCTGCGTCCACCATCATCTGCACCACGGCGCAGAGGTTGACCTTACTGTGGTCAAATCCCTGTTTTACCCTGTAATAGATAGCTCGAGCGCCATAAAGTGATGCCCAGCATTTCTTGACCGCATCAAGTACATTCTGCTCTCCCCTGATATTAAGGAAGGTGTCCTGCTGTCCTGCAAAACTGGCATCAGGTAAATCTTCGGCTGTGGCGCTTGAACGCACGGCCACGAAAACTTCATCTTTCTCTCGTTTGCACAGCTCCCTGTATTTTGACTTTATGCTTTTTTCCATATCAGCAGGGATTTTTGCTCCCATGATGATTTTTTTCGCCTTTTTCTCGGCATCCCTTAAAATATCGGCATTGTCGACATCCACTTCAAGAGAGCTGAAAAGTTCATCGTTTATTCCATTTTCATCTATGAATCTCCGGAAAGCCTGCGCCGTCACGGCAAATCCCGGGGGAACAGGAAGTTCAGCCCGCAGCATCTCGCCGAGGCTTGCACCTTTTCCGCCCACGATCGCTATATCTTCTTTTCCAACCTCTTCAAGCCAGATAACTGGATCCTCTATCATATTTTTTTCTCCTTTAAAGATTTTTGAATTTTGATGAGTTTTTTATCGTAACTTTCTACTGCAACTTTCAGGATTCCCGTAAGTTCTTCACGTGAAAAACCAAGTTCTTTTGCCAGATTCTCAAGAAAATGAACATCGATTTCCTTATGCTGCGCTCTTTCGACACGGATTGCCTCAATTAAAGATACTGCGTTAATGAATTTTTTGATGAAACCCAAAGTAGGCGTTACACTTCCATTTTCAATACGCGATATGGATTCACGCCGAAGGTCCATCAGAGCTCCAAGTTGTTCCTGGGACATGCCATATCTCGTCCTGTATTCACGAATCACTTCACCGGTATCCTGATTCAAGACAATTTCGGAAGCCGCTTCCTTTTCAAATGAGACAAGCCATTCGGGCACGTACAGCAAAGGCTTTGATGCAGTTTTCAAGTAAATCTCCTAAAATTAATGTGATTGTTATGTCACATTTATTTGCAACATATATGTTATAACATCAATATTTATAGTTTTCTAACAACATTTTTCAAATAACATGATTTATAATGTCACATTTTTACTTCCGGGTCAAATGAACTCATAATTCAAAGCAAAAAATTATTTGTAGTGCATATATGCATGTATATTATAAGGAGGTTAAAATGGGAAAGATATTGCTAATAAGCTTTTTAATAATCGCCGTACTGGCAAGCGGTTGCACATCCGGACCTAAAACGACCCAACCAGCGGCTGCCAATACTGTAGAGATTAAGGGTCTTGCATTTATCCCGGATAACATAACGATTGCAAAAGGGGCCACGGTGACATGGACCAACCTGGATAGCGTGGAGCACACCGTGACCGGAGAGGGAAATGATCTCGATTCACCGATATTAGGCCAGGGGCAGACGTATAGCTTTACATTTAACGAAACCGGAACATTTGAATATCAGTGCCACATCCATCCAAACATGATAGGAAAAGTGATTGTGACCTGAAGAAATTAAAAAAATAAATTAGGAAAAATTGGATGGTGAAATAACCATCCAATCTAATCTTTCTTCAACCATGGCATCATGGCGCGAAGTTCTTTTCCAACCTTCTCGACCTGATGCTCGTTCTCCTGTCTTTCAAGGGCATTCAGTACCGGCCTGTTCGTCTTGCCTTCAAGAACGAACTCTTTTGCAAATTCACCGCTCTGGATTCTCCTTAGTGCTTCTTTCATTGCCTGTTTGGACTGTTCATTGATGACCTTTGGACCGACTGTCAGCCCGCCGTATTCTGCAGTATTTGACACATAATACCACATCTTGCTCAATCCGCCTTCATGGATAAGGTCAATGATGAGTTTCATTTCATGGAATGTTTCAAAATATGCGATCTCCGGCTGGTATCCTGCAGCAACGAGAGTCTCAAATGAGGCTTTCATCAGGCATGTTAATCCACCGCAAAGGTCCACCTGCTCACCGAAAAGATCTGTCTCTGTCTCTTCCTTGAAAGTTGTTTCAAGCACTCCTGCCCGTGTTGCGCCGATTCCTTTTGCATATGCCATGCCCGTATCCCGTGCATTTCCTGTTGCATCCTGGTAAATTGCAATAAGTGCAGGAACGCCATTGCCTTCAGTGTATGTTCTTCTTACAAGGAAACCGGGACCCTTAGGCGCGACCATTATTACGTCAACGTCCTTCGGGGGCACGATCTGGTTATAATGGATATTAAAACCGTGGGAGAAACACAAAGTCTTTCCCTTGCTCATGCCTTGCGCTATTTCTGAAGCATATATTGCGCCCTGTATCTCATCAGGTACCAGTATCTGGATTAAGTCTCCCTTTTTAGCCGCGTCTGCCATTGTCGCTACTGAGAGACCGTCAGCCTTTGCCTGCGCCCAGGATTCGCCGCCCTTGCGGACGCCTACTATTACATCGAGCCCTGAATCATGAAGATTCTGCGCCTGTCCTGCTCCCTGGCTGCCATAACCGATAACTGCAATGGTCTTATTCTTCAATACGTTTAAATCTGCATCCTTGTCATAGAATATTTTCACCATATTTGGTTCCTTCTTCTCCTTCCATACATTAATAAGGGATATAAATGTTTCATGGATTCCGCAGTATCGAACGCCGGCCAAAAAACTCTATCGAAAAATATATAGATGAATCAAATAATATAACAATCCAGGTGCTAAAATGAGTATAAATTTAGGATTTGTGGTTTCAGAATTCAATCGTGATTTAACAATCCAGATGGAAACCCTTGGTAAAGAGCATGCAGCTTTTCTCGGAGCTTCCGTTGGGAAAATATTATACGTCCCCGGGGTTTTTGACATGCCTCTTGCAGTAAAGAAACTTGCTGAAGATGACACTATTAATGCAATAGTTACAATCGGGTGTGTGATACAGGGAGCGACAAAACACGATGAGATAGTTATACAGCAAGCTTCAAGGAAAATAACTGACCTTGCTCTTGAATACGGGAAACCCATAACTCTCGGGATATCAGGTCCCGGAATGAGCCGGCTTGATGCTCATGAGCGCGTAGAGTACGCAAAGCGGGCAGTTGAAGCGGCAATAAAAATGGTCAGGATGCTAAAAGAATAGGGCGGAAAACCGTTAAAAGCTAATATTGCATTTATTTTTAACCTGGTGACATATTAGTAACAGCTAACAATAACATTTAAACACATCGAAATACATAGTTATGAGTAAGGGAGGATTTCTATGGAAGTTAAGATGCCGGTAAAAGAAATAATGACCCGGAATGTAGTTACCGTTGACATAAAAAGTGATATCCAGAAATTAGCAAAAAAAATGTTGGATTACGATGTCGGTAGTGTCATCGTTACGGATAAAAAACAACCAGTGGGGATAGTGACAGAGCGCGATATCGTCAGGAAAATCGTATCCAGGAATCTTAGACCGGATGATATTTCCATGAGAGAATTGATGACCAGCCCCCTGATAACCGTAAATACCGAAGAGGATGTCACCGATACCATGCATAAAATGATGAAAATGAAGATAAGGAGATTACCCATAGTGGAAAATGGAAAACTTGTGGGTATTGTCACGGATACCGACCTCATCGCGATTTCAGCCGAGATGGGAAACATTTTCTCCGACCTCATCAAGATGCATCGTGAGAAGGTTTTTTCAATGGAGGTTCCTCAAAATATCAATCGGGGGATATGCGAGGAATGCGGCGATAATGTTGACACGCTGTTACTTGTAGATGGGAAACTTCTTTGTGAAAGTTGCAGAGAGACCTTAACGCAGTAATCTTGGATTTTATTGGTAACAAATATATCCGAATCAAAAGGAGTATGAGACTATGATAGTAAAAAATGTAATGACCAAAAACCCTGTTTTTATTAATGATACAGAATTTATGACACATGCGCGCCAGTTGATGAGAGACAGGCATTTTCGCACCGTGCCGGTTGTGGATAATAAGAACCGGGTCATCGGGGTATTAAATGAGAAGGAATTATTGAACATATATTCCACAAAATCAAATGTAACGGTTGAAGGATTCATTTCTGAGTACCCGTTCGTATATCCAGAAATGGATATGATGCATGCTGCCAGATTGATGATTGAGGCAGGCGTGGGCCGCGCTCCTGTATTGAAATCCGGGCAAGATATGACGCTTGCAGGTATTTTGAGCATGGTGGATATTTTCAGGAACCTTGACTTAGAAAAAATTCCTCCAAAGAAAATAAGCGAGGTAATGACCACCGATGTAAAAACATGTTCTCCCAAGGACAATGTTGCCAAAGTATGGCTGAATATGAAAGAAACGGGTTTTTCGGGTTTGCCTGTGGTAAGGAATGGTGAACTTATCGGCATGGTCACCCGGCGCAATATTATCAACGCAGGCTATGCGAGAATAGAGAGGGAAGATGAGCAAGGCACGAGATCTTCCATGTCGCCGCCTGTAGAAAAGATAATGAGCACTCCTGCATATTCCTTAACTCCTGAAACGAGTTTAAAGGAAGCGGTACAGGCTTTCAGGAAGCTTGATGTGGGGAGGCTTTCTGTAGTCAATGACGGGAAACTCAGAGGTATAGTTGATAGAAGCGATATAATCAAAGCGTTCATCTAAAGGTGCTTTATGAATTTTAGCAATACAACAATGAGAAAAAAACAACAGGACCCCAGAGGGTATATGCGGAACATGGCGCCCATTGATTTTAAATCAAGGATTTCGCAAATACCGGGAGATATTATGACAGTGGCGTCAAGGGATGTTGTGACAATACCCCCTACGATGCCGGTGATTGAAGCGGTTAAGACCATGTTGAAACACGGCTTCAGGAGACTCCCGGTGGTTGATGCGGGTACAAGCCGCATAAAAGGAATAGTGACCTCACAGGATATCGTGGATTTTCTTGGAGGCGGTCAAAGAAACCTTATAATAAAGAACAAGTTCAAAGGAAACATCCTTGCAGCGGTTAATGACAGTATAAGCGCGATAATGGAAGAGAATGTTGTAACGCTCACCGAAAAAGATTCGCTTAAGGATGCAATGAATACGATGATAAAAGAAAATATCGGCGGGATCCCGATCCTTGACGGAGAGGAGCGGGTAAAATCCATCATCTCGGAAAGGGACTTTGTCTTCCTGGTATCGGGAATTGTCACGGGGAAGACAGTAGATGAATGCATGAGCAAGAATATAATAACCGCCCCATCCGATATGTCGGTCGGTATTGCAGCAAAATCCATGATAAATAATGGTTTCAGGAGACTTCCAGTCATCCGGGATGATGTCCTGATAGGCATAATAACAGCCTCGGACATTATGCGTTTCCTGGGAAGCGGCGACATGTTCAACAGGCTTGTTACCGGAAATGCCAGAGAGGTTTTTGAAGTGCCCATCAGCACCCTTATAAGAAGAGACGTAATTTTTACGAAATCGGATGTGGATTTGGGAGAAGCTGCAAGCGTCATGCTCGATAAGAATGTCGGTTCTCTTCCAATACTTGAAGAAGGCGAACTTAAGGGCATCATAACAGAACGGGATTTTGTCAGGGCAATGGCGGATTAAGAGGTTTTTATGAAAATAAAGGATATAATGAGCGCACCAGTTTACGTAGTATCGCCGGATGAGAATGTCGCGAGAGCCAGGAACCTGATGCTTCGCCACAAAATCGGAAGGCTTGTCATCGTTGAGAATAACAAGCCCATCGGGGTTGTGACCAAAAAGGACATAAGCAGGAGGCTTAACCAGTGCGAACCGCAGTGGCGCAGGCGGCCGATTGATGATATACCTGTAAGAAAAGTCATGACCGAGAGCCTGATAACGATATTCCCCGAGGCGACACCAAAGCAGCTTGCAGAACTGATGAGTGAAAATAATATTGGCGGGTTGCCGGTCGTCAACAATAAGAATGAAGTGATAGGCATAGTCACTAAATGGGACCTAATCAAATACTTCTCAACCCTTGATCTTGACCTGAAAGTCGAGGATTTGAAAATTGAACCTGCATTGACCGTCAACAGGCATCACACGATAAGCCACATACTTCACGAACTTGATGCGAATATGACGGACAGGGCGGTAGTTCTTCAAGAAAATGATATGCCTGTCGGGATTATTACAAGTTCCAATCTCACGTTCACGGAGATGAAGAATAAAACAGGCGGTCTCCCTCAAAAAGAAATAAAGATGACGCGCAAGGATAGCCCGGCCGGAAGGAAACAGTTCCGGTATATAGAAGAAGTGCCCCTCGTCGCGGAGGACATAATGTCATGCCCGATTATTTCGATTAAGAACGACGACCTGGCAACTTATGCAGCAGGCATAATGGTAAAAGAGAGAATAAACGGGCTTCCCGTGGTGGGCAATGGGGTTATGGGAATATTGACCGGTGAGAATATAATGAAATCAATAATGACAATGTGAGGTGACAAAACATGAAGGTAAAAGACATAATGAGTGAACCTGTTTCGGTGCATAAGTCAGACAAACTTTCACATGCAATGGACTTGATGGATAAGCATGATACACGCAGGCTCCTGGTGACTAATGGAAGCGAACTCAGCGGTGTAATTACAATGAGAAGCATAGCCCGGAAGCTCGGGACATGGAAGACATCAAACCTTCCTGCATCATCGCTGCATGTTGCAGCCGCCACAACGGATTTGTTCGCAAAGGTCCTTCCGGATACGGGTATTGAAGATGCGATTGCCTTGATGGACAGGAAAGGAGGAATACTCGTGGTGACCGATAACGGCAATATTGTTGGATGGGTGACGCCACATGAGATTTTGAAGAATGCAAAGGGCGTGAAAGGATTTGCAGGCGAGATAATGAAAGATGCCATATCGGTAAGCCCTGGAGACAGGGTTTCGCATGCGAGGCGCATAATGATTGACAACGATATCGGAAGGGTGCCTGTTGTTGAAAACAGCGATATTGCTGGAATCATTACCGAGCGAGATGTTGCAAAAGCAATGATGAATTTCAGGGATCTGGTGCCGGATAACCAGCAGGATGAGAGAATCCGCAATCTCATTGTGAGCGATATCATGACCAAAGGCGTAAAATCTGTAAGAACGAATACACCTATTTCAGAGGTCGTATCATTGATGCTGGATGAGAATATCGGCGGGGTGCCCGTTCTTAATCTCAAGGACGAGCTGGTGGGCGTAATCAGCAGGAGAGCGATTATCAAGCACCTGGCGGAGAAAGGATGAGACGGGATGTCTCACAATTTGCCAATAAACTGGATATAGGAAAAGTATCCGAACTGCTGGAGATTCCGGAACATAGGATAACAGGCGCGCTGCAAAGAAAGACGATACAGTATGTATGGGGTAAGAAGGAATTATTCAGGTTCGATAAGCCTGTTTCCTCAATCGAAGGAGGCACATCGGTATTCACCAAACCGTTTGATATAGTGCGCGGGTTTCCCAAGATTTCGCGGACATTGATGCTGTCTCCTGCCCTGCAAAAGCATTTCTCTTCATGCAATAAAGTTGCAGTGGAGGAGAAGATGAACGGCTACAATGTCAGAGTAGCATTAATCGGCGATGCGCTTGTTGCTCTCACGCGCGGCGGTTTTATCTGTCCTTATACGACCGAGAAAGCAATTGGCATCATAGGATATGATTTTTTTAGGGATCATCCTGAACTTGTGCTGTGCGGGGAGATGGTAGGCCCGGACAGCCCGTATGTGCCAAAAACATTTTATGATATCGAATCCCTTGATTTTTTTGTTTTTGACGTAAGAGAGAAGATAACAGGGAAACCCCTGCCTGTTATGGAACGGCGGGAGCTTGCGGATAAGTACGGTATAAAATCAGTCAGGCTTTTCGGGGAGTTTGAAATCGGGGAAGCGAATGTTGAAATTTCGCGGATAATCAGGGAATTAGGCGGCTCAATGCATGAAGGGGTTGTTATCAAAGACCCACAAATGATTCTTCCGCCTATGAAGTACACTAGTTCAGAAAGTAACTGCGCCGACTTACGATATGCGTTTGAATTCTACAATGATTTCGGGCGGGATTTTTTCTTCGGAAGGGTATGCAGGGAAGCATTCCAGTCTGTTGAATGGGGCGAGGATGAGGAGAGCGTGGAAAAAAGGTGCAGGCAGCTCGGGGAAAGTCTTCTTTTGCCCATGATAAAAACCATAAAAAAGAAAAAAGATGGCGAACGTATCGCTGAGAATGTGCAAATAAGGGTGAAGAGCCTGGATACCGTAAAGGAATTTGAGGAATATTTGAAATTAGTGGGTGTGGATGCTGTTTTTGAGGAGCCGGAACAAATAGGCAATGAATATCTCATTAGAATCAGGAAAATACACCAGAGTACCAACGACAGGACTGAAGCGATACTGGCCGGGCAGTTGTGGAGTTGATGGGGGTTTATATGCTTTCATGGATTATATTGGATTATGAAATCATATATCTGGATAATAATTGCAGTTGCAATTGTGTTGATTATGAGTGTTCTTTTATTTTCGCTTAATGTTTTTACAAGACCAGAAGCACCTGAATTATATGAACCTGCAGCCAGTCTAAGTCCGGGTAACTACTCAAGCGCACAATCAGTGAATTTATCTTGCCTTCCTTCTGATGCAGATATCTATTATACAATTAATGGGGATACACCAGATATAACCAAAACATTTTTTACGGGAACTCCAATACCTGTTTCTACAGACACAACTACTATTTTAAAAGCAATTTGTGCAAAAGCAGGAAAAACATCAACAGTTAAATCTTTTATTTATACAGTTACCCACCAATTATTACCCCCGACAGCATCTCCTAAACCTAAGGAATATGAATATGCGCAAGATGTTAATTTATCTTGTGAAGAGGGTTCAACAATTTATTATACTCTCGATAATTCCATAATAGACAATCACAGTAAAGTTTATTCCAGTCCAATACGAATTTTTACACCTACAACTGTTAGGGCAATTTGTTCAAAAAATGGATATATGGATAGTAATATTTTTACAGGATCTTATTTTGTAAGAATGCATCCTGATCCATACCCGACATTACCAAAATCCACATAAACTTTAGTTGAAAGATTTGATACCGTAAAGGAATTTGAGGACTACTTGAAATTAGTGGGTGTGGATGCTATTTTTGAAGAGCCTGGACAGATAGGCAATGAATACCTCGTAAGAATCAGGAAAATACACCAGAGTACCAACGACAGGACTGAAGCGATACTGGGCGGGCAGTTGTGGAGTTGAGACCGAAAGGAACCGCAGATGAACGCGGATAAACGCAGATTTGTTTCGTTTTATACAGTTATTTTATCCCAAACTCGCCCAGCCTCTCTCTCGCAAGCTCCCTTTTTTCTTGATGATCTTTTAAGAATCTACTCATCAATTCAGCCGCATCTTTCTTGCACTTTCCGCACATTAGTGAATGCTCAGTCTTACAGTCAGAATAGATTTTTAGAAGTTCATTATCATCTTCTATCAGATGGAAAAGCAACAACTCATATACAGAACATATCTCAGGCTCCCCACCTTTTTCCTTTTGTTCTTTCAGTGTCATCCTACCGCCCGTTTTTGCGTGCATGACTTTCGATGCTCCATCTTCAGGTTTGTCTGTAAGGGCGATGTAGCTCTCCGGGACGCTGCTTGACATCTTGCCGCCCTGAAGACCTGTCATGAACTTGTGATATGTGGAGGCTGGAGGCATAAAGGCGTAACCGCCGTATTTAAGTTCAACTTCTTTTGCTACTTCTTGAACTTTTTGTTTCAGATCTTCAGGAGTTGAAGTAAAACAAGCTATTTGTATATGACCTGTGTAAATATTAATACTATTTACTTTATCTTCAAATGATATAACCTCCTTTGAGACAATTTTTTCTTCAATTAGGCGCTTTTTAAGATATTCAAACTGATATTGAATTTTAACAAGTTCTGCTGCCGGTAATTTTGAATATATATCAATAAATCCCTTAAAATCTCTAACACCCTCGCTTTGGTTAGGTTGCCTTGTGAAAACAAGGAACTTGTTCACCTTATCGGCTAATCCGCGCGTCAGCCTGATATGCGGGTCCTGGTCTGCGCCTACGGGAATCACAACGGGTTTTGGTCCTCCGAACGCCTCTAACTGCGGCTGCAGTATGTCCGCGCTCTGCGTTACGGCGCTCACCATGTGCGCTATATTGGTTTCACCATTGAAACCGTAGATAGCGCTCAACTCCGAAAAATTGGCTTTTATGCCAAGCTCAAAAGAAAGGTCTTTCACGTTGGCGGATTTTGACTGGAAATAGATATGTCCTCGCTCGCCCGGTTCAAAACCGAGAGCTATGGCGCTGAGAATATACTCGTTTATACCAAGTTCCCTGCATTCCTTCCAGCTTTTTCCCCGGACAGCATGCGCTTCCATATCTGCAATTGCCAGGAACGCATCCCCGCCCTGCTGCTGGTGCCAGATAATCTCTTCCATTACCATCTTATGCCCAAGATGCGCACGACCTGAAGGCATAAAACCGCTCATGGCTGCAAAGGGTTTTCCTGCAAGCAAAGCCTCAAGGACGGATTCGTAACTCCTGTGCCCGAAAATAACATGACGGCGCATGTACCTGTGCGGATTGGGAATTCTTGCGAGGAGGTCGTCAAATTTTGAAATCCCGAACTCGTCAAAGAGTTTTGAATAATTATCGATTTTGACTGCGCCCCATGGGTCGAGTGTTGTCATTGTCCCTATTCTCGGTGTATAGATATGTAAATGTTATTGTTATTGTGATACAGGTGTAATAAAAGGTAGAAATTGTTCCCCACCAATCAAAGAAATATTACTTTGTGATATTTAACATCGCATTTCTTGAAGCTTCCAATATTTTTTCCTCATCAAGCGTTGTTACCAGGTAATTTTCCATCAGTATTCGTCCGTCGACTATTGTGGTTTTTACATTACACCCGCAGGCGCCATGAATTAGAGCCGAAGCTAGGTTCGAAGATGTAAAGTTCAGTTTTTCAAGCTCCACAATAATAATGTCAGCAAGGCATCCGGGTTTCAGAACCCCCGCATTTATTCCCAGCGCCCGCGCGCCGTTTAAGGTGGCCATCTCAAGCACTTTTGATGCAGGTAACACTTGCGGGTCTTTGAGCTTGTGTAGCAGCGAAGCCGTCCTCATCTCTTTCCACATATCAAGACTTCCGCTTGATGCTGCGCCGTCTGTCCCGAGCGCCACGTTAATCCCCAGCTCAAGCATTTTCGGTACGGGTGCTGTCCCGACGCCAAGAGCCATGTTACTTGCCGGGCAGTGGACAACATTGACATTTTTGGTTTTCAGGATACCAATATCGTCATCGGATAGCCAGACGCAGTGCGCGGCAAGAACATCCTGCCCCAGGAATCCGATACTGTTTAAGAGATTAATGGAGCACATCCCGTACCGCTTTTTCATTAACTTGAGTTCATCTTCTGTTTCAAGCACATGCATATGGATTCTTAAATTATCCCGGACTGCAAGTTCCTTTACTCTTTCCAGGAATTCCTTTGAACAAGAAGCCGCAGAATGCGGCGCATACATGGTTGTAATCCTGCCGCCGGCTTTGCCGTTCCATTTCCGCGCAAATTCCGCCCTGTTTTTCAGCTTTGTTTTTGAATCCTCGTTTAATCCTTCGATCATCCCGTATCCGAGTGCAGCTCTCATGCCGGTTTCTTCTACGACTTCTGCTACTTCATCCATATGGAAATACATATCAGCAAAAGCGGTGGTTCCTGTTTTTATCATCTCAAGCACACCGAGATACGCGCCTGCCCTGATGTCAGCGGGAGTGAGTTTCATTTCAGCCGGCTGGATTTTTTTTGTCCATTCATCGTAGGGAAGGTCGTCTGCAAATCCGCGGAAAAGTGTCATGGGTAGATGCGTATGGGCATTGATAAGACCGGGCATGACGGCACAGCCTTTTGCGTCAATCACTTTATCGGATTTTTCTTTTGTCTCCTTACCGACAAAAGTTATTAAACCGTTATCTACGACCACCACTCCGTTATCGATAATCGCGCCGTCCATGGTGAGCACGCGACCGCCTCTGATTATCAGGTCTGCCATGGAATGTATGTTGGCGGGTAATGTAAAATAAGTTTTCTATGTCTATCTTTGCGACCTTTACGTCTGATATGAAAAATCAACAACTAACTCGTACGAACTGATACGAACTTCATAGTCATCGGTTAAGAGAAAAATGGGATGGAACACGGATTCCACGGATAACACGGATTGGCCCGGATGATAAAATATCCGTGGACATCCGTCAAAAAAACTTTAAGAAAGTTTTATCAAAAGAAGGGCATGCAAAGCATGCCCTATACCGTGTAAACTGAGGTTTCAGTTTATCCGTGCCATCCGTGTTCTATTTCAACTAAGGATCGAGGATTAATACTACTCGCCCACCAACTTTCTCGCTTGGCGCAAACCCATTATACAATTGGTTTCAGGTTGCAGACGACGAAAAGTTCTTTTTATAAATACGTCCCAACTATCCGCTTTGGGTACAATTTACGCATCTTAAGCCGTTTCTCTCCATGTTCCAGTAAATACATGTTTCTCTGGAAGAGCAACAAATTTCCATGGGTTTTTTATCAACCGTTGATATAATCATGATGTGTTTTTTCGAATAAATTTTCAGAGTATTAATTGCTTTGTCCTTCGGTGCATATTTTGCTTTTCCTGCTTGAACCATGCCATCTGCAAGTTCGTCCAGAAACACGGATTGAGTGAGTTCCGATTCTCGATGTAGTACCCTGCATACGCGCTCTCCCAATGCACATTTTCTAGAGTTTTGGATAAGTTTCGATGCCTCTTCCATATCGATTGTCTTCGGCGCATATTTTTTAGTCCCGTTTATCATCGAATTCCGAACAGAAGACCCAATGAGCGGGAGATTTACAAACTTGAGAAGAAAAAATCCAAGTTTTGTATCTTTAACCACTTTTCCTGTAACATAGTCATTTACATCTGTCATAAAATTGAGCTTTGTATCATCATATTGGGTCAGGTATTTTTTCTTATATATAGTATAATTCATCATTTTTATTTAGTTAAATAATCTTCTATAGTTCGTACGAGTTTCGTATTGGTTCGTTGTTAACGTCAATTTTTGTTGTTCTTTTTCATTGCCATCTGTGAACGACAGTAACTAAGCAAAAGCCAAGACAAAAACTTTTAATCTTTCAGCATCATTAAACCGCACCATGAAAAAAGTAGCACTTGCGTATTCAGGCGGGCTTGACACCTCTGTGTGCATACCCCTTTTGAAAGAACATTACGGTTGCGATTATGCAATAACGATTACAGTCGATGTCGGGCAGCCTGCGAAGGAAATCGAGCAGGCAGAGAAAAAAGCCGGAAAAATCAGCCAGAAACATTACACAATAGACGCGAAAGAAGAGTTCGTCAAAGATTATATATTTCCTCTTATCAAGGCAAACGGCAGTTATGAAGGGTATGTCCTGGGCACATCGATTGCGCGCCCGCTTATAGCAAAGAAAGTCGTAGAAATAGCGAAAAAGGAGAAGGCTCACGCTCTTGCACACGGCTGCACGGGCAAGGGCAACGACCAGTTAAGATTCGAGGCAGTTTTTCGAAGCACCGACCTTGAGGTCATAGCGCCGATGAGGGATATGAATCTCACGCGCGAGTGGGAGATGGAATACGCAAAGGAACACGGGATACCCGTTGCGGCCACGAAATCAAAACCGTGGAGCGTTGATGAGAATATCTGGAGCCGAAGCATCGAGGGCGGGCGGCTTGAAGAACCGGATTTTATCCCTCCTGAAGAGATATTCGAATGGACCGTGTCGCCTGAAAAGGCGCCGGATGCTGAGATTATCGACGTCGGGTTTGAATGCGGCGTGCCGGTTTCGTTGAACGGCGAGAATCTGGACGGCGTGGCGTTGATACAGAAACTTAACAAAATCGGCGGCTCTCACGGCGTCGGGCGCACTGATATGATAGAAGACAGAGTGCTCGGTCTTAAGGCAAGGGAGAATTACGAACATCCCGCAGCCACTATACTTTTGACCGCGCATAAAGACCTTGAAAAACTCGTTCTCACGAGGGACGAATTGCGGTTTAAATCAATAGTCGATGATACGTGGAGCGAGCTTGCGTACAAGGGTCTTGTGGATGAGCCTCTGTATTCGGATTTGAATGCTTTTATTGACAGGACGCAGGAAAGAGTAACGGGAAATGTGAAGGTCAAGCTCTATAAAGGCAGCGCAAAAGTGGTTGCAAGGGATTCACAGTTCGCGCTGTATTCTGCCGACCTTTCATCTTTTGACAGCAAGACCATTGACCAGAAAGATGCCGAGGGGGTCTGTAAGTACCACGGGTTCCAGGCGCGGATGTACAGGAAGTTGTGTTGAAAAAATGGGCACACTATCGATTTATTAGTAAAAAACAAGATGTAAAGTATAATGCGTATAGTCTTATTTGTTGCAGCCGTTAGGACATTATTTTTACAGACCTTATTTTTCTCATAAAGCACTCTATATTATGCGTTTTTTAAATTTCGCATCTTACGCCACTTTATGAGGTTTGATTGGTTCCAAATCGTATTCGTGAAAACTGCCATGATTAAAATGTTTTTTGAATTCATCGTCATATATTCTGAGGTTATATAAACCATTAAAGTGTCTGATAATGCCAATAACCTCACCACTAAAGTTAGTACCTTTTATTTTTACACAATCTCCTATATCCATCATCAAAGCCCCTCTTTAATTTTAAATCATGGATTCATACTCTACAATTCCCGCATAAACCGTTCACAAGGTCGTCAAAGCTGTTTACTTCTCTTCCACAGCGTCTGCAGAGTGGTATTTCTACAATTATTTTCCATACATCACCATTGGCTGTTCTGGCAATATACTCACTTCCCTGCATGTTTCTATTTTGAGAAATGAATGCACTAACCACATTAGGGGGTATCAGTTCTACTCTAAAACAATTGATTGCATTGCGAATATCTATATTCGGAACAACGGGTTCAGGTGCACGATAACTTCTTGAAGCTATTTCTTCACCGTTTTTTGATAGTTTTACCCTCATGGTTAAACCTCTTTCATGTTATTGCCTATCCACTTTACGAGGAGAGCAACGCTCCAATTTGTCATCTAAGCGAGGAATTCTCTTATGATTGTTTTTTGGTTTGTCGTATAACCTAACTTCACTTGGTTCATCGATACCAATATCACATACCACCCGACCTTCGCCTCTTAAAACTTTCTTCTTTTTTTCTATAATATGGACTTCTCCCGTTACCATGAAAACACCTCTTTATCTTACTAAAGTTTTAAAATTATATAAAAATTTCGATTCAAAGGATATGTGCTTAATGTCCTGCGTATTTTTGCAAAGTCGCTTTTCTCGGATTGATGGGTAGAGAAATATTTCTTGTCGCTATCAAAATAGAGAGGATTTGTAATGCATTATAAAAACGATTTTGCTCAGGAAACATTTATGGGAGTTGAAGCGGATAGACCGAATAAGGTGGTAAACTACATATTGGCTAAATTAAACGCTAAAGTAAAGATATGAAAAATAGAAAAAATAAGCAACAAAAAGCACAAAAACCAAAGGAATATCCCTTATCAAGATTTAGTGCTATCTCAATACGCTGTGAACTTAGTAATAAGCCGAATTTACCTGATGATGAAAAGAACCTTCTTGAAAGAGCAACGAAGTTTCTTTATGAAGATAATAAACGAATTGAAGAAGGAAATAAGCGACTTAATAGAGACTTAGGACTTCCAGAAGATACCCCGATAGAAATAACATTAGAAGCGCTAAAACAAAGAACTAAAGAAGCAAAGGAGCTTGTTCGGAAGGCTAATAGGGAGTCACGGAAAATAAATGCAAGAACTGAACAAATGAAGGAAGAACTGTGGACTGAAATTAAAAGAGATGCCGAGGAGTTTAAGAAAAAACACCCTGAAATAAAAGATTGGACAGTAGGTAAAGTTCCAATGAAACCTGAAGAAAATCTTGAACTTCCACCATGTAATTGTCACAAAAAGTGCAATAATCCATTTAAGAAAATGCCCAAAAACAAGCTTTTAGGAATGCCAACCGGATGAAAAATTTTGAACCTAAATATTTATTACATATTATATTGATAACCCTTACATCTACTTCAAGAGCGTTCGATTTTTAATAAATCTCTTTCCGGCTACTATGTTTTCTATCGTGCGCCGAACTGTTGAAATAAATATTTTAAGTATGCATAGCGAACAAATCCACTTCTTCTCTCTTTAGCAGATAGTACCAGCCATCTGCGGTAAATAAAACTAAAAAAACAAAAAATGGGCCCGTTGCGATTTGAACGCAAGACCTCTCGGTTATCAGCCGAGCGCTCCACCTGTCTAAGCTACGGGCCCGAAACTAGCGCCCATATTACGCCATTTGATTTAAATCTTGTCTTTGAGAAATACAAGACTGGAAATCCACAACAGTTGTGAATCGATACCTTTATCTAACTCCATGCACTATGCAACTCACCCTTTCAGGGCCGGTAGATCAGGGGTAGATCGCTCCCTTGGCATGGGAGAGGCCTCGGGTTCAATTCCCGACCGGTCCATACTAATTCTTTATTTCTTTATAACACCTTTAGCCTTATATTATTAGACAGCTTAACATCAGGAATCCCAGGTGATTGAATTTGTGGTCAAACATGCTCTCCAACGAAGGAAAAAATCTAGTCAAGCGAGCAGAAGGAGCACAGGAAGCAGGGGATTATAGCCTGGCGATAGAGTTATATAAAAAAGCCGAGAAAAAATTTTGGGAGGCTTCCGAAATAAGCACCGACTCTTATGAAACCAATCGCTTAAGGTACCTTGCAAATGATTATAAGCTCAAGGCCCTCCAGCTTGAAAACGAATACGGCGCAGGCGGCGCGGAGAGCCGCATCCAGCCAAAGAAAAAAGAAACGCCTGAATTCGATGTATCAGGATTGCTAAACGGGACAGGAGTCAGCGAGAAGGTCTTTGAAGCCGTAATAAAAATCGCCATGGAAATCAGCAGCGAAGGAAGGGAGGGACGTGCAATCGGGACGGCATTCATCCTTGGCGATACCGTGACTGTCATGGCCAAATCAAAACAGCTCATACTGAATCCGTTCCAGGGATACAAAAAAGAAGAACGGAACATAACCGACCCCGAAATACGCGATAATATTAAGGAGTTCGCGCAGCTGGATGGTGTTTTTGTGATTTCAGGCGATGGGGCGGTTGAAGCAGCGGGACGGTATATTACGATGGATACGGGACTTGTGAAAATCCCGAGAGGACTTGGTACGCGCCACTCTTCGGTAGCAGCCATGACTTCAGCCACCAAATCGATAGGTATTGTTGTTTCACAGAGCGGCGGGGTTATCAGGATATTCAGGGACGGGAAGATAGCTGCAACAATAAAGCCTTAGAGCAGCCAGATATTCCTGTATTCGGGACTGTAAAATAGTTTAGTTTTTGAAGAAATATTAGCCACGGAGGCACAGAGAACACAGAGAAATAAGAACTCTGTGCCCTCCGTGTCTCAGTGGCATTTTGCTTTTAATTAACTACACCAAAAGATTTGATACTCACCTGCATTCGAAACATTCATGTGCGATATTATCCTTTGAGAACCAAAATTCAGGCTCAAATATGGTAGATATAAAACCCTTCAAAGCGACGGTACTTAATCCTGAACTGGCAGTGGATAAGCTTGTCTGCCCTGTCTATGACACTATAGATGCTGCAAATTACGAGAGATTTGCACAGGAAAAAAACAACATTATCCATGTTACTACAAGAAAAAAAAGCATGGACAGGGACGATTTTATAGATTATGCCGCCAGGGAACTCGGGCGTTTCAGGAGTTCAGGGATACTTGTTGAGAGGGAAAAACCTGCTTTTTATATCTACGGTATAATGTTCACACTTTCACCCGAGATTCTTGCGCTGCTTCCTGAAAAGGACAGGAGGCAAAAATACTTTGTTTTCGGGCTTGTAAGTCTTGTCAGGGTGGAAGAGCCCGGGAAGGGAAACATAGTCGGGCATGAGAATATATTTGAAATAAATTCAAAAGAGCGCTACAGGCTCATGAAAGCCAGCATGATGAACTTCTCGCCGATTGCAGCGGAATACAGCATGCTAGGTCATGAATTGAATAACCTTTTTGAAGAATACCTGGGATTTAAGCGCCCTGAACTTTCCCTTGACCCCGAAAAGCCGCCTGTTGTGGATGTCGTACTTAACGGAAGCAGGCATCTCCTGTGGGAGGTTACTGATGAAAACCTTATTCAGAGAATCAAAAACATGATGGCAGGGCGCAGGCTTCTCATTCTTGACGGACATCACAGGTACGCCGCGTCCAGCCTTATGCGGGAAAAGGACGGCATTGAATATACAATGATGATGCTTATGGAAGGCGGCGACAGGGCCCTTTTGTTGTTGCCGTGGCACAGGTCGGTGCGCAATTTTAATGCAGCTGAGCTTGAACGCAGGATTCAGGCGAGCTTTTCGGTAGAATGGCAGGGCGACAGGAACAGCGAGGAATTCTACTCGGTTCTCAGGCAGCGAGCAGGTGAGTACGATGTTAAACTTGGCATGTATGACGGAAAGAATTTCAGCATCCTGAGAGCCGATGAAAAGGCGGTGCGTGAGATTTCAAAACAGCGGAGGGAGGTTGTGGGGCTTGACCTGATTGTTCTTCATGACTGGCTTATAAATCCTGTGATAAGAGGAAAACCCGAAGAGGATGTGTCGTTTAGCGCAAGTCCGTCCGAGGCTGTTGCTAAAGTGGATAGCGGGGAGTTCGATGTGGCTTTCATCTTAAATCCCCTCTCGATTGGAGATGTTGAGAGAAAAGCATTCGTAGAGGGGCGGAATTTTCCCCAGAAGTCCACGCTTTTCCTTCCGAAGGTCGCGGAAGGGATTGTGATGAGGAAGATTGAATAATTAAAAAAGATTAATCCTAACGTTATTTACTTCTTTTCCTTAACGATTGTCTTCACAATCATAAATATCACAACAGCAATTATGGTGAAATCGATTAGTGCCCCAATAAAATCTCCTACCATGAACTTTATACTGCCTGCGTTTAAGGTTGCTGACCTCCAATCACCGCCCGGAACCAATGCTCCTATAATGGGCATAATCAGGTCGGTTACAAGCGCAGTTACAAGTTTCGTAATCGCAGCGCCCATGACGAATGCCACGGCAAGCCCGATTACCCCGTACTTGTTCAAAAAGTCCATAAATTGTTGCATAAACGATTTCTTTTCTTCAGCCATAAATTCCTCATTAAAAAGTCAGCATAGGAGTTTATATAACTTTCCGGATTGAAAACTGAAGTGTCATCCTGATTGCATGATAATAAAATTTTTATTATTGGTATATATTACCTTGAATCCGAATTTTTTTGATATCCAGTCAAATGTGCGCATACTGAAAAAACAGATATGTGTAGGGTCGCTCGGATACCACCATTCGCTGAAATCCGAAATCGCATCATGGAATGAGGTCATGACTGCAAGAAAGCCCCCAGGCGCAATAAGTGGGCGGATTTTTTGCAATTCTGTTTGTATATCCCTGAAATGTTCAAAAACCTCTGTAGAAATTACGAGGTCATATCGACCTTGCGGAAATGCCGGAAAGAAATACGGGTCAAAGAACTCGCAATCATAGCCCTCCCGTTTCATCAACTGCGCCAGCACGGGTTCGGGGCCGCAGCCGTAATCAAGGACTGAACTGACGCCGGGACAATACCGGTGCAAAACCAGTATCTTTTCTAAAAACATCCCGACGTACCCTTTATTCAGAAGCGTATTATCATGAAGCCTGTAACGCGCGGCTTCATCCTGCGGTAAGAGATGGAACTTTTCAGGTACGAAAATCAGGTCGCATTCGGGGCATTTTACGAAACAGCGATTTTTCTGCGCTTTGTGAGAGATTAAGAATTCAAGCGGTGGAACCAATTCGCTGTTGCAGAGGGAACATTTTAAGCCGGACATGGAGGATTGAAGTAATATCTTTTTATGCCTTAAATATTAGCAACATGTTCAGGTTTCCACCGCAACGTTGATAGTATGGTTTTGGCGGATTTTACGCACAAGCAAGTATATTACATCTCCATCCTCTATCTCAAGCGCCCTCGCAGCCCAGTCGAATATGTCTAGAAAATCAGGTTCCCAACTATATAGAAAAAAAGAGATAAAGTAATATCCGAGCCAACCAGAATATATCCGGGAAATTATTATCGGGATAAATCATGGAAAAAGCATTCGACCCGGAAAGTATCACCGGGCTTTCAGAAGACGACGCTGCCAGGAAACTCAAAGAAGAAGGTTATAACGAGCTTCCGTCCCAAAAAGAGCAGGGCATATTTTCCATACTATTGAATGTTTTACTTGAGCCGATGCTGCTTTTGCTTTTAGGTTCAGGTTTAATATATTTGTTACTGGGAAAAGTAAAAGATGCTTTAATGCTGCTCCTCTTCGTGTTCGTCGTTTTCGGGATAACATTTTACCAGGAGAGAAAGGCAGAAAGGGCTTTAGAGGCTTTAAGGAACCTGTCAAGCCCGCGAGCGCTTGTGATAAGAGACGGAAAGCAAACGAGAATCCCGGGGCGGGAGGTCGTTAATGGTGATATTCTTGTCCTGAGAGAAGGAGACCGCGTCCCTGCCGATGCCGTATTGCAATTTTGCACCAATTTAATGGTCGATGAGTCCATGCTTACAGGTGAATCCATAGCGGTCAGGAAATCAGAATGGGACGGCAAATCCCGGCACACGCAGCCCGGCGGGGAAGATTTGCCTTTTGTATATTCCGGGACGCTTGTAATACAGGGGCATGGGATAGCGGAAGTCACGGCAACAGGGATACATACCGAGATGGGTAAAATCGGCAAAGCCTTGCAGGCCATTAACCGGGAAGAGACATTACTTAAAAAAGAAACAAAGCTCATGGTACGCAATTTCGCGATTGGGGGGCTGATACTCTGTACTCTGGTCGTGATAATCTACGGATTGACAAGAGGCGATTGGTTAAAGGGACTGCTGGCCGGGCTCAGTCTGGGTATGGCTCTTATCCCGGAAGAGTTTGCCGTGGTTTTGCTGGTATTCCTGAGCCTCGGGGCATGGAGGATGTCAAAGAGGCAGGTTCTGACGCGGCGCATGCCAGCTATCGAAACGCTTGGCTCGGCGACCGTTTTATGTGTGGATAAGACAGGAACCCTGACAATGAACAGGATGATTTTAAGCTCCCTGTACTCGCAGGATGAATACTATGATACCGTGAAAAACGGGGAGAAGCCGCTTCCTGAAAAATTCCATGAATTGCTTGAGTTCGGTTATCTTGCAAGCCAGAAGGACCCGTTTGACCCGGTTGAAAAAGAAATAAAAAAAGGCACAGAACAATTCCTTTCACACACAGAGCACGTTCACCAGAACTGGAAACTTATCCTGGAGTACCCGCTCTCCAAAAATCTGCTGGCTTTGTCAAACGTATGGGAATCATACGACAGGCGAAAACACGTTATCGCAGCTAAAGGCGCTCCTGAGGCAATAGCGGAGCTATGCCACATGGACGGGGTGAAAAAGAAAGAGCTGCTGTCCCATGTGCAGAGGATGGCTGACAGCGGATTGAGGGTTCTCGGGGTGGCGAAATCAAGTTTCCAGAAGGATTCCCTGCCCGAAATACAGCATGATTTCGAGTTTGAATTTATCGGATTGCTTGGCTTTGTGGACCCTGTCCGGCCCGGTGTAAGGGAGGCGGTCGCTGAATGCTATTCTGCAGGGATAAGGGTCATTATGGTCACGGGGGATTATCCTGGCACTGCAAGGCACATAGCGCGGGAAATCGGTTTAAAAGACCCTGATAAATACATAACAGGCGCCGAACTTGCAGGAATGGACGGAAGAGAGCTTGCGGAGAAAATCAAGACCACAAATATTTTCGCCCGTGTCATGCCCGAACAAAAATTGGCTATCGTGAATGCCCTGAAATCCAACGATGAAGTTGTTGCGATGACAGGCGACGGGGTTAATGACGCCCCGGCATTGAAATCAGCCAATATAGGTATTGCAATGGGCGAGCGGGGCACGGATGTTGCAAGGGAGTCGTCGGCGATTGTCCTTCTTGATGATAATTTTTCGTCCATCGTTTCAGCGGTCAGGCTCGGCAGGAGGATTTTTGATAATCTCAAGAAAGCTGTTTCCTACATATTTTCTGTTCATATCCCTATAGCGGGAATGGCGCTCTTTCCCGTTTTATTCCAATTGCCACAGGTGCTTTTGCCTGCCCATATCGCGTTTCTCGAACTGATAATTGACCCGGCATGTTCAACGGTTTTTGAGGCTGAACCCGAAGAGAAAAACATCATGGAAAGACCGCCGCGGAACTTGAAAGAAAGGCTTTTCGGGAAAAAAATCCTGATGGGCAGCCTGTTTCAGGGAATAAGCGTACTTGTGGTTGTTCTTCTCGTTTTTCTCCTTGCATTGTATCTGGGCAAGGGAGAACTGGAAGCCCGCACCCTTACATTCACCACGCTTGTTATCGCAAATCTTACCCTGATAGTGGCCAACCTCTCATGGTCAGGGGATATCATCAAGACAAATTATTCGGAAAACAAGGCGCTGTGGCTGGTAATAGGAGGAGCGCTCCTGCTTCTCATCCTGGTTCTTTACGTGCCTGCCTTGAGAGACCTGTTCCATTTTTCAGCGCTGCATCTTGAAGACCTGCTTATCGTGTTCGCTGCGGGAATTTTAAGTGTGGTGTGGTTCAAGCTGCTGAATGTACGATTGGAATAACGATATATATATATACGTTATAAGTTAAATTTGACGTAAACAGCTTACAATTCCTGGCTTTAATGGGGGGTTAGACATGATGAGAGATACAATATTTGAAAAAGAACGTATTGATGCACACAGCTCTGGCGATAGTTATCGTTTACTTTTTGCTGCTGTGCCATGGGAAAATCATAACTTGACAATACAAAAATGGAGGATGTAAAGATGAAGATAACAAAATTAAGCATCGCAGTCCTGGTCTTGATAGCAGGATTATTATTCTATGTACCTGTGACGTTTGCACAGGCCACCAATCAAACAATCTCACCCGCTACCGGTCCGGGCAGCATTTGTGGAATAAAGTTCAACGACCTGAACGGCAACGGCATGCAAGATGCGGGTGAACCTGGACTTCCGGGTTGGCAGATAAATATGACCGGTTCGGCTGATTTGAGCGTTACAACAAACGGAACAGGCAGCTACTGTTTCAACAACTTGAAGCCGGGTAATTACACTATTGGAGAGGTAAACCAAAACGGTTGGACGCAGACAGCGCCTTCCGCGGGCACTTACTCATTTGAGCTCACATCGGGTCAGAATATCATGGATCAGAACTTCGGGAATAGTCGTATCTCACCCGCCACCAGTCCCGGCAGCATTTGTGGAATAAAGTTCAACGACCTGAACGGCAACGGCGTACAAGATGCGGGTGAGCCGGGACTTCCGGGTTGGCAGATCAACATAGGAGGTTCGGCAGATTTGAGCGTTACAACAGACGAAAAAGGGAACTATTGTTTCAACGAATTGAAGCCGGGCGACTACAAGATCGGAGAGGTAAACCAAAATGGGTGGCTGCAGACAGCGCCTTCTCAAGGCTACTATACGGTAACGCTCACATCCGGTCAGAATATCAAGGATCAGAATTTTGGAAACAAACTCGATACGTGCGTAAATGGAAAAGCATGGTCACCACTGGGTACCGGGACGAATGGTGAAGTGTGGGCTCTTGCGGTAATCGGGACGGATCTCTATGCAGGCGGAACGTTCACAACTGCCGGAGGTGTGAGCGCAAATCATATTGCCAAATGGAATGGCACAGGCTGGTCTGCGCTCGGAAGCGGGATAAATAACGGGATGGATGGCAGTGTATTTTCCCTCGCAGTGATTGGAACGGATCTCTATGCAGGAGGATGGTTCACAACTGCCGGAGGCTCACCAGCAGAAAATATTGCCAAATGGGATGGAGCAACATGGACGCCTCTGGGAAGCGGGCTTGTTGGTAGTGCGGCTGTAGAGGCGCTTGCAGTAAGCGGAACGACTCTTTATGCCGGGGGAGGGTTCACAACTGCCGGAGGTGTGCCTGCAGAACGCATAGCTAAATGGGACGGCACAAGCTGGTCGGCGCTCGGAAGTAGCGGCGGGATGAACGATAGAGTCAATTCACTTACAATGATCGGGACGGATCTCTATGCAGGCGGACAGTTCACAACTGCCGGAGGAGTGAGCGCAAATCATATTGCTAAATGGGATGGCACAGGCTGGTCGCCACTCGGAACAGGAACGAATTTGCGTGTAGGAGGAAGTATTGGGGTGATGGGGGGTAATCTCTATCCTGGCGGAGTGTTTACCACGGCCGGAGGTTTGAGCGCAAATCGTGTTGCAAAATGGGACGGTACAAGCTGGTCGGCGCTCGGAAGTAGCGGCGGGATGAATGATGAAGTAGAGGGCTTTGCTGTTATGGGCCCGGATCTCTATGCATCCGGAGGTTTCACCACTGCCGGAGGTGTGAGTGCAAATCGGGTTGCTAAATGGGATGGTACAAGCTGGTCGCCGCTTGGAACCGGGATGAATGACGGCGTATGGCGCCTTGCTGTGATAGGCCAGGATCTCTATGCAGGCGGAGTGTTTACCACTGCTGGAGATTTGAGTGCAAATCATGTTGCGAAGTGGGGGTGTGTAGCTGCATCCACAGTTACGCCAACAGCCACCACCACCAGGACACCACCACCGACATCAACTCCAACACCAACGCCGACCCTGAAAGTTCCGGGATTCTCGTTATTGGTAGCTCTTGTGTCCCTATTCATAGCGGTTTTGATAAAAAGAATAAAATGAACTATTCTTTTTTATCAAACAGGGTACGTCACCCGGCAGTATCCCAGCTGCACTATTGCGCGACGAAACCCCACTGGCGGATTATATATGATATATTTGCAAAATTAGGTTGTTATTTCACCCAGCGCTTTTTCTCTTAACCTTCTCGACTTCCTTCAATATCGTGTCAATGCCGCCCCTCACAATCGCCTCAAACTTCTCACCGCGCATGCTCGCCCTGTTCAGCGTCTCGCCCAGCTCCAGGGGAAGCGCAATATCAACCCAGTTATCCCTTACCCTGTGAAGCAAAGGCTTTTCCAGTATACCCTTCGCTTTTTCATTGACCATTGACGCTGTTTCATTATCCATGAATTTAACAGGCACATGCAGCGTCAGTGAAGTAATTTTTCCATCTTTTTCTTTCGGCGTGTACAGCCGTACGATCTCACTTCCGAACCGCCCGAAGAACTGGTCTGTACCTTTGCCGAATCCTACTTTTTCAATCGCGGCGACAGCCCCGGCTGGAATGTCGTCCATTATACAGCCGCAAAGGGCGTTTGTAATCTCCTTTTCTTCAGTGCTCTCTGCAAGCCGAATAAAATCATCAAGCGGGAAGCCCATTACTATTTCATCGTCCCTGTACCCGGAGAACATCCGCGCTCCATTGCAGAGGAGGGACAGGTTCACCTTTTTCTCCATGAAAGGTATGGCTGTACACTCACCGCATACTGCAAATTCTCCCTTGAACTTAACTTCAACGGGCTGTTTTTCATGCAGTTGCGAAAGGATTGTGGATACGCGCATAATCTTGCGCGGCGTCCCGATAACGACAACAACATCAGGTTTTTTATCTGTTTTTTCAAGCGGGGAGACACTCACTAATTTTGTGTTGGCAGGTTTTATACGAGGATAGACTTCACCGTAGGTCGGTTCCGTAAACCCGAGTGCAAGTTCCGCGCTTGTGCATGTGAGTTCTTCAACGCCAAAAATGAAACTCTCGCCATACACTGCGCTTCGCCTCACCATTTCACAAAACCGCATGGGAGAGGTGCTTGTTTTTTTGTCAGCGCCGTCACTAAGTATCCTGACCGCAACAGGCGATGACGGCAGTTCAAAAAATTTCCTGAATTTCGTTGATAATTCTGAATAATCATTGTCCATTGTTATTCCTCGACTTTTATTCCGTTTTCTCTCGCAATATCCTTGAAAGCCCTGGCGACATACTCCACCTGTTCCATTTTCAAGCCATAGGTATTAATCTTGAAATTCTTGCTCATGCCAGGATGAAGCCCGACAATCTTTCTCTTTTTCAATTCGTGATAAAGGAAATATCCCCTGCGCTTATCTTTTTCAGCTATCTCATGAAGGGGCAGGCTTTCGATATTCATAAGCGGATGCTGCTTTGGCTTTACACCCATCTGGTGGAATCCCTCGATTTTTTCAAGCTCTTTAACGAAATACTGCGCCTTCTTTACCTCTTCGTCCCAATGCTTGACCCTTTCAACAACAGCGGGAAAGGATGCCATGAGGGTTGCGACAGGCGCGCCAAATACGGGTGAGCAGCCAAAAAGCGCCACTTCCTTTTTCGTGAATCCGCGTCCGCTCCAGTCGCCGCGCAATGTGGATTTATTAAAAACCTTGCCGCTCCACTCGTATGTTGTGGCAAGTATCCCGATAGGCGCAGACGCAGCCCAGCTCTTGTGCCCGGAGCCGCACAGGAAATCAACATGAAGCTTCTTGCCGTCAACAGGCATGATGCCTGACGAATAAGCGGTATTCAAAAGGAAAGGGACGCCATATTCCTTGCAGATTTTTCCCACTTTTTCGGCATCAGCGATATTGCCATACCTGTAATCCACATGCGTAAGCACTGCCATTGACGGGAGTTTGCCTGTCTTCTGTTCGACTTCCTCGAATTTCCTGGCATATCCATCTATATCGATCTCAAAAGTCGGATAACCATTATGCGGCACTTCAACGACATTCAATCTATTCGCCTCGGCTGCAAGATAGGACGTATAATGCGCAAGGGCGTCCACTACCACGGTATCACCCGGCTCGCACACCATGTGCATGGCAGCCCATTTCGCATGGCGGCATCCGGCTGTGAACCTGACATCGTCCATGTTCAGGAACTCTCCCACATCCTGTACGAAATCGTGGACTGGCGGCTTATCCACAAGGTCAACTCTCGCCTCGAAGCAGTAATCGCATACCGAATAGCCGTCCCCGAATTCAAGAAGAGCCTTTCGCGCTTCTGCTGTTAGCACGCCGCCCCGCTGTATGGGATGTACGTTTACGTAGGTATCGGAAATGCCCCGGGTGAGATTCTTGTATTTGTTAAGTTCCATGCTTAATAATCATGCTCAAACAGTTTATTAATTGACTTATAATTAACGGAAAAGGCAAAGACTTCCAGAACTGGCATCATTCGATTGTAAATCATTGATATAGTAATCCTAATATATAACTTATTACCCATAGTAATATATAATGTTCCTACCAACACCCGAAGACATAAAGAAACTGAGGCTTGAACTCAAGCTCACCCAGCACGATATCGCCACCCGCGCCGGCGTAAGCCAGCCCCTGATTGCACGCATCGAATCAGGAGATGTGGACCCGAGGCTTTCTACGCTTCGCAAGATATTCAATGCGTTCGACGCTGCGAGGAAAGAACGAATAGTGGTCAGGGATATTATGCATGCACCTATCATTCATACAAGTTCGGGCAGTTCAATGGAGGATGCCGCCAGGATAATGGAAGAACACGGTTTTTCCCAGATGCCTGTAATCGATAACGGAGTACCTGTTGGAAGCCTCTCAACCGACCAGATAGTGAGTTCGATGACAGACCAGGACCTGAAGAAAGTGTCCCACCTTCTTGTGCGGAACATCATGGGCGACTCTTTTCCCACGGTCTCACCTACTTCGGATGCAAATACCGTTTCAAGGATCCTGGAAAAGAATCCTGCAGTGCTGGTGCTTGAAAAGGGAAAAGCCATAGGCATGGTGACCAAACACGATATCATGAAAATGTTGAGGGGTTAAAGGCATAATACCCCTGTTTCCACTGGACAATAACGCTTTATACTTAAAAATCAATAATAAACCTCCAGACCTACGAAGTCTGGAAAAAATCGTGTTGATAGGTCCTTGCGGGAGAACGGCGGCGCCAAAATCTATGACCGTACAGACAACCCCAATGCGGTACACGCGATAACACCTGGCACAAGGGTTACGGAGGCTGACAGCGGCAAAAGCCAGAGGATGAAGTTCTGAGTTAGTGTCAGGTTACAGCAACATTAATCCGCTTTTTTCCTGTTAATTTATTTTTTCTTCTTCCCCGAGTTCATCCCGTTAGCGCTGTGCTCATCGATTAGCGATTCAAGCATGAAATATTTCTCAACCAGTTTCTTAAGCTCATCATCCGAAATTGCAGAAATGCGCTTCTCCTCATTATACAATTTCTGGATATCAGCCTGGATTGCCTTCACGCGCGGGTCGGTCTTTTCAACCTTCGTGGCAACGTGCATCAATTCGTTAAGCGTCTCCTCGACTTTATAGCGTATCACCTCAAGCCCGGAGGAATCGCCTATCATGAGTTCTCTCTTTCCTCCCACAACTTCAGGCGGATATGGTTCATAGGTGAATGGATTCTTTATTATGCCTGCAGTATGGATACCGCTCTCATGTGCAAAGATATTTTTTCCCACAACCGATTTATTGCGCGGAACCCGTATCCCGATTTCTCTTTCCATGAACCTGGCAAATTCTGTTATTGATGTTAAATCATACTTCTGGAATCCTTCTACTCTCTGTATCAGGAACAGCGCAACCTTCTCCAATTCAGCATTCCCTGCCCTTTCACCAATACCGAGGAATGTAAGGCTTGACCAGTTTGCGCCGTACCAGTATCCTGCGAGCGAACATGCGACCGACATCCCGAAATCGTCATGGACATGGGTCTCGATGTTCTTTGTACCGATTTCCCGAAGCCGTTTTACCATATAGGGTATCCCGTATGGCTCATCCACCTCAGGGAAAGGAATACCATAACCTACCGTATCGCACAGGCGTATTATGCAATCCGGGTCTATCTCAAGCAATTTACTGATAAGCGGGAACACAAAACCCTCGTTATCCGCGCGCGTCATATCCTCGATGTGCGCCCTTGTGCGAAGCCCGTGGTCAACTGCATACTGCAGCGCATCAGTATATTTCTTTTCAGCTTCTTCACGGCTTTTAAGCCCCATCTTGTCAATGACATGGGAGTCGGAAACCGACATCAGGATGCCAGTTTCTTTTATCCCGTCCATACTGAGCACAAAATCAATATCCTTGGGATTTGCACGCGCCCATCCTGTGACTTCGGGAAATTCATATCCCCGGTTAAGCATTTCCTTAACCGCTTCCCTGTCGCGCTCGTTATAGACAAAGGTTTCAAGCTTTTCAATACCGATTTTATGAAGATACTCGTAAATCTCGGTCTTGTGCTTTTTTTTCATCACTATCCCGGGCATCTGGGAGCCGTCACGGATGGTGCTGTCGCTTATGAAAACTTCCTGCCCCAGAGGCAGCTTGATTTTTGGCAAATCCTCGTATGTCCTGTAGATTTTCATTGGCTGACTGATTGTATTTTTGATTTATATTACTTGTGGTTTTTCAAGTTTTCAGGTATCGAACCTTAATCAAAAACTTTATGACCAATGCATACTAAACGAATGGCGGTGATAAATTTGGTGAAAATGCCCCCCGAAATAAAAGATGTTGTTTCCAAGCAAAAACCGCTGCCGATTGCGACAGCAGATAAAGCCGGGAAACCAAACGTTGTATTTGTGACCATGTGGAAAATCCTTGACGATGAAACTATATTATTCGTGGATAATTTTTTCAATAAGACAAGAAAGAACATTGAAGCAAACCCGAATATGGCAATAGTCGCGTATGACGGAGAAGCCAAGAGATCCTACCAGATAAAAGGTACAGTGGATATCGAAAACAGAGGCGACAGGTATTCAGCCGCAAAGGAAATGGCTGATTCCAAGAAATTACCCGGGAAATCAGCATTCGTATTTCATATAAAAGAGATATACGAAGCAACCTACGGACCTAATGCCGGTAAAAAACTGGCTTAAGATTTAACGTATTTTTGTGACTCTGGGTTCTCTGCGGTGTCTCACCGTAAAGAACCGGGAATTTTTTAAAGTCTTGTCCAGAACAGGCATTATTTACCACCCGGATTATTTAAAACATGAGACGGGGTCGCATCCTGAGAATAAAGAGCGGCTGCTTTCCATAATCGCATATCTTGAAGAAACCGAAATGATGGAACAGCTTGAACTTATTAAACCGAGATATGCATCTCTTGACGAAATTCAATATATCCATTCGAAGGAATACATAGAAAAAGCCAGGAAATACTCCGAACTTGAGTTACCGCTTGACTCCGATACGATATTATGCCGCGATTCATACAACGTGGCGCTCCTTGCTGCCGGCGGAGCGATTACAGGAGTTGGTGCGCTGCTTGATGGGGCAGATTCGTTTTTTGCGCTTGTAAGACCGCCTGGGCATCACGCAGAACATGGGAGAGGAATGGGATTCTGCATTTTCAATAATGTTGCTATTGCGGCGCGCCATGCACAGAAAATGGGAAAAAAGCGCATCCTGATAGTGGACTGGGACGTTCATCACGGGAACGGGACGCAGGAGGCGTTTTATGATGACCCGTCGGTACTTTATTTCTCAACACACCAGTATCCTCATTATCCGGGAACCGGCTGGATAAACGAGGTTGGAAACGGAAACGGTGAGGGCTACAACATCAATGTGCCCCTGCCTGCGGGAACTGATGATTCAGGTTTCATTGCAGCATTTGAGGAAATACTTGTTCCTGCCGCGCTTGAATTCCGGCCGGACATGATTCTTATAAGCGCAGGACAGGATGCCTGCGCTAACGACGGGCTTGCAAATATGAAGATGAGCGTGGGAGGATTCGCCGTCCTTGCGTCCATTGTAAAATCAATAGCTAAGGAAACCTGCGATGGGAAGCTCGGCGCTGTCCTTGAAGGCGGATACGACCTGAAGCTGCTTTCGCATTCTGTTGCGGCTGTGCTCGATGTTTTTATGGGGCTGGAACCTGCCAGGAAAGAATCAGCCGTCAATCCGCAGGTGAGGGCACGGTTAGAAGAAATAAAACAAGTCCAGCGCAAATACTGGCATCTTTGAGGGAACTCCGATAGATTAATACGTAAAAAGCCTAATTATGCAAACCTTGCGAAGCCCGGTAGTGTAGCGGTCAATCATGCGGGACTCTGGATCCTGCGACCAAGGTTCGAATCCTTGCCGGGCTATACGCCATTAATTTTAAAGATATAAACCCCAATGGATGAACATGCGCATAGGAATCATCCTTCACGGTCCTGAGATTATAGATGTGGGCTCAGCAAAGCGGATAATCGATATATTCAGGAGACGGCATGACGTCATGGCAAAGCTTGGCGGAACAATGGGGAGAACAGCCGTTCTCGATTCAGGTCTTGAGGATGTTATTGATATATCACAGGGACTTACGCCGAGTGAGACTATTCTTTTTTTAAAAGACAATTTAGACCTTGCGATACTGCTCAACCACGGAAAAACACTTGAAACCGGGCGCCATTTTGGGCAGATAGTGGCATCGAAGGTTGGCGAAGCTATACCTTTCGTGCATATCGAGCGCCCGGATTTTGACGGCAGGATAATTTACTATAGCTCACATGCAAAACCCTGCGCTGAATTTGTAAAAAACATACTGGCAGCCTGTTACGACCTCGCTTTGGAACATGGAAAAGCTGCGCCGTCACATGTGAGAGTGAACGGAGACAAAATTATCCGCCGCGTAGCAGGCGCTTTTGCAGGCGAGAACATCCGCCTCGACGGGATTGTAATCGGTGAGATTTCACAGCCTGACCCTGAAATCGTATGCAAGGATGGTAAGGTAGTTGAGGTTCGTGGAATAAGAATTAAGCCGCATGGCCTTGAAAAACTGGAAAACCGGAAAATCAACCTTTTTACTGCAAAGGTAAAGACCGGAAATATCAGGCGAACGAGACAAAAGCCAAAGATAAAAAATATTAAACATGCACAGCAAAGCAAAATCGCCATAATCGACCACTGCGCCGAATCCACTTTTGAGCTCGTAAAAGATGCGGGGCTTGTCATAACCGTGGGAGACGACACCACAACCATTGCGGCGGACATATTGACGCGCCTCGGGATTCCTGTAATCGGGATAATTGACGGGGATATAGACGGTGTTCTTGAAAATTCGATGGTTCCCGAAGGTTCGGTAATTATCCGTGTGAAAGCCGGATTTGATGATGTTGTGGGCAGGGAAGTGTTTGAGTTATTGGATAAACATGAACTCACCATGCATAAAAGGGACGAGTTGCTTGCAAGGATACTTGCGCTGGCTGAAAAATATGTAGTAGATGTGATGTATTATTGAGTCGTTTCAATGCGTTTTAATTCCTGCGTGGAATAAGAAGAATAATTTGCAATTCTTGGCGCAATATAAAACAATTTATCATCGTGTTTTATTCCTACTCCAAAAGTAGAATTTTTAGTTATATCAAAGGTAACTTCAGCATGCATCATATAATTTCCTGATGACAAATTTGAAGCGTTGAGGTTAATGTAATAATTCGTCCCTTGAATCCCTCCAAACATTAGTTTTTTTAGTGATGTATTTTGAAGTGGTATGGTAATATTATCGATAGGTTCTAGACTATTATTGCCTGCATTCAATTTGTATAAATTTACGAAACTTACACCGGAAGTAAGACCCGTTTCTTTAATTGTAAATGTTAGAATTCCATGATTAGTATCCGATTGTGGAAACACATCTATGAAGAAAGAGCCCATTAAAAGATACGAAGGGGTTACTAATAATAAGTTATACAATGTAAAATACACAATTGGAATAAAGATAATGAGAACAATGAAAGTATTGATAAGCCCAAAAGAAATATTTATTTTCGTGCGTTTTAATGAGCCAATCATCTTTTTAATGCCATGAATATATTTAAATGTCCCCATAAGAAGATAAATAAGTAAAAATATAACATATATGGTAACCAGACTTCCATTAACATAGTTGATTAAATAAGATGCAAAGAGTGTCGAAATCGAAGAAATAGACCAAATGACTGGATATACAAAAGTAAATTTAAACAATTCTTGCGTAAAATCTATTAATTGCTTACTGTTGCTTTTTGTAGATACCAAATACCCCTTTGATATTAAAAATGCAAAAATTAATAAAAATTCAATCAATAAAAAATATACTGAAATATAAACTATTCTTTGGAATCCATAACTCCATGGAATCGAATGATTATTAAAATAGTCAATCAGTTTCAACAAAAAACCTGATAACCCTGCTAATAAAGCTATTGCAAGGGTTATCTCTTTAAAATCACGAGAATTTTGCAACTTCTCTTTTTGCAACTCTTCCTCAATTCCCAAGTTAAAGTTACTCCTCGAATATTTTTAAATACAGATGGTTGCGTTTAATATATAATGGTTTCTTAATATTATATACAATGATATTTAACTGCGAGCAAGGTTATTAGAATAAAGAGGAATTATTGATAAGAACACTGCTATAAGAGGTGCTGAATGAGTATTGCTCTACAAAAGCTGTCAAAGCAAATCGGGATTAAAGAAGATGAACTGGTGGCTGTTGGAGTACGGGCATATATAAAATCCGAACTTGGAAAAACAGAGGCACAGCTCCACGCACTTTACCACAAGTACGGGATAAAATCCATCAAAGATTTAGAGCGCACAATAGAGAAGGGGACAGTAGTCGAGTCTGATGTTTTTGAAGATTTGACCAAGATAGACCATCTGGAATCTAAAAAAACAAAATTTAAAAAACTCATCCTGACTGTATAGATGATAGATTTGTTCCTCTTTTGCCATATTAAAAATCATGCCTAACCCAAAACTCGTCAACATCGGCCATCTTTCAACCGTATATCATACCTCATTTATCCTGATGGGCACAGACTGGCTTGAAAAAGCAGGCCTCAGCGCGAACTGGAAACTTTTTGCCTCAGGCCCCGACATCGTTAAAGCCTTCGAAAATGAGGAAATTGACATCGGGTATATCGGCCTGCCTCCTGCAATTATCGGCATCGACCGGGGGGTTCCGATTATATGCGTCGCGGGCGGGCATGTGGAAGGAACCGTGCTGATTTCCCGGAATAAATACAGGACTCTTGGTGATTCCGGGATCTTGAATGCCGCGCTTTCGCAATTTGAAGGAAAGAGCATCGGCTCACCCCCGAAAGGCTCAATCCACGATGTCATTATCAACAATGCCATAAATGAGGCAAAGCTTAACATTGAGGTTAAGAATTTTGCATGGACAGACTTTGTTCTTGAGGCGCTGGTGGATGGTGATATCGATGCAGCAGTCGGTACGCCGTCTCTTGCTGTTGCAGCGGCACGTGCCTGCGGCGCAAAAATAATCATCCCGCCGCACGCCCTTTGGCCCGATAATCCCAGCTATGGGATAGTTATCAGGAAGGAGCTGATGCAATCTCCTGATGTGATTCTGGACTTCCTTAAACTTCATGAAAAAGCAAGTAATTTCATCAGGGCAAAACCAGAGGATGCTGCCAAAATTGTTTCAAAACTCACAGGGATTGTTGATGAAGAGTTTGTGGAGAGCGCTTATATGGTCTCCCCGAAATATTGCGCTTCCCTGTCAAGCGAATTCGTTCTCTCGACTATGGCTTTTGTGCCCGTGCTCCACAGGTTAAAATACATCTCAAGAGAGTTGTCAGTGAGGGAGATATTCGAGTTTGGTTTTATTAATAAAATCCACAAGGAACCGCCGCATTATAATTCAAATATGCGTTCAGCTCAACCTTTGTAGAATGGTTCTCTTTTATCCATTACAAGCTTCATTAATTCCATGATTTCATCTGGCTCTTTATTATTCACATCCACAAGGTTATCGTTCCTGAAAAGACATGGTTTCAATCTTCCGTCTGAAGTAACACGAAGCCTGTTGCAATTGGCACAGAAATGCGAATTATCAATAGGCCTGACAAGTTCGACCTCGACACCACCGATGTGATATTTCTTTCTCCTGTGCATTACCCTTTCTTCTATTTTTGAGGCTCTGGATTCAAGGAATTTTTCAATTTCATTTATATCAACCTGATATTTCGCAGTCCCCTGGAAATCCATTAATTCTATCAACTGCAGGATAACCTTACCTTCGAATTTCCTGGTAAAATCCATCATTTTCAGGATTTCGGTATCATTTATCCCTTTGAGGAGAACCATATTAAGTTTAACAGGCGTCATACCCCAATCGACAGCAGCGGCAATCCCGTCCAGTACTTTACCAATACCTCCTCCGGTGACTTTCCTGTATTGTTCAGGCAAAAGTGAGGGAAGACTTATATTGATTCGGTCAAGCCCGCTTTCTGCAAGGCTTTTCGCCCTTTGCGAAAGATTAGTTCCATTGGTCGTGGCCGAGACATCCCTGAGCTTTGGAAGTGATTTGATGATTTCCTCAAAATCATTCCTGAGTAAAGGTTCCCCGCCTGAGAATTTTACCCTGTCCACCCCGAAAGCCTGCGAAGCCCTGACTATATTTCCAATAGTCCTGCAGGTCATCTCATTATTTATCTCCCGCGTTTCACCTTCATGATGGCAGTACAGGCATTTCAGGTTGCAGCGGTTAGTCAGTGATATCCTGAGGCTTCTTATCGTCCTTCCGTATGCGTCTGTTAACTGCATTGTTGTCAGGATTAGCCTCCTGTCACGACCCTCAGGATTTCCACACTGTCAGGAGTCACCGTTTCATCAAGCGGTACAGGAGTCCCTTTGCGGAATACAAGGACTATTTCTGGATTTATATTAAGTGATTTTAGCATCCCTTCATACGTTGAATCCGATGAAAGTTCCAAGACTTGCTCTTTGACACCCCCGGAAAGAATTTTTACTTTTACCTTCACTTATATTTCCTCAGGCAGTTCCTCCAGCTCCCCTTTTGTTTTCGTTAAATCCACAAGATGCTCATCCATTAATTTGTTCTCCTGAATCTTTCGCTTTTTCTCGCCTTTTCTTTCAAGTTCCCGCTTTTTAAGTTTTGACATGGTTTACCTCGCATCTTTTGATTTGGTTCAGTTATTGAATCTAATTGAGCAATAAATCACTAACAAGTTTAAGAACGGCCTCTGTCTCTAATCTATACTTGGATTCTTTCGTTTATTAACTTTATGTATCGATGCTGAAATCTTTTTCCTGTTTCTTAACTCACAAGCTTATACTCCTTCTTCCCGCATCCAATTTTTTCGGCAGCTTCGATATGTACCCACGGGTTCACGCCCCATACATGGTATATCGATTTTCCATCCGGTTTCATTTTCCCGTTGATTAAATCAATCGTTGCAGAATCAATTGCCACAGGGTCGCTCCCGGCCAGGATTCCTATGTCTTCAACAAAACGCTCCCCCGAAAAATTGAAGCAATCGCAGCCCGGTGTCAGGTCATAAACCCAGTTAATATATCCAATCCGCCCGTTCAGCGCTTTTATCGGGCCAAGAGCGGCTTCACCCAGCCTCTTTTGCATTTTATCCGTCGCATCCGGGGGAGGAATTATCGCCTCCTGCTGGCATGCATCAGCGCAGGAAAGCTCACCGCAGCATTTTGTATGGTCGATTTCAGGCGGCGTTATGGCGTCCCACGGGCATACTTCCACGCAATCCCCGCACTGTATGCATTTTTCAGGGTCGATGGAGGGCTTGCCAACTTCATGCACCTTTATCTTTCCAGCCCTGTCAAGGCATCCCATGCCCAGGTGCTTTACCGCACCGCCGAATCCCGAAGCCGGATGGCCTTTCCCATGGGATACAACTATCATCGAATCGGCTTCTGCTATGGCTGAGGCAACCGTTATGCTTTCAAGCGCTTCCCCGTTAATCTCTATCTCTTTGCCGTCGCCACCTCTTAAACCGTCAGCCACAATAAAAGGGGCGTTCATGCTCGCATGCGTAAAACCGTTCATGGAAGCGCCTTTAATAAGGTTCGGAGCGTTCAGCTTCATCCCTCTGTATAATGTAGTGGTGTCGGTCACAAACGGTATTCCTCCGGCTTCAATCACAAGGTCAACCACAGTTCTTGCAATTACAGGTCTTACATGAGTCGTATTCCCGTATTCCCCCGGATGTATTTTTATTGCTACAATATCACCTTTTTTGACAGGTGAAATATACGGAAAAATCTTCTTTATCTGTTCTGGCTGGTTATCTTCAGGCTTTGTGATTTTTGCATCTTTGAATATTATATTGCTCATGAATATCCCTCCACATCTGTTTTGATTTGTGACATCATAGTATTTAAACTGCAAGTATTTAAACCACAATATTTATATAACCTGTCGTTAAATAGATGACCTAGTCAAAAAATGGGAGAAGGGTTAATGTTAGAAACATCTAAAGAAAGAGTAAAACTACTCAAAGCCGGCATCCCGGGCAAGAGAATAGAAACAATGTATATAAAATTCAATAATTTCAAGATAGTCCAGAAACCCGTACTTTTTGAGCTTGTTGAAACGGATTCAAAAAACATTGAAAATTATAACAGCCAAAAGCTGTGATTTAACACCTTTTCTTAGGATTGCTGCTTAATAAAATTTATATGTGTCGACTGCGTTAGCAGACGAGCCTATGACTGTAAATGTAAATCGTTATAAATGCGGATACTGCGGAGCATGCGTGGGCGTGTGCCCGGTGGGAGCGCTTGAACTGGTGGAAACCTGGATAGAGGTAGATAATACGTGCACCGGTTGCGGCGTGTGCGCGAAGATATGTCCCGTTGGCGCACTGGTGATCATAAAATGAAAAATCGATACGATGTAATTGTTGTGGGAGCAGGCCCGGCAGGTTCAATTACCGCAAAAACCGCCGCAATGGGCGGGCTTGATGTCCTGCTTATTGAAAAGAGGCAGGAGATAGGGGACCCGGTGAGATGCGCCGAAGGCGTAGGAAAAGAGGATTTGAAAAAGCATATAGAACCTGACCCGCGATGGATAGCGGCAGAAGTAAAAGGTTCCAAGATACTCGCGCCTGACGGGACTGAAATCAAAATGTCAGAAGAAGCATCAAGCGGAAAGGCGGGTTACACTCTTGAAAGAAAAGTTTTTGACCGGGCGCTTGCCCAGCAGGCTGCAATGGCAGGGGCTGAAGTACTTGTAAAGACACGGGCTACCGGATTATTGCGGAATAATGGCAAAATTACAGGAATAAATGCCATGTATATGGGGGAAACCCATGAGATTAAAGCTGATATCGTAATAGGGGCTGACGGCGTGGAATCAAAAGTTGGAAGATGGGGCGGGATAGATACATCCTTAAAGCCCGTCGATATCGATACCTGCGCACAGTTCCTAGTTTCAAATATCGACGCAGGTGAATACAGTATTTTTTATCTGGGTGAAAAATATACTCCTGGAGGGTATGTATGGGTATTTCCCAAAGGCAAACACACAGCGAATGTCGGATTGGGGCTCCTTGGAAGCAAATCGGGAAATGTCAGAGCAATCACGCTTCTTGAGAAATTCATAAAAGATTATATGCCGCATGTCAAAATCCTGGAAATGGTAGTTGGCGGAGTCCCGGTATGCGGACCGATTAAACAGACAGTAACTGGCGGACTCATGCTTGTAGGCGATGCTGCAAGGCAATCGGATCCTTTAACAGGCGGGGGCATTATAAACGGAATGGACGCGGGGAAGATGGCCGGGGAAGTTTGCATCAGGGCAAAAGAGAAGGGGGATTATTCTGTTGAGACTTTAAAAGAATATGAGGATAAATGGCGTGCAACTATCGGGAAAGAACTCAGTAAATCCCTTGCTGTCAAGAATATGCTCATTAAGCTCACTGACGAGCAATTGAACCAGCTTGCTCATTCGCTCAAAGGGATAGATACGAGTAAGATGGCTTTACCTACTTTGTTGCCTATTTTATTCAAGAAGAATCCCAAGATATTGTGGGAATTAAGAACGCTGTTCGTGTAAAATTAAAAAAATTGAAATTAGAATTGATTATTCTTTTCTAATTTCATTCCTTTCCGAAGAAGCTTCTCATCATCGGGTGCATCTCCATCATCTGCTGGCTGGCGATGTCCTCATACAGCCTGTACATGATGCTGACTGTGAGCAACAATCCGGTTCCACCTGCGCCTCCCAGTGTACCGAGAAGGCTGGCTATGAGCGTAAGCAAACCTATGAACGCACCGCCTATTACCGTTACTTTGGGGATATAGCGCTGCATTACACGTTCAAGCGTCCCGCTGCTTCTGCGGTAGCCCGGTATCTGCATCCCTGAATTCTGGATTTTTTCAGCCACGTTCTTTGCACCCATACCTGTTGTTTCAATCCAGAAGAGAGCAAATATTATGCCGCCGATTATGAGCATTAAAGCATCTGTCATGACGTGAAGCGCAATCTGCCAATTAGCCGGAGGCGCGACTCCGAGACTTGTGAACTGAGATGACACAAGTGATGGAATCCAGTTATTAGGTCCCTGGATAGGAGAAAGATAATACATTAGGCCATTCACAGGCGTAGCCTGCTTGAATTCACCCAATAAGCTAATACCTCTGCTTGAAAGGATAAGTCCCACCATCTGGATATTCGCCTGCAGCGCCCTCACCAGGATCATGGGCAGAACACTTGCGTAGATGAGTTTCACGGGAAAGCGCCCACGAGCGCCCCTTACGGCTGCGTGAGCCAGCGGTATCTCTATACGGCAGCTTTCTACATAAACTACCATCAGATAAATTATGACTGTGCTGATCAGTGCCAGGATACCGCCTTTCACCAGTAAAAATAATATCCCGTCACCGGTCAGGAGATAATCAAGACCGACATTCGATGCTGGACTTGCAATATATATCCATTTCGGGATAAGCCCGATCGGGAATCCAGTCTCATCGAGTTTCCAGTTGAATATGCCCTGGACGATTTGCTGCGAAACACCGGCAATAATGAACATTCCAACGCCTGAACCTATGCCCCACTTGGAGACTATCTCATCCATGTAAAGAATCAGCACACCGCCAATGCATATCTGTATGAACAGCAATACGGTTATCCAGCTTACACTGATATTGAGCTGCGCTGCAAGCCCTGCATCAGCTTTCATATAGCCCCCAAGGATTTGAGGCAATGCTTCAAGAGCTATCATGACAAAGACAAGTAATTTCTGCAGACCCTGGAAAATGGCCTGCTGGTGCGGATCTGTAAGATCCATTTTGATAACATTTGCCCCCACAAGTAACTGCAGAACTATCGATGCCGTTACTATAGGCCCTATTCCAAGTACCATGATTGAACCTGACGCACCTGCAAAGAATGCGCGGTAGAGTTCAAAAAGATCTATTGAGCTTTTATCAAGCCCGAACAAAGGTATGTTCGCCAGGGCAAAATAAAGAACCAGAATCCCAAGCGTCCATCCCAGTCGTTTCTTGAAATGCACATGGCCTTCCGGACGCGATACCGCAGGAAGGCGATTCAACAGGGGGGCAAGACTTTCAAATACCATATTCTTTTACTCTGCGTTAAGGGGTTGTGACGCTATTGCCTGTCCTTTGGCTTCTTCGATTTTCTGTTTTGCAACAGATGAGAATTCACCAGCCGTAATAAAGAGCGGTTTTGTTATCTTTCCACTGCCAAGCACTTTCTCAATACCGATATTTGCAAGGTCTAAGTGGAACGCTTCGCCTTTCTTTTCAGCAAAGCCGTCTATTACCAGTTGCTCTATGGCTTCATCGAGTTCACCTACATTTACGATGACTTTATCGGATGCAGTCGATAACGGTCTTTTGAACCCATGTTTGCCGAAACTCAAGCCCCGCTGCATTGACCTGACAAAGTGGTGTTTGCATGTGCCTGCATTCCCGCGTCCACCGCGGCTTCCGCCGCCTCTCCTGTTCTTATGCGTGCCGCCGCCGCAGGTTCTTGAACCCCTGAATTTCTTTGTTTTTTGTTTTGCCATAAAAATTACCTCATCTTGTTTAACAGGGCATTGATTTGCTCGCCATGGAACCCGAGGTCTCCACCTTCCTGGAATGTCCTTTTTGTGCCTTTAAGACCTTTTCTTGCCGGATGCATCCTGAAAACAGGCTTTAATTTAGGAACATCGGATAAAGATGATTTCCCCTCGCAAATGGCTTTTGCCAGTTCACCAAACGATTTGAATTTGGTATTTTTCGTAAGGTATTCAAGGGTCAAAGCATCCCCGCCTTCGAGACGTCCTCTATTTTCCAGCATCTGCGCAAGGGTTTCAGGACTGATAATACCCCAGGCTATGTAATCTTTTGCTTTATGAATCATACCTTGATAATTTGGCGTATCGGGGAGTAATACACAATGATTAATCCTGTCAAGACGTATCATGCTCAATGTATCCCTGATATCCTGTCGCGTCTTCACACCGCCGCGAAGTCGAACTGCTGCGTACATTTTTCACACCTTCATTGTTGTGGTTTTCATAAGAGCATCATAGGTTGCCTTGGCAAAATTAATGGTTGTTCGTGTTTCGCCGTATACTTTTGTCCACGCATCTTTTATGCCTGCAATTTCAAGTACTTTTTTTGCAGTTCCGCCTGAAGCTAAACCAAGACCGCGGGGGGCGGGTTTAAGTTCCACTTCTACACTGCCTGCTTTACCTATAACCTCAAAAGGTACCGTATGACCCAGACCGCAGCCGCATTCCCATGAGCCACAGCCTCTCTTGATATTGATTATATTCATTTTGGCAGTATCTATCGCTTTTCTGATAGCCACGCCAACCTGAACATCCTTGCCTTCCCCGATGCCGATAAAGCCGTCGCCATTGCCTACGATTACAGTGGCTCTGAATTTTACCCGCCTGCCGGAATCTGTCATTCTCTGGACCATATTGATATCCAGCACTTCATCTCTTATTTCAGGAAGCAATGCGTCAACAATCTGGGACTCCCTTATAGGTAGTCCTGACTCAAGGGCTTCGCTCATCGTGGTTACCTGTCCTTCCTTGACTAATTTGCCAAGTCTTGTCTGGGGAACCCATTCCACTCTCTGTTCTTCGAATTTTCTATCGAATTTTCTATCTGCCATATTTTCACCTGAATTCGCCCTGAATCTTTTGTTTTACTGCCTCAACCTGCTCTGCAACGTTTGTTTTTCTATATTTGTCTATATGTTTACCCATAATCCTATCGTCAGATGGGAAAATTGCCGGGTCATGGGGTATATCAAGACCTGCATCTACTGCTCCTTTCAAAGCTGCAAATAGCCGGCCGCCCTGTGTTGTGTGATATAACCCGGTGTCGAGGATTGCCTCTTTCTGCCCGGTTTTTTTTGCACGATGCCCGAGCAATAACCCTGCCAGGTATGCAGATGCGATATTTCCCGTTCCCGCAGTATAACCGTATTTCTTCAATTCAGTCGTATTCGCTGAAACGAGAGTAACGTCCCCGGATGCGGATGGTATTACTATCTGCGCCAGTGTGTTTTTTGAACTTTTCCTCACCACAAGGCGGGGTTTCTTTGAAATTAGCAATTGTTTTCTTGCCCGGTAATCCGTTTTACCGTCTCTTACTCTTCTGAATTTGACTCTGTATCTTGCTCCTGTTGCCATGTTCACGCCACCTTGCCTTTAAGTTGTTCGATGTTTGCGTTCAGGTGCGCCCTGCTTCGGAATTCCCCGCCTTTTGCTTTGCGGTATAATTTCCTGTATGTGGAAACATCAATGGTATTATTGTCTCTTTTTTCTTTAAGAAGACTGCGCAACGCCCTGATTTTTTTCATCCACTGTTCTTTTTTGGGGTTCCTTGCGCCCTTTGCGCCGTTTCTTGAGCCGTGACCTTTCCTGTGCCCATAATCACGTGCCTCATCAGCTTTTCGTGTCCTTCCACGGCTATTTCCGTTTATTTCTCTTTTGCCGATTTTCTTTTCTCCGATCAATTTGCGGATATCTTCCCGCGTCAGGGCTGTGGAAATGTCCTTATAGGCTTCGGGGTCCATTCGTACCCGGTTTACACCTATGTCCATAACTTCTGCAGCCAATCGCCTCTGGTTCGCTAAATCTGTCATGTTATTTCACTCCTTGCGGGGTTTAAAATCTTCAATCCCAATTCAGCAGCCTTCTTCTCTATTATCGCCCGCTTTCTTGACCCGACCGTACGGGCTATCCTGGCGGCCTGCCTGCCAACCTTAAGAGCCTCAATATCTTTTGGGGTTCTCACCAGTACTTCCTCAAATCCGGATGGATGGAGTCCGCGAACTGCTGCCGGGCTTCCATAACCTGCCTCTACAAGCGGAGTTTTTCCTTTAAGTGCATAACGTGTCTTGTTATGAATACCGTCAGGTTTCCTCCAGTAATCTGCAAGCTTCTTTTTCTTATGGGAATCAGTCTGCTTGAACTCGGGTTTCTTGCTTTTCTGTTTCTTCCTGACATTAAGAAGCCTTTTCATTTCTTCATCAAGAACAAAGGTTACGGGCAGTGTTTCTGTTTTTTCTTCCTGCTTTTCTTCTTCAACAACCATCTCATCAGCAGAAGCTTTGATTTTGTTTGCAAGTTTTGTACCTATCCCTTTGATACCTGCAATTTCATCTACGCTTGCCTTTTTTATTGAAACGATAGTTAGAAATCCTGCATCATAAAGTAATTTTGCTTTAGCTTTGCCAACACCTTCGATGGTTGTAAGCTGTTTGATTGCTTCATCTTCCATTTTTTTCACCGCCTTTCTACGAGGTAAACCCCGTCCTGGAATACCCTCGGGTCAAATCTTTTGATTTTTGTAGCCTGGCGGATGTTAGCTGCCGTTTGCCCAACATCTTCCTTATTCATCCCGGAAATAATTACCTGGTCTCCCTTTATTACGACCTTTGTATTGCCCTGGATATTGGCCTTTCTTGCTCTCTTTTCACCAAGGAAATTGCCTATTATTACCTGCTGTCCTTCGGTTTTCAATTGGATAGGGAAGTGCGAATAAACCACTTTCATCGTATATTCATATCCCTTGGTTACTCCTGTGATCATATTTTTCAAATGGGATTCAAGCGTGCCCAGCATTGCAAGCTGTTCTCGCCTTGGCATATCGGTCATAACAACGACCTCTGAATCATTTCTTTTTATTGCAATCCCAGGATACCATAGTTCTCTCTGGAGCTGTCCATTCGGGCCTGATATCGATACATTCAACTTATCAATATTGACGTTCACGCCCTCCGGGATTCCTATTGTTCTTTTCGTTTCCATAACATTCACCTAATAAACATACGCAAGTAACTGGCCACCAAGGCCGTTTTCCCTGGCTTCGGAGTGGGTCATAACGCCATTTGGCGTGGTCAGGATAATGGACCCAAAGCCTTTAGCAGGCAAGAACCGCTTTTCCCATGACTCGAATTCCGTATTCTTTACAGCATGCCGGGGCCTGATTACTCCGCATTTGTTAATCTTTCCTTTTAGCTGGACTTTAAACACACCGGATTTCCCATCTTCGATGAATTCGAAATCGCCGATATATCCTTTATCCTTCATGACCTTGAGCACGCTTCCTATTACTTTTGAAGCTGGCCTGATGGTACATTCCGGTTTACCTATACTTTCTGCATTTTTTATTGTTGATAATGCGTCTGCGAGTGGATCTAATAACATTAAAATCACCTATGTATATTTCTCAAAGCCCATGTCATAAGCGATATCCCTGAAGCATTGCCTGCAGAGGTATATGTCATATTTCCGAACAAGCCCCTGCTTTCTGCCGCAGCGTTTGCAGACATTGGCACCGGCTCCGAATTTTTTCTTACTTCGTTCCATTTAAACTACCTCCGCGCCGTACTTCTCTTTTAAAAAAGATATTGCGTCTTCCTTATTCAACCTGTGATTCATGGGTATTTTGTGTTTCTCTACCTTTCTGGAGCTTATCCTGAACCCCGGGCGCTTTATTGAAACATTTACATCCATTCCGTAAATGCCTATTGAAGGGTCATATTTCATGCCCGGGAAATCGGTATGTTCCTCAATCCCGAATGAAAAGTTGCCATTCTCATCGAACTGGGACGCATTCACTTTATTCTCGACTATTTTTAATGCTGTCTTTAAAAATTCCTGGGCATTCTTTCCTCTTAACGTAACTTTGCATCCTATTGGTTCCCGTTTCTTTATAGAGAAGGTCGGCAATGTTTTCTTTGCAATTGCCCGGACCGGTTTTTGCTTTACTATTGCCTCAAGCAGGTTTTCAGCATTGATCAACCGTTCACCGCTTTCTCCGGTACCTATATGAACTGTAACTTTCTCGATTAAAGGGATTCTCATTGTATTCATCTTAAACCACCTTGATTTCAGGCGTTGATTCACCTATGACAAATACATAATCTTCAATTGTATCGAATTCCTTTTCATTTGATATGGCCACCATGTTCGTCCCTGAACCCCTGACTTTGCGGATTTGTTTTATCTTCCCTATTTCGCCGGAGTGTTCCCCGCCGACAATCATGGCAAGATTTCCCTGTTTATACGGAATGTGTTTGATGATTTTGCGGTCAGGGAAACCCAGTATGACAGAATCAATCGTGTTGTACTCATTGGTTGCCAGGATATTGCTGCCGTCATGCAGGTTGAGCTGTACGGCGCCTTTTTTCACAATGGTTTTGTTATTTATCCTGCATAATTTCAAGGCATTTGCATCTTCCTTGTAGAGTTTAAACCTGTTATTAGCATCCAGCAGGACGCGATAATATTCATTGGTTGTCGGGATTGAGACTATATCGAATAGCCCTGCAATATGCTTATAATTCGTTCTCTTCACTCCATCCACGAAAATATTACCTTCATTAATTATTGTCTTGGCTTCCTTGCTGGTATTGGCTATTTTTAGCATATCCCTTACAACAACAAGCAATGGAATTCCTGTTCCCTTGGAATGAGGACCGGCATTGGCTCCAACTACCCAGTGATGCGTCTTTCTTGTAATCGGCCATGTTGTTGGTGCCGCCACTCTTTTCTGATGTCTTGCCATTTAATCACCTAAGCGCTTTTCATCTTTGATTTCTAATTTTGTTATCATTACGTTCGAAGGCTGTACCGGTCTTGGTACTTCGGTGCCGTCTGATTTGTTGACGCTAACACCATCTACGGTGATGGTCATTTTTGTAAGATTTACACTGGCTACCTTTCCTTCTTTACCTTTATGATCGCCACGGAGGACTTTTACAGTATCGCCTGTGCGTACAGGTAAGCTTTTAATTCCGTGTTTTTCCGCAAGGTCGGGGCTGAGCATAGCGCCCAGCAGTTTATGCCTCTTGTGGAGCGGCGCCTGGTACCTGGATTTTCTCTGTTTTCTTGGTTGTGTTGATACCATGTTTTTCACCTACACTATAATCGAGGCTGCTGATGATATTTTCGAATACCGCTCGGCAGCTTCCCTGGCAACAGGTCCTTTTATTTCAGTGCCCTTTGGCACGCCTTCATCATCAACTATCACACATGCATTGTCTTCAAAAGAAACCCGCATTCCATCAGGCCGCCTGAATTCCTTTTTCTGGCGTATTATGACCGCTTTGAAGATTTGTTTTCTCATTTCCGGGGTTCCTTTCTTAACGCTTACGATAAGAGTATCTCCAATACCACCGCGAGGGTATCTGTTCCTTACACCGCGATATTTTAATACCGAAATAACCTCAACGACACGCGCCCCTGTGTTATCGGCGACTTCCATACGGGATGCCGTATTAATTGCACGCGGTATTTTTGCCTTCATTCCTTTCATTTTGCCACCTCAATAATAACATAGGATTTTGTCTTACTGAGCGGCCTGCATTCTGCAATCGTTACATTATCGCCCTCTTTTGCATTTATGCAGGGAGGGTTGTGTGCATGTACCTTGGTCTTTCTCTTCTCGTACCGCTCGAATTTTGCAATCTTTTTGACAAATGTTCTCTGCACAACAACAGTATTATTCATTTTGTCGCTGACTACGACTCCTTTTAAAACCTGCCCTCTTACGGGCAACGCTCCATGAAAAGGACATTTGGGATCAGTACATTCTTTTGCTGGCGGTAAAACGTCCAGCCCGATATCTCGTGCCATTATTATACCTTCTATCTCCTGAATTTTTTCTTAAATTTTGTCTGGATTCTGTTTTCGGGTTGCGAGACTAATAATTTTCCATCGACTTTGAGCGTCAGCGGTAAGTAACGTTTACCGTCAACTGCCTGGTGAGCCGTCCTCACCAATGATGGAATTGTGAATATAAACGATGAACAGGATTTTGGTACTTTTTTCACCTTTATACCAGTTCTCTGTACATCGGTTCTTATTGTAAGCAAATTTTTTGTTTCATCGATTATTCTTCCCTCGATTCCTATGAGGGAATTGTTTGTGCTGTCCACTACCTTTGTATCAAGACCGATGAGTTCATGGTGTATGATATTGTGTGGTGTCAGCTTCATTATTCTTTAGGCTCCTTCTGGATTGTTTTTATCCTTGCGATAGTTTTCCTTATCTCTTTAATCCTGCCTGGATTTTCAGGAGCGCCACCAGCCGATGCGACAGCACGTTCGCGGATTAGCTCCATTTTGAGCTTGTCCAGTTCCTCCTGCCGCTCGGTTATGTTCATGTTCCTGATTTCATCGACCCGCAGTATTGCCATTACTTTTCCTCCTTTTTATGGAGGCGTGATGCCGGGTGCCAGTAATCGTATTCAGGATGTTTGTGTTCCATGACATCCCCGTGCATTCTTTCTTCGATATTACCTGTATGGCTTTCTTCTACCGGGGTTTCCTGCGGCATTTCAGGTGCCTGTTCCGATACCAATTCAGGTTTCACTTCAGGTTTCGCTTCCTGCGGAGCTGCCTTGACAATCTCTACAATGCCTGCTGCGGGTTTCTTTTCAACTGTTTCCTGGGTGGCTCCAACCTGGACGGTCTTAAACCTGCCCGGAAGCTTGACAGTAGGCCTGATTAACCGGACACGACATCCGATAACTCCAAGTTTTTTAATAGCAATCGCAAATCCATCATCGACCAGTTCCATCGCCGGGTTGCCTGCATGAAGCATATTACCGCCGACAAATTTTTCGGTCTTTTTCCTTGGGCCGGTAAGCTTGCCAGCAATATCAATCTCGCATCCGAGCGCACCCGATTCCAGTATCCTGCGAAGCATGTTATGGCCGGCTTTCCTGAAATAAAGACCGCGTTCGATTGCGCCTGCAAGCCTTGAGGCCATCATCTGCGCATTGAGTTCCGGGATTTTTACTTCCTGGACATCTATCTGCGGATTATCCACACGGAAAACGGTTTCAAGGTCATGTGTAAGCTTGTGTATGGTCTTTCCGCCTTTTCCGATTATCATACCGGGTTTTTCTGCAAATATCGTAATCTGGGTACCCATCGGGGTCCTGTTGATATTCATGCCGCCGTAACCGGCGCGTTCTAACTGCTTGGAAAAGTATTCCGCCATCTGCGCCTTATCAAGACCGTTCTTAACGAATTTTCTTTCAACTCCCATTATTACGCCTCCAGTATCATTTCAACGCTGACTGTTTCGTGGTTCTTTGGCGATGCCCTGCCCTGCGCCCGCCGAAACTGTCCCATATATGTATGGCCTTTCTTGGTTGCTATATGGGTTATTCTCATGTTCTCGGGATCAAGCCCTTTATACGTGGCATTGCTTTCGACATTTTTTAATACCCTGAGGAATTCCTTTGCAGCTTTCTGCGGGTACCTGCCTGTACACATTCCTTTCCTGTGGGGAATGTTTCTTGTAAATCTCTTATAAGGCACGGCCTGCTTCAGCTCGGATACATTCTCAAGAAAAACTCTGGCTTTATTGAGCTTCATGCCTTTTATTGCAGATGCTATCTCATGCGCATGTTTTTTTGAAATGTGAAGTTCCTTGCCCAGAGCCTTTGAGGTTTTTTCGGGTTCAGGTTCAATTGAGTAATTTAGTTTCATGTGAATCACTTCAGCGGGATGAATTTGCTTGATCTTGTAGCTCCGATACCTGCTGCTCCGTGTGAAACTTTCTTTCGTGTCATCACGTATTCACCGAAATAATGACCAACCATTTCAGGGATAATATCAATCGGTACAAACTCTTTTCCACTATGGATGGCGATTTTCAGGCCAATCATTTCAGGCAGTACTATCATATCCCGCAAATGCGTCCTGATATTCTGGTCTTTAATCCTGACTTTGTGCAGTAATTTCTTATGGTCTTCCGAAAGGCCGCGCTGTAATGTCCGACGCTGTCTTGCCGGTACCAGCAGCGCGAACTCGTCCTGGGTCAACTTCTTGAGGTCTTCAACTGTTTTTCCTCTGTATGTATATTCTCCCTTCCTTTTGGGTATTTTAGATGATTCTCTTCTTGCCATGTATTATCACTTCTTTCCGGTTCTTCTTGCCGCAATCGAGCCGACTTTCCGCCCTGGTGGTGTGCCGCGGGCTACGGTCTTCGGTCTTCCCGGATGCTGTCGCCCTCCGCCTCCGAAGGGATGGTCTACAACGTTCATAGCAACGCCCCTGCTTCTTGGCCATTTGCGCGCCCTGACTTCCATCCTGTGGAATTTCTTACCTGCATTGATGAATGGCTTCTCGGTGCGCCCTCCGGCAGCCACAACGCCTATTGTAGCCCTGCATTTGGGATTTAGCCATTTCATCTCGCCGCTTGGCAGTTGCACCACGGTCTTGCCTACATCATGCGCCACAAGAATCCCGTACATTCCTGAAGCCCTTGCGAATTTTCCTCCATCGCCGGGTTGTGATTCTATATTGCAGATTGGAACTCCTTCCGGGATTTCCGCAAGCACAAGGGTATTGCCCGGCTCTACGGGTGCGGATATACCGCACTGTATGACCTGGCTGACCTCAGTGCCTTCAGGTATAAGCATCAATCGTTCCTCGCCGTTGCTGAAAGATATGCGCGCAATGGGTGCGGAGCGTGCAGTATCATGGATTATTTCAAGTACTTTTCCAGTTACAATCCCTTCCTCTACCTTTAAATGTTCAAGGTTTGCCTTGAATTTATGAGAAGGAGCTTTGTACGTCGGAGAACCTTTTCCCCTGCTCTGAGAAATAATTCTATGTCCCATTTTATCACCTTAAAATATTCCTAACCTTGAGGCAAGTTCGGTCGCTGTGTTGGGTTCCTCAAATGTTACTATGGCTTTCTTTTTTCCTTTGGAGGTCAGCATCATATTAACGCTTGCCACCTTTACACTAAAGAGTGCCTCTATCTCTTTTTTCACTTTTGGTTTAGTATCGCTGACATCAACGATGAACTGGAGAACATTATCTTTTTCAGCCATCAATGTCGCTTTTTCTGTCACATAAGGGTGCTGGATCATTGCATTGCCTCCTCGAGCTTTGCTATTGCCGATTCGGTAAATATTGTCAAACGTCCCGCATGTGTTCCCGGAGCCAATAATTCTGTGTTAAGCTGATCAAAAATAACAATGTCCACTCCGGCAAGATTGCGTGCAGCTTTGGCTATTCCATTATCCTCGGCTGTCACGATCAAAATACTCTTTGCATTTTTGTATCTCCTGCCCCTGAGCTTTCCTCTTCCTGCCCTGATGGTAGTGTCTTTTGCTCTCTCTATATCGTCCCATACCTTTGCTGCTTCCAGGAAAGATTTTACATCTTTTGTTTTGGTAAGAGCCGCAAGATTATCAACCGCAATCAAAGGTAATTGCGCAGAGAATTTATGTCCCCTTTTCGTTACCAGTTCCAGATTACCTGTCGCTGCAAGTGCTGACCTGATGGCTTTTTTCCGCTCTTTGTCATTGATTTTCTCTGTCCTGTCAGCTTCAGGCTTCGGGGGATGCGCCTGTCTTCCTTTAACAGCCTGGGGTATTCTTGCTGATTTGCTGCCGTTCTTTAATCTGGCAACCCTTGATACGCCGCGTCCCGGTCCCCATCCTTCGGCTGAGGTCCTCAAGCCTGCGTACATATGCGGACCATAGGGCTGCTGCCTGTTCGCCTGGGCTGCAAGCACCGCTTTCTTTATAAGATCAGGGCGGTAGGTTTCGTCAAATAGCGACGATGAGATTTTCTTTGTTGTATTTCCTGATAAATCGATTATGTTAATATCCATAGAATCACCCTTGTTTTGACTCGAGACTTATATATGTTATCTCCGGAGTCTGCGCCAGTACTTGTTTATTCGGTCTTATTGCCGGCCGTATTCGTACAAGTCTTTTTACCGGCCCGGGCAGGCTGCCCTTGATAATAATGTAGTCGTTCCTTATAATCCCATAATTCAAAAATCCGCTCTCTGGAGTTACAGTTTTGCCATCCTTACCGATTTGCATGATTCTCTTATTGAATTCGGTTCTCTGGTGATATCCGGTCTGTCCCAGCTGCGGAACTCTCCAGCTTACATGCGAAGGATGCCATGCCCCGAGAGTGCCTATCTCTCTCACACTGCCAGCTCTTGAATGTTTTGATTTCTGAAGCTGTATGCCCCAGCGCTTAACCGGGCCCTGGAGCCCTTTTCCTATTGTTACGGCAAGAACATCGATAATGTCGCCGTTCTTGAATACATCATTTATACCGACTGCTTTTCCCAGAAGGGTTTTTGCATACTCAAATCGTACTTTTAAGTCAGTTCCACCGATATTGTTTTCCATGATTTCGGGTTTCTTCTTTGGAATGCCGGTTACTTTCTCAGGCAGAGTGTACATTATTACTCTCAAATCCTTGGCAATCCCGTCTTTTATAAGCTGCTCTATTTTGGCAAGTGCCGCCGGAAGGTCATGTTTCTTTGGAACCGTGATGGCACGGTTAAGTTCTTTATCAAGTTCTGTTGTCCATGCTTCGGCTATTGCGCTGGCGCCATAAGTAGTATTTTTATAAACCCGGATAGCTGCAACCTTCATTGCAGGTGCTTCCATAATGGTTACGGGTACTGAAATTTCCATCCCTGTGGTCAGGCTGTTGGGAGCGTCATCTCTCATAATCAGATGGGTCATGCCGGCTTTGTAACCTGCAAATCCTAACAGCTTGGGCTCTTTTACCAGAGGCCACGCTCTTACACGGGGTGTTTCACTTCTTGCTCTTACTCGCGGGCTGTATGCAATTGATCCGCGCCTTGGTCTGTGGGGATGTGACATTTTTCCTCCTTTGACAATATGTAATACTAATACGTGGGATTTTTACTGCAAGCTGCAAACCATCTGGCTTGCAAATAGGTCATCACAAATAGATTTTGATTTACATGCTTTGGCGGGCATACGATAACCGCATTGGCCCTCGCATTCATCAAATCCGACTTTGATCGACTTCAACTTGCGTAATATATACGCACCGTACTTTTCGCTTTAAATGAATAAGAAGTATTTAAATTCTTTGGGCAATTTTCGTTTTTCCGCTGAAGGCTATCTCCACAAGCTCATTCACGGCTGCAACCGCGACAGGCGTTCCTCCGCGTGTCCCCACGCAGGTGATGGAAGGCACCGCCAGCGCCCGCACGCGCTCCTTTGACTCGGCTGCGTTCACAAACCCTACAGGCGTAGCAATGAGCAGCCCAGGTTTAAGCCCGCGCTCTATCATTTCGCATACAGTCAGCGCAGCCGATGGTGCATTCCCGATTACGATTATAGCACCAGGAAGCTCTTTTTCAAGCGCCAGGAAGCCCGCGCTTGTTCTTGTTGCGCCTGTTCTTTCTGCAATCTCACTTCCTGCGTCAAGCACGCACCTGACATCGCAATTGTGCCCCCGCTTTGTTATTCCCACCTGCGCCATTTTTATGTCCGTGAAAATCGTGGCGCCCTTTTTTATCGCTGAAATTCCGGCCTTTACCGCATCATTATTAAACCTCATGAGGTCTGCAAATGCGGGGTCACCCGTGGCCATCACGCATCGCTGCCTTATCATGTCTTCCGGCGTATCGCCTTTCACGATGCTACGAACGATTGCGCGGCTCTTCTCGCTGATCTCTTTTGCTTCTTTTGTGCGCGCGCCAAAATCAGTATTCATAGTTCAACCGCCGAAAAATCATTATCTCACCGCAAAGACGCAAAGGTCGCGAAGACGATTATTTAAGGGCTTTGCGTTCTCTGAGCCCTTTGCGGTGAATAAAGTTAAAAATTGCCCGTCAATATTCATACTTCCTCTGGTAGCCTCTTGGCGTAATTATCCTGTTCTCCCATAGCCTCGATTCGCTGTTCCCGATAAGCACAATCGTGCTCATGTCTATTTCATCATTGTATTCCATAATTCTGCCAAGAGTTGTTGCAATAACTGTTTCTCCTTCACGCGTTGCGTTTTTCACGATTCCCACAGGCGTCCCATCGTTCCTGTATTTTCGAATTATTTCTATGGCTTTTCCAAAATTTTCCTTGCGGTTCCTGCTCTTAGGATTATAAATAGCAATCACAAAATCAGCCCGAGCTGCGCTGTCAAGACGATACTCTATTATCTCTTTGGGCGTCAGGAGGTCGCTAAGGCTTATAACAGCGAAATCGTTCACCAGCGGCGCCCCGAGAAGTGATGACGCAGCGCTTATCGCCGTAACCCCGGGGATGACCTCAATGTCTATATCCCCCGTTTTCTCCGCAACTTCAAACACAAGCCCCGCCATTCCGTAAACATTCGCATCCCCACCGCTGATTATTGAAACAACATGGTCTTTTGCAAGTTCAACCGCTTTCCTTGCCCTTTCAACCTCGCCGCCCATCCCGCTTCGTATGATTTTTGCGTTTTTTATAACCCCGGCAATCTGGTCAAGATAGGTTCCGTTACCTATAACATAATCAGATTCAAGCAGCACCTTTTCTGCTTTTTTTGTGAGGTGTTCAACTGCTCCCGGGCCTATACCCACAATGTACAATTTACCGTGCGATTGCGATGGTGACATTACCATAAATCCTCTTTTTAAGTAACAGTTTTTTTTCATCAGACAATGCGAGCGCTGCAGGTTCGCATACCCCGTTCAATCCAAGCTGCTTCGCTTTAGACTCTGAGGGAACCTTGATTGAATTGATGAGTTCATGAGGGACGAATTTGACTTCCTTTACGAATGATGATGCCGCATCAATGATGCCTTGCTCGTTTTCTTTAATCGCTGCAGATGCAAAGCATCTTACATCCCCTATTCCGGCATTGATTTCCGAAAGCGCGCCTGTAATCGCTTCAATAACCTCGCTTTTTGCAACTCCGCGATTGGCGCCAATCCCCACAACCAACCCGCCCCTTTTCAGCACACTTACATCGTCATCCACAAGCACAATCTTTGGCCCTTTTACTTGCAGGACTTCAACATCTGCCTCCAGCAGAGCAATATTCACTTTTTTCGTGGAGTCTTTGTTAATAATAGTGCATCCAAGCGCGTCAGCAATTCCTTCCACTGATTCTTTCCCTTTCACTTCCGTGGCTGTAGTTATCACAGGAGTTATACCCATGCCTGCAAGCTTTTTTGCAAGTTCATTTCCCCCATGATGACCTCCAAGTATTGGTATTGCGAAATTCAAACCAGAATCCACAACCACAACCGCCGGGTCTTTCCATTTGTCACATATCAGCGGTGCAATATTCCTGACCGCTATTCCCGCTGCCATCACGGCTATTATCGAATCGTATTCCAGAAAAGCCTGTTTGAAAGCATCTTTTGAGTAAGTAATTACAGTCCCGCCTGTGAAATTCCGTAACTTTTCCGCGATATCAAGGTTGCGCGAAAATGTGATGATTGCAGGTTCACCCATAAAGATGAGACCTCTTGAAATTCCCAGGTTCCAGCACGTTACCTATAATGATCATTGCTGACTTATCAATCCCTTCGGCTTCCACTTTGTCCGCAATATCGCCAACTGTCCCGAGAACAACTTTCTCGTCTTCCCAAGATGCATGATATACCACAGCGGCGGGCGTTTCTTTCGGATATGTCACCTCGTCCATGATTTTCCTGAGCTTATCTGTTCCAAGATATATCGCCATGGTGGCATTATGGCGTGATAACTCACGCAGGGAGTCCTTTTCAAGCGTGGTTCCTGCAGGCCTCGTTATTATCAGCGTCTCTGTTATCCCGTTTATCGTTAGCTGGGTTTTAAGCGAGGCTGCAGAAGCAAAGAGCGAAGTCACTCCCGGGATGATTTCAATCTCTATACCGCGTTTTTTCAACCCGTCTATCTGCTCGATAATCGCCCCGTACAATGATGGGTCGCCGCTATGCAGCCTGACAACTGTTTTACCAGCCTCGACGCCTTTTGCAAGGACATTCACTATCTCTTCAAGCTTCATGCCGTAGCTATCGATTTTTTCACCATTTGAATAATTCAAAACTACAGGATTCACAAGCGAACCTGCATACATCACAACGTCTGCTGATTCAAGAAGCTCGCGCCCTTTTACAGTGATATATTTCGGGTTTCCAGGACCTGCTCCTACAAAATACACGACTTTTTTATTTTTGCTCTCTTTTCCTTTTTTTGCTACCATAAGGCTGAAATAATCACCTGATTCCGGGATTTCACCTGTGATTCGTTCATTATCCATAAACAGCCGCTCTGCAAAAATGAACTCATTAAAACCTTCTTCAATTAACGACTTTTTCACGTTTCCGGGATGCTTTGCTTTAAGGATTATTTTGGTTGTGACCGGGGAACCATCGCTCACCATGAACGAGCCGTCAATGCTTGTATTCGTCCGCGCCGCCTGCGCCGTTACAGCGCTGACTCCCGGGATTGTAGTTATCTCGATTTCGGGGTATTTTTCCTTAATCGTCCTTCTAAGATGCGAAAATGTGGAGAAAACGTTGGGGTCGCCAAGGACTGCAAACGAAACCATTCCTTTTTTCGCCTCTTCTGCCACCATCCCGGCATTTTTTTCCCATATTTTTGAAAGTTCCTCTTTATCCTGTATCATGGGAAATTCAAGTATGCAGGGCTTAGCATAAGGCGCGACCAGTTTCGCAGCCAGTTTCCCGGGCACGTATACCTTCTTGCTCTCTTTTAATGCTTTTATGGCAGCCAGTGTGAGAAGGTCAGGATTTCCGGGTCCGAGCCCTATACCGACAAGCATCAAACACCGCCTACAATAAGGAATACAGGATTTTCAGGTTTGAACATAGTACCGCCTGCAAGCTCATTTCCCCTTGATAATTGTATCTGTAATAATTCTTTGAATCGGTTGTTCTTTTTTATTATTTCCAATGCCAGCGCTACAGTTTCAATCCTGACAGCGCTGACCACGAACCTCCCGCCTTTTTCCAGTAATATTTCAAGAACCTTCTCGATATTTTGGCTTCCGCCGAGGAAAGTGCAGTCGATGTCCAAATCCGAAAGTAACAAAATCGCATCGCCTTTTAATACTGTGACATTATTAATGCCGCATTCTTTGATATTGCCGGATGTAGCCTGAACCGCTTCATCCCTGCTGTCGATGGCATATACATGCTTTGCCGAGCGCGCTGCCGCAATGGAAACCGACCCGCTTCCGCATCCGATATCAACGAAAACATCCGTGGGTTTGATCTTGAGTTTCGATAAAGCAACTGCGATTATTTCAGGTTGCGTGGGTGTTCCGCCTGGATATATCATGAAATCAACTCAAATAAAGTTGTGTTAAATCCATTTAATTTGATATAATGATTGCTGTTATGAACTTTTGATAAAGTGAAACATGAAAATGAAATAGGAAATGTATTTTATATGGAAATTCCATGTAGAAACCCATGCCCAACTTCCCATCCAGAGAACCTGTTCTTGTAACCTGCGGACTCCCATATGCCAACGGCAAATGCCATATCGGGCACCTCCGCACTTATGTACCTGCGGATATCTTCGTAAGAGCGCTCAGGAAACAGGGTCAGGATGCCGTATTCGTGTGCGGCTCCGATGCCCATGGAACTCCTATTGTGGTGAACGCAGAGGAACTCGGGATAACCCCGACAGAACTTGTCAATAAATACCATAAACATTTTGAGACTATTTTCAAGGCGATGGAAGTGGAATTCAGCATATTCGGAAATACGGATTCTCCCACAAACCATTCAAGGACAGACAGCATCGTTTCGGCGCTTATCGAGCGCGGATATGTTTACCCGCAGGTCATAAGATTAGCCTATTGCCCCCATGATAACCGGTTCCTCCCGGACAGGTACGTGGAAGGCATCTGCCCTTACTGCGGAAAACTTGCGCGCGGCGATGAATGCGACCAGGGATGCGGAAAACATCTTGAACCCGGCGAGATAAAGAGCGCAAAGTGCAGGATATGCGGGAATCCTGCCGAATACCGCGAGCAGGAGCATTTCTTTTTCAAACTTTCAGCATTTAGCGGTTTTCTTTCGGAATACCTGGAAACGCTTGGAGGCACATCTAATGCCATTAATTATGCAAAGGAATGGGCAAAAGAGCTTAAAGACTGGTGCATCACACGGAATCTCGAATGGGGTGTGCGCTTCCCGGGTCACGACGACCTTGTCGTGTATGTATGGGTAGATGCGCCAATCGGATACATTTCATTTACAGAAGAATGGGCGAACAGAACAGGTAACGACTGGGAAAAATACTGGAGGCGGGATTCGCGCATCATTCATTTCATAGGCGAAGATATCACGTACCACCACTGCATCTTCTGGCCTGCGATGCTAAAGGGCGCAGGTTACACCCAGCCGTGGGCTGTTGTGGCGTCAGGCATGCTGAAAATCGATGATAAAAAGTTCTCAAAGAGCAGGGGATATGTTGTATGGGTGGACGAGGATTACCTTGACCACGGGTTTCATCCCGACCTCCTTCGGTATTATATTGCGAATTATACCTCTCATACGAAGGAATTGAATTTCTCATGGAAAGTATTCCAGGATAAGGTAAATAACGAGCTTGTTGGGGCTCTCGGGAATTTCCTGCATCGGACACTGCATTTTGCGCACAAGAACTTCGGCGCCGTCCCTCCGGGTGCGGTTGATAAGGAGATTTTTGAAAAAATACAGTCCACCATCAATAACGTGATTTCTGCCCTTGATGCGTATGAATTCAAGAAAGCCACGGATGAAATGATGGAGCTTGCGGCATACGGGAACTCTTATTTCCAGTCAAATGAACCCTGGCAGCTCATCAAGAAAGATAAAGAAGCATGCGCCCGTGTTGTGAAGAACTGTCTTCAGATAGGAAAAGCGCTGATTTTGCTGTTTGAGCCGATACTTCCGGGAAATATGGAAAAGGCTTGGAAGCAGTTATCGCTTTCTGACGATGTCCATTCAGCGCGGTTTGAGGATGCGCTTGTTGAGATACCATCACAGGAACTTGGGGCGCCTGAAATTTTGTTCACTAAAATCGAGGATAAAAAGATTAAGGAAATGGAATCCATCCTTGATAAAAGGATAAAGATAGCAATCGCGAAAGAGAAGAATAAGCTTGAGGCAGGGATGGAAAAGGCTGAGATAACTTTTGAAGAGTTCCAGAAGTTTGATATAAGGATTGGGAGGGTGCTGTCGGCTGAGAATATCAAGGGCTCTGATAAATTACTGAAGCTGGAAGTGGATATCGGGGAGAAGCGCCAGATTGTTGCAGGGATTGCGAAATCCCATAAACCTGCTGAACTTGTCGGGCGGCAGGTGGTGGTTCTTGCGAATATGAAGCCAGCGAAACTTTTCGGGGTTGAGTCGCGGGGGATGGTGCTTGCGGCTGATGTTGAGGGGGCGGTGCTGCTTTTGCCTGAGAAAGAGGTTAAGGAAGGGACGAAGGTGAGGTGATTTTTTGCCGTTTGTTGCTCCCTGCATAACATCTGATAATAGTATATAACCACAGAGTTCGCGGATACTGGTGGACAGGCTCTGGCCCCGCGGATTAAGCAAAGATAAGGCAAAAGTTGAGGTGTGGCTGAAAGACATAGCACCCAGCGATGAGCTCAGGAGATGGTTTGGGCACGACCCTGAAAAATGGAATGAATTCAAGCGCCGGTATTTTGAAGAATTAAAGGATAAAAAAGAACTTATCGGCATGATAATCGAAAAATCACAAATCGGGACAGCTACCCTGCTTTATGGGGCAAAGGATGAAAAATACAATAATGCAGTAGCATTAAAGGAATTTATTGAAGCTCTAAAGGTTTGAAAAGATATAAAGTCAGCCCGATTTACCAGACCGTTACATTACGTGTTAGTAAATTGCAACGATACTAAAAAATAATATTACAAAAATTATATGCAGTTTAGATAAAAATAATCAACTACTATAAACTCTATAATAAAGTGACTATTTTGAACTATATTTTTAATCGTGTTAGTCGAATTCCGCGCTAAGTCCATAAAAGATATATGCATAACGATGCTATTAATAAATCAAAAGGTATTAAAATATGAATTTATCACAATTTATAGATGGGTTAGCAACGAATCCTTGGTTAATTATTATTGGTTTCATAATAACCATTATAAGTTTACTTTTAGCAGTTATATTTTATATCAAAGGTAAGAAGGTTAAATTGCCATATTACGCTGTTAATAGCCATAATATTGTCAGAGATTTAGTTAGCAGGATTGATGACTTAGACATATTATATCATGGTGAGCCGATTGAAAATTTAACTGCTACTAAAATAGCATTTTGGAATGCAGGAAATGATACCATTAATGGCCAAGATATAGCAAGAGCTGACCCATTAACTGTAATTGCTAACGAAGGATACAAAATTCTTGACGCAAAAATTGTTAGTGTCATAAATACAGCAAACCAATTTTCAATTACTTCTCCTGCTGGTGAAAGGTCTATCAACATTAATTTCGATTATTTAGACCAAAATGAAGGAGCAATTATCCAACTTCTTCATACAGGCAAATCAGGAAAAGATATTGAAATTCATGGTAGAATAAAAGGCTTCGGTAAACCAAAGCTTAAATCTGCTACAGCATCTCGTGATTCAAACTCTTTCATCCATGTTGGATTAATTTTTTTCGCCTTTCCTGTCTTCATCACTGTTCTCAGTGCTGCTAATGGTAGATTTTATGAAGAAATAAAATTCATAATTTTTATTTTCATGTTATATGGGGGGATTGGAGGTCTCATTTCATATCTTATCTTAAAACGAAGTTTACCTAAAGGGTTTAAAATATTTGAAGAAGAAATCGTTAATTAGATATCAATAATTAATCTTAAATCCCTACCTTCGCAAAATTATAGGCACCAATTAAAACAGTCTCAATTTACCACAAATTATATATGGCAGTAATACTTTATGGTGCTAAATAATACTCCCAGTAATAATATGGTGATAAAACAATGTTAGGCGGATTCAGTGAAGAACAAATAAGAAGATACTCGCGCCACATCATTTTACCTGAAGTTGGCGGAAAAGGGCAAAAGAAACTATTAAGCTCAAAGGTATTATGCATAGGCGCCGGCGGCCTTGGCGCACCCATAATCGAATACCTTGCTGCGGCAGGTGTAGGAACGCTCGGGATAATAGATGACGACACAGTTGACCTGAGCAACCTCCAGCGCCAGGTAATCCACGGCGGAAATGTGGGCAAACCAAAAGCTGAGTCGGCAAAACAATTCGTCAATAATCTCAATCCCGATATCGAGGTAGAGACCTATATCGAAAGGCTGAACGCCAATAATGTCATAGATATTTTCAAGGAATATGATATCGTGGTGGACGGCTCTGATAATTTTGCAACCCGGTACCTTGTTAACGATGCATGTGTTATCACAGACACACCGCTATCCCACGGCAGCATATACAGGTTCGAAGGACAGGTCACAACAATAATACCGCACAAAGGCCCTTGCTACAGGTGCCTCTTTGAACATGCGCCGCCGCCGGGAATGGTGCCGAGCTGCCAGGAAGCTGGGGTGCTCGGCGTTCTCCCGGGCATAATAGGCGTAATCCAGGCGACCGAAGTGGTAAAATACCTGCTCGGCATAGGCGAGCTGCTTACAGGGCGCCTTATTTACTACGATGCGCTCAACATGACCTTTGACGAAATCAAAATGCGCTGGAACAAACAGTGCCCTGTATGTGGGGAACAGCCCAAAATAACATCGATACAGGAAGAGATATACGGAGACTCATGCAGGATTTGGTGAAAAAATGGCAGTTGAACTTGACTTGAAAGGGGAAGTGTGCCCCTACACATTTGTAAAAACAAAACTCAAACTTGAAGAACTTGAATGCGGTGAGGAATTGTGCGTGACATTTGACCACGCCCCGGCAGTGGAAAACGTGCCGCGAAGCCTGAAAAACGAGGGGCATAAAATAATGGGGATAGAGCAGAAAGGCGAACATCTCTGGATCGTGAGGATTCGTAAAGCATGAAGCTCGGGATACTGTTGACCACAAGCCCTGAAAACGAGAATACAAATACAGTCATTTCAATAAGCTCGGCTGCAAGGGAACAGGGTCATGAAGTATCGATTTTTTTGATGTACGACGGCGTTTATAATATTCATAAAAAAGAATTTGCAGGTTTGGTCGATATAGGCGTTAATATCGCGGTCTGCGCGTTCAACGTGGAACAGCGCAATATCGCCAGGGTGGACGGCATCCTGTTCGGCAGCCAGTACGACCATGCGTGCATTGCAAGTGAAGTTGAAAGGTTCATTTCTTTTGGGTGAATGATGAAAAAAATAGCTGTGATAGTGAGAAACCTTCCCATGAATACACGGAGGAACGCGGAAGCGCTCAGGATGAGCGTGGGACTGACGCTGCGTGAGGATAAGGTCACTGTTATTTTCCTGGACGACGGCGTTTATTCCGCGACCCGGACAAAGCCTGAGCTTGTCAATCTGAAACCATTGAGTAAGGAATTCGAGGCGCTTTCGATGCTGAAATGCCCGATGCTGGCTGATAAGTTTTCCATGCAAAAGAGGGGTATATCGGCTCTTGTTGCGAATGTCAGGGCAATAGAACGGGAAGAGATTATGAAAACAATAACAGAATCCGATATAGTGATACCATTTTAATTATGAAGATACTGCACATTATCCGGAACCCGAACGATGTAACGCCGCTGGAAATAGCAAAAGCCCAGAGCAAGGACAACGAAGTGGCAATATTGTTATTGCATGATGCCGTTTATGCAAAACCTGATTTAACGACCTATGCCTGCTCTGAGGATGCAGAAGCGAGAGGGGTTACATGGCATAAATGTGTAGATTACAGGAGGATTGTCAGTATGCTGTTCGAGTATGATAAAGTGGTGTCGTGGTAGAATATGGAGACTGTACACCTTGCGAAATGGGAAAGCAGGTTCTGGGCATGGTTAATCGACAACCTTCTGGTGGGTGCTTTGAGAACCGGTATTATAGGCACTCTGGGGCTTATATGGGATCTTGAATTTATCAGCCTGAAGGGCTTTGGGGTTCACGCAGTATTAATGTTTGCATACTGGACATTATTTGAAGGATATAAAGGTCAGTCCGTCGGAAAGATGGCAATGAATCTGAAAGTGACTGACAGGAAAGGGGAGAAAATAGATTATCCATCGGCTGCAATTGAAAGTGTTGGCAAAGCATTTATTCTACCGCTTGATTGTCTTATCGGCTGGCTGGCTATGCCAGGAACCAAGCTTCGGCTCTTTAACAGGATTTCAAGTACTATTGTTATCAAAACAAAATACGAAGAACCTGAAGGAATAACATACATTAAAGAAAAAGAATAGTGTAATCTCTTAGATTCTTTTAAACCCGCCCGTATTCATCCTCGAATCTCTCAATATCGTCCTCTCCCACATAATCACCAAGCTGCACTTCTATGATTTCAAGCGGGATTGTTCCGGGGTTTGATAAACGATGCTTTACATTAGCCTTTATGAAAGTACTTTCTCCTTCTTCCAGACGTTTTTCTTCGCCATCGACTTCAACCAATGCAATTCCTTTTACCACAACCCAGTGCTCGCTCCTGTAGTTGTGAATCTGGAGGCTGAGTTTTTTTCCCGGCGTGACACTTATATTTTTTATCTTGTGTCTTCCCGATGTTTCAAGTACGGTGTACGAGCCCCACGGCCTGTACACGGTCTGGTGAAGAAATGCCCTTTCGTCTTTCTTTTCTTTGAGCGCGTTCACTATTTCTTTAACTTTCTGTGAGCTTTTCCTCGGACATACAAGCAGCGCATCATCTGAATCCACCACGACCATATCATTGACGTCTATAAGCGACACCGCTTTGTCCTTTTTTGAATAAATCAGATTGGAAGTGGAATTTATCGAGATATCCTCGCAATTATAGATTGCATTCCCGTTTTCATTCTTATCAGTTTCCAGAAACATGGAATCAAAATCACCGAGGTCGCTCCATTTGTATTCCAGCTTTACAACCGCCACTCTTCCTGATTTTTCCATGATGCCGTAATCAATTGAGATTGAGGGGAGTTTCTTGTAGATTTGACCGATATCACTGTGTTTCGTGAATGCAGTAAAAATATCAGGTGAATGGGTTTTAAGTTCGTTGAAAAATAGTTTTGTGTTGAAAAGAAACATGCCGCTGTTCCAAAGGCATCCTTCTTTGATATATTTCCTCGCATCCTCAAGTTTGGGTTTTTCCATGAACTTAAGAACTTTTTTGGCAATTTCCAGATCTTCCCCGGGTTTTATGTAACCATAGCCTGTATGAGGGAACGCCGGCGTAATGCCGAAGGTAATAAGATATTCCCCGGACAATTTTTCCGCGCCTTTTATCTTATTCATGGCAGACATGTCCAAGACGTGGTCTGAAGGGAAAACGCCAACCGAGCATTCACCGAACTTTTTTTCTATCTCGATCATTCCAAAACATATTGCAGGGAGAGTATTCTTTCCCTGCGGTTCAATCAGGACATGGTCTTCCGGGAGACTATAGCCGAGTTCTTCGATTTGTCCTGTTACAAAGAACTTCTGGGCATCGTTCGTGACTACGAATATTTCGGTGATGTCCGAAATCTTGAGGCACCGAAGCACTGTGTTCTGGAAAAGTGAGGTTTTGCCAAGTTTTAAAAACTGTTTCGGGTACTGTTCCCTGCTCAGCGGCCAGAGGCGAGTGCCAGAACCGCCTGCAAGTATTATTGATTTTATGGTTTCATCTCCCCGTCACAATATGAATATCATAAGTCATGTCACTATCTCTTCCACTCTCTCCTCTTCGATAGCGCGTCTTATCTCCATTGCCATCCTTCGCCCCGTGCTCATGGGTTTGCGCCAGAGTGTATTGCCGTACGGATGACCCACTGATACATGCACATTCGTGCCCCCGCCCACACGCGGCGCCACATCGTATACATAGAAATTAAGGTCTTTGTCCACGCAAGTCTGGAGGCAGAACGGGCCGATAATCCCGGGTTTATAGTATTTCCGGGTCGCCTCGACGTATTTTTCGGCAAGCTCGAATGCATCCTCAAGCAACGATTCGCGAAGCGTTGCCGAGTTATGGCCGCATACAGTATATTCAGGCATGAGCTGCCGCTCATTCAGCGTAATCTGCTGCGGCGCAGGCAATCGCACATGCCCGTCAAGACTTGTCTCAAAGCGCCAGTCGATGCCGAGAAGTTCAATTTTGCTCATTTCCTCTTCGAGGGGCGAATAGAACATATCAAGGTTAAAAACCGGTCCAATGACATATCGTTCTATCCGTGCTTCTGCAAGCGCCTCCCGCGTAATCACTCCCTGTTTCAGGAACGCCTCTGATTTTTTCTTGAATTCTGGAAAAGACGCAGCCGTGAAGAACCCGCGCTCAAGCTTCTTTATGGCATGAGGGAGTTTCACCATAACGAGGCTGTCAATATCTTCCGGTTTTTCAATTTTTTCAGGGAAAGGAAGACCCGCTTTTTCAAGCAGCCAGTAATAATCGCGCTCAATTCCCCGCTCTTCGCTCCTGAGCAGGTTCCTGCTCCCGAACATCGGAACCCTGAAACTGTCTTCGATTTCATCTATACCGCAATAAGAAGTAAACGAGCGGTTGGGAATAAATATCGCATTTTTATCCAGCAGTTTTTTCTGGTTCCCAGGTTTTAATATTTCATTGAATTTATTATAAACATCGGCGCTGTCCACAATCCCGCGTATGAGTTTTCCGTTCTCCCTATGCGCTTTAAAATATTCTGTATATGTCTTCTCGCGCCCTCTCTCGCATACCGCATGAGTCCTTAATCCCTCTTCAACCGCCCCGTCGCATACATCAAGAGCTGAGTGGGATGCCAGTACTCCAACCGTGGCTTCATTCAAATCGTAACCCGATAAAACGTCTATTATTTCCTTTCTATCTATCATATTCACCTGTAGGTCTTTTACGTCTATGAAGGTTACGATTTTGGATACTGCGCTTCGTTATTTTTTTTGGCTTCGGCAATTATAATGTTTGCGCGTCCTCTTTTAATTTTTTTGACTAAACCCCTGTTTTCCAGGTCAGCTATCATCAGGCTGACCTTCGCCTCTCCGTATTTTACTTCTTTTCTCAAATCCTTCTGGGTTACCCTCCCACCTTTTTTCAGTAAAAGTTCATAAATCTCGCGCAGGTCTTCAGGCAGTTCGATGCTTTCTGTTTTTGTTTCAGGGAGAATCTCAGGATGGATCTCAGGAGGAATCTCAATAGTTTCTCCAGGGCTCTTTTCAATCGGTTTATTTTTCTTTTTCCTCACCCAGTAAAGAATCAATAAAGCAGCGAACACGAGGAATATGGTAATTATATAATATATTTGATTGGAATCGCTTTTTGTAACCAGGTCACTGGTCAGGTTTATGTCGCCAAGATATTGTTTATCCAGTTCCGTTGGCGGGAAAAGGAGGAGGTCATGAACATAATCTCCTTCCCTGTCAATACGTATCCCATCTTCGGCAGCAAATTCTAGGATATTATTGTTGTAGTATTTTGCCTCAATCATATAATTGCCGGATGAGAGATTGAATGAATATGTCCCGTTCGTTGCTACTACATACTGTGACGGTGTGGAGTTCACCTCAACAATTGCGCCCTTAAGGGGGTTTTCAAAATCTGACCATTCATAAATGGTGCCGTGTAAAGTTGCGGCTTGCGCACCGCTAATGAAGATGACTGTAAATAGAATTCCCAGGAGAGCACTTTTTCTCATGAACACATAGTCTAATCTTAAAAGAGAATATATATAGTTTAGTATAAAGCTAAAAAAGCCGTTATAGAGATTTGTAAAGGATTTAAAAGGCTGGAAGAAGCTGAAATTTTTATCATATAAAAGCATGCTTATCTATTCCCGGATTATATTGGCAATCACTCGTAGATTAGTTGGCGATTGAACAAAAAATAATAGGAGCAATGAAATGAAAAATAGACCTAACTTCACTGTATTAACATCGCTTGTTGCGCTTGTAGTTATATTGAGTTTGTTCTCAGGAATCACAGCGGCCCAAAAACCAAACGAAAATAACGGAAACCAGAAGCAATTTACAAATACAGAAAAACAATTTCAGACAGCAAAGGCGCAATTGGATAAGGCATTAAAGCAATTCAATGCTAAAAGTGACAGCAAATCAAAGACTGACCTGGTGCTCAAAGCCCAGGAGTATCTTGAAACAGCAATAAATCATACAATTTCATATCTTGATGTCCTGAAATCCAGAGCGGAAAAGCCTGAAAACCAGGGGATAATTCCATTCAATGTTTCTGCAAATGCCGATTCCCATGTTGCGGAACTGGAACAGCTAAGAACAAAAGTAGAGCAGGATAATACAACCGAGGCACTAAGAGCTGATAATACCGAATTAAAGAATATATACTCCGGGATAAGACTTGAAACCCAGTATGATTTCGCAATACTGCTTGATAATTCAATAGGTAAATTCATTACAAAATCGGATAACGTATCAGCAAAACTAAATACGGAAATCCAGAAACTGAAATCCAACGGCACTGATACATCCAAGGTTGAGGCAATCGCTTCAAATTTCACGAATCTGATGCAAGAAGCAAGAGCCGGCCAGCAGAAAACTGAGGTGTTGTTAGCAGCCCATACAGGATTTGACAATTCCGGCCTGGTTACAAATAATACGGATGCCCAGGCTTTCTTAAAGCAAGTAGACGATTCCCAAAAAGAAACAATCAAAACATTGAGAGATGCAAGCAGGCTATTGCAGGATTTCGTAGGGGATTTCAGAAAACTCTCTGGCGGAAATGCAATAACTGGAGGTAAGCAGGGAAATGAGGATAATGGACGAGACGGAAAAGCCCTGGTCAAAGGGACAGGTACATTGGTAGCTAATGGTAGCGGTAGGGCTGTAATCGAAGGAAATGTCACTGTTACGCTTTCCGGAACAAACGTCACTTTGATTGTTTCAAGTAATGCCGCCGTTACCACAGACAGCGGTACAAACCAGACTCTCGGCAACGGACAGGTCAAATATCAGGGATTTAATTCAGCAACAATAACGGGCGACAACATCAGAGTCGGAATATCAGGCAACAATATCAGCCTCACTGCCACAGGCACAGGTGCAGCAGTTCTTAACGGCAAAGGAACATATACAACTGAAAATGCTTTCGGCGTGAGCGGCGAATGGAAGAAGTGAGGAACATGAAAATTGTTCTTGTATTGCTGGTGCTCATACTAGCAGCATCATCTTTAGGTTGTGTGGGCAATAAACCGGCTGAAGTAACACCAACTCCAACCGCCCAGACTCCTGCCACCCAGGTTGAAACATCCGTATCTCCGGCAGGAACACCTGTTCCTGCTTCAGCAACCCCTTCAGGCAATGACCAGTTCGGGACGCAGAGCGACCTTAATACAATTGATTCGCTGGTCAACGACTCAAGTATGGATATTCCCCTGTACGATGTAAATATCTAAGGTAAGCGCTGATGCGTTTACCTTTATTTTTTAAGTCCATTAAACCATTTAACAAAATGATATAAACTATTAAGTATAATTTATTCGTGGATGCATACATCGGAGGTAAAATTATGGTACGATTAGAACGGGAGGGAAACTCATTCGTATTCATAACAGGACAAACACAAAAGCCGGATATAAGCAGCTTAATCAGTGCCATTTCGGAACTTCAGAAAAATTCCCCTGACCTGGCCAGGATAAAAGAAGGGTTACTTTATCTTGACAATTCCGGGGGAATTGATATCAGGAAGGAGATTAAAAGCGTCCTGCAAAAAGCAATGGAAAATAATGTGGTGCAAACAGGTTTATAACTCCAAGACAATATTTTATTGATGCCGAAATTGTTCATCATCCCTGTTATCAGCTTGTTTGATGTACACGATGCTGTGGTACGGGATTGGCTAAATAATCTTGACGACGAGGCTATTCTCCTTCATCTTGATTCCCCTTTCAAGCTTGAGCGGTATTTTCCCGAGAACGGGAGACGTGCCATTTTGTGTGCAAATGATATTCACAAGGAAATGCTTTCCTTGCTGGATATAATTGACCCGCATGCGGTTTTTCTGGATATCCCAACCGACCTGTACGAACTTGAGAATAAATACAATAAAAGACTGGTCTCACCCCGCGAATTCTGGGCAGAGTACTATGAAACAGCTTCGGCAGATATAGATGGGCCGGCAAAAAACCTGTACAGGATTTATATAAACGAGGTTGTGGATAAGAATACAAGGCTTATCGAAAGTAAAGAAAAGCTTCCGTTAAGCGTTGTTTTTTATGGTCTTGATACAAAATCCGGAGAGGATTTTTTTAAGGTATATGAAGACATCTTTGAAAAGGATGGCGAGTTCCTGTTACAGGCTGCCCGGGCTGTCAATGAATTGATGAACTTACGTGAAAAACCAAAACATCTCTGGTACAGTCCCCTGAGAGCCAGGCAAATCGCAATCTCATATGAGGAAACTGAAAAATTTTATAACGAGCTTTTACACCGGCTTGGGAGACTGCTTAAATTCAAAGTCAGGGATTATATTGTTAAAAGCCTGAGCCAGCAGGCCCATACATTCATATTGTCGTATGAAAGATTTCTGGATTATAAGATTAAAGTTGATGAAATAAAAATCTCAAATATCATCGAAGGCTTGAATGTTTTAACAGCCCAATCTGATTATCTCGCTGTTGCGGTTTTATGTGAGCCCATACACTATTTTGCTATATTGGACGCATTAAGAAAAGACAGGAGCCTTATTCAAAAAGGTATCACGATCGAAGACCACGATATCTCTTCATTGATGGAAAAAATAAAACCGTTTATCCAGAAGAACAGGATAATGCAGAGCGACTATGATATGGCTTTGAACATCCTTGGAATGGAAAAAGCAAAAATTTACGACACTCCAAATGCGATTCTTGTCCCTAAAAATTATGATTTATTAAAATCGCCCATATAACAAGAACAACCGTACCGAATATAATGAAACGGGTGAAGGATCTTTTTATCAATTGCATAAGCTCAGGCGGTCCTGACCATTTTACAAGTATCATCTTATTGCCTGTGCTTATTATACTTGCAAGGACAGCGGTTATTGCAGCAATATTGTATGAAATATTACCGTGAACTGCAAGCGCCGTCACTGATGCGGTTACCACTGCGCTGCTTATAAATCCCCCAAGTGCTGTCGCATATATTCCCGTAACACCTGCCCACAGGTAGGCGAATCTTGAAACAAAAGATAATGCAGTGAACCCGAAGGCAAATTTTACAGCCGGGGATAATGCAAACGGGGACTGTAATTTTATAGGCTCGCTTGAAACCATGTTATCTCTTGATTTAATAACTGTTGCAGCGGAAAACAGGATAATGACAATCTGCACAGGCGCCATCAATAGAAGCACTTTTCCGCTCGGGTCAACAATGAAAGCTATGACCATGTTCCTTGCAAGCATTGCGGCATTTGAAAGGACAATCCCAAGGTAACTGGATTCTATCAACTCGGTTCTTTTTTTTGCCATCGCAGCAAGGGCGCCTGTCGTTGCCTCACTGTTCACAAGTCCTCCAAGCATACCGGAAACAGGTATGCCGCGTTTTGTCCCGAGGTGCTTCATGATGACGAAGCTGATGAAGCTGATAGTAGCAACTATTATCACAATCAGGAGAATCGTCCTTGGGTTAATTACTCCCATGAATAATTCATCCGGTGTAATTGGATAGAGTATGAAAACAACTGCAAGAAACCGGACACCGCTTAAAATTTCATCATCCGTAAGATTGGTAGCAAATGAATGAAGCGGCTGCTTTTCTGCAAGCAAGAGTGTAATAATCACTGCCCCTGCGATTGCCGGGATATAAAAATCATACGCTATTAAAACACCAAGCAGGAAAGTGCAATATAATGCAATCGGACCTGTTATTCCCGCCATTTTCAACGTTACATTTTTTATGTAAATATACAATGCAGATATTATCGCAAAAAATGCCAGTGAAATTAGAAGTATTCCCGGAACAATTTTTAATGCCAGGTACGCAGAAACCATACCGGCTATGCAGGCAATGGTAAATGAACGGATCCCGGCAATCAATTCCATTTTTTCAGGGCGCCTGTGTTCTCTTTCAATGCCGATGAGAATCCCGATTAGCGTAGCCAGTGCTAATTTCTGGAAAAAATCGAAATCGATGTTCATATTGCTAATTGTTGGCGATACCAGGTCGATCATTAATTATCAATTATTAATAATTTTCAAAATACTTATGTCTTTCATAGGATGTTCTCGCAAAAGAACCTGATAGGTCTCATCCGGTACAAGAAAGATAATATTATTAGAGAACGTTACTGAAGATATGAAAGTGGTAATATCTATAGGCGGGTCGGTTCTTGCACGCGAATTAAATCCTGAAAAATTCAAAAGTTATGCGTCGATGTTAAAAGAGCTCTCAAAGGAAAATGCCGTATTCGTTGTTACAGGGGGCGGAAAAGCGGCGCGCGATTATATTAATGTGGCAAGGGGACTCGGGGCGGATGAAGCGACCTGTGATATCCTGGGAATAGAAATAACCCGGATTAATGCAAGGCTCCTGATAGCAGCCCTTGGCGAGTCAGCATACCATGAGCCGCCTCTTGATTATGAACAGGCAAAAAAAGCAAGCCTGAGCGGCAGGATTGTTGTCATGGGCGGGGTTGCAGCGGGGCAAACTACGGATGCCGTGTCGGCAGTTCTTGCCGAATACACATGCTCCGACCTCCTCATCAATGCAACATCCACCGATGGCGTTTATACATCAGACCCGAAGAAAAATAAAGATGCCCGGAAATTTGAAACCATGACGCCGGGGCAGCTCATCGAGGTTGTAATGAAGACTGAAATGGTCGCGGGCGCGAATTCGCCTGTTGACCTTCTGGCGGCTAAAATCATTGAGCGCAGCAATATCAAGACCATTGTGTTAAACGGGGAATCTCCTCAAAATATCTTTGATGCGGTTTATGGGAATCATACAGGCACGGTGATTGAAAAAAAGAGAGCGCGTTCAAAAGAGAAAAATGACCTTGAAAAAGATCACTGCAATCTTGGTTATTTCAGCACTAAAGGCTGTGATTCATGATTCTGCCATAAGCAATATTTTAAATCCAAAAATCAATAGGACAAAATATGTTTGAAAATATATTCAAGGGATTTTCCTTCATAAAAGAGAGTTTCAGTCTCATCACCAAAGATGCAGACCTTATCAAACCCTCCATTTATTCAATATTCGTTGCAATATTTTTTACAATCGTCTCTGTTATTGTTCTTTTTCTTCTGCAATCTGTGATACCGACAGGGATATATTACATCCTTGTTTTTCTCGTGCTGCTCGGGGATTATTACATTTCTTACTTTTTCACGGGCATGACCGCATATCTCGTGTATGATTTCTTCAAAGATGGCGATGCTACCATGTCAGAGGCGTGGGCAGCCACGAAGAAGAATGCCCTGACATTATTTTATTTAAGTATCATTTCAGCGGTCATATATATCATTACAAGCGCCTTTCGAAGACAATCACGAGAAAGAGGGAGTGTTGGCGGCGGCATAGGCGGCATGATCATGGGGTTCATCGAGTCTGTCTGGACTGTGGCGACCTATTTCATTATCCCTGCTATTGTGATAGAGGACAGGGACATAAAAGGCGCAGTGGCAAGGGCTACTGATATTATAAAGAAGAATCTTCTTCCTATCGGGGTGGGAGAAATAGCGGTTGAGTTAGTGACGGGTTTGATATCGTTTATAGGGTTTATTATTGCCATTGGAGTTGGATTTTTGATAATGAGCAGCATCGGTTCAGTAACAGGCATAATCGTGGCGATACTGGTTGCTGCGGTGTTGATTATCCTGATAGTGGCGCTTTCCATGTATATCACCACAGCTTACCATACCTGCCTTTTCCTGTGGGCAAGGAATGTCGAGGATGCAAAGGTCGGTGCGCTGGGAACAGTAAGACCGCCGGCGCCGATTGCGAGCGCGATGGGTGTGTAATAAATGCAATTTATTTCAATTTATACAAAAAATCCAAAGCTTCTGTCTCATTAAAAAACCGAATTTTATTTTCTTCCAAGCATTCTTTTACATTTTGAAAATGAGTTTCACTTGCAACAAGAAGTTTATCGGTAGATATTGCAAGCTTAACGTAAATACGATCTTCTTCTTTAAATCTTTCATTCGGTTGGTTTGCGATGAACAAAGGAAGTTCGAGCAATTTTCCGGGAGGTGCAATACTAAATTTAGTGTATAGCTCTATAAGCCATTCTTGTAGGAACTTTTTACCATTTTGATCACATTTTATATTTTCTCTATATGGCATAGGTTTATATTCTCTTTTAATTTCTTTATTCACCACAACTAAATGTTTTTTAACTTGAGTTAAAAATTTAATTGTTGCAGCATTATCAGCTTTTTTTCGGCATACATTGCCTAAAATATTTGCATCAATTACCCATCTAAATTTTGACATATCATTTTTTCTATTAAAATCAACAAATATAATCAGCTTTCATGAGAGCTTCTTCGTATCTCTCTTCGAAGAAACCATCCGGAAAATTTTGGAATTGCCCTTTTTTATTTATACCTATATCGATTATCTCAGTACCATTTTTTGTCGGATTAAAATAATATATCGCAACGTCACTATTATCTAAATCGCCTTTTGCAATTCTAGTACAAACTCTCGAAATTATTAAATCACTATGCGTTTCGACAAGAATTGCATTTTTTTGATTCGTTACGATATCAACAAGTAAATCTCCCATTATTGCTTGTCCTTTGGGATGAAGATGAATTTCTGGTTGCTCAATGAGAATAGTAGAATTTTTAGTTATAAATCCTTCTACAATAATTGGTAAAATTTGCGATGAACCAAAACCAACATCAGCAATATTGATCCATATACCGGTATTGAATTCCTTTATGAGTATTTCATACCTTTTTGAACCTTTTTTCAGTTCTTCGACCTTAAAATCTGATGCAATACAAAAATCTTTAAGCCATTTTTTTACCTTTTCTTGAGCTTCAATATTTGATATTAATTCATCAACAACCCATTCGCCATATTTTCCGACTTCCGAAGGATAAGCCCCACTTGCAGTATATACTCTCTGTGGTTCTCGACGTAATGGTCCTATGTGAAAAATATTATTAATTAATTTTTCTAATTGTAGTTGTTGATTGCTCAAAAATATATTAAGAATTCCTATACTATAAAAAATAGTGATATTTTTTAAATCCTTTAAATCTTTTATATCTTTTATATCGGTAATATCCGGTGCATTTTCAAAATCTTTTTTTATCTGTTTTTTATTTTTTTCAAAGAAATCATTTGATAAAATCTCCTGATCAATCTGATAGAATTTTTGAAATTTAATTCGATATTTTTCCCCAATAAAATCGGTATAATTCAAAATATTTAAGAAATATTTTCCACTTTTTTTAATAACTTCATAATCAAAATTAAATTCTTTAAAGTTATCATTGTAAATCCCGAAATTTCTAAATTTTTTCACGAAGATGGTATCGTTGTCCTTATTAAAACCAAATTCTATCTCAAAATGATTTCTCGTATCCGATATTGTTAGTGTAATTGTATTTTTGAGATTATGATTCCAAACAACATCTTTGAAAGAACCTAAGTCTATGTAATCCTGTAAAATTAAAGCACTTTTTTGATCTTTATTTCTGATTGTTTGTCTTAATGCTAAAATAGATTGAAAAATACTTGTTTTACCAGAACTATTTGGACCAACTAAAAAAGTGATAGGTTTAATTTTTAAATTACCGGAATTCTGGAATGATTTAAAATTTTGAATTTGCAAATCTGTTATCATTTTAATCAGCCATATAATTACTATTTAACTTTTATAAAAACCTGCCGTTTTTTCGAATCTGACCATAATATTATTACCCCTCCACCCTCGCCACACTCATATTCTTCTTCAACCCCATCGCCTCAGCCACAGACTCGCATTTCGTCTTCAGAAGATACGCTATCGGCCTGAAATCATACTCTGACATGGTCTCATAATTCGCCATCCCCTTGCTGATAATAAGCGATGCCTTCCCGAGCGCCTCCACAAGCTCAGGCGGCGCTTCCTGCAAGCACAAACCGATGGCGTTCGAACCTGTGGTGAGCACCCGGTCCACCTTTTTGTCAAGACCGAGTTCCATTACCTCTTTCATGGTGACATCGTTCAGAATCGGCGCGCCCCTGACTACGAGTGTGATTTTGCCTCCGAGTTTTTGGATTTCCTCGAACAGCAGGGTATCAAATACTATTTCACCGCAGTTATCCGCAAGATAGACTACGTTTTCGAGCATTGATTTCATCCTTTCGGTGTCGTCCACGTCAAGCCCGTGCTCGAACTGCCTGAGCATCGCTTCTTTTGCTGTTGCTTTATCCGCATCAAAGCCCAGCACCCCGAAATCAAATGAATTCCCGATAATTGCAGCAAGCACCGCGCGCCTGAATGAATCCTTTTTCGCAACAAAATCACGTGCAAAAGGCAGGAGCTTCTTTGCTGCCACATTGCTCTGCTCTTTTTTCTCTCTATATGGATCAATATCGCCAAGCACCCTGTACGCTTCCCTGTGTATCTTCGTGCTGAGGTGTGTCGCAGGCGCGCCGTCCACAAGATATTTCCGCAGCACCTCGATTCCTGCAAGCACAACCTTTTTTTGCAGAGCTATATCATTGGTTGAAAGTTCAGCCTCGAACTGGACTCTGGATAATAAGCACGGTGCACATCTTGGATGGGTTTTCAATTTTTTACTCCGAAAATTCAAATAAAGAGCGCTGCCCTTTTTGAGTCCTCTTCTCTCTCATCACTCTTAATTTTTCCCCATGCTCACCGAAATCAGCGAGTATCCGCTCAACTGGCGGGAGAATCTGTTTCATGACATAATAATCAACATCCAGAGGCAAATTTTTCTCCCTTGCATAATCGGGGTCTTCAGCCCTGTCCACGAACAAGCCGTTTCCAGCAAGGATTACAAAAGGAATCCTGTCACCAACGTTTGCGATTATCCCGCGGTTTTTTAACTTCTCCACCACGGTGATATGCGGCTGCCTGCTCTTATAACTCTCAGGTTTTTTTGTGTACTGGCGCGTCAGGATCAACTTGTCGAACAACTCAGGATGCTTCCGTGCATCTACGTCCCTGATGCTGTCGATAGTGTTTTTTATAAGTTCAACCGCCTCATCCACTTTCCCTTCTTTCAGTATAAGTTCAAGAACTTTTTCCATGGTCTTTGTGGTGAGTTCGCACCAGTCGCGGCGAACCGTCTCCATGCCTTTGACCCTGAGCTTTTCCTTAACTCCCTCTCTTGTTCTTTCCCATAAGAGGACTGCGTATCGCTTCTTTGCTATGAATATCGCCCTGCGACCGAAAGAGTCAAAAACAAGTTCCATCGGTTTCTGGAGCGAGGAGGTCACGATTTTAGCGATCTTTCGCCCAACAAGTTCAGCATCATCAAGCGTGATTTCCTTATCGAGCAGGTTTACAAAGACGCTGTCGGTATCCCCGTACACAACTGATAAACAAATGTTCCTTCCCTCCTTTGCCTCATCCTTCGTGAAAGCTGCGCCATCTTTGAGAACTATCTCCTTAATTTCATCCTCGATAAGGCTCTTTGTCTTCAGGATGTTCTCCCGCCCGAAGCTTGTGACTGCGCTTGCGAGGGTTAAACTGTAAAGCCGCGCCCTTGCATATCCCGAATAGCCGTAGAAACTGTTAAGGAGGATTTTAAGGGCCTGCTGCGTGGCATCAAGTACCCGCGCATCTTCTTCGCTTGCACCCTTCATTTTTTCACGGGTTGCCTGCCTCCTTGCAAGGAGGTCTTCAAGTATTGAAGGCACGATGCCCTTTACTACTTTTTGCGAGACAAATATCCCGCCAGACGGCGCCTTGACCACCTCATCCGGTCTCTCTCCCACCACCTCGGTGGTATAGCAGAGATTGTGCGCCATCATTATAGTCGGGTAAAGCGATTTGTAATCAAGTATCACAATATTCTCAAGAAGTCCTTTCTTTGGCGGCAGCACCTCCCCGCCAGCCAGTTCCTCGCCCTCATCGAACCGTTCATCCGACATTTCTCCAGTAGGCCGCGCAGGCAGCACCCTGTCGTTCTTTTTGTACTCCCGGAGGATAAGATTCTCTACCATCTGCGTCTGCCCGCCGTCAAGGATATCCTGAAGAAGCGTTCCGCTCACCCTTGCAAGAGCTATGTATTTGTCTATAAGCCGCAGTTTCAGGAGGAATAAAAGTGCAAGCTCCGAGTCGCGCCTGGCATATTCGATGAACTTCGAAAGCTTTTCCCCGTTATCATTCCAGTATGATTCCATCTCAAGGAAAGGTATGTCAAGCTTCTCGGCGCCGAGAAGTTCCTTTGCTGCATTCCTGAGTGTGTACTGCTTGAGGGAAAATTCCTTTCGAAGCAGCGGCAGCACATCCACAACGATGCGCCCCATCACGCTTACCCGTGTCGTGTTCCCGAATTTCTTGTAATATACTGTCCTCCCGTCTCTGCCCATTAGCGGTTCTATCCTCGCCCCCTTTTTATTCAGGGTTTTAATCCTCTCCACAATGTAAGGCACGTCAAAACTGTTGGAGTTATAACCCACAAGGATATCAGGGTCGTACTCTCTCACAATCTCGAAAAACCTTCTCAGCATCGCTTCTTCGCTCCCGCAGCTCTCGATTTCACCCATCACCGGTGCATCCTTCCCAACGAGTACAAGTGTTTTCTTACCTTCAAAATCGGGAGCAAAAGCAAGGCTCATAAGGACGATAGGTGAATTTTCAGGAGTCGGCATTGAGCCGTTTAATGGCAGGCACTCGATATCATAAGCAAGATGCCGAAGCGGCGCATTTCGCAGGATATCCAGGGGTTCAACTTTCCCTGAAGTTATTTTGATGCTGCTTAAAACCTCATTACCTAGATTTCCTTCAGGTTCAACACTTGCCCAGCTCATGCCGCCAAGCCCTGTATCAACCATGTACCTGTTCCTGAAAAGAATGTCAGTTTCATATACTGCTTCCACCATGTTCCTGACCTCATCGCGGATGATGGGTACGCTTTTCGGGTCAAAGAGGATGATTTTTAACATGCTGGTTTTGTTTTTGAAATAGCCAACAGGTTCAAAACGGAAAACGGGCTCAATCTTTTTTATGTGCTCTTTGAATTTCTCCTGGAGATTCGCTGATATTTCAGGCTCGGCTTTTGCATAAAAATAAGGTTCAAAGCCTGGAACCATGCAGCAGACGCTATTTCCGGAGTCATCCCTTCCATAGAGCCTTACTACAGGCTTATTTTCGCTGTAAGTGTAGTCGGCATCAAGAATCTGGAAGTTCATCATGGTTAGATTTGGTTTAATACCTTTATACTTAACCTCGCCATTTACTATAACACCATGTGTCCTTCGCGTGCTGGTATCATTTTCCTGAAATAATTTTTGAGTTCCATTCGACGAAAAGTTTTATCCCTTATTAAACCCATTATTGAGTAGCGTCCCAAAATTGAGTGGCTTATGGATATAATTTCTTTAAAAAAACTTGCACTTCTCGGCGCGCATAATAAACCTCTGGAATTATCATCGGTTGAATTTGCATCATATATTGATTCAAGCCAGCAAACAGCATCGAGAAAGCTTAAAAGCCTTGAGGATGAGAACCTCATATCAAGACAGGTTTTACCTGACGGGCAATTGATTTCCATAACAAAAAACGGTCTTATTGCCTTGCAAAAAGAATTGTATGATTACCAGGAGATATTCTCAGGGAATGGAAGCAAAAAAATCCTCTCCGGAAAGGTAATCACGGGACTGGGTGAAGGCCAGTATTATATTTCACTTGAGGGCTACAGGAAACAATTCAGGGAAAAACTCGGGTTTGATCCCTATCCCGGCACATTGAATATAAAACTTGATGCACAAAGCATTGAGCTTCGAAAAAGAATTACCGGTCGTATCAATATCTCAGGATTTACAGATGAGAACAGGACGTTCGGGAAAGGCTCCTGTTTTAAAATCTGGATATCCGATATAGAAGGAGCGGTAATCACCCCCGAAAGGACGCATTACCCTGAAGATATAATCGAAATAATCGCCCCGGTGAATCTCAGGAATTATCTGAATATCAGCGATGGGAGCGCGGTCCATGTGGAGGTCATTAAATGACCCTTAATGAAACAATCGACGCAATACGCAAAGGAAAAATGATACTTCTATACGATGCCGATGACAGGGAAGGCGAGACCGACCTCGTAATCCCGGCGATTTCCATCACTCCTGCAGACGTTGCACGAATGCGGCGGGATGGCGGCGGATTGATATGCGTCGCAATTCACGGCAGCGCTGCCGAAAAGCTTGGGTTGCCTTTCATGTCCGATGTCTTAAGAAGCGTTTCTTTGAATGGAAATAAGGCTTTGCGCACACTGGTTGAAAAGAAAGGGGATATCCCTTATGATTCAAGGTCGTCTTTTTCATTATGGGTGAACCATAGGAACACGTTTACAGGAATAACCGATAACGATAGGGCTCTTACCATCAAAAAGATAGGTGAAACCGTTCAAAGGGTTTTAAATGGGGAAATAATTGATTTTGGTGAAGAATTCAGGTCACCGGGGCATGTCGCCCTCCTTCGCGCGGCGTCAGGTCTTTTAAATGAGCGGCGCGGGCAGACGGAATTATCCATCGAACTGGCATTAAAAGCAGGGATAAACCCTTCTATGGTAGTATGTGAGATGCTAGATGAAAAAACCGGGAAAGCTCTTTCAAAAGAGGATGCCAGGAAGTATTCCATCAAACACAATATGTCTTTCATAGAAGGCAAGAATATTCTGTAAATAGATGCAAACGTTGATTAAACATCATCAACCTAAACGCCGATATATACCACTCCCCCGAAAAAAAGATTATTTTGTTAATTCTTTCAGGCGTTTGATGCTTGCCATCATGGCCTGGGATTCTTTTTTCTTCTGGTTTTCAAGATGCTCAATGATGGAATCGATATCTGTTTTGAGCTGGTATATCTTATATGGTCTGCCTTTTCCGGGTTTTTTCTCTTCCCTTTCTGCAATCCAGCCGAGTTCTTCCAGTTCTCGCATGGCGATACTGACCTCAGGCTGTCTTAAATCCGAACCCATTTCAAGGTCCCTTGAAGTTACATCTTTAACGTTTTTTAAATATGTAAGCACTTTTGCTACGTTTCTCTTTAATCCCAAATCGATAAGCGTATCCGCAAATTCTTCGTCGGCTTTGTCGAGCACATTGACTGAAAGACTTTTCATTTATTTCACCCTACAGCTTTAAATGTATTCATTAAATATAAATCTTACGTTTTAATATAAATTGAAAAAGAAAAGTCTTTATAATCAAACCCTTGCATTTTTTGAAATCATTATATTTTACTGTGAACCTGAAGGCAATGACCATCAAAACGCATATATGATAGTTTTTCCCTATGAGATTGGGATTCACATGGATTTAGTAATCTATTTCAATGGAAAATTTGTGCCAAAAAACGAGGCACGAACCTCAATATACGACCACGGTTTTTTATATGGCGATGGCGTTTTTGAAGGCATAAGG
>JBAVMS010000034.1:0-175479 GCA_049690315.1 Candidatus Methanoperedens sp.
TATCTATATCGTGGCACTGCTTACGCTTGTCATAAAAGCCGCAGTGATTCCCTATATTTTCATCTATATAATCCGGGAAATCAAGGTGAAACGGGAAATAGAACTGTATGTAAATGTCTCACCTTCTCTTATTATTGGCGGGGTGCTGGTCGTAATTTCATATTATCTTATCAGGTCAATAAATATTTTATCCGAGCTTTCAAGTTTTGCACTTTCAGCATCCATGTCGCTTGTCTCAATCGGGCTTTTCATAATGATAAGCCGCAAGAAAGCCATAATGCAGATGCTCGGGATACTTATAATGGAAAACGGGCTTTTCCTGGGCGCGATATCCCTGACATACGGCATGCCCCTGCTTGTTGAACTCGGGATATTCTTCGATGTCCTGATAGGCGTTCTTATCATGGGAATCCTGATATTCAGGATAAACAAGACATTCGAGAGCATCGATACCGATATGCTTAAAACATTGATAGGATGAGCGCCATGATCGAATATCTGCTCCTGGCCCCTCTCCTCACAAGCATATTATGCTTCTTTACAAAAACCCGAAAACAGGTCGAGACTGTAAGTGTTATCGGGTCAATAGCCACTCTTGCCCTTGGATTGGCGCTTGTAATTGATGTATTCAAATACGGCACTATAGTCACATGGCAAAACGCCCTGTTTGCTGACGCTTTCAGCGCGTTTATTGTGCTAATCGTTTCCATTGTGGGTTTTGTTGCGTCTTTTTACTCTATCGGTTACATGGGGCATGAATTTGACCACAATATATTTGATATAAGAAAATTGAAAATGTATTACATTCTTTTCCATATTTTCATGTTCACGATGCTCCTCGTCGGGGTCACGAACAACCTTGGGCTCTGGATTGCTATCGAAATGACCACCCTTGTATCTGCGCTTCTGATGATTCTCTATTCCAGGAAATCCTCGGTTGAGGCTGCCTGGAAATACATGATTATATGCACAGTCGGCATTACGTTTGCGCTTTTTGGCACAATTCTCACGTATTATGCGGCTGTAAAGATACTGGGAGAGACCGGGGATGCGCTTAACTGGACATCGCTCATTGCTGTGGCAGACCAGTTCGACCCGACTATAATGAAACTTGCATTCATTTTCATCCTCATAGGATACGGCACAAAAGCCGGGCTTGCCCCTATGCACACCTGGCTCCCTGATGCACACAGCGAAGCCCCAACGCCTGTCAGCGCGCTTCTTTCAGGCGTGCTTCTTAATTGCGCCATGTACGGCATCATCAGGTTTTATGCGATTGCCACAAAATCCGTCGGTGTCGGGTTTACAAGCAATCTCCTGATAATATTCGGGCTTCTGTCTCTCGGTATCGCAGTTCCTTTTATCATTTTGCAGGAAGACTATAAACGGCTTCTTGCCTACAGCAGCGTTGAACACATGGGAATAGTTGCACTCGGTATCGGTTTTGGCGGAGTTTTCGGAATATTCGGAGCCATTCTTCATATGTTTAACCATGCAATGACAAAATCCCTCATGTTCTTCGGGGCGGGGAATGTCCTTTTGAAGCATGAAACAAAGGAGATAGATAAAGTCAGCGGGATAGTGAAATCAATGCCCGTAACAGGACCGATGTTAATTATTGGCTCGCTTGCAATCACGGGTTCGCCGCCTTTCAGCATATTCCTGAGCGAATTTACAATACTTGCAGCCGGGTTCCTGCAGGGTCATTTTGTCTCATCATTATTATTCCTGCTGTTCCTGATTATGATATTTGCAGGCTTTTTCAACAATATCAGCAAGATGGTGTTCGGGACGCCAAAGCCCGGAATTACAAAAGGTGAAGTGAGCAGGTGGAACCTTGCAGCAATGTCGATTTTAATCGTATTTGTCATTGTGCTTGGCGTTTATATCCCTCCGTTCTTTTATGATATAATAATGAAAGTCGTGGCGGTTATAAGGTGATATGATGAACAGGGAATCCATAGAGGCTTTAAAAAAGGAATTCGGCAGTAATATTCTTGATGAAATAACCTCGCGCAACGAAACATATCTCACCGTAAAAAAAGAAGCAAATGTAAAAATATGCGACCATATTTACCACCATCTGGATATTCCCCTTGTTTCAATTTTCGCAACCGACGAGAGAAAAAAAGAAGGCTGTTTCAAAGTCCATTATGTTTTTTCTATTGACAAAGGCGATGCGTTCATTATAATAAAAATAAATGTCGATGAAAAATCCCCAAAATACAATTCCATTACTCATAAAATCGCCGCAGCCAACTGGTATGAACGCGAGATACAGGACATGTTCGGCCTGGTACCTGTCGGTCATCCGGACCCGAGGCGGCTTGTGCATTTCGAGGACTGGCCGCTAGGAGTGTATCCTCTGCGGAAAGATTTTGACATAAAGACAAAACCGCCGCGCGTTGAGGGTGAATATGTGTACAGGCGGGTTGAGGGTGAAGGCGTCTACGAAATTCCGGTGGGACCTGTGCATGCGGGGGTAATCGAACCCGGTCATTTCAGGTTTAGCGTTGCAGGCGAGCCCATAATCAATCTTGAGATACGGCATTTCTACACGCATAAAGGTGTGGAAAAACTGTTTGAGAACATATCCCTCGATAAAGCCGTGTTCCTTGCTGAAAGGATATCAGGCGACAACTCAGCAGCGCATGCGGTAGCCTTCTGCCAGGCTGTTGAGAGAATAGCAGGTGTTGAAATTCCTGCCCGGGCAAAATATATACGGGTTGTTCTTCTCGAACTTGAACGCGTGTATAATCATCTCGGGGACATAGCCGGGATTGCAACCGATGTGGCTTATGCCATGGGCGCGGCTCATGCCAACAGGCTTAAGGAAGAAATATTGCAGCTAAACGAAAAAGTAACGGGAAGCAGGCTTCTTCGCGGCATGAATACAATCGGCGGCGTGCGCCGCGACATCGGCGGCAAGAAAGATAAGATTTTACTCAAATTATCAGAAATACAGCATGAATTCAGGGAGCTGATTGAGTACCTTATGGGGATACCGTCACTTGTTGACAGGATTGAAACCACAGGAAGGATTTACAATGATACCGCAAAAGGATTGCATGTGGTGGGACCGATAGCCCGCGCTTCTGGAATCGACAGGGATACGCGGCGCAACCATCCGTATGCAGCATATCCTGAATTCAATTTCAAAGTCCCCGTACAAAAAGCGGGCGATGTGAATGCACGAACACTTGTGCGCGCAGATGAAGTATGCGAATCCATAGGATTAATAGAGCAGGCGCTCTGGTCGCTTCCCGAAGGCGATATAAAAATAAATGTCGGAGAAATTCCCGACGGCTATGCCCTGGGATACACTGAAGCACCGAGGGGAGAAACGCTTTACTGGGTCATGATAGAAAACAACAGGATTGTAAGGTGCAAGGTCAGGGACCCGTCGTTTTGCAACTGGCTCGCGATTGAGTATGCAGTGCTTGATAATATCGTCCCGGACTTCCCGATAGTCAACAAGAGCCTGAGCTTATCGTATTCCGGCAATGATATGTAGGTGAGAAAATGTTTGATATCCTGAAAAAAACTCTTAAAACCGGCTCGCAAACCACAAAATATCCTGCAATTCCAGACATTGCGCCAGCGGGATTCCGCGGGAAACCGGAGCTCCTGTCGGATAAGTGCAATTATTGCGGTAAATGCGTAGCAGTATGCCCGCCCGGCGTGATATGGCTGACCGAAGAGAGGGGTGAAAAAATCCTTACATTATCATACTGCGGATGCATATTCTGCGGAAGATGCGAGGAGGCATGCCCGGAAGGCGCAATCAGGCTCACACAGGAATACGAACTTGCGTCAAAGACAAAAGAAGACCTTCTTACAAGTATCCGGGGGAAAATATGACAGTCGAGGATGAAACCGAGATAATGGGGCAGCGCCTTAATGATAAAATAAAGAAAATCTTCGGGCGCTCGCTGCACATACGCGAGGTGGATGCAGGCTCATGCAATGCATGCGAGGTCGAGGTAAATTCACTGTCAAATCCCATTTACGATATTGAACGATTCGGTATCCACATAGTAGCTTCCCCGCGTCATGCTGATATGCTCCTGGTCACAGGTCCTGTCACGCGGAACATGGAACTTGCGCTCCTTAAGACCTATAATGCCACGCCATCCCCCAAACTTGTGGTTGCTATGGGTTCATGCGCATGCAACGGCGGCATATTCGGGGACACTTACGCAAGCGGTGGCGGTGTTGATAAATACATCCCCGTGGACGTTTACATCCCCGGATGCCCGCCAAGGCCGCAGGCAGTGATATTCGGCATCATGGTTGCGATTGATAAGCTTCCGCAAAAAACAACAAAAACAGAGGTTAATCCATGACACGATACGAAATCCTGCTGGCTACCGACGGCACGGCATGCGCAAGAAAAGCCGAGATCGCTGCGATGAAAATCACACAATCGTATAATATCCGCATGGCTGCTATCTATGTAGCCGTAGCACGCAAGGATTCAGAGCGCGAGGAACTTGTTGCGCGGGGCGAGGAAGTGCTGGAACGCGTGCTGGAAACAGGCGCCGAAATGGGCGTCGCTATCCAGAAAATGCTGGTCGGAGTCAGCATGCAGCGAATGCCGAAGATGGGAGCACGGGCAGAGATTATAGCGCAGGCAATACTGGATGCGGCTGATAAGTACAGGGTGCATACAATTGTCATAGGCGGCGAAGGGGAAACAGAGATCAACCCTGAACTCGGAAGCGTGGCGCAGGCCGTGGTCAGGAAAGCTAAGTGCACCGTCCTTGTAGCAAGATAAATAAGACGGATAGTTTCATTGTTTGGTTTTAACTAATTTCTGCCGTTACGGCGGTAAAAAATAAGCCGCAATAGCAGCAATTATCCCGATGATGACAGAGTAAATGATGATATGCTGCGCCCTCTTTTTATCCATGGCGCGGAAATCTTCCTCTTCAACTGTTTCCATTTTGCCAATTTCATCGCTAAAATTAAATACGCCCCGCATACCGAAATAAGCACAGAAATGCATGCGCGCCTGCAGGAAACCAACTGCGGTCATCATTGCAGGGAAAAATACAACAAGGCGCAGTACCCGCGGCAACCCGAGATATACAAGCGAGGCGTAAAGAATAATCGTCACGATCAGGCCGATCCAGCCGGCCTGTGCTCTTCTTTTTGTCTCGGTTCTTCCGATATTACATACCCCGGGGATGTATTTATCCTGTGTTTCCATGTTTCCGCTCACTAAAATCAGTTAGTAATTGATTTCTCATTGAGATACAAAAGTCTTTCCCTGGATATTGATTGAAGAAAATGGCTTAAAATTTCCACGCAAGAGTTATTCCATCTCTGACAGGGAGCATTACAACTTCTACACGGCTGTCGCTATAGACATGCCTGTTGAATTCCGAAATAGCCCTGGCGGTTTCATCTTTTGGTAAAAGGACATCACCGCTCCAGAGCACATTGTCGATAACAAATAAACTTCCCGGGTGGGTTTTTGGCATACACGATTCCCAGTAGTTGATATAATTCTCCTTGTCAGCATCGATAAAAACTAAATCGAAGACACCATCAATTGTTTTTAACGTTTCAAGCGCGGGACCGAGTTTCAGTTCGATTTTCCTCCCATGCGGGCTGCGGCTCCAGTATTTTTTTGCGATTTCCGTTGCCACGGGGTCGATATCGCATGTAACCAGTTTCCCATCCTCGGGAAGCGCTTCTGCCATGACGAGCGAGCTATAACCTGTAAATGTCCCGAGTTCAAGAACCCGCCTTGCCCTAACGAGCCGGACGAGCATCCGCAGGAATGCGCCTTCAAGGTGTCCAACCTGCATCTCCGGGAACGCCGTATTTTTATAAGTTTCAACCACAAGGTCACGCAAAATCCGGGACTCAGGGGTTGAATTTTCTCTGCAGTAGCGCTCGATTTTCTGCGGGACAATCCTCTTCATGTTTATTTCTCTAGGTTTTCCCCAGTATCCTGAGGGCAAGGTATGCAGCATTCTCACCGTTATCTATTCCCACGCATGCAACCGGCACACCCTTTGGCATCTGGACTATGGATAAAAGGGCATCCATTCCTCCGAGCTTTGAACTAACAGGTACGCCGATGACAGGCTTTTTTGTCCGCGAGGCGATTACTCCTGGGAGGGCGGCAGCCAATCCCGCTATTGCTATGAAAACCCTTGCATCACTTTTTTTAATATAATCTTCAAGCTCCACGGGATTCCTGTGCGCCGACAGGACACGTATCTCATAATCAACTCCTGCAGTTTCCAGCACTTTTGCAGAACGTTCTGCAATCCCCCTGTCCGATTCGGAACCTATCAATATCGCTATTGTTGCCATAAATCCTAATAGCCGGTTAATCCATAAAATCTTTTTGTAAAAAAAATTGAGGTGTGGGGGATGACCAATCCCCCAACATATGGCTTTTTATTCTATTTCATCATCTTCAAAAGATCGCTTCACATGTCTTGAAAACATGGAAAGCCACATCGAATATTTCCCATATAACATTAAACCGCTGTTGGGATAAGCGGTTTCATTAATATAATTAGAATCCTGTTCCAGTTCCGCAGTGTCCTGGAAACACAATCTCATTGCTCCGTTTTTCTCAAACCCAAGTGAGATGTCCAGATGCTCAGTTTGCTGGTTTTTAATCTTAACAGATGAAAAATACCTGGGAATTTTGTTCATGTTATTCTTCAGCGCCATATTCCAAATAGTGATACACTGCTTTTGAGATTGCTTCTTTGACAGAGGACTCTCCGGTTTTTTCCTTCAGCGCCATGACATCTTCATATGGCAGTACCGATTGGACGTGAACAATCTTCATTTCATTTATTCCTCCGTATGATAACAAACATACCATGATTATCATAATTATGCTCATTATGTATAAAGCTTTCCATTAAAACATTTTATATCAAGACCCAATCAAAATATTAATATGTAAAGCCAGATATTCATGTCTGCAACCGAAAAAAGAATACCTGCTGAAAGGAAAAACGATGGAGGAAAAAAGCGTATGATTGGAAGGTTCAAATTCGAGAATGAGGTATTTTACGGCGATGTAAAAGGGGAACGCGTCATTGTTGACAGGGGGCTGTATAGCGATACTTTTGTAATCTCAGAACTTCAGTTGCTACCCCCGGCACAGCCAAGCAAGATAATCTGCGTGGGCCTCAACTACAAAGACCATGCAAAGGAATTAAACATGCCCCTTCCCAAAAATCCTTTGTTATTCTTAAAGCCCCCCTCTGCGGTAATAGGTCATATGGAAAATATAGTTTATCCGGAAAATGTTAAGCGGCTGGATTATGAGGCAGAACTTGCAGTAATAATCGGAAAACGATGCAAGAACGTACGGGCAGCCGACGCCGCAAGCATAATAATGGGATATTCATGTTTTAACGATGTAACTGCAAGGGACGTACAGAAGGAAGATGCCCAATGGACAAGGTCCAAAAGTTTTGATACCTTTGCTCCCGTGGGTCCTTTTATAACAGACCCGGCTGAGGATGTCAGCAATCTTCGTATTAGAAGCCGGGTAAATGGCAAATTGAGACAGGAATCAAGCACTGCCAATCTTATTTTCGGTGTTCCGCAGTTAATCGAATTCATTTCAGGAGTCATGACGCTTGAACGCGGGGATATAATTGCGACCGGCACACCGCCGGGCGTTGGTGAACTCACGGTTGGCGACAATGTCGAAATTGAAATAGAAAATATAGGTGTTTTGAAAAATGGCGTCATTGGCGGAGTTAACTGGATGATTAAAAATATCATGCCTGAGAAAGAAACTTATTAGCATACCTCCGCTTTATTAAGAATGAAGATAATTGAGATACAAACACTGTGCTGAACAGGTGAGTTTAGAATGTCAGAGATATACGATAATGTATGGGAAACCCGGAAACGCAAGCCGCCAGCAAGGGAAGAGAAGAAACTTGCAGAGGTAAAACCGCCTTTTTCGGACCGCGACAGGCTGAAAGACACAATCGAACGGCGGAAAAAGAATGTGTATGGAATGAAATAAAACACCTTCATTAAAATCCGGAACAATGGATAACATAGAAGTTTCAGTTGTCCTGCCCGCCTATAATGAAGCGGGAAGGATAGAGGATGCTGTAGAAAAAACATCTTTTGCCCTTCGTGGAATAACGCCGTCATTTGAAATCATAATAGCCGAGGATGGAAGCAAAGACGGGACAGACAGGATTTCCGAATCTCTTGCAAAGAAATACGATTTTATAGTGCACCTGCACTCGGATGAAAGACAGGGGAGGGGGCGCGCAATGGTACGTGCTTTCAGGGCATCGAGGGGAGAAATCCTGTGCGACATTGACGTTGACCTTGCAACGGACATGAAACATCTAAGAGAGCTGGTCCAGTCAATCCGCGAAGGTTATGATTTTGCCACCGGCTCGCGCATGCTTCCCGAGAGCAATGTCAAAAGACCTTTTAAGAGGGGTCTGGCAAGCAAAGGTTATAATTTTCTCGTCCGGCTCATGCTGGGTTCAAAACTATATGACCACCAGTGCGGTTTCAAATCCTTCAAACGCCAGTCTCTTTTTGCGCTCATGGATACCGTTAAGGATACTCACTGGTTCTGGGATACGGAACTGCTTGTCAGGGCGCAGCGTGCCGGATATAAGATAAAAGAATTCCCGGTAGAATGGCGGCACGGCGGCGCCTCAAAAGTCAATGTAATAAGGGATATTTTCGGGATGGGGTCGCAGATATTCAGGTTATGGTATGAATTCCTCTGGGATTGATACACTACCGATTTATATATAATGATGAACAAATCATCTTTCAATAAGAGGAACGACCGGGATTATCATTAGAATAGCATTGGGCTGCCCTATTGCTGAAGCACCTATCAAAATTTAAGAAAATGTCTCATACGATTCTATGACTGGAAAAATACAGCTTCTTACTGGAAAAATGGATACAAAAGACGTATTCATAGATGCACAGGAATTTGTTACAGGAAGAACGTGCGTGATAGGCCAGAGCGGGAGCGGTAAAAGCTACTTAATAGCCGTACTCTGCGAACAACTGCTGCAAAATAATATCGCTTTTTGTATAGTTGATACGGAAGGGGAGTATTTCTCTTTGAAAGAAAAGTTCCAACTGCTATGGGTTGGCGGGGAAGAAGCGGATGTAAGCATAGACCTTGATTTCTATGACCTCATAACAAAATCAATAAAAGATAATGTCTCTTTGATTTTAGATGTTTCGGATGTACTGGATCAAAGAAAACTTGTTTCTGATTTTGCAGGTAAATTATATGAAATCGAAAGCCAGGTAAAGCAGCCGTATTTATTGATCATCGAGGAGGCTGACAGGTTTGTTCCGCAAAGCAAAGACTCCTTAAAGAATATCGAGGAGATTTCAAAAAGAGGGAGAAAACGGGGTTTGGGTTTGCTTGTCGCGACGCAAAGACCCTCGCTTGTAAATAAGAATGTCCTGTCCCAGTGCGGAAACCAGTTTATCGGAAAATTAACAACAGAGAACGATTTAAAAGCGGTAGATTTGTTTTTTGTTGACAGGAAAGAACTGGAACTATTGCCTAAATTGAACACCGGCGAATTTTTTGTGATGGGGAATGTGGTGAAAGAAAAAACCAGGATGCAGACCGTCCAGAGAATAACACAGCACAAAGGTCTTACCCCGAAACTGATTCCAAAGGCTACAGGCAAAATTACCGAGTTAAAAACAAGTTTGGGCTTTGCAGGAATACCTGAGAAGAGAGAGGAGAAGGAGAGAGTAAAAGAGTTTTACGAGTCTGGAGAGAGAAAATTAAAAGGAGTTGAGGCGAAAATTTCGAAAGAGCAGATAGAAGCTGTAGTTAATGGTAAAAGAAAGAAAAAATACTGGCTGTTCGGGGAAAAGGAGCATGTGAAATCCATCGAGCTTATCTATCATCCGTTTGTCCGGGTTGAAGTAACTGCTCCGGAGGGATTTATCACGAAGAGCCTTACTTCGCATTCACTTACATTAGATTCTGTAAGTGGCGAATTTGTGGATATTAAATATGGATTAAAATACTCAACAGGTATTTCTAAATTAATCGGTTTAAATGAAAATGAGATAAGGGTTCTGCTGGAAATTTATAGAAATAAAAAAATTACAATCGGGGATCTTGAACTTAAAACCAAGCTGTCCGAGACGACAATAAGAACTATAATACACCATCTGCAGGAGAGAAAGATGGTAACTTTTTCAAAAGAAGGAAAATTAAAAATGTATTCTTTTCTTATCAATTTTGAACCCCCTGATTTAAAGCAATCTTTAATCCGCCCTGAAATCCAGCAAATTTCCGGAAGAACAAATAAACAGGTACTTACAGAGGATATTTTGCGAAAAATAATAAAGGGTCTGGAAGATGATACTGACATAACAAAATTTGAGGTTTTTTACTACCCGATATGGTTTGTAAACCTGGAAAATAGAAACCTGAAAATTGATGGGGTCACAGGGAAGGAAATTTGAGTTTATGACTCACTTTGATTTTGTAGCTATGTGAAAGCACCCGCGCCGATTTTAGCTAATATTATCCATATAATTTAATAAATACTCTCCCCGAAACCCTTTTATATCATACGATTTCATGCATCCCCTGGAGTATCTATGGAAACTCCACAGGAGGAATTATGGAAAAAAATGCTGGAATGGTTGACCGTATTGTAAGGGTTGTTATCGGGATAGTCCTGTTGTATGCAGTTGCGACAGGCATGGTTTCGGGAATTGTAATGTACGTGGCAGGACTTCTCGGCATAATGATGCTGGTTACTGCGGCACTTGCCTACTGCCCGCTGTATCCGGCAATGAAAGTAAACACCGAATCAAAGGAAAAATAAATGGCTTAATTTTTTTTCTTTATTTTTTACTTTATCCCTTTCGTGCCCTCAGAGTGGCGATTTTGTCATCACACTAACCCGAACGCCTCTAACGTTACAAATAGCAAAAATATAATTAATGCTATTTTTATCCATTGTGGACTAATATAATATGAGAGCTTTGGTTTTGCCTTCCCTTTTATTATTGCATCTACTTTGTCTTCCATCGATATACCCAACCTGCATTTTAGCGTGTCATTAAATAAAGTTTACGCCTCTGGTTTCTTAATCTTCTAGGTGCCTATGTCACTTTCGCTAAGGTTTTCACAGTCCCATATGATACCATGTTCGTTATATATCTGGAAATAGGATTAAGCGCTTGTGATGTTGCCTTATGGGATTAAACCTGATTGATATCTTAATCTGGTGGCTGGTTTTAGAAATAGTGGGTTTGGCAGCCTTTCCTATCGCTTCTCAACTTGCCCGGAATTTAAAAGACAACGGATACTCACTTTCAAAACCTCTCGGATTATTGCTCCTGACGTATATTAGCTGGATTGTTTCAATATTTTCCGGATACTCTTATTCTTCAGTTTTGATTTCCCTGGTGATTATCGGGGCATGTTCATTCGTAATCTGTCTTGTAAAGGGAAAACCCCGGGTTGATAAAAAGTATTTAATCCAATTTGAACTCCTGTTTGCGGCGGCTTTTCTCGCTTTTGCGATAATCCGCGCATACAGCCCTGATATTTACTGGACAGGCGGTGAGAAATTTATGGATATGTCGTTTATTAACGGGCTGCTTCGAACCGCACAATTCCCGCCGCAGGACCCCTGGATGTCAGGTACGGTAATGTATTATTATTATTTCGGCTACCTCGTTGTAGCTGATTTGATAAAGCTCACCGCGGTTTTGCCATCGATATCGTTCAACCTTGCAACCGCCTCATTTTTTGCCCTGGCTTTTACAACAGCGCTGGGGATTGGATATAACCTTACAGAAAAAATGAAGTACGGTATTATTACTGCATTTCTTGTAACAATAGCAGGAAACCTTGTGGGTTTTTTCCAGTTAATGGATGTGTTGATCAACAAAAATAATGTGATAGATAACATCATGTCATTTAATTACTGGCCAAGCTCGCGTGTCATTCCAGATACAATTAACGAGTTCCCGTTTTTCAGTTTTCTACAGGGCGACGTCCATGCCCACATGATATCCATCACTTTCCAGCTTCTTGTTCTTCTTCTTCTGCTCAACATCTTCAAATCCACAAAACTTGAGATTATTCCGGTACTGGCGCTTGGATTGGCTGTAGGCTTCCTGTATCCATTGAATACATGGGATTACCCGGTTTACATGGTTCTGTCTGTCTTTGTTATCTGTGCTAATTTATTTTTATCAAAAGGAAATGCAAAGCCCGCCGCATCAAAACAGTATTTAAAAACAATCATGGCAATAGTCGCTATGGCTGTATTCAGTTATATTCTCTATCTACCGTATCATATTTCATATAATCTCGATAAGACCATTTTATTCGTAACAGGCGGACGGACGCAGCTTGTATATTATCTCGTTATTTATGGATTGTTTCTTTACCTGATTTCCAGGTTTGTCATGCCGAAATCAAAAAAAACATTTCCCAGACCGCTGTATCTATTAACAGCCCTCATTTTGCTTTCTATTCTCTCCTTAGCATTGAAGTTTGAATTATTGATTTTACTTGCCCCGTTGCTAATCCTGTCAATCCTGTCATTTTTAAAAGAACAGGATGAGCCCGGGGTTTTTGTGAAAATCCTGATAATAACAGGCATTCTATTATCATTATTCTGCGAACTTTTTTATATAAAAGATGAACTTGGAAGCGCAAATCCCGCCTTTATAAGATTAAATACGGTATTTAAATTATATCTTGACAACTGGATTCTATGGGCTGTTCCTGCGGGCTATGCAATATTCCAATTCAGGGACTCGTTTTCCCAAAAAAAGATATGGGGCACTTTTGCAATAATCCTGATCCTGATGGTTTCCGTATATCCGGTATTTGCCACTATCGGAAAATCGGGAATGTTCAGGGGAGAACCAACCCTTGACGGGGAATTGTATGTAAAAAATGAGCATCCGCAGGATTACGCAGCTATTATATGGTTCAGGAATATTACGGGGCAGCCAGTGGTTTTGCAGGCAAGCGGTGAAACGTACACCTGGAATACTTATATAACCGCATTTACCGGTCTTCCCACAGTGATAGGATGGGGAGGACACGAAATCAACTGGAGGTCGAACTATACGCAAATAAATACGCGCTTTTCGGATGTGAATATCATATATACTTCCTCTAATCCGGGCGAAGTTGACTCGCTTTTGAGGAAGTATAATGTATCTTATATTTATTTTGGCGAGGTTGAGGCAAAAAGATACGGAAGCCCGAAGCTTTTTGATTCAAATCCTGAAATGTTTTCCAGGGCATTCGAATACGGGGATGTGGTTGTTTATAAAGTCGAGCCAAACCGTTAAAGCTTTTTAGTCATAGGTTGTGCAAAAGGGCGCATGAAAGAAAGGTATGACCCGAAAGAAATAGAGGAAAAATGGCATCGTAAATGGGCTGAGGCAAAAATATACGAGGCCGATCCTGATCAAAATAGTGAAAAAAAGTTTTTTATCACGATACCATACCCGTATTTAAACGGGAACCTTCATGCAGGTCATACCAGGACGTTCACGATAGGCGATGTGATTGCGCGATACAAACGCATGCAGGGCTACAATGTTCTTTTCCCGATGGGTTTCCATGCCACGGGAACGCCAATAGTGGGGCTTGCAGAACAGATGCAGAAAAAGGACCCCGAGACAATTCGTGTTTATAATAAGCTCCATGAAATACCCCTTGACGTCCTTGATAAAATACAGACCCCGGAGCAAATCGTGGAATATTTCAGCAGGGAAGATGAAGCGGCTATGAAAAGCATCGGTTTTTCAATCGACTGGAGACGAAAATTCACGACTACAGACCCGCATTACCAGAAATTCATAACATGGCAGTTCAACCTTCTCCATTCCAAAAATAAGGTGGTAAAGGGTGCGCATCCTGTCAGGTGGTGCCCCCATGATGAAAATCCTGTTGAAGACCACGATATCTTAAGAGGCGAGGATGCCACAATAATAGATTATACTCTCATCAAATTCAAACTCGGTACCGATATTCTTCCCTGCGCCACACTGCGCCCTGAAACCGTATTCGGGGTGACGAACCTGTGGGTTAATCCGGAAAATCATCATGTGAGGGTTAAGGTGAACGATGAGACATGGATAGTCAGCAACGAATCATATCTTAAGCTTAAATTTACGGATAAAAACGTGGAGCTTGAAGGCGATGTCAGCGCCGGGGAATTAATAGGCAAAAAAGTGAAAAACCCGGTCACGGGTTCCAACGTTTTGATATTGCCGGCTTCGTTTGTGAGTGCGGGAAATGGCAGCGGTATCGTCATGAGCGTGCCTGCCCATGCGCCTTACGATTATCTTGCGCTTCGTGATTTAAAAGGTGCGGATTTATCAAAGTACGGCATAACCGAAGATGTTTCATCGATTCCGCTCATTTCCCTGATCAAGGTACCTGAATACGGAAAATACCCTGCTGTCGATGTGGTCAATGAACTAAAAGTCAAAGACCAGAACGACTCGAAGGCTGAAGAAGCGACCAAACTCGTTTACAGGCGGGAATTTCATGGCGGCGTGCTGACAGAAACCACAGGAAAATATGCAGGCATGGCGGTTTCCAAAATAAAAGATGTCATGACCCGCGACTTTATCTCACTGGGGATTGCAGATGTTTTCTATGAATTCAGCGAGCAGCCTGTCGTATGCAGGTGCGGGACGACATGCGTTATAAAAATGGTCAAGAACCAGTGGTTCCTGAATTACTCAGAACCATCGTGGAAAGAACAGGTCTATAAATGCCTTGCCGGCATGCAGATAATTCCGCCTGAACTGAGAGTGGATTTTGAAAATAAGGTTGACTGGTTAAAAGATAAGGCATGCGCGCGGCGAAAAGGCCTGGGAACAAGACTACCATGGGATAAGGAATGGATGATAGAATCCCTTGGCGACTCCACAATCTACATGAGTTATTATATTATTGCAAAATACCTTGAAGAGTTCAAACCCGAACAATTGGAAGATGAGTTTTTCAATTATTGCCTGCTCGGTGAGGGCACACCTGAAAATACGGCAGCAAAGACCGGGATAGATATCAGCGTCATCGAAGGGATCAGAAATGATTTCATGTACTGGTATCCTGTCGATTTGCGTACTTCAGGAAAGGATTTGATCCCTAATCACCTGTTGTTTTTCCTTTTCCACCATGTAGCGATATTCCCGGAAACCCTTTGGCCGCGCGCGATTGCCATCAATGGTTTTGTATCGCTTGAAGGCGAAAAGATGAGTAAATCAAAAGGGCCTCTGCTTACATTGAAATCTGCAGTTAAGGAATTCGGGGCAGATATCACGCGCCTTTATATCCTGAGCACTGCAGAACATGTCCAGGATGCAGACTGGCGCGCGGCTGATGTGGAATCCACCAGGAAACAGATTGAAAGATTCTATAAAACCGCTTTCGACATAATCCATAATGAAAACACGGATGATGGCGGAGATTTAAAATTCATTGATAAATGGATGCTTAGCAAATTACAATACAGGATACAGGAAACTACGGATGCGCTTAATAAAATGCAGACAAGAAGGGCAGTCCAGAATGCATTTTACCTTCTCATGAACGATATGAAATGGTATGAACGCAGGGGTGGAAGCGCAGCCAGGAAACAGGTCCTTGACACCTGGATAAGATTGATGGCGCCTTTTACGCCCCACATATGCGATGAAATTGAAGAGGAATCGGGCGGGAAATTCATCTCTTATGAGAAATACCCCGAAGCAGACCCGTCGCTTATTGATAAGGGAGCGGAACTTGCTGAAGAGATAACAAGCAACATCCTCAAAGATATAGAAGAAATAATCCGTCTTATTAAGATAAAACCAAAAAGGATAGTATTGTACACTGCAGCATCATGGAAAAAAGCGGTTCTGAAAAAAGCCATCTTGATGAAAAAAGAAAATTCTCTTGATATGAAAAACCTCATGAATACACTCATGAGCGACCCAGCGATACGCGCTTATGCGAAGGAAATACCAAAATATGCGCAAAAGGTCATCACTGACATCCAGGGTATGGATGCGGAATTGATGAATTCGTTGATAGATGTGGATTTTGATGAGATTTCAGCTTTGAATGAAGCAAGGGAGTTCTTGGGCAGGGCTATTGATTGCCAGATTGAGATAACGAGTGCGGATGCACCCGTTTATGACCCGCAGGGAAAAAGCCGGTTTGCTGCACCCATGAGGCCGGCTATTTATATTGAATAGGAATCAATCGTCTGAGTATTCGCCCCCTAACCCAATATTAATGCAAGGATTACAATCGGTATCCATTCACCATCTACGAACAAATCCAGAGATTTCCCTATTTTTATACCTTCTCTGCAAAAATACAGGATATACCAGTATCCGTAAATAATGAAGAAAACCAAAACAATAAAATAGCCGTGGAAATACCCTGAAAAATATGAAAATGCAAGCCATGGCAAGAGAGTTGAATTAAGAAGTAGCAAAAAGATCTTTGTTTTTTTCCTTCCAAAAACTACAGGAATCGTTCTTACCCCGCTTGCCATATCACCTTCAATGTCTCTTACGTCAGATACGATAGAACCGAGAAAGACTCGTATGAAAAAAAAGTAAAAAACCAAAACCATCAGGATATAATCACTAAAATATACTGCTAATGGTACAAAAGTCCCGATTACAGCCCAGGATACAGCAACTGTAAAATTTTTTATTCCAACAATATCTTTTAGTCTAATATTAGAGACTTTAATACTATAAAAAATACCCATTATAAAAGGAAATAGCATTATTATTATGGAAAAAGGATTTTGTAAAAAAGATATCAATATGGAAGCTGCAAAAGATGCTATTACAGCAAAAATAATAATAATCTTATATTTTTTAATAAATCCTACCCTCTCTGGATTATTTATTAAATCTTCTTTTATATCTGAAAGTTTATTCAGACTGTATATGGAAAAAATACAGAGAGAAGAAGCGAAGAGCAAACTAAAATTAGCTCTTATATGGTATAACAAAAAAGAAAAATAAGGTAGTAAAAATGCCGTCATAGCTATATATAAAGAACTCTTCATCAAGAAGGCTATTAACTTATTGAAAGTTAAATATATATATATAAATAACTCTTTGAAGACCAACCATGCACCGGTTGACCTGAATGCTTTGTTTACATACGATTCCGAACTTATATTGTATTCTTCTACTGACATTTAATTCATCCTCCATTGTGTATTATTACAATTATTTCCAATTTAAAAAATTTAAAATTTATATTTAAATATTCACCGATAAAAATACGCACCATTTTTAGGTGCTTTGTAAATGCGTGGCTTGCTTCCTTTTTTCATATAATCTATTGAAGATTCAAGCATTGCATTTTTTATAGACTCATAGATGCCAAATCTCTCACCGTCCTATTATTCCCTGAATTATTTTCTTGAAAAGTTTTTATCATTTAGCCTGCCCACAGGCTTTGAAGCAAGCCTCTCCACAATCAAATTTATAAGACTATTTTATAGCCCATGCTGGGAGATGTGCGTATAATCCAAAGTTTAAGAGTTAAACGATTACAACTTTTTCAGAAAAATTAACATAATATTCAAATAATTCCCTTCCCCAATCAATCGCTTTTTTATTATAACTTAATAGATCGGTGCTAAAATCATATGACCCATCATTTTGAAAAAACCCAAGTGATAAGAAGTAATCAGTTACTGTAAAAGCAACCTTAACATTTCCCTTCAATATATATAATTTAAATTTTAAATTCTTTTCGGCAAGAATATTTTTTATAATTTCTTTATCTATTTTTTCATATACTTCTCTTGTTAATAAAAGCTGAAAATCAATGTTTTTTTCAAATATCAGCTCTTCAAATAGAACTGCAACCTCCGGAATTAAAAAAGGAGAAACTCCCTTAATTTCCTTAGAATTTTTCAATAAATTTATGAAATTTGAATGGACTTTAAATATTTCGGTTTCGGTGTTTTTTATAAGAACCGAATCATTTAACCATCCTATCTTTTCCATCAGATGCTCTGGAATTCCGGTCAGGTCATGATCAAGCCAGAATCTTTCATGTTTTTTTAAAACATCTATAGCATTACTGAAATCTGCAACTTTCAGGGTTAGAATCCTGCCAATCTTTGTAAGCGCATAATTTTTATCCCTATCTTGAAAAGCAAGGTTGCTCTTTTCAAGCTCCCTTAAGGCATGTATGGCAGTTGTAGAACTGATATTCAACGCATCGCGCAGGTCGCCTAGTGATTTTTTATCTTCATTCAAACAAGTAAGGAGATTTTTTCGAAGGTCCGAGCAAATTACGAGGCGGAGTAAATCCCTGGATTCTATTTTTTTTCTCATCTCCGCTTCACTTCCTTACAAAATTTTTTTTATTCCATCACCGGATTGATTTAATATATTCAATTTACACATCTATTGTTTATATAGTTAAACAAAAGAAATATTGCTCATTTCAAGCAATGTTATAAACTTAATATGGATTAAGGCCATAGACTGTGTGTAAGTTGTATAAAATCTGACAGTTGAAATTGCTCAATTCAAGCTATGTTGTCAAAACAATAAAGTTCATATACCACAAGGAATAAAATATAGTATGAGTTAATATTATCACAATCATGATGATGATAGAATTGTATTTAAATTGGTGGTAATAAAGATTATATATACCGGGTAATCATGACAACAACAGAAATGCTTGAAAAAATCTTACAAGATATAAATAATATTGGGGGCGTGGAAGAATCCGCAGTAGCAAGCAGAGATGGATTACTTATATGTTCAACCATATCGAAAAAGCAGCATGCAGAGACATTTGTAGCTATGTCTGCAACAATGATTGGCGCTGCAGAGACTGCAACAACGGAACTCGGGAAGGGTATTCCGGATAGGATAATCGTGGAATCGAAAAACGGGAAGATAATAGGTACCGGAGCAGGGCCAAAAGCCTTACTATTGGTCATGACGAAACCGGATGCAGGTCTGGGATTGGTTCTTATCGAAATGGTAAAGGCATCGGAACGGATAAAGCAGGTTCTAGGCTGATTCTATTGTGGTCATAATATGAAACATGTAACTTCAGGAGTAAACGGTCTTGATAAAATAATGGAGGGGGGATTCCTGCGACCTTCGGTTGTTTTGATAGCGGGCACAGCCGGGGCCGGCAAAACCACTTTCGCAATGCAATCCCTGTTCAATGCTGCAAAAAATGAAGAGGTTTGCATGTACATAACAGCTCTCTCTGAGCCCATCGCAATGATCAATAATTTCATGTCCAAATTTTCTTTTTATAATATCTCATTGCTCGGGAAAGGCAATGTTAAATATGTGCCCATTGACATTGATATAATCCATAAAGGTTCGGATGCCATTATTAAGGAAATAGAGAGGAACATTGAATCGATTAAACCGGACAGGATAGCAATCGACCCGATGAATGTATTCGCTTATGGATTGGATGGAGACGCACAGCGCCAGTTCTATTATGATTTTTTTGCAAGTATGAAAGGATGGAATTCCCTTGTTTTACTGACGGGTGAATTTACCGAAAAAGAACTCATTAAAAGCGCTCTTAGCTATCTGGTTGACGGTATTATCTATCTCAATAATGAACCTTTTTATGAGAATAATGTTCGTTATCTTAATATTATGAAAATGAGGGGACAGGAATTCAAAGGCGGCAAGCATTCATGTGATATAACAAAAGATGGGTTTATAGTATTCCCAAGATTGCATAAGCCAGCGAGGACGGCTATACTAAAAGAACGGATATCCACCGGAATAAAAGGATTGGATAAGATGACCGGTGGAGGTTATAGCCGCGGGTCTGCCATATTGATTTCAGGAAGCAGCGGAACAGGCAAAACAGTAATCGGGACACAATTCATAATGGATGGGTTATTGAAAAAAGAACCCGGTGTGATAATCTCCTTTGAAGAGGAAACCCTGCAAATACGTGAAAATTCGAAAATGTTTGGCTGGGATCTGGATGAATATGAAAATAAAAAAATGCTTAAAATAATTTCAGCATTCGAATTTAATAATCATAACCTGACAGGACTGGTGGAGGAAGCCATCCAGGAAGTAAAAGCCAAACGCCTGCTGTTCGATGGGGTAGCAAAACTTCAACATATGCTGCCTCAGTATATGCCGATAGCTGACTATATGGAGGATATAGTTAATTTTTTAAAAAATCAAAACATTACTGCAATTTATACAAATGAGACTTCTAACCTTACGGGCGCAACGCAGATTACAGGTACCGGTATTTCACCAATCATGGATGCAGTCATTTTATTGAGATATGTTGAGATAAAAAGCGAGATGCGAAAGGCTATATCAGTACTTAAGATGAGAGGCAGCAACCATGATAAGGCTATAAGAGAAATCATTATCAATGAAAAAGGTGTTGAGGTAACACAGCAATTTATGGAATATTCAGGAATTTTATCCGGCAGTCCAGTAAAGACACCTGTGGAAGCTTTCGTAGAAGCTTTTAAAAAATAATTTCTATCTATGATAGATATACAAGACATTGTTGACATATATTCATGGGTTGCAGCATGTTTCATTATGATTTTCATAACAGCAATAGCTATGTTTTATCAAAAGAAATTCAACGTAAAAACATTTTATTATTTCTATATGGTTCCGATACTTGTTCTTCTTGCAGCAGCGACTGAATTTTTTGCGACTAACAGGTTTTTAGAAGAATCAATAGAATTGTCGGGCGCGATCAGCTCTTTTCTTGTAAGTTTTTACCTGTATAGAAAAATGGTGGGTATAAAATGAGCTTATTTCCTGAATTATTGAGATTTGTTGGTCCAGTTGTGATTATTTTGTTTACAATAGTGCTTTATTTTTTAAGTATTCTCAGTAAACGATTGGGTGAAGTAATGGGGCTGAAAAAATATTTTTATCTTTATTATATAGGTATGTTTTTCATGTTAGTGGGATCTATTATAAAGGCATTATCTTTTGGAAATTTTCAAAATACCCATTTTGTTGGGGATATTTTTTTTGCAATAGGGCTTACCTTCGGTTTAATCGCTGCAATAAAATACTGGGGATGGTTAATCAAGGAACTTATTAAAAAGTCCTCTTTATGAAATACATATATTTTATTGTGCCTACGATTCCATAAGAGAAATGAGGAAAAAAGACCAATGACAACCTTACGCTCCAGGATTATTATTTCAAATATGTTTATAATATTCCTGATTATAACAGGGTCTTACCTGGTTATACAGGATATCCAGAGAGGCATAATTGAAGGGGACTTCCGGGATAAAGGATTTCTACTGGCTACTGATGTGGCTCATGATGTCACAAATCCATTGCTTTTAAATGACATAATGAGCATCAGGGACACTTTTGACAATGTGAAGAAAACTTATCCCGATGTTGAATATATTTATCTTACTGATTCCGAAGGGATAGTCCTGGTGCATACTTTTGAGAAGGGATTCCCAAAAGCTCTTCAAAATATGACAAAACCCTCTAAAACCATGAAAGAATCTGTAATTGATACGGAAACGGGAATCATACATGAATTTAATGCCCCGGTTATCAAAAATATTGGTTACATTCATGTGGGTTTATCTGAAAACGGGGTAAATGCACAGATACTTGAAGCATCAAGAAGGCTTATTTTGTTAGCGGTGTCTGCACTGTTTATCGGAGGTGTTTTTTCATACCTGACCGGGAAGAGACTGACAGAACCCATATCAAAGCTTACTGAAGGAGCAAACAGGATAAATAAGGGTGCACTTGACCAGAAAATAGAGATAAGTACAGGCGATGAGCTTGGCGAACTTGCCCGGACATTTAATGATATGGCTTTGAACCTTGACCAGAGAATCAAAGATATCATAGCTTCAAAAGAACAGACCGAGGCTGCTGAAAAATATCTTGAAACATTGTTTGACAGTATTGATGACGGTATTATTGTTGTAAATACAAGCCATGAGATTATTAAAAGTAATAAATCATTTTTAAAGATAATGGGTTTGAACGAAGAACAGGTAATAGGGAAAAGCTGCATGGAAATAATTTTTGGGTCAAATCCTCTCAAAAATGAGGAATGCTCGATAGATAAATTGATGCAAACAAGAAATCCTGTCAGGTTCATTCAAGAGATTGACGCCAGCAGAAACAGAAAAATCCTTGAGATAAATCTTTCTCTGTTCTGGGATAAAAAAGGAATTGCAAATATAATTTTAGTAATTAGGGACATAACGCAGCAAAAAGTGCTCGAAGAAGAAAATATTGCTTTTAATAAAAACATCAAGTACTTGAAGGAATTTAACGAAGAAATTCTGAATAATGTCAATCTGGCAATCCATGTCATTGATAAAAACATGAATATCCTCGCTGTTAATGATGAATTGGTAAGACTCGGCAAAGGCAGGATCAAAAAAGAGCTGGTAATAAACAAAAATCTTTTCGAGACATTCCCGTTCCTGAAAGAAAAACATCGTGATATGGAATATGAGCACGTCATAAAGACAGGGGAAATATTCCTGAGCGAAGAAAAAACACAATATTTTGACGAAGTAATTTACACGAACACAAGCAAAATACCAATAAAGGATAAAAATGGTAATGTCGAAAAAATCATAACTGTCATCACGGATGTAACGGAACGCAAAAAACTTGAAGAAGAATTAAAAGATTCGTATGAGGAACTCAAACTCACATATTCAAAACTGCAGGAACTTTTCAGGATGAAAGACAATTTTCTTTCAAATATATCACATGAACTCAGGACGCCGCTTACTTCAGTTATCGGATATTCGGAATTGATGCTCGAAGGGAATCTGACCGAAGAACAGAGGCACAAGGTGGAGATAATCCTTAGAAATTCAAAACGGTTGTCAAAGTTAATCAGGGCGCTGCTCGACACTCCACTTATCGAATCCGGAACCCTTGCACTTAAAACACAGTTGATGCCTCTTTCTGACCTTGCCGTACAGGTCATAGAAGATATGAAAACCGTTGCTTCGATAAAAAATATATCCATATTTAATGATATCCCGGAATCTTTTATCATTAATGGCGATAGGGAAAGGCTGTTGGAGGTATTTTCGAATATACTGGACAATGCCATTAAATTTACAATAAAAGGCGAGATAAGAATTTCTGCAGAAGAGGAAGCTGATAACATACACATTAAGGTAACCGATACCGGAATAGGCATCCCCCAAGAAAACCTTCCTCGGATATTTGATAAGTTTTACCTGGTGGAATCATCCAGCACGCGAAAATCTGAAGGGGCGGGGTTGAGTCTATGGATTTCAAAAAATATTGTTGAGGCCCATGGCGGCAGAATCTGGGCGGAAAGTAAAAATAGGGGAAGTACCTTTCATATTTTATTGCCAAAATCGGTGAAAGAATGAATAATAAAGCATCAATTAAAAAAGTCCTTGTGGTTGACGACGAACCCGATACTCTTGAACTTGTTAAATTGGTCCTAGAGAGCGGCGGTTTTGAAACTATACTTGCTGCACGTGGTATGGAAGCATTGGATAAAGTTGAGAATACCAAGCCGGACCTGGTTCTTCTTGATATAATGATGCCGGACATGGACGGATGGGATGTTTTCAGGAAAATCAAAGAAAAATATCCAACGCTCCCCATTGCTATTTTGACTGCCAAAGCCCAGAACATAGATAAATTACTCGGGCTTCATGTTTTAAAAGCCGATGATTATATAACAAAACCTTTTGGAAAAAATGAATTAATTAACAAAGTAAAAAAATTGACGGGCACCTGAAATAAAAAATGACCAAAAATTAATGTACTATCTATAACAATTGGAGAAATCATGCAAGAACAAAAAATTGTAATTCCCTTTTACACTCAGGAGAGATGGAACAACTGGATAAAGAAAGTGATTGAAAGCGGTTTTAAGATAGAGGACCAGCAAAAAGGCGCTGTTTTTGTATATATGGAAGATGATGTGGTTCTTGCATGTTTGAAAATAATAGCGAAATACGACAAGAACGTAATTAGCAAAGAATCGGCTCTTGGCTATATTTCAGAAATTAAAAATATTGTCCTGAAAAAAATAGAACCTGTTAATGAGGATATTGACATGATGATAGAATCCGTCCAATTATCATTGATGGGTGTTTTTGCATCGTGTGAATGCTATGTAGAGAAAGCGTTTGAAAAAACAAAAACCCTTAACAAATTGATAAAAAGCGCCATCGCATCTGAAAAAGAGGATAATATGGGGGCTGCGCTTGGAAATATCGCAGAAATCGGAGCAAATATCCTTGCGGGCGGGAAAATCAAGGAAAAAGACCTTGATGACATCCCTGAAGGACTTGTAGCTGAATGGCTTGATGGGATAGATTCCCTCAGTGCGGCCATGATTGGCGATACCAGTTACCGTGATGATGAACCGGATGAAGGGAATTGAACCAATCCGATAATGCTAATACATGATATTTTAGGTCTTCCTGGCAACGATAGCATATATTTTGTTGAAGAAAGTTACGCATCCTTAAAGAACAATACGTTATCCCTGCAATACCTGGAGAACATCCAGAAAGACCCGGATGCGAGGATTAACGGGATTAAGGATGAAAAAGGAGATATAATAGGGTTGGTTCTTTTTAATCCCGAAACTGAAGAAACAGAAGAGTTCCTGGCAGTTTTTACAAACCTAATTTCTTCAAAGCCTGCGCCTAATGAGAGCAGCAGGAGATTTTCCAGTATCGTAAAGGAATTAAAATTTAATAAATTATACAATACCAATGCCGCCGAATTTAATAATGCGATCATAGAATATTATTCCATCGAACTTGTAAACAGGCAGTTATGTGAAAATTGCCACATTTCAAAAGAGCCCTACGAAATGGTTTATATTGAAAGCCGCAATGCCAGATTGGAAGGATTACTGGATAAATATAAACTCAACGGGAATATCCTTGAAATATGCTGTGGGAACGGTATGTCAACAATGCCCCTTCATAAAATGGGATACGATCCCCTGGCGACAGATTATGATAAATGCCAGATTTGCCAGGGGCTTGAGCATCATGTTCTTGACCCGAAGAGGACGATTGTCCTTGATGCAACGAGGCTTTCTCTATTCTTTGCAGAAAATGAATTTGATACCATAGTCGGTTTTATGCTGGGCACGATATATCCTTTCAACAAAGCTATATGGGAAAAAATGATGGCCGAATCGGTAAAGGTTCTGAAACCTGGTGGATTTATCATGCTGACAGTAAATAAGCGGGAAGAAATAGATATTTTAAAAGGTGCACTTGAGAAAAACGGGATTAAAGGGAAGCTTGTCGACAATACCGATGAAAAAGGCATTTATGACCAATGGGTGTATATAGGGACTAAATAAAATGCCTCGTGACAGAAGAGATTATTTCTATAAGAAAGCCAAGGACGAAGGTTATCGTTCACGGGCTGCTTTTAAACTGAAGCAGATAAATGAGAAATTTAAAATTATCACGAAAGGGGATGCTGTAGTTGACCTCGGCGCCGCTCCGGGGGGATGGCTCCAAGTCGCAAAGGAACTCTCGGGAGGAAAAGTCGTTGGCGTGGATATACTTCCGATTGAGAAGATGGAAGGCGCGGAAACAATAAAAGGGGATATCCGGCTTGATAAAACTGTTGAAAAAATCAGGGATAAAATTAATAAAGGAGGTGCTGATGCGGTTATCTGCGATGCGGCACCCAATCTAACGGGAAACTGGAGCTACGACCATGCCCGTTCGATTGACCTTGCTACCTCTGCTCTTGAATGCGCAAGAAAAATCTTAAAGCCCGGAGGAAAATTTGCAGTGAAAGTGTTCCAGGGGGATTTATTTCCCGATTTCCTGGATAAGGTACGGCAGAGTTTTGTGAAGGTGAAAGCATTTTCCCCCGAGGCTTCCCGGGCGCAAAGCGCCGAGATATATATTATCGGAAGGGAATTGCTTTCAGGAGCGGTAAAAATGGGTGAGGAATATACAGTTACCATCGAGGACATTGGAGCCAATGGGGACGGGATAGCCAAAATTAATGATTTCGTTGTATTTGTAAATAACGCAAAAAAAGGCGAGAAACTTAAGATAAGAATCCGTTTTATCAAACCGAATTTTGCATACGGTGAAAGAATTGAACAGAACTAATCCATTTTTTATGGCTAAATACAAATGTTTATTTAGTATAGGAATGAAATCGTTTTATTAGAAACATGGAATTGCAAAAGATAGAAAAAATCCTGAAAAAAGAGCCGGATGAGGCAGCCGAGGAATTATTGAAAGAGGTTGAAAAAGTTTACGGGGAAGTACCGTATATCCTGAATTTCATGAAACAGTCGCCTGAGCTGCTTGTTGCCAAGGTTATCTATGAGAATGCCATAGTCCGGGAATTTAAGCGCCTCGATGCGAAAACGGTAGAGCTTATATCAATAGGCGTGGCTGCAGCGCTTCGGTGCGAACACTGTCTCAAGCTGCATATCCGTGTGGCGCAGCGCCTCGGTATCACAAAAGAGGAAATTTTCGATGCCATATTGATTGCGGGGTCATTGTCCAATGCCGCGGTGCTTGCCGAGGGCACTCGGGCGATGGATGCGGAGAAGTTGAACCTTTCGGAGTCATGCAAAGTGTGCGGGATTCCTGAAGAGAAGGATAAAAAAGATTAAACCTGTTCTTTAGGCGCCGTTCCCAGCACGTTTATCATCTGTATCAGTTCGGTAAAAGCCTCTATTTCCTTAGCGATTACCTCATCCTTCGTCATCGAAATACTCATCTCCCCGTCAACGGTCAGCAAGTCCGGTCCCCTGCGCACCAATCGATCCACGCCGTCGCACGTCAATACTTTCTTTATCTCAGGGTCATGGACAAATGCCCTCCCCGGGAATAAAACAGTCTCCTTTATTTGGGACAGGTCAAGAGCTTTTATATCTTCAATGGTAATCAGGCAGCCAACGTCTTTTTTCACAGGTACGATATTTACCAGCCCGCCGAGTTTACCAAAAATCTCTTCCAGCAACGGCGCAGCGACTTCGCTTGTTATTATTGTAGCCTCTTTTGTTAGCCTAGGCAGTTTCAAGAGCGCTTCGGGTTCATTCCTGATAGCAAAAGGCGAGCCGGTTTCAGGGTCATAAAGGGGCGTTCCCGTTACGCGGAATTTGAACTTATCCTTTATATTGTCAACGATTGCCTTGAATTCGGAAAGCGTATGAGGGATTACCCCTTCTATCACCGGGGCATTATCCAGGATCAAACCCTGCTCAACTGCATTGGCAAACCGCATGAGGATGAGACCTTTTACGCCCATTTCCTCAAGATCTCTGCAGGTTTTTAAAAGAACCTCGCCGTCATTAACTCCCGGGATGAGCACGGAAGCGGCATATACATCAATCTGCTGTGCAAAGGTGCGAAGCGCTTCAAGTGAATCCTCGGCTGTCCTGTCGTTCATGTATGTCCGCCGAAGTTCGGGGTCGGTAGCAAAAACAGTGAACGTGACCTCATTTACGCCGTGGTTGATGAAGAACTGAGCATCATCTTTATTCAGCCCTTTTCCGCTTGTATAGCCAAGATGTATCGGCTTTTTAAATTGCGAGAGGAATTTCACAAGCGATTTGAGTTCTGGATAGCAGCTCACATCCCCTCCGCCGCTTACGTTGAATTTTGATACATTCTTATTGAAAAAAATTGCCTGCTGTACTTCCTGCGCCACCATGGAAAACGATTTGAAGCTCGAATAGCCCTCTTTTACATTTCTGGTGCAGTAATTGCATCCTTTCTGGAAGGGAAGGCAATGCTTACACCCGAAAGCAGGGACTTCTTTTACTCCCCTGAAATAACAATACCTGCAAAAACCGCGGCAATCATGCCCGGGGCGTCCTCCGATGTCTGCGAGTATTTCCATGTCTTTATGAAATGTGAGAAAGTCATTTAAACCTATTGGCCTATGACCGTAATAATTATTAGTAATCAGTACAATTAAAGGATTAGATGAGTGAAATAAAGGTATCCGATTCGGCAGGAAACCCTTTGCATGTGGGAAGTTTTGTACTTTATATAAATACAGGTACGAAAGGCAATGTAATTGAAATCGTTTCTGACGAAGAAGGTACTTGGGCTCTTATAGATAAGACAAATCTATATTATAAAACCGAGGTTCTGAAAATAATAAATCCTGTTGAGGATAAAGAGCTCGGTGAGAAAATATTAACTCGTGAAGAAGTAAACGAAGTATTGGAAAAACAGAAAGAAGCTGGTAACGCTGAAATGAGTGATGTTAGCGTGGAAAGCGGCGGATAAAATATAATAAAAGAAGCAATTTGCTATTTAAAAACCATGCTTCGTCGCCACGAATTATTTTATAATGTATTATCATTAACGATTCGTAAGCTTTAAGTACTTTAAAGGAATTGGTAGGTGCTACAAGGGATTGTAATGGATGTTCGATACAATAAAAAACAATGTGACTGGGATGAATAGAACGTAATTATCTTATTTTGGGTTCTATACTCTATCATGTTGTGGTCGCTCGTTTGTTGTATCGATTCCAAGTGAGCAATTTCTTGGAAAATACAAAATTAGGAGGTAAATAAACGTGGCTGACACAATAGACCTATATAGCGACAGAGGAGCAAAACTCAAATCAGGCGTCGACATTAACGACATAAGCCCGATGAGAAATGCCGCTATCAAAAAAATAGTCACCGGTATTAAGCGAACAGCAGCCGTTGACTTAGCAGGAATCGAGAAAACCTTAGCAACATCCGCAATCGGTGGCAAAGGCAGAAAGATTCCCGGTAGAGAAATGAAATTAGATATTGTAAAGAACGCATCAAAAATACAGGCCGCAGTCGCCGATATGGTAAAGGTAGACAGCGGAGATGACACTGTTGTAAACGCCTTAAACGGTGGAAAACAGTTAATCGTTCAAGTACCATCTGCAAGAATAGATGTAGCAGCAGAATATGTATCATCATTGACCTGCGCAGCATCAGCAACAACACAGGCAATAATAAGCCAGTTCAACATTGGAATGTTCGATGCACCAACCATTAAGTCAGCAGTCTGGGGACAGTACCCACAGACACTTGATATGGTAGGCGGAAACGTAAAGTCAATCGTCGAAATCCCACAGAAAGATGAAGGCTTTGGCTATACATTAAGAAACGTCATGGCAAACCACCTTGCAGCAACATGCAAGAAGAGCGCTATGAACACAGCCGCCCTTTGCTCAATCCTTGAGAATACAGCCGTATTCGAAATGGGTGACGCAATCGGTAACCAGGAGAGACACAGATTAATGGCATTCTCCCACCAGGGCTTAAATGCAAACAACATGGTGTATGGAACAGTAAAGGCACTGGGCAAGACCGGTACAATCGGTACAGCTGTCCATGCATGTGTCGAAAAGGCAATCGCAGATAAGGTAATCAGCGCAGATAAGAAATTCGCATCTGGCTATACTACCTACAAGACCAATGATGTCGGAAAGTGGAATGCATATTGTGCAGCAGGCACACTTGTAGCAACACTCATCAACTGCGGTGCAATGAGAGCCCCACAGTCAGTATCAGCAGTATTGCTGTACTTCAACGACCTCATTGAGAAGGAAACCTCACTCCCAGGATGTGACTTCGGTAAGGTAGAGGGCGCAGCAGTCGGATTCTCCTTCTTCTCACACTCCATTTATGGAGGCGGTGGACCAGGAGTCTTCAACGGCAACCACGTCGTTACCAGACACTCAAAGGGTCTCGCAGTACCATGCGTAGCAGCAGCAGTTGCTCTTGACGCAGGTGTTCAGATCTACAGCCCAGAGAAGACCTCAGGATTAGTAGGAGATGTCTTCAGCTCGGTAGATGAGTTCAGAGAGCCAATCAAGGCAGTAGCAGGAGCCGTATAAATCGGAGAAATTGAATGGTAAGAGCTGCTCCAATACCGGGTAAACCGATCCAGATCAAAGTATTTCCGTGTAAATTGTTACAACCTGCGACTGCTGAAAAACTCTTAAATGAGATTGATCAGGTCAAAGGGGTAATACGAATGCTTATCGGGGGTAAAAATCTTCCCAGGAAGGTCACATGCGGACCTGGAACAGGGACGGATGTTAACCACCCCAACATGGAAATAATCCATGTAGGAGATTGTGCATTCGAATTGCATGTCATGGTTGGCGAAGTAATCGTCGAAATAGAAGATGAAATCGCAAAGGAAGAGCTTAGAAAAGCGTGTGAGCGAGCGTTACCTTTTTCCTTTGAATTCAAACAGGGATTCTTCATCAAGAAAAAAGCTACTTTGACTGATTATGGTAAGTATGGGTTCAAAAGCAAGACTGATGAACGCATCAATCTTGAAGATGAACGAATACTCGGCCTAATGGACCCGCATGCAAAAGCGGAAACGAACCTCTGTGTAATTGGAACAGAGAAGAAATCATGAGTTTATCCATCCACAGAGCAGAAGGAACCGATTCAAAATAATTAGGAGGAAAAAATATGGCATATAAACCACAATATTATCCTGGCAATACCTCAGTTGCTAAGAATAGAAGAAAACACATGTCTGATGACGTAGAGAAACTGCGTGATGTTTCCGATGAGGACTTAACAGCATTACTGGGTCACAGAGCACCCGGCTCGGATTATCCCAGCACACACCCACCACTTGCAGAGATGGGCGAACCAGAATGCTCCGTAAGAGAGGTCGTTGACCCAACACCAGGCGCAGCAGCTGGAGACAGAGTCAGATATTCACAGTTCGCTGACTCCATGTACAATGCTCCATCAGTACCATACTGGAGATCGTATCATGCAGCAATCAATTTCAGAGGAGTTGACCCAGGCACATTGTCAGGCAGACAGGTCAATGAAATGAGAGAGAGAGATATGGAAGAGTACACCAAGAGACAGTTAGAGACCGAAATGACATGCCCGGGTCTTGCTGGACTTAGAGGCTGTACAGTTCACGGTCACTCCCTCAGATTGCAGGAAGATGGAACCATGTTCGATATGCTGGACAGGCGCAGACTTGAAGGCGGCGTCATTGTAAGTGACAAGGACCAGGTCGGCGTCCCAATTGACAGAAAAGTCAACCTTGGCAAACCAATGAGCGAAGCAGAAGCAGCAAAGAGAACCACATTCTATAGAGTGGACAATGTAGCCTTCAGAAGCGACAAGGAAGTTGTTGAACATGTTCAGAGAGTCTGGGAATTAAGAACCAAATACGGGTTCGTCCCAAAGGCGTGAGGTGAATTAAATGGCACCAAGATTCCAAAAAGCAATGGAAACAAAATATACTAAAGAATGGGGCACCAATAAAAACAAGGGCGGTAAAATAACCGATAAGAAGACCAAATACCTGAGACTTGGGTATACACAGAACCCAAGAAAGGTAGAAATGGCAAAATGCGGAGCGGCAATCACCAAGAAGAGAGGATTGCAGGCATATGATCCGAAACTGCACCTTGCCGGTATACCCATGGGTCAGAGACAGTTGACCCCATATACAATATCTGGAACAGATATCGTATGCGACGGTGACGATCTCCACTTCGTCAACAATGCAGCAATGCAGCAGGAATGGGACGATATCAGGAGAACATGCGTTGTAGGTCTTGACCTCGCACATGAGACTCTTGAAAAGAGATTGGGCAAGGAAGTTACACCTGAGACAATCAACTACTATCTGGAAGTTTTGAACCACGCAATGCCTGGCGCAGCAATCGTTCAGGAACACATGGTCGAGACACACCCGGCATTAGTAGATGACTGCTATGTGAAAATATTCACAGGTGACGAAACCTTACAGGATGAAGTAGATAAGCAGTTCGTTATCAACATTGACAACGAATTCCCTGGAGCTCAGGCAAAACAGGTCAAAGCAGCAGTAGGCAAGACCTCCTGGCAGGCAGTACACATCCCAACCATCGTTACAAGAACAGAAGATGGACCAGGCACAAGCCGCTGGATGGCAATGCAGGTCGGTATGACCTTTATCAGCGCATATCACATGTGCGCCGGTGAAGCAGCAGTCGGAGAACTTGCATTCACAGCCAAACACGCAGGACTTGTCGAAATGGGTGATATGATTCCGGCACGCAGAGCCAGGGGTCCAAATGAGCCCGGAGGATTGTCCTTCGGTCACATGGCAGATATCGTCCAGACCAACAGGAAGACACCAGAAGATCCAGTCAACGTAGTATTGCAGGTTGGAAGCGCAGCCACAATGCTGTATGACCAGATCTGGCTCGGTGGCTACATGTCAGGCGGCGTCGGATTCACAATGTATGCATTACCAGCATACTGCAATGATATCCTTGACGACTTCCTGTACTGGGGCAACGACTATGCAGCAAAGAAATACGGCGGAAATGGAAAGGCAAAAGCCACCATTGAAACTGTAAAGGATATTGCTACAGAAACAACACTGTACAGTCTTGAAGCATACGAGAAGTACCCGACAACACTGGAAGACCATTTCGGTGGTTCACTGAGAGCAACAGCCGTCGCGCTCGCATCAGGTGGCGCAACAGCTCTGGCAACAGGCCACAGCCAGGCCGGTCTCTCCGCATGGTACCTGTCCATGTACCTCCACAAAGAGGCACACGGCAGACTTGGATTCTACGGGTATGACCTGCAGGATCAGTGCGGTGCAACCAACGTGTTCTCAATTGCATCAGATGAAGGCTGCATAGGCGAATGCAGAGGCGCTAACTACCCCAACTACGCAATGAACGTAGGTCACCAGGGTGGATACACCGCTGTAGTAGCAGCAGCTCATGCTGGCAAGGATGCCTTCGTTGTCAACCCGTTAGTCAAGGCCTGCTTCGCAGATGACTTGATTAACTTTGACTTCGCTGACCCAAGAGGATGCTTCGGCAAGGCAGCACTCAGAGAGTGGGACCGCTGCGCCGGAGAGAGAGCATTTGTTATCCCAGCAAAGTAAACAATGTTAAGTAGGCTAAATGCCTACTTTTCTTATTTTTTTGGGAATACGAAAATCAAATGGAAAAATTTATAGCATAGTTTGAAATTAATGGTGATGTGATTTAAAATGGCAGAAGCAAAAGTAAGAGCGCCTAAAGTACCAGGTGTAGTGAAATGTGCGTATTGTGATGGGACAGGGAAACACTTTGGCACGGCATGTATTGTCTGCGGCGGAACAGGAAAAGTAGAGGTTGTAGACTCATCCCGAAAATGCCAGTGGTGCAAGGGAAGAGGTTATTTAATGCATAATATACCATGCACTAATTGCGGTGGAACCGGCGCAACAAGACCTATCGGGAAAGAGCGATTGTTTTAAAATTATAGAGAAATAGGGGTTTTCCCCTATATTTATCTGTATTAATATCGGTTTTTTAGAAAAAAATAATTATTTTTTATAATTATACTTTTCACTCATTTTTTGAAAAATATAATCATGCGCATTATTTACCGCATCAAGTTCCCCACGTAATACCAGAAGATTATCAGTTTCAACATCGATTGTTTTGAGCGCACATTTGCGAACGGTAACTTCTAAATTGAATTTTTCCATAGCCTCCGCAATCAATTTTTGAGGAACTCCTGGTGGTAAAACAAGGTCATATAAGCCTTCAAGTTCATTTTCTTTCTCGCCTGCAATATTTTCCTCTTCAACAAATTCGTCACCTACATATTTGGATTCAGTATCTGCCATGAAAATCACTTATGACATGAATCACAATTATGTCACATAAAGTTTGTGGTAGGTGATTACAGCGAAGCTGAACTAAAGTGCAAAAACTTTTTGAACGGATTGATTGAAAAGAATGTTGTAAGAGTCACCTGATAGTTTTTATGGAGCCCTCGGTTTTATTTTCTTTGAGCCGCAGTTCGGGCATTCAGTAGCCCCTTTTTTCATGAAAGTCTTCTTGCATGACGTGCACCAGTACATTCCAAACGCTCTTCCTTTCTCTGCCAGTTCTTCCGGTTTTATTTCAAACGGCGTATATGTGCTGCACATAATTCTGTCCTCCTTAATAACGTGCTCTACAGTGATTATAGTGTTAATTTATCCATATTTATAGCTATGCAAAAATAGGTCAATAAATACCCCTTTATACTATTACTGAGATTAAGCTAAAATAAATGCCTGAAAACAATAAGTATTTTGCAGCTCATAAGGAAATTACTTCGGTAGCGAAACTGTCCATATATTCCAATTCTCTGTTACTTATCATGAAGCTCGCGGTCGGCTTATTCATAGGTTCTATAAGCATACTCTCCGAAGCGCTCCATTCAGGCATCGACCTCCTGGCTGCAATAATAGCCAATTATTCTGTCAGGAAAGCAGGACAGCCTGCTGATGAAGAACACAAGTTCGGGCATGGTAAATTTGAGAATGTATCCGGAACCGTAGAAGCAATTCTCATTTTCGTAGCAGCAATAATCATACTTTATAAATCAGGTGAAAAGTTACTGGGAAATGATGGGATTGAATTCGAACTGATAGGAATCGGTATTGTCGTCATGGGTATCTCCGCAATCGTAAATTTTTATGTGTCATCAAGGATCATGAAAGTGGCAAAGAAAGCTGAATCTATTGCCCTTGAAGCAGACGCCTATCACCTCACCACGGATGTATATACCTCCGCAGGTGTTTTCATAGGTCTTATTCTCATAAAATTAACCAACAATCCCATTTTTGACCCGGTTATGGCAATAATAGTAGCGCTCATTATAATCAAGGCTTCATACGACCTGACAAAACGCTCTGTTTCAGGGCTTATGGATATGAAACTTTCAGACAAGGAAGAGAATATCATCAAATCCATAATCTCTGAGCATTACTCAGAGTTTGCTGAATATCATGACTTACGCACACGGATGTCCGGTGCCGAGAGGTATGTGGATTTGCATCTTGTTGTGCCCAAAAACCAGCACGTTGTTGAGGCGCATGAATTCTGCGACCATCTTGAAAAGGATATTAAGGAAAAAATCCCGAACCTTTCAATCCTGATACATGTTGAACCATGTGAAACGGATTGCGATATCTGCAAGAAACTTGATGTTTGTAAAATGCCTGACAACCCTGTTGATTAGCAGAAGAAAATGAATTTATATGCTTTAACGCATAAGTCAGGTCGATGGAAAGCTCAGTAATCCTCTTAAGATTAATTATTACGTTTGTACTGTCCCTGATTTTCGGTATTGAGAGACAGAGATCCCATAAACCCATAGGTTTTGGCGCATTTATTTTTGTCTCGGTTGGCGCGTGCGGGCTTGCAATTACAGCAACGATTATAGATTTAGAAAATCCCCTGCCGCTATTAGGTGCAATTGTAACAGGAATAGGCTTTTTGGGAGCGGGCGCTTTAATAAAAACCAATGATAAGACATTCGGATTTACAACTGCGGCAAGCATATGGGTTTTTGCAATATTTGGAATCGCCACCGGGGTCGGTGAATATTTTATAGGAATCAGTATTTATATTTTGACCTGGATAGTAATTTTCTTCGATAAACTTTATGAAAAAAAAGGGATGGGATATTATCAAAAAAAATTGATTATTAATACGAATAGGATTATTGATGAAATAGAAATAAAAAACCAATTATTATCAGTGGGTTCTAAGAGGCCAAAATTCATCAGCATCGATGTAGATAAAAAGAATAGTAAAATCTCGATAACTTATTTAATAGAAGGTACTGCCGAAGAGATATATAGAATCCCTGAAACATTATTTGAAAAAGATTGGTTTGATTCCTGTAAAATTGAGTGAGATTCCATTATTACAGGCTCCGACACCGTGAAATTCCGGATTAGAACATCTTATTAAGCGCATCTTTTGCTGTCATCCCGACAGTAATACCCAGGCTTTTTGCAGCCATGGAAACATCTTGCGCTTTTGCGTTCAGGACATCCTCAAAGCTTCTTACACCGGTCACCCTAACGGCCACATCTCCAAGCTTATTGGCAATATCCATGTTAAGATACCCGCACATAACAAAGCCGCACCCGGCCCTGATAACAAGAAGCGGGGCATTTTCCATGTCCATCTTTAAACCAAGAGCCGTTCCCTTTTCAAGCTTAATCTGTTCAACAAGCATGAATCACAGGTTGGCTTTACCGATAGAAATATTTTATCATGGCGCCAATCTTACCTTGTAAACATGGAAGATATAAATAAGAACTTAAAGATTGCAATAATTCTCACGTTCCTTATTTTTTTCCTCGAATTTGCAGGGGGAATAATATCTAACAGTCTTGCACTTCTTTCGGATGCAGCCCATGTTTTTACGGATGCAGTGGCGCTGGTTCTAACCTACGGCGCAATAAAAATATCCTCCCGCCCATCCAACAGGAATGTAACCTTCGGTTACCACAGGTTTGAAATCTTTGCTGCATTGATAAACGGATTAACAATCCTCGGAATTTCCATATTCATCTTTTATGAGGCTTATGGAAGAATCCTGAATCCTCCCCAGGTGAGAGGAGCGCAGGTGCTGGTAATAGCCAGTGTAGGACTTGTTGTGAATCTGTGGGTGGCTTTAAAATTGAGCGGGCATCATGACCTCAATATCAGGGGTGCATACCTGCATGTAATCGGGGACGCCCTTGCATCCATCGGGGTGATAGCCGGCGCCCTCATTATCATCTTTACGGGCAAAACAATTGTTGACCCTGCGCTTAGCATTTTATTGGGTATGATGCTTCTGTACGGTTCTGGAAAGTTAATTTTCAGCTCAGCCCGGATTCTCCTTGAGTTCGCCCCCGCGCATGTTGATGCTGAGAAATTAAAAGAAACAATAATGCAGATAGAAGGCATAAAAGGAGTCCATGATATCCATATCTGGAGCATCTGTTCCAATATCCACGCTATGAGCGCCCATGTACTTGTGGACAGGATTCATGTCCAGCAGACCGAGGTATTAATAACCAGGATAAGCGAAATCGTAAAAGAAAGGTTTCGGATATTGCATACCACACTGCAATTTGAATGTGCCGAATGCACTCCTGTAGAAATAGGGCATGAGGATTACCATTAAGAAAAATTAAATTTCTTTGTTCCCGTCAGATGCGCTTTTAACCAGCATAACCCCGGATGCGATATCGAATTCTATTGTCCTGCCGTGATTTCCCCCGGTATCGCTAGCTATAATCGGAAGTTTCAAATCAGTAAGTTTTTTCCTGACAGCCTCAACATTTCTTGCCCCAATCTGCATGTCCGCCTCTCTGAAAGCAAACATGCTTGCCCCGCCGGCTATCTTGGTTTCTATCCTGCTTTTCAAACATCCCTTCTGGAGCATCATCTCAACAGCTTTTTCGATGGCAGTATCAGCAAATTTCAATGGATTGTCTTTATTTTTCGATTCTTCTATAGTAGGAAGTAATATATGGGCAAGACCACCGAATTTTGCCACCGGGTCACGAAATGAAACCGCCACACAGGAACCAAGTCCAATTGTTACAAGCACTGCCGGGTTATGAACAACCACAAGGTCTGCAATTCCGACTATAATCTTCTCTTTAACCATATCCATAATGAAATGTATATTATTCTTTAACCTAATAAGGTTTACTCATTACTATCATTATCATCATGCAGATCTAAATACGGTTTTAATTCCCTGAAATCCTGTTTATGGAATCAAGCATTTTAGAAAGGGATGCAGAGTCCGTAAATATGAGTATTTTCCCATCAATTTTCTCGGCGTTTATCATGAATTCGGTGTTTATGAACAGGACATCCTCGACATCCCTGCTCATCATGCATACAATCTGGTTAATTATTGCATCGGCCATATCATATATATTCAAGGGCGGCGAAAGACCAATTGATATTTTCAGGAAATTTGAAAGAGCGGTTATATAAGTCCCGCTCATTATGTTTCCCACTTCTTTTAGCACAGATTGTTCCATTTCATCAAATGTTTCGGTTTCGTTTGCCATTCCAAGTACAAGATTTATCAGGTATTTCGCGCTTTTTTTCGATAATAACAGCAGTAGAAACCCTTTGGCATCCCCGGTCAATTCCAGTATTATCCCTACCACAGCTGCTTCATTTTGTACAAGAATGGGCACTTTTATCAGTGGTATCAGTTTAAGGTCGGGCAGGGAAATCCAGACCTGCTTGTTAACCATCTGGGAAAGAGACGTTGTTGCATGCCCTATCCCGATATTCCCGACTTCTTTGAGTGCATCTTGCTGGAAATCAGTAAGTGTTTTTATTTCAGTCATTGTTAGTTTACCTTCTTTTGATATATTCTTTCTTTTAAATCAACGTGTTTGAAAAGCTTGCTTGATTGTCCGATAAGGGTCTCTGTTTTTCCCATTACAAAATAACCGCCGTCGTTAAGGGCATTATAGAAATCCACATAGAGCTTCTCCTGGAGCTTCTGCTCAAAATAAATCGTCACATTTCTGCAAAATATTATGTCAAATCCGGATAATTTCGGCCCGGATATCATATCATGGTATTTAAAAGTGACCCGGCGGTGAATCTCATCCGTGACCTGGTAGTTATCACCATTTTTTATAAAAAAATGCTCCAACCTTTCTTTGCTTATTTTTTCAAGTGCCTTCGGATGGAATATGCCAAGTTCGGCTTTACTGAGTGAATCTTCATCAATATCCGTGCCCATAACTGAGATATTATATCTTTTGGCTGCTATTCCCAGATATTCGGCCAGCATAATGGCTATGGAATACGGTTCTTCCCCATTTGAACACCCGGCGCTCCATACTTTCAGGTTCCTGTTCAATCCTCTGGATTTGATCAATTCAGGAAGCGCCGTTGCACGAAACGCTTCATAGGTTTCAGGGTTCCTGAATAATTCCGTAACATTGACTGTTAATGTCTCTTTCAATTGTTTTTCTTCTGCCAGATTTTTTAAAAGGATCTCTGCATAATCTTTATAAGATTTTGATTGGGTCGCCCTGAGCCTGACAGCCAGTCTCCTTTTCAAATGCGCCTGCTTGTATTGCTCACAATTAAAACCGATTTTTCTCTTGATAATGACTTTCAAATCTGAAAATTCGCCGTCATCCTCACGAATTGTCGCGATATCAGGAGTATTAATCATAATAGTGTCACCACATCAAGGATCAATGCAACATTGCCGTCACCAAGGATTGTCGCTCCTGCAAATCCCCTGACACCTTTGAGAATATGATTTTCAAGGTTCTTGAGTATGACTTCCTGCTGGCCGATGACCTGGTCCACAACAAGCCCGATATTGCTTCCACCTCGTTCCACGACCACGACAAGAAGGTCTTCCGAACCGTTTGAATCGATTCCGAAAAGCTTTCGAAGCCTGACAATAGGCAGGACTTCGCCCCGTATCAATATGACTTCCTCGCCCTTTATTGTCTTTATCTGGTCTTTCTTGACAGACAAATCCCTTACAACGTTGGCAATAGGCACGGCATAGACATCCTTGCCTACTTTTACCATCAGGGAATGGATGATTGCCACGGTTAAAGGCAATTTGAGTATGATTTTTGTACCAGCACCTTTTACAGATTCCAGTTTTATCGAGCCGCCCATACTCCCTATTTTGGTTCTTACAACGTCCATCCCGACCCCGCGCCCTGAAACATCCGTTATTTTATCTGCAGTGCTAAAGCCAGGCATGAATGACAGGTTGATTGCTTCGTTATCTGAAAGTTTTGCAGCCTCTTCCTGCGTCAATATCCCTTTCCTGACAGCAGTTTCCCGGAATTTCTGCGGGTCCATCCCTTTACCGTCGTCTGTGGCTTCAATGACCACATGATTCTTCTCACGCCTTGCAATCAATCTGATAGTACCACTGGGGTTCTTCCCTGCCTGTTTCCTGTTTTCCGGGGATTCGATACCATGATCCACGCAGTTGCGCAGGATATGGACAAGCGGGTCCCCGATTTCATCCAGCACGGTTCGGTCAAGTTCAATATCGCCGCCTTCCAGTACCAGTTCAATCTCTTTTCCCTCTTTTTTGGCAAGGTCCCTTACCATCCTGGGGAAACGGTTGAATATCTGTTCAATCGGCACCATCCTGGATGCCATGATCTCTTCCTGCAATTCATTCGTGAGACGGTTAAGACTTGCAAGCGTCTCTTCCAGGACATCCAGTTTATGAACAGTTGCAAGCTGCATCAACCGTATTTTATTAATAATCAGTTCTCCTACAAGGTTCATCAGCGAATCCAGGCGTTCTATGCTTACACGGACGCTCTGGACGCTTTTTATCGCGGTCTTGTTACTATCGGGATTGCATGATTTTTCTTCGACTTTCGCCTTTGACTGTGCCCCTTCATGTGCTTTTATCTCCACTTTTGCAATCTCTGAAATCCCCATTATACTTTTTTCTAATTTTGCAGCCTCTTCTTTTGTCGAAACCACAATCCTGAATTCCCTGTCAAACTTCTCGTCTTCAATTTCCTTGATTGAAGGTGTCGTTTCAATAATCTCCCCGAGTTCCGAGAGATTCCTCATTACAACTGTTGAGCGCGCGGATTTGAGAACACATGATTCGTGAAGCGTAACGGTAATATCTAAAATTGTGCAGCCTTCTTCGACTATATCCTGCCCGGTATTATCGGGTTTATCGCCATCATGGATATTATCTGCTACTTCTGCCCCTGATGGTTCGGCTGTTTCTGCTGCACCTTTCTTATCTGACAGTAATGATATTTTCCGGATAAGGCCGGATATATCGAATTGCGAACAATTTTCAGGGGTTTCCGCCATTTTTTCAAGCACATCAAGACATTCAAAAAGTATATCGATAGCCGCATTATCAAGTTTAATCTCATTTTTCCTGACGCTGTCCATCAGGTTTTCCATTTCATGGGTGAGTTCCTTGATATTGGTGTAACCCATAGTTGCAGACATGCCTTTTAGCGTGTGAGCCGCCCTGAACATTACATTAATCGTTTCACTGTTTTCCGGGTCTTTCTCAAGATTGAGAAGCGCGGCATTCATTGATTGGAGATGGTCTGCAGCTTCAACCGCATACATTTCCTTATATTCCGACATGTCATCCATTTAAAGTACCTCTTATGTAATTTGCGCTATGCTCTCAGCTATTTTATTAATCGGTAAAACATAATCTGCCAGCCGTTTTTCTATAATAGACCTGGGCATGCCATAAACAACGCATGTGGACTCATCCTCGGCGATTACTTTGCCGCCGGCTGATTTGAGTTTCCTGATACCGTCCGTACCGTCAGAGCCCATTCCCGTAAGTATAACCCCAACCGAGTTTGCCCCGTAAATCGACGCAACTGAATTGAGAAGAACATCAACAGACGGCCTTACACCCTGGACTTTTTCACTCTTATCAAGCGCGATTACTTCTTTTGTTTTGCCGTTTATTTCTTTCTGCCTGACAGTCATATGGTAATCTCCAGGCGCTATCAGGACAGTTCCGGGTCTCACTATATCCCCATCCAGAGCTTCTCTTACCTTTATCCCGGACTGGCTGTCCAGGCGCTCAGCAAGTGATTTTGTAAATCCGGCCGGCATGTGCTGCACCACAAGAACAGGCGCATTAAGGTTAGAAGGAAGCAAAGGTATAACCTGCGCCAGGGCTCTTGGCCCGCCTGTAGATGTACCGATAATTATTATTTTCTTAAATTTTGATTTTTTGTCAGGTTCAACCGGTTCGGTAAAATCAACATTATGTTTTTCTTCTCCTGTGATGACTTTTGGCTTCTTCCTGGCATCCTTAAAATCTTCCATTCCGGAAATGCCGGCATTATCATTTTTGCCGTGTTTCTGGATAAAACCAAGCTTATGAGTTTCGACTCTGGCTGCAGCTTTTACCTTTTTAACCATTTCATCCTTTATTTTATTCATGTCGAGGCTGATATTTCCAGAAGGTTTGAGGATGAAATCTACTGCACCGTATTCAAATGCCGTCATTGTGACATCTGCATGTTTTGATTCCGCCCCGCTGAGCATTATTACAGGTGTCGGGCATTCACTCATTATATATCCAAGGGTCTGGAGGCCATCAAGAACAGGCATTTCCATATCAAGGGTAACAACATCAGGTTTTAATTCTATCACCTTTTCAAAAGCTTCCTTCCCGTTTCTTGCTTTGCCGATGACTTCTATATCCTGGGAAGAAGAGAGAATATCGGTGATAGCCTTGCGCATGAAAGCTGAGTCATCTACGACCAGTACTTTTATCCTCGGCATTTAATTCCTTATGGCAGGTTTTTCGAAACGGTTTCCAACACTTTTCCAGCATCAAAAGGCTTGATAATAAAATCCCTTGCTCCTATTTTGATTGCATCATTTACGACCGTCTGCTGACCGATCGAACTGCACATTACGACCTTGGCATTACTATCAAATGCCATTATCTGCTTCAGGCATTCGATTCCATCGACATTTGGCATTACTATATCCAAAAACACGAGATTGGGTTTATGCTCTTTATATTTGGCTACGCCGTCTGAGCCATCGACCGCTTCCACTACCTCGTTTCCAGATGGTGCAAGGATTTTCTTGAGCATCATTCGCATGAATGCTGCATCATCCACAAGTAATATTTTTCCTGGCATTTTTCCTCCATTTTTAATTAGTAGATATTTTTATAATATTTATTCATATGATTAATTCCATTTGCCAATAAAGGGTAAATCTTATCCACATGACTATAAACAAAGGTGTGAGGTTTGTGTGAAATGGATTATCACATCATTCCCAGGAGAGGAGTTATGCCGCGCACGGTAATTTCTCCTGCCAGCGCAGAAACCCATACAAGCCCCACAAAGTGGGTATATGTGTTAAAATGATGACCGCCATCAACTATCCTGATGAGCGTTGCAGATAACAACGAATGACAAACCATCATGAACATCAGCAGTGTAGTCATCAGGGGAATATTGGTATTGGCAATAGTTGCAATCGAGATACCTATATCGATATTAGGCATGGAGGTTTTTGAAAAAAGCTTTGCAAGCATGGCGATTATAGAGACTGCGAGGAACAAAGTGGCGGCAATCCCGGCAGTCATGCCGTAGAGCACGCCTATAAGGCTTGAAGCGCTGCTGTATCTTAACTTCCTCAACGAGACGATATCCATGAAATTCCTGCCGATGATATCCCCGATGATAGCGGGTTTCCCGCCCACGTTCGTACCTTCAACGAACATTGTTGCAAACCGTTCAATGAGATTACTGCCAGTACCTGCTGCAAAATGTTCCCACGAACGCATTGTATTGAGTCTTGTTTTCAGTCTTTTGTAAAGGTTGCTGATATTTTCTGAAAGAGGACCAAAATCATGCGAGACAAGTTCTTTTAACGATTCAAGAATAAGACCGCTTCTCGCCCCGGCAGCGCCCCCGAGAGAGCGTATAAAAGCGCCGAAATTATCATCAAACCGTTTGATTTTATTTTCTTCTGTCCGCGCTATAAGGCCGGTGAACAGTAATGGCGTTAAAGCAACTGCGAACATTATCGTTATGGGAAGGTGTGCAAAACTTATTACGACACCGGTTGTGATTAAACAGGCGAATAATGAAATGGGCATAGACCATTTAATCCTGCGGTCGGCAACGGTCTCTATTTCAAGTGTATGCCATATCTTGTCGCTCGGCACTTTTGATTTTGCAAATAACACTATAACCAGTTCGGTCACAACGAATATCCCTATCGAGCCGCTAAGTAACATTATGGCATCCAGGCCTGTAATTATAGGCATTATTATAGCGAATGCTACAATGAAAATCAGGGACATGCACATGGAAGTGAACATTTCCTTAATCATATCGATGGAATTTAGCGAATCTTTGTACATCGTCATAAAATCGTTCATTACCACCGTTTGTTCTGATATGACGAAATTTTCAAAATCCTGGCCGGCCTGCACAGAATGCGCCATCCTGTCCAAGAAATCTGAAAACAGGATGGAAGGTGTTCTTTTTGCAATGAACCTGCACGCCACAGGAAAACTAACGTGCCAGTAAAAAATCAGCGCATATATCCTTCCCGTTTCTTTGGCTAAATAACCATAAGCCTCATTTTGCGACAGCCTGAGCAGGATATCCACCCTTGACATCTGGGACGTGGCAAGAACCCCCATATGCGTAATATAATAATGGATACTGTTATTGATTTCTGTCCTTTTTTTTTCAATCATTGTTATCGGATAGATTAAAACCATGGCAACCATTGCAAAAGCAATCATTATAACCAGTCCTGCCATGATCCCTGTCATCATTGAGGGGAGAGCGATAATTACCAGAAAAGGAAAAAAAATGGCAAATACAAATGTCGGTATCACGAATTTCTTAAAATAATGCTTCTGGGAGATACCAAGACAGTGAAATATGATCTTCGTGTTCATTTTCACACCTCAAAGGGTATTCCTTCAAGACCTTTCGCCTGGTATCCCCATATGATGTCCCTTACTTTATAATAATCAAGGATATTTTCCTCAACCATCCTGGTGAGAATTTTAGAGCGCAATGCAAGCTCGTCGTATATCATGCGCTTATCGTCATATCCCTGTTTTACTGCTATCTTGTCAAGTATAAAACTGTTATTCATCCCCCTGAAACGATGCCTGTCATTTGTAAAATCCCATTCAAAAACAGCACGGGTTATCACACCGCCTGCTTCTTCCAGGTACCCTTCAATCTCGTCAACCGAAGTACATCTTCGCAGATATTTGCCTTTCCTGTAAATTGCCTGGAGAATCAGGGCGCAATTGAGGTTGTCAGCAAATGTCGCCGGGATATTGATAGGTTCACCCGAAAGCCGCTGAAGAAGTTTTTTGACCGATGATGCATGGAATGTGGCAAGAACCGCATGTCCTGTCTGCATCGCCTGGAATGCTACAGCACCTTCAGCACCCCTGATCTCACCCACAATGATATAGTTAGGTCTTGACCGCAGGGCAACTTTAAGAAGAGTGAATGTATCAACCTGCGATTCTATCGGGCCGTCTTCACGGGTTATCAACTGCTGCCAGGCAGCCTGGGGAGGAGACACTTCTGCCGTGTTTTCCACAGAATACATTTTTGCTTTGCTGCTTATGAACGGCAATGCTGCATTTAGCATTGTTGTTTTGCCGCTTGCAGTTTCACCGCTGAAAAATATACTCATCTGGTTCTCAAGCAAAAGCCAGAGGTATGAAGCCAGGTTAGCATCGATACTTCCCCATTTTATAAGCTGGGGGATACTTGCAGGTATTTCCATGAATTTTCTCATGGTGAAACTGGAACCTTTCCTGCTCACGTCCGTACTGTAAATTGCATTAATCCTTGTACCGTCTGGAAGAGTACCGTCTATAATGGGACGCGCATCGCTTACCGGCCTGCCTATTCGCTCTCCCATGGTATGCAGCCAGCGGCTCAGGTTTTCCTGTGTGCCAAAGGTGAGGTTGGTTGTAAGCATCCCCATAATCTTGTGTACGATAAAAATGCCGTTAACCCCTATGCTGTGAATATCTTCAAGGTACGGATCCCTTATCACAGGCTCTATCGGACCCTGGCCAATGATATCCCTGTCCAGGAAATATGATATTTTATCAAATTCTTCCTGGGTTAAGGGCACGGCGTTTTCCCCGAGTAGCTTATCAAGGAAACCGGTCGGTGAAAGTTTACCTTCGACCTGTATTGAATCATTAAAAAGCGACATCATGAGCTTTCTCAATTGTTCTTCGTTTTCAGGAACAATTTCATCCGCCGCCTTTTCAAGGATGGAATCCATTATTACACGATATTTTTTATTTTCTTCGGAAGACAGTACGGGTTCGACTGCAATATAACGTATTTCCCTGGTTGCCTTATCCCCTTTCAGGTGGATGAATATGGGATCGCCCACAGGATAAATTATGGAAGGTACGGGAATGTCGACAATATCCCGCGGTAATTTTGCAAAGAAATCGGGCATAATCCCGCTCTCTTTCTTGCATTTCTCCACATATTCTTTCAAATGCGGGTTTCGTTGAATAGCTTCTTCAAATTTATCATCCAGAAAATATCACCTCTTCAGGAGACTCCGGAAATGTTGATCATTACCCCGCTTTTCGCCTCGACTTTAAACCCTATCATGGCACCAACCTGGATTTCAGGACGCGAATATTTATTTATCATTGCGGTCCTTAGAATTTCTGAACCCATCTGGCGCATCTTTATTGTCATCAGAATCTCTGCCGCATCTTTGAATTCGGTAACAATATTGGGCGGCATTTCAGTGCTGTCTATTGTAAGGATTATTGTTTTTTGAACGCCTGACAGTTTCTTGAAAAATGAAATAAGTTCCAGGCTTTTCTCCTGGTTTATGCTGTACCTGACAAGCGCTGAAAGCGTATCTATTATTATAATATTTTTTTCAAATAGCACTTCGGCGCCCATAAGCCTCTGGACGAAATCTAACCTGGGTGCGGATTCCTTAAGCAGTGGAAAGACCGGTATATACAAAAGTTCCCCTTTTAGCAGTTTTATTCCTATAGGGTAATCCAGCGAGTTCATCTGCCTGATGAAATTCTTTGTTGTCAATTGGGTTGAAATATACGTTACCGTGTGTTTATTGTCCAGAAGGCCGTATGCGAAACGCTCACACAGGGCGCTCTTTCCGCTTCCGCTGGGGCCGTCTATCATTATCAGCGAACCCTTGGGGAATCCTCCTCCAAGCATCTGGTTCAATTCGTCCCTGTCAAGTAAAAATGAATATCCTGCCATATTTATGACCTCCTGAATTCAAAACTGTCTTCAACCCCGTTTTCTGTAATCACTCTCAGGCTATGGCTTCCGGTGACAATGGAAGCCGTAGCATTTATTTCTAAAACGTCCCCTGGAATCCACATTGCATCGCCGCTATTTAATATTCTTTTAGTGAGATTGCCGTCCGGAACAAGGCTTCCGTCAATGAGAACAGTAATAGATTGTGTAGAGATGTCTTCTTCCCCCGTGTTCTTCACATAAAATGTATAATTGTTGGCGTCTGCAGGAATGTTTTCAGGGTCGTTTATTATTGTGATGTCAGTCCGGAGCTGCTGGGAAAATGTCTTGCTGCCCATAGTTACTGCCGTCGAAACGGACTGGACATTCAGGAACAGTGCTCCCACAACGCCTAAAGCTATTATCACGGATGTGATGAAAAATATCATTTGTGTTGCTGATGCTCCTGCTCCCATGAAATTCACCTATGAAACTGCATAATCCGACGCGCCGTTTGCTGTTATGATTTTAACTCTGCCGCTTGCCGCATTGATATCCACATTTATTGAGGTTTTTGGAGGCCATACGCCCTGAGGATATGCTGTATATTCCGATTTTAGTGTCCCATTATAAATTACATTAATTTTGCTGGAATTAAGGGCAACTGACCCGTTATTATATACTGTAATGGAAGTGCCCGACCAATTAGTAATAACTATTTTTGTATTCAATTTTTCTTTCCATAGTTCATTTGAAATTTTTTCAGCCTCTAAAACATTACGGTGGGACATGTCAGCCTGGGGATAAACCATTGAAGCCATATACATCAACGAAGCCACAAATATTACCACGACAGCAGAGGTTGAAAAACCCATCTAATCCTCCGCTGTTATGGATACAAGTCAACGTATCTGTTTACGCCAAATGAATTGGGTGTGGTTATTTCGAGGTTTACTGCCTGACCGACTTCCTGGTTTAATGTTACAGAGAAGGTTTTCCGTGTATCCAAAGTGATAATCCCGATGGCACTCATGTCCACAGAGATTTCAGCCAGATCTCCACCATTGAGTACAGGTGTAGCTGGAGAGAACGATTGATGCTCGTCCCGCACGGAACTAGCAGTATATGTACCTGTTGATGTTGAATTGAGTGCTAAGCCTGACGATATATTTGAATAGTTCAGATCTATCCGGTTGCTTTTGTCTGTTATAGTTACAATCACCTGTCTGAGGTCAATTGAAGTAGTGCCAACATCCGGCTTGATCCTGATATAAATTTTTTGGATAGTATCACTATTAAGTGCTGATCTATCTCCAATTACTTTTTCCACAATAATATTAGATGATATCTGATTTGTCGCCTCTTTGCTGGTCTTCGTGGCTTTCTGCTGAAGCGCCCCTGTTGTGTATATCAATACTGTGGCAGCAACCGCGGCTACAAGCACCATTGCGATGAATATAATCAAAGTGCCGACTCCTATATCACCTCTTTCATTGCCCATCAGGAATTTTCGGTTTGCTTTCATATTTTCTCCTTCTTATTAAAAGAAAAAAAATTCCCCGTTTTTCAGGGGAATAGCGAGATTTGTGTTTGGCCGCCAAATGTTGATGGAGCTATTATATCTTTAACAACCATTGTGCCTGTTTCAGGAATAAATTCAATTGTGGCTTTTCCCCTGACTGCCATTGGGGTAGTTGGGTGAATTGTAATTGTTCCAAGTTCACCTGCTGACAGGACCGCATCTTGTGTCCCGACAAAGCGGTTGCTCTCATCGTAAGTAAAAGCAGTTGCATTTACACTAGCTCCGTATGTACTTGTATCTGTTTTTGAATTATCAATATATTTTGCAACAACCTTTCCAAAGTCTATATCATTTCCACCTGCTGACAATGTTACTGTAACAGTAAAGTTATCAATATTATTAGTGCCGGTGACATTCCCGACAACCGATATTATCTGCAAATTTGAAGATACTTGTGCTGTCGCCTCTTTACCTGTCTGCTGAGCCTTCTGCTGCAGCACACCTGATGTCTGGATTAACACTGCTGCTGCTACCGCTGCGACAAGTACCATCGCAATGAAGATAATCAGCGTGCCAATACCGACATCGCCTGTGTCATTTTTCAGTATATTGGTTCTATTTGCTTTCATAACGCCTCCATTATATTTCATATATTTTTCGAAACTCAGGTGGCGTCACTACGCCATTCCTTGCTTCTAACCCAATTTGTGTTTATACGTGGATATAAACAAAGTTGTGAAAAACGTGTGAAGTCTGCGAATAAGCCTTTGAAAAAAAGGGAAATCAGGCGATTAAGACCTTATTATTTTTAAACGAATCTATTTCCCTGGTTGTTTTTTCGATTTTATCCCTTAAATTATTAAGAAGATGTTTCGTTCCCGGATCATTTTCAAGTATCCTGTCAGGATAAAGCTGCCGCATAAGGATGAATCGTTTCCTGTCTGCAATGCCCTGTTTCAATAATGAGAATACAAGGTACAATATTTCCTCTTTTCCTTTACAGTGTTTGACAGTTTCAATGCATTCCTGAAGGAGAGCCGGGACTTCCAGGGCATCTTTGACAGCCATGAGGAAACCATCAAGGGTTACAGGTTTCATCAGATAGTCGGATACCATTGAAAGGCGTAAAAAATCATCTATACACGGAGGTTTTGACGTAATGACCACCACGGGGATTTCCGGGCATGTCTCTTTTATTTTTTCAATCAATTCCCATCCATCCATATCTATGAAATCCATATCCAAAAGGACCATATCTGGTGTGTCTCTTTCCAGCTCCAGTAAACAATCAATTCCAGTATATGCGGTATTTATTATGTACCTGTTAACATCCATAGCCAGCATCTCTGCAAAAAGGCCAGAAACATCCGGTTCGCCATCTACAATAAGAATTGATTTTGACTTTTTCTTCATCATATGATTTGAACTTGAAATCACACAAATATAAGTATTGGTGCGATTAACTTTCACAAATATCACATCATTAGTGAGACTGGTGGATTAAAGATATAATAAGGGATGCCAATCCGGGATTAATTAACATAATTTTATAACGTTAAAATTTTTTCCTTTATTTTGCATGATAGTTATCATTGGTCAGATTTAGATTAACCAGTATGGGTTTTGTTATCATCTCTTGATGTCCGGTATATTTTAACGGGTGGTGAGATTATTTCCCACACTGGTACTTATTGCGAAATTCAAGGTATTCTAATTTTTTCCAGCATCCTCAGAGGTTGTCATTTTTTTTATGGAAAGATTTTTGATGCTCATTTTATCTCACTCACCCTTATATTCGTATGAAAATATAGTAAAGGAAGAACCCCCCATAACCGAAACGGATTGCAATTTTACCACCTTTTGCATTCATTTTTTCGGATGAGGGGTTATAAATAATCAGATATCGGAGAATAAATCTTAATTACCAGAATGAGCAAGGCCGTAAACGAATAAATTTACTTCGAAAAAAAGAGTTTATAATAGCAAAAACATATTAGAAATTGTAAACAAAAAGGAAAAATGATTACGCGTTAACCAGAATTACATCATTTTGTCCGCGTAATGCATCCTTATTGTTATCGTTAAATGCTTCATATATCGATTGTGCAGCTTCTTCATGTGACGAAGCACCTGAAAACAGCATATATATCGATGCCGGATACTGCAATAATTTGCTTATTTTCTGAGGAGTTTTGTTATTTGCCAGAAATATGGCTATGAGATTGGCATAAAAACTATTGATTTCAGGATCTATTCCTGTAATTTGAATTGAAATATGGCTGCTTTCATTCCCGATATTTACCGAGACTGGCCAGTTAAGATAGGATATTTCCTCATTGATGACTTTATTCAGGCTGTTTATATCATAAACATTAATATTATGCTGTGCAAAGAGCTGTACCGCTTCATTAAGCGGCGGAAGATTACATGTCCTGTTTGTTAAAAGCCACCTGAACATTGTAAGAGGGATTGTTACGCCGTAGATTCTGTTCCGTGTCTGTTCCATGGCATGGTTCTTTTCTTTAAAAAGGTCTTTCGCAGTTTCAAGGCTGCCCATGTTTTCGGTAACAAAACCTGTGAAATCTATTATGTCTCTCATTGCCGCAGAAAGATTACCCTGGTGTTTTTTAAGCAGCGGATCAAGCATCTTCAAATGTGCATCACTTATAGATACATTTTTTCTTAGCATATTTTTCTTCCACCTTTTTATTTTTGATATCATGGAAGTCGATGAGGTTATAGGGGGTTATTGCTATCTGATCCAATTCCTCATCACATCATCATGATAATAAGCATCATAATACGCAATACTATTTAAAACTTTCTTCCATTTTTGGGAAAAATATAAATGTAAGTTTCTACAACCAGTAACCTAATATGAGGTGAAATTATGTGCTGTAGTCAAAAAATGACAGGTTATGTACTGTACGCAATAGGAATAATTGGCGGTGTGGAAGGCGCAACGGGAAAGAGTATTCCCATAAGCGTGGTAGCCTTAATTGTCATTGTAGCAGGAAGCTATTTGATTAATAAGGAAGTAACAATTTAAAGGCCGCTTTTTTTTGACAGGTTGATTGCGTAATACGCAAACCTGCGAATTTTTTCCAATAATTTAATTACTCTTCCCGACCATCAGGACAGGGTGATACTTATGAGTGATTTAAAAGACCTTTTGGAACGATTATCAAATGCTCACGGCGTTTCGGGATATGAAGGAAGCGTCAGGCAGATTATTGAATATGAAGTGAGACCTTATGTGGATGAGATAAAAACCGATAAAATGGGAAATCTCATTACCACAAAGAACGGCGGTTCTCCTACGGTAATGCTCGCTGCCCACATGGACGAGATAGGGCTTATGGTGAAATACGTTGATGAAAAGGGTTTTGCGCGGTTCACTAAAACAGGCGGATGGTTTGACCAGACGCTCCTTAACCAGAGAATGATAATGCATACGGATAACGGGATGATTTACGGTGTTCTCGGTTCAAAACCTCCTCATGTCATCAAAGAGGAGGAGAAGAACAAAGTGATTAAAGCCGAAGATATGTTCATTGACTTTGGAGCAACAAGCAAAGAAGATGCGGAAAGGCTTGGCGTGAAAGCGGGGACGCCCGTAACCTCTGACATGGAATTTAAGTCGCTTGGCAACGACAGGGTCACAGGCAAGGCTTTTGACAACCGGGCAGGATGTGTAATGCTTATCGAAGCCCTGCGGCAGATGAAAGACGTAAAAGCCACGGTCCATGCAGTATTCACAGTCCAGGAAGAGGTTGGATTAAAGGGAGCGAAAACCTCGGCTTTCGGATTGAATCCCGATGTTGCCCTTGCCACCGATGTTACCATTACAGGCGACCATCCTGGTATCGAGAAAAAAGATTCGTCCAACGAGATGGGGAAAGGACCTTCTGTTACCGTAAGCGATGCCGACGGTCGCGGGATAATAGTCCCTGTGACTGTATTGAAATGGTTAAAAGAAGCTGCCGAATCAAACAATATACCATACCAGCTTGAGGTTGGAAGCGGCGGGACAACAGACGCATCCGCAATACACCTGACTCGTGAAGGTATCCCGACCGGCGTTATCAGCATGCCATCGCGATACATCCACACGCCCGTATCAGTATTGAGCATGTCCGACCTTGAAAAGAGCGCAGAATTAATCGCACGTGCAGTTGAAATTGTGGATAGGTTTTTCTAATAGGAAGCGTATTTTAAAAGCTCACACCGGTGATACAATGAACAGAAGGGATTGCTTTATTTAACGATATAAAAATACTGGACACCACTCTCCGGGACGGCGAACAGACACCCGGAGTTTCACTCACTACTGAAAACAAGCTGTTGATAGCAAAGAAGCTTGACGGCCTGGGTGTGGATATTATAGAGGCTGGTTCTGCCATTACTTCTGAGGGTGAACGGGAAGCTATTAAAAAAATAGCGGGTGAAGGTCTGGATGCCGAGATTTGCAGCTACTGTCGCATCCGGAAGGAAGATATCGACAGCGCTCTTGGCTGCGATGTAGATTCCATCCATCTAGTTGTACCTGTATCAGACCTCCATATCCAGCAAAAATTGAAAAAAGACCGCGAAACCGTCCGCGAGCTTGCTGTTGAAATGACCGAATATGCAAAATCGCACGGGTTAGTCGTGGAATTAAGCGGAGAAGATGCATCCCGGGCTGATCTTGATTATCTCAAATCGGTATACAACGCCGGAATCGATGCGGGTGCGGACAGATTGTGTTTCTGCGACACGGTTGGGATTCTTCTTCCTGAAAGAACATATGAGATTTTTAGCGACCTGTCGCAGCTTCGCGCTCCAATCAGTGTCCACTGCCACGATGATTTCGGGATGGCCACCGCAAACACCGTATCGGCACTCCGGGCAGGCGCGCACGAGGCTCATGTCACCATTAACGGCATCGGGGAGCGGGCAGGGAATACATCGCTTGAAGAAGTGATCATGGTGCTTTATTCATTATACAAGCAAAAAACAAAAATCGATATAAAAGGTTTATACACCACTTCGCGACTTGTGAGCAGGTTAAGCGGAATCCCGGTAGCGCCAAACAAGGCTATAGTCGGCGGGAATGCTTTCACACATGAGGCTGGAATCCACGTTCACGGCTTACTTGCGAATACCGCTACCTACGAGCCTATAACGCCCGAACTTGTGGGAAGAGAGAGAAAAATCGTTCTCGGTAAACATGCAGGCAGGACCTCGGTTGTGCTTGCGTTAAAGGAGCTTGGGCTCTCTGCAAGTGAAAAACAGACAGATGACATAGTCATAAGGATGAAAGAACTCGGTGACAAAGGAAAACGTGTAACCGATGCAGATCTCCAGACCATTGCAGAAACGGTTCTCGGGATTTACCAGGAAGCCAAGATCAAACTTGAGGAACTTACTGTCGTGGCTGGAAATACAGTGATGCCAACCGCCTCTATAAGACTGAAGGTCAATGGAAACCATGTCGTTGAAGCAGGCGTGGGAACCGGGCCTGTTGACGCTGCCATCAATGCGTTGAAAAAAGCTTTGTCTGGTGTGGCCGACATACATCTTGATGAATATCATGTGGATGCAATAACGGGCGGCACTGACGCGCTGGTCGAGGTCTGGGTGAAGCTCAGTAAAGGCGGCAGGACTATCACAGCCCGCGGAGCTCGCACTGATATTATAATGGCATCAGTAGAAGCTGTGCTTGAGGGCATAAACAGGCTGATACAGCAGGAACAGAAGAAAAGTTAGGAAATATTTATAAAACATTAATATGTGTTAAATGGTGAACCATGAAAAACTTTGAAAAAGTTTTATCAAATTATGGGTATGCGAAGCATACCCTAATACGTCATAAAGGGGCGTAACCCTTTATGACAAAACAAAAAATGCCAGGCGCAAGAGCAGTTATAGAATCACTTTATTGTGAAGAAGTTGAGGTATTATTCGGCTATCCCGGCGGACAGGTGCTGCCACTGTACGATGAACTCTATGATGCCAAAATAAGGCACATACTTGTAAGGCACGAGCAGGCAGCCGCGCATGCAGCCGATGGATTCGCAAGAGCCACCGGGAAAGTCGGGGTGTGCCTCGCAACTTCCGGGCCGGGCGCGACAAACCTCGTCACAGGTATCGCTACAGCTTATATGGATTCTATACCTATCGTTGCAATAACCGGGCAAGTTCCGCGCTCGCTCATTGGCAACGACGCTTTCCAGGAAGCCAATATTACGGGTATAACTCTCCCGATTACGAAACACAATTACCTTGTGCAGGATACCAATGACATCCCGAGGATATTCAAGGAAGCATTCTATATCGCCCGAACGGGCAGACCCGGGCCGGTGCTTATCGATATACCAAAAGACACACAGATTGAAGCAATCGATTTTGAATACCCGGAAAAAATAGAACTGCGGGGTTACAAACCCACTTATGCCGGGAACGAACAGCAGATAAAAAAAGCAGCCTCGCTTATCCTTAAAGCTGAAAAGCCCATATTCTATGTCGGAGGAGGCATCATATTTTCAAACGCAACTGAAGAGCTGCGCACCCTTGCCGAGGACATAATGGCGCCGGTCACGACCACTCTCATGGGAATGGGCGCGTTCCCGTCAGCGCATCCCCTGTCTGTAGGAATGCTGGGCATGCACGGAACAAGGTATGCTAACTATGCAGTCCAGGAATCCGATTTGATAATAGCGATCGGAGTGCGCTTTGATGACCGCGTTACAGGCAAGATTTCAGCGTTTGCCCCCAACGCAAAGATAATCCACATAGATATCGACCCTGCTGAAATTGGGAAAAATGTCCGCGTTGATGTCCCGATAGTCGGTGATGCGAAGAACGTATTGAAAACCCTGCTTAAATATGTGAAACAGGAACAGCTCAAAACCGATGCATGGAATAAAAAGATAGCAGCATGGAAAAAAGAATTTCCTCTTACTTATAAGAAGGATAATCTCCTTCGCCCGCAATTCGTAGTTGAACAGATAAGCGAGATATGCCCTGATGCAATCGTAGTCACCGAAGTCGGGCAGAACCAGATGTGGGCAGCACAGTTCTTCAATTACAGGAACCCGCGCACTTTCATCTCAAGCGGAGGCCTTGGCACCATGGGATACGGATTCCCTGCTGCGATGGGAGCGAAAGTAGGAAAACCCGAATCCACGGTCATTGATATCGCAGGAGACGGTTCTTTCCAGATGAATTCACAGGAGCTGGCTACGGTTGTCCAGAACGATATTCCTGTAATCGTGGCGATATTGAACAACGGATTCCTCGGCATGGTGAGGCAGTGGCAGGAATTATTCTTTAACAGGCGCTATTCAGAGACGTGCCTTGAATGCAGTGTTGATTTCGTGAAACTGGCCGAAGCCTACGGCGCGCTGGGACTGCGCGCGACAAAGAAGAACGATGTGAAAGATGTTATAGAGGAAGCCGTGAAATCCGGGCGCCCGACGGTAATTGATTTTGTGGTCGAAAAAGAAGAGAACGTTTCCCCGATGGTTCCTGCAGGCGCTGCTATCAATGAAATACTGGATCTGGAGTGAAATTAAATGAAACATACACTTGCCATACTCGTTGAAAACAAGCCGGGCGTACTTACAAGGGTTGCAGGTTTATTCTCAAGGCGCGGATTTAACATCGAAAGCCTGGCTGTCGGGGTGACCGAGAATGCCGACACTTCGCGCATAACCATTGTCGTCAGCGGTGATGACCATGTCCTTGAGCAGGTGGAAAAGCAGCTTAACAAACTTATCGATGTGATCAGGGTCAGCGATATCCCTCCGGATGAATCCGTGAGCAGGGAGCTTGCCCTGATAAAAGTCGGCGTGGATTCCGCAACACGCGCGGAAGTGATGCAGATAGTGGATGTGTTCAGGGCAAAGATAGTTGATGTCGGCATAAAATCACTCGTGATCGAAGTCACTGGCGATGAGAGCAAGATAAATGCCATGGAGCAATTGCTGCGCCATTTCGGGATAAAAGAGATGGTGAGAACGGGCAAGATTGCTATGAACCGCGGCGCTAAGATTGTACAGGTTGAGAAGAAATAGTTGAAAACGCCTGTTTAAACGGCGCTCAAAGTTTTCCGATATCTTCATTCCACAGCTGTGGGTGTTTCCGTATAAACTCCCTCATCAATTGCTTGCATTCATCATTGTTCAAATCAACGACCTCAACGCCATGCGATTCCATAAAGTCCCTGGCGCCTGCGAAGGTCTCGGATTCTCCAACAATAACTTTCTTAATCCCGAACTGGACAATCGCCCCGGCGCAAAGATAACAGGGCATTAATGTGGAATAAAGAACAGTCCCGCTATATGTGCCAATCCTTCCGGCATTACGCAGGCAATCAATTTCCGCATGCATTACCGGGTCATTATCCTGAACGCGCCTGTTATGTCCTCTCCCGACAATCCTCCCATCCTTCACAAGTATGGAACCGATTGGAATTCCACCCTCCTGTAACCCCTTTTTGGCTTCTTCAACAGCTGCTTCGATATAGACATCCATAACTTCTCTTCGATATTTGCCGGAGTTATCGCTTAAATGCTATTTTATACACTGCAAATATAACTGTCAGGTAGGCAAGCGTCCTTATTATTATTAACACACTTACTAAACTTTCTGTCAGTCCGAGAAGCGTTGCAAGATGCGAGACGCCAAAGAGCCCGAAGGCTATACCGACATACAGAGACACGTTATAGTTGCTCTTTTTATAGCCCAGATAACCCAGGACCAGTATTATGACGCTGAGTACCAGGTTTACCGCGGTAATCGGATCCCATATAAATGCCATTTCTCATCACCTCCTTTAAATCCAATAATTTCTAACATATAATCCCGATTTTTTAATGTAAGGCGTAATGTATCGCAGCAGCAGCGGGGTAATCACAATTGTTACTATTATATTGGGAATAAGCCAGCCGACGAATACTCCCGGAACATTATTCCATGAGATAACCCCGCCAAGGGCAAGCGAACTTGCACCCCAACCGGCCCCAACAATATTATTTAACACCACGCCAAAAACCAGGAATATTAAAAAGTCCCTTTTTGTTTTAAGACCTGCATCTGCACCTGATATCCTGAAAGCTGCCAGTGGTATCAAAACCTGCCAGATATCAGCTAATGACCAATAGGCATTGACGCCGGACGACAGACCTGTGCTCATTCCGGCTCCTATAAAACATCCGATATATGCAGCAATTGCACCCCACATCCCGAACCATAGCGAAAAGGCAATCATAAATGCAACTGCAAAGTATAATCCGGAAACTCCCGGGGCAATCTGCCAGGTAATTACGGCATAACGTGACAAAACTGAGTTTATTATAGTAATTATTATTAAAATTATCAAGTAAATATACAATGACTTTTTCTGATTATCCCCATTATTCATTCTTACCACTCCGCATGGGACATGAAACTCAACCCTTAATATCCCAATTTTAATATTATTGTTAAGGTTAATAAAACTTTGTTTTATGTTTCTCCTTCACCGAAATAAAATCGAAAGAGTTATTTATTAAAAAATTGCCTTGCGCACCTCATGAGGTATTTCGGTGTGGATGAGTATGCGGTTTCGCCTGTGATTGGCGTAGTTGTGATGGTGGGAATGACCGTCATTATGGTTTCAGCGGTGACCGTATCAGTATTTTCGTTCTCGATTCCTGAAAGAGCGCCGCAGGCAAGGATTGTGGTGGTGGAGGCGAAGGGGGATCTGGGTGAAACGGCACTGAATAAGAGTTCTATAACCCTGAAACATAAAGGCGGTGACGCTCTATTTGAGAATGAAACTAGAATAATTATCACAGGAAAAGGATATGCGTACACCAGTGGAAGCGACCACCATCTACATGATGCCACTGACATACGAGTAACTTATAAGGATTTAGCCGGAGAGAATTATATATCCGGTTTTGATAACGAAATTGTAGCCGGCACTACATGGGACGCAGGTGAAACCGTAACACTTTATGGGTCTGATGGAAGAGATTTTGAGTTATATGGCTGGCACAACAATGTCGATAGTAAATGGAAGTTAGATGATGGCTACATAGTTTCAGTGACAATAATAGATACAATTACAAATCAAATAATAGCAACTTCAAGTGTTACTGTAAAACACCCATGAGCCCGTTCAAACCCTCGCCGTATCCTCGCTTCCGCACTGCGGGCACGGTATCGGGATAAAGTTCGGGTCTGCTTCGAATTCGAAATCGCATACGCTGCACCTGAAGAATACGGCAGACTGGTTTACTTCTTCCATAAAATTATATAATGTAACTACTTAAAATAAATTCTTCGTCATCTGCGAAAAGACAAGGCTTGGTGATAATTCCGTCAAGATGAATCCCGGCTATCACATCCCCGCCAAATGTGCTGTTATCCCCGAGAGCTATATGCACCGTGCCCCCGACTTTCTCATCCTCAAGGACATTCCCGATAAGCCGGGCTTCCGGGTTGATTCCTATGCCGAATTCAGCAATATTGCGCGCTTTTTCTCCCACTTTGTCAAGAGTGACTTTCAGCTTCTCTGCGCGTTTGCCTTTGATATCTGTCACATACCTGTTCCTGACAGTGAACTCAAGGGTTGAATCAAGAAGCCCGATTCCGCTCATGGAACCGTCCACTACAAAAACGCCGTTTGCATCCTTTGGCGCAATATACAGCTCGCCTGCAGGAAGATTGGTATGACATCCTTTTTCATGGCAGAGCCCGGTATCCATATACCATTTACATTCTTCAAGGTCAAATGTAATATCCGTGCCCGAATCCGTAACAACCCTGATATTTTTCACATTCTCAAGCCGATTGTACAAACCAACTGCAATTTCATTGACTTTATTATAATCAGCGGTCATCCCACCTGAATTCATCATATTCTCTGTGATTCCGGGCATGGAAGCGACTCGCGCACCCTTTTTACATGCATTTATTTTTGCCTGTGTATGGGTAAGAGAAAATGTAGTCGGAGCGATAACCACATCTGCACTCTTCATTGCCTCAGCTATCACAGTAGGAAGCTCTTCCCCGTGGCGCGTTCTTGGAAGCATGGTCACAATCATTGCCTCGCATCCGAGATTTTTTGCAGCTTCGAATAAACTCTCACCGATGGACATTGGAGTTAAGGTATCCGCCACGATAAGAACGCTTTCCCCGCGTTTTACTCCCAGGCATTCCATCACCTTGCTTGCGCCTTGAGTTGTCATCTTAAACTTTTCTCGGGTCTTTAATTTCGCCATACAGCGCGCTTGCAGCCGCAGTAGCAGGCGATGACAGGTAAACGTATGCATCCGGGCTTCCCTGCCTGCCCTTGAAATTGCGATTTGAAGTAGAGAGCCCGACTTCGCCTTTGCCGAGCAGGCCGAAGGACCCGCCCATGCACGGTCCGCAGCATGGCGATTCCACGATTGCCCCGGCTTCCATGAATTGCTCGACATATCCTGCGCGAAGGACTTTCATATATTCAGTATGCGAGGCGGGTATTATCAGGAGACGCACACCTTTTGCCACTTTTTCGCCATTCATGATTTTTGCTACGACCTCAATATCCTCAAACCGCCCGTTGGTGCATGAACCCACGAACACCTGGTCTATCTTTGTTCCTTCGACCTCTTCAACGGATTTCACATTATCCACGTTGTGCGGGCACGCTACTTGCGGCGGGAGGTCGCTTACATCATATTGCTTAATCTCCGCAAACGCTGCGTCTTCATCGCTCTTCCATTTCGGGTCAAGTTTGAAACCGGGTATCCTTTCTTTCAGGTATTTCTCAGTTGTTTTATCAGCCTCTACGATACCGGCTTTTCCGCCCATCTCGATAGCCATGTTGCACATGCTCATCCTTCCCGGGATATCCATGTTCCTGACTGTGGAGCCGCAGAATTCCGCTGTCCTGTATCTTGCTCCTTCCACTCCGACATCGCCAATGAGGTGGAGGATGACATCCTTGGGATAAACACATCTTGGCAACTTTCCTTCAACTTCAAACTTCATGGTTTCAGGCACCCGGAACCACAGTTTTCCTGTTGCAAAAACAAAAGCCATATCAGTGCTGCCTATGCCTGTTGAGAAAGCGCCGAGCGCGCCGTAGGCGCATGTGTGGGAGTCGGAGCCGACAATGAGGTCACCGGGTCTTACGTGCCCTTTTTCGGGCATCACCTGGTGGCATACACCTTCAAAAACATCGTAATTCAGGATGCCCTGTTCGTTTGCGAACTGGCGCAGGAAAATATGGTTGGCCGCTGCATTTAACGAGTCGGCCGGCACCTGGTGGTCAAAAAGAATAACAATCCTGTTCGGGTCCCATACTTTCTGTCTTTTCTTGCCCTTTACTATTTCACGGAACCCTTCGACTGCAAGCGGACCCGTGATATCGTGGGTCATGGCGCAATCTATATTCGCGAGGACGAAATCTCCCGCTTTTACTTTTTTGCCGCATGCTTTGCTGAAAATCTTTTCCGAGATAGTTTGTGCCATGAATCCCTATTGATAGCGTGGAATTATTTAATCTTTTGGAGATTGCCCTGATAGAAAAGAGCGTATGTGGAAAAACTGATGATAACATTTTTAAGCAATCTGACCCATCATTCCAGTTAAAGATGGTGGTACAATGACGATTGAGATTAAAGCTCCTGAAAAAATAAAGAAAGGCGGGGTTCTGGAAGGGACTGTAATAATAGCTCTTGACAAAGAAGTAAAATTCCGTGATGTCATAATTTCATTTGACAATACAATCACTTACCCCAACCCCTGCACGAAGAATTTTTCAGGCTGGAACATGGTTTCAACGTCACAGCAATCCCCGGATAAAGACGGAAGACTTCTGAATGCGAGTATTCCGTTTAAATTCAGCATCCCCAAGGAAGCTCCGCCCTCATACAAAGGGGAACAAATCGAAAGCACCTGGAAGTTAAATGTTAAAATCGACATACCCCTGGCCTTCGATATTCATGCAGAGAAATATGTGGAGGTTGAACGGTGAACATTCTTGAGCCCGGCGGAACTCTTGGTATCAGTCTTTCAAAAAATTCCTTTATTCCGGGTGATACTGTTAAAGGCAGGGTGAAGCTTGTTCTTGACAAACCTGTCAAAGCGAGGAGTTTTTTGATTTCATTAAAAGGAGAAGAATGGGTTGATGTAAGCTGCGGGAGCGGAAAATCCCACAGGGCGAAGAAAGAAGAAATCAATATCCATAATGATGAAATCGAACTATCAGGCGAGCGAGTGTATGATTATGTGGAAAAGGATTTTCAATTCAAAATACCGGAAAATGCGCCCCCCACGATAGAAGGGGATGGGGCCGGATTGCAGTGGTTTGTGCATGCAAAGCTGGATATACCAATGGGGCGGGATAAAAATGCAATGGAGGAATTGTTAGTTTATTAGGGATTGATTACTGCCTGATGCAATTTCACGCATACATATAATTGAATTCAGGCTCAGGTTTTACAATATCCACGACCGGAGGAGCGGCTGTTTCTTCGCATGTAAGGCAGGTCGCCACTACTCCAAGGAAATTTTGCTCAATAAAATTAACTTCTTCCCTGGTAAGCCCTTTTCTTTCCTGAATTAACTGGCTTTTTTCATCATATACGCACAGCATCCCTTTTTCAGCATCTGTTACAACTTTCCATATCCTGTCAACAGGTTGAACCCATGCCCATATTCCCATATCGAGTGCCTCCTGATATTTTTATGACGGAATGAGAGTCCCACACCATATCAAACCTTTAATTTTTTAATAGCTCTCAAATTTTACCAATTATAGTATTTGTTATTATCTTATTTAAATTTATCCATTAAAATTTTAATAATCATGATAATAATAAGATGGATAATAATGATGGCAAGCCCTGAAGTTCCCCTGTTTAACCGGTCATTTCCCAAATAACCTATCCAGTAAACTACGCTTGAATATCACGCCATTTATGAAAATCTGCGCACCCTGTCCTTTTGCGATTTTATCAACCTTTTTTGTTGTTATTCTCCCGCGTATGGTTTCGCCTATGCTTTTGATTTCATCTGCAATTATATCGCCCCCGGTCATGGATTTTCCGGTATCATCCCCCGCCTTTCGGGCAGTAATCTTTCCGCTTCTCATACACGTTCCGAGCATGTTTCCTGCACTTTTGACTTCGATATTTCCCCTCTCAAGTTCAAATCCTATATAATCAAGATCATCCTTCGGGATTTGAAGGGTCTCAGGGTACATACATTCTGCACAAATGGATGTCAGGTAACCAAGCACCATTTTTCGATAGGTATCCCCTGGGTTTGAATTAAAAATGATTTTTTTGATTTCACTGCAATCCTTCGGTGCAACTCGTTTTATTTCGGCTTTACTGACGTTTTCGATTTGTTCGATTATATCTTCAAGTTCCATAAGATTGAATAAAAAAGTGCCCGGGAATATTTAACATTCTCTCCCGGGGCTGCCGCTTACTGGTATATGAAGTTCTCTGAAATCTTGGTGTATTTCTCCAGTTCCTTCTTTGAATAAGGCTTTACTTTTACCATAGCGTCCCTGAAATTATGGTAGCCCACTTTCAGTCCCTTGACAGAGTTTTCATCCTCTGTAGGCTTACCCGAGGCCACATATTCCCTGATGGCAAGTATAGTGGCTTCATTGCACACAGATGCAATGTCCGCCCCTGTGAAACCTTCAGTGTCATCAGCAAGCGTATCAAGGTCAACATCACTGTCAAGCGGGGTTTTGCCGGAGTGGACCTTGAATATCTCAAGCCTTGCGTCCCTGTCAGGCGGGGTTACATAGATCAGCCGGTCAATTCTGCCGGGTCTAAGAAGCGCGGGGTCTATGATATCAGGCCTGTTCGTTGCTGCAATCACGGTAATGTTGTGCAGCTCTTCAAGCCCGTCGATTTCCGAAAGCAGCTGGCTGATAACCCTCTCCGTGACATGGGAATCCGAACCAGTCCCGCGTACAGGTGTTATCGAATCAATCTCATCAAAGAAGATGATGCACGGTGATGCCTGTTTTGCCTTCCTGAAGGTCTCGCGGACTGCCTTTTCGCTTTCACCGACCCATTTGCTCAGGAATTCAGGGCCTTTTACGCTTATGAAATTCGCCTCACTCTCGGCTGCGACAGCTTTTGCGAGCATGGTCTTGCCTGTTCCCGGCGGGCCGTAAAGCAGGATTCCTTTCGGCGGTTTTGCGTTTGCCTCTTTGAACAGCATGGGATATTTCATAGGCCATTCAACCGCTTCTTTTAATTCCTGTTTTGCATCAAGAAGCCCGCCAATGTCGCTCCAGTGGACATTCGGCGTTTCGATGAACACCTCGCGAAGCGCAGATGGCGTAACTTCACGCAGGGCATTACCGAAGTCCGCTGCTGTCACTGTCATCTTGTTCAGGATATCTGCCGGGATACTCTGTACCTCAAGGTCAAGTTCAGGCAGCACGCGCCTTATGGAACTCATTGCCGCTTCCCTGGCAAGGGCTGCAAGGTCTGCGCCCACGAAGCCGTGGGAAATGTCTGCAAATTTTTCAAGTTTCACATCATCAGCCAGAGGCATACCTCTCGTGTGGATTTGCAGAATCTCAAAACGCGCTTTCCTGTCCGGGACGCCAATCTCGATTTCACGGTCAAACCTGCCCGGGCGGCGAAGCGCCGGGTCAATAGCATTCGGCCTGTTCGTGGCGCCTATGACCACGACCTTGCCGCGCGCCTTAAGACCGTCCATCACTGCCAGGAGCTGGGCAACCACGCGGCGCTCCACTTCGCCTGTGACTTCCTCTCTTTTGGGGGCGATGCTGTCTATCTCGTCTATCAGTATGATACTGGGCGCATTATCCTCAGCCTGCTGGAATATCTCCCTTAGTTTTTCTTCAGATTCGCCATAGAATTTGCTCATGATCTCAGGCCCGCTGAGAGTGAGGAAATTCGCGTTTGTTTCTGATGCAAGGGCTTTTGCAAGCAGGGTCTTTCCTGTTCCCGGCGGCCCGTGAAGCAGTACACCTTTCGGGGCTTCAACACCAAGTCGTTCAAAAAGTTCAGGATGCCGGAGAGGAAGTTCTATCATCTCGCGTACTTTCCTTACTTCATCTCCAAGCCCGCCGATATCTTCATACGAAACCCTCGGAATCGTTGGCATTTCTTTTGCAGGCTTATCGCTTATCTCTATAGCCGTACCCGAGCCGATTATTACAGAGTCTGCCACGGGTTTTATGGAGATGACCACAAGGTCAACGCGGCGTCCCATGATATTCAATTCAACTACATCCCCGCGGGTGATTACCCTTCCTTCAAGGTTATGGGCAAGGTATGCCTCACCGCCCTGGATTTTCAGCGGCTGCGTGGGTGAAAACAGGATTTTCTCAGCAGGCGCCGTATGAATCTTACGCACATGCACCCTGTCATCGATGCTGACGCCGGCGTTCCGTCTTACAGTCCCGTCAATGCGTATGAGACCGCTGGTGCTGTCCTCAGGATAACCCGGCCATATTATTGCAGCCGTCCTTTTTGTGCCTTCGATGCCTATGACATCACCTGTTTGAAGCCCGAGCTCATAGGCTGCCTCAGGGTCCAATCGCGCAATTCCGCGGCCTGCATCGTATGATTTTGCTTCGATGACCTTTAAAGTCACAGCTTTATCTTTCTTATCCATAATTCTCTTATTCAACTCCTGTAATACTTACAATATTTACTCGATTTTGACAGTTTTCCCTTCAGGTTTTCTCCGGCCTTTGAGCTTGAGAGTAATTTCAAGGACTCCGTTGTTATATTTCGCACCCGCGCTGTCGGGAACGACAGGCGCAGGATTGTTTATTGTCTTAAAATATTTCCTGCCCAAGCTATCCGCTTTAATGACCAGCTGGTTCTCTGTTGCATTGAGTTCGATATCCTCTTTCCGGATCCCGGGCATTTCCACGGTTATGCACAGTTCTTTATTCTTCTCGTCAATTATGGAACTGGCGAATGGCTCTCTCACATCATCCTGTTCCGTTGGAGCCGGCAATCCGCCTATTTGCGGAAGACTTTCCTGCCTCACGTTCCCGAATTGTTGCACATGCGGGATACCGTCAGGCCCGATATGCATGCTGTATCCGTAAACCAATGGTTCTTTTCCGGTTTCGTGCATCATTTTCTCCATAAGCTCGTTCATTTCTTCAATTTGCTTCTCGAATTCTTCAAAAATTCCCCTGTCAGTTCTTTTCCATCCTTCGATCATATTTGTACCTCTATTTTATTTATTTTTTTGTTTTTTATATTCTTTAGCCTATACTGTAATTAGTTTCATCTTTTTTTATTACATCTTTTCGTTCCATTCTATCCAGGTATTCCTCAAGCACGTATTCGGGTATGCCAAGCTGCATGGATAACACACGCTGGGTCATGGGGCCTTTAATTAGTGCATAGAGTATTTCAGCCTCAATGTGGTCTTCTGCGGCGTCCTCGATCGCGTTCATGCACCGTCCCATAGCCTCGGTGATGCCTGACTGGACTTGCTGGTACTCTTCCATCAGTGAGCGGCGGTGTTCCAGAAGCCCTTCCACCTCGTTATAAACGGATTTTAACTCCGAGACGGCTTCCGGGGATTTCACATGGTTCACTGGCGCGTCAATGATGGCGACTGTAGTGGTCTCCACTTCAAAGGAGTAAGGCGACACAAATACTTCAAGACGGAGGTTGTCTGTTATATGGAAGTATTTGCGCCGCTGGTCGTCCACGTTGCCTTCAATCAGACCCGCTTTCTCAAGGAGCAGAAGGTGTCCGAGGACTGCTTTGGCGCCTACGTCGAGCCGCTCTGCAATTTCGCTCATGTAGCAGGGGCGGCTTGCCAGAAGATGCAGTATTTTCCTTCGGTTTTCGTTCCCGAGTATGTCCAACAGTTGTGCTGATTCCATATTTATGCTTCACCCTTTAGTTAGTGACTTGAGGTTACTAACCTTAAGTTAGTGACGATGGTATATATAGGTTACCCATGATTTTCTTTGGATGGCAATTCTCAAGTCTATTCAATTATATATGTGACCTGAACAGAAAGCGACACCTCAGTTTGTCCCGGCTGGATTGGCGCAGCTTTCCCAGTAATACCCAGAGCCATAGGCTGCGGAATTCCACCTTCGCTGATTGAAGTTGAGCTTACGCCAGTTATCTTTACTCCCAGGCTCTCAGCAAGCTTGTCCGCCTTTCCTCTTGCATCCTTTACCGCCCCTGCAAGAAGGTCATCGTGTATTTGTTTCTGTTTTTCTTCTGATACCATGAAGGATATGCCGTTTACCTGGTTAGCCCCGGCAGCTACAGTCTTGTCCAGGATGTCGCCTACTTTGTCAACCATTTTAGTGGTAACAACTACGTTGTTGGAAGCAGAATAACCCGTAATTGTCGGCGCTCCCCCGTTATTGGGATAGTTGTAAACCGGCTGGATTGAGAAAACGGATGTCTGGATTTCCTTGTCTGTGAGACCCTGGTTTTTAAGCGCGGTAATCACGGCATTCATGGAGACAGCGTTCTTATCCGAAGTTTCCCTGGCAGAAGGCGCCTGCGTTAATACCCCAAGACTTATGGATACGGTATCCGGCACAACGAATGTGGATGCAGACCCGGAAACGTAGAGCAGCTTTTGTCCCGGCGTGGTAACATTGAATAACTTTACTCCTGCGGTGCCCGCCACGGCAACACTGTATAACCCGGCGGCTATTACAACAATAGCTATCGAAAGGATAACTATTATCACGTACAATTTATTATCCGAAGTTTCTTGTGACATAAAACCCCTGATTTATAAAATGAGTTTTTCAGGTATATATTTTCTGTATCGTCCTTCGGATTTTCTACGGCCATGTTGGTAACCGAAAACTTTACAGAACCTTCAAGCGAGAGCGTTTCAATTGGTGTTGGTGGTTATCCTGATGTGTTGCACATCTTAATTGATTAACCCAAAAACATCCTGAAATAAGGCTTGTAGATTATTATCTTTTTCGCTTATGAAAATAGCAGAGATACCATCATCGGCCCATATCAGCTATTGCACGTGGAACTGATTTTAAAATTGGACGACCTGTATATATATACTTAGGATCATCGTTCGCATCTTTTATTTCGATAGTTCCGAGGGAATCGATTCTCTCGAATTTAAAAAAGTCAAAGTTGTATTCGACAAGCCTGAGTTTTTTGAATATCCCTGTAGTTCCAAAAATCTGTTTATAGTCCAAAGATACTTTCACGTTTTCCCATTCTTCGGTTTTCTTTTTTAGATTTTTTGAAGGTTTCTTCTCTTTGTTTTCATAAATTATATTTCGTAATTCGACGTATTTAATGAAGTCCTCCTGAGTCCTCTCATCAAACTTTGCAAGAATATCCATTAATTGAGACCCATCTAATGGAATAGGAATATCTTTATTCATAAATTCGCATCCTTATTTTCGTATTCGAAACAAATATGTGTGACTATTTATTACTATCGCTTCATAATTCGTTCAAGTACTGACCATTTAAAATTCCACTTTTTCTGGTTTTCACTATATGACTTTCGGTATAATCTCACTTTTTCGGCATATTCTTTAAAAATAATTTCTTTAAGTTTTTCGGTATTATCATACACATTGTCGACGTCAAGATAACCATCCCCTTCTCCATCCTCTTCTTCTGTAAATTTACTTCGATATATACTAATTCCGTGTTTTGATTCATGACTATGGCTGTTATAAATAAATTCTAATAAATAATAAGACAATTCTGGACTTGCAAGGTATAAATTCTTGATTATAATTTTCTTGATTTCTATATTCTTAAATAATTCGTCTAAGACCGATTTGTTCGTCGGATACTCTTTAATTGAGTAGGTTTTGATATCAATGTTGGTAAATTGAATAAATAGAGGTAAAAGTAAATGGGATATTTGTAGTTTTAAAAACTCCTGCTTATGCCTTCGAGCTTCTAATGTTTTAGAAAACCTATATTGAAGTGTAGCGCCAACTACTACACCAACCACTGCACCGAGCGTAGGGAACAATATATTCAAGATTTGGTCAATTGCCATCGTATTTCTTCCTATTGTACTATTTCACTCTACATAAATAAAATGATTAGTGGTAAATGATAATTTCAATTCGTATTGATAATTATATACAATAATCAAAGCTATCATTCGCCCTGAATGGAGTGCACAAAAGCGATTGTGCGCCTGTCCCACCAAAACATTCATTTTTTAAGGTCATTTCAATTTACCAACATGAATTGTAACTATCATCTTCAAGCAAAATCTTTATATTTGATAACGGTTATGTATAATTTTGTCAAAACTTAGAATATGGAGGTTACATGACAACAAGCCTGAATTTCTTTAAACAATATCACAGCACCGTGATAAAAGCTCTGGGCGAGGATGCCAAGAAGGTAAATGCAAAGGTCGGTTCGATACTTGCCGACAACTGGGCTGACAAAGCAGGGGAAATCAATAGCAATGCCGAGTTCGCCGCGAGTTTTGAAAATTACCTGAAAAACCAGCTTGAATTTGCAAAGCAGGTGAAAGTCAAATGCGACGACAAGAATTATTCACTTGAAATCAAAGGATGCGCAATCTGCCACGGCAATGAGATATTGAGGAAAGAAGGGGTGGCAACCGCATGTCCTATCGTGCAGGCTGCAAAGTACGCGGCTGTCAAGAAAATCGGGAGAAATGTGATAACAAAGGGTGTGGAAAAGCCTGGCGTTGTTGGTGAATGCATCATAAAGTTTGAACTGGAATAGCCATTCATCCTTAATGCTGAATCAAAAATTTTAAAAAAAAATATTGCCTGACCATAAGGCCAGGCTTAACTTGAATATACGACTGCTAAGTTCGTTCACTTTTTCTGGGGTTTCAACTGTACAACAGCAGACTCATTGTCAGTCAGGTTAAGGCCATAAGTATAATCAACAGCCGTGGCATTGACTATAGCCTGCCCTGAGTTGAATGGTCCGGGGCTGACTGTCGCGCTCCAGGCAGTGACACCATCACACGTGAGCTGAGAATTGAACGAACCGCTCATTACAGTGAATCGTCCTGCTCTCTGCTTCATCTCACCATCTATCCTGATAGACATGGGAATCGAGCAATTTACTGTCCCGCTCACCGTGGCCTCTCCAGATAAGCGTACTACAGAGCCAACCGGATCGATTTTAAGGTCTAGCGTTGGATAAGGGCCTGGTTCTGTCAATGGCAGATAGTCCCCTCCTTGATAGATATTACCATGAGATGTGTAGGGAATGAATGTATCTCCCAAACCATCTTCGGTAAAGTCAATACCGGTATAATCAGACCAATAGTTCCCACCCAGATAAGGACCGCCAATGATGTTCATTCCTTCGGTCTTGACGATATTCCATGTGTTGGAATTGCCGGAATAGCCATAATCGTTGGCATTGTTGCAGGTGTTATTGGCGCAATTCTTGAAGTAATTATTATAGACGGTATTGCCGCTGGAATAATAAAGGTTCAATCCATTTATGTTGTCCTGAATAAAGTTGCTGGTAAGCGTGTTACCAGAAGAATACCATTCAATATCGATGCCGTAGTAGCTGTTGTTTATGACCTTGTTATTTCTTATTATGTTATTATAAGAAGAATAAACATAGATCCCTGTGTAGGTGTTACTATTAACATTATTCCCGGACAGATTATTGAAAGAGCTATAATAGCTATTGATACCGTAGTTGTTATTCTTGACTTCGTTGTTTATCATGATGTTGTCACTGGAAGAATATAGATAGATGCCTGTGTAGCTGTTGTTATTAACATTATTCCCGGCAAAATTGTTGTAGGAACTGGAATATCCATAGATTCCGTAGTAGTTATTTGTGATAATGTTGTTTGAAATATTACAATTATAACTCCCGCTTAAATATATTCCATATGAAGATGTTGCGCCTTTCACTGTAAATCCATTGATATTCACATAATTTGCATACACGTTAAAGACAGGATTCCACGGGTATGCAGCCTGAACAATTGTATCACCAGGATTTCCGGAAGTTGACCTGATTGTCAACTGTTTATATACATTCACATTTTCAGTATACGTCCCGGCATCCACTGTGATTGTATGCCCGTCCAGAGTATCGGGATTATCTATCGCCGACTGGATCGTTGGGAAGTTCTCTCCCGTATTGAGATTATGGACTGGCCCCGATGTTGGCTGCGGGGGTAATTCCTCACCGGTCATCATAGGATAGTATTCCAATGATGGATTATCATTAACAACAAAGTACAGCCCATCAAGCAGGTTTATTGTGGAGTTCCTGGAGAGTGTTATATCGATATCTTTGTTTTGCAGCTCAAATCCCGAGGTACCTGATGACGTCACTTCCAGTATCCCGAACCTGTCTCCAGTACTAAAGATAGTAGCATCATCAGAGATAAGCCAGGTGTATTTAAGCCGGACTGAATCAGCACTTATATTGTCAAGATATGTAACAAAAAGCGGCACATTGCTTTCTCCTGCAAAGCTCGTTGCGACATAAGTATACACTTGTCCCTCTTGAATCACTTTATCATCAATAGTCCCGTTTTCATTACTTAACACTAACCAGGCCTGTTTTGGTAGCGCGCCTGCATCTACGCTTTGCAATGTCAGGTTATATCCATCTCCCATATGCCATGTCTCGCCGACTCCCATTTCTTTGTAATCAGTTGAATTTTGCTCCAATACAAGCTCTGACAACTTATTGCCATTTCCATTTACAGCAACATATGGCTTTCCCAGCCAGCCCTCCATGGCATAATATCCGCCGCCATTAAGGCCATAATCTACAGTCAAGCCGGTCTCAGTAAATACTTTATATGGTATTGACTGCCAGGTGGTACTGTAGACAAGATTACTGCCATAAATCACACGCTGGCTGCTGCTGAGATCAGGCTGTAGTACGGCAAGTATTTCACTTGATACATTATCTTGATGCCAGAATGCCGGGAAATTCATTGCAGTCCATGTCATTGGACCGTATGCGACTTCGCCATTAATTCCGCCACTCCCACCGCCTCCACTGCCTCCACCTCCTGATGGGGGAGATATTTGTGCCATGCTCGTGCTAACAAGCAATAAGCCCATAATTACCAATGTTCCAAAAGCTATTCTGAGGGCACGCCCTCCATCGCCTAAGCTAAGATACTTCATTTATACCACCTCTATTTATTAAAGTTTCCCCTCAAGCACGTTTTTTATCGAGAAGAAACCTATTGATGGTATAAGTCGAGACTATATATAACTATCGTAATTGAATGACGTTTCATTCTCTCCAAAGAGCATATATAGTCAGATTCCATTTGAAGTTCCTCCCGTGCCCGTTTTCAGTTGATCAATTGTCATATTGGTTTTAAGCTTTGTTGAGATGCACTAATCTCCCATTGTCTACCAATGAACCTCCCCGCAGCAAGCTACAGTGTATTGGGTTAATCAACGCAAAGGTGCAAAGTCCGCAAGCATCTCAAATTATCTTTGCAGGCTTCGCCCTCTATGTGAGATTTATGTGGAAATAATTAAATCCCTATCCGTTCAAGCAGCGGGTCTTTTGCCTTAACCATGTCAAAAGCGCGCTTCCGCCTGAGGCATGACTCGCACACGCCGCACGGTCTTTCCTTGCCTTCATAACATGACCATGACCATTCAAGAGGCGCATCAATTTCCAGCCCGCGTCTTACGATATCGGCTTTATTCATTGAAATCAGCGGCGTATAGACCGATGGGTGCACCAGCGTTCCGAATTTAAGCATTTCATTGAAACGCTCTACGAATTCAGGCGTGTTATCAGGGAAAGTTGCAGCTTCTTCGGCATCAAAACCCGTAACAATAAGGTCATATTTATAGTTCTCGGCAAGTGCCGCCCCTATTGATAGAAAAACAACATTTCGGGCAGGAACCCAGACTTCTTCTGCGCTTTTTTGTGTAATCTCTTTATTATCAAGTTCATGCCCCGCTATTTTCGGCAAAGGCCCGCCGCCGGTAAGCGCCCCGCGAAAAGTGCCGTACCACGGAAGAGAAATTATGATATGGCCGACCTTGAACCGCTCGCAGATGGTTTTCGCAAAAGCGATCTCTTTTTCCCTCGCCCTCTGCCCGTAATCAAATGTCACGCAAACCACTTCGTCGCACCTGTCGAAGGCTTCCTTGAAAGCAACCGTGGAATCAAGGCCCGATGAAAGCAAAACAATGGATTTCATACCGAACAATTGATTTTTAAGCAGTAAATATTTATCGTTTGGCGCTTATTAATTGCCGATGCGACCAACAATAGATGAATACTTCATGGAGATTGCGACAATAGTTGCGAAACGCTCCACGTGCCTCAGAAACCAGGTCGGCGCCGTCATCGTGAAAAATAAAAGGATACTTTCCACAGGATACAGCGGAGTGCTATGAAAACTTTTTACTTTTGAATAATACGAAAAGTTATATAAGAATTGATTCTAGTTATAATAAAATGATTCTTTCGGATGGAGACATTAAGAAAAGGTTACAGAAAGGAGATTTGATAATCGAACCACTTGAGGATCCTGAACTGCAAATACAACCTGCGTCAGTCGATCTAAGATTAGGAAATGATTTCAAAACATTTCGGGTTACAGCGGATTCATATATTGATCCTTTCGATAAATGCTCTATATCAAAATATTATAGAAATGGAGATCAGAAACAGCCGACGCTAGAATCTTTTTCCCAGAAATCAAAACCAGTCTCACCAGATAATCTTAATCATGAAACCGTAGGATCTGATTCCAGATATATCATTAATCAAGGTGATTTTTTGTTAGGGACAACTTTGGAGCACGTCAAGATTCCTAACGACCTAGTTGGTCGCTTGGAAGGTAGAAGTAGCTTGGGAAGGTTAGGGATAGTTATCCATAGCACTGCTGGATTTATAGATCCTGGTTTCGAGGGTACAATTACTTTGGAAATAGGAAATCTAGGCTTAATGCCGGTTGCTCTATATCCTAAAATGCGAGTATGTCAGATTGTTTTTGAACAGTTATTATCTCCGGCAGAAAGACCTTATGGCCCTGCAAGAGGGTCAAAGTATCAGGGACAGAAAGGACCAATCGCATGCAAAATGCCGAAAGATTCTGAAATTGAAAAGACGAGTAACGAATTATCACGAGTGGAACCAAATATTCCCCACAAAAAAAGACGTTCAAATTTAGTCAAAGATAATAAAACCTCAATTATGGGTTTAGTCAAATAGTAAAGTAGTTGTTTTATATACATTGCCGACTTAATTATCATACATGGTGGGCATACTTACTAAAAGAAAAATAATAGAGAGAATTAAGAAAGGAATGATAGATAATCCTGCTGATGAATGTTTAGCACCATGTAGTTATGAACTGAGAGTTGGAAGTTACGGCATACCTGATACGAGTGATCATGTAGACCTAAAAGTCGATGAAACTATAGCAATAGCTCCCCATTCATTTGTGCTTCTTGGTACACTGGAAGAAATTAAGTTGGATAGAGATATCGTTGGGCTAATTTACCTACGTTCTAGTTACGCTAGAAACGGTCTCATGCCTTGGTTTCAGGGCATAATAGACCCAGGATACGAGGGTGGTTTAACTATATGCCTCCACAATGCTACAAATAATCTAGTGCCTATAAAAGGCGGAGAAAGAATGTGCCATTTGATTTTTCACGAACTTTCTGAGAAGACAGATGAGTACACTGGAGTATATACAAAAAGCAAAGGTGCTACTTCATCTATGTACAACAAGCCAATCAAAATAATTGGTAGCGAGGTAGCATCAAATATAATAGCTTCAGGTATTGGTAAAGGTATTGGTAAAGTTGTGGGTGCAGCTGTGTTAGGAGTTTAATTTAATTGCTCGTAGCAAACGCTCATGCTTGAAATATTAAAATCTTAATTTTTAGATGCATTTAGAAAATAACTAGAAAAGCTTATTGCTAAAATGGTTAATTTGTGTTGGGTGCTATTATGGAGAAAAAGCAACTCTGTTGTGACCAAATATATGGGGTATTACCATATCAGGAAATAAAAAGACTAATTAAAAATGGGAACTTAATCAAGGAATTTGACGAAAAAAGCATAAAGGAATCAAGTTATGAAATACGTGTTGGGAGTTATTTTGATTTTGAAACAAAGAAGCCTGAACCGCTGTCCGAAGGAGAAGTTATAGGATTAAAGGAAAATTGTTTCGCCTTGTTGGGTTCAATGGAACATTTTAATATACCTAAAGATGTTACTGCTCTTATGTGGCTAAGATCCACCTATGCCAGAGATGGTTGGACACCATGGTTTCAAGGCCTAGTAGACCCTGGATATGAAGGCAAAGTAACGATAGTTCTACATAATATTACGAGTTCCACAAGAGCTATTTGGGGTGGGGATAGAATTTGCCATATAAGATTTAATAGGATGATGGAGGCTACAGAGAAACCTTATGTTGGAAAGTATATGGGTTCTGGGGGAGCACAGCCACCCATTAAAGAAGAGAAAAGGAAAGCTATTTGTATAAAAAAAATTATCGGAGAACCGATTGGAAGTTCTGATGAAATAGCAAAAGTTTTGGAAGCAATTGATTCAGGCTCGAAATACTAAACGATGGCTATAGATAAAAATATTAACATATTTCCAGTACAATGTCAGGAGAGACTATGAATACTGAAACATCCGCAATAATTAATATGCTCAAAGAGGATTCATCTGAAAATACTCTTTTAATAGGGTATGGTAAACTTAAAAATTTAAAAAATAAAGACAAATATGCTAAAAAATTATTAGCAGAAACGTGCTTTTTGTTAGCAGCTATCAGTAAGGAAAAAAAATTGCGCGCATCCTACGCCAAAGAAGCTATAGAAATCTATGATGAGCTAAAAATTGATAAGCTTACAGATGCAACACCAATATTATGGTGGCTACTTCCAGATCAAATGCATGAGGGTGTAGTAAAAAGTAGAATACTTGAGGCCTGAATATGGATAAAGCGTTAGTATTTCTAAAACCTGATGCAGTTTTGAGACGGTATATAGGAGCAAATGTGATTAAGTTATTTCAAGATGATCCTCAAATTGAGATACTTACTTTCGAAGAGGTAAGAATAAATAAAGACTTGGTAGACGCACATTATGGCTTTCTCAAAGGGAGATGTTTCTATAATTGGTTAGTAGACTATGTTTGTTCAGGACCAGTCCTTGTAACTGTATGTCGAGGTGAAGACATAACTAAGCATATTCGTAATCTATTAGGAGATACAATTTGTGAGAGAGCGCCAAAAGAGAGTGTCAGAGGGCGTTATGGGATATATGGGGGGGTTAATGTTGTACATGCATCAGATTCCCCGCAGACAGCAGTTAAAGAATTATATCTATGGAACTCTATTTATCACTTTAATCTTGATGAAATTAATGCGAATAAAAAAGCAAGTACTTATGTTAATCGATGGATTAAATATCATGTCGATTATACAATGGAGTTGAGAGAATTAAGTTTCAAAATTGCAAAAGATCATTTACTCAAATTATCTTTGGGAGATAAAATTAAAAGTTTGCTTAGAGAAGAATGTAAAGAAGTACTCCCTAGTGATTTCGAGTCATTTTCAAATGTTGTTATTAATAATTGTTTGTTGTAATAAGTTCGAAATATTATTTGTTGATAGACTTTATTCGAGTGCTTAAATTTCATTGCTCAAATATTGTAAGATCTAAACAATTATGATTGAAACAATTCTGAAAGCCGTGTGGCTTATGCTTCCCGCCTACATCGCCAACCCCACAGCCGTGGTATTCGGCGGCGGGACACCCATTGATTTCGGGAAGAACTGTAAAGACGGCCGAAGAATACTGGGCGACGGGAAGACGTTCCGGGGACTTATCGGAGGGACAATTTGCGGCATTATCATCGGAATAATCCAGATGCAGGTGCAGCCCCAATTTTCACTGGGAGCTTTTACGCTGGCTGCGGTAGTTGCCCTATCGTTTGGCGCATTGCTTGGCGATATCGTAAAAAGTTTTTTTAAACGCCGACTTGGCTTAGCGCGAGGAGATAAATTCCCGCTTGTGGACCAGCTGGATTTTGTGGCAGGAGCCTGGATTCTTTCGTATATTGTAGAGCCAAAGTGGTTTACTGACAACTTTACTTTCTGGATAATAATTACAGTCATCATTTTCACCCCGATTCTTCATCGCCTGACCAATGTTATCGGGTATTATGCCAAATTAAAAAAGGAGCCATGGTAATGGAAACGCTTGCAGAAGCACTGAAAGAGTGTGGCGCGATAAAGTTCGGTGATTTTACTCTTGCCTCGGGAAAGAAGAGCAAGTATTATGTCGATATCAAAAAGGCAAGCACGAATCCTAGAATATTGAAAATCATAGCTCATGCCATAAATGAGAAAATAAAATCCCATTCCATATCTGCGGATTATATCGGCTGCGTTGCTCTCGGGGGAGTGCCAATAGGCGTCGCCGTGTCGCTGGAAACTGGATTGCCCCTGATTATTATCAGGAAAGAAGCGAAAGAATACGGCACGAAAGGTCAAATCGTGGGCGAATTCAAGCCTGGTGAATCGGTTTTAATGGTCGAGGATGTCGCAACGACAGGCGGTTCTGTCATGAAAGCCATAGAAATGCTGCGGGGTGAAGGTGTGGTCGTTCGGCATGTTATCGTGGTGGTTGACCGCGAGGAGGGAGCGCTTGCTGCTCTATCGAAAACCGGTGTCGAACTCATACCGCTTGTGAAGAGAAGTGAATTGCTAAAAGAGTCCTAATACGAATACCTCTCCTCTTTCCACGGGTCTGCGCTGTTGCTGTACCCGCGCTGCTCCCAGTAACCCAGCTCCTGCTCCCCGGTGAACACAACCCTCCTCACCCATTTGGCGCACTTGTATGCGTATTTTTTCGGGACAACGAGGCGAAGCGGTCCGCCGTGCATGGGTTCAAGCGGCTTTCCTTCAAAAGCGTAAGCAAAAAGCACATCCGGTTCCATAAGCTCGGTAAGCGGCAGGCTCGTAGTGTAACCGCCATCAGCCTCGATGGTGGCAAACCGTGCGATGCGTTTGGGTTTTACAAGCTTTGCAACATCACTGAAACGAACGCCCTCCCATTTATTATCAAACCTGCTCCAGCCGGTTACGCAATGAAAATCACTTACATCAACCGTTCTTTCAAGCGCCAGGAATTCATCATACGTCAGCCTGACCGGATTTTCTACAAGACCTTCTACACGGAAATCCCAGGTCCCTTTATCAAATTCGGGCACTCTTCCGAAATGAAGGACAGGGAAATTTGAAGTCAGGCGCTGGTTAGGGGGAAGACGCTGCATACATCTCCTCTTTATAGACCTCAACAGCTTCTTTTAGATTTTCCAGAGCTTCTTCAATTGTGTACCCCTGGCTCACAACATCTATTTCAGGGCATAATGCCACAAATTGCTTTTCGCCTCTTCTGATAAACGCTGTAAAATCCATTTGACTCCTGAAAATAATATTTCTCCAATACTTTAAATATCTGAGGGTATACTGTTTTAGCTTCACCGAAATCAACACCATAAAGTTTTAATTGCATTATCACATTACTAAACTTCGATAAACCTGTAATAGTAAATTAAGTATCAAAAGGATTTCAAATTCTGGAGATTATTTTCATGTTAAAAGAAGCAGCTCAATACGATGCAAAAACCTTAGAACAGGATATACGCAAATTCTGGGATGAAATAGACGCTTATTCAAAGGTAAGAGAACAGCGGAAAAACGGCAAAAGATTCTTTTTTGTTGACGGACCGCCTTATACCACAGGAAGAATTCATCTTGGCACAGCCTGGAATAAGATAATCAAGGATTCGATACTGCGCTATAAATCCATGAACGGCTTCCATATACTTGACCGCGCCGGGTGGGATATGCACGGCCTGCCCATCGAGGTAAAAGTTGAAGGCGTGCTCGGCTTTACATCAAAAAAGGACATTGAAAAATACGGCGTTGGCAATTTCGTTGCAAAATGCAAGGAATTCGCTCTCTCACACCGCGATGAAATGACCCTCCAGTTCCAGAATCTTGGCGTCTGGCTTAACTGGAAAGACCCGTACATGACTTTACGGGATGAGTACATCGAGGCTGCATGGTGGACATTGAAAAAAGCGCATGAAAAGAAACTCCTTGAAAAAGGCCTGCGCGTTGTGAACTGGTGCCCGCGCTGCGAAACCGCCATAGCCGACTCCGAAGTCGAATATTCGGATGTTAACGACCCTTCTGTTTATATCAAATTCCCGGTTGCGAACGAGGAAAACACCTATATCGTAATCTGGACAACGACGCCCTGGACTATTCCTGCAAACATTGCAGTTGCAGTGCATCCTTCTTTTGAGTATGTAAAAGTGAAGGTTGTAAAAGACGGAAAAGTTGAGATTCTCATAATGGCATCCGAACTCATGAAAAATGTCATGAAACAGGGGAGGTACAAAGAGTTCGAAGTCCTTGAAACGATACTCGGAGAGGAACTGAAAATCGAATACAAGGCGCCTCTCGGCCATAAGGTGCCCAAACAGAATGAATTTCCGCATCATGTTTATATGGCGGATTTCGTCACAGCCGAAAATACCGGCTGCGTTCATATTGCGCCCGGTCACGGCATTGACGACTTTGAACTCGGAATGAAGCATCATCTGCCGATATTCTGTCCTGTCGGGCCTGACGGCAAATACACCGAAGAAGCCGGGGAATATAAGGGAATGCATGTCAGGGAAGCCAATAAGGTCGTGCTCGACGACCTCAAAGAAAAAAGCCTGCTTCTTTCAAGCGGCACGATCTCGCACCGCTACGGCCATTGCTGGAGATGCAAGACTCCAATTATCTACCTTGCCACAGAGCAATGGTTCCTGAAGGTAACCGACCTCAAGGAAAAAATGCTTGAGGAGATTAAAAAAGTGAAATGGTACCCCGAATGGGCAGGAACCGCGCGGTTTGCTGATTGGGTCGCAGGCTCGCGCGACTGGTGCATTTCGCGACAACGGTATTGGGGAATTCCAATTCCGGTATGGGTGTGCGATTTTTGCGGCGCGGTGGAGGTAATGGGAACAATGGACGAGCTGAAATCAAGGTCGGGAGTGAAAACACTTTCAGACCTGCACAGGCCCAATGTTGATAATATCCATATCAAATGCAGTAAGTGTGACAACAGGATGAGCAGGGTTCCGGATGTTTTCGACGTGTGGTTCGATTCGGCCGTAGCCTCATGGGCAACGTTGAATTTCCCGCGCGATGAAAAAGCATTTAAAGAGTGGTGGCCTGCCGATTTTATTACAGAGGGTCATGACCAGACCCGCGGGTGGTTCTATTCCCAGATGGGAGCGAGTATGGTCTCATTCGGGAAAGCCCCGTATAAGAGCGTGCTGATGCATGGTTTCACCCTTGATACAGAAGGCAAGAAGATGTCAAAGAGTCTCGGGAATGTTGTCTCGCCTGACGATGTTATTACAAAATACGGTGCTGAATCGCTGCGGTTTTACGTGCTTTCCCAGAATGCGCCGTGGGAAGACCTGAAATTCAGTTGGGATGAGGTTGGCAATATCCACAGGATGCTGAATATCCTCTGGAACGTGTACAAGTTCCCGCTTCCGTACATGATTCTTGATAAATTTAACCCGGTTGACCTTGAAAAGAAACTTGTGACTTTGCCGCTTCGCATTGAAGACAGGTGGATACTTTCAAGGATGCAGTCCCTGATAAAAACCGTTGACGTGGCAATGTCCGAATACAACCTTCATAAAGCCACGCGTCCGATATCGGAGTTCATACTTGAAGACCTCTCGCGATGGTATATCCAGCTTATAAGGCCAAGGACATGGCGTGAGGCGAACGACCCTGATAAACTGGCGGCTTATTATACCCTGTATGAAGTCCTTGTCACAATAACAAAACTCATAGCGCCTTTCATGCCTCATATTTCCGAGGAGATGTACCAGAACCTTGTGCGTAACATCGATCGTAACGCCCCTGCGAGCGTTCATTTGTGCGAGTGGGTTACGCCAAAGGAGAATTTCATTGATGTCGACTTAGAGAAAAAAATGGGAATCATAAGGGAGATAGTCGAGGCGTCATCCAATGCAAGACAGAAACTGAAGCGCAAACTGAGATGGCCTGTGAAAAGAATTGTCATCTCGCCAAAGAACGAAATAGTAAATGAGGCCGTTTCAAGCCTTGAATCAGTATTGAAAGAGCAGACCAATGCCAAAGAAATTGTTATGCTAAAACAGGATGAAACATGGGAAGAGCTTGGCGTGGAAGTGCTGCCAAACCATGTTGTGCTTGGGCCCGCTTTTAAAAAGGAAGCAGGAAAAGTAATTGCCGAGCTAAAGAAAGCAGACGGCAGGAAAATAAAAAAGGCAATTCTGGAAACGGGACAATATGAACTCAAAGCTGGAATAATAACACAGGAAATGGTAAGTTTCAAGGATTTAATCCCGGCTGCTATTGCCGGCGCCGGATTTTCGCAGGGGGAAGTGTTCGTTGATACCGAACTTACACGCGAGATTGAAGCCGAAGGGTATTCCCGCGAGGTCATAAGAAGGCTCCAGGACATGAGAAAGGAACTTGACCTTGCAGTTGAAGAAGAGATTAACGCTATTGTTGAAATCAAGGATGAGCGTGTTGCGGCACTAATACTTGATTTAAAGGATTTTATTTCAGGAGAAGTCAGGGCAGGCTCATTGAGTATCGGTCCTGAGATTGAAGCTGCGGGCGCGCTTGTGAAGGATTGGGATGTTGAGGATGTTAAGATGAAGATGGGGATAGGGAGGAAATAAAATTTCATCCCCCAATTAAGGATTAACAGGAGAGAAATTTGTTTAATCCAAATTTCAAATATACCCACAAAATAGTCAATAATCTCGTTGAAATAGCTTCAGCCAGAGAAGCTGTTCTTAATTCATACCTTGTGCCGAAATGGGAAATATCGCTCAGGAGAGACGCGCTGATAAGGGCAGCGCACGCATCCACGGCAATAGAAGGAAATCCGCTAACTTTGGAAGAGGTCAGCCAGCTTGCTCAGGGCAGAAAAGTCATGGCAACAAGAAAAGCGGAACTGGAAGTCCTGAATTATCTGAGGGTTTTAGAAAATATAGAAAAATATCAGGAACTGGGTAAAATAACTGAAAACATTATTTTAACATTACATAAAGATGTAACAAAGGAGACATTGGAAAATCCTGAGCACGAAGGAAGATACAGGGAACTTCAGGTTTATGTAGGCAATAGAATTACAGGCAAAGTCATTTTTATGCCCCCTCAGCCCGATGAAGTGCCGGAGTTGATGAGCGAATTCATAGAATGGATAAATTCAGATGATTCTGATAACCTCGACCCCGTGGTTGTTGCCGGTCTATCGCATTATGAATTTGTGAGAATCCATCCTTTTATTGATGGTAATGGCAGGACAGCAAGGGCGCTTGCAACCCTTATTCTAAATCAGCGGGAATTTGATATTAAAAAATTTTTTGCTCTGGATGATTATTACGACAGCGACAGGATTGCATATTACAATGCTTTAAAATCGGTTGACCAGAAAACCCTTGACCTTACACAATGGCTTGAATACTTTACAGACGGGGTTCTTCTCTCAATCTCTAAAGTAAAAGAGAAGGTATTGCAGCTTTCGTTGGACGGGCATAAAAAAGCCGCAAGAGGACAGGTTGCTCTAACTGAAAACCAGACTAAGATAATTGAACAAATAATTTCAAATGGACGAATAACGAGCGGTGAAATTCAAAAGATGTTTAAAATATCCCGTCCGGCAGCATATAAGGAAATTAAAAAACTTATTGAATTGAATTTGATTGAAACAAAAGGGGCAGGCAAAGCAATATACTATGTTTTCAAATAGGTTAACGCAAAGGTTAACGCAAAGGTTAACGCAAGGTTCTTCTGCTTTCGTTTTTATTATCAAGACTATTGCAAAACATACTTCATCGCATCCTCTATAGTCCCGACCTCCCTCACCTCAATCCCGATATCCCCTACATCGGCACTTTGCCCCAGCGGAACAAGGAACATGACAGCCCCGGCATCCCTGGCAGCCAGTCCTTTTGCCCTGGGTGCCCCGATTTTTCCAATGGTGTGGTCATCGTTTATTGTTCCTGTAATCAGCACATCTTTTCGCGGTGCTTTTCCCTGGATGGCCGCGATAGTCGCAAGGGTCATGGCACTGCCGCCGCTTCCTCCTGAAATGAGTAATTGTTCCTGCGTGGGGGACATTATATTGATGAGAACGTCCTTATCTGCCAGGTTTTTCCTTGTTACATCCCGCGCCACATGCACCGCAGTTTGTGCCGAAGTTTGAATAGTCGGGTCAAGCAGGACATTGGCGACATTAAGTAAAAGCTCTCCTGTTCCATTCCTTAAAATGACTTCAAGAGGAATCACGTTGCCGACATCATTAATATCCACAGCCAGGACATCATAATCGGCTCGTGAGACCAGGGTGAGGCTTGTAATTTTATCCTCGAGCTGCTGGTTCTTTTGGGTTTGGTTTTTTAGTTGCGCCTCTGTTGTGGATAAATTCTGTTTGAGATTATTTACGCTTATTTCAAGCCCTGAAATCGTTGCTTTCTGGGCATTGTTGTCTGCAGCCAGGCCGGTAATAGCCTGATTCTGGAGGTTTATTTGTTGAAGATTTGTATATAATTGGAAAGCCGAGCCTATCAATAATACTGAAAGGATTATTGTTATGATTTTCATTAATTTATTCGTGTCAGCCATACTAACCCATACTTTATTTGTACGCCATAATGTAAAAGCCTTTGGCTATTGTCAATTCCAGGGGTTTTCAATTTATTCACGTCACTTCAGATTAACGCTAACATCAGGCTTGGGCTTTAAGCCCGGGGTTTATGTGACTGCATCCATGTTCGTCCTCATGTAAAAGAGGTTTACATATAGAAAAACTTAACTCGGATTGAATATTAAAAGAATACCTGCATGAACAACAGATTTGCCGACAGGATGAAGACCACCAGTAAGTCCTTCATCAGGGAAATATTGAAAGTTACCCAGCAGCCGGAAGTGATATCATTTGCAGGCGGGCTTCCGAATCCCGGGTATTTCCCGGCGGAAGAAATCGCAAGAGCTTCCACAAAAGTTTTGACGGATGATGGCAGGAATGTTCTTCAATACAGTACGAGTGAGGGATATTTACCTTTGAGGGAGTTTATTTCCAAAAGGTATCTCAGGAAGAACGGGTTAAATATAGAACCTGACGATATATTAATTACTAACGGTTCACAGCAGGGCATTGACTTAATCGGAAAAGTTTTTTTGAACAAAGGAGACATGGTTGTTATCGAAAGACCCGGATACCTGGGAGCAATTCAGGCTTTTTCTATCTTCGAACCGAATTTTCGATCTGTTCCTCTTCTCGATGATGGAATAGACACTGATTTACTGGAAAAAGCGTTGAGCGAAGATGATGCAAAGCTTCTTTACACCATTCCGAATTTCCAGAATCCGTCAGGGATTACCTACTCAGGACAAAAAAGAAAAGATGTTGCCGATATTCTCAAAAAGCATAACGCCATTTGCGTTGAGGATAATCCATACGGCGAAATAAGATTTACCGGGGAAGATTTGCCTTGCATAAGGAAATATTCGGAGAATACAATTCTTTTGGGTACGTTTTCAAAAATAATCTCACCCGGTTTGAGAATCGGGTGGATCTGCGCCGGAAAAGAAATAATGGAGAAATTGATTATCGCAAAGCAGGCTGCTGACTTGCATTCGAATTCCCTTTCACAAAGGATTATCCATCAGTACCTGATGGATAACGATATAGACGAACATATTATAAAAATAAGAGCTGCCTATGGAAAACGGCGGGATTTGATGATTGAAATGATGGATGAGTACTTCCCGGAAGATGTCAAGTACACAAAACCTGAAGGCGGGATGTTTTTATGGGTAACGCTTCCCGAGAGGGCATCATCGTTGGACTTATTTGAGCTTGCAGTGAAAGAGAATGTTGCATTCGTTCCTGGTAATCCGTTTTATACCGATGATGGCAGCAGGAATAACACATTGAGATTGAATTTTTCTAATTCTGATGAAGAGCAAATTGAAGAGGGAATTAAACGGCTGGCGAGATGCCTGGAAAGACTTCTGGAAAATGTTCCTGCACAGGTTTCCGCAGCGATTTAAGTATTAAGATGGCTTACGATTTCAGATTTGCCTGCCCATGTAAAAAACCGCTTTATCCTGACTTTGCAAATTCCAACTGTTTCGATTAAACATTCGTTATGCTTTTCCAGAATATACTTATTCACATCGGTTTTATCCCACTTTTCAAGCGCTTTAAACCTGTTGATGTTCTTTAAAAATTTACTATAATCCATTATGGTTTTCTCTGCAGTGCCGTTAATTTTGAGGTCATGAAGGAATTGATCGATTATTTTTATCATATACCTTTATATGTACTTACTAGGCAATAAAGCCATAATCTAAAACAAATCCCCATAATGTCGTTTTTTAAAATTAAAAATAAATTGTGCGTATATTCTTACAAAAATATTAGTTTAGAAGCAACTAAACACCAAATTGTCTTTAATAAGCTATTAAAACCAAAAATAAATTTCTAGGATAGATATGCAACCAGTTTTAAGACCATTGTCGATTACTTGAAATTGCACAACCCAAGTCAAATATAATCTCAAGCATAACAGTTTCATAAAATATAAATACTGAAAGAAGCACAGAGAATTATATGGGAAAAAGATTATTGCTCTTTGTCGCATTTATTTTGGCAGTTTTTTTTGCAGGTTGTGTATCCCCTGATTTCAGCAGTGCGGTCTTTGTAGAAGCAACAGGAAAATCCGAATATGTAAACTCAATTAAAATCGTATTGAATCCAGATCATACAGGGTCCATGCAGGTAACAGGGGCCGGTGGAGGTGATTTTCAGGGTACCTGGAAACTTCAGGAATCACCCGATGTTGTAAAGGTTGTTTTTAATACGAATGGAGAAAATATACTGATAACTTTCTATCAAAATAAGGAAGCCAGCATATCTAGTGCAAGGTTACAGGAATTTGGGACCTGGTATGAGGAATAAAATTATAGAGAATTTCGATAAACTTGTAATTTCCCCTAATATATATAAATGTTATAAAACATATTAACCTTATCATCTCCTTTTTTGGATTTTTTGTGTTTTCTTAGTACTTCATGGAAAATTCCACTAAATAATTACTTTTTTCTTGTATGTCAATAGTTTAGATTAAATCCAAACGGTGCAAAGCCCATGAATGTAAAATGATAAAGCTGGATGATACAAAAATCATAAATTCTGTTTATCAACTCTGATTCCTTTGCTATACTCTTTAAGCATAACTGCACATGAATAAAATATGGAATTACAGCAAACCGAAAAAGATGCCAGAACAGTATTCTCCCGATGCCCAGCCTTAAGTCCTGATAGAAGATTTCCTCCCATTAATCTTAAGCACATTGATATACTTTTTAACCATAACCCCACAAAACCGTTATGGAAATAATCAAAACCATCAATTTCCGCTACTTCAAAAAAAACATGCAGAGCATCGCAGTCCTTCTGCCCCTCCTTCCGGGCACGGATATTGCAGAAGAACCATGCGACGGCGTAATGATTTACAGCTTTTCCTCACCTCAGGCACAATCCATTTTTCGCGAAGTAAAACAATCAAAAACCAACTCCATATTCATAGCTGGCGGACCCCATCCATCGGCGCGCCTCGAAGAGACGCTTCAGTATTTTGATTACGTGGTCGTTGGCGAAGGTGAGGAAACCCTGCCAGAATTGATACGGGTTCTGCAAAACAAGGGAGATATTTCTTCTGTCAAAGGTATTGCATTTAAGAAAAACGACGGGATTGTTTTCACAGGAAAAAGAGACGACATTGACCTTGACATGTACCCGGCTTTTGACCCTGACATCATGCACAGCACAATCGAGATAACACGCAGCTGCCCGTTTAATTGCGCTTACTGCTCAACCCCGCAATTATTTGGTCACATGATGAGACACCGAAGCATTGACGCAATATCAAAATATGCGCAATTCCTCGGGGATGTCAGGTTCACTTCGCCAAACGCTTTTGCCTATGGTTCGGATGGGAGACATTCCCGGCCTGAGAAGGTAGAAGCGCTCCTTAAGGCATTACCCTATAAAAGGGCATTTTTTGGCACATTCCCATCAGAAGTGAGACCTGAATTTATCAGCGACAGGCTTCTTGAGCTTGTATCTGAGTATTGCGCCAATACGACGTTAAACATGGGGGGACAATCGGGAAGCCAGATGATGCTTGACATGATTAACAGGGGGCACACAGTCGAGGATATCGTTTCAGGGGCGGAAAAATGCCTCCAGCATGGGTTCACGCCTGTTGTGGATTTCATTTTCGGCCTGCCAAACGAGACAGAAAATGACCAGCATGAAACCCTCAAACTCATCAAGTGGCTCACAGGAAAAGGAGCGAAAGTGCATTCCCATTATTTCATGCCGCTTCCCGGAACTCCCTTTGAAAACCTGATGCCTGCCCCGTTATCGGCGCAGGTTGACAGGATAATGGGCGAGCTTGCGCTTCACGGGAAAGTGACGGGAATCTGGTCTAAAGCTTGATATCCTCGTGTTCAACAAGGAGCCTGAAATCATCAAGGCTCAGGCGTCCGTTCTTCTTAAATTTCTCTTTCGCCTGCTCCCGTTTTCCCATATTTTTCTGCTCGTCCTTGCTTAACTGGAAATCTTTCATCTGTTCAAGGTAAACTCCAAGTTCATCCCTGAGTTTGGGGATTTCAGCCTTGAGCGCCCCTATTTTTTTCTTGAGGGGATTAATGCCTTTATATTTCTCAGACAACTGGGAATGATAAGAATCCGCCTCTTTGCGCAGCGCGTCTATCTCTTTATAGAGCGCAATCATCTCCTCATGATATTTCTGGGATTCCTGCGCAAGCGCCTGGATTTTGGCATGCAGGGAATCCATGTCCGTATAAATCTCTTTTCCTTTGCTGTATTCCTCTGTTATCTCTGAATGTATCACGTTAGCCTTTTTAGTGGCTTCATACCGCTGGCTTAACTCGATAAGGCGGTTAAAAATATTGATTTCAAGTTCAAGAGGGATGTCAGCGGTCAAGAATGTATTTAATTCCTCGGCGTATGCCTTTTCAAGCGTTTCAATCCTTCCCCGCGCAGTCAGGTTCAGTTCATCGCGTGTTTTTTTCAGTCCGCCTATTTTTTCTCCGAATTCCTTTCCTTTCATTTTTAGCTGGTCGCGCTGCGATTTTAACTCTGCAATCCTCGCATTGACTTCATCACGTTTTTTCCGTAATTCACTTGCTTTGGCGGATTGCTCTTTCACCCTTGCATTCAATCCGTCGCGCTTGACCTTTAGCTCCTCTCCGCCGTGGCTGTGGAGAGAGATGTCTTTGAATATGGTTCTTAATTCCCTTTCTTTTTGCTCGATTTGCTGCCTCAGCTGATTGATTTTTTCCTTTAATTCCCTCTCAGGAAGTTTCGGGTATACTTTTGGCGATTCAATGCTATCGGTTTTCTTTTCAATAACAGGTTCTTCCTGTTGTTTTGCAGGCACAGGGACATCAACAGCAGGTGTATCAGCAGCAGGTCTATCAACAGCAGGTGCATCAGCAACAGGCGTATCAGCAGCAGGTGCATCAGCAACAGGCGTATCAGCAGCAGGTGTATCAGCAGCAGGTGTATCAGCAGCGGGTGTATCAACAGCGGGTATATCAACAGCGGGTATATCAACAGCGGGTATATCAACGGCAGGCGTTTCAGCAACAGGCGCATCCTCAACAGCCTTTGTATTTTGTTTATTTTCTTGCTCGGTCATCTCAAATCCCACCTTTTTGTTTTTCCCAGTAAGCAACTGCATTATTATGGCTTTCAATTCTACGTTTTAACCAGTTATGGCGCCCTTCGATTTCATTTATTTGTTTATCGGCATCCTTTGCGCCAGTATCCTGCTTCGGTTTATTCTGGAGGGATATTAATTCCTTATGGGATGAGTTTGCCTCATTTAAGATATCGACAACGCCTTTCCCCGTGACAATTAATCCGGCTTTTCGGGCTTCGGATTCAAAATCGTAAAGGAGTTTTTTGATTTCCACGATTAGCTTTTCCTCATCCTCGATATTTTTTGAATTCTGGAGTCTTTTCTCAAATTCATCTATTTTCCCTGAGATACGAGTGATGTCATTGACGTTGGTCGCTTTTGCAGAGCGCATTTTTTCAATGACTTTACCGAATAATTCTTCCCTCAGTTTTTTTGCCTGGTGGAAAAACAGGTAATATTTTTCATTAAGAACAGTGATTCTTGCCTCTGTTGTACTTATCTCTTTTTTTATTTCCTGGGACTGCTGTTTGGAGGCAGCCAGTTTGCTATCGAGTTCTGAAAATTCAGAATTAAAAGTCTTAAGAAATCCATTATGCTTTTCAATAACCTGTTCGATTAACCTGTTGCTTTCAATAATTTCAATCATATTTGTATCATCTGCGCATGAGGTATCCCCTCGATAAATATAACCGTATCCGGGTCGACACACCCGCAAGCCACTGCACATGCTATTGATTTTTCACCTGCGATATTGGCCATTGTCGCGCCTGACAGGGCGTCTTTCACGTCTTCCTCGCAAACTTCGTCGCCTTTGTAGAAACACTCATCCAGTTTAAGAACAAGAATACCTTCCTTGAATTTCTTCCCGATAATGTCCTTATCGCAAACTACCACTACGATATGCCCATCCGTATTATATTTTTTCATGTACATTCAAACTACCCTGAACCGTTCGTTACTTGCTTCAATAATCTCTCCGGCGCTCTTTAATTTTTGTATCATATCTTCAACTGTTTCTTTTTTGATTCCAGATTCTTCTGCCTTGGATATAATATCTTCTAAAGGCGCTGGACCTTTATAATCATCCTGTAGTTCCCTGATTATTTCCCTGAGCACCTTAATCCTGTCGCGCTGGTTCTTTCCCATTCCCACATTGATAATATCGGCATCAAGCTTTCCTGTCTCAGGGTCGGTCATGACCTGCTTCAAGCTTGCCATCACTATCCGGATGACGCGGGCTGTATCGTCTGTAGTTATAACATCGCTCAAACGAACGCGGGCGCTCGCCTCAGCCAGGCGGATAAGCGCTTCAAGCTGGCGCGCGGTCACAGGCACAGGAGAATTGGGGTCTTCGCCCTGTTTTCGAAGGCCAAGGTAAAAGTCAATTAGCTGTTTTCGCGCATCATCCTGGATTATGGGAAAGATGTTCCGCTTTGTATAAGCGATATATTTTCGGAGCATATCAGCCTCTATGACAGGCTGGATTACCTCCATTGCAGTCGTTATATCTTCCTGGCTTATCCCTGAATTATTGATATTTGTCCTTCTTACCGAAAGCTCGCCTGCGTAATGCGCTTTCAGGATATGTTCGGCTATCGCAGTGTCCCGGTTGACTGAAGGCTCGTCCGTGAGAATGAAAATCAGGTCAAAACGCGATAAAAGCGCGGGAGGCATATTGATTTGCTTTGCGATCGGCTCGTACCTGTCAAACCTGCCGAATTTCGGATTCGCAGCCCCGAGCAGCGCGCAGCGTGATTTCAATGTAGCCATGATACCGGCTTTTGCGATACTGATTGTCTGCTGTTCCATTGCCTCGTGCATTGAGCTTCTGTCGTCGGCTTCCATCTTATCAAGTTCGTCCACGCAGGCAAGACCCATATCCGCAAGCACAAGGGCGCCAGCTTCAAGCGTCCATCTTCCATCCCCGAACTCGTCTTTGACAGCTGTGGCGGTAAGACCGGCTGATGTTGAGCTTTTGCCGCTTGTGTATATGCCGCGGGGGGCAAGCCGCACAGCATAGCGCAGCAACTGGGATTTCGCGACTCCGGGGTCGCCCACAAGGAGAATATGGATATCGCCGCGTATCCGCGTGCCGTCCGGGAGTACTTTAGGAATACCGGAAAAAAGCTGCAATGCCATTGCTTCCTTGACCTCGTCATAACCATAAATCGAAGGCGCAATCGAATAGATAATCTGGTTGTAGATTTTCGGGTCTTTCCCGAGCGCCTTGATTTCTTCGATGTCCTCTTTTGATATCTCGATGTCCTCAAACTCCTTGTCTTCTATCTCTGTCGACACCCCGCCAAGCACAAGGTCAAAGAACGTGCTTTTTCCCTGCTGGTTGCTTCTCTGGTATGAGCGCAGGATTCCTGAAAGGACAACACGGTCGCCCGGTGATACAATCCCGGCAAGGTCGTCATCCACATCCACATCAAGGGTTTGCGGCTGCTCGCCTCCCCGCAGGTCATCGGGAGATTCCTGTATCCTGAGTTTTTGCGCATCGATAAATTCGGAGTCTTCATGAATTAGTTTAAAAGGGCCTTTACGCCCGCAGCTATCGTTCTGGCACTCGAAAGGCTCTACGAATTTTCCTTCCGCCTGCGGCATGATAGTTACGTCCCCGCACCGCTGGCATTTAAAAGCCGCTTTGACAATTTTGGGCCTGACCTCTGTAGCTTTTCGAATCAGACCCGAAACGGCTATCAGTTTGTTGATGTTGGCGCTTCGGAGTTCCCTTATCTGTATGCGTTCCGGAAGCCTGATTATTCTGATATGTGTATTAACGAAATCAACGTCAGCGGGGAGGTCAATTGCCGAAAGAGCCTCATTTGCATGCGCGAGAACCTGCTCAGGATGTTCAATCAGCTCGCGCGCAAGTTCCATATCGAATTTTTCAATATCAGGAAACTGGATGCCAAGACTTCTTTTTTCAGGGTATTCATTTGCCAGTTTAAGTATTTCTTCCCAGTAATAGCGCTTGAAAAAATCTTCCCAGACCTGAAGTGATGATTGTACCATTCTGAATCTATCATTAAGCCCGAAGGGTATTTCAATGTTTCGAACCTGATTATACTTGAGGTTAGATTATGTCAATTAAGATAAATTTCAACGGCGTAAACCATCTTGCAATGGCAACGGGAGATATGGATGAGACAATACGTTTCTGGAGGGATTTGCTCGGCATGAGGCTCGTGGCCGGGCTCGGGCAGCCGGGCTATCGGCATTACTTTTTTGAGATATCGCCGAGTGACCTGATAGCGTTTTTTGAGTGGGAAGGGGTTGAACCCATGATAAAAAAGGAACACGGGCGGCCTGTCAGCGGAAGGTTCGGTTTTGACCATGTTTCTTTTGGCGTTGAAGAGGAGGAAGACCTCTGGAACCTGAAAGCAAAACTTGAAGCCGCAGGATTCCCGGTATCGGAAGTGATAGACCACGGCTTTATCCATTCCATTTACGCATACGACCCGAATAATATCCCTATCGAGTTCAGCCATAATGTGAGAGGGATTGATGTCAGGAAGGAACCGAGAATGGGGGACATCAAGCCCACAAAAGCCGCGCTTGAAGGGCCGGAGCCTCAGGATAAATGGCCGGAAGTCAAACGCGTTACCCCGCCAGAGGAGAGGATAGTTTATCGTGGAGTGGGAAGCGAGCTTTTCCAGGGGTATAAAAAGTGATGAAAATCAGGTTCAGGCATCGGAAAAAATAGAGACCGTTACAATTCGTGTTGGTAATTAGGCCAATGTGCAACACTGACTCAGAACGATAGGTGTTCTCGTGCATCAATTGATATCTTGAACCTGCGTAACAATCGTAGGACTAAAAATTGGCACAGCATGATTTTATGGTATCGATCCCTTAAATTCTGGAATGATTTGGTATAATATTTGAAAAAAGCTTGGTAAAACCTTGGTAAAAGTTTTAATACGGATAATCTGATTCTCCATATTTGAGAACTTAAAACCACGCTTTAAAAAATCCGAGATTCATTTGGATTTGCCTTGTGGTAGCTTGGTAAGTCCATCAAATAGGAGGTAAAAAGAATGTTAGATAAAAAACTGGCAGTGGTATTGTTAGAAAAACAATTAATAGGAAAAGTAATAGCAGTAATAATGCCTAACGCAGTAGCAACAACAGCAAGTGCGCAAACCATTGAGAGGAGGTGAACAATTATGAGCAATCATGACATCCAATGGGAGACTTATTTAGCGCTTATATTATTCATTTTTTTTATAGCTTTTGTCCTAGGACATTGGCAATAATGTAAAGGTCTAAAGCCATAAATCCATCCCCCGCTATCAACGGTCAATTATTGTATATGAGCTCGAACACGGTGCGCCTGTTAGCGGAAGGTTCGGTTTTGACCATGTCTCTTTTGGCGTCGAGGAGGAGGATGACCTCTGGAACCTGAAAGCAAAGCTTGAAGCCGCCGGATTCCCGGTATCAGAAGTGATAGACCACGGTTTTATCCATTCCATTTACGCCTACGACCCGAATAATATCCCTATCGAGTTCAGCCATAATGTGAGAGGGATTGATGTCAGGAAGGAACCGAGAATGGGGGACATCAAACCCACAAAAGCTGCTCTTGAAGGGCCGGAACCGCAGGATAAATGGCCGGAAGTCAAACGCGTTACCCCGCCAAAGGAAAGAATTGTTTATCGGGGTGTGGGAAGCGAGCTTTTCCAGGGGTATAAAAAGTGATGAAAAGAGGGGGCAGGCATCGGAAAAAATAGAAACCGAGACAATTCGTGTTTGTAATTATGCTGAAGTGCAACATAATAATTTTTTACGGAATTTGTGACTTGTTCATGCAATCACCTTTACGATTTCAGGTTCAAGTTTGCCTTTTTTTGTGCCAAGATTTTTACACTTTGTGCGAATAAACAACTCTCCATCAATATTATCTATATTTACATAGATTCCTGAATCGTCTTTCGAAAACGATTTTACTATTCCAGATTTAATTTTAGTTGTCTTTTCATCATGTAGCCAGTCCCGTGTTGCAAATTCTACATGATTCCCAATTTTTATTTCTTTTCCATTAACATCTGTTTGCATATCTTATCACCCCATCAGACATCAACTTCTTTTCATATTCGATTGCTTCCCAATTCGCTACGAATTGAAGAAATAAAGATTATTTTTTGATAATCAAATAGAGGTTTAGTTATAAATAAAACCTTTCTAACAAAAGCGTGACAGTTTCAATTCGTGTTGATAATAAGGCCAATGTGCAACACAATTAATTAAAAGCAAGCAGCTGAAGGCCAATTATATTCCTGAAATCGTCTTTGATTCATTTTTTATTTGAACCTAATCGTTATACTCCGCAGCTCTTCAGCTAAAATTATATGCATCTTTTTTTTCAGGCGCAGTATGTTATCTAAGAAGGATAGCAGAGTGCCAGGACAAATTAAAAAGATTATTCTTCCGGAGTTTCTTCTTTTGGAGTTTCTTCTTCTGGAGTTGCCAGTGAAGCCAAATATTCCTCATAAGTTTCATTTGGTCTTCTTGTAAATACAATCGTTGTATCTTTATGTTCTTTCTTTCCAGAACCTGAACTTCTTGAAATCCATCCACTTTTCTGTTTCTTCTTTTCTCCGCTTAATTTCTGGTGTTTTGAAGATGTTTGGTTTTTGTCGCTCATAATTTACTTTCTATAACTTGTTTGGTTTGTGAAGCTATAAATGAATATCTATGGTTCTTTCTATGCTGACGGCTATGTTAACCAGAATACTTTATAGAAACGGAGATTTTAATACCTTGTAATTTAAAGATATTAATAAGCATGTTAAACACGGGACAGAAAAATAAATTTCCCTGGGATTATTTTTTATTAGCTTTCGGTTTTACCTGGATTATATTATTGCCCGGAGTTCTGGCATCGTATCATATAATTAAGCTTCCATTTCCCAACATATTGCTGGTGGCAGTTGCACAATTCGGGCCAACTCTTGCCGCATTTTTTCTCATCTTCAAAAGAAACGGCAAAGCCGGTGTTTTAAGTCTGATAAAACAGGCATTAAATTTTCGGATTCCATTTTTCTGGGCTGCGATAATTTTTCTTCTACCTCTTGCTTTAAGCGCAAGCGCATGGCTTCTTGTTTTGATTATTAACAAAACTTATCTTCCGTTACAAATTCTGTCGAATCCAGTTCTTATCATTCCCAGTTTTTTGATGATTTTTTTCTTCCAAGGTCCAATTCCTGAGGAATTCGGGTGGAGGGGATATGCCTTGCCAAGACTTACGGAAAAATTCGGTTTTATAAAAGCTGCTTTGTTGCTGGGGGCGATATGGGCGCTCTGGCATTTGCCGGGATTTTTTATGGAAGGTGTATCCCAATCTGGCATGCCGATTATCCCTTATTTTATCACGGTGATTGCGCTCTCAGTCATAATCGCCTGGATTTATTATGGCACTGGCCGTAATTTGCTGGCGGCCCTGCTCACTCATACCATGTTTAACTTATCCATCGCTCTTTTTCCTCCGATGGAATTTAAAAAGGGAGCAGATACGGCAGGATTTATTTACTTGAGCATTTTCTATGTGATAGCGGCTTTTGTTATTTATAGGCAGGTAAAAAAATTTGGTGTTGATTATGGAAGAAACAATTAAAAAGCACCCGACTAAAGTATGATTCTAAGCAAGCCTACCGTTTCACTTTCGGCTTTATTCTATATTAGCCGAGACCGTTACAATATGTGTTGGCAATTCTGTAAGGATACAATATCTTTATGAAAAACTATATTTGGGAAAAGAATGAATAATTATATAGAGTGAATAGATATGTATAGTCCGGACGATTTTAAAATTCTATATCCTAACATGTTTAGAGAGACAAGCCTCTATGAAGCAATCCTCTATCTATTTTTATTCTTCTTGCTGATGTTAGGAGTTGGTATTCTTATCAGGTTCTTTGAAAAAAGACCAAGGTTGATAATCGATAACGAAGAAAATGAAATTGGAGGGGAGATAGAATGTGGAATGCATTGTAAGGGGATTTGTTACACATTAATAATAAGAAAGCTGAGCGATGCAGAGTGGATGGCATATAAGCTATTTAGGTCAGGGAAGATGGTATCATTGAGAAGAGGCGATTTGAAGAAAATCGTAGATTATCTGAATAGGAATTTTGGGTATAATGATGTGGTTGTAGGGTTTGACTGATTTTGTTTTTTGTATCAGGTAATACCTAAGCAGGTAAATTCAGGACGTTTCGATATTTTTCATGAAATCACCCAAAGTTTATTGGTTTTTATAGAATAAATCGTATTGTATCCTTACATAACATGTTGGTGAATTGAAATGACCTTAAAAAATGAATGTTTTGCTGGGGCAGGCGCACATTCGCTTTTACGTGCTCCATTTAGGGCGGAGGGCAATCCTAATGATAGCTTTGTGGTATTGTATATAATTATCAATACGAATTGAAATGATTTCTAAAGCATTATTATTTATAGCCTTGGCACCCTTCAACTAAAGTTTAGATGAAATCCATTGAAGACTTGAGAGAAGTGGCAAAATTAAATCTCTGTGAAACTTGTCTCCAAAAATACAAAGCGTTAATTGAACCAAGCATAGAGGAATGGTTATCCAATCCTATGCATGATTGGAAAGAAGTTGAATCACATATTACTCAGATGGTAATGAAAAGAAAAGAAATTTTTAAAGGTAATAGTAATATCATCCTTATATCTCTTGATAAAGGCTCAAACGGGGCATTTGGTGTTAAAGTTGATGAGAAGGTTTTCCAAAAAATTAAGAAGAGTAGCTTCAAATGTAAAATAGATTATCTTCGTAAGGAGGGAATCCTTCAAAGTTCTTCTTATGAATTATTGGATAAAGCAAGAGAAGCTCGAAATAGGATACATGATGTGTTTGCTAAGTTTTCTGAGCAAGACCGAAATCTGTTTTACTTCGCAAATATAGTTACATTTAATATATGGAATGCTACAATGGAAAACTGGGGAGATGCCATATCAACTAATATTAAGTCTAACGCAGAGAAATTTGCTGAACAATATTTGTTAAAACTAAATTATGAATGATTAACGTAACCATAATCTCGTATTTTGAAATCAGTTTTTAGTCTTAGATTAAATATAAGAATGATAAAAAATATTCTTAAAGAACAATGGCGACAACAATTGAAGTTATAGGGCTTGGATTTGCAATTTTGGGTCTTCTTGCTGCTATATATTCTATAGTCACGCAGAGGAAATTTGAAACAAAGTTCAAAGAGAAAGAAAGGTTAAAAATACTTGCAAAAAAACTCGATTTCGATATTGCCCAAATAAGTGAGTTGTCCAAAATTGAAGGCCCAACATATGATGAGCATTCACAACTTCATATGATAAGCCAAATTATAATTTCCGAAGCTTTCGACAAAAAGAAGGATGTAATTAGCATTTCTATTAAAACACGAATAAGAATAGACGAATTAACTAAAAATTCAGAAGGTAAGGAAGAGAAGAAAAGTAATTTTATTGAGGCAGAAAAAAAGGAAGATATAATTAATTATTTAGAGAAGGGTAGACTCCATAGTTTTGACATAACAGGCGATTTCGGTGAAGTAATTAGGGGCGAAATTTTGGAATACAGTATTAGTCATTTTTTCTATTTCATTCCAGATTACTTTTATGAATTGGAGATATTAGAGAATGAATTTGGAGACCTGATGGAAGAATTCAGTCCTAACTTATTAAAAAGTCTAAAAGATTGTATCAAAGACCTTCTCGCGGCAGCTATGTATTCTAAAGAATTAAAAATTGACACCAAAGCATTCAGCAAAACTGATGATATAGGCTTGTGGATTTATAATACAATTATGAAAAGGGAAGAAATAAATCTTTATTTAAATAAAATGGTGGAATTAAGAGAAAAATTGGAAAAGCTTAGAGAACTCCTTATAACTACCAGCTACACTTAGCAAAGTTAACAATACCACAAAAGCCAGTATTGCACATTGACATAATTACACAATGGATTGAAACCATCTCACAAAATAAACGATTTTATATATCTCCACGACAAAACAAACAGTAATGATAGAAATAGAAGTAAAGGCACGCGTTGATGACGCAAGAAAGATGGAAAGGGCAATTATATCAATGGGGGCTACGCCTATCGGAATACAGGACCAGGCAGATACATATTATAATGCGCCGCATCGCAATTTTGAGAAGACTGACGAAGCATTGAGGATAAGGGTAGAGGACGGGGATGCCTTCCTGACATACAAGGGCCCGAAAATGGACACTGTATCCAAAACAAGACAGGAATTCCAGATTGAGATAAAAGACACCGAAACTATGGGGAACATATTGACATCGCTCGGATTTATCCCTGTGGCGACGGTAACAAAAAGACGAAAAAATTACAGGCTCGGGGATTTTTTTATCTCCCTTGATGAAGTACATGACCTCGGGAGTTTTATTGAGGTTGAGATTCCTGTAAAAAATTCCAAGAATTATGAGGAAAAGGTCGAGAGTATTTTAAAAATCATTGAAAAACTGGGCATCGACAGGACAGCAACAATCCGTGAATCATACCTCGAAATGATCCTTGGGAAAAAATAAAAAAATAAACCTTCGATTGTTCGCCTGTAATAGAATAAATATATATACTGTAAAAATCTTTTCAGCGCCTATGAGCGTTTTCAGCCTGCTTAATCCTGCAATCCGGGAAGCATTGAAGAAACAGGGGTTTACCGAGCCGACTGAACCGCAGGTAAAAACAATCCCGTCAGTTCTTGCAGGGGAACATGTACTGCTGATTGCGCCAACAGGTTCAGGTAAAACAGAATCGGTAGTGCTTCCTGTTTTTCACGAGTTTATGCAGAGAAAAGAAGAAGGGCGCGTTAAAGGAGATGAAAAGCGGGGTATTTCAGTCCTGTATATCACACCGCTTCGCGCCCTCAACAGGGATATGCTGTCGCGTCTTGAATGGTGGGGGAAAGAACTTGGAATAAAAGTGGCTGTCAGGCACGGCGACACGACAACTTACGAGCGGCAAAAACAATCTTTAAAACCGCCGGATTTTCTTGTCACAACACCTGAAACCCTCCAGGTGATGCTGACAGGGAAAAGGCTTCGCAATAACCTCAAGACGGTTTCACATGTGATCATCGATGAAGTGCATGAGCTTGCATCATCGAAGAGAGGCGCGCAGCTTTCTATCGCACTTGAGCGGCTTGTTGAGGTCGCCGGAGAGTTCCGGAGGCTCGGACTATCAGCTACTGTTGGAAAACCGGATGAAATAGCGCATTTTCTTGCAGGGACGGATAGAAACGCACGCGTAATTGAAGTTTCTCTTATTAAAAAACTTGAATTTAATGTGGTATGCCCGAAACCAACGCCAGAGGATAATGATTCATCGAAAAAACTTATGTGCACAACCGAGATGGCGTCACATCTTCGGGTAATTTCGCATATCGTTGGAAAACACAAATCCACCCTGATATTCGTAAATACAAGGGAATCTGCCGAGATGCTGGGCTCAAGGTTCAGGATGCTCGGAATATCCATCGGGGTACACCACGGTTCGCTTTCAAAGGATGCACGTATCGAGGCTGAAAATAACTTCAAGAACGGAAGCCTCAGCGGGCTTATTTGCACCTCCTCCATGGAACTCGGAATCGATATCGGCGATATTGACCATGTTATCCAGTATATGTCGCCGCGGCAGGTCACCAGGTTAATACAGAGGGTGGGAAGAGCGGGGCACTGGGTTGGCGAGAAATCAAGCGGGACAATAATAACAACAAGCGCGGACGACGCTGCCGAATCCTGCGCTATCACGCGGCGGGCAAAAACCGGTCAAATCGAGATTATCGATATCCACGAGAACAGCACCGATACGCTTGCAAACCAGATATGCGGGCTGGTGCTTGATTTCGGGGAGATATCCATTGAAGGAATTTTTTCAATCGTTAAAAGGGCATATCCTTTCAGGGACCTGAAAATCGAGACGCTGCGCGATGTTATCAGGCAAATGAACGATAACCGGCTTATCTGGTTTGAGAATGACAGGGTGGGCAAGAAGAGGAAAACCTGGCAGTATTATTATGAAAACCTTTCCATGATACCGGATGAAAAACGCTTTGAGATTTTCGATATAGTGAGCGGGAGGACAGTGGGTGCGCTTGACGAGGCTTTTGTTGTGGATTTTGCAGAAACCGGCGCTGTTTTCATCGCAAAAGGCGAGATGTGGCGCATAATCGAGATAATAACTGAAAAAAGCAGGATCAAAGTGGAACCAATAAGCGATCCCGGCGCCGATATCCCGAACTGGGTGGGCGAGGAAATCCCTGTGCCGTATGAAGTGGCGCAGGAAGTGGGAGCCATAAGAAAGCGTTTTATGGCAGAAATCACGATGGGCGAGGGCACAGGAAAAATCATCGAAGACTACAGGAAAGAGTATCCTGCGGATGATGAAGCAGCTAATGAAATTCTTGAACTGGTACGCAAGCAGCAGAATGCAGGTCTAACTGTACCTGCCGACGACACAGCTATCATCGAGCAGGAGGGCAAATCAATCGTTATCAATATCTGCGGCGGGCATAAAGTGAATGAAACCCTGGGGCGCGTGCTCACGTCGCTGCTTGCTGCAAGATTCGGGGCTAGCGTTGCGATGGAGATAGACCCGTACAGGATAAAACTTGAGCTTCCAAGGATGCTGAATGCCGAGAAGATAAAAGAACTGCTCCTTGCCACGAGTCCGGACCACATCGAGCCCATAATCGAAATGACGCTTAAGAATACCATGCTGCTTAAGTGGAAGATGGTGCATGTGGCGCGAAAGTTCGGTGCGCTAAGCCGCGATGTGGATTATGAGCGCATCAGCATGAAGAAACTGCTTGAGGTTTTCGAGCACACGCCCATGTATGATGAGGCTGTGCGTGAGATTTTCCATGACAAGCTTGACATAGGGCGCGCAAGAGAGGTTCTGGGCAAAATCCTGGGCGGTAGCATGGCGCTTGTCGTGCAGCCCATAAGTCCTATCGGGGAGGCGGGTTTCATGGGCGGAAGGGAACTGATGGCTCCTGAGAGGGCTGACAGTTCCATAATGATGGCTCTTAAGAGCAGGATTATGAACGACCATGTGATACTTGTCTGCCTGAACTGCAAAAAATGGAAGTCCAAGACGGTTGTTAATAGAGTGCCCGAACGCCCCGAGTGTCCACTGTGCAGCAGCAGGCTTGTTGCGGCGCTTAAGCCCTGGGAGGAAGAGGAGATAAAAATCGTGAAAAAGCCTGAGAAGGAAAAGACGGAAGAGGAAAGGAAAAGGACTGAGCGGGTTTACAGGAATGCGAATATCGTGCTCTCGCATGGGAAGACTGCGGTTATCGCGCTTGCTTCGAGGGGGATTGGGCCTGAGACTGCTTCCCGTGTGATACGGAAGTTGAGGGAGGATGAGGAGGAGTTTTACAGGGATATTCTGATTGCGGAGAGGAATTATGCGAAGACGAAGAGGTTCTGGGATGGGTGAGATTAAATCGAAATTAAAAACCCTTATCCTCCGCCACAAGGAAGCGCGCCGCCCATGCGCACTCAAAGGACGGCGCCGATTAGGGCATAAAATGGCTCTGGCACGAAACCTTATTTCTCGCCCACGCTCTCAAGCAGCACAGTTATTAGCCCCTCATCGATATAGAAAGACTCATTTTTCAGTTCCTCTATAACTTCCCCAACTGATTTTATTAATCCTTGCTTTTTTGCCAGCTTTAGCAAACCCAGGCAACCCATAAACTTCAGGTTAAGCAGTTCCGCATGCTTTCGTCCTTCCGCATCATCAATAAGTAACTTGCTTTTACATTCCTTTGCAAGAATTATAGCTTCTGCTTCCCCCTTCCCTATCATCTTTGAAAGATATTCTGCAAATTCTTTGTCTTTGACTTCTTTTATTTTGATCCATTTATTTTTTACAATTTCTGTTCCTTTTCTGCCCCTGGTAACTTCATCAAAGACGGCTTTTGGAATATATACCTCACCAAACATTTCCTCAAATAGTGGAAGCCTGTTAATCTTTGAAAATACGATTAAAGGGCTGGAATTAGATACTATCATCTATATACTTTCCAGTTCCTTTTTGAGTTGTTCGGGTGGGTAGTTAAAAGCACTTATATTGTGTTTTCCGAGTTCGTAAAGAAAATCCTCAATGCCGATGCCTGCCAGCTTCGAAGACCTTTCCAGCGAAAGCTCAGCCTCACGATAAAGCATTATCGCAAGATAAAGCCTGAACTTCTTATCAAGAGTCCCGACAGGCTCTTTAAATGCCTGAAATATATCTGAAGGCAGAGTGAATGTAACATTTTTATGTATCATAATCATTTTATTGACTCCATTGATATTAATTATTGTGCATTAACTTGTCGGATTCGCGCCGGGCCTGTCCATCAGCTTTCCCCTCACGCACAAGCAAGCACGCCGCCCATGTGCATTCAGAGGACGACGCCGATTCGGGCACATGCAACTGCGTATAATGTTTTAAGCGTTTTGAAAAATGATTAAGCAAACAAAGATATTGTTTATCTTCATTTCAAAAAATCTCAATGCTCTCCCCAGAGCGATACTTCCCCGGATGGATGCAAATATCCGCAACTTTCTCAGCAACCTCCTCAGGCTCAAGGTCAGCCTTCTCTCCCGGAAACATTCTTTTGAACATCCCGGTATTCACGCTTCCCGGACATAATGCGACGATTTTAATATTCTTCCCACCCTCTCCTGCAGCCGCTTCCGTAAGACCGATAACTGCAAATTTCGAAGCGCAGTAAGCGCTCAGCGTGGGAATCCCAGTTTTCCCGGCGCCGGAGGAGATATTAATTATCAGACCCTCCTTCATTTGCGGTATGATATTTTTCATATACAGGAAAACGCCTTTTACATTTACATCCATTATTTCTTCAAATTCTTCTACCCTTGTTTCCCATAATAATTTTCTTAACCCGACACCAGCGTTATTCACAAGCACATCGATTTTCCCGAATTTTTGAATAGTTTTATTGATAACTTCTCTTACATCCTCTTCTCTCGTTACATCCCCTTTAATAAAAATCGCCCTGCCCCCATCGTCATTTATTTCATTACATACTTTTTCGATATCACTTTCGGCCCTTCCGGTCACAACTATATTTGCTCCTTCCTTACCCAGTCTTTTTGCAATATACTTCCCGATTCCTCTTCCGCTTCCGGTAACAATGATATTCTTATTTTCAAGTTTCATCTAAAATTCCCCGCAAACTCTTTACTGATAATTATTGAATAATTGTTATTTGAGAGTTTTGGCGAGGTGAAACTATTTGAGAATAAAACCGAATTAACTAAAGATGACCGAACTTTACCGCAAGCCAGAATTGGCGGTCTATGAAAAATCGCATTACTCCCACATGGAACATATTCATGAGGTCGAGCAAATACTGACCTGGTACACGGGGCGGAATACACAGGTTCTGGATATCGGATGCAGTGGAGGGCTGCATGCGCTTGAGTTTGCCAGAAGGGGTTTTTCGGTTACGGGTCTGGATATTGAACCATCTGCAATAGAGATTGCACGGAAAAGAAAACATAATGAAAATATAAAAGCAAGATTTTATGTTATAGATATTGAAAATGATGAGCTTTCGGGTCTTGGGAAATTTAATTTCATCTACAGTATAGGAAATGTGCTTTCCCATGTAAACCGGGAACATTTTTTAGAAATCCTGCAAAAAATACAAGGGTGTCTTGATGATAAGGGTGTATTCCTCTTTGACCTACTCATGAATGAACAGCCTTTCCAGGAAGAAATCTATCCTGATGATTTGCAAATAATATGGAAAAGGAAGATAGATGAAAAAACCGGCAGGATAAGCATGGATGGAACGTTCCTTGAATCAGGTTTCAGACAACATTTTGATGTCTGGGGATATAAAATCGAAGAAATTACTGGAATATTAAATTCCCTGGGTTTTAGAATAATTGATTTCTCGGAAAAATTGGATTTTATTGAAAAAAACAAAACCAAAAACCCTATAAGTCTTTATTTCCGTGTTAAATTGGAGGGATAAGTGTGAAATTATTCAATATCAGGGAACTTTATAAAGAAAAATATAAAGAATATATAGTTGGTTCTGAGCAGCTTGGAAAACACAGCGTGTATCTTGTGTACGGTGAGGTTACTGAGGGTGAAAAGCGGGAAATGGCTCCGCAGGGTCATGACGAGATATTATTCCTCTTGTCTGGTGACGCAAAACTTGAGAACAACGACACCAAAATATCATTGAAAAAAGAACAGGCAGTTTATATGAGCCCGGATGAAGCTTTCACGTTCACAGCGCAAAACGACTGCAAATATATCGTCGCCGGCACTCATACCACGCCTCACAGTCATTAATTGAATGAATTATTTCGTAATTACCATGCAATACATATCCGATTCGGGATGCGGTGGTTTATCGGTTGTCCCAGTCTCTATCCGCTCATCAGGAAACCCAAGCTTTTCGCAAACTGAAATCCGCCTGGCTAATTGGTGTGATTTCATAAAGTCCGCAACCTCAACAGCGCCAAACGAGGAACCAGGAAGAAGAAAAACATTTTTCCCTGCTCCAAGCTCCATCACTAGCTGTTTTTTAACATTCCCGATGTCACGCGAGTGCGCAGAAATTACAACGAGAGCCTCAATATCAAGGCGCAGTCTTGCGCATGCCAGTTGCAGCGAAGAAATCCCGGGGATAATCTCATCCCCTTCCTTCGCAAATTTCCCAAGACCGGAGAGCATCGGATCGCCTGTTGATAGAACGACTGCGTTTTCGGGCAGTGATTTTAATGTATAGTCTGAAATCTCACGGACTTCGCATTTTATATGCTTCCCTGCAAGTTCAATCGCCCGTTTTGAGCCGTATATTATTTCAGCGCCCTCGATTGCAGATATTGCTTCCTGCGTCAGGAGATTCGGGCCTGCGCCTACGCCCACAATTTTCATTGTGTATCACCACTGTCACGCAGAACTGTCCCGTTCCTGTTTAAAATCACAACCCTTTTTCCTGAAGTCCTGACAGCCTCCGAAAATCCACGGTCGATGATAGGATTATCAGGATTGTCATCTATCATTTCCTGGACTGTGAGGTAGCCGCTTTCTTTTAAGAATCCCGGGGATGCCCATTTCAGTATCAGTCCCGCAAGTCCGCAGATTATTACTTCGCTATTATCTTTTGCTGCTTTCAGGCCCCTTGAAATATCACTCCCGATAAGTATAACGGTATAATCAGGAAAAATCATGTGGGAAAAACGCATCCCAAGCCTGCCCGTCGTAAGGACAATTTTATCTGCATTCCGGATAAGCTCTTCTTTTGTCTCGCCCAGATGCTCATTCCAGGGTTCCACAAAACCCGTGGTGCCCAATATTGATATTCCTCCGGTTATCCCGATTTTCTCATTCAGGGTTTGTTTTGCTATCTCCTTGCCTTTCGGGACGGAAATTGTGACATGGGCGCCCTTTAATCCTGTCTCAACCTGTGCCTCTTTTATTGCTTCCTCTATCTGGCGCATCGGGGAAGGATTGATTGCAGGACTGCCTTTTTTGGAACCTATCCCGGCGCCGGCTTTTATTACAATAGCCCCATATTCCCTGGCTTCTGCGACAATTTCAATTCCACCTGTTACATCGGATGCATGGTCGCCCCTGTCTTTGATTGCGACAGCTTTCCCATTTGACGCCTTGACAGGAAGCACTGCGCGTATCCCGATTGGTGTGGGGACTGATATTTCAGATACCTCTTTTTTCAATGACAGGACAGCCGCCTTTGCCGCAGCCGCAGCAGTTGTTCCTGTGGTGTAACCGCGCCGCAAGAGTGAGCCGTCTGAAAGGAGCACATAGCGGCCGCTGGTTATACGCGCTTTGAGTTCTGCAAGAGGGATTTTTGCTCTTGCAATCCATTCATCTGGAATTTGAAAATTATTAACCGGGTCAATCATCTTTGTTACCATCCAAAAACATCATTTAATACCACACTTTGCGCCTGATAAGAAAAAACCATTTGAACAACTAACTCGTACGAACTGATACGAACTCATTGCTTCGGAGTTCGTACGAGTTTTTAAGAGTTAACTATTTAGCTTTCAAAAATCAACTATCTGCGTGGTGGCATAGGCGCATGAGCAAAAAAGACGATTTGGGCAAATTGCTTATAGCAATATTTGCAGGCTTAGCAATTTTATTAGGCGCATTGTGGCTTTTGAGTAAATTAGTTCAAAACAAACCAATTCCACGATGTCCTAATTGTAATCTGACTCTTCAAGAAAAGATTCCAAATTGCCCCCGATGTAAGGTACTTTTGCAATGGTAACAATGAAAGTCTTTTACGAAGATCCACATGGAGTTCTTTCAGCATTTGTTGTTATATTTATTTGTTGTGTTCCAATAATTTCATTAGTTCTTATTGTAGCTTCTTCCATAGGAATTAATGTTGGAAACTTAATCATATGGACTAATACATTTACTGGTAGTGTTACCTTTGTTTTTGGTTATGCACTGGGTGGAAATATTAACGAAAAGAGGGTTGACAAATAAGATGTTACGAAACCGCAGGACAGAAAAATTATATTTTGTTCATGCAGGTTCTTTCTGTACTTCCTGGTAAGCTGGCTAGGAGTTCGTATTAGTTCGCTGTTAATGTTAATTTTGTTGTTTTTCATTGCTATCTACTAATTTCGTTCAAGGTAAAGTAGAAATACCACGGATGATAATTATATTTTGTGGGAGCATGCCTAAACTTGTAATAATCTATGGCACGGGTTCGCACAATACCGAACGTATGGCGAATGCGATAGAAGAAGGCGCACGAGCTGAAGGTGTAGATACAATTCTGAAAAACGTAAATGACGCAGACAAGAATGAACTCAAAGATGCAGATGCTGTAGCTATAGGTTCGCCAAACTATAACCATGCCATGATGCCCACAGTTAAAAGATTCTTAAACGAAATTTCTGATATAAACTTATCCGGAAAAGTGGGCCTTGCGTTTGGGTCTTATGGATGGAGTTTTGAAGCAACTGATGAAATTAACAATAAATTAAAATCGTATGGCTCTGAAATGATAGAGGATTTATGCATTAAGCGGCTGCCTGGTGATGAAGAGCTTGAAATATGCAGAAGGGCTGGCTCATTATTAGCGTGCAAAATAAAAAATAAGGAGGCAATATGTGCAGCGTAGGAGATTCTTTCGGAATAGAGATTGAAGGCGGCATGGAAGCCCATGAATATATGTGCAAGCACTGCGGGAAGGAGTTCAAAGGGATAGGCGCAGGTCAGCGATGCCCGAAATGCCATTCAACAGATGTCAAATGCATCGAATAAAGACCACATAATAAAAATCGTATTTAATACAATCAAAACCATACTAAATTGAATAACAACGGAGTGATAAAATGGTCGTAGAATTAAAAGAAGGCGTGTACTGGGTTGGAGTTGTGGACTGGAACATAAAGAAGTTTCACGGTCATGAATATTCAACGCACAGGGGCTCTACATACAATGCTTACCTGATAATCGACAAAAAAATAGCTCTTGTCGATACGGTCTGGGGTCCTTATTCCAGCCAGATGATAGAGAACATAAAGAAAATAATCGATGTCGGGAAAATTGATTATGTAATAGCCAATCATGCCGAGGTTGACCACTCAGGCGGGCTTCCTGAATTGATGAAGCTCATCCCGAATGCAACAGTGGTAGTCTCGGATAAGGGAAGAGAGAGTATTCCCAAACATTATCACCAGGACTGGAATTTCAAGGTCGTAAAGACCGGCGACTCCATCAGCCTCGGTGAAAACAGTCTTGTTTTCGTTACCGCACCCATGCTTCACTGGCCCGACAGCATGTTCACATACCTCACAGGCAAGAATATCCTGATGCCAAATGACGCTTTCGGCCAGCATTACGCATCCTCAGGGCGCTTTAATGACGAAGTGGATATGATAGAAGTGTACCAGGAAGCCATTAAATTCTATGCAAATATACTCACGCCTTTTTCAGACCTTGTTGTCAGGAAAATCGATGAGTTCAAGAAACTGAACATCCCCGTGGATATCATCGCGCCAAGCCACGGAATCATCTGGAGGAAAGACCCGCTGCAAATCGTGAATAAATATTATGAATGGGCAACGGGGGGCAACGATGGCTCTGCTGTTATAATATACGATACCATGTGGAACGCAACTGAAAGAATGGCGCAGGCGATAGCGGAAGGGCTTTCAAAAGAAGGCGTGAAATTCAAGCTGTTCAACATGGCAGTGAGCGACCGCAACGATGTACTAACTGAGGTTTTCAAAACCAAGGGAATCATTATCGGCTCACCCACGTTGAATAATGGACTTCTCCCCACAATCAAGCCGATACTTGAGGATTTGAAGGGATTGAAGTTCAAGAACAAAGTTGGCGCAGCTTTCGGGTCTTACGGCTGGAGCGGTGAGAACGTGAAGCTAATTGAGGAGACGCTTGAGAAAGCAAAGATAAAAATATTGCAGGAAGGTATTAAATTCAAGTGGCAGCCCACCGAGGAGGAGCTTGGGAAGTGCGTGGAGTTCGGAAGAAGCTTTGCGGTGAAGATGAAGGCTGCATAAAATATCAGAAATAGATTAACGTATTGGACTCTCACTATAGGCCCTATCATAAATCAAGAGATTTGGAGGTAAGATTGGGGGAAATTAGACGAATGCTTAGCCCGAAAACAATCGCACTGATCGGGGCCACAGAGAGGGAAGGTGCTGTCGGAAGAGTAATTTTGGAGAACTTAATATCAAAAGATATAAAGATATTTCCGGTAAATCCTGACAGGAATATCGTGTTGGGAGTAGAGTGCTACCCGGACATCGCTAAAGTTCCTGAAAAAATCGACCTTGTGATTATAGCGGTTCCGGCGCAGAAAGTTCCAGAGATAGTTGAAGAATGCGGGAAAGCCGGGGTAGAAGGAATAATAATAGTTTCAGCCGGGTTTAAAGAGATTGGCGAAGAAGGAAGAAAATTAGAAGAGCAGATAATAGAAATCAGGAAAAAGTACGGAATGAGAATCATAGGACCTAATTGTTTAGGCGTTATCAGACCTAACATTGGTTTAAATACATCTTTCCTCAAGGTTAATCCTGAACCTGGAAAAATTGCTTTTGTTTCTCAAAGCGGTGCGCTGGGCAGTGCTATACTTGACTGGGCAATTAATGCTCATATAGGTTTCAGTATGTTTGCATCTCTTGGCTCAATGGCTGATGTTGATTTCGGTGATTTAATAGATTTTCTGGGAGATGACCCTGATACGAGAAGTATCATGCTATACATGGAAAGTATCGGGAACGCTAAAAAATTCATGAGCGCTGCAAGGGGTTTTGCCCGTAATAAGCCCATAATTGTCGTGAAGCCGGGTAGATTTGCTGAAAGCGCAAAAGCTGCATTGTCCCATACCGGCGCGATGGTAGGCGATGACAAAGTCTATGACGCCGCATTCAAGAGAGCCGGAGTAGTCAGGGTAAAAGAAGTGGAAGATTTATTCAATGCCGCCGAAGTCCTTGATTCGAAGTATTTACCAAAAGGACCAAATCTGGCAATCGTTACAAACGCAGGCGGCCCTGGTGTTATAGCTACTGATACATTAATAGAATTGGGAGGAAATATAGCAAAACTTTCTGATGCAAGTTTAACAGAGCTTAATTCATTACTGCCGCCATACTGGAGCAAAGGCAATCCTATCGACGTATTGGGAGATGCAGATATAGAAAGATATGTTAACGCCATCAATGTCTGTTTGAAAGACCCTGAAGTTAACGGCATTTTAATTATTTACACACCTCAAGGTGCTGCCAAACCTGATGAACTTGCGAAAACCATTGCTGAAATTGCAGGGAACGATTCGAAACCAATAATAACAGTATGGATGGGTGGAGAAAGTGTTCAGGAGGCGAAGCGAATTGTCCTTCGAAATGACATCCCGGTCTATGAAACACCGGAAGAAGCTGTTAAGACATATCTTTATATGTATAATTATGGCAGGAATCTTGAGCTGCTTTACGAAACTCCTTTTGAGCTGACGGTGGACCGGGCCCCGCCAAAAAGTAACCTGAAAGCACTTATCAGGAGAGTTATTAAAGAGGGCAGAACTGTGCTTAATGAGGAAGAATCCAAAAGGTTCCTGGTGAACTACGGGATTCCAACGACAAAGCCGTTTATAGCTAAGAATGTCGAAGAGGCAATAAGAGAAGCAAATGGCATTGGTTATCCGGTTGTCCTTAAAATCGCGTCACCGGACATTACACACAAGAGCGATGTTGGCGGTGTAGTAACGGGGATAAATTCGAATGAAAGATTGAGTGAAGAATACGACAGGCTGGTTAAAAGGATAAAAGAAAATGCTCCTCATGCAATAATAGAGGGTGTAACAGTTCAGAAGATGCTCGACAATATAGATTACGAAATTATGCTGGGAGCAAAAAAGGATACGTATTTTGGTTCAGTTATATTATTTGGCATGGGAGGGATTGGCACAGAAATTTTTAAGGATTTCTCAATTGGACTGCCGCCATTAAATCAAACACTGGCAAGAAGACTGATGGAAGAAACTAAGGTATACAAGATGATCCAGGGTTATAGGGGCAAATCCCCGGCAGATATCAGGCAACTGGAGCAGATAATTGTCAGTTTTTCGAATTTAATTGTAGATTTTCCTGAGATTGCCGAGATGGACATAAATCCGCTTGCTATATCCTCTGGCAAAGCATTCGCCCTGGATGCCCGGATTATTATTGATAAAGATTCACTGGAGTATACAACCCAGTATCCGCACCTGGTCATTACACCTTATCCGACGAAATATATCATACCCTGGAAGATGCAGGATGGAACCGAAGTTTTATTAAGGCCGATAAGACCGGAGGATGAGCCCTTGGAGCATGAGATGCTATCGACTCTGTCTGAAGAAGCGTTAATAGGAAGGTTTTTTCAGGTTATTAAAAATATAACCCACGAGATGCTCATCAGGTTCTGCAATATAGATTATGACAGGGAAATGGCAATTGTTGCAGAAGTAAAGGATCTAGGGAAGAGAAGGATAATCGGTATCGGAAGAATTATAACCGAATCAGATTTTAAAAAAGTAGAGTTTGCAATTGTTGTGCATGATGATTATCAAGGGAAAGGACTCGGGTATAAGCTCCTTGATATGCTGATAGGAATGGCACAGGAAAAAGGACTTGAGATGATATATGGCATAGTGCTTACAGAAAACATGAGAATGCTGCGGATTTGTGAAGAATTGGGATTCACAATAAACCAATTGCCTGGCGGAATAAGCAGGGTAGAATTGGCACTGAGATAGATTACCCATCCGGAGTCCTTCTAATCGCAGGGCAATATGCGCTAATAACGGGGAAGCTTTACATCATTTCCATCTGTTTGGCTATACAGAACTTGCAGATGGCCTCCTCATTATCTTTTTGCTTATCCTTTACAGGGCAATAATACTTACCTTCAGCTTTTTCCACAAAGAACCCTCCTGGAAATGGTGTTCCCTCGGGATGCAGTGGTGTCTTTGTAATAAAAATATTATACAGGGCACACAGGTAATACAGTATCATCATCCCGGGCATATCATCATCCAGCCTGGATTTGAACCATTCAAGAAATTCCCTGTATTGTTCCATATTCAGGTCACTGTTCTGGAAGTTATCATTGTGAAGGATGCTTTTGAAATTAACAAAAAGATGTTCCGATAATTTTTGCTGTAATCTTTTTTTATATTCAGGTGGCAGATCCCTGAAGTCTTTCTCCATGTGAGCCTGAATTTTCATCAGGTCAAAAACACTATAGCCATTAAGTTCTTTTTTAAGGATTGATAAAAGTGTTTGCTGGTCAGTAGCCTGGAGGTCATGGATACCTTCTATTTTCCTGAATACTGCTTGAGCCACATATATCTGAATGCAATGATGTGATATAAACAATTATGGTATTTTGGCCGTGATGATTTGATATATTTAATGGAATCTCTCATGAACCCGCGCCGGAAAGCTGGAAAAAATAGCAAAGAAAGAAATAAATAGTTTAAAGTTTAGTCATTCATGAAATGAAATATATATGCCTGGTATTACTTGCTTCTATTTTGATACTAAGCGGATGTATAAATGGAACTGATGGGACTCTTCAGATTAACTCTAAGGAATTACCGCAATGGATCTCAGGAGGGACTGCTACTTATAAACCTGAAGTAACTGGAGGAAAACCGCCATATAATTTTTCAATTGGTGACGGGACATCTCTTCCTTCAGGATTCAACCTGGGACCTGACGGAACTATAGGAGGAGGTGGCACTCTTGCTCCTGGTTCATCAAAAAGTATTTCTCCGCCGTTCATTTTTGTTGTGACAGATAGCGCCGGGAATACTGCAAAAATCTCATATACCATAGTCATCACGGAACCGCCAATCGGGATTTTCCCGCAGAGAGTGACATGCACCCTGAATCAACAATGCAATGAAGTAATTGCGACTGCGACACGGGGAAATCCGCCATACACATTCCAATCAGATACATTCCGGGAAGGTGCACCGCCGTTTGGAACTATCATTGACGTGAACGGCAGGCTTACAGGAATACCGACTCAGGCAGGAGAATACACAGTCGGGGTTTGTGTAAAAGACACAGTGGCAAATTCAAAATGCGGGCATGCAACGGTGATTATTACCGAAGAAAGCAGTAACAATGGAACAATATGGATAGGGAATTATTCAGAAAAGGAAACCATCGAAGAATGTGTCAATACAAACAGGGGAACATTAACATGGAATTTGAAAGTTAGCGGAGATTCATTCAGCGGGACTGTTATCGATAATGGAGCAAGTCTATCATCGACCTGCGGAGGAGAAATTGGCAGCTATACACTATCCGGAACCGTCACAGGAACAATTTCAGGAGACTCATTAACAGGAACAATGGTTCTTACTGATGAAGCAGGAACATATAATCTTCCGGTACGGGGGACCATCACTGATGATACGATCACGGCGACATATACTGGAACAGGAACATTTACAGGCGGTTCGAGTTCGACATATGTTGGCTCATTCACATTGAAAAGGCAGTAAGTAAAAAGTAAAAATTGTAATACATATAATATCAAAATCGTATGCATCATATTGGAATGAAGCTTATATTCCTTTAAGTCGTTTTCCTCGCTGTGAAAAACACAAAAGCGCCCCTCATCGCATGCACAGGCAGCGGCGTGGGAAAAACCACAGTTGCAATGGGATTGATGGCAGCCCGTGGCAAGAACTATAAAGTCCAGCCTTTCAAGGTCGGACCGGATTTCATCGACCCGGGCCGCCACACACGCATCTGCGCCCTTCCCGGAATCTTGACTGCATGCAAGCCAAAATTTAAAAAATGATATAATATGAACATTCGTTACTATATTGATCCCGAAACAGGTCTGCCCCATATCTACAGGCATGAAGTATCTGAGGATGAAGTGAAAGATGTTTTATTAAAGCCAGGCGAAGACCGTTCGGGCAGGGAAGGTTCACGGGTTGCTATTGGTCAGACCCGCAAAGGGCGTTATTTGAGAGTAATCTATGTTCCTGATCCGGAACCAGAAAGTATTTTTGTCATAACTGCCTTTAATTTGAGTGGCAAACCATTAATGGCTTATAAACGCAGGAGCCGAAAGAAAAAATGAAGAAAAATAAATTTCCAAAAGGCTGGGATGAAGAGAGAGTGAAGAAGGTTCTATCTCATTATGAAAAACAAACTGAAGACGAAGCCGTAGCAGAGGATGAGGCGGCTTACGAGGCCAGAACCCAGACAGCTATGGATATCCCGGTTCAATTAGTTCCTAAAGTGAGGAAACTTATCGCAAAACATCAGGCATTACATGATACTGAAACAACAGCAGATAACATTGGCTAAAATATCGATTCCAATTGAATTCGTTCTCAATTAAAGTTTATATCCCATAATATCATTATCCTCGCTGTGATTCCCATTCCTAAAACAAGCGCACTCCTCATCGCAGGCACAGGCAGCGGCGTAGGAAAAACCACAGTCGCAATGGGATTGATGGCAGCCCGTGGCAAGAACTATAAAGTCCAGCCTTTCAAGGTCGGACCGGATTTCATCGACCCGGGTCACCACACACGCATCTGCGGGCGCCCTTCCCGGAATCTTGACAGTTTCATCATGGGCGAGCGGGGAGTGCTTGAAACCTTCGCGCGCGCTTCGAAGGGCGCTGATTTTTGCATAATAGAAGGAGTAATGGGTCTTTATGACGGCATCGACGACACAGAAATAGCAAGCACCGCCCATGTTGCGAAGATTCTCAATGTGCCGGTGATACTCGTTATCAACGCACATGGCGCATCGCGAAGCATTGCTGCGCTCGTTAAAGGTTTTAGCGAATTTGACCGGGTAAATATCGCAGGGATAATCCTCAATAACGCAGGCAGCGACAGGCATATCAAGCTCATAAAGGATTCACTGCAAAGCGCCGGCATCAATATCCCTGTAATCGGAGGGCTCCCCAAAAATCCGGAATTGTCAATCCCATCACGCCATCTTGGACTTCACATGGCTGGTGAGAATAATCTGGATATTGGGAAGCTATCGGATTTTATTGAAAAACATATCGACATCGAATCAGTAAAAACAATAGCCGATAATTTTACCGCGCCTGATGTGGAGCTAAACGAACCACTGGAAAGATTCGATGTCAAAATCGGGATTGCTCATGACAGCGCGTTCTGTTTCTATTATGAGGATTCATTTGACGAATTGAGGAGGTCGGGAGCAGAATTGATTTTTTTCAGCCCGATGACCGACAGGCTGCCGGATGTGGACGCCATATATCTCGGAGGCGGGTATCCTGAACTCTTTGCAAAGGAACTTTCCGCCTCCCGAACGCGCGATGAAATAAAAAAAGCTGCTGAAGAAGGCATGCCCATATACGGCGAATGCGGCGCGCTTTTGTACCTGAATGAAAGCCTCAAGACTGACAGGACTTATAAAATGGCAGGCATCCTTCCTGCAAGTTCGAGGATGACCGGCAAGCTCCAGGCGCTCGGTTATACCGAAGCTGAAACTGCAATAGACTCGCCCATTGCCAGGAAAGGTAAAATTACAAAGGGGCATGAGTTCCATTATTCAATAACCGAATGTGACAGGGATGCGACCCTTGTTTATAAATTGAGGCGAGGTAAAGGGATTGTTGACGGGAAGGATGGGCTGATGGAGCATAACACCATGGCAAGCTACATGCATACACATCCTGCTTCTAATTCTTTTGATGAGTTCTTGCGCCAGTGCATGAAATATAAATCGAGATAGGAATCGCCTGCCAACGGCAGCGGATGCGAGCGATGAAAAATATTAGCCGCAGAGGCACGGAGAACACAGAGAATAATGACTCTGTGACCTCCGTGTCTGGTATGAAAAAATCAACAACTAACTCGTACGAACTGAAAACTTTAGGAAAGTTTTATCAAACGACAGGTATGCTTCGCATACCTGGACACCGGATAAAGCGAGGTGTCGCTTTACGAACTCACGCCGCCGGAGTTCGTACGAGTTCGTATTAGTTCGTTGTTACTATTCATTTTTGTTGTTTTTCGTTGTTATCTATGAACCGCAGTTCATAGCCGACTCGGTGGCTATATTGCCTTTGAATCAACAACACCAAAGCATTTTACACCCACGGTTACTTATATTTAATCGGAAAGCCAAATACCATTTTACAGTACTAAAAGTGGCAGGGAAATGACTAATCGATTAAAAAGGACACTTGGATTATTTGACGCTTTTGCCATCGGGATTGGCGCTATCATCGGCTCAGGTATTTTTGTGGTGACCGGCATCGCAGCAGGTCTTGCAGGCCCTGCATTGTTAATATCCCTGGTAATCGGCGCCTTTATTTCAGGATTCACCGCTTTGAGTTTTGCCGAGCTTGCGCATTCCATCCCGAAGGAGGGTGGCGGCTATGAATACGCCCGTGAACTTATCTCGCCTTTTGCGGGCTTTATTTCAGGGTGGCTCTGGATTTTATCCAATGTAGTGACCGGCGTGGTAGTTGCTCTCGGGTTTGCAAGCTACCTTGCGTTATTCATACCTTTTCCTGTAAGTGTGAATCTGGTCGCCGCCCTGGCCTGCCTGGTTGTTACCTTCATAAATTATCTCGGGGCCCGCGATTCAAGTCTTGTCAATGATATCCTGGTAATTATCAAGCTCCTCATCCTTGCGCTTTTTGTCGTTTTCGGCCTTGGTTTTGTAAAGTCTGGCAATTTTTCACCATTCATGCCAACCGGGGAAATTGGCATCATGCAGGGGGCTACGCTCATATTCTTCGCATATTCAGGATTTGCGAGGGTCACGCTCATAAGCGAGGAAGTGAAAGACCCAAAAAAGAATATTCCCCGTGCAATTATTCTTGCCCTTGTAGTATCAACAATTGTTTACATGATGGTCAGTTTCACGGCAATAGGTCTTGTCGGGTATAAGGAGCTTGCATCCTCAGGTTCGCCCCTTGCCGATGCCGCCAAATCGGTAAATGCAAATCTCACTTATTTTGTCTCGATAGGCGCACTCGTAGCAACGTTCAGCGTTCTCCTCACAACACTCCTGGGATTATCCCGCATTTCTTTTGCAATGTCCAGCGAAAGTGACCTTCCACGCTTCTTTTCCAAGCTGGATGAACGTTCCACTCCCTACTATACCGTACTGGTTTTTGGCTTTACAATGGCAATTTTAGCCATATTCTCAAACCTGTTGCAGGCTGTCGCGTTAGCCAACTTCGGTTCACTCTTGTATTATCTTCTTGCCAATTATGCGGCACTGAAACTTGAAAAACGTGTATATCCCCGCATAATTCCGGTTCTTGGAATAATAACCTGTATGGTTTTACTGGTTTTCCTTGCATGGGATGCCTGGATAAGAGGCTGCATCGTACTTTTAGCAGGCTGTGTTTATTATTATCTTATGAAAAAATGGCAAAAAAATCAAGTTATAGCGGGAAGTCCATGACACCAGCTAACTTTGACTACATCATCATCGGCGCAGGCGTCATAGGAAGCTCAACTGCCTTTTATTTAAAAAGCGCGCTGCCTGATAAGAGGATATTGCTCATTGACAGGAACCATATGGCAGGCGCAGGAAATACCGCAAGAAGCGCTGCGCTTTACAGGAACTTTTTTTCATCGCAAACAAATCGGATTCTGGCAGCAAGTTCCATAAATTATTATCTCAAGCTCGGTAAAAAGATCCAGCTTGACCCCATAGGTTATCTCTGGCTGTTTTCCGAAGAGCAATGGAAAAATTCCCGGAAAAGTATCCTGCAGCTTGACCCTGAGAAAGATGATTTTGAAATCCTGGACAGGGATAGAATAGCAGGCATTCTCAAGATAAACTACGAGGCAAAAGATCATTTTCCTGACGTCCATGCAGGGATTTTTTGCCATCTGTGCGGTTCTCTCTCTGCTATGGCACTTGCTCAGCATTATGCCTCCAAGTTTAAATCGATGGGTGGAGAAGTGAGTTTTGATACAGACATTAAAGATTTTGTCCTGACTGGACAGAATAGCTGCTATGCCCCCTGGGATGACGTTTCTATTGGTGGAATCACAGACCGGAAAGGCAATACATATCATGCAAAGCAATTTATCATAGCGACAGGAGCCTGGACGCATGACCTCCTCGCGCCCATTGGAATTGCTTCAGGAATACTTCCTAAAAAGCGGCAGCTTTTCGCCTTAAAGATAGAAAACCCTGGCCAGCTCATGACGAATTCAACTAAAAGACCTGCCATCATCCTTCCGGCTGGAGGAGTTTATATAAAACCAGTGCTGGATAAAAACATCCTGATTGTTGGCTGCGCCGATGACCTTGGCCAGCCTTTCATGATGTCAAATCCAGAGCCTGATGTCCGCTATTTCCAGAATGCAATCGAGCCTGTTTTAAACCACTATTTCCCGCAGCTTGCAGATTATAAGCTGTCCCTCAAATGGGCAGGATACTATGATTATCACTGGCCTGACATGACCCCTGTTATCGAATCCGTGGCAAATCTTACGTGGGTTGGCGGGACTTCCGGAAGCGGAATAATGAAAGCCGATGCAGTAGGAAGGATTGCAGCCGCGCAGTTGCAGGGGAACGAGGAAGCAGTTCTAGCAGACGGGACAAGGTTCAGGGTATCAAGACTTTCGCTGCGAGACAGGGACGTTGAAAAAGAAGATTTGATAATTTGAATTTTGAGTTCAAATCTCCAGACTCTTGTGCCTCTTAATATAAGCAACAAGCCCGCCTTCCTGCAATATCCTGTTCATAACATGAGGAAGAGGCGGGAAATCCAGTTCTTTCCCTTTCGTTTTATTCCTCACAACACCCTTTTCCGTATCGAGTTCAAGCTCATCTCCCTCATCTATTTCATCCGTATTGCAGGTAATGGCAGGAAGCCCGATATTTATGCAGTTCCTGAAAAATATCCTTGCAAAACTCTTTGCCAGGACTGCTTTTACACCCGCCACTTTTATTATCGTGGGGGCATGTTCCCTGCTTGAACCCAATCCAAAATTTTCTCCTGCAACAACAAAGTCCCCGTTACGAACCTGCAAGGCGAATTCAGGCCGCGCCCCTTCCAGTACGTGCTTTGTCAGCTCAGGAAGGTTTGAACGCAGGTGGAAATACCTGCCAGGCGCAATGAGGTCTGTGCTGATGCTGCCCCCGAATTTCCATGCTTTTCCCATTTACATCACATCTCTCGGGTCAGATATCTCACCCGTTAAAGCAGTTGCAGCGGCAACAGCCGGATTGCCAAGATAGATGAAAGAGTCCGCATCGCCCATCCTTCCTTTAAAATTCCGGGGCTGGGTTGCAAGGCAAACCTCTCCGTCACCAAGGATGCCCAGGTGCACGCCGTCGCATGCGCCGCATCCGGATGCGGTTACGAGCGCCCCTGCGTCCATGAATGTTTCTATGGTGCCGTCTCTTAGAGCTTCCATATAAACGCGGCGGGAAGCCGGAGTCACAATGACCCTGAGATTCGGGTTAATAGTATGGCCTTTCAGTATCGATGCTGCAATGTGGAGGTCTTCAAGGCGCCCGTTGCATGACGTGCCTATGAAAACCTCATCAACCTTGACCTTCCCGATCTCGCTTATTTTTTTGACATTATCAACCAGATGCGGGCAGGCAATTAAGGGCTCAAGCTCATTTGCGTTAATCTCAATCCGCTTTTCAAATTCGGCATCCTCGTCTGACTTTAATTCCCTGAATGCTTCCTCCCTGCCCATGGCTTTCAGGAAATCCCTGGTTTCATCATCAGGTGTAAACAAACCTGCTTTAGCTCCGGCTTCGACTGACATATTGGCTATCGTACTCCGGGCTGCCGTACTCATAGCTGCGATAGTATCGCCGGTAAATTCCAGCGCCTTATATGTAGCCCCGTTGGCGCTGATTGACCCAATGAGATGGAGAATTATATCCTTGGAATAGACACCTTTTGGGAGCTTCCCGTTCACGGTAACGAGATATGTTTCAGGAACCTTCATCCACGTCTTCCCGAGCGCTATTGCAGCCGCCACATCCGTACTTCCCATTCCCGTCCCGAATGCGCCAAGAGCGCCGTTTGTGCATGTATGGGAGTCAGCCCCGACAATTATATCGCCGGGGCAGGCATATTTTTCAAGGGAATTGTGGTGGGATATGCCGTTTCCCACATCTGATAATGTTATATCTGCTTTCCTGGCAAAGTCCCTCAAGAGTTCATGGTCGTTGCTCAGTTCCATCCTTGGGCTTGGAGAGGCATGGTCAAGGAAAAATATGGTTTTCTTTGGGTTAAATGCTTTTTCCAACCCCATCTCTTTCATTCTTCGCACCGTAAGAGGACCAGTTCCATCCTGAACATAACTTAAATCAACATTAACGATAACTACTTCCCCTGCTTTTACTTCCCTGCCGCAATGCTCCCCGATAATCTTTTCAGAAAGTGTTTTTCCTGCCATGTATTCTAACCTCCGCTTAATATATGAATTCGCCAATGATTAAATAGCTTTTCCCTTCTGGGGCTTTGCACCTAATGTCGTGATTTTTCGTTACTTTAGGTGCAAACTCCCGACTTTAGGTGCAGAATGTTGGTTTAGGTTAACAGGAGATAATAAAATGAAAGAGATATATAAATATGGTATTGGTTTTTGGTTAGGCGCTGGCGTTTATAGCTTGATAAATATGATTCTAAATCTTAAACACGTCACCCAGAATGAAGTTTTAACCTACAACTATTTAATAATGGGAGTTGCTGTTTTCGGCTTAATTTTGAATATACTTGTAATGAAAAAAGCAACAGAAAATAAACTTAAAGCCCTACCCGGCAAGGAGAAGAAGTAAACTCCATTATAGACACTCAAAGGCACAAAATTTGAAAAGGAAATAAAGAACCCCCGCCCTAAAGGACGGGGTATTTAAGCAGTGGCAGAACATTATGATAAAAAGGTGAAAAACATGGATAGAAAAAGCATTTTGGGACGGTTGGATACGACGCTCATATTATTCGAGTTAGTTCTGAGTGTGATATTCATTTTAGTGGGACATCTTATAAGCAGCATGTACCTTCGGGGAATTGGGGTTGGATTGATAATTTCCTGGGTGACAAGCGCAATAGCCTATTTATACAAAAAGAAAAAGCTAAAACCATGAGCAACGAACAGCGTGTGACATTCACTCCTCTGCCTTTAGACAGGGGTTTCTCTGCCACCAGAGTAATGAAAGAGCTTCTGTATAAATGGGAAGAAATGTCGAAAGCGAACAACAGCAACTTAACTCCCGCCGTTATGCTTGATGAGATTATTCTTCGAACTTCAGAAACAAATAAGCCGGTTAAGTTCTCAAAATAGACTTTAGGTGCAGAATGTGGTTTAGGTGCAAAGCTCCGAGAGACGGCAGCTTCATGTACCTGAGTAACATTATGTTTGCTTTATGAAAAAGGCAATTGCATGGGCTTTAGGGAGAATGCCTAAACAAAGCAAAGACCTCGATAGAATGTCAAGCAAAGAAGCTGATGTGAAAGCTCATATGGATTGGTTAAAAGAAAACGAAGCAGTTTACTTTGACCATATGTGGCCTTGTAATACTGATGAACTTGATTTTCCCGTTCATGGCTATCTGTATATTCCGAAACACACAGCGATTGTATTTAAGCTAACAATTAATGAGATTATCTCTGGCAATCCAGATAAGATAATAAATAGAATTCAATCTGATTTTATCCCCCCGTGGAGAAAGCAATGTTATACAGGCAAATGGTCACATGACGACCTATACACTCCTGACGAACCTCATAAACGAAGTAAAACTTGGATAAAGGTGTCAAAAATCTGTGAATTAGCTGACCCTATCACCGATTCCCATGAAATAATTAAGTGGAATGATGGAAAGCCATTAGAGAGCTTTATTCCTCCGTTGAGAAGAGGGGTTTATATAAGAGACGGAAACTGGAAATAGAAAAATCAGCATGCCTCGCTTTAACTTAATTGCTCAGATAATATATTTTTTATTTTTATACGCATCCCTGCGATTCTCCCTATCATTATTCCTGCAAGAATACTATAGGTGAAGGCGGTGAGGACAGAACCATGAATCCAATGCCCGAAAAACCATGCTCTTGATACTGAAAAAGCCACGTAAAACAGCATTATAATAATGCCGATCGTATCTAAACGGGAAACAACTTTTGCCCTCTCTTCATGCCAGTGAATAATAAACATGCGAGTGGCAATGAACCCGATGAATAATCCCAGGAGAAATCCACCGAGAGATAGCTCGATGCCAATAATGCCTTCCAGGACATCATACAGCATAAGCCCGGTCAGGATGATACCTATCACATAAAAAATCCTTATCCTGAAAATGAGCTTTCGGTCTATGTGTTTCTTCGCCGGATGTTCTTTAATATTCAGGGAATTTAAGATTTTTCTGAAGAAATTTCCGTTTTGCATATAATCTCCTATTGTTCAAACCGCAGGGCATCCACCGGATTCATCTTTGCTGCCGATCTTGCAGGTGCAACACCTGAGAGTACGCCCACAAATACAGAGAATGCAAGTGCAAAGATAAGAAGCTGGGGCGTGACAACAGCGCTCAAACCCACGGCAGATGTCATGACTGATATCAGTATGCCAAAAATTATCCCGATTATTCCACCAAAAAATCCGAATAATCCGGATTCCATAATGAAAAGTTTCATTACTTCATTATCTGTAGCCCCAAGTGCCTTGAGTAATCCTATCTGTCTCGTGCGTTCCATGACAGACATGAACATGGTATTTGCTATTCCTACGGCGCCCACAAGAAGCGAGACAGCCGCAATCGCAGCAAGGAACAGCGATATGGACTGGACAATGGTGGTTATCTGCTGCTGTATTGCTGCGAACGCTGTGACTGTAAAGTCCTGAGTTCTTGGATTGACATGCCTCAAAGCCATAAGTTTTTGTGTAATAGCCAAGTCTACTGAATTCGCCAGCATAGGATCGGCTACCTTCACCATGATCATAGTAAATTGGTTTCTGGATACGTTCGTATTTATCACCTGCCGTGCGTAATCTGTGGACATATATACAGTATTATCCCCTCCTCCAAAACCCCCCGATGAAGCCAGGATTCCCACGACCTTGAAACTCTTGTCCCCTATTGTAATCGGTCTATTCAGGGTGATCTGCTGCAAAAAGGTAGTATGAGCTAAAGAGTTGCTTATAACCACAGCGTTTGAATCGCCTTGCTGAAGATACCTGCCTGCTTCAAGCTTCGTTGTGACCATGGACCGCCATGCCCCCGTATCGACGCCGCTTACGGACACGGATGTCTTCTCTGTACCCAGTCTTATATCCGAACTGCCCGCAACCATACCGTTTACATACAATACGCCTGATATCTGCTTGATTGCGTTCGCGTCCCTGTCCGTGAGATTGATAGAAGCTGAAGCCCCCCCAATACCACCAAAACCATTAGAAGCACGCGAAAAACCCGGGGTTACCATTATCAAATCAGCTCCCAGACCTCCAAGGTTAGCCTGCACGCTTTCCTGCATACCCTGACCTATGGAAATTATAGCCACGACCGCTGCTACTCCAATTACTATGCCTATTATAGTGAGCCAGCTTCGCATCTTGCTTTTCTTGACGTGGCTCAGGGACAACGTAAAAATATCTAACGTTTTCATTTTGTTCAGCAACTCCCGATACCTTCGAATACCATATCGATTTTTTCGGAAATATCCCTGGAAAATGAGTAATCGCTCTCTGATTTTAGCCAGGACATTAGTGAAAACAGGTAAATTGCAATCAGGGTTTCAGTTGCTTTCTTTACATCAACAGTACTTCTTACGTCTCCCTCTCTTACACCCTTTTCGAGTAAATCGGTTAGTATCTTAATGAGATGGTAGCGTCTTTTTTTATCTTCATCAGAGTTCAACCCTGTAAATCTTATATGTTTTATATGTTCAAAGACCAGCAGTTTTGTAAGTTCTTTGTCCTTTTCATAGTTCCCTGCCAGGAATGCCAGCAGGTTCTTTATCTTATCCCTGGTAGAGCAAACTCTTGCCATCTCATTTTCGATCGAACTATAAATTAACTCATCCCTTTGCTCTCCAAAGTATAGGAGAAGCGCCTCTTTAGTCGGAAAATAATTGAAAAATGTGCCCTTACCTATTCCAGCTTCTTCAGTAATCTCATCAATACTTGTGCTTTCAAATCCTTTTTCTTTGAATAATCTTCCCGCCACTTCAAAGATCTTATTTTTTGTTTCTATTTTCTTTTTTTCACGAAGGGACATTTTACCATCTTTTTAACTGATAATGACTGTGGTCTAGTATGACTACGCCCATACATGACCGGAGTCATAATTAAAGTGTTGGTAGCTTTGCAACTAAAGTCGATGAAAGTCAGGTGTTTGGGTGGCAAGCCCCTTTTCTGTCTATCCATTCTGTCTATCATTTCTGTCCAAAAAACTTATTACCCGCCGAGCCCTACTTAAAAGCGGGGTTATGCAATGCCTGAAACCAAGGATATCGGACTAAGAGGCGTCGCGGTCGCTGATACAAAAATAAGCGCGGTGGATGGGGAAAAGGGCAGATTAATTTACCGTGGATACGAAATCGAGACGCTTGCTGAAAATTCAACATATGAAGAAACAGTCTATCTGATGCTCTACGAGACTCTTCCCACAAGGAAAGAACTGGAAATATTCAAGGAAACGCTTGCTTCCGAAAGGCATCTTCCGGTGGGTATTATCAGGCATATGAAAAAGAGGAAAAAAACAGCCCATCCCATGGATGTTCTCCAATCCGTGATACCAATGCTTGCGGATTTTGATGATTCGCTAATGGTAACTACAAAAGGAGCGCAGATAAAAACCTCAATCAAACTCATCGCCAAAATGCCAACTGTTGTTGCATACTGGGACAGGATAAGAAAAAATCTTGAGATAATAAAACCGGATGAAACACTCGGCGCGGCTGCAAACTTCCTGTATATGCTGAACGGGGAAAAAACTGATGCAGAGACCGCAAAAGATTTTGATACATGTCTTGTACTTCATGCCGAACACTCTTTTAATGCCTCTACTTTCGCAGCAAGGGTGGTGGCGTCCACCCGCGCCCATATGTACGCATGTACTGGTGCGGCGCTGGCTGCGCTTTCAGGCGAACTGCACGGCGGCGCCAATGCCGCTGTTATGAAAATGCTTTTTGATATTGATAAACCTGAAAGGGTTGAAAAATGGATAAATTCAAAATTAAATGCGGGAGAAAAGATAATGGGCATGGGGCATGCGGTCTATAAGACATGGGACCCCCGCGCAAAGATACTTTCAGGCATTTCAGAAAAACTGGCAAAAAGGACTGGAAATACAAAATGGTTCGAGTTATCCAGGAAAATTGAAAGTGCAGTAAGAGCGGAATTTAAAAAACGCAAAGGAAAGGAAATCTATCCGAATGTGGATTTCTACAGTCCTTCTATTTATTGCGTTATGGGAATAGACCCTGACCTCTTTACGCCTGTTTTTGCTGTTTCAAGAATCGGAGGGTGGTGCGCGCATATTATCGAAGAGAAATTTGCAGAAGCGCAGCCAAAGGCTGTCATATACAGGCCTGACGCTGAGTATATTGGAAGATACTGCGGGCTTGAAGGATGCAGGTACATGCCTTTAGATAAACGCGAATAAGAATGTTTCAAAATTAAAAGTGAAAACTTGTTAATGAGATTAAAAGAAATTTTAAAAAATGAGGCGAGCAGCCTTTACCCGGGTTATTTTGCCTTTGTTATGGCAACCGGCATCGTGTCCATTGCATCTTATTTGCAGGGAATGGTTTCAGTGTCCACTGCACTTTTTTCCATCAATATAGCTGGATATGTGATTTTGTGGGTTCTCACCCTGATTCGCCTGCGGTGGTACTTTCCTAAACTCATTACGGATTTAACTTCCCACGTCCAAGGGCCCGGATTTTTCACGCTGGTGGCAGGCACGTGCATTCTTGGGAACCAGTTCATACTTATTTCACAGGATTTCACCACTGCATTTTTTCTCATGGTTATCGGAACATTTCTCTGGCTCATACTGATATACGCGTTCTTTACGGCTGTTATTGTACGGGAGACAAAACCCACTCTGGAAACCGCGATTCATGGCGGCTGGTTCATTGCGGTGGTCGCAACACAATCAGTCTCGGTTCTCGGCGCGCTCCTCGCATCCGGTTTTTTGGCATGGAAGGAAAATTTGTTATTTTTGTCGCTTGTCCTGTACCTGCTCGGCTCCATGCTGTATCTGATTATCATAACTCTTGTCTTTTACAGGCTCACATTCTTTAACCTCACTCCCGAATCATTCACTCCCCTGTACTGGGTCGATATGGGCGCAGCCGCTATTACTACACTGGCAGGAGGGAGACTTATTCTTGCCTCTGCGGATTGGGCATTCCTGCAAGAGCTTCTTCCTTTCCTCAAAGGATTTACCCTGTTATTCTGGACCACAGCGACATGGTGGATTCCCTTACTTTTGATTTTGAGTGTATGGCGCCATTACAAAGGGTTCCCGCTTGGCTATGAGCCGCGGTACTGGAGTCTTGTGTTCCCGCTGGGCATGTACACGGCGAGCACTTTCGTGTTTGCGGAGGCTGCAGGACTGGCGCCGTTATACCTGATTTCCCGATATTTTATATATGCGGCTCTACTTGCATGGGTTGTCACTTTTATCGGGATGGCGCGAAGGATTGGGAAAATTCTGAAAAGGCCTGGTTTAAAAAGGAATAATACATAAACAGGTTATAACAATACATCCTTATGAACGAAACTAAAAAATCACGGATTTTTAATGGAATGCTTTTTCCGATAACCGGGGAGTATGCAATTGACCCCATACACAGCTTCACCTGCTTTATTGCCCAGCATCTTATGGTCGGGCAGATATGGGGATGCTTTGACTCGCTCAGTGGCAAGATCATTATTGCAGATGATCCAGCATTATCATCACTTGATATCAGTATTGACACAGCGAGTATCAGAACCCATAATGAAAAACGCGATGAGGATATCCGCAGTGCACAATACCTGGATGTGAAGAAATTTCCAACAATGACATATCATAGCAACCGCGTTATAGCTGAACCTGGAGGGCATTTGACGGTTGAAGGTAAACTGACCATTCGCGATGTGACCAGGCCGGTATCCCTCGATGTAGTTTTTAAAGGCATCGTTGACGATCCCTGGGGTAACACGCGAATTGCTTTTAATGGGAACGCAAAGATCAGTCGTAAAGACTTTGGCCTGATGACCGAATTGATGCGGGAAACCGGCGGATTGTTGGTTGGAAAGGATATTATTATTAACATTGCCATTGAACTCCTGCCATTTTCGAACGCATGATGCCTCTTTTGGATTTGTCAAATAAAACAATAAAGGAATCGGAAAATGATAGCCTGACACAGGCTGAAAAAAATACACCTGTAGCACCATCTACAGAAACCCTGGCTGCAAGGCAAGACCGGGCGCGCGCGCTCCTTGAACGTGGTGCGCAGGCAGCAAAGCATGCTCTGGCGCTTGATCTTCTCGAAAAGGTACATGAACCTGTCGGTGAATACCCCTATCATGGATGGGAAGCGCTGTACCGTGAGCAGTGGAAATACGACTCTTTCGGCAGGACAACACATTCTATTAACTGTACAGGTTCCTGCACATGGAAAGTCTATGTCAGGAACAATATTGCATTTAAGGAGGAGCAGTATGCCGATTATCCGGATATCAACTCAACCCTTCCCACCTACAATCCGAGGGGCTGTCAGAAAGGCGCAAATTACAAGGAATACGTTTACGGCCCGCAGCGTGTGAAATATCCCCTGATACGGACCGGCGAGCGGGGCGAAGGAAAGTGGCGAAAAGCATCATGTGAAGAAGCCATGACATATATTGCTGATAAGATCGTTTCTGCCATATCAAATTACGGCGCCGATACAGTGACATTCTACTCTGCCAATCCTGCAAAATTCCTGGTTTCCTATGCAGCAGGCGCGCGCCTGGCAAACCTCATCGGCGGCGTGGTATGCACTTTCTATGAATGGGTTTCAGACCTGCCGCCGGGCGAGCCTATGACATGGGGCGTGCAGACGGATTCATGCGAGGCAGCCGACTGGTTTAATTCAAAATATATCATAATCTGGGGTTCAAATCTGCTTGAGACGCGCATTCCCGACGCTCATTTTATGACAGCGGCGCGGATGCATGGAACAAAAATAATTTCCATCTCTACTGAATATAACCCGGTCTCGATACATGCGGATATATTCATACCGGTAAAAGCAGGAACCGACGGCGCCCTGGCTCTTGGCATGGCGAATGTGATAGTGAACGAGAAGTTATATGATGAGAACTACCTGAAAAGGTTCACCGACATGCCGATGCTTGTGCGTACCGATAACGGCAAGTTCCTCAGGGAGAGCGATGTCGAATCTGACGGGAAGGCGGGAAATTTCTATTTCTGGAACGAGAACACACAAAAACCAGAACTTGCTCCGGGCACGGCTGACTGCCTTGACAGGACACTCGATATTGGCGCAATCAATCCTGCACTTCTCGGAACTTTCATGGTGGACACGCTTTCAGGAAAAGTGGAAGTGACAACGGTTTTTTCACTGCTAAAACAGAAACTCGAAAGTTACGACCCTGCAAGCGTTTCAGGCATTACAGGCGTGGACGCCGGCCTTATCACGCGCATTGCACGGGAATTCGCATCCACAAAACCAGCCAGGATTATAGAGGGTGCAGGCGTAAACCACTATTATCACAATGACCTTATCAACAGGAGCATGATACTCCTCGCTGCCCTGACGGGCAATGTCGGGACTCCTGGCGGAGGCTTTGACCATTATGTAGGCCAGGAAAAATTCTGGTGCGAGGAGGGATTTTTCAAACTTGCTTTTCCGCTTGGTAATGCAAAGCAGAGGTTCCAGCCCACAACACTCTGGACATACGTTCACTCGGATATTGAAGGAGACACGGAAAGCCAAGACCTCTGGCCGCGTCCAATAAGCGAATACATTCGTGAAAGTGTGAATAATGGCTGGATGCCGCTGTATCCGAAAGGGACGCTGGATAGCGGTAAAACGCCAAAGGTTCTTATCGTTTGGGGAGCCAACTACCTTAACCAGGCAAAAGGAGCAGAATCAATACTGGCCAACCTCTGGCCCAAGCTTGACCTTATCGTGGATATTGATTTTCGCATGAATACTACGGGTTTATATGCCGATGTGATTCTCCCTTCATCAAGTATGTTCGAGAAGTGGGATTTGAGCACAACCGACCTTCACTCGTACATCAGCCCGTTCACACCGATAATTCCACCACTGCTTGACAGCAAGACTGACTGGCAGATATTTTCGGGATTGGCGCGTGCACTTTCGGACACAAAATTCTCTTTTTCAGATACGCTGCCTGACGGTTCCAGCACAACCCGTGATTTTTCAACACTTGAGCATGATTTCACAGCGCACGGCACGCTTGCGGAAGATAAGAACGCAGGGCAGTTCATCATGGACAATTCAATGGAAACAAAAGGCATGACAATGGATATGCTGAACGAGCAGCCAAGGCGTTTTATTGAAACAGACGAAGGATGGACGAGCGATATAAAAGATAAAGAAGCGTACTACGCTTTCCAGAGGATGTACGAATTGAACCGCCCCTTAAGCACACTTACAGGGCGGCAGCAGTTCTATATCGACCATGACTGGTACCTTACCGAGTTCCATGAGGAACTGCCTGTTTACAAACCGCCTGTGGACGGGACTAAATACCCGCTTCGTTTTCTTACGCCGCACGGCCGCTGGAGCATACATTCCCTGTGGCGCGATGCAAAATACCAGTTGCGGTTGCAGAGGGGTTATCCTGTTGTTTACTTAAACCCGGATGATGCCGCAGCCCGCGGGCTTTCTGATAACGACCCGGTTGAGATATACAATGACAGCGGGACAATAATTGCACATCTTTGCATTTCGCCGCGGATGCCGGTAGGCTTATCACTGATGTACCAGGGCTGGGAGCGCTACACCTTCAAAAAAGGCGGCTTCCAGAGCCCCATGACTATCCGCATCAAGCCGACGCAGCTTGTGGGAGGCTACGGGCAGCTTAAATTCAAGCCAAATTACTGGGGGCCTACCGGGAACCAGAAGGATACCCGCGTGGAGATCCGAAAATCTAAGGAGGTCGATTAATGCCAGTACAAAGACAGGTCAGGATGGTGGCTGACCTTAACAAGTGCCTCGGGTGCCATACCTGTACCATGGCATGCAAGACCATGTGGACTGACAGGAATAAGGGCCAGATGCACATGTACTGGAACAATGTGGAAACGCAGCCGGGCAAAGGTTACCCGAAGGACTGGGAGACACAGGGAGGATGGTTTAACACAAAGGAGAAAAACAGCATACCGCTTCCAAATATCAATGAAGGCTACGGCGCGCCCTGGGAATATAACTATGACGAGGTATTGAAAACCGATGGAGGAGAAGCCTCAGCATCGACATTGGTTCCAAAACCCAAACCTTCGGGAAATGCATACTCAAGCAACTGGGATGAGGATGTGGGCGAGGGAACCTTCCCAAATTCCTATTATTTTTACCTGCCGCGCATATGCAACCACTGCAGCGACCCGCCATGCGTGGATGCCTGCCCGCGCCAGGCGGTTTACAAGCGTAAGGAGGACGGGATAGTCCTTGTTGACCAGAAACGATGCAGGGGCTACCGCTACTGCATTAAAGGATGTCCCTATAAAAAAATATACTACAACCCCGAAGAGAAAATATCCCAGAAGTGCATTTTCTGTTATCCCAGGATAGAGCAGCATAAAGGCAACTTATGTGCGACCCAGTGTGTGGGACGGATACATCATGTGGGTTTTGCTGATGACACTGAAAGCGGTGTGTACAAACTCGTGAACAAATGGAAAGTGGCTTTGCGGCTGCATCCTGAATTCAAAACCGAACCCAACGTATTTTATATTCCGCCTCTTTCCCCTCCGACCTATACCTCGGCCGGTAAGCTTACCGAAAATCAGCGCATCCCTGTTGAGTTGCTGGCGAAATTATTCGGTGATACGGCAGACCAGAGCCTCGACCAACGCGCTGAGCGAATAAAGGAGATATTTAACATTATCCTGGCAGAAAGGGAAAAAGTTGCATCAGGAGGCAGTTCGGAATTAATTGAGATATTAATTCCGCATTCAGAAGCGGACAGGATACAGGTGTAAACAAGGTAAATTATGAAAATAATAACAAAGAGGTTTTACTCTGGCAGATAACGATCCCCCGGCGGAAATTAAAGCAGCATATATATCCTGGACAACATCACTTAACCCTGAAGACCCTGTATGGCATAATGCCCCGGAAACCACTATCATATTCAGCAGGAGACTTAATGAAGCCGGTGCAAGAACGACATTCCTCCCTGATGAGGTAAGGCAGGCAAAAGTTAAGGCAATGCATAACGGAAATGATATTTTTTTCTTTTATCAATGGAATGCAGCCAGTGAAAACAATTCGGTTGATGATTATCCTATCTTTGCAGATGCTTTTGCAATGGAAATCCCTTTATTAACAGAAGACAGCCCGCTCTGGATGGGAGCAATGGACAAACCTGTGAACATTATTTTCTGGAGAGCTGATCTCTCAAAACCTGAGAATATTGTTGCCGGCGGTATGGGAACACCGCAAACCAGCCCTGATGCAGCGTCACAGAACATCAGGCATTTCCAGAAATATGAGAACGGCGCATGGAACGTAATAATAAGCCGGCCGATGGCTGCCGCGTCGGAGAACCAAGTTTCCTTTATCCGCGGGCGAAGTTACAGGATAGCCTTTGCCAACTGGAAGGGCGGAGCGTATGCTGAAAGGGGCGGGCATAAAATAGTTTCGGAGTGGCAAAATCTTTTTGTTGAGTGATGCAAATGCCCCACAGCAATCGAAACCCGAACGTTAGCAGCAGATTGTATATTTTACTCTCAACCGGATTCCGTTATCCAACTCCGAAACTCTTTGAGACTTTTCAAAGTGGGGAATTCCTGGATGAACTAACGTGTAACCTATCCTCAATCCCGGCTCTTATGGCAAAAAATGAACATCTCGTAAAGCAGGCGAAAGATGCCGTGGGGGGAATGTCTTTAGCTGAATTCGAGATGAATTTTACCCGGACATTTGACACAGGCGCCCCTGTTCCTCCCTGCCCTCCGTATGAGGGGCATTATTGCGAGAAGCCAAGGAGTGTTGTCTTGCTTGAGGTAAGCGAATTCTACAATTGTTTCGGTCTCAAGATGAGCCAGGAAAATGGTAAACGGGAATTTCCTGACCATATCTCAGCAGAGCTTGAATTTCTGCATTTTCTTACCTATAATGAGACTTTAGCAAAGGGCGATGAACTTTCAGGATATCTTCTGGCGCAGAAAGATTTCCTGGAAAGGCACCTGATACAGTGGGTTCCCGGATTCTGCAATAAGCTTCAAAATTCGCCTTTCTATTTCCAGCTTGCGGAGATTATGTTACTGTTTATCTCCTGCGAATTTGAATTGCTGAACGCGGATTTACAAGAGCTTAATTGTGAAAAATGAGTGTATGTTTGAATCCTCCGATTAATGTTGTAGTTGATAAGTCACAAACGCCCTTCTGAAGAACGGGCATCGGTAGTTATGCTCATGTTTTTTGAATGTCATGCGGTTTGCTTGCATTTTTTGTTTCTATTCAGGCGCAGTTAGACAATTTAAAAGAAGACGAGAAGAATCGATGGATAAAAAGAAATACCAATACCTACGCAAAGACTTGGATTATTTCTTGGCTTTCATATCGGATTTTTGATAATGATATGCCTCTTGGATTACCTTTTATCTATGAGGAAAAATTTTCATTTTATGTGATTTTCGGAAGTCTGTAATTATTGATCTAGTAATTGTAGGGCTAATTTCAAGAGACTGACGAGCCCTAGCTAGCTGTTCAATCTCTCTTGAGCCTTTATCTTCTTTGAAACTCTCTACATCTATGTATTTATCGAAGTATTCGAAAATAGTTACGATATAATAAAGGTATGATCCCAATTCATCTCTCAACGACGCTAATTTATTGCGTTTAACCAAAACCTCTTCGGACCCATGCTGCTGAGCGGATATTGAAATATTTGTAACATTGAACAACAAGTCAGAACAGCATTTTAACAAATAATGGGGTGATTCCAATGATGATTCTATATTTTGAATATTTTCAAGTAATTTTGTAGACTCTGGTTCCAATTTAATATCTTTAGCCGCTGCAGATACCGCGCGTAATTTAGATTTTATATCTGTTCTGATTAAAGAACTACAAAGTATTGCAAGATTTTTACCCTCTGGTGTCTTCTGTGTGAGTTCAAGTAGATTTCGACATGTGCGAATTAAATCACGGGCTAATCCACCAGACAAGCAATAGCAAAAACTTACAAATGGAATAGGCATACCAATCACCCGCCTTTTTATAAGGATTTTTGCTTCTTCAAGGCTTAGATAATCAACATAAATCATATCATCAAAAGAACTGTCAAAGACATCACGGAAGGGTAATCCTCTTCTATTAAAATTACTAATGGCGCTTTCGGAAACTGAAATTAAATAGAAACAGTTTTTCAAGCCAAATAGCCCTTTTATTTCATTCAAAAAAAGGTAGGCTTTTTCGTCTGATGGGAGCTTATCCAACTCATCAATTCCAATAATAACGAGGTATTTTTCCGAGACTTTTTCAATGAATTTTCGATACTTATCGATAATTTCAGGTAAGCTCAACTGATTCTCGGAAAGGGATGTAGCGCCATTCATCCCCCCTTCTATACCGATGGGAATTTTCAAGGAACCAGACCAGCCAGATGAATAACTACTTTGAAATCTAATCATCTTTAGCCATTCTTGAGCCTCATTGACAATATCATCAGATCCTTCCCTATCATAAGAACTCCTATATCTCTCCTCGAAATATTCCCTTTCCTTATAATGTCGATTTAAGAACCCTGAATGTCCAAAAAACAATAGAAAACCCATACCGATAGAAAATAAGCCCCACAGGAAAAATTTCGGCTCGAACCCTAGCGATAGAAACATAGTATACAATGTACTAATATATCGGCTTAACAGGATTAGAATAAGTCCTATTACAATAAAAATCGATATGATAGTTGGTGTTTGAAGAAACCATAATAAAGAAATGAATGGATTAAATGAAGGTTTCTGTAAGGTATTAATGTATCCCCATGTAGACTGGGGTCTCTTATTTTTGAGAGACAAAACTCGCATGCAAACTATCGAGAAAATATGCAATATAAAGTCACGTGCCTTATATTCGACTGGTGCTGACGTCATTACTGATAATACAGGTGAATCTTTAATTTTATTTTCAGAAGGTCTACAAAATGACAACATAAGAGTTGTCTTTCCAGCACCTCGTGGCCCCGCAATGCCAATACTACCGTTAGGCATAATGTCGAACAATCTATTTAGATTAGCCTTGGGTTCTGTGGGGATTTCATATTCAGGGTCGAAAAACTCTGCAAGTCCAGGAGACATTAGCGGTGTCAAAATAGTATCGTAAGATGGGGCAAGTTGCTTATTGATAATCAATCTTAATTCTGGCAAGATTCCTTTTTCAAGTACTGCTTTTTCTACAGATTGTTTAGCTAATTCGTTCCTCTTTTTTAGTTCATCTATCCCAAGTATCCCAAGATTTTTCATCATTATGTATATGTTGCGATCATAATCCCTAAGATATAATTGATACAACATGAAAAGTATGATTTCTATAACGACAACAATAGTAAATATTGATGGAAGATATAAACTAAGCCACTTAAACACTATAGATATATCAACTAGATATATAGAAACAAAATATCCGATAACAATCAACACTAAAGAACCAATAAAATAATTTTTAAATTTACGTAAAAAAACTACTATTGCAGGTGTTTTATGTAATATTTCATCATCTACAAATTGCAATTCATCTTCCAGCTTATTTAATTCCTCAACCTCTTTAGCTCCTGCTTCCAAGATTTCTGAAGATTTCTTTAGAATTTGAGAAGTGAGAAATTCCTTCTCAATATTAGCTAGTTGCACTCCCTTTTGGATTTCTTCTTCATTAAGAGCTTTACTCACTAACTTTTGCAAATCTACTTGATAATGCATCGATTTTTCCCCTCTTATTGAAATTGAGTATAACACTTGCCAATATTTTAAATGATAAAAATATTGACTTCATTGTATAGTAATGTATATTGTGTTCATAAGGCTTTGGCAGAACTTTCCTTTGAGAGAGAAAATCATACAACAATGAATTTCTTTAGGCTACTATTCGCGCTTATTTTTTGTGCGTGAAAGAAGTTTATCCTGATTCAATCATCTCACGGGAGCATGAGAACGAGCGAGGATGCAGTCACAAATACCCGTACTCATGAAACACGGGTTTGTTAGCGTTTTCGCCCTATAAAACAGTCTCAAGAGGCAAGCAATTTTGCATGGAAATGTTTAAAAAATCAGCCAAAAAAAGTAAAAATTGGATACTCCAAATGGAATATCCATACAAAGCCAGTTTACATCATATAGCTCTCAGGTCCCGGCATCGGCATCTCGGACTTCTTCTCAGGAATATCAGCCACAAGAGCCTCCGTGGTCAGCATCAGGGCAGCTATGCTCGCCGCATTCTGGAGCGCCGTGCGCACCACTTTCACCGGGTCGATGATGCCAGCCTCTATCATATCCACATAGGCGTCAGTCTTTGCATCGTAGCCCATGTTGGGATTGGTCTCACTCTTGAGCTTCTCCACAACCACGGAACCTTCCTTTCCCGCATTCTCAGCTATCTGTTTTACCGGCTCCTCGATAGCTCTCCTTATAATATCCACGCCAATCATCTGGTCGCCTTCAAGTGAGAGGCTATCAAGCTCCTTTGCAGCCCTCAACAGGGCTATCCCTCCGCCGGCAACCACGCCTTCTTCAATGGCAGCTTTGGTCGCGTTCAGGGCGTCGTCTATCCGCATCTTCTTTTCCTTGAGTTCGGTCTCGGTAGCCGCACCCACGTTTATCACTGCAACGCCGCCTGACAGCTTGCCGAGGCGCTTCTTGAGGTCGGTTATCTTATATTCCGATTCCTCAAGCTTGATGCGCCCTTCGATTATGGCTATTCTCCTCTTCAGGTCATCCTTCTTGCCCTGCCCTTCGATGATGATGGTTTTATCCTTATTCACCCTTATCTTCTTGGCGCTTCCAAGGTCAGAGAGTTGTGTATTCTCAAGTTTCATTCCCGTATCTTCACTGATGACCTTCCCGCCTGTCAGCGCTGCAATATCCTCTAAGATTTCTTTTCGCTCATCGCCAAAGCCCGGCGCTTTTATCGCGCATACCCTGAGCGTGCCGCGAAGGATGTTCAGCACAATGGTCGCCAGCGCCTCGCCGTCCACATCCTCGGCAATAATCAGAAGCGGCTTGTTTTCCTTAACCACGGATTCAAGGACTGGTATGAATTCCTTCATGGCGCTTATCTTCTTGTCATAAAGAAGGATCAGCGGGTTTTCAAATAAGATTTCCATTCCCTCTTTATCCGTGACCATGTACGGCGAAATGTAGCCTTTATCAAGCTGCATTCCTTCCACTACTTCAAGCGAAGTCTCCATGGATTTTGCCTCTTCTACCGTAATTACGCCCGAAGCTCCCACTTTATCCATAGCATCCGATATCAGGTTCCCTATTACCTCATCGTTGTTTGCAGAAATTGTAGCCACCTGGGTTATTTTCTCTTTGGTCTTGACCTCTTCGCTCATGCCCTTGATAGTTTTTACCACTGCTTCAGTTGCCCTGTCGATGCCGCGCCTGATTTCAATAGGATTGGCACCCGCGGTGATATTTTTCATACCCGTATGGAGAATCGCCTGTGCCAGAAGCGTCGCTGTCGTTGTCCCGTCGCCTGCCACATCCTGAGTCTTTGTCGCCACTTCCTTTACAAGCTTTGCTCCCATATCCTCGTAAGGGTCTTTAAGGTCGATTTCCTTGGCGATAGTTACCCCGTCATTGGTAATTACCGGGCTTCCATAGCTCTTGGAAAGCACCACGTTCTTGCCTTTCGGTCCAAGCGTAATCTTTACGGTATCAGCCAGCTGGTCAACTCCTCTCATGAGCGCATGCCTGGCTTCATCACTGAATATTATCTGCTTTGCCATAATTATCCCTCTATCTTTGCAATTACATCCTTTGATTCAAGGATGAGATATTTTTCCCCGTCCACTTCAAGTTCTTCAGAACTGTACCCTGTGTATAAAACGACATCACCCTTCTTTACAGGGAAATCCTTATCTTCAACTGTGCCAACTTCGATTACAATCCCCTGTTTTTTCTTTTCCTTTGCAGTCTCGGGAATAAATATCCCGCCTTTTGTCTTTTCTTCTTCTTTGACCGGTTTAATTAAAACTCTTTTACCTAATGGTTTTATTTTCATCAAGTCACCTTCTAATATAAAATTTTTCAAATGAACGTGTTGGATGATTTATCATGTTTGCAGTTCATAAATAATTATCGTAATTGTACTATAGCTAGTTGAATTTAAAATCAAGTTTACTCAGGTCTATTCTTCCCATTGTCCATTTGTAATAATTAAGATGGACGAATAAGCCTATAGTTATCAAAAGGTAACTGAAGATATAAATTGAATCAAGCACGGTTCCGGTTTGGAATCCTGCGCTCAATTCCTGGTGCGATACCCTTGCAAATATCTCGTAAACATAGTCGCCGATAGTACTGATAATTATCCCGATTATTACGATTGTAAACGTAATGCTCTCCTTTTTTTCCCTTACGGATTGTTTCCTGTAAAGGAATAGTATCGGCAGGAGCATAAGAACTATTGCATTATCTATAATACGAAAGATTATCGTTGTCAGGACTTCTGCATTGAATTCAATGTGGTAATTTAAAAGGTATAAGATGATTATATAATTGCTAAGAACAGACATTAAAAATATCGCAGCCCACTCTTTTTTATGAAACTCCGCAAAATCTGTTATCTTTAAGATATTTATACAGGACATAATCAAAAAAACGTATGCAATGCCTGCAATTATCAGGGAGATAAACGGATATTGGCCAAATATACCATAAACGATTGTCCAGAATTGCCGGACATTGACCAGAAATAAGAGCAATATGAAAGGGGCGATATACAAAAAAACCTTCCTTAATTCCCGTTCATAACTGAAAGCAACCTTAAGGGAAAGCAAAAACGCGATAAAAAGCGGCACAAGCATCATATTTACAGTGTAAATCCCGGCGACGTTACGCGGCAAAAGCAATGTGATAAATGAAAGGAATAAGATTGCCGGAAATGCCATCTTCAAAAATAACCGGGGATTCATAAAGATTTAATTAAATTGATTTAATTTAAGCTTTTTGTATATTTTTTGATAAGCGCCATTAATGCCATCAAGACTATGATCAAACCAAGCACTCCCGCTTCGGGCCCAAAACTGCCTCCGGTAAGTGTATTCGTTCCTGTAAAACTTGTTTTCATCATACCTTGCCCATTGTTCAAATTGAATATATTATATTGCAAAAAGTTCCATGCAAAATGGAATGTTATAGCTGATACAAGCCCGTAGTTGAGATAGAGAATCGAAGCTATAGCGCCAAGAAACCCGATTACCATGAATGCAATCGTTAGTCTCTGGATATCAAGCCCGGAATAAATAAAAGACGGGATATGGATAGACGAGAACATGAAAGATGAGAGTATAATGCCTTTTTTGATTCCTGTTTCATCAGCCAGGTTTTGAAGTATAGTGCCCCTGAAGGATACCTCCTCGCCGACAGCGACAAGAACCTGGAGAATAAATAATGAAAAAAAGAGTACGGGGTTAAAATTGATGCTTTCTATCCTGACCCAGCCTGCAATGATTTCAATGAGAAAAACAATAGTTATCAAAGCAATTCCACATAGAAGGCCAGGCGCCGGTTTCTTTCCCCAGAAAAGGCTTTTGCCGAAGTAAAAAACCACAGCAAAAATGACAATTGTATACATAATATAGACAGATGCAGGATAAACCGGAACAAGGCCTGAATTGACAGTAAGCAGACCCAACATTAATAAATAAAGAACAAGGCTGTTGGTTAAGGGTCTCATACCACTTCCTGCGATGTGTCGAGGGTAATCCGGTCTTTTATATGAACCTTCATCCTTTTTGTGGGAGCGATTTTCCCCCTTATTTTTGATACGATAAGGTGATTGGTAATATTGTCACCATTGATACCGACATCAAGGTCAAAAACCACATCGCTTTTATTCACTATCATATTCTCAATATCTTTTTTATGCGTATCCTTGAAAACATAAAGATAACATATGCACCGGGTTGTTGAAGTCAAATCGTATATCCGGCTCAAAAGACGCCTGATTTTATCCTTGTTTTCAATTATGTCTATGTAAAATGAAAAATTATCGATCATTATCCTGGTATCGGAATCGGCGTTCACCTGTTTTAATGAGTGCTCGGTGAACAGCGATATTTCATCGTCCCTGCGAATTGACACGGGGTTAAAATATTTGTTGACATTATCCCGTATCTCTGTATCGCTATTTGGCCCGACGACGAACCTGCAGTTTGAAGTTCCCACGGCATGGCATTGGGTTTCATATGCGCTCATCTCGGTGTCAAGAAGCGATGAAAGAAGCCCGGCAAAAAGACCAGCATGGTAATAACAAATCCCTTCTTTAAATCCCGAAAGCTCATTGCATTCAGGGCAATCTTTCAGTTCAATTGTAAACCTCTTGTTCTTCGGATTGATGTCAGGAAACTGGATGCTTGAAAGTTCTTTTGTTTTCAGAAGTTTCGTGAATATTTTACTGCACAGGTCTCCAAGGATTTCAACCGCTTTTTCTTTTGTCCAGAATTCGAATTTCCATAAGGTATCTTTCGGGAGTTTTATGCTTTCCACGAACAATTTTGCGTCGTTCTTCGCATTGGCATAGGAGAGTTCATACAGGTTTTTTTTGAACGTGAGCGGCTGCTTCTCTTTTTCCTCATAATTGAATTTGCCGTAAATATCTACAAATGAGATATTGCCTGTTTCAAATCCGAATTCATTTGCATTCAAAATTATATTTTCCGGCTTGCGCTCGGTGGTAAAGTAAAGAACTTTCCCGACAGATGAAAGCTGGTAAATCAAAACTTCAGCCATGGATTTCGGGTTAATAAGACAGCAGACCATGGAACCTGAAGGTATTCCGCCGCCAAGTGCACTATCTAAAAGGTGCACTCCCGTGGATTTTATACCGGTTTTCCCATCCTGTGACAGTTTCATTTTAAGGTTATTGCTCTCTTTGATTATTTATGTGTTGTGCGTTTCAGGATATTTTTACTCTTTTCAAATAAACATACAAAGGAATTGAAAACGCTGCATAAACTGCGCAGTAAGCAAGCGCTTCCGTGCCGATTGCCCCGGCTGATAATCTTGTAACCAGGTTAAAAGGCGAGTCCGCAAAAAGATATCCTGCAAGAAACATGAGAATGAGGATAAGGGAATACAGGTACTGCGCGATCAATTTTTTCTTGTATTTGACTGCGATAATCGCTCCTAAAACAACAACAATGACCGCTATTATGCTTGCCAATAACAGGATAATCGCAATATTATTTACCACAACGCCGTTAAAACTCACAAGCGCCAGCCATAAAAGGGCTTGAAGTGGAACAATAAGCACGGCGGTAAGCATCTTGCCGTTTACTATCTCGGAGAACGATGCCGGAGAAACCAGCAGCAGTTCCATCGTCTTTCTTTCGAATTCCTCGGTGAACATATCAATGATTAATCCGCCTGAAATGAAAACGGGAGTGAAAACAAGCAGCGGTATGAGTATGCCGTATATGAATTCAAAATAGGTGGAGGTTTTTTTGGGAACTGAATCCGTATAAAGGCTGACCGGTTCAAAACCGATTCGCTGGCTCCTTATATCCCTGACATAATTTTCATAATCCTCAAGGGGTTTTTTCAACTGCAGCGTTACAAATGTGCCCCTGATATCCGATTTTGGAAGATATATGTCTATGTGGATTAGCTCTGTCCCTGAGGAACTCACATTCGGGATCACCACAACCCCGTCTATTTTATTGTTGTTAAAATCCGAAAGCGCAGAGGCGAGGTCCTGGTAATGATAAACATTGACCTGGCTTTTTTCAATGAAATTCCTCAGTTCCCCATCGCCAACGATTCCCACGTTTGCAACCTTCTCATCGTAATTCGAAAGTGCAGACGGGTCAAAAAACGAGGCAAGACCGACAACAAGCAATGATGAAAATGACGCTATAAGCAACTGGACTATGATGGCAAGGACAAGTGTCCTCTCTTTGAGAAGTGAATTCATCTCCTTCTTTGCGATAACAATAGTATTAGCCAAAAACAACACCCCTGACCAGGTAAAGATTATATGAGGCGTGGATTACAGATGCAAGGACAACTGACGGCAGGTAATTCTTTGTTCCAAGATATCTCATGCTAAGGGAAGAGACGGTTGTTGAAGAAATATGTAAAAGCAATGGAAAAATAAGAAGCCCGATTCCCATTACAGACCCAAATACTGAACCCGCGATACTGGCTACGACCACGAGCAGCAGTACTTTTTCACCTACAAAAAATCCGGCGCCTGATAGAATCCCGAATTTCAGGGCATTTGCAGTCGAGATATCAGCTATTTTTTTCGAAAAAACCGTATAAATCCCGACGGATTTGACCACTTCTTCTATCAAGGCTGCACAAATGATAAAAACAAGAATCCCGATACGCAAAGGAACATTGAACATTAATACTATCAGCATCAACTGGATTGAAAATGCAAGCGGAAGAAGAGCTATGCTCAAGAAAAAAAGCGGGGACGGAACACGGGCTATGAATTCCCGGAGAGAATCCAGTAATTTTCCTTTTATCGATTTCTGGGTGAAAAGGTCTTCTTCCCGGTAGATGAAAATACCGAACATGAAAACAAGAGTTGATACAAGATAGAACGGTGTAGTTGAGAAAAGGTATTCGCTTATCGAAACAGGTTCGTTCTCAAGCATTTTTACAACAAGGGTGATCGGCGAGATTATGCTGATTGCATGGATGTTGGCAAACATCGCAGGAAAGAAAATATATCCCGATAGAAAAACCGAGAGGAAAATCAGCACAAAACTGAGTTCCTTAAAGCTTCGCGCTATTATTGCGCCAAAGAATGCAGTCGAGAGGAACATCAGCGAAACCGGAAGCAAAATAAGGATTATCCAGGGGCTTCCGCCAAGCTTGAAGGTCATTCCCGCTACCATCACAAGCGTGATTAGAAGGTATGGCAAAAGCTTGCCAAGGACAATCTCGGAGGAGCTAAGCGGCGATACGAGCAACAACTCACCTTTTCGCTTAACTCTTTCTTCCATTATGCTTGATGAAAAGAACTGCGCTATGAAATAAATAGGGAAGATGAAAATGAAACTCAGGACGACTGATTTAAAAGGAATGGGCGGGTTAAAATGCGATGGGGTTGCAAGGGTCTGTTCTTGAAGAGGAGAGCTTGTTTTGAGTTGGGTGAATTCCTTAATCGAAGGAAGCTGCGTGTTTTCCGAAACAACCTTTTCTGCGGCTGGTGTTTCAACGGGCGCGTTTGCCTCCTGTACTTTTTCAAATTCGGGAAGCTTTTGTATGGACACGGGCTGGAATGCCTGTTCCCTTGCGATATTTTTCACGTTCAGCCATACAGGGAACGTATCATTCAGGTCATTATAAGACAAAAGCCTTGCTTCATCGTATTTTTTGATCGCTTTATCAAGAGCATCGAGTGCGGATATTGATTTTTGGGAATTGCTGTGGATGATTTTTGTCCCGATTATAAGGATATCAAAATTTCCCTGTTTGAACATGTATCTTGCATCAGATTCTTTTGCGACAAATACGTCGAATTTGTCATCGGTTTTGAGAATCGGGGCAAGTGCAGGGTCAGTCACTATTACCCTGTAAATATTATCATTAATATGAAGCCCGGATTGCGATACAAAAAAGGATGCTGCGCCGATTAAAATGAGGATTATGACTGAAAGGACACGGGTCTTCAGGCTGAAACTTAATTGCGTTTTCCTGAATTCCCATTTTGAGATTGTCAATAATTTCATTATGATTATGTTTATTATAGTGAATAAACAAATAAGTGTTTCTATGCATGAAATTGAAGTGACAGCTCTCAGGAAAGAATACGATAATTTCATAGCTGTGGTCGCCTTGAGTTTTGAAATCCAAAAAGGTGAGATTTTCGGCATCGTGGGACCGAATGGCGCAGGCAAGACCACCACTCTTAAAATGTTAAGCGGTCTTATTACACCGACTGCGGGAAGCATAAAAATCCAGGGTATGGATATTAAAAAGGATACGCAGAAGATAAAAAAGAAGCTTGGCTTTCTGCCTGAGGAAAGCCCGCTTTATGAGGGGATGACTGCAATTGACTACCTTTTGTTTTTCGCTGAAATTTACGGACTTGAAAAAAAATTGGCAGTTAAAAGAATAAATGAACTCCTCACTGCGCTCAGGCTTGATGCTGCGGATAAGAAGATAGGCGAGATGTCAAAAGGGATGCAGCGTAAAGTTGCCATAGCAAGGGCGTTGATAAATGATCCTGAATACCTTGTTCTTGATGAAATGACCTCAGGTCTTGACCCGACGACATCAAAGTATCTATCGGATTTTGTACTGGAACTCAAAAAGCAGGGAAAAACGATAGTATTCAGTGCGCATAACCTTTACCAGGTGGAAAGCCTGTGCGACCGGGTCCTGATAATGAACAAAGGAAAAGAAATAGCGATAGGCACACTGCCTGAGATAAAGAAAATGTGCGGAGCTGTCAGGTACACAATCGAGTTCAAGGTCGAGGAAGCAGTTGATTTTAAGGCTGTGAAGAATAACGGGAATCTTATTGCACAAACGAACAGCCTGGATGAATTTAACATGATTACAGGCTGGGTGGCAAAGCACAACGGGAAAATAATCGATATTAAAACCGCAGAAACTTCGCTTGAGGAGATTTTCCTCAAATTAATGAATTGAAAATTCGTTTTTTATATCTTTTTTCTTATGTCCCTTTCCATAAGCATGCGTTTTTTCTTAAGTTCGTTAATGTTCCACATGTAGTAACCCATGACAAAAATAAAGACGATAAAGAGTACAAATAAGAAATAGGACAAAAATGTCGGGGCGTCTTTAAGCTGGTATTTCACTGTTATTGTTCCATTGTCAGGAGTGGGTTTTTCCCAGGTAATCACTTCTCTTCCTGACGCATCCTGCGTAATGTTATCCGGAGGCGGCTGGATGAGACCTAAAAATTTGGAGGTTGCAGTATAATTTAAAGGTAATACCAGCCGGATTGTTCCATTTTTGGTTATCGGGTGAATAAAATCCCCGCCGCCTGGCTGTGTATATGCAACCCATCCCGAAAAAGATGAGCTAAAGTTTATCCGGATATAATTTTCTCCAAGAACCGGTCCAGTTGAAGCATTGAATGAAACATTTTTACCTGAATAATCCACTGCTACCGGATTCCTGAAATTGGTTTCGGGATTGCCGTTAATAATGAAATCAACTGAAGTTTGATTGACGACATTTTCAACAACCTGTATTGAAGAATCTGTCACGTAAAAAACAGTAGTATTATTAAGCCCCGGAAATTCATATTCTGCCGGATTCCCGGTCTCTATCTGCGGGTTAACGCATCCGGATACAAGTATTAAAAGCAAAATGCCAAGGAATAATTCCGGTTTCATTGATGTACGGAATAATATCCGCTTAAATCTTAACCATTTCCATACCGTGGGACTGTAAAAAATGTTGGTGTGAAAAAATTCTTTGCGTCATTTGCGCCCTAGTATGAAAATTAACAACTAACTCGTACGAACTAATACGAACTCACGCTGCCGAAGTTCGTACGAGTTCGTATTAGTTCGTTGTTAAGGTCCATTTTGTTGTTGTTTTTCATTGCCATCTATAAACATTAGTTCATAGCCCGACTCTACTATGGAAAAACCTTCACCGCAAAGCACGTTACTTTAGACGATATTTAACACCAATCACACTATACCGTCTTTATAAATACGAAATATACTCTTCGTGTGTCGGTATCCTTCCCAAAATCGCGATAACAGCGGCAAGTTCAGCAGAGCCGAGATACACCTTTGCGTTTTTACCCATCCGGTTATCAAAATTGCGCGTGGATGTAGAGAACACCACTGCATTATCGGCAACCCTTGCCTGGTTGCCCATGCACAGGCTGCATCCCGGTATTTCCACCCTTGCGCCGAGTTCTTTTAACATGGAATAATCGCCTGTTTCTTTCATGTGTTTTTCGATGAGCCTTGTCGGCGGGGCAATCCATGTTTTTGATGCGAGGCGGTCTGCTTTCCCGAGTATCGCGGCAGCCCTGTCAAACTGTTCGAGCCCTATCATGCATGAACCGATAAATACCTCATCGATTTTTTCTCCTGCTGCAAACGAGAGCGGTTTTATGTAATCTGGGTCGTTGGGACAGGCAAGCAGTGGTTCGGTTATTTGCGACAGGTCAATCTCCAAAACGTCGGCATATTCCGCATCCGCGTCTGCATGAAGGAGCAAGGGATTCTTCAACCATTCTTCCATCGCACCTATGCGCATTTGCAGCGCTTTTGATGAATATCCCTCGCTGACAAGCGCCCTCAGTATTGAAATATTGGTCTTGAGATAAGACACAACCTGCTCCTGCGACAGGGCGATTACCGCAGCTTCAGCCGAGCGCTCGGCAGAGGAATCCGTAAGTTCAAATGCCTGCTCGCCTGTGAGACCGGGAAGTCCTTCCATCTCGATTATCCTGCCGCTGAAGATGTTCTTTTTGTTTTTCTTTTCAAGGCTGAGCTTGCCCTGTTTTAGCGCAAAATACGGGATGGCATTAACAACGTCCCGTAAAAAAATACCTTTCCCTGTCGTGCCTTTGAACCTCACAAGCACGCTTTGCGGCATGTCAAGCGGCATGACACCGAGAGCTGCTGCAAAAGCCACAAGGCCGCTTCCTGCAGGGAATGATATACCTATCGGGAAACGAGTATGGCTGTCGCCTCCTGTTCCCACGGTATCGGGGAGAAGCATCCTGTTCAGCCATGAATGGATTATGCCGTCCCCGGGTTTCAGGACAACTGCGCCCCTTTCCCTAAAAAACCGGCCAAGTTCCGTATGCATTATCCGATCCTGGGGTGTCGGATATGCGGCAGTATGGCAGAAAGACTGCATGACCAGAGGCGCTTCGAATTCAAGGCAAACAAGCTCTTTTATTTCGTCTGCTGTCATGGGGCCAGTGGTGTCCTGTGAACCTACAGTTGTGATTTTTGGGAGACACGCCTGTCCCGGACGCACGCTTGGAAGACCGCATGCCTTGCCTACTATTTTCTGGGCAAGAGTAAAACCTCTTGTTGACCTTGGCGGTTCGGCGGGTTTAATAAAAATATCATTTTTTTCTCCAATGGCATCGCTGGCTTTTCTTGTAAGCTCTTTCCCGATTATCAAAAGAAGCCTGCCGCCAGCCCTGTATTCATCAGGAAGCGTTTCAGGCTCAAGGTTAAATGCTGCAACTACGCGCCCGTTTTCAGCGCGAATCACACCGTTTGCGAAATCTATTGTAATCACCATGCCTTTCTCTAGCCCTGACACATCGCATCTTATGGGAAGAGCGCCGCTGTCCCTCGCAGTATTAAAGAAAATGGGCGCAATCTGGCTTCCGAGTACGACCCCGCCTTTCCGTTTATTGGGGACGCCGGGAATGTCTTCCCCTATCCACCAGATAAGTGAATTTGCCGCGGATTTCCTGCTGCTGCCTGTCCCGACCACGTCTGCAACGAACGCAACCGGATAACCCTGTTTTTTAAGTTCCCTGAGTTCCGAAAGCGCGCCCGGATAGCGGGATTCAAGCATGGAAAGTGCGTGGAGCGGGATATCGGGACGCGTCCCCGCATGTGAGGCAGGCGATAAATCGTCGGTATTGACCTCGCCGGGTACTTTGAGAACTATCACTTTTTGAACTTTTGGGATTCCGGCGCTGTTGGTGAACCACTCGGCTTTTGCCCAGCTTTCAAGGACTTTTTTAGCATTGGGATTGGTACTGGCAAGCTTATTGAGCTTATCAAAGAAGCCGAATATCAAAATGGTGTTGGAGAGGGCATGAACAGCCTCATCCGAAAGTTCGTCGTCTTCAAGCAATTCAATAAGCGTCTCGATATTATACCCGCCTTTCATCATGCCAAGAAGCCTGACAGCTTCATTGGGCGCGAGTATCGGGGATGATTTCTCACGAAGCGCTATGTATCTTAAGAGCGTTGCTTTTTCAAGCGCGGCAGGGTCAACGCCGGGCGGGATATGTTCTTTTAATAGTGAAAGGATGAAGTCTTCCATGCCTGCGGGAGGGGCAATCACTAATTCCGAGAGGGCTTTTACCTGTTCTGCGTTCAGGGGGAGGGGCGGGATTCCAATGTTTTGCCTCTCAGCAATGTGTTTTTTATAATTGTTTAGAGCTTCGGGGAACATTTCGTGCCTGAAGAGGTTTGCAATGTCTATTAATTTAACGCAGAACGGGACACATAAATATTGAAAAACAACAAAATGGATGTTAACAGCGAACTAATACGAACTCGTACGAACTCATAGTTAAATATTTTTAACTGTTCGGCGCGCCAATAGAAACCGATGCAGCCTTAGCATATCGAAATTAAACCGCAGATAAACGCGGATGAACGCAGATATCACTTGCACTAGGCAATTTTTGTAATTTTAGGCGTGAGTTCGTATCAGTTCGTACGAGTTAGTTGTTAATTTTTCTTACCAAATCACAGAGCCGTCATCCTTCCGCCCTCAATTTGAGAGCCTGATTCATTTCTTCAAAGCCCCGCCGCGTGTCCTTATCCAGCGAGCGCGCAAACAGTGGAACGAGAAGACCTGTAAAGAGCTCGCGCTGTACAAATCGCACACATCCGGCTTCAAGCGGCTCGATGGTGAAAATGTGCTCACCGTCAAACAGTCCGGGTATCAGTAAGTGCCCCAGCCAGCGCAGTTCACGGTTTGGTTCTGCCTTGAGAACTTTTGGCCGGAAAGTCATGCCTTTCGTGCCTGAAGGCTGGAGATACACCTGAAGCTGTGCGCCTTTTCTGGGTTCACCGCTGGCACGGCGTATGAACGGGTTCCACTGCGGAAAACTGGCAAAATCAGTGAGCAGGTGCCATATACGCTCAGGAGGGGCGTTTATTGAGATTTCGGTGCGGAGTTGTTTCATGGTTCACGTCCCCTCATGTCGTGGTTATGGTAAATTCTAGTTACATTTATCATTTTATCAGGTGCGAAGTGATAAACTGCGCTTATTTTTGCGGAACAAATTTAAACATAAACTTATCGTTTGGGATAAACAAATGTTTTGATAGTTGAATGAAAACTATTCCATGCTTCAAAAATTTTTGGTTTATCTATAATTGTTTCCATACGCACAATTTGGTCCTTTTTAATGGCTACCCATAAAGCAATATCATCTTTCTGAAAAAAGAAAAAATCTTTTGATTCTGTTATAAGACCTGCAAATTTTTCAGGTTCGGTTTCACCAGTCAAATATACATTAATCATAAGACCTTTAATGTAGTGAAATATTACCTTCATGTAAAGTCCTGCTATAACTGCCGATATGTATAAAACGGAATAAATTAACGTGAAGAAGAATAATCCTTCTATAAAAGTTTCAGTGATTCCAACCGTTTGAATATATGAAATAAAATCTTTTATCAGAGGGCTTTGAAAGTATTTTAATACAAAATATAAAATCACGACGAAAATTACAATTATCGCACTAATTGCATTTGAAATGTAATGGAAAATCTTTTCTATATCATTTCTATATATGGGAATTCCCCAAGAACGTCCCATCTTGAATGCATCTGACACAATGAAACCAAACGCAGCGAAAGCCAGTAATATTAATCCATAATCTTGTAATTGTATATCAGTAAACATTTATCCTTTTGTTATCACATCTGTATTTATATAGTTTTATGTCATGCCGACTTCAAGGACTTATCTAAAAAATCCGTCTCCCAATCTTGACGGTCAATTATTGCACATGCCCCAATACGCGAGCTTTCCACGCCCAAGCGCACCGCCAGCCGCGCAGCCCAAACCGGCATCCCAACGAGGACGGCGCGCCCCGAAGCGACACTACGAACTGTGCAGCGCCGCAGCGTTTCGTTCGTAAAGATTTAAAACTGCTCACTGTCATGGGACGGCTTCGAGTATTAACCAACGTGGGAAGCAAAATGCGCAGATGGCTTAAGATAAAATTTTATCCCCGTATATAAATCCTAATATGTTCATTATAACGAAAACAATAAATAATATAATTAAATTCATAGATGGGTTAAGATATAATTTTATTCCTGTATAAACAGTAACTGCTAGTAACAACAATAGAGGACTAAGTATTTTGCGATTTTTAATCACTTTGCCCCTCCAATACGGTCACTCTTTCCGGCATTACATTGTAAAGCATATAAGATAAATTCATTTTATGTAGCGGGTTATAATATAGGTATGCATACCCCCCAGAATAGCGCCTAACCCGCAGTATGGGAAGGCGACTCTACGAACTGCGCCGCAGTTTTCCATTCACAGGAGGCTTGATTTATCAATTTTCTCTGTGTCCTCTGCGTTCTCTGTGGTTTTTCAATACACGCGCCCATGCTAAGGGTTCAGCGCGCTTTTGTAAAAACCCTTTTTACTTTTCCACAGTCAAAGTTCCCCCGAAAAGGTTATTTACCATACCAGCCGATATTATTTCAGGAGGAACGGGAACATATGAATAAAATAATAAAATTAATCGCAATCGTTCTTGCACTAACGATGCTGTCACTGCCGGTTCTCGGTCAGATGAATAGCGGCAACGGGAACAGTGCGGATGCGGGCAGGAATGATTCGAACAAGAATAATCCAGGCATGATGGATAATAGCAAAGATAACAGATCGATCGATTCTAACAATAACGACAACAACTCGATGCGCGAAAAGGCAAGCGAAATGTTTGACAACGGAAGCAGAATGCGAGACAACGAGGGCGTTAAAGGAATGGGATTCATGCACCGCGGAGCCAACAGTTACGGCAGCTACGTAACTTTTACAGTGGACAATACCACCGGAAATGTGTTGAATTTCGGTATCGCAGGCATCGCTGTCTTTGATTCAATAGCCATCCAGGGATTTGATTTTGGGGCTTCAAGAACAGAGGGAGCACAGACAAAAATTTCCAATAAAGATGGTTCAATCGTCATCCAGATCCATGATAACCCTGCCGCCGTAATCGAAATCAATGCAGATACCAATATCACTCTGGTATTTAATCTTGCAGCAGGGGTAACAGCAACACAACAGGATAAAACCATAACGATCACGGCAGGAAACCTTACAGCATTCATCGTTTCAGAAAAGGCAACTTCAAATATTGCAGGAAGCCAGGTCACTATTAACACTAATGGAAATGTAGTCTTCAGGGCTTCTCCTGTCAATATGCCGCATGATAATATGGAAGGGCGGTTCATGGGAGAAGTCGTGACAAAGCGGGCTGGAGCCGAAGTCTCGGTCGGCGAGTCCGATAAGTCCTCGGTTGTCAACTATTCGGAAGATCTGAATATCTCAGTGGATTCAGTACAGAGTGACCGTATGAGAATGACGGTAGAATCTTCTAACCATTCGGGTAAATTCATCCTGATGAATCTTGACAACAGCTCACTCACATGGACTGAAGGGCAGAGCGTAACCCTGTATCTTGACAATAAACCGTTGAAGCAGGTAATGAGTGAACAGGATTTGTATAATGCAACCGAATCCTCATTCTGGCTTAACATGACGGGAGGAAACAAAATACAGGCGTTGATTTATATTGCAAGTTTCTCAACGCACACTGTGGACGTTGTGGTAGGGACAGCAACCCCGACGCCGACTGCAACAGTAGCACAAACAACAACACCAGCCACAACCCAAACACCCGGGTTTGAGATAGCGCTTGGAGCGTTTGGCACTGTAGCTGCTGCATACATGATGAGACGGAGAATATAAGGGTCTTTTTGGCAGCCGTGGACTAAGAATCCTGTCTTGGAATGGCTGGCCAAATACCCATTTTACTTTTTTTTCAATGCTTTTGCTGATAGACGAAACCCTGTCTTCAAATCGCAACATGCCGTAACTGTTTGAAGAAGCGAATCAAAATTCCCTATTCATATCAACTTAGAGAAAGTATAATACTCTCTTGAATTAATTTTGATACACAATGGCGAAGGACTCAATCGGCGTTATATTCGGGAAAACCAGTTCATTGAATTTCAGGTTCGCCGTTTCTGACAGCCTGGCAACCAGAAGGTCTGATTACATCAAAGTCTGGCATGAATCCGACGGCTGGACTCTTGGACAGGTCTCAACAATCACAAGCTCAAACGAGGATTTCTCGGTCGAAGAAGCGGTAGATGTAGCTGAAGGCTCATCGAAGATAGGCGACATGAATGAACAAATCCTTGCAGACGCAACCGTAATAGGAGTCCGCGATAAGGAAGGGGTGCTTCGCGCCCCCAAATCCCCGTTCAGTCCCGGGGATAAGGTTTTCAAAGCCGATGAACTGCTCATTAAACAGACCCTAGGACTGATGCGCGGGGATGTGTATATCGGTCTTCTTGACGGGCAGAATGTCCATGTCAATCTCGATGCCAATAATCTTGTGCAGAAGCACTGCAGCATCCTCGCAAAGACCGGCGCGGGAAAATCCTACACGGGTGGAGTTATTCTTGAAGAACTTCTCGATAAGAACGTGCCGCTTCTGATAATAGACCCTCATGGCGAATATGCCACGTTGAAATTCCCGAATGATGATAAACCAGCTTCATTTGAACGGTACGGCATAACGCCAAAAGGTTATGCCACACAGATAACAGTTTATACGCCAGCGAGTAAACTGCTCAACCCTGCAGCCGATTCTCTTTTCAGGTTGAACGGCATAAACCTCGGCATAAAAGAGTTCACGCAGCTTTTCTCCGAAGACAGGTCGCAAAACGAGACAGGCATACTTTATGAAGCGGTTTCAAAACTTAAGGCTGAAAAAGAGAAATATACGATAGATGATATCATTTTTGAGGTGGGGCAAAATAAAAGCAAGGTCAAATGGAACGTGATCAATAAGCTTGAAACGCTAAGGGAAACAGGGTTATTATCCGATAAAGCCACCACGATCAACGAACTTGTACAGGAAGGGAGGGCTTCCATCATAGATATGAAAGGCGTGAATCCCGACCTCCAGGCAATGATTGTATCCAAATTATGCACCGATATTTTCGATGCGCGAAAACTCAACACAGTACCGCCGTGTATGCTCGTGCTGGAGGAAGCGCATAATTTCTGTCCGGAAAAAGGATTTGATAGGACAGTAAGTTCGGATATCCTTCGCACAATAGCCTCAGAAGGACGAAAATTCGGTCTCGGGCTCATGGTAGTTTCGCAGCGCCCTGCACGCGTGGATAAGAACATCCTGTCGCAGTGCAATACGCAGATAATAATGAAGGTGACAAACCCCAACGATCTTAAAGCCATCAGCAAAGGTCTTGAAGGTATAAGTTCAGACGTCGAGGAGGACATCAAGCGCCTTTCGCCTGGCGTGGCGATGATTGTCAGCACGTATATCGAACGCCCGATACTTGTGGATATCAGGACGCGGAAAAGCAAGCACGGGGGAGCAAGCGTGCCGGTCGTTAAAGCGGCGGTCGAGGAGAAGGAAAAGGAAGAGCCGAAGCCGAAGGAACTTGAAGTAAAGATTGAACCGAAAAAAGAAGAAGCTCGCAAGGAAAGCGTAAAAAAACCAAGGGCAAAACATGAACTGAAATGGTATCATAAAATGTTCGGGTCGAGGAAAGAATGACAACTTTAATGGAAATGGCTCACGCCGGAATCGTGACAAAAGAGATAAAATCAGTTGCGCAAAAAGAGGGAGTCAATGCCGATGCTATAAGGAAACTTGTTTCAGAGGGGCTCATTGTCATACCTAAAAATATCAACAGTAAATCCGAACCCATGGGTATCGGCAAATTAATGAGCACCAAGATAAACGCAAACGTGGGCACATCCAGGGATTATGTTGATATTGAGGCTGAGGTCATAAAAGCAAAAACCGCTGAAAAATACGGCGCAGATACCATAATGGACCTGTCCACAGGCGGCGACCTTGACCTTATACGGAAACGAATTATCGACGCAGTAAGCATTCCTGTGGGCTCGGTCCCGATATACCAGGCGGCGGGAAAAGGCATCGATAATATGACCTCTGATGATATGTTCAACGCAGTCAGGAAGCATGCGGATGACGGCATCGATTTTGTAACAATCCATGCAGGTGTGACGCTTGCATCCTTTGAGCGCCTGAAAAATAGCGACAGGATACTTGATGTTGTGAGCCGCGGCGGTGCTTTCACAATAGCGTGGATGAAGCACAATGACAGGGAGAACCCGTTTTATTCAGAATACGATTATCTTCTTGAAATAGCGCGGGAATACGACCTGACCATCAGCCTCGGCGACGGTATGCGCCCGGGCTGCATCAATGATGCATCAGACAGGGCAAAGTTTGAGGAGTTTATCATCCTCGGCGAACTTGTGAAAAAGTCGCGGGCAGCTGGTGTCCAGACAATTGTTGAGGGGCCGGGGCATGTCCCGATTGACGAGATTGGGTTATCTGTGACCGCAATGAAACACCTCACTGGTAATGCGCCGATTTATCTTCTCGGGCCGCTTGTCACCGATATCGCGCCAGGCTACGACCACATCACAGCCGCGATTGGAGGAACGGTCGCAGGAATGCATGGCGCGGATTTCCTGTGCATGACCACGCCTGCCGAACATCTGGCGCTGCCGGATGCCGGGGACATCAAGGAAGGCACAATCGTTACACGAATTGCAGCACACGCTGCCGACCTTGTGAAGGAAGGCGTCCGTGAAAGGGCGCGGGCATCTGACCGCGAGATGGCATTAGCGCGCAGGGACCTGGATTGGAGCAGGCAGTTCGGGCTTGCGATTGATAGCGAGAAAGCAAAGGAGATTCATGCACGGAGCAAGAACGTGGATACATGCAGCATGTGCGGGGAGCTTTGTTCGATTAAGATGATGCGGGAATTGATGAAGAAGTAATGTTTGCTTCCAATACCATTCCGAACAACTTCTCAAGCACCGCTTCCACGCCCTCACCCGTAAGCGTGGACATGCCCGTATCCGCGCCCTCAACCGGCGCTGAAATATCGGTCTTATTCGCCACAACCAGTATCGGCACTGCAAACTCTTTCTTTATCTCCTCAAGAAGATGCATCTGCTTATCCAGCGTATAACCACATGTCTCCGAAGGGTCTATGATATAAAGAATAACCTTCCCCACATGCTTCAGCGCCGATATCGCCTGAAGCTCTATTTCGTTTCTCTCCTCAAGCGGTCGGTCAAGCAGCCCCGGTGTATCGATGACCTGGTACCGTATCCCGTTCCTTGTGAAATGGCCTACAGCTAAACCTTTTGTGGTAAAAGGATAGGGGGCTATCTCGGGTCGCGCGCTGCTCACAAGCGCCACGAAACTGGATTTGCCAACATTCGGGTAGCCTGCAATCACAAGTGCCGGGGAATCATCAATGGCAGGCAGCTTTCGAAGCTTATTGCGCGCCTCGTTCAGGAAGCGCAGGTTGCCGTCAATGCTCTCAACGATTGAGGATATCCGGCCGAACGCTTGCTTGCGCACCACCTTTATATCATCCGCATTGCGCATCATGCCAACATATTTCCTCGCCAGCTCGTGAATTTTGGTTCCAGCCCATTGTACGGAGGCGAGGTTCATTTTCATCTCTTCAACTCCTACGAGTATCTCAGCAAGATCGACGTAAAATAGGGGCATCTGGTCAAAGCTCGGGAATTTCCTGACGATGCTCACAAGATTATCAGTGAGTATGTTTGCAGCTGTCAGGAGCATGGATTCTTCGGCTTGCAGCTTGGAATCGCGGTCAAGGATTCGCTTTCCGCGCTTGGCTCTGGTGGCGCGCCTGAAGGATTTGTCAAGGAGTTCTTCTGCTGTCGGGACTGTTGGGACTTTTTCGAATATCATTGGGGCTTAAGATGCGGTTTGGAGATAAAAAGCCTCTTGGTATTATTACGAGACTTTATTTTCTGGTTTGAAAAACCACAGAGAGCACAGAGGACACGGAGAAAAGGGGGAACACTCTGTGCTCTCTGTGTGCTAAATATGATAACAAAAGCAAGCAACATATTCCGTGACTGTGACAGGATACGAAAGATAAACATAACATAATTACATTAGTTGCCCGCCTCACCTCTTACCAATATCTGATTAAGGCGGACTTCTATTTCTTTGTTCTTTTACTTGATTTTTTAGAATTATTAATTTTATTTTTAGAATCTATATTAGAATTGGGAGAATTGGTTATTATTTTAACATCGCTATCAATGATTTGAGTGGTTGGTTTTTTTGTAGTACGAGGTTTATTTTGTCTTTCTGAATTTTTTTGCATATTTTTCAACATTTGTGTTGCGATTTGTCCAATGGAATCCGGCTTCCAAAAACTTCCTATACCTAATCCCCCAAAAAGGACTCCGACAATTACCATAAACTGCCCAGAGATATTCAAACCAATATTAATTGCTATCATTATACTAAAAGCAGCCATAAATGAATAAACTACACCAGCATAATAAGCATTTTTCTTTGAATCTTCCATGCGTAAATGAAATAGTAGAGCAGATATATATAAACTTCTCTTTTCAAGGATAGATAAAAATTAGATTGAAGGAATTAAAAGACCTACCATAAATCCTCTTGCCAATTTGATGCATTTTTAATGTATAGGAAACTATAAATGTATTGCTTTTTTATATAAGAATCAGGTGATTAAATGGCAAATACAATCATAATAAACAATAAAAACTCCCAAACCACAAGAAGCCGCCGAGGTGGCTCAAAAACTGGAGGTAAAAAACTCATGCCTTGCCGTGCTTGTAAAGGAACAGGATGGGAAGATATTATAAATAAGTGTACCACATGTCACGGCACTGGATATGTGCGTGTGTGATATTTTCTGTTTATGTTTTTTCAGTGGAAGACTTTCTTATAATATTTGAATTGTAATAAGTCCATTGCATTACCTCACATAAATATAAAAAGCAATATCAGAATCCTTACTTGATTCCTTCAATATTCACCCATCGGCATCTCTTTCCATTCCCCATCCACAGGTTTTGGATTTATCCTGAGCGCAAGTATCATGTATTCATCCTTTATCCTGTGTTTCTTTGACCCTTTCTCTTCCACCCAATTATTAAACCCTCCGTTATTTAACATGGAACGCAATGCGAATTTGATACTGCCGCCATCCGCTTTATGCCTGATATTCGAAGCGCCGTGTATTAACCTCACGTACCTGAATCCATGTTCATAAGCCTCTTTTATTTTCTCGCGGGCAACCTGGATGGCGGTCATGCGGGAATAATCGTGCAGGTCAACCTCAACGCACCTGTTGAATATATCCACTTCGAACCATGCCATAAGAGGACAGTTATTATTAAATAATATATTTATAATTTTGTTATGTTTTTCGGCATTATGCAAATATTATAAATCGAAATAGGCACTTATTAGAATGAATCCCATGAACTCAAAAAATGAAAAAGGCACTATCATTTTGTTCAACCCGATGCCTGTAAAACATCCAGTTGCTATCATAAACAAACAAACCACATCCCTTCAGGTCCCGCTCGTCAATGTTCCTCTGTCGCTTCTTGCCCTCGGAAGAATAATTAAGAACGATTTCGATGTTAAGATTATCAATGCAGTAGTGGATAGCGATTATAAAAGGCAGATTCTCACTGGATGCGAAAATGCACTCTGCCTTGGTGTCAGCAGCATGACCTGTTATCAAATCCGCGACGGGATTGACGTTTGCGCCGCTGTCAAAGAGAAATATCCTGCGCTTCCTGTTATCTGGGGAGGTTATCACCCCTCAACAGAACCGGTTCAAACACTGGAAAACCCCTGTATCGATATAGTTGTACGGGGTCAGGGAGAAATAACTTTTAAGGAAGTGGTTCACAGGCTTCGCGATAATAAATCGCTTCACGGGATTCCGGGGGTATCATACAAAGACGCGGGTCGCATCATAAAAAACCCTGACCGTAAATTTGAAAATATCAATCTATTTCCATCGATTCCTTATGATATGGTAGACGTTGAGCGGCACATCAAAGATTATAAATTCGGCTCGCGCTGCCTTGATTATTATGCCAGCCAGGGCTGCGCTTCGGGATGCGATTTTTGCTCAGAACCATTGTTTTGCGGCAGGCAGTGGTCAGGACTTACGCCGCAAAAGGTTGTTTCGGAACTCGAATATCTGGCAAAGACCTACAATATCGATACATTCATGATGCGGGACAGTGATTTCTTCCTGAATTCAAAACGCCTGAAAGAATTGTGTGAGCTTTTAATTGAGAAAGAACTTGGCATTCGTCTCACGAGCGTCAACGGCAGGATGGAGAAACTTGCGCGTATGGATGACGAGCTGTGGGCGCTTGCACGCAAAGCCGGAATACGTGAGATTTTCATAGGCTTTGAAAGCGGTCTCCAGGACGCACTGGATGCGATGAACAAAGGCGCAAAGGTAAGCCAGATTAAAACCTGCATCGATAAGTGCATAAAACATGATATCGACATCCGCGGCTCATTCATGGTCGGTATGCCGGGCGTGGATGCAAAGGAAGAGGTAAAAAGCACTTTAGACGAAATCCATAAAATCATCTGCGCTTATGGGGAGAAGGGAAAACTGGAAAATGTTGATATACTGCTGTCGTTTTTTACTCCGTACCCGAATACGAAGCTCTATAGGATAGCGCTTGAGAACGGCTTAAAACCTCTTGATACACTCGAAGACTGGGGCGACTTTGACCAGTTTGATTTCAAGGCGCCGTGGTTCCCGGAGGGGTATTTTAACCTTGTCAGGGAATTCAGGGACGTCCTGCCTTCAAACTCAGGATGCGGGTTTGATGAATGGTGCAAATTGTACGAAGAAATAATGAAAAAGGTAGTGAAAATCTAAAATAAATACTGTACCGCTTTCCGGTTCTGTAAAAAAGTCTGGTTTTCATATAGAATATTAGCCACAGAGGCACAGAGACACCGAGAAATAATAACTCAGTGACCTCCGTGTCTCTGTGGCTATTTTGCTTTTTGATTTAACAACACCAAAAGATTTTACACCCGCCGCTTTCCACAATATTTATGATTTGATAATTCCACTGTTAGCCATTAATTGAGGTTTTAATCTAATGCAAAACAAAATCATTGTAACAGGAGGGGCAGGTTTTATCGGGAGCAATCTCGTTGACAGGCTGCTTTCTGCCGGGAATGAAGTGACAGTTATAGATAACCTGAGTTCCGGAAGAATGGAATTTCTCAAACAGCATACTGCAAATCCAGATTTTAAATTTATTGAACTTGACCTGCTGGAAACCGAAAATCTCGGAAAAGCAATACAGGGCGCCGATTTTGTATATCATCTTGCAGCAAATCCCGATGTTCGCCTCGGCGCGGTGGATACAAAAATCCATCTTGAGCAGAATATCATCGCGACTTACAATTTGCTTGAAGCAATGAGGATAAATAAGCAAAAGAATATCGTTTTCACGTCAACTTCAACTGTGTATGGCGAAGCTACGGTCATCCCCACAGCTGAAAATTACGGCCCCCTTATCCCGATATCCCTGTACGGCGCCTCGAAACTTGCCTGCGAAGCTCTCATAACTTCATACTGCTCGACCTTCGATATGAATTCATGGATTTTCCGCTTTGCGAATATCGTGGGAGAGCGGGGAACTCATGGGATAATCGTAGATTTCATAGAAAAGTTAAGAAATAATCCACATGCTCTTGAAATCCTCGGTGACGGGCAGCAGCGAAAATCCTATCTTCATGTTTCGGACTGCATTGACGGGATTCTTTATGCAGTAAATAACAGTCATGAATTTGTAAATATATTCAATGTCGGCTCAAACGATACTATAAATTCCACCGAAATAGGTGAAATCGTGGTCAAAGAGATGGGCTTGCGAAACGTAAAATTCACTTATACAGGTGGAAAACGCGGATGGAAAGGCGATGTGCCAAAAATGCTCTTAGCAATCGGGAAGATTCGTGAACTTGGCTGGAACCCTTCTTATAATTCAAAGAACAGTGTTGTCGCAACGGTCAGAAACGCTTTAGGGAATCAATAGATGACAACTTTATTCTGCCCGAAATGCGGCAAAAATGCAGATGTTTTCTATGAAAATGTATGCAAAAACTGCTTCATAAAAGATAAAAAGCTTCTTGAATGCCCCGCAGTTCTTTTTTCAAAGATTTGCCCGGTTTGCGGCGCTGTTTATAAAAGAGGAAAATGGTTGTCCAAAGAAGACGAAAGCAAGACAATTATTGAATGCGCAAGGGAGTCTTTGAAGCTTGATAACCAGGTTTCGGATCTTGAAATTACTTTATCCCCGAAACAGCTTGACTATTCAAGATACAGGGTTCACATCGATGCAAAAGCACAGATAAAGGGCATGCCTGTTGAATTAGAGCAGGATACGGAAGTCAGGATAAGCTGGGAGACGTGCGATACTTGCAGCAGGATTTCGGGCGGCTATTTTGCGGGGATTGTCCAGATAAGGGCTGACAAAAGGATTCCTACAAAAGAAGAGCTTGGAAGATGCAAGGAAATAGCGGAAAGTGTCTCTGCCCGTGGGCAGGAGAAGGGGGACAGGCTTGCGTTTATTGCAAAAACCGAAGAGCTTGGTGAAGGCAGCGATTTTTACGTGGGGTCGATAAAGCTCGGGAAACAGATTTGCAAGGCAATTATAGAGGTTTTCGGGGGAAAATTTTTGGAATCACCTAAACTTGTGGGGCAAAAGAACGGTGAAGACCTGTACCGCATCACATACGCCCTTCGCCTTCCCGAATTTGTGCGCGGGGATATCATAAGCGTGGATGATAAGGTCATTGAGGTACAGAATTCCGGAAAGCATGTGAGCGGGATTGACCTTGAAACAGGAAAGAGGTTCATGGAGAATTTTAATGACCTGATGGACATTAAAAAACTGGGCAGCAGGCTAAATGCAAAGGCTGCCGTGCTGGTCGCGGATGAAGATAAAACAATTCAGGTGCTTGACCCTGAAACTTATGAGACCGTTACGGTAAAAAGACCAGATTTCCTTGGCGCTGAACCCGGAGATGAGATTAAGGTCATAAAAACAACAAAAGGGATTTACGTACTTCCCTGATGTTCAGCTTCCTTCGAGGGTTTAACAACCAGCACCGGCCCATCCTTTCCTGTTATGACCACCTTTGTTTTGGGCTCGATTCTCTCTTCTGATTTTGCAATCCAGTACTCGCCCTGGTATCTCACATAGCCAGTTGCACCAGGGATTAGCTCGTCAATCGTTTCAGCCTTATCACCCACGATCTCTCCCATCACAGGTTTTGTCATCCTTATCTGTATCACTTTATAAATCGCAAACGCGAGGAATGCCCCGAAAACAATAGCTGGCGCAAGCAGGCTGAAAATTATTGTGAACTGGAATTCCTGGGAATACAGCCCTGGATAGCCTATGGGTACGAGCAGTACACTCCCGAGGACAACGCAAACAATTCCTGCAAACCCGATAAGCCCGAAGGAGGAGATATGCAGTTCGAACAGCAGCAGCGCCATTCCAAGCGCGATCAGGAATACGGCTGCGATATTTACAGAGAACCCAAGTCCTATAAGCCCGAGGCTTATGGAAATAACCCCGAATATCTCAGCTCCGAAACCCGGGCTTGTAAGACCGAAAACGAGTGCATAGATGCCCACGATCAGCAGCAGTGAGGCAAGAATGGGATTTGCCAGTAAACTCATGATCGAAAGCCGAAGCGACGGCGTGTAGTAGGTGAAAGGAGATCCGGAGGTCTTAAGGACTTTGCCTTTTACTGTCATCCCGTCTATTTTTGTCAAAAGGTCTTCGATACTGGGCGAAACCACCTCTATTACATTTTCCGCTTTTGCCTGTTCGGCATTCAAATTCAGGTTCTGTGTAATAAAATCCTTTGCTGCGGTGGTATTCCTTCCGTGCTGTTTTGCTTTTTCCTCGGCAAGTGCAACAACGGCATTTACGATTTTGGGTTCGGTAACAGGCGTGAGACCCCCTGAAGTCACTTCTACAGGCTGGGCTGAGCCGATTATCGTGTTCGGGGTCATGGCTGCGATATCAGTGCCAAGAAGTATGAGTGTCCCTGCTGACCATGCAGTTGCGCCCTTGGGGTACACATAACCGATAACAGGCACCGGCGAGCCGTCGATATTTTCCAGTATGCTCTTTGTTTCATCAAGCCCCCCTCCCGGCGTGTCGAGGACGATTATCAATGCCTGCGCATTCTCAAGCCTGGCATTGTTGAGCGCCTCGCTTACAATTTCAACGCTTGCTGAAGTGATGGTATCCTTCAGTTCAACTACCATCACCTGTGCGCTTGCGGTCTGTGTTAAGATGATGAAAAATAGAAGGGCTGGTAAAAACCTCATTTCTTTTCAGCCTTCAATTTAGCCTCTGCAAAAGCCCCGGTCAAACCTGCGATATTACTTACATCGGCTCCGGGCGCGCCTGTTGTGACAACTATCATGTTCTTCTCCCTCGCTATCTCGGCGAGTGTCTGGAGTTCCCTGAGTTTCATGGCGATTGGTACTTTCTGGTATAATTCAGCAGCTTCCATCATCTTCTGGCTTGCCTGGAATTCCCCGTCTGCAAGTATTACCCTTGAGCGCCGCTCCCTTTCAGCCTCTGCCTGTTTTGCTATGGCACGCATCATCGATTCGGGCAGGGCCACATCACGTATCGTGACTGCTGTTATCTTTATGCCCCACGGCTCTGTCGCCACATCAAGGACAGCCTGGAGTTTCTTGTTCAGGTCTTCCCGCTTTGCGAGGAGTTCGTCCAGTTCTATCTGCCCGAGGATGTCACGAAGCGTTGTCTGTCCCAGCAGGCTTGTGGCTATCCTGTAATTCTCGACTTTTGTTACGGCATTATTCGGGTCAACGACGCGGTAGTAAATGACTGCATCAACATCCACGCTCACATTATCCCTTGTGATGATGGTCTGCTTCGGCACGTCGATCGTGATTATCCGCAGGTCCACTTTTACGGGGCTGTCCACGATGGGGATTATAAGGAATATCCCAGGCCCTTTTGCCCCGACTAGCCTCCCCATCCTGAAAAGAACTACGCGCTCGTATTCTCGAACTACTTTAATTGATTGTGAAAGTATTATTACTATTAATATTACTACGATTCCTAATGACATTATATCTACCATGTGCAACACCCATTTTTTAATGGGGGGAGGGGATATAAATAGTTTGGTTATTTCCGAGACGGTTACATTATTCGTGTTGGTAATTATCCCAATGTGCAATTACCTTATACGGGGTTATGGTTGATTGTAGTCACGTTTATAACTTAACTTGACAAGTTGCATTTATGGGTTTAATGATTGAAGGTGATAGGTGACTCTTACTTTGAAACTGTGATGGAATCCAAAAAAATATCTTAAATATAAAAACAGGCACTAATAAATTACTCTACTATAATGTCCCAAAAGAAAAACTCCTATCCATATTTTACGCCTGCACTATCTAAAATTATCTTTCCGTAATTTGGATTATTGCTGACTATTTCTGAGGCAAGTAACTCTGTAAGTAATTTTTGATTAGGTGAATCAGCTTTAAGTTTTTCTACGTATTCGTTTGCTTTTGACAGTGGTTCAGAAATTTTTGGTTCTTCTCTGGCATAAACCTCTTGAAGAACGTATATACAATTTGAACAAAGGGTTTCCAATGGAATTTTTTCCGAAAGAGCCTTTATCATTTTATAGTAAAATATAGCTTTTTCGTCTGCCTTAATTGTTTTTATTTCTTGATCCTTTTCTTGATCCTTTTTCGTTGATTGTTCGACGATTTTAGTTTTAAAATTTTTAAAAATTCCGGATATATCTATTATATTTGAATCACCCAACTGAAATGCGAAAGTCTGAAGTGCGGCGACAGAAGTAATTGCAGATAATAATGGTATTATTACTTGAGTATAATTCATATTACTAAATATACTGCTGGTACTTAACATACTCCATGCAATAAATCCAAACATAAAACGCGTAATTAAATAAGGAATATATATAGATGACCTTAAAAATGAAAAAGAATTAGTTAAGGTTCTTAAGTCTATTAAATCTATCAATACCGTAAAGACTAAAATTAATATTATTGAGATAACTATATCATTAGAATTCAAGTCCAAAACCACTTTCAATTTCTCGCTTAAGTTTCAGACCATCGATAGAGGCGGAATAAAAATCCATAGCTCCTGATGCAGTCGGCATGGTCCTTTGGCGATTAACTAAATTTGCATCCACTAACGTTTTTATTGAGGTTTGAACTATAGAGTTTGCTAATTTCAAATCATTTGCAATCTCATTGGGCGTTTGTACATCATGCTTAATTATATCATCAAACACCATTCTATTTTCTTTGATTGATAAAATTTTAATATTTGCTTTGGTTATATGTTTCATCATAAATATGTATTTGGTCCTCCTCTACTATTATAGTTTTCGTTGATAGCGGACAATTCGTTGCTGCAAAAACTGCGTATAATTTTTTGTGATATTCATTTTTGAATATAGTTTCAATTTGCCGACACGTAATGCTCTCTCATTTCCCCCGTCCTCATTTCCTGACCTTCTCCCCCACCACCACCTCATCCCCGAACCCGAACACATGCAGCGTCCTGTTCCCGCTCAGCCCCTCTTCAAGCCTTTTTCTTAGCTCCCAGTACTTCTCAGGCTCAATATCAAAACGCAATACCACTTTCCCGGCTTTTTCAGACTTTAAAATCTCCTTCATCTTCACAATATCCCTTTCGGTCTTACCCGAAACGCGGTACGTATCTTTAATGAATGGTGAAACGATAAGCCCCGAAGAAGTCAAAAGGGTGCGCTTCTCATCGCTTTTATAAAACAAAATATCATTACCCGATTCTTTTATCGCCTGTGCAAGCTCATTTAAGAGTCCGGCTTTCACGACAGACGGCTCAGGCTCATGCACATACTCGCGCAGCGTACCGGTTTCAATCGGCGGTGCATCAGAAGAGCAGAGTTTCGCCTCGCCCGGAAGAACAACCGCGCTTCTCTCGCATTTCTTGAGAGCGCCAAAATAAAGAGTCAGCCTGTTCAACTGCCCGTTCAATGACAGGTACTCGCGCTCGCAATCAAGCGTTATCCGCGCCGGCGGCATCTGCGGCGGCGCATGGAATGCAAGCCAGGGCGTGATATCAGAATACATTTTAAGTATTTCAGTGATCGGAGGCTCAAGGTTCTCAAGTGTGCGCTCTTTCTCTGATATCGGGCGCGCCGGGTCTGAAAAGACAATATCCGCATCGGAAACCTGCGCTTTTACATCTTCGGACAGCGCATCACCGAGGATAAATTCGACATTATCGACATTGTACAACCTGCAATTTTCTTTTGCATATTCAAGCTTTTCAGGATTTCTCTCAACCGCATAGACCTTCTTACATTCCTTTGCAAAGAAAATCACCTGCCCTCCGATTCCGCAGCCGAGGTCTGCGATGATACCGGTTTTCAGTCTTTTTGCAATGTACCTGGCAACGATTTCGGGAGTGGCAAGCTGTAACCCTTCAGCATTTGATACAATCGGTTTTGTGAATTTAACAGTCCGTTTATCCCTCGTCATATTTTCATCATATTGGCTGGTTCATATTTATGTTATGTCCAAAAAAAGGATTAAAGGGATTAGTTTCGTACCAAAACGAACATATTTATATTACTAAAACAATCTAAAATCATGGATAAGAGCCCAGCTACAGCAATTTTATTTACTGAGAATGGTATGGTGGCTCTTGATAGTCCGGTTAAGTTAAAAATCCTGAAACTACTTGAAAACGGTACAAAATCTTTTGATGAACTTGTCGAAAATTCAAATAAGGCAAAATCCACAATTTCGGTGCACCTGCATGACCTTGAGGAATTGAACCTGATACAGGGAAAATCATTCCCTGATGATAAGCGCAAGAAATATTTTATGTTGAATTCCCTTTACCTGGCATATTCAGAAACCCCTTTACGAAATCAATACTACTCGCATCTGGATAATCTTGCTACTTCGATATTGGAGGGGGATTCATTCAGGGACAAACTTTTCTGCACATTCAGGTTCGGCATGGAAGCATTTGGCATTGACCCGAAACCGATATTGAAAAAAATGGGAATTGATATTGGTAATAAAATCGGGCCGGCTTTCAAGGCCGAAGATTGCGATGGGATTTTAGATGAACTTTCTGTTTTCTGGGCACACCATGCGCTCGGGGATATGACTATTATTGACGCAGACAAACTGACCATGGTGGTCAATAATTGCCATCATTGCAGTAAAATGCCAAATGTCGGGAAAACATTGTGCTCGATGGACGAAGGGATTATTGAAGGTGTTTTTTCAAGCAAATTGGATAGCCACTGCAATGTTAAAGAAACTGAATGCTGGGGAACAGGGTATAATCACTGCAAATTCGTGGTTGATAAACTGTAATAATGAATTTAACTCCTTTCTTTTTTGAATGAGCGTTATCTTTGCCCTTTTCCCGGAGACCGCGGCGGCAGGTAAGGGACAGGAATGAACTCGACTGAAGGACGGCGCTGCCCTGCCTGCGGATACAATTCCATCAGGTCGTAAATCTCTTTTGGCACCTGGTCATTCACAGGCAAACCCAGAGCCTTTGCCTGTTCATAATCAATCGGATAGTCGTGCGTCCAGCGCCCCTCGCTCAGCGTCTTGGCAAGCTCTGCTGCTTTTTCTTTCCCATGCTGTTCAATCAGGAGTTTATAAACCGTATTATAAACCTGGTCAATGGCTTTCCTTGCCACGTCGCCCAGAATAAGGATATGGTCATCACGGTTCGGATTGGGCTGTTCCAGCGCCTTCAGGATTGAAGCCGCAGGATAGTAGCTCTGCGCGCCGCCCAGCTGCGGGTCAACAGGGCCAAGCACGGCATTGTTATCAAGAACTATCTCGTCTGCAGAGAGCGCTACAAGGGTACCGCCTGACATGGCATAATGGGGAATGAATACCGTAACTTTGCCTGTGTGGCGTTTCAGGGCGCAGGCTATCTGTTCCGAGGCAAGTACGAGTCCGCCGGGCGTATGCAGTACAAGGTCGATTGGCATCTCAGGCGGTGTCAGGCGGATAGCCCTGAGCACTGCTTCTGAATCCTCAATATCGATATAGCGGGCAATCGGAATGCCCAGGAAACTCATGGTTTCCTGGCGGTGGATCATCGTGATAACCCGGGATTGGCGCTTCTTTTCCATGCTCCGTATGGTCGCCATCCGCTGCCCTGTCAGGATGCGCTTTTGCATGAGCGGGATAAAGAATGATAGAAGAATCAGTACCCATAATACGTTCAATAAATCGCTGATATTGAAATTCCCGATTTGCATTCCTTTTCCTCCTTTACTTTAAACTTCCCGCTTTTGATACCTATTTTTCCTCAGATAATTTTCTTCCCATTCTCATAAACATGGATGCAGACAGCAGGACAGCTTTCTGCAGCATCGATGTTGCATTTCACATCATCCATTTCTCTTTCTTCGTTCTCTCCTGATTTTTTTGACCCCTTTAAATGGGAGAAGCCGTTCAGCCGCCATCTCCCAGAATTCAGGGCAGATGTTTACGCAGCTCTCGCATGATATGCATAAAGGCCTTTCAATAACTATTTTGAATTTTGACATATTATAATGTCTAACCTCCCATTGTTAATATTGAATCGCAAACGTATTAATAACTTTTTACGTACGGTTGGTGTAAAATCTTGTAGTTATTTAATCAAAAAGCAAAATAGCCACCGAGACCCGGAGGCACAGAGTTATTATTTCTCTGTGTTCTCTGCGCCTCTGAGGCTAATATTTTTCGTGAAAAACCAAACTATTTTACAAATCCTTAGGTACGGGGAGGAAAGTTGATTAAAAAACGGAATCTAAAATAAAATGGATATACCATACTGAAGAACTTGAGCCTGTTCAAACTAACAGGACATGCATTCAAGCCCGCTGTACTTATTGATTATCGGGCAATCGTAATTATTCTCTGCTTCACAAAAGCCTGTAATCTCAGCCTGCGTGGGCTTATGGTATTTCGGGTCAAGCATACATCGTGCGTTCTTGAAATGCTGGCAAACCATAGGTTACCTCCAAACATATACGGCAGGATGTATTAATAAACTTAATCTTGGCCTGCTCCAAAAGTGGAGCATCTAAAAGTTTATGTCTTATAAACAAGATATACCTTACCATGAATGCGACTATCGATATGGTAACCATATCATCGAAAGGACAAATCGTAATCCCAAAAAAAATCCTCAAAGCACTCGGCCTGAAAGAGCAGGATAAGTTATTGGTTTTCAATAAAGGAGATAATATACTATTAAAAAGAGTTAAACCTGAGATATTCGAGAAAGGTTTGATGGAGATGCTTGCGCCAATTCGCAGGGAAGCCGAAGCGAAGGGTATTACCGAGAAAGATGTTGAAACTGAAATTGCAGCCCATAGGGCGCGAAAAAGCCTCGCATGATAAAAATAGTTCTGGACACAAACGTATTTGTCTCAGCTTTGATCTCAACGAAAAGTAATCCTGCTTTATTACTTGATGCGGCCGGGAAAAATTACTCACTTTTCGTATCCAGGGAATTAATCAGTGAACTGGAAGATGTTATTTCAAGAAAGAAATTCGGCTTTACAAATGAACGGATAAATGAAGCCTTAGAAGCTATCCTGTCATTTTCGGAAGTTGTAAATCCTGGAATAAAATTGGATATCATAAAATCAGACCCGGATGATAACAAAATACTGGAGTGTGCGGTCGCATGCAGCGCTGATTATCTTGTTTCGGGCGATGCTCACCTTCTTGAGTTGAAAGAATATAAGGGTATCAAAGTCATAACGCCAAAAGCTGCGCTGGATATATTAGATATCCAATGAAACGTCGCTTTGATGAGCGCTTATGGAATGTTAAATTCAAGATGAGCTATGAAAGTACCGCCATACACTCTCCGCATCCTTCTTCCTTATCCCGTGCACTTTCCCGATCTCCGAAACCTCCGCTGTCTTCAATTTCTCAACAGACCCGAAATGCCGCAAAAGCGCCTGTTTTTTCTTCTCCCCAATCCCCGATATCCCATCCAGCGCCGATTCCCGAAGCTTCTTTCCCCGCAATTTCCTGTGGTATCCGATGGCGAACCTGTGGGCTTCATCCCTTATCCTCTGCAATAACTGAAGCGCAGGCGAGTCCTTCGGCAAAATGACCGGCATCTCTCTTTCAGGGAGAAAAATATACTCAAATTCCTTGGCTAGCGCCGCTGTGTTGAGCTTCAAACCAATTCTGGAAATGGCAGAAATAGCTGCATTTAACTGCCCTTTTCCCCCGTCAAGCAAAACAAGGTCAGGCATCTTTTTTCCTTCCTCTTTTCTGCGCAAGTAGGCGCGTCCCACGACCTCGCCCATCATCGCAAAATCATCAGCGCCTTCAATTGTTTTTATCCTGAACATACGGTAATTTTTCTTGTCAGGCTCGCCGTTTGCAAATGCAACGAGAGAACCTGTCGCATTGGTGCCGCTTATGTTTGAAATATCAAATGCTTCTATTAAAGCGGGCGCAGCAGGCAGGTAAAGGGCTTTCTGGAGGTCAAGGAGCGCTTGATTTTTACCCTTGCTTTCCGAAGCTTGTTTCATAGTCAGGAGCAGCCTGGCATTCTCCTCTGCAAGGTTCATCAACCCATTTTCGACTTTATTTTTTGGCGTTTTAAGCTTTGTTTCCTTTCCCTTTAGCCAGCGCAATATTGCCTCGTCTTCAATCTCGATCCGGATTATGATTTCCTGCGGCGGCTCGATATCCTGGTAGTGTTGTTTGATAAAACTTGACAGGACTTCTTCCTCATCCGAGCCTGCCGTATTCACTGAAAATGCTTCCCTTCCCAGGAGCTTGCCTTCACTGATGTGGAATACCTGAATGCTGCCAATGCTGCCCGATATGGCGTAAGCGATCACATCCTGCTCTTTTCTGCCGGGCGCATTCACGCGCTGTCTCTCAGACAGTTCCTCCAGTGCATTAACCTGGTCCCTGATGCGGGCAGCAGCCTCATATTCCTGCGCTTCCGAGAGCCTTATCATCTCATCTTTGAGAGACCGTATTAACTGATTTCTCTTCCCTTTCAGGAAGTCGGTAACATTCCTGATTATATCAAGATATTCCTCTTTCGTCACCTCGCCAAGACACGGGGCTGCGCATTGTTTTATATGGAAGTTCAGGCACGGTGGGCAGGGCAGTTTCTTCTTGCACCGCCTGATGCCGAAACCTGATGCCATCCTTATCAGTTCTCTCACCGCCTTTGAACTGGGGTAAGGGCCGAAATACTGCGCCCCGTCCTGCTCTCTTCTTCGCGCGATGCAAATCCTGGGATAATCCTCATTTGTAATCTTGATAAAAGGGTACGCCTTGTCATCCCGCAAGCGCACATTATAGCGGGGCATGTGTTCTTTTATGAGGTTTGACTCAAGGACGAGCGCCTCGACCTCATTCCCGGTAACGATATAGTCAAGCCCTTCGATATTCTGCACAAGCACCCTTGTTTTAGGTGACCCCTGTTCCCTGAAATACTGGCTCACCCTGTCCCTTAGCGATGAAGCTTTTCCGACATAGATGACATTGTCATCCCTATCTTTCATCAGGTAAACGCCGGGAGAATCCGGAAGTTTTTTGGCATCTTCAATAGTTGTCATTTCCCTGTTTGATTAATAGACGCCTGTGCATTAATTTTTTCGTATTGAAAACTCGCAAAGGACAGGATTCAGGCTTTGGGTAGGGAGAGGTATTCCGGGGCTGACAGAATAGAAGATACCACCACCCCCCAACCCGCCAACCTGTCTATAAATCGACAAGTCTATACATAAATTTGATAGTACTTAACATTTGCGGTCAAGCTTCCATCTTTAACTCAAGACGTTCAAAAAAAAGATAACGTTATATAACATTGAAGTGATAATTATTGCCTATGCCTGATAGTTTTCTTGATAAAATCTTTGGTAATACAGCCCAATTAATTGTTCTTGAATATTTGCTCAACAATAAGGACAATGATACTTACCTGTCAGGGATTGCCGCGGAAACAGGCCTTTCGCATTCGACTGTATCAAGGGTTATCGAGCCTCTTCTTGATTTGAATATTATAACAGAGACGCCACTGGGCAAACAGATCAGGGTTTTCAGGTTAAACAATGATAATGAGCTCACAAAATACCTGCTTAAGTTCAATAATGATTTAAAAAACATGATGAATGGCGGTAAAAAACATGAATAAAGATCCCATTGACGATAAAATCATTGAATTATTGAAGCATGATGGAACGACATCGAATCTTGAGATTTCAAGAAAACTCGGGATATCCGAGGAAGATGTTAAAAAAAGAATCGGGAATTTATCAGAAACAAGGCCAAAAGTGCTGATAGTCGATGACGAAATGGACACACTCCTTCCTTTAAAGAAGTCGCTTGAAGCCGGGGATTATATTGTAGTTGAAGCCTTAAACGGGCAGGAAGCTCTAGACATCGTAAAGAACGAGATTCCTGATATAATCCTCCTTGACATCATGCTTCCCGGGATGGATGGTTATGAGGTATGCTCCCGGTTAAAAAATAATGCTCTCACAAAGAATATCCCGATAATCATGCTCACTGCAAGGGATAATGTCAAAGAAAAGGTGAAAGGTCTTGAAACCGGCGCAGATGATTATGTAGCCAAACCTTACAATCTCCATGAAATGAAAGCCAGGATAAAAAGTGTGCTGCGGCGCTCAAGAAACATGTAATCCGAAAAGTGGGGATTTGTGAGAATACGGACTGAGCTTATCATTTTTTTCCTTATTATATCTGTTGTACCCCTGTCTGCAGTCGTTTACATGTCATATGATTACAGCAGGGAAGCCATACGCGATACGGTGATGACAAACCTGCTCGGAGCGACTGAAAATAGCGGTAATGCGATAGATAACTGGATGGACGTGAGAAAGGATGACATCCGCGTGATATCAAGGTCAATAGAAATTAATACGGAAAAAGACGAATTAAAGGATTACTTTGCGACTTATGAAAGTGAACATCAAGGGGTTTATGAGGAATTCTTTTTGCTTGACCTTGATGGAAATATTACATTCTCGACTCTTAATCGCACGGGAAATGCCGCTAATGTGCCTTATTTCATCGAGACTTCAAAAGGGAAACTGTATATTTCTGATGTTACTCTTTCCGAAATTAGCGGATATCCCGAGATAATATTGACCAACCCGGTCATGAAAAATGGCACTGTCGCAGGGATATTGGCTGCAAGAGTGAGCCTGGAAAACCTGTACAGGATACTTGAAAATATTGATATCGGGAAATCAGGCGATATATTTATTGTCAATAAAGACGGGGACATCATTTTTCATAATAACCGCTCTGAGATTCTGCACAAAAATATAAACAATAATTTTGCAGTAAAAGAAGTAACTTACGAAAAGAATGGTATAAACGAATATGTGAATTATAAAGGTGAAAAAGTACTCGGATCTTATTACTGGCTGCCGTTATACAGATGGGGGCTGGTAGTTGAAAAAAATACTGATGAGGCATATTCCGGGGTTTTGAACCTGGAACGCCGGATGGTAAGCATCTCAACTTTTGCAGTTATTGCCGTTATTCTCGCGGCGATTATTATTTCCCGAAGAATCACCGGCCCAATAAAATCCCTTGAAGAAGGGGCAACCAGTTTGCTTTCCGGGAATTTCAAACCCATACCGGTTTCTTCAAGCAATGAGATTGGAAAACTTACAAAAATATTCGATGATACTGCCCTTGAATTGTTGGAAATCAGGAAAAAACTTGAAACTAAAATCGATATTGCTAATAAGGACCTGGAACAAAAAAATAAAGAACTTATTGCAGCGAATGAAGAATTAAAAAAACTGGATGAACTGAAATCTGATATTATCTCTCTTGTCTCACATGAGCTGAAAACGCCTCTTTCATCCATCAGGATTTCAGCCGAGTTTCTCGAATCCGAAGCCAAAAACGATTCGCAAATCCAAAAAGAGATGCTCGAAATAATAATAAGGAATATAGACAGGCTGACACGTTTGATTAACGATATACTTGACCTTTCAAAGATTGACTCAGGAAAGATGGAACTCCAGTTAGAGCGTGTGGATATTAATGAGATAGTGAATACCGCCATTGAAAATAACAAACTTGTTTCCTTGAAAAAGAACATATCAATAACTGCCGACATTCCTGGAAATATATCTGCGGTTCTTGCCGACAGGGAAAAGCTTATTATTGTTATGAATAATCTCCTTGAAAACGCCCTGAAGTTCACCCCCGATGGCGGAAGCATCTTTTTGTCTGCAAAAGACGATACGGACAGTATTGAGGTCAGAATGAAAGATACAGGAATAGGGATAGAAAAAGAGAAACTTGAAAAGATATTTGAGAAATTCTATCAGGCCGACAGCACTTCAAGAAGAAAATTCGGAGGCCTGGGGCTTGGTCTTTCAATAGCCGGCGGGATTATCCGGGCGCACGGAAGCGAAATACGTGTGGAGAGCGAGATTGGATGCGGCAGCACTTTCAGTTTCAGGTTAAATAAGGCGGAAAAATGAAAACTTATATTTACATTATCATAATCGGATTGATAGTATTCTCTGCAGGCTTTGTGGTTTACGAAAAATCCCATACCCAGAAATCAATAACCGTGGTATCCATGACAGCAGATGAGATGTCTGCAAATCTTGCAAACGGGACGATTGCAGGATTTATTTCCTGGGAACCATATCCTGCAAAAGCGGTAGATGAGGGTTACGGCAGGTATCTTGTTAATTCCAGTGACATCTGGGAGAACCATCCGTCGTGCGTCCTGGCAATCTCCGAAGACCTGAAGGATGAAGACATGATAAGAGCGCTTGTATGGGCTGAGATAAAAGGGGCAAGGTTTATCAACGATCCTTCAAACCGTGAAAATGTCCTGAAATACGGGCAGGAATTTTCAGGGCTTAATAAAAATGAAGTCTCTTCGGCTATTGATAATACGGTTTACATCGAATACCCTGACGTAAGCCAGGTAAAAAAAGCCATTGATATACAGGCTAAAGCCGGGACTTTCACAAATACGATAACAGGGCTTGGATATAATGGCACTGACGACTTTCTTTCAAGCCTCTTTATTGATAAATATTACAATGAGGTCAGTAAAAAGCTCAAAGAAGATCCAAATTGGACGCCGCCGGTTGTTAATGTTAATGAAAGTATCAAATTCGGATATATTGAAGGAAATATACATTATCTGTCGATGTACATAGCCCAGAAGGAAGGTTATTTCGAAAAGGCGGGTCTTATTCCCGGGAAGAATGTCCAGTTCGTGGCTTACCGCAGCGGCAGGGCAATAACAGATGCGTTCAAGCACCGCGAGGTTGATGCGGCGACTCTCGGCACCACCGTTCTTTTAAGGTTCAGGATAAACGATAAAGGCAGGATACATATCGTCAACGGGGTGAATTCCGGGGGAACATCGCTTGTTGTGAGAGCGGATTCGAATATCATGTCAATAGATGACCTTAACGGGCTCAAGATTGCCACACCTGGTTTTGGCACGTGCCAGGACACTTTAATGAGGAAGATGTTTGAAGGGTATGAATTCAAAACGAATTAGCAGGTTAAACGTTTAGAATCTTTTTGAGATATTGACCAGTATAAGACCCCGATGTCTTTGCGACCTTTTCAGGCGTCCCTTCGGCAACGATTCGCCCGCCGTTATCTCCCCCTTCTGGGCCAAGGTCTATTATGTGGTCGGCCACTTTTATCACATCAAGATTATGTTCTATGACCACCACGCTGTTCCCCGCATCCACAAGCAGGGAAAGCATGTCGAGCAGTTTCTGGATATCTGCAAAATGAAGCCCGGTCGTGGGTTCGTCGAGGATATAAAGCGTCCTGCCTGTACTCCTTTTACTGAGTTCCGAAGAAAGCTTGATGCGCTGCGCCTCGCCGCCTGACAGGGTGGTGGCAGGCTGGCCGAGCCTGATATACCCGAGCCCGACATCAAAAAGCGTCTGTAGCTGTCGTTTTATTTTCGGGATATTTTCAAAAAAGGTAAGCGCTTCCTCGACAGTCATATCCAGCACCTGTGCGATATTCTTGCCTTTATAGGTTATTTCGAGGGTCTCGCTATTGAACCTTTTTCCGTGGCAGACTTCGCACGGCACGTAAACATCGGGCAGGAAGTGCATCTCGATCGTGATGATTCCGTCTCCCTTGCATGCTTCGCACCGCCCGCCCTTGACATTGAAACTGAAGCGTCCCGGCTGGTAGCCCCGCGCTTTTGCTGACGGGAGCTGGGAAAAAATATCCCTTATCGGAGTAAACAAGCCGGTGTACGTCGCAGGATTTGAGCGCGGCGTCCTTCCTATCGGCGACTGGTCTATTATAATTATTTTATCGATATTCTCAAGCCCGATTATGCCCCTGTGTTTGCCTGGCTTTTCTCTTGCATGATAGAACCTCCGGGCAAGAGCCTTGTAAAGAATATCATTGACAAGAGTGCTTTTTCCCGAGCCGGAAACGCCTGTAATACAGGTCATCACCCCGAGCGGTATGTTGACGTCTATCTGTTTTAAGTTATTCTCGCTTGCTCCGACGATGGTTATTTTATCCTTTGGCTTTCTTCGCCTGCGCGGGATGGCTATCATTTTCTTATGGCTGAGATAGTCTCCTGTAAGGCAATTTTCACAATTAATGATATCATCGAGTGTCCCGGTTACAACCACTTCGCCGCCGTGAACGCCTGCACCTGGCCCCATATCAACGATAAAATCAGCGCTGCGTATCATTTCTTCATCGTGTTCCACGACTATCACCGTGTTTCCAAGGTCACGAAGCTGCGTCAGCATGTGTATCAGCCTGCCGTTATCACGCTGGTGAAGACCGATGCTGGGTTCATCGAGTATGTATAGCACACCCACAAGGCTTGAGCCAATCTGCGTCGCAAGGCGGATTCTCTGGCCTTCTCCTCCAGAAAGCGTGCCAGCAGCCCTGTCAATTGTGAGGTAATCAAGCCCGACATCCATCAGGAACCCGAGCCTTGCCCTGAGTTCCTTCATAATAGGTTTTGAAATAATCGCTTCTTTTTCCGAAAAAGTCAGGCTTTCCAGGAACTCTAACGCCTTTTTAACAGAAAAGTGGGTTGCAGCGATAATGGATTTATCACCGACCGTTACCGCAAGGCTTGAAGGTTTGAGCCTCTCGCCATTGCAGACTGTGCACGGCTTGATGCTCATATATTGCTGGATTTTCTCGCGCGCTTCTTCGGACTGGGATTCCCTGTACTTTCTTGCCAGGTTCGGTATCACCCCTTGAAAAGTACTCGTGTGTTCCCACAGCCCCTCACGTTCGCGGGGAACATACCTGAAATGGATTTCTTCGGTTCCACCGTGCAATATTAGCTGCACATCTTCAGGTTTGAGTTCCGAAAACGGGGTATCAAGCGAGAAACCGTAATGCTTTGCCACGGAAGCAAGCATCTGGTGGTAATACCCGTGCTCGTATCCCCACGGTTCGATCGCTCCCTGGCTTAGTGATTTACTCTTATCCGGGATTATCAGATCGGGGTCAAATTCCATAGTGCTGCCAAGCCCCTGGCAGGCAGGGCATGCGCCTCTCGGGCTGTTGAAAGAGAACATGTTTGGCTCAAGCGGCTCAAAGCTTATCCCGCACTTCGTACAGGCTGCATGTTCGCTGAAAAGAAGCTCTTTGCCGTCAAGCACGTCCACAACAACAATCCCGTTTCCTTCTTTCAGGGAAGTTTGAACCGAATCCGCAAGCCGCTCTTCTATTCCCGGTTTTATCACCAGCCTGTCCACGATGACATCAATATCGTGTTTCTGCTGCTTGTTAAGTGTTATATCCTCGGACAGCTCATGCATTTTGCCATCAATACGGACCCTGCTGTAACCTTTGCCTGAGAGTTCTTCAAAAATCTGTTTGTATTCCCCTTTTCTCTGCCTGGCAAGCGGGGCAAGCACATGAATTTTCGTGGTTTCAGGAAGCGCCATCAGCCTCTCCACTATCTGCTCAACCGTCTGCGGGGTAATTTCACTGCCGCAATTGGGGCAGTGCTGTTTTCCAATTCTTGCATACAGCAGGCGAAGGTAGTCGTAAATCTCGGTGACCGTGCCTACGGTTGAGCGGGGGTTCTTGCTCGTGGATTTCTGTTCGATCGAGATGGCGGGCGAGAGGCCTTCTATATACTCGACATCGGGTTTATCCATCTGCCCCAGGAACTGCCTTGCATACGCCGACAATGACTCGACATACCGCCTCTGTCCTTCTGCATAAAGGGTATCGAATGCAAGGGAGGATTTTCCCGAACCTGATAGTCCTGTTATCACTATCAGTTTGTCCCTTGGAAGCTCAAGGTCGATATTCTTCAGGTTGTGGACGCGAGCACCTTTGATTATTATTTTATCTGTTGCCATGAAAAGGATGAATGTTGTTATATTGGCGGAGGATTATTAATATTTGCTTAACGGGTGTTGAATTATTAAATATGGTAACATTCATCGTTAATGAACACTATTTATATTTAAAAATGAGCATTAAGTGACATTTGTATGTCGAATACAATTGTCATCATCAATAAATATATATATACC
>JBAVMS010000035.1:0-3439 GCA_049690315.1 Candidatus Methanoperedens sp.
ACACTGTTATAGTAAATGCTAGTTTTGTTGGCACCTGCCTAACTATTTCTTTCTTCGCTATTCTTGCATAGGCCCCAAGAATAAGTTGGGAGCCTAACGCAGGAATGAAGAACGGTGATCCCATTATACACCTATCATATTCACGTTCATTTTCATGTTCACCACTTCCGTGTTATTCACATTATAATATTATTTTTGTAATATTTAATTGTTTCAATCAGTCCTTTTTCAAAGTCCATCTTACTGTTCACTCCAGTCATTCTAATGACCTTAGACGGGTCAGAATATTTATTGTGAGTATCTGTTGGCCTTCTCGGAGCAATGAACTTTATTTCTGATTTAGAAATGCACAATCTTTTTATTATACTCGCCAAATCTATCATATTAACATAATCACCGCTTCCTATGTTGAAGACCTCTCCATTGAACTTTTCTTGACACACACCAACGGTCATCCTTACAGCATCATCGATGTATGTAAAGTCCCTTATTTGTTTCCCATCACCGTGTATTTTGATGATCTCATTTTTCAAAGCCGCACGAATAAAGTTTGGGATCGCATATCCATTAAATGTTTGACGTGCTCCGTAAACATTGAAATATCTGACACAAACAGTATTCATGCCAGTTTCTTTTGAGAATTCATGACAGAGTGTTTCAGCATTTTTCTTTGCTTCTCCATAAGGAGTGTCCGGCTTGAAATTATCATCTTCTGTCATAGGCAAATCTTCTTTTAGATAATCGCCATATACCTCTGATGTAGATGCAAACAACAGAGTTTTTACTTCTGAATTCCTGCAGGCTTCCAAAACTGTCTTAGTCCCATGATAGTCAACGTCTGCCATTGCTTCATCGCTCATTTGCATTATTCTGTCCACACCGAGTTCTGCTGCATGGTGATATACCTTTGTACAACCATTGAGGGCTCTCATAACCGCTTCCTTGTCTCTTACATCTCCCTTGATAAAACGTACTCCACTTCTGAGATTTTTCAAGTTTCCTGTACAGAGATTATCTAATACAACAATTTGATTACCCTGGTTAAATAGGCAATCAACTAAATGTGTTCCGATAAATCCTGCTCCACCAGTGATTAATATTCTTTCTTTCATATTTTTACATCTCCTGATCTTTTTTTCCACTTTTTACTATTATATTCACATAAGGCTTTCTTATTGTTCTTTATTTAATTTCCGACTAAGTAATCACTCGTCACAACATTTGAATAGTAATCGCTTAATCTTTAGAAAAAAATAAAAAATTGAAATTCTTTTCCAAAGGTTACTTGCACAATTTTTAACTTCCGTTCCAGTCACCTATGACTGGTACGAATGTGTTTCCTCCAGGACCGTACTGTACTGTTGTATCAGCCGCGCCTGCAGTATTAGCATTCTTCAGGAAGAATGTGCCTGTATTTGTCTGATAGACACCTACGGTAACAGTTCCATCACCGTTCCAGTCACCTACGACTGGCATGCTTCCTCCAGGACCGTACTGTACTGTTGTGTCAGCCGCCCCTGCAGTATTAGCATTCTTCAGGAAGAAGGTACCTGTATTGGTCTGGTAGACGCCAACGGTAACAGTTCCATCACCATTCCAGTCGCCTACGACTGGTACAAAGGTGTTTCCCCCAGGACCGTACTGTACTGTTATGTCAGCCGCCCCTGCAGTATTAGTATTCTTCAGGAAGAAGGTGCCTGTGCTAATCTGGTATACTCCAATGGTAGCAATTCCGTCATTGTTCCAGTCGCCAATCAATGGCACGAAATCTCTTCCACCAGGACCGTACTGTACTGTTATGTCAGCTTCTCCTCCGCTGTTACTATTCTTCAGATAGAATGTGCCTGTGTCAACATTGTACACACCAATAGTGTCCATTTTATCGCCATTGTAGTCTCCCGCGAGAGGCATCCATTCTACTGGGCCATATTGCGCGGTTACATCTGCTGCTCCTTCACTGTTGTTGTTCTTCAGGAAGAATGTACCTGTGCTATTCTGGTACAGACCTATTGTCATACTTCCAATAGTTGGTGTTATTACTGGTGTTGGAGTAGGTGTAGCTTTTGGAGCAGGTGTTGGTGTAGCTGTTGGAGCAGGCGTTTCCGTTGCTATTGGCGTTGGTTCAGGTGTTACCACTGGCGTTGGTACAGGTGTTGGGTCTGGTGTTGGCACAGGTGAGTTTGCAACATTTAACATGAAGCCAACTGTACTTGCACTTCCAAAACTATCATTCGCCGTGATGCTAAACTTATACATGCCTGAAGATGCATTTGTCGTATCGAACACAAATTCTCCTGTAGACGGATTTATGCTTGAACTATTCACCAAACCGCCAGCAGTAAACGCAATAGCATCATTATCTATGTTATCCATTACTGGGGTCATTCTAAAGACAGTACCCTGTGTGAGTGAATATACTGCATCAACATTCAACACTACAACATTATTATCCAGAGTCTGGTTTGCATACGCATTTACTGAGTACAGACCAGTTGTTAAGTTCAGACCCCTTAAAGTGAAGTTGACTGTTTCGTGTGGAGTAACGTTCATAACTAATTCTCCAGATTCTCCAGACATCTTAGGGACAGATTCAACAAACGTAGTCTGTGTTCCATTCACGAAGTTTCTGACAGTCGTTATTTCGACCAAGTCAGTGTTAAGACCTGCCTGATATTTCAAGTCCATTGTGAATAGTTTACTACTCTGATTTATTGATGTTACAACAGGTATATTCGTCACTGGTATTGTTGTTGAAAGTTCTGCCGGGGCAATACTCATAGTTGTATCACTCATTGCATACACGTCCACTGTAATATTCTGACCTGCAGACAACCCTGTCACATTGACAGACGTATTAGTTGTTCCATTTGTCCATGTTGAACCTAATGGCGCTATCACAAGTACGTTATAAGAAGTTGTCTTATTTCCTACAAGATTCTCGTTCCATACTGTTTTAACCCATGTACTACCAAGAGTCGACATAATTCCAATTGGACTTGATGGCACAAAGCTTGGTATGGTTGCACTTATATTGAGTGGAGCACTAAGGCTTCTTGTTCCCCATGTTGTATTAACTGCCACTACCGAGATTTCAATATTCTGTCCTGGAAGCGCAGAAACATTGAAAGACCTATTAGTTACCAAATAAGTAGTTATTCCTCCGCTTGTTACATCAAAGTTGACAGTCTTTGTTCCAGTTCCATCTGTCCAAGAGAACATTATTGTTCTATTTGTCATATTTACAATAGGACTAACAGGTGTCGGTGGAATATATGGGACTATAACAGCTGGCACATTGAAATACTCTGATAGAGTCTCTATCTTTACATTTCCACTTGTGTTCAATGCCGCAAGATAGTTACTTATATTTTCGAACTCACTCAGTGGATAGTCATACTCACCATCTGGTAAAGGTCTTGGTACCGGCACGACATTATGG
>JBAVMS010000036.1:0-78202 GCA_049690315.1 Candidatus Methanoperedens sp.
CCAGCTTTCCTATGCCGTCAGTGAAATCCTCTTCTTTCAGTGTGTATGACGGGATTGTGATGTGCTGGATATAACCAGGGATGTCCATGAACTGGAGGTCTACCCATTTTACGTTCTTTTCTTTTATGAATTCCAGAACCTTTTCAGGTGTTGGTGTTAACATATTTTTTCTCCTTTTTTCTCCTTTGAAGTTTTATTAAGAAGCTTCCGGAAGCCACATTATATGGCTTCCTTACCGCGTTCACCCGTACTTATGCGCACGACCTGCTCGACAGGTGATATGAATATCTTCCCATCGCCATTCTTGCCGGTTCTCGAAACTTTGGTGATCGCTTCTATTGCGGGTTCTACATCTTTGTCGTCAACTATCAGGTCTATTTTTATCTTAGGCAGGAATTCTACGCAGTATTCACCTGCGCGCCATTGCAGGCAGACGCCTTTCTGGCGTCCGCGCCCCTGCACTTCTTCGACCGTCATGCCTATGATGCCTTTCTCCTGAAGCGAGACCCGGATCGCATCAAGATTTTCAGGTCTTATTATTGCTTCGATTTTTTTCATTTTACTCACCTCACGAATAAGCCTTCTCAGCATGCTGGGAAATGTCTAACCCAACAGCTTCTTCTTCATCCGCGACACGCAGTCCGATAGTTGCATCAACAATCTTTGCTAACACAACAGTCATAACAAACGCGTAAACCCATGTCACAGCGACTGCAATTATCTGCGTTGTAAGCTGCCCGGGATTGCCGTAGAGCAGACCGTTTGCACCTGCAGAGTTTACAGCTACAGTAGCGAATATGCCTGTGGCTATAGCACCCCAGGTTCCGCCCAAGCCGTGGCATGCCCAGACGTCAAGGGAATCATCCACGTTCTGCTTGCTCCGGAAGAGCATTGCATAGTAACTGATAATCGCTCCGACTGCTCCAATTACCAACGCTGCCAGAGGTGTAACGTAGCCTGAAGCAGGCGTTATCGCTACCAGGCCCACGACACCGCCTGTAGCCGCACCCAGGACGCTCGGTCTCTTGTGGTACCAGCTAAGCAGCACCCACATAAGTGCAGCCGCCGCTGCTGCTGTGTTGGTTACTACAAAGGCGCTTACTGCAAGGCCGTTGCTTGCAAGGGCGCTCCCTCCGTTAAACCCGAACCAGCCGAACCACAGGAGTGCTGCGCCCAGGATAACCATGGGTATGTTGTGCGGTTCCATGGCCTGCTTTCCGAATCCCTTGCGTTTTCCTATCACGAAGGCAATTGCAAGAGCCGAAACCCCAGAGCTTATGTGCACAACCGTGCCTCCTGCAAAATCAAGCGCACCCATGTTGCGAAGGAAGCCGCCAACGCCCCATACCCAGTGAGCTATCGGGTCATAGACAAGAGTTGCCCAGAGCAGGGAGAACACCATGAAGGCTTTGAACTTTATGCGCTCAACGAATGCACCGGAAATAAGAGCAACTGTAATTACGGCAAACATCGCCTGGAATATCATATACGCCAGGGCAGGAATGGTTGTTGCATAATCGGTATTGGGCGCCTGTCCTACACCGGTAAGACCCAGCCAATCGAGATTGCCGATTACGTGGCCTATGTCCGGGCCGAAAGCCAGGCTGTAGCCGTAAAGCACCCACTGGACGCTTATTAATGCAAGGATCACAAAGCTGAACATTATTGTCGAGAGTGCGTTTTTCTTTCGCACCATTCCGCCGTAGAACAAACCCAGGGCAGGGGTCATTATCATTACGAGCGCCGAACTCACAAGAACCCATGCGGTGTCGCCAGAATCTACTTTTGGTGCATCTGCCGCCAGAGCGGGTACAGTGAACAGTAGAAGAACCATTATTACCGACCAGTATATCGATTTTTTTAAATTCATTTTCATTTAATCCTCCTGCGATGCCTCAAAGGCATACGGCTATATCCTGTAGATGTTATATTATATAAAGATTATCATAACTAACATATTTAAACTGAAAATCTTTATATATTATTAAGTCACCAGTTGACTACCGTCTAACCCAAAAAAGGAGGAAAAATGCGACAAATAGCAATATACGGAAAAGGTGGAATCGGCAAGTCCACAACGACCCAGAACCTTACAGCAGCGCTTGCTTCCATGGGGAAGCGAGTGATGCAGATAGGCTGCGACCCGAAGGCAGATTCAACGAGGATGCTCCTCTGGGGAAAAGTGCAGGCGACAGTGCTTGACACCATGCGCGATAACGGCCCGGCCGGTGTAACTCTTGATGTTGTCCAGCACACAGGATTTGGCGGCATAAAATGCGTAGAGGCAGGCGGCCCCGAACCCGGCGTCGGCTGCGCAGGACGCGGCGTCATCACGGCAATAAAACTGCTGGAGGAACTTGGAGCATATAATGAGAATTTCGATTTCGTCTTCTATGACGTGCTCGGAGACGTTGTATGCGGCGGCTTTGCAATGCCAATACGCGAAGGATACGCCAAAGAAATATACATAGTGGCAAGCGGGGAACTCATGGCCCTCTATGCTGCAAACAATATCTGCAAGGGCATAGTGAAATTCGCAGAGAACGGCGATGCGAGACTGGGCGGCATAATTTGCAATTCCCGCAATGTGGACAATGAACTTTCGCTTCTCACCGAATTCTCAAAAAAGATAGGTTCGCATTTGATCCAGTTCGTGCCGCGGGACAATATGGTTCAGCGGGCGGAGATCAATCGTAAAACCGTCATTGATTTTGACCCAACTTGCAAACAGGCTGAGGTTTACAGGTCACTTGCGAAAAATATCATTGAAAACACGAATTTCGTCATCCCGAAGCCCATGCCTATGCAGGAGCTTGAGAACATGATGGTTGAATTCGGTATTGTGGAGAGGTGAAAATATGAAGATGATTCGCGCAATAATCAGGCCAAACAAGGAAGAAAAAGTTGTGGATCACCTGGAAAAAGAAGGGTTTTATTCGCTCACCAAGATGAACGTTTTCGGGCGCGGCAAGCAAAAGGGAATCAGGGTAGGGACTGTGTGTTATGATGAACTGCCCAAGGTGATGCTGATGCTGGTCGTGGAAGATGAGGATGCGCCAAAAGCGGTGACCGTCATCCAGAACAGCGCACGCACCGGGAATATCGGTGACGGGAAGATCTTTGTGACCGATGTTTCAGAGGTTTACACTGTAAGGACAGGCGCATCCGGATTATAGGTGAAATCATGAAGGAAGTTATCGCCATAATTCGAAGGCATAAAATACAGGAGACAAAGGCCGGTCTTCTGGGCATAGGCGTCCCTGCACTTACCATGATAAGCGTGGAGGGCAGGGGAAAACAGAGGGGTTTGATTGAACCCGACGATGAAATGAACGAGGTAAAAACTGAAAACAGGCTACAGTTCATTCCAAAGAGGATGATATATACAGTAGTCGAGGACGCCGATGTTCCAAAAGTTGTGGAGACCATAATAAGAACAAACCAGACAGGGCAGATAGGGGATGGCAAGGTCTTCGTGTGCCCTGTTGACGATGCTATGAGAGTGAGAACAGGAGAGAACGGAGAACAAGCATTGAAGTGAAATCCATAAAATAACCTAAAGGAGAAAAAATGACAACAATATTACCGGAATGCGATATCCCGATACCGCAGCGCCAGCCGCATATCGTATGCCATGAACCCGGGAACATGGTATTACCCATGTGCAATATCCAGACAGTGCCAGGCGACATGACCGAACGCGGCTGCACGTTTGCAGGTTGTCGGGGTGTAGTAGGCGGTCCCGTCAAGGATGTTATCCAACTCGTGCACGGACCTATCGGATGCGCCTACTATACCTGGGGCACGCGCAGGAACCTTTCTGACGTGAAGCTTCACAGGAAGTACTGCTTCAGTACAGACCTGACTGAAGAAAGCGTGATATACGGGGGCGCAAAAAAGCTTTACAATTCCATAATTGAATCGCATGAGCTTTTCCCGGAAGCTAAGGCGGTGTTCGTGTATTCCACATGCGTGGTCGGGCTGATAGGCGACGACACTGAAGCGATATGCAAGCAGGCGCATGAGAAAATCGGAATACCGGTGGTGCCGTTCCACTGCGAGGGCTTCAGGGGCGTGAGCCAGTCCCTCGGACATCACATAGCCAACCGCACGCTGTTTGAGAAAGTGGTTGGAACAGAGGAACCCGAAATAACAACGCCCTACGATATGTGCATAATCGGTGAATTCAACATCGACGGCGATGCATGGATAGTCAAGCCCCTCTTTGAAAGGATGGGTGCGCGTGTTTTTTCAGTGTTCACAGGCAATGCCTCGTACGCCGATTTGCCGCCAATGCATCGTGCAAAATTGAATATTGTGCAATGCCAGCGCTCTTCGACGTATATCGCCAAGATGATTCAGGACAAGTATAACATTCCTTATATCAACGTATCCCTGTTCGGCATGGCTCAGACGGCAGAGGCTCTTCGCGATGTGGGGAAATTCTTCCACCTCGAAGAGAATGCTGAAAAGGTTATTGCAGAAGAGGTTGCAAAGTACCAGTCCAAAATCGATTACTATAGAAGGAGACTTGAGGGTAAGAAATGCTTCATATATCAGGGAGCGCCGCGGGCATGGCACTGGATTGAGCCGATGCGGGAGCTTGGCATCGAACCGGTTCTCACTGCAACCACGTTCGGTCACAAGGACGACTATGAGAAAATCATGGCAAAGGCAAAGCCCGGGCATATCTGCATAGACAACCCGAATGCCCTTGAGATAGAGGAATACCTTGTCAAGCTCAAGCCTGATTTCTTTATTGGCGGCTTGAAGGAAAAATACCTGACATACAAGCTTGGAATTCCTTTTATCAACGGACATTCCTACGAAGAAGGGCCGTATGCGGGTTTTGAGGGTTTCGTGAATTTCGCCAGGGATATTGATGTTGCTGTCAACAGCCCTGTGTGGAAGTTCATAAACAAGCCGTTGGAGGTGAGCTAAATGGCTCGGAGCGTTGCGATTAACCCGCCCAAGATGTGTCAGCCAATGGGCGCCATACTCGCCTACATGGGAGTTCATGGCTGCGTTCCTCTGGTGCACGGCTCTCAGGGATGCAGCACATACCCGCGCTACAATATCGCACGGCATTTCAGGGAATCTGCAGAGGTTGCAGTTTCATCGCTTGCCGAGGATGCCGCTGTTTATGGCGGAGCCAAGAACCTGACTGAAGCAATAAAGAACGTCAAGTCCAGGCTGAACCCGGCTGCCATAGGAATATGCACTACCTGCATGAGCGAGACCATTGGTGACGATGTGAAATTGATAGCAAAGAAGGCGCTGACCGATGATACTATGAAGATATTCCCGGCGTCTACGCCGAGCTACGTTGGCACTCATCTCACAGGATATGATAATGCCCTGCGGACGCTTGTGGAAACGCTGGCAGTAAAGGGTGAGCCAAATAACAAAATAAATATTATCACGGGCATAATAAACCCCGGCGATATCAGAGAGATAAAGAACATGCTGCGCTTAATGAATGTGCAAAGCATATTTCTATCCGACATTTCGGAGACTCTTGATTCTCCCATATTGCCCGGAGGGCACAAACCTGTACTGCCGGACGGAGGGACAAGCCTCGCCGACATCGCAGATTCTGCAAACTCGCTTGGTACAATAACTATATGCAGAACAGCGGGCTCTGCTGCCGTGTATCTTAAAAACAAGTTCAACGTGCCTTCTGTGCTTGACCCTGCGCCCATCGGAGTCATCAACACTGACAGGTTTGTACAGAATATCTGCAAGTTAAGCGGTGCTCCGATCCCGGAAGAGATAATCAGGGAGCGTGGGCGCCTGATAGACAGCATGGTGGACGTGCATCACTACATGTTCGGCAGGAAGGTTGCGATATTCGGCGACCCAGATATCGTCTCCGCTATCGTGCGGTTCTGCGCTGAAGCAGGAATGAACCCCACAGTTGCTATGACAGCCACAAAGCAGAAGGACTTTGCACCTGACATTAAGGCAGTAAATAGCGAATACAGGACAGATACACAAATCCTTGAAGGCACAGACCTGTACGAGTTCCACGAGGTTGTAAAAACACAGGGCGCAGAACTGATACTTGGCAACTCCAAGGGAAAGGACATCGCAGATGATGAGGGCGTTCCTTTTGTACGCTTCGGGTTCCCTGTGTACGACCGCGTGGGCGTGTATCGCTATTCCATAATGGGCTATAACGGCTCGATATACCTGCTTGACCAGATGACAAACGCAATCCTGGGGCACAAGTATGACCCCAACAAGCTGCACCAATGAGGTGAAAATATGGAATATATTACCGGAATAACAGCCTCAGGCGGAACATGGACTCCCACCTTTGTAGTAAAAAGCAATATCAACGACTGCGGCTGCTGCGGCAAGTGTTTCAAAATCTGCGGGCGTGGAGTGTTCGAATACATCGACCACCCCAACAGCGATGACTTCTGCGGCGCCAAGGTCATGACCGTGGCGCATCCAGAGAACTGCATCGGCTGCGGCGCATGCGCGCGGGGATGCCCGAAGAAGAATATTGTGTGCGAGCCGAAAATCATGGTTGGGTGATTAAAACAAAACGAGGTTAAAAAAACATGTCAAAAATAAGCCACATCCTCCTCCCAAACCCGGTGGTAGTTCCCACCGGGGCAACACTTACTGAGGCTGCACAACTCATGAAGAAAAATAAAATTGCAAGTGTGCTTATCAGTAAAAACGGCAGACTTGCGGGCCTTATCTCAGTGGAAGATATCATGCAGTGCGTCGCAGAAAGAGCAAATCTGGATATTTCGGTGGACGAAATCATGCACTCACCGGAACTAACAATAGACTCGGATAAATGGCTCACTGATGCCATTGCGATGTTCGAGCGTTGCAGAGCCTCACATATAGCGGTGGTTGAAAATAGAGAGAGGGTAGGCATTATCAGGGCTGAGGACATACTGCATACATACAGATTTAATAATCATATAATGCAGGAGGAAAAGCGATGAGAATCCATTCCCTTGAACACGAACCCTTTGAAGGTCTGGCAAACATAGAAGTCTGGGCAAAGAAAAGAGGGCATACCATCTCAAGAACGCTGCTTTTCAACAACGAAGAACTCCCGGAAATGAACGACTTCGACTGGCTGGTTATAATGGGCGGCTCGATGAACATCTACGAGGAAGAAAAATACCCATGGCTTGAGGAAGAAAAGAATTTCATTGCCGAAGCTATTGCTGGCAAAAAAATCGTTCTGGGGGTATGTCTTGGCTCCCAACTGATTGCGGATGTCCTCGGCGGCAGGGTCAGCAAGAACAAATACACGGAAATCGGATGGTTCCCGGTCTCATTAACTACGGATGCGAAAAACTCCCCGGTTTTCAGTAAATTCCCGGACGGATTTGCCGCTTTTCACTGGCATGGCGATACATTCAAAATACCGCCCGGCGCTGTAAGAATAGCTGAAAGTGAAGCATGCGCGAATCAAATCTTTGAATATGGACGCGTAATAGGATTGCAGTTCCATATCGAATATTCTGTCGATAGCATCAATCTCATGTTAAAGAACTGCGAAGAAGAGATCGTGGACGGAAAATTCATTCAGAAGCCAGATGAAATCGCATCGCATATCAGCAACGTGCTGGAAATAAATAAATTGTTGAATTTATTGCTGGATAATATTGAACTGGAGTTCGGCAAGTCCTGATAGAGAACCGTATGGATGACATCATTATTCTTTCAGTTCTTATCTTTGCAGCAGGATTGCTCTACTCTTCTGTAGGTCATGCCGGTGCTTCCGGGTATCTGGCAGCAATGGCATTATTCGGTCTTGCTCCTGATATAATGAAGCCAACTGCTCTTTTATTAAATATTCTTGTGGCAGCAATCGCAACATTCCAGTTCTACAGGGCTGGCTATTTCTCGTGGAATATCTTCTGGCCGTTTGCTCTGGGTTCCATCCCATTTGCATTTATCGGAGGCGCTCTTTCCCTTCCGGGTTCTTTATATAAGCAGGTCCTCGGCCTGGTCCTGTTGTTCGCAGCATACCGGCTTTTTCAATTCCGGCACTCGGCAATTACAGATGCAGTTAAACCGATTCCGGTTATCGGGGCTGTTCTTTTCGGGGCAGGGATTGGCCTGTTATCCGGCGCAGTTGGTGTGGGAGGCGGCATATTCCTGAGCCCCGTGCTCCTGTTCATGGGCTGGGCAGGAACAAAAGAAACTGCCGGGGTCTCGGCGGCTTTCATTCTTGTGAACTCCATAGCCGGGATTTCCGGGAATCTTGCAAGCGTGAAATTCCTGCCCGATGTAATCTATCCGTGGGCGTTTGCCGCAGTGCTTGGCGGGCTGATCGGCTCCCGCCTGGGCAGCCGCAGGTTCGTAAATGCGACCCTCTACCGCCTGCTTGCGATAGTCCTTGTTATCGCAGGCGCAAAGCTCATAATCGGCTGAACCGGAATAGAAAAGATATATTCATTCCGCAGCAGGTTCGATTTTGGGAATCTCCCCAAACTTCCCGATATTATTCAACCCGGGCTGGTTTTCCCTTGCTAATTCCTCCTCCAGCACCTGTATCGCCCCGCTTATACGCAGCAGGGTATTTCTCAGGTTCGCCTGTTTAATTTCCATTTCTCCCAGCGTCCTCTGGCCTGATTCGAATTCTGCTCTCAATTCTTTAAGACGTTGTTCTAATTGCTGTTTCATTTTATTCCTCTTTTCTAATATTAACTCGTAATTCCGCCTGGTTTAAGTAATATATCCGGCTTTTATCATATTTATAGGATTAATAGGAATTAGAAGCTTTCCTATACGTGTTAAACGATTCGCCAATCTTCTTTTTTAAGGAGTGGGATTATCCTATTTACAGTACGTACCGGCACGTAAGTTTTAGATATGTCTACGTGTTCCTTCCACCCCACCAGTGGGGATTGACAAAAACAACGACTTTGCCTTTACTTCCCTGGCTGCCATCGAAAGATTCTAAAGCTATTCCTATAACCCTTCCAGACCTGTTTGCCTTCATGGCATAACTCTCTTCGCTCGAACTTGTCAGATAATCTCCTTCCCTGATGGGACCTCCTTCCATGTTAACTTTAACTTTTACTCTTCCTGCCAGGGCCAGTGCGGTTGGGTACTGGGGATCCTCCCAGTTTACGCCTAATAAAAACCCGGGTTTTTCAGAAATGACTCCCAGAAGATTGTCTTGATAGGGACCAGTGGATTTAATCAATTTCTCAGATGAACTGGTATCTGCAACGACCACATCACCTGGCTCCAATGATTCATCGTACTTCTCAAATTTTTCTGCTAAATCCCAGTTTCCTGTCTGCCAGCCTGAGACTGCCCTTCCAGTACCATGCGCTGCGATATCCCAGGTATGTATCCCACCTCCCCAGCCAGCAGGATAGCCGGAATCAGGATCATAATTATTTGTTCCTAATCTTCCTGTGATCTTCTGCGAGCCGTTAATTTCAAGGTAATCCCATAATTTGACGACGCGACGCATTGGCGTTGTAGATACGGTTCTCCCAAGAATCATAAGTGCGCCGTAATTGGTTGCATTCTCAATTGCAGCATAGCCAGCGGTGTTGCCTATACCGCTGTGCGAGTGGTTGATTTCTGTAAAGTAAATATCGGAATTTCCAGCGCGAATAGCCCCGGCAACCTCTAATTTTGCTTGAGGATTCAACGTCCCGATACCGACGTTGCCGTCTTTATCTATGATCAGTCGATCTGCAAGGTTATCCATATCAGAAATTGAAAATCTACTGCGGTTTGAGGTAATACCATACCTTTTCCCGCCTGCCGCCGGTCTGTTGTCCAGCGATATTCCTGAACCCCAAAGAGTATCAGATGACAAAATGCATAGAGGTAATTTATCTGGCGTTGTCGTTCCGATGCCGACGCTGCCCGCATTGTTAAATGTTAACGGGACATTCGTTCCACCTGTGCTGCTCTTTGTTTGGAATTGATAGCCAACCATTCCTCCACCTATTACGAAGGGATTTATTCTCAAAACATATTTTTCTGGATCAGTCGTGTCTGTTGCATCCAGCGTGAAACCTCCAGTACCGTCGTTGTTATAATTACCATGTATATGCAATTTACTAACCGGCCCGGTTGTCCCGATGCCGACATTTCCGTTCCCCAACACAACCGCTTTCGCGGTCTCTACGCCGGCAGTGGCTCCTGATGAAAAAATTATGTTGCCGAATTCCCTTAATTCCATTTTATTCTCGGAACGCCTGAATAAGATCCTGTGATTATTATCCTGGCATCTTATCTGCCCGTTATCCTTGAAAAATAACTCCTGTCCATTATCGACCCTGATGTTGCCACCGCTGACATGAAGTTTATCTTCCGGACTTGCGATTCCGATGCCGACATTTCCGGCATTATCCACGCTTAGCGCAGGGTCCACCGTTCCGTTACCCGATACAAGCTTGCTGTGCCTATGTAAACTATTGGCCACGGAATTATTTGTCAGTGCATCCCAGTTTGACCCATAGGCAACATCAACAAGACTCCCTTCAACACCTATTTTCCATTTACCTGCTCCTTCATTCCATATCAACTGGGCATTCGAGGCAGTACCGCCACGATAAACCTCAAGACCACCATTAATATTCTGGGGGGTGGCACTTGGCGGTTCATATTTATTCACCCTGATGATATTGTCTTCGACAGACAGCTGGCTTGTATCTATTGTCGTAGTTGAACCCGTGACAGTCAGGTCTCCACCTATGATGAGCGACCCTGTAAAACTTGTCTCTTCTGAATCGACCTCGATGCCGTTCTTGGAATTGATTATTTTTCCCTGCATGTACGCCAGGTTGGAAGTCACACCTTCGATAGCAAGCGTTAACTTTTTCGTCGTCAGCGCCTCTCCCGAAAATCCGGCATACGTTCGCAGCGAATTCCCTCCGGCATCCACATATTTGATGCTACCGCTGTCAATGGTGCCGTCCGCTTTTATGGTCACTGTTGCCAGAATGAGATTCTCGTTCTCTTTTACGGGTTTTGTTTTGCTGTGGGCGATGAGCGCTCTTTCGCTCCAGTGTATTTCTTTAGCTCCGCCTTTAGCCTCAACAACATCTGCAAGTACCTCAGAATATGAAATGTAGACATAAACTACATCAGTGGGACTATAAACTGAAAGATTCACCGGAGAATCGGATGTGAGGATGATTTCCTGGCTTACTTCTTCCCCGCTCACAAGGGCTTTATTAAGAGCCATTCCCTCTTTGACAGTGATCTCCTTTGGACCGGGTCCCGGTTCTATTTCCAGACCCCAGACGATTCCCCAACTATGCAGATACCTGTTGTGAAGACGACGCATCCTGTTATGGTAATCCTGTTCCAGATTGAACTCGTCCTCCTTCAGGAAGAGCCCATCAAAATAGTTCATTCTTTTAACTTCTTCAGACATTTTGCCTCCTAATTTTTATATATTATAATTATATAAATAAAATCTTTTATTCGTTGATTATACCGCCCAGCATGGTGTCCAGACCTACTGTGGAACGCACCGCTATCTGGATAGTGGGTACCTGGATTATCAGCGTGTAATAGGTATGGGCTGGTTTTTCCTGATTGATTATGTCATTTATGGCCTGCCGTTTCTTTTCAAGAAGAACCCTGTCCGGCACCGCCAGTTCCATGTAGACCTGGAAGTAATAAGGAAGTCCTTCCCCGATCACCGTATTCATCCCAACCGTTGAAGTCACACCTACCCGGAAAGGCTCAAGTAATTCGTATATGGATACCTTTACATCCTCTCCTACATAGATTTTAATATACTCCTTAAGTCCTTGCAGCGTGCCTCGCTTCTGGTACAGAGGTATAATCCTGGCGATAAGATCCCTTTTCTTGATGTTGTCATTGGCATTCCAGTCCTGCTCTTCTTTCAGGATTAAAGCCATCCATCCCGCGAGCCACTGGAGAAATTCGCGGGGTGTATTATACGGATCAAAGTAATTTTGGATCTCATCCAATATCTCTTCGATGCCTTTCAGTTTCTTGATCTCATTTGAAAATGCCTGTTCCAGAAGCATCATGTTCAGGCGGATAAGGTCTTCACCTGTCGGGTTTTGCCTGATAAGCCTCTTTGTCGCATCGGTCAGCGTTATCTGCTCAAAGCGTTTTTCTTCATAGATAGAAATACCGCGGCTAAGTTTGTTCAATTCCGATACAAGAGCTTTTTTAAGGGCGTCGGATTGGGAACCGTCATACGCGTTCAGCAGGTTTATTGTTTCAGTCGAAAAATTTCCCTGAATAAACTGCGACAGAAGGTTTTTGGAATCTTTCAGCTTTGATACAAGACCATCGATATCTTTGATGTCATCAGGGAACAGGGGATATGCTGAAAGGATATTTTCAAATGACTTGAGGAAATTTCCTAAGAAAACATCTCCTTCTTCCCCCTGATAAATGCCCGGAAGATATCGTAGATATTTACTCCTGTTATCCATATTATTCATCACTCACCTTTTCCACGATCAAATCGGGGAGCGCTATTAATTTATGCTTTTCAATTTCAAACAACGGCAGTTCAGAATCATCATTTATCCAGACCTTTACTACATGATCAACGCCGGGGATTGTTTCCAGAAGATTGTACAGTTCAGAGCGGTAAACGTTCCTTCCCAGCGGCCAGCCCGTTCCGTCAGGCCCGCCTGTGATGGGATGGAAATATTCCATTATATTTCCTGTTGCCTGCGATATAACTGTTGTCTCATCAGTATTTTCTTTAAGGGCTATCCAGACCTTAAGAGATACGTCCTGGTAAAAAGGCGAGACGACATGAACCCGGGTGGTAATCAGTTTCCTTGCATCAAGGTCTGCTTTGACCTCTTCCTTTAAAAGTCCGGTCGGACTGACTTTACCATTGCCGCCTTTATTCCAACCATTTCCAGTCTCTCCTTTTGGCAGGTCTTCAAGACTTACTTTGTCTGTGCAATACGGGGAATTTTTCACCCAACCCGGTATTATTATCACAGAAACGTGCCCGGGTTTATCATTATCCACTGTGCTGTATTCCAGATCCCTGTTGTTCATGCACACCACTCTTCCGGCAGGGTCGATTTGAAGCAGTTTCTTCATACAGGAGAGAGCCTTTTCCTCAAAGTCATTTGAAGTGATGACCCTGTATCTGGACTCCATGTAACCCACGGAGGCTTCCTTGATATCTATCACGCTCTTCTTTTCTCCATCCTCGATAGCCTTCAGTAAGTTCAGGAGATACCTGTATTCGGCATCAATATCCGGAACATTGTAAATGTTAAGTTCACCGCTCTTATTTTCAACATGCAGGTAGCGGACCTGGCTGCCGTTGATTTTTAGATTTGCCCTGTCTTCGCTATCGCTGATGATGAGTTCTGCCCGGTTCATACCGTTCTCTTCGACAGCGATCAGGGTTTTATTTACAACATTCTTATTAATGGTGGCGTTCACCGCCCAATCGATATCAAGCTCATTCTTAAGGTAATTCCGAAAAGTCCCGAAGTTGTCTTCCTGAATCGTATTCCAGTTGAACAAATACGGACCGTTCAACAAACTATCCAGGTCACCTCTCTCTGGAACCCCGGATATCAACTTTAAAAAATTAATATATGATTCCTCAGGCACCTGGTTTATCCTGTAAATCACCATTTCGCCAAGCCATGAGAAAAGTTCAAGGAGTGTTATTCCGGGATCTGAAGGGTTGTGGTTTGTCCAATCGCTGTTGTAGCGCGGAATCAGAGCCCTGGCTTCTTTCATCAGGTCTTCAAAGCTCCTGTCATCCAGATTGGGTATGGGTATTGACATTTTTCACTCCTTTAGCGTGTTGACATTTCTGGCCCGAAACACCATCTGCAATAATCGTATCCATCGATCTTATCGAGGGTTCTCGTAAAAATCATATGGTCTTTCTGTATCAGGTCCAGTTTGCAATTCGGTTGTTCATTGTTCAGGTCATGGATTTCTTTTGTATTGGTATTCATGAGATACCGGAATGTCAGTTCCTCTTTTGGTTTTGTGTTTATCGCATGCTCACCTGAATAAACAAGGTAGTTCTTCTCAATGAATATTTTTTCAGAATTAGCCGCTTTTTTTATCGTTCCTGTTACTTCTTTTGAAGGGTCATCCCTGAGGCTCAGGACAAAACTATCGCCGGTATTGAGGATTGGTATCTTGATAGGATTAAGACTTATATCGCCTTCCGGAACCTCATTGAGAGTGAAAGATTTAATCCGCTCATCAGAGGTTTCAATTATACTGCCCACAGGATATGCAATATCAATCTGTGACTGCTGGAATTCAAGGATATCACCCCACTTCCCATCATGGTACACAGACCTTATTGCAAGGCTTGTTTTCCTGTCCTGGTATATTTTAAGTTTACCGTTTTCCGGCTTAACCGTGAATGCATCGGTTCTACCATCATCGATTATCAGGTTAACTTTAGTTTGGTCAGTGTTAAGACCCAGTGTAAGATAATTTTTGTCGGTAGAAACCATTATGGTCTTATAGTTATCGATTTTATCGATTGTTCCTGTTTTTACCCAATCAATACTATAATTCTTTTTTAGGAAGTCTATGAGTTCTACATTATCGCTTCCCGGAATATCTTCCCAGCTAAACAAATACTTATCCGGATGGCTCAGGATGATATTATCCCCCTCTTTAAAACCCACAACAGTGAGCGTATCTATCTCCCCAACCTGAAGCATTTCAGCCAGGGAAAACGAGAGTTTTCCATCACTTGTTTCTACCCTGCTGTACTCAGGATAAGAATCGGTAAGAATTAAATTCTCCTTTAATATCAATTTATACATCTGGACTGAAGCACTAAGGATCAGCTCATCAACATAGTCAACGCCGTCAGTACTTTCGATGACTTCATAAACCTGTGATATGTATACATTCCTGCCAAAATCCCATCCCTCTTTTTCAGGGCCGCCAATAAGCGGGTGGAAAAACCGCTTAAGATTTTCGATGATTTTTCCCTCGATGATTTTTGCATCGGCGACCGATGTGAAATGTACTTTCGCCTCAACACCCACCTGGATATAGCCCGGCCCGATAAGGGTAATCTGGGAAGGGTAGGTTGTGAGGTATGTTGAGGTCCTGTTGAAAATATAGTCCTGGACTTCATTAATCAATCCCTGGCTCGGGACAGGTTTGGGATTCTCGCGTTCATCCGGGACAACAATCATAGTAATCCAGCCCGGCCTGAAATTTTTGCCCGGGTCGGTTGTCGGCAGGCATTTGACCTTCGCGACTTTTGGGGATGCTTCCATTACCAGCCATTCAAAGTCCTCATAGGTGACCGCCCTGTCGCGATGTTTAATAGTCTGGGGTCCGCGTTCCCTGAGCATGTCAAGGGTTTCCTGTTCTCCCCCGCCGTCAGCGCCTTCATAATTGGTAACCGATTTAATAAAAGAAAATGCTGTCCTGAGCTTGTTTATGGTTTGCGCTTCTGCGCCATTTCCTTTACTCCCTCCTCCATACTGATAGCTGCACCGGATGTTGTCCTTTTCTGCCGGAGGGATCATGCCCCGTTCGCCATCCCCGAAGGTTATCACCCCGTTGTTGCGGTCTATAACATAGTGGCGGCTGTGAGGGCCGGAGGCATAGAGATAGTTCTTTTCATGCCATCTCACCCAATATCCGATAACATTTCCGGCATCATCCGGGATCTCTAAAATGGCATCCTCTCCTTCCTCGGAGCGGATAGTCGTTTTCTCCTCATCGGTAAGTGATATCTCCATGACCAGGACTTTTTGCCCGGGTAATACGGGATAATGAGAAAAATTGAAAACCTGGCTTGTCTTCCCATCGCTTGAACCCAGTATCTCATCGCCAACTGTTATACGATTATATGCCCAGATCGTATTGGTGTATATGCCCCTCAGCCTGGGCGGGTTATCATATGTCCCCTTATCCAGCCGTGCCCGTATCCAGCAGTATTCTTTTTCGAACTCAAAGCAATATCTTTCAGTAAGGTCAGCGGGAGCAAGGAATTGAACCATTTCCATCGTTGTCAGATTCTTTGTACCGTCTTCCACGCTAAGAAGAGACCAATTCTTACCAGTCCAGTACTCCCATGCCAGGACAGGTGGATTATCGTATGCCTGCACCATGACAGCAGTGAACATGTTTTCAAGCAGCGGGAAAAATAAGGTCACGGGGATATCTGCAATGTCATCATCAAATGCCAGATAGAGGGCTGGCTGTTCATCTTCCACGGGATGGAATGGTTTAAAAGACGTTTTATTTTGATCGTATACGTTCGTCTTGCCATTCTCACTTTTCATGACGAAATCCTTTGTCGGCAGACCGTTGATGGCAAGATTTACCTTCATGTTTACGCTGTCAAGTTCAAGAGAAATGGAATTTTTCCCGTCAGAGATCTTAATGATTTTAACGATTTTTTCAATTTTTGCATTTTTTGCCCAGTTTACATCATAATTTTGTACCAGGAATTCTATGAGTCTGGCACTATCCTTTCCGGGAACTTCATCCCAATTGAACAGATAATACACAAAAACCTGATAGGAAAAATCATTGTATGTCAGGACAGTCTGAAGATTGCTCGTTAAATCAAAAGTATATTTCAGGGCCAATTTGCTTATGGACGGCGGTTTGAAAGTGAGCGGTTTGTATATCCATCCGATTTTCTTAATATTATATGGTGCACTGGTCTTCAGGTCAGTAAAGGCAGAATCGATTGTGAGCGAGGACGCGCTGGTAATGCCAGTGACGATTTTAGTTTCGCCCGAAGCGATGATAATTGAATCTCCAACGCTTAGCTGATTTTTGAAGTCCGTTTCCACGCCCGTTACAACCAGGCCACTGCTTGTTATTTTCCCTTTACCTTGACCTGCATCTATGGAAATTGCCTCGTAACTGGCATCCTTGCCGTAATTTCCTTCGATAATGCGTACCCTGATCCAGTAATTCTCCTGTCCATTGATTTCCTTCTTTTCTATTTCTGGGCATGTAAAAGTAACATCACCTTTTAATGTAAAGGCTTTGGTGGAATCAGAAAAATTGTAATGGCTCTCTTTAATCCCTTCTTTGCCCGTTTTGCCGATTATTCCCCAGCTCTTTCCATCCCAGAATTCCCAGGCAAGGGTTACGGTTTCCGGAGCAGGCATGTCCACCCCGTCTGAAAGCGTAATTCCTATTGTAATCGCCGCTCCAGCCTTGGAAAATACCTCATTTGAACCAATATAAAAGGTATCATTAAATTTAGGTCTTTCACCGAAAACGTAGAAATCTTTGGTAAAATCTATGGCAACGTTATTGAAGAATGCCAGATCCGGGTCTGCCGCAGATGCGGGCGCTATACTCAAACCCGCCTTGATTGAAGTGATTTCCGTAAGCTTTTCGGGGATGGGTGTTTTCAGCTCGGCATAAATCCAGTTGGATGTCCAGTTTTTTTGCCGACCCGTTTCCTTTTCGAATCCCGTCAGGGTTTTTTTAGAAATTCCACTGACAGGTTTGAATGTGATTTTTTTCTTACCCTTTCCCAAAAGATTTGCATCAGCATCGATTGTTTTTTCATCCACAGGTAATAGTTTTGGATTTGAATTTTCATCAAAATAGTACCATTTTACTTCCCATTCCTGAGGATATTTTGGAAGATTCGCGCTCTCAGGTATCTCTATATCCAGTGAGATGGCAGTTTCCTCCTTGAAACCGAAAAGCTCATCATGACCAAGATATAGACGGTGCGGAACCAATTCCTGCCCATTGAAAAGCTGCACATCCCCGTTTGCATTGTTAAATAGCGAATCCGTATGATCCGTCCATTTGTCATCTTCAGGTGAAAGACTGACCGCTCCTGCAAGCTTTGGTATAATAACAGCCAGGTCTTTTACAGTTTCAAAAACTACCGCTTCCTTTTCAGCGGTCTGCGCAGTTGCTACCTGTGTGCCCGAAGGTATCATTTGATATTTGATATCCCCTTTTGCCATAGTGAAAGTAAGCGGTGCTCTTGCCACACCGGGAGGATACAGGCTTGCCCCCACCATATCCAGGAAAGTCAGGAAATTCTTGTCCGGGACTTTATTCAGCCGCTGGATTATTATCTCCATCATCCTGGAAAAGATGCGCATGAGAGCATCGGCGTATTTATCAGACTCGATTGCAGCCGCATCTTTCCATTCAGGGCAATAGTAAAGAGCCAGGTCCCTTACCTGTTCATATAGCATCTGCTGGTCTCGCGAGTCGATTTTAGGCGGGTCTATGGTCATGGAACGTTCCCCCTCTCAAGATAGAATGGATATACCAGGTTAGCTTTTGTGTTAGTCGTTTTTACCATGTAATCTATAGATATGATAAGCATGTTCGGTTCTGTTTCGTCAGGCTCGGCGTTCACGTTCAGTAATTCAATCCTCGGTTCCCACTTGAGAAGCGCCTCTTTTATGTAAAATGTTATGAGCGTGGATGTTGAGGTATTGTTCGGCGCAAAAACAAGCTCGTTTATCCCGCATCCGAAATCAGGTCTCATGACCCGCTCTCCCTTCGCAGTGCCGAGTATTATCAGTATAGATTCCTTAATGGAATCGTTGCCCCCGGAAGAAATTATGTTTCCGTTTTTAATGGATACCGGGAACTTCCAGCCGCTGCCAAGGAAATCTGCACCAGTTGATTGTGCCATTTTATCCTCCTATCATAACAGTACCGACCGCCATGACAGTGCCGACCGGAAGGTCGGACGGGTCGTTGCAGGTCATGGCAGTATCGCCGTTCCTTGCCGCCATTTTCCCGTTTATCTTTACAGTTGTACTTCCCATTTTTATAGTCCCCTTGTTTGAGGGTGGACTCTGGAATGGTCCTCCCTGCGGAATATGCGGCGGCGTGTTTGAAGCCGTTGAATCAACAGTAGCTGCCGCCATTCCCATTATTTTTACATCCGAACTGAGACCGCCGTCTATTATACCGACAAAAGGATGCGGTAAGGGCGTAGGCACCGGTCCCCCAGGTGAGGGTATCATTATAATATGCGTATCTGTTGCCATTACCTGGTCCCCCTGTTTTGCTGCCGGCTGTCCCATATTAATTAATGTTCACCGTTGCCCCTTTGATATTTGTAGTCCCGGAAGCTTTCAAATCCATACTTGACGAAGCCTCTATCTTTGCCGAAGCCTGTGTTTTAACCTCAAAATCGTTAGCACTTATACTTACTTTCCCGTTTGGCGCGGATATTTCAATGTCCTTGTCTGATACTATGGAGATTTTCTTTTCTTTTGTATCGATGGTTATCTTGTTATTTTCCGATTTATCCACAATCTCAATCTTTTCCTGCCCATCGGTATCATCAAGCCTTATCACATGCCCGCTTCGTGATTTTATGATCCTGAAATTGTTCTTCCCGTCATCATTTGTTAGTGGCGGGGTGTCCTTGCCATTCCATAACGAGCCTATTACATAGGGGATGTTTATATCGCCATACTCAAAAGCCACGAGCACTTCATCATTCACTTCGGGCAAAAAAAAACCGCCCATTTGTTTCCCCGACATAAAAGAAATAACTCTTGCCCAGTTCGATTCATCCTCCGCGCTCAAACGGGGTATTTTTACCTTCACGCGTCCGAGTTTATCCGGGTCTTTATTATCAGTAACGACCCCGACAACCACTCCGTTAATCCTCGAATCCGGTCTCCTGCTTTGCTCTAAGATTGCAGTAATGCTCATACCCCGGTCCTCCTGACCCTGAATGTCGTTGTGTATGCTCCTTCGCTTAATGAATGAACTGTAGATGCGACATAATATGTGCCGCTGAGCCTGTCTCCCAGACCCTGGATTTCTATGGTTTTCCCTGCCCGTATTTTCGGGTTCCCGCCGCAGGTTCCCTCGCCTGTTAAAAATTCCTGAAGATTTAGATTATACTTTGCCTTTGCGATATTTTCAGCGTCTTTTGAATCTATAATCAAATCGTCAACTACAGAGACAGCCGAAGCCGTGAATGCTTTTTCTGACATTTCATATCCTGATTCTTTACCTTTCATCTTTGAATTCTCACTGCCTTTTGTAGCTGAGGAGGTTATTTCCTCCTTGTCTTTAACGTTCCAGCCCCTGACCTCAATTTTACTTCCTTCGGTCAGTGTTTGTATCCGGGCTGAAAAATTAAGCAAATCTATCCCGTACTGGAGTGTTACCTCCGGGGTTTTGTCTTCCTGGGATTTTCGGAAAATAAAGGTCTTATCATCAACAAGCATTTCATAACCGATCCTGATTGCGCGTTCGAGGAGGAACTCATAGTTGGTCTGGTTATTCTGGAAAATATACGGCTGGATGGTTCCCGTATCATCGACATCGGGTGAAAGACTGGCGTCGGAAGCAACCTTTGATGCGATATCGCTGTCCTTCATATCCTTGAACGAGCGCCTCATTGTTCCGAACCTGAGCCTGTGAAGCCTGTCATAACCTCTAACCTCGACATAGGAAGAATCACCGAATGTATAATCAAGTGCGGTTATCTCGCCCGTTATCATTTCCACCGTGCTGTCGATGCCCATGGAGATTTTTACAATGTCCCCGACCTTGAAGGTCTTAAGGTCAACGCCTCTCCAGTCGCCTTTAAAAAAATCAACTGTATTGAATTTGAAAGTAAACATCGCCGGAAGATTGATCTCATCCTCAAGGGTCACTCCTTCCACGGCTGATAATAAATCTCCTGAAAGCTCACTTCCGTTCAGGAGCAGCTTGAAATTTGCGATATTTATTACATCGGATTCCATAAGGCAAAACTCCCTAATCCGGAATTATTAAAGTCCTTCCGATGTCATCGTCTGTTGGAAACTCAAGCGGGTTAAGAATCTTGTTCTCGTCAGCGATTTTTCTCCATAAAGATACATCCTTGAGCGCCTTGTCTGCGATAAGGTCAAGCCTGTCCCCGGATTTTACAATCCACAATTTCCTGCAGGCTTCAGCTCCTTTTAACTTCGCGTCTTCTTCTGTTGTTACAACTGACTTGAAGGTGACTGTCAGGTCTGCTCTTACAGGTATCCCGCTCGGGAGAAACAACGTGAACTTCTGGTCATGTTTATAGATAATTCCCTTGTAAGTGAATTTTCCCCAGCTAAAAAGACATATATGAGGTTTTTTTGTTTGTTTTCCCTCAACAGTAGGCATAACGAGTGAAGTTATCTTTCCGATTAGGTCCCTGACATCGGTTTGGTCTTCGTAAGTATCGAAGAGCAGCGTAACAGTGAAATCAGATAGATTTACTTTATTGAAACTCAGCGATGACCCTTCACCTGTTGTCTGTGCAAGTGTCGAAACGGTATATTCCTTCGGATTAAACATCACTTCAATTGTTTCTTTCGTATCGAGTACGGTTATCTGCGCTTTTGAAACCATCAGGATAGCCCCCTTCTGTCTTTTTCTATAGAGATTCTTTTCTCAATCATCCTGTAAACGGTATCCGCAATCCTGTTTATCTCATGTATCGGTTTTTCTTTGAAGGATTCCCTGATGAAAGTATCATTTATATTCCGATGGACTGTGTTTTCCGCTTGTTCACCGTTTTCCGGAATAATTTCCGTTTTTTGAACCACCGGTTTTTTAAAAATCAGTTCCTGCCCGGAGTTATAGGCAAGCTCACCGGCTGGAGTCTCCACTGGTGTTTTCATGCCGCCGGGAATACCATATTTCAAACCGATTCCATGCCCGGGAAAGACAAGGTCTGAAAACTGGTCTTCAGCCTGTTTCAATATTATCCCTTCCTGATGTGAACGGATTGTATTTTTATAACCTGTCTTTTCATATTCCCTGATAATATTTTCATAATGTGTATTCACGATAGTTCTGTTTTTCAAGACTGATTCTGTGCTTTTTTCCGTTATGTTCCGGATACCTGCCTGAGTCCCATCCACGTTTATGCGCGTCGGTTCCCCGGATTGGTTTTCATTATTTGAAGGCTGTGTTGCATGGACAAAATGATGAATGCCTTGGTTACTTTTTGAGAGTGTGTTCCCGATATTGGACATTCCTTTTAAATTGCTGAAATTTACAGTATTTGAAGGATTCAAGACCATTTTTAAAGGTCTGGTTACCAGATGCGAACCCGGGAGGGTTTTGTGACTTATTCCGGTTTCAGTTATGCTCCGGTTTAAGACATTTTTGATAGCCGGATGGCCGCTCGTTCTTGAAAGCGCCGGTTCCAAAGATGGATTTTTTTCATTGTGACTATTTTCACCGCTTACTTCGTTCCCGGCTGAAACTTTCGGAGATACTTTTTTGGCCGTGGTGAGAACATCCATTCTATAAGGCAGCGGTTCTGAAAATTCTCCTTCTTTAACAGGATTCCTTAATACCGATACAGGAGCCTGGTGTTGTGAGCCTGTATCGATATCGGGAGTTCTTTTTAAATAACCCGCAATCTCAGTGTTTGAGTATATGTTTGAAAATATCAAAGTCATATTCACGGGCCGTGTTATCAGACGCGAGCCGTTGAATAAAAAGTTCTCTCCAGCCCCGCTTTCCTGGGGATTATTTTCATAGCTTATGTCCGCTGCAGCCCTGTTTTGCGGGTATAATGGCTTTGCTGATACTACATCTTTCCCGGCCGAATGGAAATTCATTATTTTTGCGGGAAAAGAACGTGTTTCTTCGGGCTGCTTAACGGATACAAAAGGATAACCGGTTTGATAGCGCCGTGAACCTGAAATCCTGATATCGGAAAGTCTTTCTAAATTGCTTACAGTCACATTCGCAGAATACGTGACCATTCTAACCGGCCGGATTATCAAATATGAAGGGGCAGGTAAAAAAATCCTTCCTGCATTGCCGGATTCCGGAATATGTTCATAATCTATATTCGACACTGTGATTTCTTTCCGGAAAGCATTTGTCCCTTCCTGCGGTTTCGCATTCATTACTGCGCTCTTTTTATCGCCCTGAGCAGGATAGGAAGAAGAAAGCTGGTTATGTGTGAATATCCGGTCGCCCTGATACACTGCGGAATTGTTGAAAAATGTTAGTTCATTTCGTTGCTGAAAATCAACTTTCAGAGGCGCGAACTGTATGTGCGGAAGAACACCGATTGCGGTATTTTCCGATATTTTTGCAGCCGCACCGGCTCGTTTATCAGACTGTAGTAAATACCCCCCGTTCTTAATGGTTATAAAGTTGTATAGTTTCTGAAGATAGTAATTATCCGGTGTTTTTATCAACTGCCTGATGAATTCGAAATAAAAGCCGAACTGGAAATTCAGGTAATTGCTAATTGATATCCTGTGCGAAGGATCTGATTTTTTATTCTTTGCCTCCAGACCAGATAATCTCAGGAATATCATTGAAGGCAGCCTGCCTGATTTCCGAAATATCCCGTATTTGCCTGTTATCTTTCTTGAAAAATTAAAACCCCCAAGTCCAAGGGGCCGTGCTGATATTTCATTCTGCAAAAGGCGTGATTTCATATCAAATTTCTTGTTTTTAGATTTTTCCATACAGTAACTTCCGTATCCTCAATTACACTACGCCGTGATGGGTCAGCACAAGAGTTTCACTTGCAACCGTATTGCTTGCCGCATTGAATGAGGACACATCCCACTTTACCGGATACGCTTCAAAGAAATACCAGTCCATTACCTGGTTTCCTTCGTTGTCAAGAAGGTAAATAGCGCCGCTTTTCCGGTTGATTATCCCGTTTATGACGTCTTTGTACCAGTTGTACAGCTCCCAATCGATAAGGCCGCGTTTTAAGGTAATATCAGTGTATTTTGTACCCCTGGGGAGTTTATACTCGAAATCATTGACTCCGCCTTCCCTTATGGAATCGACTTCAGTCTGGATGCTCAAGCCGGAAACGTCTGTAAATCCTCCTGCGATTATGCCTTCAATTTCTATCCGGAACCTGAAGGCGCTAAAAGGGTCTTTTCGATTTCCAACCACCATTGTCGCTCCTATACTTCGAACATATTCCCCGGTTTTTCTCCGTTAAGTTTCTCATTTATTTTACTTACCTCCTCGCACCACTGATGCCGCTCCCTATGCTCCATGTTCATTATAGTATCATAGTCCCAGTGAAAGTGGTAAGCCAGGAAGGCTACCTCCTCGTAGAGGCGGTCGTGGGGGTAGCCTGTTATTCCCCCAGCGATTGCACCTCTACATCGAATTTGTGCTCACACTTCGGACAGACGACATTTATCACATTCGAACCATTCTGGTTGATTCTCGTATACATCTCCTGCAGGTATGCGAAATCCCCGGCAAAGAGTCCCTCAATAACTTTGGGGTTTACCATTTTCAAACTCCCGAGGCTCGTAACGACCCTTGAGAGAAGGATGACGGTCAAATATGCCGGGTTATTCTGGACCCTCGGGTCTTTCATGGGCAGTATCTCATCAGCAGCGGTGGCCAGCCTCATCTTGCCGTCCCTGTGAAGAGTTCCCGCCTCATCCACATATCCCATGGGCAAAGTAAATTCGTGCTCTGTCTGTAAAATTCCCATTTAGCTTCCTTCTAATCCGTCTTACTTCGTCCTCTTAATCCCTTCATGCACAATCTCGAGTGTCTCTATGACCACTTCATTCGCCTTTGCACTAAAACCCGACGGGCTGTACTTTGTAGGCCACGCCTCCATAATATCCCATCGCGCCTTATCATTTCCTTCCTCATCTATCAATACCAGGGAAATATTCTTTCTTGCCTTGATTGCCCCGCTATCTTCAACAGACTTTCTCCACTGGTAAATCTCCACCGAGTCCGTGAGCCCTTTCTTCAAGGTTATGTTCCCGAACTTGGTGAGACCCGAAAGTTTTCTCTGGATAGGTAATTCGGTTCCTTCCCTGTAATCAACCGAGTCTGTGGTAGTATCCGGGATAGTGGCTTCTGCAAAACTTGCAGTCTGGATTCCATCTATTTCGACCCTGAACCTGAAATTCCTGTACGGATCGGTTCTTGCTGCTGTTGGCATATTATTTTCCTCCTTAATTATTTTTCATTTATTTTGTCAATGTCTTCTGCTGTATCCTGATTATTACGAACTCTGCTGGTTTTACCGGCGCTACCCCGACCTCGATAATCAACTGTCCTGCATCTCTTACTTCAGGCGGATTATTTTCAGCATCGACCTTTACATAGAACGCTTCTTCAGGCGTGCTTCCGAACAATGCGCCGTCTCTCCATACTCTCAGCAGAAACGCAGTTATATTCCTGATTACCGAGCCCCAGAGTGCAGGCGAGTTGGGCTCAAACACGACCCACTGTGTACCCTTGTCAATGGACTCCTCAAGGAAGAGGAACAGCCTCCTGATATTAATGTATTTCCATTCCGCGTCGGCAGAAAGCGTTCTTGCTCCCCATACCACGATGCCTGACGATGGGAAAGAACGGATGACATCTATCCCGGTGGGATTTAATGTATCATGTTCGCTCTTTGTGATAATTCTCTCTATACCACTCACGGAATCAAGATAACCGTCAGAAATGCCTGCCGGCGCCTTATGGACTCCCCTTACCGAATCTGTATGGGCATATGTCCCTGCAATTGCTCCTGATGGGGGAACAGCTATTTTCCCTCCGCTCTGGCTCAGGGGGTCGCTCATATAGACCCACGGGTAATAAAGGGCTGCGAATGAGGAGTTAAATGCATTTTGTCCGCTCCATGTGCCGGTTGCTTCCTTATAGTCCCTGACAGTAGTGGGACTGCACCCGAAGGGCGGGTCTGCGATAAAGAAGCAGTCTTTCCTGTTCTGGCAGTAGCTGTATCCTTTTATAATTGCATCTCTCGCTCCAGATCCAATTTTAATGCTATCTGGCATAAGGACAATATTAATGTCATCGTACATATCGAAAGCATGAAGACCATTCATTGCCTTTGCATCGCCTTCAAAATCCACTGCCGTTATAGACGAATCACCATTATTACCGCCAGCCAGGGTCACAGATGAACCTGTCTTCGGAGCATTAGGAGTTGCTCCTACCTTTTCAACTGTGACATAAGTCGAACTTACTTTGGCAATAACATCTGCCATCGTCAGGTTATCGAAGGACTCCTGTTCACTTCCAGAAAATTTTACTACCAGCTTGAAGCCACCTGTCAGTGTTGCATCAGTGGCGGCTTTTACTTCGATGGAAATCTTATTTCCCCATGTCCCCATATCCGTTGCAGTGAATTTTAACGAATCTACGGGAGGGGTGGCACCATCGTTCAAGGTTCCTGCTGAAGTAGCAACCGTCTTTGTGGAAGGGGTTGTTATATCCGTGTAATGGCATGTCCTGACTACATAACATCGGGTTCCTCCTTCCGAAAAGAACTGGTATACTGCATATGCCATAAACGCGTTGGCTGTGAAAGCCCCGTATGTGTTCACAAACTGGGTCCAGTTCGCGATAAAGTTTGCCTGTCCGACCGGTCCTTTTTCCGCAATCCCTACAAATGCCCCGGTCGAAGTGCCTACACCTTCGATAGGTTTTACTCCTGAGGATTTTTCCTCAACATATACCCCAGGTGATAGATATTCAGTCATATTTTACCTCCTATAAAACTTTTAATATTATATACTATTTACTATTTATTTTCCCTTTCTTATATAGCTGCTTTTCCTCATTTCAGGTTTTTCAGCTTCTTCTTTTTCCAAAACCACGTTTTCTTTTATCATTAAGTCCTGCAAATGCGATGACGATAAATCCTCATCCGTAACATCTGCTGTGCCTTTCTCTGAAAGGTCGATATGCTTACCGCCTTTCAAATGGATTACAATTCTCTGATTGAGTTTATTTCGTATTACTGGCATAAATCTCCCTTATGAAATCTACAAATCTATACAAATTTTCAAGAGTTACTTTTGCATTTTCTTATTTTTGAAATACCACCCCTGATTTTTCAGGTCAGTTGATTTTTGAATCTAAAGTTTACACACCTCCATCCTACTGTCTGGTTAGCATTATCGGTTCGATAATACGTGTCATTACACCTTTTTTTAACTGAACGGGAACGCTCCCGCTTATATAACCATTTTTACTAATAGTTAGTGTTATATCTATATCACTAGCTATGGTAAACTGGATAAAAAAACTGCCGTCATCTTCCGAAATTGCGGTCTGTGTCATGGATGTGACGGTAATTGAGGCATTGGCAATCGGCCTGTAGTCCTTCTCTGCAATCTTTCCCACAAGGACAGTAATCCCGGGAGGAAAGGGGTAATTGGATTTCGGGGCCAGTGTCAACTCGGCAAAAGGCTGTTTGGGGTTAATCGACGTGGTATTAACGGTTAAATTCCCGGGTTTGTAAAAATGACCGCCGCCTGTAAGGACGTGTTCTCCTTCGGGAAGGTCTATCAAAAGGAAATAACCTGTGCTGTGTTGAAGAATTTTTTTCTTTACACGTGTGGCTTTTAAGAACACTTCTCCGATCGTCTTTTTATCAGGGGAAAGGTCGTCTTTCAGCATTACTGCCAGACCCAGGACTGACTTTGTTCTTTCAAGAAATGTCATTTATCCATCCTGTATACATCGATATCCCTTTCCATGACTCTTTTAATCACAGCGGGCGGCTTTCCGGACGGGACCTTTACAGGGCTCAGGATGTAGGAAGCCGAGAGTTTGAAAGGCTTGCTGGGAAATCTCTCCCAGAGCTTGTTTATTTCATCAAATGTAAAGTTGGTGGGAACGACCCGTATCTCCTTATTTCCGGCATCTATCAGCCCGCCTTTAAGCAAATCTCCCTTGAGCACGGAATTATCATAGAACAACTGCATTAGCTTTTCAATGATTATCAGTTCGGTTTCTTTGACTTTTGCATAAGGAGTAAAGATAAAGTGTAAATCAAGAATAAGCGGCGGATATCGCATCTTGTCGGTATCGATAGGCTCAGATGAGGTATTCCTCAAATAGCCATTCTCAATGATTTGATACAGGAAGACAGAAAGCATTGTATTTCCGGTCGGTTCGATCTCTGCGGGTGAATCAAAGACTATCGAATTGTCCGCCGTGAGTTCTGTGATGTTGTTCTGGAGGAGCGCCTTTAAGGAGTCTCCGATATCTTTTAAAATCGCCATTTATTTTCCCTCTTCCTCTATCATTTTGTAATAAGGCTGGAACTCTTCTTTCAAAAACGGTTTCCCCATCTTCATGTATTCCTTCTTCGCCGCCCGCATGATATGATGCATCCCGATTGGGCAGGATTCCTCGGCAGCATAAAATGCAGACGATAACGCGATGTTTTTGATATTCCCGCCTGCAAGCTTCAATCTCTCTGCGAAAAATTTGTAGTCTATATCCCCTGCGCGCGGCGCGCCTTTCGGGAATATTCCGCTCCATATGAGTTTTCTCTGGTCTTCATCAGGGAAAGGAAAATCAATCACAAATTGCATCCTTCTTAAGAAGGCATCATCAATGTTTTTGCTAAGATTGGTTGCAAGTATGACAACACCCTCATACTCTTCCATTTTCTGGAGCAAATATCCGATTTCTATGTTGGCATACCTGTCATGGGCGTCTTTGACCTCGGAGCGTTTTCCGAAAAGTGCATCCGCCTCGTCAAAGAACAGGATGGCGTTACTGGTTTCCGCCTCCTTGAATATCTTGCTCAGGTTTTTTTCTGTTTCGCCGATATATTTGCTGACCACATTAGATAAGTCGATTTTGTACACATCCAGTCCCGCATCGTGGGCGATAATTTCAACGGACATTGTTTTGCCGGTACCTGATGGCCCCGAGAAAAGTGCATTCAGCCCCTTACCCAATGCAAATTTCTTATCAAAACCCCAATCCGTATAGACGATCCCCCTGTATTTGATATACCCTGATATTTCCTTTAACTGTTTTTTTATGTCGCGGGGGAGAACTATATCGTCCCAGGTATAGTGGGGTTCGATTTTCCTGGAATAGGCTGCGAGGTTCCTGTTGGACTGCGCCTTGCATCCCATGTTAAGGACTTCCATTGATAATTTAGAATTTCCCGGGTTTTTTGCAACCATAATATTTCGTGCTGTGGATATGGCATCCTTTATCTGGCCCCCGCTGAGATTGAATTTACCTGCAAGGGCATGAATATCCACATCATCCTGGGCGTTGCCATTCAATTGTGATTCCCAGAGGCGCTTACGAAGCAAAAGGGACGGGGAGGGAAATGCCTGGCTTATAAAGCTATGATTTTTTAAAACACCGGCAGGCTCCCAATATTGCTCACCTGACAGGAAAATCAAATTCGGTAATTGGTCTAATTCCATAAGTATCCCGGTAGCTCCAATATTCTCGTCTTTCAGCAGGGTATCGAATCCTTCAAAATATATTGAAGAATTCTGCAATAATGCTTCGCGAAGGACATGTTTTAAATTTTCCATGATTTGCTCCTTCATCAAAGCTTTTGAATTCACAACGAGCATTGACATTCCCAGTTCATTGCATATGGCTTCAGCAGCCATTTTCTTTCCTGACCCATATGGGCCGTAAAAAAAGAACACCGGGATTTTAACAATTGATTGATTATTTATCAGATTCCTGAATGTAGTTATCGTGTCCTCTGGCAGGATAAGATCCCTGAAGGAATTTTCCGGTTTTATTATTGCCGAGAAATTCCGGACCTTCTGGTCTATCGAATTATCCCCGAAAAGATAGTTTATTATCCTGTCATCGACTTTAAGAAATTTCGATAAAAGGGGAACCTGTTCCTCCCCTATAAGATATACAAGCCTGTTCCTTATGAGGACGGCATCGTGCGAAAATATATCTCTTGCCCAGAGTCTTTCTTCGGTAGAAGAGCACAGGAGTTTTATCACAAGGTCAACACTTGGCCGCTTCCTGGTCACATCGTTCTGGAAGTAGGAATACAGCTTTTCATACCGCATGTCCAGTTCAGGCGCGAGGCAGACCAGGAGAGCATCGACCTCGAACGGCTGCATATGAAAAAGCCCGGATAAGATATGAAGGCGCAGTTCCATTCCCTGCTTTATGCTTTCGGCTTTTTTTGTATTTATTTCCCCGGTTATTTTTTCAATTTTTGCATGTTCCAGGACTGAACGGGCATAAGCATTTGATTCAAAAAGAGGGATTTTTAGAATCGCATTTATTTCATCTTCCGAGATATACAAACCCTGGAACTCCTGTGAACTCCCAACGTGGTCAGCCTTTGATTTTTCATAATACAGGCGGATTATCGTATCAATCCGGTTGAGTTCTTCAAGAATATGTTCAAGATTGTTTTTGTATATTGCCATAATGCTGATACCACGTGATTAAAATAACGACAGCTCTGCCTTTTGATGCTTAATTCAATTTTTGCAACTGCTATTAAAAATAAAAATTACCGTGTAAAGAGTACCCTATTCTGAGAGGTTTCATTGCCCAGTTGCTCACCCCAAAAATTCAAAACGCTATTGTATGTGTTGTAAATGGGCGTATATATGGGTTTCGAATTATCATTCAAAACATCGTTATTCTCGCGTCTGGCGCGTTCCCCGGTTTTAGGGCATAATTAGAGCTAATTCAAGCTATTTCTTAGCGTGATCGAGTGCATCAATAGCTACATTGCACTGGCCTATGACTGCGTAATCCCATTCAGTTTTGTGCTTTTGTTTCTGATATTTTTCTCTTAATTCGCGCAAGGGTTTAATTGTTCTCGCATCTCCCAGTTTACCCAATACCAGAACAATGTAAGCAGTCACCTTTGGCTTTTCAGATTTTATCACTTCCAGCAAATATGGGACAATACAAGAGCCAATATCAATAAGCTCGAAAACTTCTGTTGTCTCAACAAGCTGAGGAGTCCCGAGCTCATATTCAACAGGCTCCTGTGCCCCAAGAGATCTGAGGAGCGAGTTAATCTTTTCTTGAAGCCTTGAATCTATCATTCAATGACTTCCTTGTTGTTTATATAAACCATAATAGACCTGAACCATTTATTCAAGGAAACGACCGATGATCAATCCATGATATTGTCCTTTCCACCTACGAAATAGTATTTCGTGTTACTCCACCATTCTCAATTCTGATTGAAATAGACCAGTTAACTGAGCGCCGTCCACCTGGCCCTATCAGTGAGGTTACGAAATCTCTATCCCATTCCGCATTAGTTGTAGAAGAATATCCAATACTCGGGGGGTCGGCCATGGATATGTTGTACCCTCCACCAAGCCAGTCCTGCCTGAAAGGAGAGATAGAGGCATTCCTTCCTGATTTAGCAATGTCGTCAAATGTCTGTCCTTCTGTTGGATTTGTTACCCCGTTTATTCTATCTCGTGTACGGGTTACAGTCTGAGCAAGCGAGAATAATTCGGGTCTGCACGGACTGGGAATAGTTCCAAATAGTTGAGCATTCGAACCTACCCTGCTACCTGTGTTCCAGGGGCCAGCACTACCACTATGTTGCCAGTATCCTCTTCCGACCAGATCAGGGTAGTAATCGTCCATACTTTTACCGCCCTGGAATTGTCCAGAAGTTACTTTACTCATGCTCAAGGGCTGGTCACAACTTGATGTTCCTCCTTCACCTCCGACTATTCCGCTGCCACCACCGTCCGGTTGTTCTACCATCGATAATGCATCAGTGTTTTTATTTGATTGTAGATTTCTCAAATCCAGTGAGCCAATCTCAATCTGCTCATCCTCTTCACCTATGACTGGAATTTCGATTCCAGTATCTACGGCTCGACCAGATACTTCTTTGTATTGATTTACCTGTTCAGCCACCCTGTCAGCTTCCTGCTCGTAGATGTCCCCGGGCGCTCCTATCCTGAGCTTTGCCTGTGGCGCTCCCGACTTGATAAGCCGTTGCACAGCCTGGTTGCCGATTGTTCTTTGAAGGAACAAAGTGCGGTCAATAAAAGAATTTGCGGATTGTGAGTGATCAGACTTTCGTGTATTAGAACCACAATTTCCTTTCTTTGCCTCTGGCATTTTTGCCCATACCCTTAATTTTTCATTCAAATTTTATTCCCCTGTATCATAACCATATGACCAAAATCCAATTTTACTTCAATAATGCTTCTCTTGATTCATTTTATTATTTTGTCTTGAACAATTATAACCTTTTTAAATGCTGTAACCAGTATATCTCTAGAACGATTTCAATACGACTTCAGCCGGTCCACTTCGACGGTTTCAAATATATATATATATATCAGACTCACCTTGTTTAGTTATATTTGTGTTGCACACTCTCAATAAGGAAGTTCCCTTTTAGAACACCCCCTTTGGATGCCAATTCACCATGAATGCTCCCCCTCTATAAGGTAACGGACAAGTCGGGTCACAATTTGTCCTGTCCCCAACAGGTTGGGCTGCCGCAGGCCATCCCCGATAGCCAGAGAGAGACCAATTCTGTGATGGTACAAAATTGGCGGAAGGAGTTGAAAATCCTGAGAAACCGGTCCCTTTATACTTATTAACCAGATCTAACATCGCGCTTTCAGTAAAATCAGAAGCTTTGGCTGAGCTAATGGAGGTAAAGTGTGAGTGGCACAATTTACACATGACGCCGAAGATGACGTAGTTGGGTGATCCGGCGTAGTGGCAGTCAGGACCGACTTTGACGGATGATCCGCATGGCGGAGTGCCCCCTGCTGAAGCGCAACCCGGGCGGTATGCAAGAATCCATGCGTTATTGTGCAGATCAACGATATCCCAGGCGAATCCACCGGTGATCAGAGACGTCAATGCGTCGCAGGCATCGGTCTTATCGGTCGCTGACCATCCGGCAAACGTTGTTTTAGTTTTGCTCACCGCATCGCTGATTTGCGTTGTGACATCCGGGCCGCAAACAAATCCGGACGGTGGCGGAGCTGATGGCCCCGGGGATGGCGCCGGTGCTGCCGGAAGCCAATCAATGTAAACACTGCGTCGCTCTTCCCGGTCACCTGCTGTTGCACCATGCTTGAACAGGCTGTAACTCACGGATATTCCTGATGAAATCAATATGCTATTTAATAGAGACTGAATTTTGATTGCCCGTGCGCATGACAGATTTTCGTTGAATACAGGTTCTCCTTCGATGCTGGCAAACCCATGAATCTTAACCGAACCACCGGATGACAGAGTAGCCGCAAAAGCCATTAGCTTCGCCTCTTCCCCGGGTTTCAAGTCATCGCAGTTAACTTGAAAAAGATAGTGCTCGCCAGTTATGTCACCTTCCACCCCGGCACAGCCGCCTGGACTGCCCACCTGAGCAGGCCCGCAGGCACGCTGTATAGACGGCTCTGAAGGCGTAAATCCGCTTACGACACTGTTACTGCCGGTCATAATAGTATCGTTTTTCCGATCAATTGTACATTCATCTGCCTTGACGGGTTTGGAAGCATCAATGGAAGGAATGGGCTTGATAGTACCCCGACCCTGCTGTAAGACATGGGTCAGCTCATGCGCCAAAAGGCGCCTGCCCTCGTTTGTATGCGGCGCATACCATCCCGCTCCGAACACCACGTTTTGACCCGCTGTATAAGCAAGCGCATTTATTTCCAGTGCGGAATCCGCCGCCCGTGCATCCGTATGCACCCGCACCTGGCTGAAATCATGCCCGAAGCGCGGCTCAAAGTATGCGCGAGTGACCGGGTCAAGTGGTTGCCCGCCCCCGCGGAGGGCGCTGATGGTATTCTCCACTTCTTTTGAGACTTCGGGAATCTGGGCTGCGTCCTCTTTAGCATGTATTTTCTCTTCTTCTTTGTCTGGTTTTTTCGTACATCGTGGACACTGCCTCTGAATAGGGCTGATCGTGGTTCTGTCGGAATATACGAATTCCGGAACCTGCGGCATCCTCATAACCTGTTCCGCCACCCTGTCAGCCTCCTGCTCGTAAACATCGCCGGGCGCTCCTATCCTGAGCTTTGCCTGAAGCACTCCAGACTTCATGAGTCTCTGGACAGCCTGGTTGCCGATAGTTCTTTGAAGAAAGAGGATTTGATCACCAGGTGAACTGACCGGTTGGTGGAAATTACCTTTCTGCACCTGTGAAACCTGATTCTCTTTTGTCCCGGGTGTTTTGACCGCTGTCCTGACCGCCTCACTCATTTGTTTTCTCCTATTCTATAGACTTCCGGCCTCTCCTCTGTTTGATCTTAATTTTGAAACCGCATAAATTTTGCTGTTATCCTGAGAGATCTTTTCAGTCAATTCCTGGTTAATGACCTTTGCCTCATAGTCATGCCAGACATGCCATTTTTCATTATTCTCACAGGTAAAACCTCTGCACGGCACAGGGCGATGCTCACGCACTGTGCAGTTATATGTATTCTTGTCCATATGAACACAGTAACCATCAGTATCGTGTGCGATAAGATACGGTCTCCCGAATTCCCAGCGGATGATGCCCTCTTCGACATCCTGTTTAGACAGGGCAAAAGGAAATTTGCAGCACATAGCCTTGCATGTGTGCAGCCTGCTCAGGCAATCTACATTTGCCTCATGTTCGAAGGTGTACTTGTCCTCTTCAGGGTCTTGATACAGTAACCCGATACCGCTTTCGATGAAGGATTTCACAAGCCGTTCAGCCACCTGTTTTTTCTTCTCGTCCAGTTCATCGATTGAAATCAGTCCTTTTTCATTGAGAAGTTCTACCAGTGCATACAGGAATGAAGTTGCTTCAAGTGTTTTCACAGTATTTGCATTGATCCTTGTGTGGTTGTAGAGAAGCCCCTCAGCTATCTCTTTCATTAATTCCTGGGTGCCGTTTTGATTTTCTTTTTGCATAATTCCTTTATTCCACTTTATACTTGAGACTCAGATTTTTCTTTATTCCTGCTCTAATTATTTCCCCTGCCTCTGTTTTTGGTATCAATAAATCTATGTCGCCGAACATACCTGTTATGAAAGATTCATATTTCCCCGGTGCGAACCGACCCGCACCAAACACGATGTCGTGTCCCACCGTGTAAGAATTAGCGTTAACGTCACTCACCGATTGCAGAGCATCCGATCAGGAATGCACCCTACCTGGCTACTTGGCTTCTCCTTGCCTCTTTAGCTGCAGCTTGAACAAAAGGGTCTTTGTCATGCTCAGCTTCTTTCAGGCATGAGAGAGCTTTTTCCCCACCGAGCCAGCCAAGAGCAGTACAGGCGTTTGCCCGAACATTCGCATCGGCGTTTCTCAGAGCTTCGCACAAAGGTTCAACGGCTTCGGACTTCCTCAGGCGGCCAAGCGAAGCGGCGGCTTCCATCGCGACCAGAGGAAGGTCGGTCTTCAAAGCCTTGATCAGTGATTTAATGCTTCGATCCCCCCCTACGAAACCAAGCGCCAGCGCTCCAGCACTTCGATTTACAGGGTCCTTGTGATGCTCCAATATCCAAATCAGACGGGTTTCAAAGTCAGGAATCTCCCTGCCTTTCTTAACCCATTCGTCCCATGTGCTGGAGGTCTGCGATGCTCCAAGCCATTCTGGGTTGTCTTGAAACGGTCTTGACTGTAACCAAAGCGAAATATCATCGATAGAATCGTTCATTGTTAGAATCCTTCAGGGAGTAGTGAAAGAACTTGCCGCCCAGTCCGGAGCGCCATTCACCATAGAGAGTACTTGTTTTGCCGTAACCTGCTTGGAAGCGGCGGTACATCCCGCTTCGGACGTTGGGGGCATACTATTAACGACTATCCTCCACTCCAGTGTTCTGGTCACTGTCCGTCCGGGTCTTTTACCCAGCGCGGGCGGGTCATGTAAGGTAATGGGTGCGCTAGTAGTACCGCATTCTTCGTGACGGCTATTCCATTGCGCAAATGCTATATTGGTCGGAAAAAGAGGAAACAAGTTGGTCCATGTGTTCGGGGGGTGTCCTGGAAGTGCGGGTATATTTGTTTTTTCCCACCATTCGAGTGTACATCTCCCTGACGGCCCACTGGCTGGATATGAGAGACCAATATCAACATCAAAGCTGTGCCCCATCTGTGCTGGGTTATCAATCTGGGTTATATTGCTAACCGCTATGGAATCTGTACAACAGGGACAAGGTGCCCGTTGCAACATTAGGCCCGGACTGAGTGTCGGGGTGATGTGTCGGGAAATCTCAGGAGATGCTCTTTGGGCCAGCGTTTCGACTGTTTGCATAGTTGAATCTCCTGAATCGTCTTCCGGAATAAGGGTGGAATCTGCTCCACCTTGTTGAATCACATGAGTCAATTCATGAGCTAGCAATCGCCTGCCCTCCGTTGACCCGGGCGCAAACTGGTTTGCACCGAACACAACATTCTGTCCAACTGTGTAGGCACGGGCGCCCACGTCTCGCGCCGATTGCTCGGCATCCGCGCCTGAATGCACCCGCACCCGCGAAAAGTCATAACCAAACCTGGGTTCAAAGAAAGCACGTACTGAGTCAGGCAAGGACCGGCCCCTGCCGCTCAGGTTATTGATATTTGCCTCTAATTCCGGGGTGGCTTCATTAGTGCTGCCAGTGTTTCTCTGTGCTTGAAAGGGATTTTCCTCAGGTTTCCGTTGTATATCTTCATCATCTTTGCACTTTGGGCATTTCCGCTGAATACTTGTGGTCTGTCCGCTACAATTTTTTCTTTCTTTTGCACTGGGCTCAGGCATACTCATCACCTGTTCAGCAACCCTGTCAGCTTCATGCTCATAGACATCACCGGGCTGTCCAATTCTGAGCTTTGCCTGGATAGTTCCTGACTTGATAAGTCTCTGGATAGCCTGGTTGCCAATAGTTCTTTGAAGGAATAAAATGCGATCAACTGGCGAATTTGTAGACCGGGAGAAACCAGTCTTTTGTGTTGGGGCAATCTTAGTCTCTTTCTTTACCTCTTGCATTTTTTCTGATACCCTTGCTATTTCACTCATAATTTACCACCCATCTATTCTAATATTTATTATACATATATGATTTAAATTTATATTGAATTTTTACTCACAACTCCAATTTAATTATGTTTGAGCATGGATAATTTTTTCGACAAATATCTCCTTACTGTATTCCATCATATTCTACGGGTTTCGCTGTGCTCATCCTATGAGGGCTGACGGTGAACAGTTAGGCAAGGCTTTTTAGTTGAATATGAAACGTCATATTTCCCTCCGTGGCGGCCCGAAGAAGAACGTGCCACGCGGATTGCCCTTGCATGTAGTGTTCGGTCCCGGGCTCACGAAATCCTGCACCAACCCTGGCAGCTTGAGCCGGGACGACGTGTCTTTATCCTTCTTACTGGGCCCCACCTCGATCTGTGCACATCCCGGCCATACGGGAGGATGGTTATGGAAGAAGCCGCCGACGAGGATGTTTCCGCGATCGCGCGGCATCGGGGGAAAATTTATTTGTGCCGGCTTAGTACATTCTTTTGGGGCCGGATCCCCCATCTCGATATCGCCAGGATATGCTTTCTTCGTATTTACGTCCCAAAAGATATAGAAGCCACGTTCTCTCATGTCGTCGCAGGTGATCTCCAGCTCGCCTATCTTGGCGGCGACGTCACCAAAGAACATCTCAGTGAAGTGCGGGTATGGCGGGGGTGGCGGCGGAAAGTCTTGCCGTTGGAGAATGGGTGTGTGGCTTTCAGTGATAACCGAAATCTGATGGCGTTCATCCTCGTCGTCTGCGACCTGCCGTTGTGCCGTGTCGTGAGCCCAGCGTGCTGCTGCAGCGATTGAAGGAAAGTCTCCCCGCAAGGCACATTCGGCCGCATCCTGGCCATCACGCCTGGCGGGATATTCCTGTGAACCGATATGGATCTCTGCGCCTTGCATGCCGCGCTGCTGCACTACATGCGTCAGCTCGTGTGCCAACAACTTGCGCCCTGCATACGTCGAAGGCACATACTGCCCTTCCCCAAACACCACATCCCTACCCACCGTATACGCCATTGCATTCATCGCCCGCGCTGACTCCGCAGCCTTCGCATCCGTATGCACCCGCACCTGGCTGAAGTCATGTCCGAAGCGCTCCTCGTAGAAGGCGCGCGTGGATTCTGGCAGGGGTTGGCCTCCGCCTTTTAGCGCGTTGATATTTGCCTCTATCTGTGGGGTTACTTCAGGGGTATGGTCTGAAACCACCTTTGCCTGTAATTTTTCATCTTTTTTATCCTCCCTGCACCTGGGACATTTTCGCTGGATCTTGGTGCCGCTTGCCTGTCCAGAAATATCCGGCATCCTCATCACCTGCTCAGCAACCCTGTCTGCTTCCTGCTCATAGACATCACCAGGCTGTCCAATTCTGAGCTTTGCCTGGATAGTTCCTGACTTGATAAGTCTCTGGATCGCCTGGTTGCCAATAGTTCTTTGAAGGAATAAAATACGATCAACAGACGAATTTGTAGAATTAGAGAAATCAGTCTTTTGTGTTTGGGCAATTTTAGTCTCTTTGTTTGCTTCTGGCATTTTTGCTGGTAGCATTGCTATTTCACTCATCTTTTACCACCATCTATTCCAGTCTTTATTTCACATATACGACCAAATATATTTGAATTTCCACTCACAACTCCCATTTTAATTATAGTTTTGCTCATGACAAATTTTTTCACTAATATCATTGATATGTTTCTCGCGGTATAATCTAATTATAGTAGCTCAGCAGTATTCATTCATTTAACAATATTATTAAACGCTTTAATTAGAATATCACAATCGGAAAGTGATCCATTCGACTTCAAACGATCTACTTCAAGAAGAAACCTTCCGACTGCTTCAGATTCAAGATTATTTTTCCCTGCGAACCTCATCGCAAGATTCTTCAATTCTGTCCTTGATGAATATTTCTTCGGTTTTTTTCCATCAATGAAATTGAATATGTGCCCGCATTTTTTGTGCCCGATTGTTGGCGTTGAAGGACTTGCAGAGGTTTTTATATAATCCCTAAATAAACCATTCTCAATAATCTCGCCACACTCACAAATTATCATTTCTATACCACCCTGTTTTGGAAATAAAAACTGTCAACTAATCAATAGGAGTTTCATCGACCCATCTCTCGCTCCATATTCAAATGATTAATTGGATACCAATAATTTACATGGAGATGTCCGTATATATCAATTTCGGTTGTTATAGAATCTCTATCTATTCATCCTTTTGTCCACCAAGTGACTCTTTAAAAAAAGTTAAGAAATACTCCGATGGAAATTTAAGCGGTTCTGTTGCTCCAGATTTGGTGAAATATTTTGAAACGGCTATCTAAGAAGCCCATGGAATCAATACTTATATAAGACTTAAATACCGATACTTAAGACAGGGAGAAAAAAAATCATGGGACTTATAGACAGAATGAGCACAGTTGTTAAGGCAAAGATAAACAAGATTTTAAATAAATTCGAAGACCCGAGAGAGACGCTTGATTACTCTTATGAGAAGCAGCTTGAACTTTTACAGAATGTCAAGCGCGGTGTAGCTGAAGTGACTACAGCCAAGAAGCGTCTTGAATTGCAGAAGGTAAAGCTCGAACAGAATATACAAAAACTGGATGAACAGGCCCGGGGAGCCCTGAAGGCAGGAAGAGAAGACCTGGCAAGGATTGCGCTTGAAAGGAAGACCACATCGCAGGCTGAAATAGAGAATCTTGTGAAGCAGATAGCAGATATCGCCAAAGAACAGGAAAAACTCACGGCAACGGAGAAAAGCCTGTCAGCCAAGATAGAAACTTTCCGTTCCACCAAGGAGACCATCAAAGCCCAGTACAGCGCTGCTGAAGCACAGGTCAAAATCACCGAATCCGTAAGCGGCATCAGCGAAGAGATGAGCGATGTTGGGCTCGCCGTTCAGCGGGCACAGGATAAAACCGAGGATATGAAAGCGCGTGCATCGGCTCTGGATGAACTTGTAGAATCAGGCACGCTTGAGGATGTGACCGGGGGAACAAAAGACGATATTGACAGGGAACTTTCCAAGATAAAGTCAAAGAGCGAAGTTGACGAACAGCTTGAAGCATTAAAGAAGGAGATGGGAAAATGATAGTTCGATTGATGGGAGAAGGACAGTACGAAATTGATAAGAAACACATTGACACCGTTAATAAAATCGACAATAACATTGTAAAAATCGTCAGCGGCAGGGATGAAAAAGCCGCAATGTCCACATTCAGGACGGAATACACGAAACTTCATGACTACGTACGCAAGAACGGTAAAAAAGTCCCTCATGAAATCATCAAGCCAAGCGACATAATCATACCTCCTGAAGATATTACTCTTGAGGAGGCACGTAAGATCTTCAGAGGCGAAGGACTGATTGAGGATTGAGTATTATCGCACGTTTTGATGAAAGATTACATTATTAAATCCGGGTGTTAAAATGAAAAAATGGTATCGTGATTATGGACTCGCAGCCCGCATGATGCTGACCATGTTCCTGCTTGCTGTGATTTATCTTGTCTTCCTTGTTGTCCTGTGGGCATATGTTGGAGTCGGGACTACTGGATTGATGTTCATAGCAGGAGCTTTCCTTCTTATCCAGTTTTTCTTTTCAGACAAGCTTGTCCTGTGGAGCATGGGAGGGCGAATCGTCAGCGAGCAGGAGGAGCCGCGCCTTCATGAGACAATTTCAAGACTCTGCGCAATAGCCGATTTGCCAAAACCGAAAATCGCCATCGTGGAGAGCAATGTCCCGAACGCTTTTGCAACAGGAAGGAGCAAGGACAGCGCGGTCGTGGCTGTTACGACTTCCCTGAAACAGAAGCTGAGCCAGCCTGAGCTTGAGGCGGTGCTTGCCCATGAATTGAGCCATGTCAAGAACCGCGACATGCTTATTATTACGATTGCAAGCTTCCTGTCCACGGTTGCATTTTTCCTTGTCAGGTACATGTTGTTTTTCGGAATGGGCGGCGGTAGTCGTAACCGTGACAGGGGCGCTGGCGCCGCGGTGATAGTATGGATTGTCGCATTACTGGTATGGATAATAAGTTTCTTTCTCATCCGCGCGCTGTCACGATACCGCGAGTTCGCTGCTGACAGGGGTTCTGCAATAATCACGGGCCAGCCTTCAAATCTGGCTTCGGCGCTTATGGCCATCAGCGGGGTCATGGAACGCGTGCCTTCGCGCGACCTGCGGGAAGTTGAAGGTATGAATGCATTTTTTATCATACCTGCAATTTCAGGGGATTCGGTAATGAACTACTTTTCCACACATCCGACTGTGGAGGCACGCATACGGGCACTTTCGGAGATGGAGCGGAGGATGGAGTTCTGAAATGGGGTTTCTTGATGCGCTGCTGGGCAAAAGCAGGCTTCCAAAACCAAAGGCCGACAAATTGTTCGCAATGTCCACAGCATATATCACCCTTAACACCAACCTGAATTTGAAATCAGAGGGCGCAGGTATCTGTTTTAAGCCTCTTGAAGCCTCAAGGTTCGCAAGTGCCCAGATCGAGCTCCGGGAACTGCTCCAGCAGAGCTTCAAAGAAACGAATACCCAGTACAGCATAAAGAAGGACTCATTCGGATACACATGGGTCATTTTGAATGATACCGAATTCGAGGATCTCGTATCCACACTGTACATGGTAAGCGAGACCTTGAAGGAAGAGGATTTCGGCGAGCAACTGTTGTGCGCGGTTTTCAAATTCAGGGGAGAATCAGAAATATTCTGGATATATAATTTCAAGCAGGCAAAGTTTTACCCATTTGCACCTCTCCCTGATAAAAAACGGAACTCCTCTTACGAGTTCAGGCTCCGCTCAATCATGGAGAAGGAGCTGCCCATAGAAAAGGATACGGAGCGGTGGTATCCGCTGTGGGATATTCCTGTATAAAAAATATTATGATTGTAGATGTCACTATCTTTTTTGGGAATATTTATAAAGCATTACTTTTATCAAAGATAAATGCTGGTTAAGATGAAGTTAAAACCTATCGGGATTTTTATAATAATTTTAGTATCTGTTATCACATTGGGATGTATAGGAACTCAACAGGGTTCATCAAATCCTAATTCGACGGTTGCTTCTACGCAATCTCAAAACATAATCATCAGTTATTCAGCTAAACAAGTTGAAACGATTGGGCATTATGGAGAGGTAAACCCGGGTAATGTATTCTTAGTAATCACAATGAACATAGAAAATCATGGATATGAGAAGTTCCATGTAAGTCCATCCTTTTTTCACCTTATAGCTAACAACATAAAATATGTTGAATCTGGAAGTTATCAATTGGATGATGTATTGGCCAGAGTTGATATACCTGATGGCGGCTCGATTAATGGGAGTATTGCATTCGAAGTGCCTTCAAATATCGGAAGTTATCAACTTCAATATAGCGGAGCCGGGGATTACAACATTATCTATAAAGCCAGTTGAATTTATATATGGGGTAATTGAAGCAAGGAGGGATTTATAAAGCTTTAATCCCTTCCATTTTTTAAAAATCGCTACGGGCTCGCTGGGATTTGAACCCAGGTCATAGGCTCCGGAGGCCCATGTACTATCCGGACTATACTACGAGCCCATTCCGCGTGGAAAAAGCGGGCAAAACCCGTATCGATACTACTGGGTTCGCAAGATTTCTGATGCTGCTAAAAGAATCTAAGCGATTCCACAGTAAATAAACATGTTGATTTTGCAGAAGAGATTGGAATTGACAGGATTTTCCAGCCTCTATATTTAGGTCATAACTTTTTTATAGTATTGTTGCTAATAAATATTCAGGCAGTTTCCAGGGAGTATCGGGCATTATTGATAGCACATGAAATAGATGTATAAGGAGAGTGCCATCGAGCTGCAATGCAGTTTTGCCGCTTATGGGGGCTGCACTGGAAGAAAAGCAATAGTGTGAAAAATAAGAATATCCGTGTGTGGAGGAATGAATATGGAACAATTAGATCGGGCAATCAGTATTCTGAAAAATCCGCTGGCCGAATTGACAAAGGTAAAATCTGAAAGTATAAACAAGGATGATATAATAAAACAGTACATCGCAATCCTTGCGCTGATACCTGCTATAGCCTATATTATTGGTATGGGCATTATTGGAGCCAATGCAGGACCGTTTGGAAGCTTTAGGTATCCGATAGGAACCGCTGTGGTTGGCGGTATATTGATGTACATACTGAGTATTGTAGACGTTTACCTAATAGGCATCGTGATAAATGCCTTTGCCCCGAATTTTGCCTCGAAGCAGGATGAGAATCAGGCAATGAAGCTTGCGGCATACTCAGCTACAGCCGGGCTGGTTGGAGGAATATTCTATATCATACCTGTATTTAGTGTCATCGTTTTACTGTTTGCACTTTACGGATTGTACATCCTCTATCTTGGCATTCCAGTGCTCATGGATACGCCAAAGGAACAGGCAGTGGGTTATACGATCGTGGTTATAATTGTATCATTGGTAGTGTATTTCATCGTCGAAGCAGTAACATCACAGGTAATGTGGTCGATGAGTCCGGGTCCGGGTATGATGGGGATTCCTTATAGATAATGGAAAGAAGCGGTATGGATACTACGGTATGGCAATTCTCCACGATTCTTGTTATTACCAAAGTATCTATAACCCCATTGAATAGTAAAGTATCCCGGCAATTGTCGCCCCGGAAATAGTTGCAAAAAGATTGACCCCGTTGTTTGAAAGGTAACCTTTCTGCTGGAGCGTGGCGCCAAGCACACTATCGATGTTCGTACCGATAAAACCTCCTGCAGCCGCCGCAATCATGAGGATAATATTTTTTTGTATGAGGAAGAATGCAAGAATCGCTATAGCAAATGCCCCGAAAAATGCCGCCGCTTCGCCAAGATGCGAAATTGCGCCGTCTGTACCGGGCTTTGTTTTTTTGAACGTGGTAATCATGCGGGGTTCTCCCTTGTACGTTTCTCCTATCTCGCTTGCCAGGGTGTCGCCACATGCTGTGGCGACAGAGCCGAGATACCCTGCTAATAAGAGTTGGCCGTGTGCAGGGAAAATTCCGTAAGCCACTGCAAGGGAAAGTGCAGCCAGCGAATTACTGAAAACATTCTTATATCCACGAGCACCCCCTTTTCCCTCGGCTATCCCCCTGGCCAGTTTATAACCGTATTTATAGCGTGTAAAGAGACTTCCAAGTAAAAAAAAAGCGAGAAGAATAGAAAATAAAAACCAGCCTTTATTATTTGATATAATAATCACAACCCCGAGCAGTGTTGCGCTCAACATGGCCGAGATATCCGCGATCCGGGCCCTGTAGGCAAGATAACCCAGAACGAACGAAAAAACAAGTACCTGCATGAGATACACGGTGTCGACATTGTAACCGAACATATAGAAAAGCCACATTACCATTGCCGAACCGAAAGGTATGACGATATTATCATCGGTAGTTATCATGGATTCAAGAAGCGCACCTGTAATAGCGCCTATCACAGCCAGAAAAAAAATTATACCGTATGGGACTTTCAAGGTAAAGCCCGATATCCAGGCTCCTGCAACAAATGCATAAAGGCTTCCTGAAATTAAGAAAATAATACTTGATTTTGCAGAATAATACTTTATTTCATGGGTGTGACCGGTCTCTTTTGCTTTTTCAAGAATATTAACGGCATCTGCGACACCATCTCCGAAAGTGGTGATTGCAAAAGCCGCCCCGATAATAAATAAAGGGAATTTGTTTTGTCCTACGGCCAGGCTTATTATAAGAAGGAAAGCTATGGTAAAAAAGAGCTGGATCAGGCTGATAAGTTTACCAGCTTTAATATCCGATTCACGGGCAAAAAAACGGAAAGCATATGAGCTTGGGGAAAGGACAGATAAAAGCATGGCTGCACCAAGAAAAGCTGCTGCCAGATACGATGTCTTAATGAAAGGAAAGAGCAGCACAATCAGGCCGATAAGAATAAAAATGCCCTGTTTCTGACAGCACTGTATCAACTTCATCCTTCACCGAGATGGATTTCATAGGCAAATACTTTATCCTTCTATCCCAATAAAAGAACGATGGGATTCATTTCTAAAGCATATGAATGGAAACTCAAAAACGCGATAAAAAAACAGGATGTTCCGAAACATATCGTCCTTGCGCTTTTTGAAAATGATCTGCTCACAGATGATAATTACAGCAAATTGAATTCTTTTGTCACCTGGTGCAAAGAGACTGGAATAGGTACTGTCACTGTTTTTATAAGTATCATCGAAGTGGACGCAAAACTTGGCAGAAAAATCTGCAATAAATTGTCAGGAGAAATCCCATCCGCGCTCTGTAGCATCACTCCGAATATTACTGTAATCACAAGAGGGGACAAGGAGATAAAAAAACACGACTCTTCAGGCATGAATATCGAGATTTCTCTCGGATACAGCGGGAAGTATGAATTGACGCGGGCAATCAAGGATATAATGACACAGGTGAAAAATGGAAAACTGGCACCTGATGAAATCAATGAAAACGTGATTGAATCCCATTTATTATTTAAATCCGAGCCTGATATTGTAATCCGGGCAGGGGGCAGGAGACTGACTGATTTCCTTATCTGGCAGTCAGTTTATTCCGAGCTGTATTTTACTGATGTTAACTGGCTTGATTTCAGGAAGGTTGATTTTTTAAGGGTAATAAGAGATTTCCAGAAGCGGCAGCGAAGGTTCGGGAAGTAATCAATAAATTACCACTTAATCATGTTGTGCATCACAGCGTTATGGTAAGTAAGTTCATGAAGAATCTTTATGACTTCTTCTTTCGGGATTTTAATAAATCTCCTGGAGATGGAAATAACATCTTCAACTTCCACAAGGCCGTAATAGCTTAACAGTTTGACTATCCGCATAACCGTGTTTTTTTGCCTTTCATGCTCTCGTGTCTGGTATGTGCGTATAGCCCGCAGGAAGTCAATTCTTCGGAACTCAGGCCAGAAAGGAGCGCAGAAATATGCGGCGCATTCATTCCCGTTGGCCTGCCAGGGGAGGAAATTGGATATCCTCTCATCGCCGCCAGTCCTGATAATAAGATCAACATAGGGCATAGAGCCGCTTGCAGGATAAAGGTTATTCGATATCGCATCTTCGTTAATGTCTTTTAGAGATAATTCACCTGTTCTGATTTTCCATGCCATCTTCCGAGCAGCGTCAATAAGTTCCTGCCTCCCTCCGTAAGCAAGCGCAACGTTGAGGTATACGCCATCGTAATTCTTTGTGATTTCTTCTGCGTGTTTTGCCGATGTTCGCAGGGACGGGGGAAGAAGATCGATATTTCCTACCACCCTTACTCTCATGCGGCGCCTATGAGTGCGTTCATCGACGCATATTTTATCGAATTTTATACCAATGAGTTCAAAAATCCTGTTTTTCTCTTCATCCGTCCTTTCAAAATTCTCCGTTGAAAAAGCGTAAACCGTGAGCTGTTTAATACCAAGGTCGAAGCTCCAGTCAAGAACTTTTTCAGTCGTGTCTGCGCCCTTAAAATGACCGTAATAATATGATAAACCTTGTTTTTTGGCAAAGCGCCTGTTCCCGTCCATTATAATGGCAACATGAGATGGGACTGGTTTATCCTTGATTTCATTGGCAAGTAAAGCCTCATAACCACCGTATAAAATTCCCGCTAAACTCAAGATATCACTCGCTTCATTTACAGTTTAAGAAGTATTAAAGTTTAACTAAAATCTCCGAGGCTTCGCTGTTCTTCGGTTCGTTCTTCCATAATCACGGAAGTCCCGATTTGTTTCAGGATTTTCATGGCAACTTTCGGCCCGATTATCTTAGAAACAGTCTGGAGGTCAGAAATCCGAAGCGTCTCCATATCCCGGATTCCTGCATTAAATAGCTTCCGGGCGCGGACACGCCCGATACCCCTTATCTGGATAAGGTCAAGGAGCTCGGGGCTTGCCCCGTATTCCACACGCTTTTCAAGTTCGACTGCCGCTCGTGAACAAGAGCATTTCTCATGCCTACCAAGTTCAGCCATCGAATGAACAAGCCAGAGCGCGGTTTCAGAAAGCGCCCTTATATCGCCTTCACCAATCCCGAATTTCTTGACAATATCTTCTTCTTTTTTCTCGTTTATCCAGTCAAGCATCACGCATGCGGTTTTTACCTCGGACAGGAACCACTCGTAATCCACTTTGAACTGCGCGGGTATATCGACAAACTCGGTATGGTGTTCCATGATGAGGTCGCTTAACCATTCATAGTCGTTTGAGCGCAGGTACAATTGCCGCATATCAGGCGTCCTGCATGCAAGATGAAGAAGCGTCAAATCCGTAAACCTGATGCCTTTTTCTTCTATCTTTTCCATCCCTTCAAGGATCATCGAGGCAGAAAGCGGGTCGATATACAACCGTGATACCAGTTCACCAAGACGTGTGGCAAAAAGACCATTGTCATTTTTTATGAACTTTTTTTCAACAAGGAAGTCAATCACTTTTTCGATAACAGCCTTCAGGCTCCAGGGTTCCTGCTGTGTAGAATAGAATGTCGCTCTCATGAACTCAAGGAGTTCTTCCATGCTTTGTGCAAACCCGGTAGCTATCGTTGAAAGAATATGCGTTCTCAGCGCGTTCTCGCTTCCCAGTTTTGACCAAATCTTCTCAACATCAGCAAGGACATAATGCTTCATAAGCTCTTCTAAATCATCAAACGTCTTTGCCACAAGAACGGATTCGCCATACGGGTCAAGTCTCGGGCGTCCTGCGCGCCCGGCCATCTGCTTGTATTCAAGCACAGGAATTAGAGTCTGCCCGAAATTGACATCATACCGCCAGTAGCCTTTGATTATGACGCGGCGCGCCGGGAGATTTAGTCCTGCCGCAAGAGTGGGTGTGGAAGATATTACTTTTATTATGCCTGCCCGGAAGCCGTTCTCTACGATTTTTCGCTGCTCTGAAATAAGTCCTGCATGGTGGAAGGCGCTTCCGTTTTCCACGCACATGGCAAGTTTTCTTGTGGATTCCACTTCACTTGTTTCATTGATTTCAGCCGCCAAATCCTTTAGCTTTTCTTTTACTTCGCCTGATATCAATTTCGATATAGAAGTACCAACACGCGCCGCCATACCTTCGCTGCTCTTGCGACTGCTCTCAAAAATGAGGCATTGCCCGCCTTCCTTTATAGTATCTGCAGCCAGTGAAATGGCGCTGTCCTTATGGAACTCTTCTATCGCGCGCTGGCTCCTGTTAGCAAAAGTAATGGCATTCCCGAAGAAAACCCCTTCTTTCAGTTCAGTTGGACGCCAGTTGCTGACAACGAGGTTCGCACCAAGCCATTTTGCAATTTCGTTCGCATTTCCAATGGTCGCGGAAAGTGCTATGATTTGCATATCGGGATTTACCTGCCGCAATTTCGCAAGAACTATTTCAAGCGTTGGACCGCGGTCAGGCGAATCGATAAGATGAATCTCATCCGCGATTAAAACGGTTATTTCTTCCAGCCATCTGGTTTTGAACCTCAAAAGTGAGTCTACTTTTTCGGAAGTTGCAACTATGATGTCAAAATTCCCAAGCCAGTCCCCGCTGGCATCGAAATCGCCTGTTGCGATACCTGTTGATATGCCTCTACCGTTGCTATTCTTTATGCTTTCAAAACTCCGGAACCTGTCGTATTTTTCGCTTGCAAGAGCCCGCAAAGGCACGATATAGAGGGCTTTTCCACGTTTTTTCTCATCCAGTATTGATTTCAGCATGGCAAATTCTGCAAGCAGTGTTTTGCCTGAGGCTGTGGGTATTGCAGCTACGAGGTTTTTGCCGTCGAAGAGACCTGCTTTGATGGCTTCGGCTTGAGGTGGATATAGCTGGGTTATGTCCGAATCCTGATAGAATTTGGTTGCAGCGTCGGGAAGGTCGAGGTCTTTGATTTTCATTCCATCGCTAAAATGCGGGGATGCTTAAAAAGAATTTCTCAATACCCGCATAAAATCTGCCAGTGTCAGCGAAATATTCGTCAATCGCCAATCGACAGTTTTATATTAGAACAGGTAACTTAAATTTGTGATGATTATGGTAAAATTTAAAAATATTATACTTATAACAGTTATAGGACTGACAGTTCTTTTCTCGGGATGTGCCGGAACTCAGCCAACCAAAGTCTCGGAAACAGCCCAACCGACATCAATCCAGGCAACTGCGGCTCAATCCCAGGTCACTCAGACACCTGCTGGCCCCTATCAGGTTCAGGTTACTGAAGTTAAAACGCTTCAGGATTGTATTGTATATAGCGGAACAACTCAGACCTGTTCGATTATAAATCTGGAAATAAAAAATAACGATATAAATAGCCTCGATGTCAACATAATTAAAAATACAGTTGCCTTAAAAGATGGGAGATCATTTAAAAAATATGAAAACGAAGCAGGATTAAATAACCTATGTGTACGCCAGTCAGGACTTCAATTTAAGCTAAATGCTAATGGGGCCCAGAATGTTGGCATGTGCTATCCTTCACTCCAGAAAACAGATAATCCAGCGTTGAATATTGAGGTTATGATTAATGGACAAAGACAGGACTACAGCTTTGATTTAACCCAATACGGGCTGACGAGTTGAAGAACGAGGTAAGGGGATTTTATAAAACTAAATCTTTCCCCTCACCATCTCCACTCCTCTCTCCAGCGCCTCCTCAATCCTCGTAGCATCCGTCCCTCCGCCCTGCGCTATTCCCGGCTTCCCACCACCGCCGCCGCCCACGAGTTTTGACATCTCGCGTACGATTGCGCCTGAGTTCACGCCCATCTTCTGCGCCCGCTCTCCCGCAGCCACCACGAACTTCACGCCTCCGACATCGCTTGCGAGGAGCGCCACTACATCATCATTCTTGCTGAACTCGGTGGCTGCTTTGATAAGTTCCTCAACATCTGCGTGTGGAATCTTCTTCGACAACACCTTCAAACCGTTAATCTCCACGGCATCGCCCATCATCGCTTTTACCCTTGCCTCAGCAAGTTCAGCCTTCAGGCGCTCATTCTCCTTCTTGAATTCCTTCCATTCCTCAAAAAACCTGTTCACAGTATCAGGAAGCTGCTCGGGCGACACCCGAAGCGCTTCCGAAGATTTATTCAGCAGTTCGTCCCTTTCCTGGACACGCTTCACTGCCGCCTCGCCTGCGGAGAACTCGATGCGTTCAACGCCATCCTGAATTCTTTCGGTCTTAATGAGCTTGATAGGCCCGATAAGCCCGGTATTTGAAACATGTGTACCGCCGCAGGCTTCCACGTCATTTCCCACACGCAGGATGCGTATCTCCTTTCCGGGAGGCACGCCGCCCTGGTACAGCACAAAACCGTATTGTTTTTCAGCCTCGACCCTGTCCATCCAGTCGATGAATACAGGCTGGTTTTTCATAACTGCTTTGTTCGCAAGCAATTCGATTTCCTTGAATTCGGAGTCGGAAATACGCTTATAATGCGTGAGGTCAAGTCTTGCCCTGTCAGTGGATTTCTGCGCTCCGGTCTGCCAGATATGCTTCCCCAGCACGGTTTTTGCTGAGTCGTTCACGATATGTGTGGCAGTGTGGTGGCGCATGTGCGCAAGGCGGCGTTCCCAATCGATTTTTCCTTTTACCGAATCCCCTTTCGCAAAGCCGAAGTCGGAGTCGGTCTCATGCACAATAACACCATTGATGCTCTGCGCATCCACAACGTTGGCAACATAATCATTCACGGACAACGTGCCGTGGTCAGCAGGCTGACCGCCGCCTTCAGGATAGAACATTGTTTTATCAAGGATTATCTTATTTTCAATAACATCAAGAACTTTTGCCTCAAATTCCATCTGTTCAGGATATTCATAATAAAGCTTCCGCGTGGCTGGAAGTTCAAGCGGTAGCGCCTCCGGTTCTTCCTCTTCCGCCTTACTGTGTTTTTTTGCCACGAGCGAATAGAACGTGTCTGGAAGCTCCACTTCAACGCCAGCTTCTTTTGCAACCTCGCGTGTAATCTCTGGCGGGATGCCATGTGTGTCGTACAACTGTATCAGCTCTGCAAGCGGGATTTTTTCTTTTTTCTCCCTGAAATGCTGTGCCGTCTTCCTGACAAGTTTCGTTCCCCGCTCGATAGTATCTGCGTATTTTTCCTCTTCCAGCGCCACGATTTCACGAATCGTATCAAGGCGTTCCCGAAACTCTGGATATTCGGGGAAGTTGCGTATCTGCATCTCGATTATCTCAATAAGCGGCTCCCTTATTTCCAGTTCTTTCATGAGGCGGAGCGTGCGCCGCAGTACAAGTCTTGCAAGATACCCAGCCTTTACGTTGGAAGGGATAATGCCGTCCCCGAACATGAACGCCAGGCATCTTGAATGATCGGTAATTGAATAAACAGTCTCCACGGGCACCATAAGCTTCTGGAGTTTCTCAACAGTTGTGCCTATGCTGTCTGCAACCTTCTTTCTTAATTGCAGGAGATTTGCCTGCCCGCTGATATCCATAACACCGGCTAATCTTGCATTCTGCGAGAATATTTCTGCATATTCCGGATTTTCAATAGAGTGTTCAATACCGGCAAGGTCCATGAGTTCATTCACTATCTTCGGGAACACGGCATCGTAAATCGTGGGTGAGCCTTTTGATGCCCACACGAACCTCTCAAGGCCGTAACCAGTATCAACAATATAATTATCCATCTTCTCGTAAGTATCGCCCTTTATTTCAATCGAGCCGCCCTTTGTTTGTTTCAAGTCCATGAATACGAGCGTTGCAAGTTCAAGCCCGCCGACAAGCACTTCCACGCTGGGACCGGCATTCCCGCCGCCAGCCCACGGCGCTTCCTTATAGGTTACGGCATTCAGGTCAAGCCCCAGGCTTGCAAGCAAAGAATCGCACAGCTCCACTGTCCTGTCCTTCCAGTATATTTCCTGCCCGCGTTTGTTAAAGCAGTGATGCGCCATCATCTCAAAGGTGGTCAGGTGGCGTCCGCTCCGTCCAACGGCATCAAGGTCATCGAGGCGGATGCAAGGCTGCGAAATTGTCAGAGGGTTCGCAGGCGGCGGTACAAGTCCTGAGGTTACAAAAGGCTGGAAATCAGCAATTGAGGCTATCGTAAGATAAATATCATCACGCCAGCGTGCGATTACTGGATATCTTTTAACGCGGGTATGCCCGTGTTTTTCAAAAAAAGATAAGTATGCTTCGCGCATGGAAGAGATGTCGTATTCTTTCTTGAAAACCGGGGCGCCGATGAATGAATAGGATACACAGGGCGGGTCTCCGCAGAATTCGGTTTCAGAATCCCGCGTCCAGAAGTTATTGCCGCATTTCGGGCACTGTTTACGCACAAATCCATTCTCTTTGAAATAATCCAGCTGATACTCGTCATTTTGCATATTATCTGGGGTAGTAATTGTAAAGGAGATACATAATCATTCTGGAAATAATCATTTAGTATCAATGATACGCCAATTTTATCTGATTGAATTCCAAAAAAAATCAAACTGGCTCTTTCTGTATTCCTACCACAGAAAGGAATCTTTTTACCACAGCTTCTTCAGCAAGTTTCAGGAGGGTCTGCTTATCCTTTGTACCGCTGAACACTCCCAGGGGAATTTGCGCACCTGCGAGCATTGCATGCCCCCCGGCTTTATCAGCACCAAAAGCGTCCTGCATCACTTTGCCTATATTAACCCTGTCGTCCCGGCTTCTCCCTGAAATATATATCGTGTCTTCGCCGAGCCCGAATACGAGTGTTGTGGTTATTCCCTCAAGGGTCAGCAAATAATCAGCCGCCTGTGCAAGAGTATCCCTGTCCCGGATAGTCCCCACGTTTGAAATAAGATAACTGCCTTTTATCTGCCTGTTCTTGATGGCCTCGCCGAGAATATCAATCGACTCTGTGGACTTGGAAGGAGTTTCGATCCTGCCCAGTATGTCCTGGTTCGCAAGCGGGAAGAGGTACGCTGCTGCAATGAAATCAGCGGGGTCGGTATTCCTTCGGAAATCGTCCGTATCGACTTTAATCCCGTACAAAAGAGCGGTTGCAAGTTCCATTTTTATCGGTATTTCAAGATCCTGCAGGTATTTTGTCATTATAGTGGCGGTTGCGCCGATATTCGGCCTGATATCCACATATTCCGCTTTTACCTCTTCGATATCCGCCTGGTGGTGGTCTATTACAACGTTGATATCAGTATTCCGGGGCAACATATTATTCACTCCGGGAACAGAACATTCAAGCATCGCGATTTTCTTATATTCGGATGCTTTAAAGTCCTTTGGCTGGTCCAGTTCTATATCAAGGAGGTTGATAAACGCCTTGTTTTCATGATGCCCTATCTTTCCTTTATAGAGTATTTCCGCTTTAACACCCACGCCGTTAGCTATCTCTTTCAAGCCCATTGCGCTTGAAATCGCATCGGGGTCGGGATTGTCGTGGACTACAATCGCTAATCTCCCCTCTCCTACCGAACTTATCAATTTTTTTAATTCCTGCGCCAGTTTTACTGATGTAATTCTCTCGATGTACTGGACAATAGCCGAAGCGATGGCTTTTAGGGGAAGGTTTGACGGCAGGACAACAAGGTCTGCGCCTGCAGTTTCCATTTCTTCCTTCTGCTGATAATTATGCGCTCTTGCTACAATATGGACACCAGGAGCTGCACTTTTTATAAAAGTTAAAGCCTTTTTATTTGCCTCGATATCTGAACTCATTATGAAAACAGATTCGAGATTCTGGATATCGAGTTTAGAAAGAACCCCGGCATCGCCTATATCTCCCAGAAGGGCGTTCAGGTTTTGCTCCTTTAAGGTTTCTATTTTTGCGGAATCATTATCTATCAGGATAATATTTTTATTCCGTGTTTCGAGTTCCTTTGCTATTGCAAGCCCGATGCCGCCGCTTCCCAGGACTGCATAGGTGACCCTGATTGGCTTTGATTCATCGTACTTCTCCTCTATATTTAAGCCTCCTCTTTATCTTATCCCACTTTATGGATTTACTGCGTTTTATATTTATGGTCGTGAAAACAAGAAAGAAGATATTAAAGAGTTGGGGGTTCGAATCCAGCAAAGTATCTCTTCCCAAATTTCATTGATAAAATTGATATGCGACTTATTACAATTTATAAAACCATTTCCTTGAGTATATTAAATATGAAATCAATTGAAGCTGATAGGAGATGATATCGTGTGCGATTATTGTAAGAAGTCAGACTACGAGATACTAATGGATATAAGGAAATGTGATGTACCTGATGCAGTTATGGTAAGTGATTGCTGGAAGAATATCAGTAGGATAGCTTTTAGTAATATGAGAAGATTGCCTGATGGAGCATGGAAGAGGCTATGTACTGCCAGAGGAAAGGCTTTGTGGCGTAGATGATATCAGGAAAACCATCAAAAAATTAAAATCCAAGCTTCTGGTTCACGAAAATAAGAGTTATTTTCCTACATTCCACTATTTCCGTCTCGAAGAGCAAAAACTTTCCTGTCCCGTCAATGAATTCTTTCATCTGAGCAGTCATGTTACCGTACCTTGTGGGAGTTCCAAAAGCTATGCCGTCAGCCCACTCTAAATCCCATTGTGGCAAAAGGAATATCCCTCTAATTCCTCTTTTAGTTTTTATCACCAAAGCTCCCTGATAATGCAAGTCGAACAGGCTATTTAATTATTTTGCCTTTTGGCTGTTATCCCCTTTTAACCTGATAGTCCATGCAACCAGGGCCTTGAGCAATTCTTTTATTTTTTCCCTTGTTTTCTCATCAATTACTCTGCCTTTTTCATCGATTTTCTCACCTGCAAAGGTTACAACGACTTCAGGTCTGTTAATTGCAAGTACATCGAGAAAAACAAACGTCTGCCGTAAATGAAATTGCGCTTTCACAGCACCCAGCATTCCCGAAGAGGCACTCATAATAGCAGCAGGTTTACCTTCAAAAGCATTGTCGCCATAGGGACGAGAAGCCCAGTCAATTGCATTTTTGAGAACACCCGGTATTGAATAGTTGTACTCAGGTGTTGCTATCAATAGTGCATCAGCCGCTCTGATTTTTGCTTTGAATTCCTTAACTATTTCAGGCATTCTGTTCTCTAAATCGCTATTAAAAGGGGGGATTCCTTCAAGATCAAAGATTTCAAATTCTTCGTCTTCCGGTGATAATTCCAGAGCTGCACGCAAGAGCGCTTTGTTGTAGGAACCCTTACGCAAACTGCCTGCAAAACCGAGAATTTTTATCTGCTTGTCCATAATAATCGCATAACCTCCTCAATTATTGCATATGGGAAGCAAACTATAAGTATTTCGCTTATTACGATAATAATTCAAAAACCTTATAAGCCTGTTTTGCCTACTAACTCTACTACAAACACTGGTGGTGAATTATTTTGGTAAGTGTTAACGAAAAAGCGATGGAAATTGTGGAAGATATGATGGATTGGTCCGATGAGTTAAAAGTAAAAGCTCTCGAACTCAAAAACGGCGGCAAGGTAATAGATTGTGGGATAAACGTTGACGGAGGATATGAAGCGGGTCTAATGTTTACAGAAATCTGCATGGGCGGATTCGGTGCATGTTCGATGTCTGTGCACAAGGTAAATGAAATACCGCTTGCATTCGTAGATGTTACAACAGACCATCCTGCGATTTCATGTCTCGGCGCCCAGAAAGCCGGATGGAGGATTAGCGTTGACAAGTACTTCGCCATGGGGTCCGGTCCGGCAAGAGCGCTTGCTCTTAAACCCAAGAAAACTTTTGAGAGAATTAAATATGAAGATGATTACGATCATGCTATAATTGCTCTTGAATCAAACCAGCTGCCTGATGAAAAGGTAATCGGCGTCATTGCAGAGGCATGTCATGTAGAGCCTGAAAACGTGGTAGCTGTTGTCGCCCCCACAGCAAGCATCGTGGGCTCTGTGCAGGTTTCAGGGCGTGTGGTTGAGACTGCAATATTCAAGCTTAACGAACTTGGATATGATACTACCAAAATAGTCAGCGGCACAGGTACAGCCCCGATTGCGCCGGTGGTCAAGGATGACCTGAAAGCAATGGGAAGCACCAATGACAGCGTTATATATTACGGCTCCGTGTTCCTGACAATCAGGGGCTTTGACGAGGAGAAATTCAGGCAGGTACCTTCGAGCACTTCAAAGGATTACGGCAAACCATTCTATAAGACATTCAAGGATGCAGGCTATGACTTCTTCAAGATTGATGCCAATGTGTTTGCGCCTGCGGAGATTACTGTTAACGACCTTGAGACAGGGAAGACGTATCACACAGGGCATCTGAACGGCGAGGTTATCCTGGAGTCGTATGGGATAAGCGGGATTTAGTTAAAAAGGTAAAAAATCCAGGATAAATACACGGTAAGTGATGTAAAAAGCAATTGATAATGAAAACCATTATTCAAATCCACAAAGAAGGAAAATATTTCGTAGCCGTTGACTTTATAACTAATGTAGCAGACCAGGGACTTACAGAAGAAGGAGCCATAACAAACTTAAAAAAAGGGCTTGAAGAACATTATCAGATACTTGAAGAACTCTCTCTCAAGCAGTGATGTAATCCTTAATCTCTGGAAAAAAAGAGATGCGCCATCGGCGCATCATTTTCCAAATCTGTTCGGTTAAGCCGGTAATCCAAGCGCTGCCCTTTTCTTCATTATATGCGCCTCAATGCCATTGGCAGCCGCAACCATATCCGTTTCCACGGCAAGCTTGCCGCCTGTCAAACCTTCTACGTCCTGAGTGAGGAGCTTCACAAGCCGCGGCGCTCCTCCGACCGGAGGCAGCGGAGCGACATGGGTATAGAGCCCGAAAGCCACGGCAAAGATGCCATCTATGGTCGCTTTTTGTTCCATGTATGTGGGCGCGGTTACCGCTACCGGCAAAGCCGACGGGTCAACCCCAAGCGCATCTGCGACAGCCGTAACGAGAAGCGTAATCCTTCCCGTATCGGTACAGGTTCCAAAACTCAATACAGGCGGGATTTTAAGAAGTTCACATACAGCTCTCAAGCCCGGACCTGCTTCCTCCTTTGCTTCAAGCGTTGTGAGACCTCCAACCTGGAGAGCTGCATTTCCGCATCCAGCGCTGATGACAAGTATGTCGCGCTTGATAAGTTCTCTTGCAATCTTCAATGTATTGACATCCTGGCCCCCGTCCCTAAGCGTTGTGCAGCTCACCAGAGCAACAACTCCTTTAAGAGTCCCCTTCTTAATGACATCAAGTAATGGGTCAAGTGTTCCGCCAAGCGCGCCAAGGCAGGCTTCGGTTGAGAAACCTATCACAGCGTTCTGCTTCCTGCCAGACTGGTTTGTGGGTTTTCCTTTTCGCTTCTTGAAATTCTCTATTGCCATATCGATAAGCTTCTGCGCCTGAGAAGCAGCCTCTTCAGGCTTGTACACTATCTGGCCTTTCATTCCGGGGACGTTGACAAGTTTTGAAACCGAAATGAGGTTTGTATTATATTTCTCCTGGTATTCGCCCATAGCAGGCGGTGAACAGTTCATATCCATTGCAAAAACATCCACGCCCCCTGTTGCAAGCGCGGGTTCGATGGAAAGCCAGTTCCCGGTCAGGCCTACGAATACATTATCTGTCGCAAACCTCTGCACAAGTTCCTGCCCTGTTTCGATCGAACCTATGATGTGAAGACCCCTTGCGCCTGCTTTTTTAGCCTTGTCCTGGTTTTTTGCATCGTGGGCTGCCCCGATGAGTGCCGCGCCGATAAAAGGTTCATGACCATTCGCCACTATATTCACATACGAGGGGTCGATTATCCCGATGTCAACTTCAACGCTGTGAGGCGATGGAGTCCCGAACATCACATCCTGCCCGAGTTCAAGCGGGATCTGGGCGCCATATATGCATGAAATACCAAGACACAGGGCTTTCTTTGCAAGTGAGACGTAATCTCCGTCGATATTGGTCTGGGAACTTGAAACAGCATCCATGATCTCATGGACAGGACCGCCTGGCAAAATGCCAAGTTTCCGCCACAGTTCTATCCTTGATTTCGGTGCAAAGGCCAAAACATTGGCAAGCTCGTCATCCGAATCCGCATTTATCCCGGCAAGCATGGCATCAGCCACTGCAATAGCAAGTTCCTTTGTGCTTTTATCGGTTTTTATCCCGAACTTTCCAGCAAGACTTCGAAGTTTTGCCTCGTCTTTAATCTGGAAAGGGGTTTTTCCAAGGGCTATTGCCTTCAGCGTCTTTGCAACCTCCTTGGCGTGGAAGGTATAGGTCGCGGTACCCATGGTATTCAGGAAGAGCAGGTTTCTCATGGCCATACCGTCTGCATCTATGCCGCAAACGCCGCGTTCCGCCCCGGGTTTTATCCTGCACGGGCCGTTGCTGCAAAGCTGGCAGCTTATGCCCTGCTCGCAGAATGAACAGCGTTTTCCCTGGGCGTTGAACCTGTCAAATGTATTCGTCATCATATCTTTTTTCAGTATATTATACTGTTCTTTTACAGATTGGTGTGCACTGATAGTTTCCATATTAATCTCCGATTTGGTTAGTACCAATCAATAATCCTTTAATGTATAAATTTAATCGCTATAATTTATAATTAAAAGTTAAAATCTTCCTATAACCAATTGCCGATTCAACACTTTCAGTAGAAAAAAAGGAAAAAAAAGTCTATTAAATAACCTTGAATGTCTGGACCCGCTCAAGAAGCATGCCTTCCACTATCAGGGGATAATCTTTTTCGGCGCTTTTTAAAGCATTGTCAAGCTTCCAGCCTTTATCTGCGAAAATAGTGAAAAGCGGCTCACCTTTCTTGACAATCTCACCCTTTTTCCTGTGAATCCAGACACCTGCCCCTTTATCGATCGGAGCCCCTGCAATCCTTGCAATCTCGACAATACGCTTGTTATCGAATTCAATGATATATCCGTCAGCAGGAGAGGTAAGGTCTCCTTTGTGTTCTCCGGGTTTAATATCGGTATGAGTAATTTTCGGATTTCCACCCTGTGCTTCGATAATTTCCTTGAGCTTATTATGGGCTTTTCCTGAACGCAGCGTTTCCATTGCAAGCTCCTTGCCGCGTCCTTTTACAGCGGCTCCTCCCATCTCAAGTAAAATTCCAGCAAGTGCCGTGCTCTTTTCAATAAGGCTGTTTGGTCCCTGCATTGTTTCAAGTACCTTAAGCGCTTCCCGCACTTCAAGAGCAGGCCCGATGGTTCTCCCTACAGGCGAGGCACCGTACGTCATAGCGCATTCCACACTCATCCCGAGCCGCTCACCAAGTTCGATTAGTTCCCTGGCAAGTTTTTTCCCATCTTCCATAGTCGGGACTTTCGTTCCGTTCCCTACAGGGATGTCAATAACAACACAATCCGCACCCACAGCGCCTTTTTTTGCCATGATGGATGCCAGGAGCTGGTTATGCGGGTCTATACTTAGCGGATATTCCGATTGTATCAGCTTGTCATCTGCAGGGGCGATATTGGTGGCGCCGCCCCATGCAATTACGCCGCCAACTCTCTCGGTAATGGTTTTTATCTCTTCTGCCGAGAATTCCACAGGCGCAAGCACCTCCATCAAATCAGCCGTACCCGCGGCGCCAGTTATCGCCCTTGAGCTTGTCTTTGGTATAAGAAGACCGTTTGCGGCTATTATTGGGACCACAAGCAGCGAGATTTTGTTGCCTGGAACACCCCCGATGCTGTGCTTGTCCATTATCGGATGCGTCTGGAATTCGATTTTTTCACCTGTATCTATCATGGCCCTTGTCATCCATTCAATCTCATCCGTGCTCATCCCATGGATGTAAGAAGTTGTAACGAATGCGGACATCTCGATATCAGTAAGATTATCTTTTACGATGTCCTGGATTATCTGGTATATTTCTTCCTGCGTCAGCTTCTGTTTATTCATCATTTTCTTAATGAAACCGACGGAGGTCGGCCTTGAGGTCGGAATTATATTTACAGTAAGGGGACAGACTGCTCCCAGCTTTTCACAGCATTCCTGGTACACTCCAACAGTGCCTTTCGGGATCATGTCGCCCGTTTCCACGATTGCTGTCAGGTAGCTGTGGTCTTTTAACTGTACCCGGTCTCCGCCCCTGACGCCCAGTTCTTTAGCGTCCTGGGTGTTAAGTACGACTTTATACTTCCCTGCTTTAATCTGTAATTGCTGGATTTTAAGTTCCATTTTATAGTACCCTCTTTATTGTAATATACGGTTAGCCTACCACTTAAAACATTTGGAATTCGAAGGGGGCAATAGTATTTGACGGTGAGAAGTACCGAATCCATGAATCTCAAGTAAGTTCATAGGATTTAATAAAATAGACAACAGTGGCGATAAAAAAAGAAAGGTTTGATTAAATCTCCGTCATGGAAACATAATCATCCTTTTATTCAGTCTTTTTCGTTCTTGTCGGTTGCACCTTTGCGCACTTGTGTGTTAGTGTGCCCATGTGAGCCAGTGTGCACTTGTCTGCTGGCGTCTTCTTGTGTGTTGTTGTGCTCATGTGTGCTGGTGTGCTCTTGCTCGTCCTGCTGCTCGTTCTCTTCCTGCTCATGCGTGCCGTTGTGGCCTACAGGTAGTGTTCCTACTGATACGAGTGCACTTCCGCTGGTAGAACCATTTGATGCAGTGATAGTGGTGGTTCCTGCTGATAATGCCGTGAACTTGCCTGTGGAATCAATGGTGCCAACTGTGGGGTTGCTGCTCACCCATGAAAATATTGCCGAGATAATGTTGCCAAGCTGGTCAAGGGCAGTTGCTGTAAAGGTTTGAGTGCCGTTGACTGCTACTGACGCTGTTGAGGGTGAAACGGTTATGGTTGTCAGTCCCAAATCTCCCTGAGTTATTACGGTGGCGCTTGCCATTCCGAAGACAGTTCCATCGGTTCCATTTGTGGCGATTATTGTCGTGATTCCAGGTTCGAGTGCTGTAAACACGCCTGTTGCAGAATCAATCGTTCCAACTGTGGTATTGCTGCTGGTCCAAAACGTTGCCGGGTTAATCGATATGGAACCGCCGTTCTGGTCAAGACCTGCTGCCGTAAAGGTTTGTGTTTCGCCAACTAAATTCGATGCTCTTGCGGGTGAGACCGTTATGGTTGTCAGTACTGGTGCCGCCGTCGTCGGGAGACTTCCTGTCTGTTTAAATATTTGACCAACAGCAGTTAATGTTCCTCCGCCTGCTGGGTTGACATGACACGTGCCGCATGAGGCGCCGGTTGCTGCTGCAAAACTTGGGGTAGCTGATGCTCCCGGCAGAGCTACCAGAGCCGCTATTAAAATCAGCATCCCGATTTTCAATTTAATGTTCATTTGTTTTATCCTTTTCATTCTTTTTCTCCTATTTGCTGCTTGAGATGCAATGAGGCATCCTGGCAGAATACCAAGAGTATAACAATTTTTAATTTAAGGATGCTGAGAGTTTTTCAGGGTTTTTGAGTTTTTAAAGGTTTAGAAAAGCTTGTTTTAGGTTTATATCCTTCACAAAAATAGTTTTTAGGTATTTGGAAGGCTATAATGTTTTTCCATAATCTGGCACACAAGGCTGGCAAGATAAGCTTATGTAAGCATAAGCAATTAACTACGTTCAAAGTTTGCTAGATAAAGAGATAGAGAGATTTTGATGTTCGTTATGCTGGTGAGACAATAGCATGAGTAAGCTACAACCAATGGCATTCATGAGTTATGCTCGATTTAACGACGAACATGACAATGGACGCCTCACATTATTTCGCGAACGTCTGAGCGCGGAGACACAGGTACAGACAGGTGAAGAATTCCCGATTTTTCAGGATCGTACGGACATTCAGTGGGGTCAGAATTGGAAAGAGCGCATTGAGGACTCTATAGATGAGGTTACATTCCTAATCCCTATTCTTACCCCTAGCTTTTTCAATAGTATGCCCTGCCGCAAAGAACTAGAGCGTTTTATTGAACGTGAAAAGGAGCTTAATCGCAATGACCTAATTCTTCCTGTATACTATGTAGGCTGTCCGCTTTTGGATGACGAATCCAAACGTGCTACTGACGAGTTGGCCCAGGTAATTGCTGCACGCCAGCGTGCAGATTGGAGGGAGCTTAGATTTGAGCCCTTCACTTCTCCAGAAGTTGGCAAGACATTAGCAAAACTGGCAATTCAAATCCGTGGTGCATTGGAGCGCACACGTCCAACTAAAAAACCGGCAAAGTCCTCTTCAAGCAAGAGACGAGAAGGCATGGGCATTCAGGCTACAGAATTCCTACCGGTGATGCAAGAGATTGCATCAGGTGGAAAGGAGAGCGGTATTGCAGGCCGTCCATCCGCAAAAACTCAACCTCCAATGTTTGTTGTGGATCCCATGCACCGCGGCGACTATCTAACCATTACCGAAGCTATCAAAGCAGCGAGACCCGGAACCCGAATTCTTGTCAAGCCGGGTTTATATGAGGAAGGGCTTGTCATCGACAAGCCGCTTGAGATTATAGGCGAAGGCGCCCCCGGTGAAGTTGTAGTACAGGCTCTCGGAAAGGACACACTACTTTTTAAGACAACCATGGGGCGGGTAGTTAATCTGAACATACAACAGTTGGGCGGGGGTGATTGGTACGGCATAGACATCGTCCAGGGGCGCTTAGAACTGGAAGATTGCGATATTACAAGCCAGAGTCTTACCTGCGTCGCTATTCATGGTGGTGCTGACCCACGCCTGCGCCGCAATCGCATACACGATAGCAAAGCAGGCGGCGGCGTTTCCGTTTACGAAAATGGGCAGGGAACGCTGGAGGACAATGACATTTTCGGCAATGCATACTCTGGGGTGTTGATAAAGATGGGGGGAAATCCTACGCTGCGCCGCAATCGTATCAACAAGAACGGCTACCAAGCTGTTTGGGTATACGATGGAGGCGGCGGCACAATTGAGGACAACGACCTCCGCGACAATGCTAAAGGTGCCTGGAACATATCAGTCGATAGCGAGCCAAAGCTCAAACGTGCACGAAACATCGAATGATTCTAATTTTTCTCTCGGATATGCACCACTTCAACTCCCCTCCACGCTATAATAATACTCCCCTTCAGACTTCTGCGTCCTGTCAAGCTGCGAACCCAGCTTGTTCACCCTCGGCCTCTTCGTCTCCTCATCCCGCCTGAATGTAATCCCAATACCTTTCAGGAACCTGTTCATCCCCTGCCTCATACCAAAAGGCCCATGAACCTCACCCCTCTTCATCGGCTCGCCCTCGAACACAAGAAGCCTGTCGCTCAGCATGTCTATCATGTAAATATCATGGTCAACCACCATCGCAGTCACCTTATTATTCTCGGCAAAGCGCCTGATGACCTTCGTAGCCAGCACCCTCTGCTCAACATCAAGATGCGCCGACGGCTCATCCAGAAGATAAAGGTCTGCAGTTCGTGATAGGCACGCCGCTATGGCAACCCTCTGGAGCTCCCCGCCGCTCAAATCGTCAAGCTTCTGGTTCATGAGCCGCTCAAGCTGAAGCGGCCTTAAAATCTCGGTCTGGTAATAACTTGTATCGACTTCCCTGCTTAAAGAGCGAAGATAATCAGAGACCAGAACAGGGTCCTCGGCTTTGATATACTGGGGTTTGTAAGAAACCTTGATATCTATATCTATCTTTCCGTTCGTTGGTTCTATTTCGCCAGCCAGTATCTTTACGAAAGTAGATTTGCCAATCCCGTTCGGACCTACAATCCCGGTGACTTCGCCTTTTCTTATCTCGCCGCCCTGTGCCACGAGTTCGAATCCCTCCTCGTATTTTTTGGAGAATTGTTCAAACTTCAAGAGGGAAGGAACATCCTTTGCTGCCTGCGGCGCATGAATATCGAACTTTATGGCTTCGGTGCGAATCCTGACATTCTCCTCGCGCAGGAAACCTTTCAGGTATTCGTTAATTCCAATTCTCACTCCCTTAGGATGGGTAATAACACCGAAACCTCCAGGCGTGCCGTATGCGATATGAACGACGTCCGCAAGCAAATCCAGGATTGCGAGGTCATGTTCTACCACCATTACGGCTTTATTCTCAGCAAGTTCCCTTATAATCCGGGCGGCTTTTATCCTCTGGTAAATATCAAGATAAGGACTTATCTCGTCAATGAAATAGAAATCCGCATCCCTGGCGACACATGCCGCAAGCGCAACTCTCTGGAGTTCGCCTCCGCTTAATTCGTCGATTTTGCGGTCAGTGATGTCTGCGATATCGAGCCTTGATACGAGTTCCTTAAGTACTCCTCTTTCATCCGTTTTTGATAAAAGCTGCGAGACTTTCCCTTTGAATTTCCTGGGAATCATGTCCACATACTGCGGTTTTTGCGAGGTCTTTACCTTTCCTTTCGATACGCCTTCAAGGTAATCGGCAAGCGCGGTACCTGCATAATATTCAAGTATCTCTTCCCATCCAATCCTTCCGCGCCCGAGGTTAGGCTTCAAAGTTCCTGAAAGTATGTTTATAGCTGTGCTTTTTCCTATCCCGTTCGGACCGAGGATACCTGTCACTTTCCCGACAATCGGGACTGGAAGCCCGTATAATGCAAACCCGTTCTTACCATACCTGTGCGTCGCCTCCTCAAGTTTCTCAGGCAGGCTGATAATTATTATTGAACCGAACGGGCAGCGGTTGACGCAGATGCCGCATCCCACGCATAATTCTTCCGAGATGACCGGTTTTTCATCCTCGCCTATAATTATAGTCTCATCGCCGGTCCTCACCCTGGGGCAGAATTTAATGCACTGGAGCCCGCACATTTTGGGCTGGCACCTGTCACGGTCTAAAACAGCAAGTCGCATTGAACACCTATTGATTCAACAGGAGTATCCAGATGACCCAGAAGTAAATTATGACCAGGAATTCCACATACAGCCAGTCTTTTGTTTCAAATTCCTTTACCTTGACCCCAATTATTGGATAAATTACCCTCTGGATGTAATATGAGATGAGAAGTATCAACAGGATGACCGAAAACCAGGAAACGTCTTTGGCAAAACCGAATTTTACAAAAAACAATATGGCAAAAGCTGCGCTTATAAATGCCGGGAATACCGTTTTTTTGATTGCTTCAATGAATTTCTGCTTCTTCTCTTCCGTGGTTGTGCTTTTCACAATCGGTTCTTTTTCGATTTTCTTTTCTATTTCGGTCACCACTATCACTTTTTCCTGTAAATCATCGTTCCGATACCTTCATGGGTGAAAAGCTCAAGCAGCATCGAATGCGGGGCGCTGCCATCGATAATATGAACCTGCTCAACTCCACCGCCCAGTGCTGCGGCGCTTGATTTAACCTTCGGTATCATCCCGCCGCTTATGATGTTATCTTCAATTAGTTTATCAATCTCATCGAAAGCTATTCTGGAAATACGTGTTTTCTTGTCTTTCGGGTTGCGCAGGATTCCGGGTACATCCGTAAGAGCTATCAGTTTTTTTGCACCGAGAGCCGATGCTATATCTCCAGCCACCGTGTCTGCATTTACGTTAAGATCATTCCCTTTTTCATCTGTTGCTATTGGCGAGATGACAGGGATGTATCCTTTGCCTGCAAGAATCATGATTATTTCAGGATTGATAACTTCGGTCTCGCCAACCCAGCCAAGGTCGATTTCTTTCTCAACGCCGCCAACGGTCACACGCTGGGGAGCTAACTTCTTTGCTACGATGAGCCTGCCGTCGCTCCCTGAAAGACCTATACCTTTACCGCCGTGCTTGCTGATTAATGAAACTATCTTGCTGTTTACGTTTCCAACGAGAACCATTCGCGCAATTTCAAGCGTTTCATCATCCGTAACCCGCAAACCCGCCACAAATTCCGGTTTTTTTCCCATCCGTTCCATTTTTTCCGTGATCTCGGGTCCTCCGCCGTGCACTATCACAGGATGGATTCCCACGAATTTTAAAAGGACGATATCCTGCACTATCATCTCCATAATTTCGGGGTCGACAATGGCATGGCCCCCCATCTTGATTACCATCATGGAATCATAAAACTCGCGGATGTATGGTAATGCTTCGATAAGGATATTCTCGCGTTTCTGCATAGAGGGGTAAAATGGGGAGATGGATATTAAAACTTATTATTGATTGCTTCACACAAAAAATTGAAATTTGCCGGAATACTAAATTATAGCCTTCAGCAAATCCTTATCACGCAAAAGACCCAGAAGTTTTCTTGAGCTGTTTATTACAGGCAGCTGGTCAATCCTTTTACGCCTCATTTTCCTTGCGCAATCACTGGCCTGCGAGCTTAATGTAGCAGTTTCCGGCTCCCCTTTGAGTTTCATTATATCCTTTACAGGCGAATTGGGCAGCTGGATTTTGGAAACGCTGTAATATAAGCTCATGGTATCCCGCATCGATTCCCATGTCCACGCATCGTCGTCCGATCCCGCTGACATATTTGACATCTCGGTTTTGTCCGTAATTATGCTTGCCGCTATAAGGTCCTTATCTGCAGCCACTCCGACAAGCGTCAGGTTCGCATCCAGGATTGGGACTGCTTTTACATCGGCAAGTTCCATGATAGCGCCTGCTACTGAAAGAGGGGTTTCGCTCCAGACGGAAACCACATGATTCCCTATAAATTCACTGATGGGTGTGTTGATGTTCAGCCTTCCAATAGCGCCGACTATATCAGCTATGGTTATAAGGCCTGAAAGATTATGGTCCTCAACAACAGGCAGCCGCCTGATATTATGTTCTATAATTATACGTGCTGCTTCCACTATTGAATTATCGGGCCCTATTGTAAGTGGGTTCCGTGTCATCAATATTGCAATTTGTTCTTCTTCCGGATGTTTTAATAAATCAGTCCTTGTCACTATCCCGACCAGTTCACCGCCTTTAACAACCGGGACACCGGAAATATGCTTTGTTTTTAATATCTCAAGAACCTCATCCCTTGAACCTGGCAACTCGACTTTTGCAACATCCCTTACCATTACTTCTTCAACAGTAATGCTTTCCGGAGTATCAGCCATTATTTCTCTCCTTTTTTCATTTTTTCTTATTTTTTATTTTTCCCGCGAACCACAAGCACTGGAATTTTTGAAATCCTTACCACTTTTTCAGCGACACTACCAAGAAGGAACCTGTCAAGCCCGCTTTTTCCCAGTGTCCCCATAACGATAACTGACATAGAGTTCTTTTCAGCGAATTTGATTATTTCATCTGCAGGATGCCCTTCAATCGTATTCCTGTCAACTTCCAGACCCAAGGCTTCCGCTTTATCTGCCACGTATTTTGTAGCTTCGTCCCCTTCCTGCCTTAATAAACCGTACATGCTTTCCCATGCCGCATCCATCGGAATTGAGGCAAATGCCGCAGTATCAACCACATAAAGAGCTTGTATTTTCGCGCCCGTATTCTTTGCCAGGTCAATCCCGTAATCGACCGCGTTTTTAGTGTATTCCGAACCGTCTGTTGCAATCAATATTTTCGTAAATAATTTGCTTGCCATAAATTCCCTCCTTCTAATTTTAGATTATGCTGATAATGTCATCCGGTCTAGCCCGCCTAACTAAACTGCTTAATGGGTTCCTTATACCCTGCATATTATATGACTCTTTTGTTAATATCATCAGTCTGGCTTTTTTCCCTTTTTTGATGGAGCCTGATTCCTTTTCCAATCCGAGTATTTTTGCACCATTTAGTGTGCACAGTTTAAATACTTGTCTGTCATCAAAAATATTTGTCCTGGCAAGAAACTCCATCTCAGAGAACATATTTACAGAATTCAGCATGACGTTATCAGTACCTGCGGCAACGAGGATTCCTTCGTCGAGCATTTTTTTAATCGGGGGGACCCCTGACCCTGTCATGAGGTTTGAGCGGAGGCAGACCACAACAGGAATATCAGCCGCAGCAACCGCTTTAATGTCTTTATTCCCCGCATGGGTCATGTGTATCAGGAAATCAGGTTCAAGTTCAAGCGCATGAGATATATCGGAACTTTCTCTTTCACCTGCATGTATTGCAAATTTTTTTCCTTTTTTTCTTGCCTGCCTGACAATATCTTTAATCAAACCAATTTCAAGGTCATTGGTGCTGCTCAATCCGGTTCCATCGCAGGAATCAAGATAATCCATTTCACGGGCAAGCGGTCTTCCGAAAATCTTTGCTTCGATTTTGCTGTTATTTAACGCCTCTTTAAGTGCCAGGACTCCTGATATTCCGCCTTCACGGAAATCAGCAAAAGCGCATGTGCCCGTTTTTATCATATCGCCAATGGTTGCCTTCATTGAGACGACAAGGTCATCATGCGATGTTTCTTTTAAAATCCTGTGTTTTAATCCGAAAGGTGGCTGCACAAGCTCGGCCAAAGTCATCCGGGGCGGGTCTTTTATGACTGAGTCGCCTATATGCGTATGCGCGTTCACAAAACACGGGGCGATTATTGTATCGGTGGAAATATCGGATTCTTCGATATTTTTTATTATGCCGTTTTCTATAGTGATATAACCATCAACGGGCTCAAACTCATCGCCAAGAATTATAGTCCCCTTGAGAGTTTGTTCCATGCGGTCAAATTGACTCTAATGATATTTGCATTTTTCGTATGATAACCAACATAAAGAATAAGTAGTTTAGTTACGATTTAGCCTTCAGTCCCGTAGGGTAGCGGTCAATCCTTCTGGCCTTTGGAGCCGGAGACGACGGTTCGAATCCGCCCGGGACTATACACATCATGTATATAATCCCCCGTGAAAATATATGGGGTATGAGCAATCCGGATGATATACACGGCTTTGATAAGGGGTATGAAGCTGCGGTTAGAAGGCTGAACGAAGCTCAGATATCGGAAAGGAACAGAGAACTCATAGCGGGATACGTCAAGAGCAGCAAGAAGAACGGGAATAAGAAGAGCACTTACACGAACGACTTGAACATAGCTCTCAGGATGGCGCTTTTCTATAACAAGGATTTAGACACCGTAACAGAGCTCGATTATGATGCGCTAACGGACAGCCTGGAAGCGAGGGGGATGGTTGACTACAACTACCGTAAGGTCACAAAGAAGTTCTTTAAATGGGTTACAAATGATGAGGCCCCAAAATGGGTAAGGCAGATTCACTTGCCACATAAGGAGACACCAGTTCAGCCGAGTGACTTGTTGAACAAGGAGCAGCTCGATAAATTGCTTAATGCCTGCATTCAGCCGAGAGACAAAGCTCTGGTTGCCGTGGCTCTTGATAGTACCTTGCGGATAGGCGCGCTTGGGACTCTCAGGTTAAAGGGGGTGGAGTTCAACCAGCATGGTGCTCTACTCTATTTGAGCCCTACAAGCCAGAATCTGAAGACCACAAAACCCAAGCCTGTCCCGTTAACATGGAGCACGGGGTTTCTTAATCAGTGGATCAGCGTGCACCCTTGTAAAGATGATCCGGAGGCGCCGTTGTGGGTAAACCTCACGGGTAAGGATAAGCACAAAGCTATGACATATAACACATTGAGAATGACACTTAGTCGTATTGTAGATAGCGCGGGCATTAAAAAGAAGATCTTCTTTCATCTCTTTAGGCACCAGGGTGTTACGGACATGATGCTAAAAGACTTCAGTGACCAGCAGATAAAGTTCCAGGCGGGTTGGGCTCCAGATAGCGACAGAATGCTAAGGATATACGGCAATTTCAGAGATAAGGACATGGTCAAGTCGATATATGCTAAGCACGGCCTTAGCTCGGAAGAAGATAAGCCAGTAACACTTAAACAATGTCCGCGCTGCCACGTAGTTCTCGTCCCGGAGGCACGGGTGTGCCATCAGTGCGCGCTTGTTCTGGACTCGGGAATGGCTAAGGAAGTCGAAGATAAGAGTAAGCTTATACCTGAAGTATTTGCAGCGTTGCAGGCCAATCCGGAGTTTCAAAAGATGTTTGCCGAGGCTATAGCAAAAAGTGTTAAATAACGCTGACATCTTACCATATTTTTACAAATTTGGCTTATGAGGATGTGATATAGCGCATTATCTGGATACGGATTATCTGTCTCAATATAATCCCCTTTATTCATGCCCTCAAATTCTGCTACTTCTTTTGGTGTTGCAATCCTACGTTTTTTTCGTCTAGATATATAATGGTTGTAGCGTCCAGGGGTGCGGGTCATTCCTGTTACAGAGGAATGAACATATGAGAAAATATCCAGGAAAGAATAAGGCTTTCGATACGAGCGAAAGCGAACGGTTTTTGAACATTCTGCTTCAGCTTGCGGATAATACGCCCACGAGCAGCCCGTTCACAATCGAAGGAGCGCAGGAGTGGAGGGAATGGGAAGAATCCAGCAGGGCAGAGCATGCGATCGATGGGTGCGAATGAAATACCCACATGGTGCGCACACATTTCTTATTAATATTAATATGATAATTTCTTGTTAATATTAACATAAAAATAAAAGATTATGTATATATATTATGAGAGAGAAAAGTGGTGTGATATATGAACTCGAATCTTCTCGGTAAGTTGAGATCAATCAGAACGACTATTGATGCCATTCCCATCCTCGGCATCGCTGTGGAGGTCACAGCATGAATAACCTCCCAACCGACCTGAAACAAAAAGTCGAGTTGCTGGCAGCAACACCAGATGACTTGCTGCCTGTTTTTTCGCCCGTCGAACGGGCCATAATCCAGGCTGTGAAATTATTTTCTAAAACAGGGGATAGAAGTAGCTGAGCAAGAACTAAAGGCAAGTTCTGCTATAAATGCGGCGCAGCGCTTGACCTGGTTACAGCTATAAATAGTGATAAGGAAAAGATATCTCTCACAATGGAACTTATGGATTTGATAAGGCAGGAACCTGCTATTTTAGAGCCTTATAAAGAGCGCGTGGAATCCAGGAAAATAAGCACTTGAATACTTTCACCCCGCTCACTGAATCTTTAATATCAATGAAAACAAATTTCACAAATCAAACATGCGCATCAGAACCTAAAATAACAAAAAATGCGCCTTAGAGGTATACGATGAAAAATTTCCTTGCATGGGAGCAGACGCTGTTTAAGGATAGGGAAATATTTGAGCTTGGATATGTCCCGGATGAGTTTCTCTATCGAGACCTGCAGATAAAAAAAATAGGGTATGCTATAGCTCCCGGGATAGATGGCAAGCATCCGCAGAACATAATATGCATTGGTCCGCCCGGAACAGGAAAGACCACTTCGGTTAAAAAAATCATTGAGCAGGCAGAACAGATATCCCCTTCAAGCCTCATTTTGGCTTATGTCAACTGCAGGTATACAAAGACACATTACTCCGTACTTGCGGAAATCTACAAGAAGATGACTGGAATAGAGCTGCCCCTCTCAGGAATAGCATTGAAAAAATTATATGGAAAGGTTGCAGAAACGCTCGTCGCCAAAAACAAGAGCATGTTTGTGATACTGGATGATGCGGATTTTTTGATTTCGAAGGGTATTTTTCATGATGTGGTGAATAATATTTTAAGACTTCATGAAGAATATCCACTTAATATCGGTTTAGGCGCTGTACACAGCATTTCATATCCACCACTGGATGATATGACCTCGATATACAAACCAACAATTGTTAAATTTCCTGGATATACTTGGGATGAAACCTTTGATATCCTGGATAGGCGGGTAAAAATCGGATTATACCCGAATGTTGTAGAGAAAGTGATTATCGAGAAAATAACAGGCTGCACCGTTCCCAAAGGAGATATCAGGTTCGGTATCGAACTCCTGAAACGATCTATTATTAATGCTGAAATGCGCGCTTCTAAGACTGTAAATTTCAATGACATTGATAACGCGCTCATCGAAGCCTCGGAAGATAGGCTGAAAAGATATCTGAATGTATTCACAGATATTGAAATCGCGCTCTTCAATGCGGCGTCTGAGATGGGTACATCGCAGGCAGGTGAGCTTTTCGATGAATTTCATAAACGCACAAAAAAAGGATATACTACGTTTCATAAGGCGCTGAACAAGCTGATTAATGCAAAATTGGTAGATATAAGCGTTGAGAACAGGGGTAAAAATGGGAGGACCCGAGTAATAACTGTGAAACAGCCGATATCGGGTTAATAGCCAGCCATGTCTAAATAAAAACTACTCATGTCCCGATCCTGCCAATGTTCCCTTGCTTATCAAGCATCAGTTCTTCCATTACCATCTTTTTATACCTCCGGTGTTTTTAACCAATTAACGAAGGGTAGTTATTATTTTGATACCAAACATTTGTAGTTTGTAACGCACTGATTTTGTGTACCTTGGAGGGCTCAACCTTAACACCCTGACTGATATTGCATTAGCTGTATGTCTTTATCCTCTGATTACAGGTAGTGGAAAAGATAAGTAGAAGCAATGTACTGTTTAATAAAATTCAAGTATCATTTGGTACAGGAAACTGTGACACTTTCACCAGGGACAAGGATGATAAACTCCTTCGAGTCCAAACAATTTTCTCTTAGGTTTATTCCTAATTGCTTCTCTGGAGCATCAAAACCTTCGTCCGCCAAATGAAAAGTCCCAATATGGGCACCAATGCTGACATTTGGTTTTAATATTTGATGTGCTCTTACTGCATCTTCAGGATTCATGTGAACAGGACTCATGAACCATCGCGGTTCGTAAGCACCAATCGGTAGCAGTGCAACCTTGATGTCAGAGAAATTCGCATGGAGCCTTTCAAAGAATTTCCCAAAACCTGTATCTCCGGCAAAATAAATTTGTCCATGGGAACTTTCAATCATAAATCCGCCCCAGAGACTTTTATCTATATTCCATGGAGTGCGGCCTGAGAAGTGCTGTGCTGGGACAAAAAAGACGCGAATGCCATTTGAAAGAGATGTTTTCTCACACCAGTTGAGTTCCTCTACCCTGCTAAACCCTTTCTTTTCAAGGAATTTCTTGTTACCCAGCCCGACTACCAAAAGTGGAGAGAATTCTTTTTCCAATGCCTTCAGTGTTCGCATATCCATGTGGTCATAGTGGTTATGGCTAACAAGAACAGCATCAATGTGTGGAAGTTCTTCAAATTTAATTCCTGGAGCTCTGACACGTTTTACTCCCACAAAAGATAAGGGACCTGCTCGATCTGACCAGATAGGATCGGTGAGAATGTTTATCCCGTCTACCTGAATAAGAAATGTGGAATGATTTACGAACGTTATTCTTATTTCGTTGCCATTCACCTGAGAAACCGGTGCAGAGCCGGGTTTTGAATCGATCCATTTTGGCCAGTCAGCTCTTCTTCTATTGAAAAACCATTTGAAGAAATCTACTAATCTGTGGGATGATTTTTCTGGATTTTTAAATTTTCCGCTAGTGCGGCTTGCTGGGGTTCGATCAGGATGTTCCATTGAAGACCTTGAAAAAGAAATGACATACCGAAAGAAATAACCTTTGATTAAACACCTTCCATATTTGAGGAAATCCAATTAGCAAAAAAATTACGATTTTTTAGTTTGATAGATCTCTCTAACATATAAAACATACTACCAATGTTTCTGTGTCTCCATGTGGCTTAATCTTCTCCACATTTGCGATTTTATCAATAATAATTCGATGATGCCATATTTCGCACCGCGGTGCTGAGATCGGGCGGGTTCATGAATTTGAATCCGATATAAGCCGGATTTTCCCGAGTTAGGAAGTCCATAGCTGAAATTAGTATATCAAACTCCAAGGATTTCAAGTATCTGTCTTGCAGTCACGATTTTTATCCCCCGGAATTCCTTAACATCAAGAAGATGTTTGTTCCCTGAAACCAGATAATCTACCTCCCCTTCAACAGCGCACTCCAATATCCTGTCATCTGCAGGATCCTTAACAATGACATTCAAAGTGATGGCAGGAGAGACAAGTTCAGCATGGCTTAAGATTATTTCTGAGTATAAAGCCACATCTTCTCGCGGCAGTTCAAATTTCCCATCAGTTAAAAGTATTCTTTCAAGTTCATTGATAATTTGATTTGATATCACCAATTCGGCTGTTCTCTCAAAGCATAGATGGATGAACTTGTACGGATTTCCGCGCCAGAACAAAGCTGAAATGTAAATATTGGTATCAGCAACTACCTTTACCATATTTTAATCCTGTACTTTGCGGTGTTTATGGATGATTTCATCAACGTCTGTTTCTTTTATTCCTCGTTCTCTAGCTATCTTTTCTCCTTTTTCTGCAAGAAATTCAAATTCTTTAATACCAGGGAGTTTTATTTTTTTGAGAAGGATTGTATCTCTATCCCGGATTACTGCAAATGGTGTTCCTTCTTCAAATCCCTCGCGGAGTTTTTTAGGAATCACTATTTGACCTTTTGTGGACATTTTTGTGAACTCGACTTCTATTGCCATGATATTACTTTCTTACTTTCTTACTTAATAAGGCTTTGCCAGTATGCTGTGTCAATGGTGGCGGTAGGTTCAGTTTATATCAGAGGAGACAGAAGAGGAATAAAAGGAGATTAAGATGAAAATTACAGTATACTCAACACCAACGTGCCCGAATTGCGTGGTGCTGAAAGAGCTGCTTAAGAAGACGGGACTGGAGTTCAGTGAAGTAAATATGGCGACACCCGCGGGACTTACGGAGCTCAGGATAAATGGGGTGTTTGCTATGAGCGCGCCCGTTCTTCAAATAGACGGTTCTTTTTATCAGAGATTGTGCAACGAGAAGGGATTAAATGTCGATTTAGTGAAAGGATACTTACTGAAGCACGGTTGCTAAGGCGATAGGTTCGATATGGCAGTAGAGCGCCGGGTATAGAGTCAAGGACTCCCGACAGAGGGGTCGAGAGCATCCCGGCGCAGGTGTATGAGGAATAATTATCACCTATTTGTTGTTCTGGTCTTTGTTAATGGAATGGGGCACGAAAGTAATAAGATGTAAGGCTAAATAGGATAAACAGTTTTTCTGTTATTCTAATAATAAGATATCCCCACATTTGATTTTAACTTGTCATATCATATAAAATTTTTCTTTTCCTTCTTTAGAAATAGTTAAAACTCTTATCGGACTACCGATGTGTGGAAATCCGTTTGATAAATGAATCTTTTCAATTATTTTGATCAATGATACAACAGACTTTGCCAACTGAGACAAACTTATTGCATTTTTAATAGCTATAATGGATTGAAAAGCTTGAGACGATAATTCTGGTGGAATTGAAAATCCTGTATATTCTTGAATATCTTGAATAGACATTTTACCTTCAAAAGCGTCTTTAAATAACTCAAATAAGATTACGAAATCTCCGTTCCATGTGGTCCGACCTGTGGTCAGATCTCTTGCATCAATGTAATCAGGATGAGCGATAAATCTTCTAAGAGGAGGATTATTATCATCTACTTCTGCATACCATTTTCCCCTTAAAATTTTAAAACTTTTTATTTTATCCGGAGTTTTGTTTTCTGAGTTAAATACCTCCTCTACTGGCGAAAATTCGAAATATCTCTTTTTAAAATATGTAGCTTTATAATGTCCATTATGTACATGATAGAATGATGGGACTGGTATCCCATGTTTATTAGTATCAAAACCAGCAACATGAAAACCAGTCCTTTTATTAGCCACACCGTTATCGAATTTTTCGAATTCTTGATTAAGCCTTAATGCCAATTTATTCGCTATGTCACAAACACTAATATCTCCGATTATATCATTTTTTATAAATTTTTCCACCCATTTGTTTGTTTTAAGCGAACCAATATCTGCCGCCCCCCACATCGATATTCCTACTTTTGTCCCATCAACACCAAATAATTTTTGATATGGGGTTTCCCTTCGTTCCCATCTATACCCCTCACTTCCATTAAATTCTATCTTGTTTTTTACCATCTCTGCCGAATCAGCAACCATCACGATGCCGAGATTACAAACCCTAGTAATAACTAATGTCATATTTTAGCGGTACCCTCGTCACCTTTCTCATACTACTTCCTTCATCCGAAATCATTTTTTGTCGTATATATGCTTCTGATCTTTTACCTTACAATCCTTCATGACGATAAAGTTCTATTTGTCTTTTTTATTTCATATTCTTTCATTAATTCTGTTACCAATTAATTAAATTTCGAAACTTTTAGAGGTATCACTTAAATTCATGTACTGATAATAATCCGTCATAATATGTTTTATGATAGCTATATAGTATGTCAACTCTAGAAACGTTTGAAGTCAAACACATAAAACGGATGCGCAGAACCGCCTATTAAATTTCATTCGCTGCTGCCGCCCTTTTCAAATGCCGTCTGAGGGGTAAAGGTTTCGCCGAACTGCAGCGCAACCATTACTCCCACAGCCGTCATGCCTCTCATTAGGGCGGGCAGGCGAAACGCGGTGACGGATATTTTTTTTTACGCTCACTGCATGAGGGCGCATCTAAATTCCGCATATTTTTACGTTAGGGCGGGTCAGGGCTCACCGCGTACTGGATATACCTATTTTCCCTTCGGGACGGTTTCCATCTCCATCACTAACTTGTATTACATTTCCATTTTTTTCGCACCCAAAACAGCGCCACTGGTTCTTCGTGATTTATGGATCGGCTGGGAACGTCATCCTTATGAAAGTAGACTGAACACAAGCTTCTTTCTGCTGAGAATTCTTGAGAGGGCATGGAATTTTTCATAAGCAGACTTTATGGCACTATTCGCAAGCATTAAGGCGTCTCACCCCTATTTCACTTATATCTATATTTGATTGCTTAACCAGAGATGAGAGATATGATAAGAAAAGGTGATACAAATGTATTTTGAAAAAGCAGGGCCGGAGAACACTCAGAAAACTTTGCAAATTGCTAAAGAAGAGGCATTAAAGCGTGGAATCAGTCATATCGTTGTTGCATCGACATTTGGAGAGACAGCACTTGCTGCAGCCCAGATCCTGAAAGGTACAGGAATAAAACTGGTAGTGGTTACGCATAATACAGGCATTAGAGAGCCGGATCTCCAAACGTTGACCCGGAAATAAAAAAGAAAATCGAGAATATGGGTGGAAAGGTTCACACCGGAACTATGGTTTTAAGAGGTCTTGGTACTGCACTTAAGGAGAAAGGCTCTCTATCTTATGAACAGATAGTAGCTGATACCCTGAGAATCTTTGGTCAAGGAACAAAAGTGGTTGTTGAGATTGTTGCCATGAGTGCGGACGCCGGACTTATTCCATTCTCAGATGTTATTGCAGTGGCTGGAACAGGCAGAGGAGCAGATACTGCTGCTATTGTTAAAGCGAATTCTTCAAATAGATTTTTTGACATTAAACTCAGGGAATATCTGGTTAAGCCGCGTGATTTCTAAAACTTGGATAGGGAGTATTCTCACTCTTAGGAGCCTGTATATTCAAAATCCATAGAGTTGGCGCAATCTCTGCAGAAACCTTCGCGAACAACGCTTTTAGTTTTTTAGGCTATCTCTTCAAGTTTGCCTTCCCGTTCACATCAGTTTAAACATATGGGTTTATGGTTTAATCTTATGGTTCCAGTTCTCGTAAAGTCATCTTTTTTTACTGTTTATCTCATTTTTTCTAACATTTTGAAAAAGTCAATCAATATTTCATAAATATTAAATACAATGAGTTAAAATAAGATATTATGCAAAAAGAACAAAATATCAAAAACAGTGAATATATGGAGCGTATTCTTAAAGATAAAGTTCTCATGCGGTTAGAAATAATTCGCCGTTATTATGCCCGCGAAAAACCTGCTGATTTTGCAGAGGAGTTTGGTCTCACGCCCAGGAGTATTTACTATATCATTGAAGCATTCGAAAAACATGGCTGGCGCAGCCTTATGGATAAGCGCGGCGGGGCATATAACTTGAAAGTTACTGATGATGTTGAAAGAGAAATAGTTAAAGTATTCATAGGCAATCCAGCATTAAAATTAAATGACATAGCTCAGATCCTTGAAAAACAAAGCATTATCCTCAGTACAAAGAGCATAGACCGCATACTTGAGAAGCATTTTCTAAAAATAAAAAAAGGAAATAAATATAAAAACAAATAAAAGTTTATGAACCTTTGATTGTCAGAAATCGGACAGAAAAAAAGATTTATATACTATAACTCTTGTTAATATTAACAAGAAACAGAACGGAGCCTCGAAACCATAATGACATGTGCAATATGCCGTACAATCGATAATGAAGGATTTGACAAGAATCAGATAAACGAAGAACTCAAATCATTATATCTTGGCCTGAACGGTAAAAGGGAAGGCGCTCCGGCAATAACACATTATTTCAATAGAAAAATCCTGGAGAATATATTCAAAGAGAAAAGCAAAGGCAGAGAGATGCCGCTCGTTAAATTGTCTGAATTATATACTACTGTCAGGAAAGTATTTGATTCCGAGGAAATATCTACAGAAGATTATGAATTGATGTCGCGTGTATTTGATCAGTACGGCATAGATATAAATTTAGTGAGAAGCAGGTTTACGAATCGTACAAGCATGTGGCAGCATATCAAAACCTGCCTGAAGCTCGAAACTAAAAAAATATCGATGGAAGAGTTCCTGAAACAATCAAATACGAGAATAAGATACTTCAAAGAGAATTTTAAAAAAATGATCAGGCGGGCAGAGATTAGAGGCATAGGCGGCGAAGGAACAAGTTTTGAGCCGGTACTTGTTGTAATATGCAAAAG
>JBAVMS010000037.1:0-34030 GCA_049690315.1 Candidatus Methanoperedens sp.
ATCTTTACCTCTTCCTGTTCGCCTATCTTCCCGACTTCTTTCATAAACGCTGCAGAGACTTCCGAAGGATCGCCTATCATTATTATTTTCCCTTCATCAAGCCATATGGCCTTATGTGAAAGCTCTTCGATTACTTTTGGCCAGTGCGAGGTGATAACGAGCGACATTTTGAAATTTTTTGTTGCGTTCAAAATGCTTTCATGAACCAAATCCGCTGTTTTGGGGTCAAGAGTACCCGTCGGCTCATCCGCAAGCAGCAGGATGGGATTTTTTACAAGCTGCCTTGCAAGGACAACACGCTGTTTTTCACCGCCTGAGAGTTCTCTTGCGATATGCATCATCCGGTTTGAGAGATTAACCTGGTCAAGCAAATCCGCAGCCCTGTGAATTGCAGTGGGACCCATCTCATCTATCTCCTGGAGTGCGTTCATAACGTTCACGATAACCCTTTCATCACCATACAAGGCAAACGTCCTTTGCAGCATGATGGCAATTCTTCTTGTTATGTCACGCCTTAACGGGTCATGGATTGGCAGTGTTATGAAATCAGCATCAAGCCCTTCAAAATTTGCATTGCATTTAGGACATGCCGTTCCCACTTTACTCGGAAGGTCGATAAATCCGCAGCCACTGCATCTTGCAAGATGATATATTACACTTCCTGAGATATCATCAAAGGTTTCCACTCCTCTTAACACATGCATCAAAATAGATTTGCCTGCGCTGCTTTTGCCCAATATCCCGACAATCTCGCCTTCTTTGATTTCAAAGTTAATATCTTTAAGAACATCGACTCCATCAAAGCCAACACGAAGATTTTTGATTTCAATAAATAGCGTCATGTATTTTTCTCCCGGGGTTGTATATGTGGATTATTAGTCCGCTTTATTATAAGTTTATGTGTTAAAACACGCATAATGTTCCAAACTATCGTTTTTGCGGTTAAACATCCTCTTATAATCTTTACTTCTGCGGCGTTTTTAAATAGCTAAAGCAGTACATAAATATAACGATAATACATTACATATTATCATCAAGATAAAAATTCACACTTTAAACCAATTCTTTATATTCTTTCTATCTATTACAGGGCATGAGGTATTGAATTGGATATTATTGGCGGTCCTGCTTCACAACTGCTTGCAGGGAGAGTTTCAAAGGAATTGGAATCAAATTTGCTGGTTAGCGAATTCAAGAAATTTCCGGACGGGGAATTATATACCCGCATAATGGATGATTTTGACGGCGATAGTGTCACTATAATTCAAAGCACTGTCAACGATTCTGATTTTATTACCCTACTCCAGTTAATTGATGCCTGCAGCGGGGCATCCAGGATTAATGTTGTAATCCCGTATATGGGTTATGCGAGGCAGGATAAGCAATTCAGGAAGGGAGAACCGATAAGCCCGCGGGCCCTGGCAAGGGCGATAAAAGCTGATAATGTCTTTACGATCAATATTCATGCTGAAAGCATACTTGACTATTTTGATGCAAAAGCGGTAAATCTTGATGCGACCCCGGTGATAGGAAAATACATAAAAAATATGGAATTCAAAGATCCGCTTATAGTCGCGCCTGACGATGGTGCTATTGCTCTTGCAAGGAACGCGGCAAGAGACCTTGGCATTGATTGCGATTACCTTGATAAAACACGTTTGAGCGGAGAGAGCGTAACCATCCAGCCTAAAAATATAAATGTTCGGGGAAGGGATGTAATAATTATCGATGATATAATTTCAACAGGCGGGACGATGGCAGAGACCATATCATTGCTCAGGAAGCAGGGCGCTCATGAGGTGTTTGCAGCTTGTGTGCATCCGGTCTTCTCAAATAATGCCATTCTGAAATTATTTAAAGCAGGCGTGAAAGGAATTATCGCCACCGATACTATAGATAAGGGTGTAAGTGTTGTAAGCGTGGCTCCGGTGATAGCATCCGCAATAGGTAAGATTTAAATATAATGAAGTCATGTATCGGAGGTGATGGGCAGGTAACTAATTTTAAATACACTAACCCCCACTCCCCAACCTGTCCATCAAATATTCCATCTATTTTTTAAGTTTGAGTGAACAACACTTAAATAAAAAAACACTAACATTGATTATGGAGGTTGCATATGAAAAAAGCAATTATTGTGGCGGATATGTTGAATGATTTCGTAACAGGAAGACTGGGCAGCGTTCGCGCCCGGAAAATAGTTCCAAATATTGCTAATCTTATAAAGAAGGCAAGAAAACAAGGCATTCCGATAATATACCTGCGTGATGTCCATACCCCCACTGACCGGGAGATGAAAATCTGGGGAGAACATGCCATGAAAGGCACTGAAGGTTCGGAAATAATACCTGAACTCAAACCTGAAAACACGGATATTGTAATCGAAAAGAGATGGTATGGCGGATTTGCGAATACCCGTTTACCTGAAATCCTTAAAAAAATGGGAATAGATACCCTGATTTTTACGGGAGTAAGTACGGATATATGTATCCAGAATGATGTCGCTCTTGCCTATTTTTCAGGATATGATACTATTGTACTTCGCGACTGTACCGCTTCAATCGATGAAGAAGCCCATGAATATGCTCTCAAGTACATGAAAAATATCTATGGTACGGAGATAACGACTTCGGACAGGGTATTATAACCAGAGGGCATAGAAATGATTTCGGGCATAGATGAAGCTGGCAAAGGGCCTGTGCTCGGTCCCATGTGCGTTGCGGGGGTGCTTCTTAATGAAAACAAGCTGGATACCCTCACACAACTGGGGGTGAAGGATTCAAAACAATTGACCGCTAAAAAACGGGAAATTCTTGCGATCGAGATAAAAAAGCTGGTCGATAAATATTTCATCCTTGAAGTCAGCCCATTCCAGATAGATGAACTTCGCAAAATTATGACAATGAACGAGATAATGGTGGTTTCTTATGCAAAAGTCCTTGAAGAACTAAAACCCGACCATGCTTTTGTGGACGCTGCGGATGTAATAGCTGACCGTTTCGGGGAAAATATCAGGAAAAAATATACAAGAGATTTGGAAATCACTTCGGAACACAATGCTGATGTGAAATACCCTATTGTTTCTGCTGCCTCCATCCTTGCAAAAGTAAAGAGAGATGCCCTGATAAAGGAACTGGAAAAAAAGGCTGGTGTGGAAATCGGAAGCGGCTATCCGGCAGACCCCAAAACCATCATGTTCCTTGAAAATTGGATCCAAGAATATGGGTCGCTCCCGGATTTTGCCAGAAGCTCGTGGGAAACTTCAAAAAAACTGGTTGAGAAATTCAGTAAAAACCAGAGGAGAATATCTGAATATTAACCTGTTATATTACAGAAGAAATAATCTCTTTCTCCCCTAAGCCATTTATTCTTTTTTGGGTTCTTCTTTTTTCTCTTCCTTTGCCATTTCCTTATCCATCTTGTAATCGTCATATCCCATCCAAGCAACGATTAACCCAACGAACAGAAGGAGGAGACCGATTGTTGCTTTCAATAAATCTTCAAGTTGCGTAAAAAACCCAAGACCGTTTAGTGATTTTGGAACATACCAGATTATACCAATAACTAAAATCACTATACCTACCAACATCTTTAATATATTACTTGCTAAGGACATTTAATCACCCTTGCTTAATTCATTTAATCTATATTAAGTTTTTTTATTCAAGCTTCGGAAAAACTTATTACCCCGCTTATTAATAATACCGTAATGAACGGCACAATCCTGCAGGTAACGATTAAAGGCGTGTATTTGATTGAGAAAGCACCGGGTCCGGTACCGATTGTACTTCTTGAAGACAGTTCAAGACGCATTATGCCTATCTATATCGGTTTATCTGAAGCGATTTCAATCAATGCGGCGCTGAACCGTGACATCCCGCCAAGACCTATGACCCATGACCTGTTCGTTTCTCTACTTCAAAAAATGAGTTCAAAGATTGACAGTATCCTGATAGATGAATTAAATGAAGGTGTTTATTATGCGCGGATGTCTGTTTCATGGGATGGGCAGCATTTTGAACTGGACGCAAGACCAAGTGACTGCATAGCGATTGCCCTTAGATGCGGCGCGCCCGTTAATATCAGGGAAAATATACTTGCCGAAGCTGTAATCAGCAAAGAAGAACTGGAAAGTATCAGGCCGCTTGACAGTTTTATCTAGTAATTAATACTTTCACATCGCTATCGCAAAGCAGATACATATCAGGAATAATATATCAAATAACTATGGTTTTTGAAGAGAAAGGCATCTATACAGTGCATGAGTTCACCCTTGCTGTAAAAAGTATCCTGACTTCGGGACAGTGGAACGACGTCTGGGTAAGGGGTGAAATCTCAAATTTCACAAACCATAAATCAGGTCACCGCTATTTTACACTGAAGGATAAGGCAAGCCAGCTCCAATGCGTCATGTTCAAATGGTACGGCAAGAACCTGAAATTTGAATTGGAGCACGGCATGAAGGTGCTTGTCCTGGGAGACCTGGATGTCTATGAGCAAAAGGGCGTTTACCAGTTAAAGGTCAGGGCAATCCGGCCCGACGGTATCGGGGAACTCTATAAAGCATACGAGCAATTGAAAAACAAACTTGCAATGGAAGGGCTGTTCTCGCCCGAGCATAAAAAATCCCTGCCAAGGTTCCCCCAAAAAATCGGCATCGCCACATCGCCCACCGGCGCCGTCCTTCATGATATTTTGACTGTAATCAAAAGGCGCTATCCTGTAAATCTGCTTTTTATCCCTACAATAGTGCAGGGAGAATACTCGACACAAAGCATTATCAACTCGATTTCCGCTCTCAATAGAACTGGCGTTGACCTGATTATTCTGGGAAGGGGTGGCGGTTCGATCGAAGACCTCTGGGCTTTCAATGAAGAACTCGTGGCACGGGCGATTTTCAATTCAAGAATACCAATCATATCCGCCGTGGGGCATGAGACCGATTACACGATTGCGGATTTTGTGGCCGATGTCCGCGCCCCGACTCCATCGGCAGCGGCAGAAATTGCAGTGCCTGACAGGGCTGAGCTTGCAAATCACATAAACAGGCTGGGCGACAGGCTAATCGAAATACAGAGGCGCAGTGTCAGTGACAGCATAAACCATGTTTCCGAACTGAAAGTAGGTGTCGAGCCGCGCTTATTATTAGAGCGGCTGGCAGATTACATGCAATATACGGATGAAATAGCGCAGCGGCAGATATTGAGTTTGAAGAGAATCCTGGAATCAAAAACGTCGGTTTTCAATGCGCATGCAGGCAAACTCGATGCAGTCAGCCCGCTCGGGACGCTGTTGCGGGGTTACAGCATAACGTTGAAACTGCCTGGAGAAACGCTTGTGCGCAGCATAGGTGATGTTGAGAAAAAGGATGAGCTTTCGATAATAGTTAATGATGGAAAAATCAAATGCAAAGTAAATGACAAAGAGGTATGCACATGGAAATGAGTTTTGAGGAAGCGCTTTTGGAGCTTGAGGGAATAGTTGAAAAACTGGAAAAGGGGCAGCTTTCGCTTGATGAGAGCCTTATGCTTTTCGAAAAGGGGATTAAGCTTGTGAGGGAATGCAATGATAAGTTGAAAAACGCACAGCAGAAGGTAGAGCAGTTGATTGAGGAGAACGGTGAGTTGAGGACGGAGAAGTTTGAGGTAGAGGAGTAATCTCCGTCCCTTATCGCACCAATGTTTTACGTATAAAATCCATGAACTTTTTCATTTGCATCTCAGGCTTTGATGGCAAGTCGCTTTCAATCACAGTTTTTTCATATTTCTCATGAAAATGGTGCGGAAATGTAGTCAAATATGCCCAGACCTTATGTGGGGCGTTATCGTAACGATATATTGTTCCATCAATTTCAGACCTGTCCCAATGATATGAATATTTTCCAGAACTCGAAATCCAGATATCTGCAAAACTGCCGTCAATCAGCTCGATTCTCAATTTAGCAGGTTCGCCTGATGGAAGTTTAATTATTTTTGTTTCCAGAACAACTTCTTTGAATTGTCTCGCGATTGATTCAAGAAAAAGATATGTTTCCAACATGCGAGAGTTCCTTTTTCAGTTTCTTGATTGTATTTTCAAGATTTTCAAGAATTATCAAATCTTCCCAACCGGGATGTTCAGGAATGCTGCCTTCCCGCACTTTTTTTTCAAATTCATCCAGAGAGGATATTTTATATCTGGATATAATTTCCAGCCTATCCCTCATACAAGCCTTTATTCTGGATTTTATATACTCGATGATGCCTTCACGTATGAGAATATCTTCGTTTATCCCAAGGTCTTTTGACAGATGCTTAACTGTTTCAATAGAGCTGCCCATAGAAAATCCTTTAATGATATTCTAAAATGATTTTGTCATGTATTTAAGGGTTATTGCATTTTGATATACGATTTCCCTGTCATTTCTGTATCAAGCACTTCCGCCCCTCTCCAATCAGTTCCTCCCGCCCCGTCATCTTCAACCCTTCATACACAAACTCATAATTCCTATCGTCCTTATACTGAAGCAAAGCGCGCTGTATCCTTTTCTCCCTTCCTTTTGCAACATGCACCTTTTCCATCGTGAAAGGATTGATTCCGGTATAATACATACACGTCGAAGCAGTCATCGGCGTGGGTGTGAAATCCTGCACCTGCTCAGTATAGAGATTATTGTCGCGTATGTACTCAGCCAGTTCAACCATGTCCTCCACAGTACAGCCGGGATGGCCTGACATGAAATAGGGAAGAATATACTGCTTTTTCCCGAGTTCCTTGTTCAAGGCGTCAAACTTGTTTTTAAATTCCTCAAACACATCTTTGGAAGGCTTGTGCATAATATCAAGAACGTGCTGAGTTATGTGTTCGGGTGCGACCTTAAGATGCCCGCTCACATGGTGTTCGCAAAGTTCCGGGAGATAAGCGGATGAATCCGCCAGTACGAGGTCGTAGCGAATACCCGAACCTATGAACACTTTTTTCACGCCTGGAATCTCGCGCAGGCGCCGCAGGAGTTCAACCTGTTTTTCATGACTTGCATCAAGGCTCTTGCAGAAGATACATATTTTATCCGTACATGCGCCCTGCGAATCCCAGCGCGCACAATGCAGTGAATACATATTTGCTGTCGGCCCGCCCACGTCCTGCACGATGCCTTTGAAATCAGGCATCCTTGTCATTCTTTTAACTTCGCGCACGATAGATTCTATACTGCGGCTCTGCACGATTCTTCCCTGATGATGCGTCAGGGCGCAGAAAGAGCACGCTGCAAAGCATCCGCGGTGGCTGACTATCGAAAACTTGACAGGAGCGAGCGCAGGTATGGGTTTTTTATAAGATGGATGGGCTTTTCTTGAGTATGGGAGTTCATAAACATGATCGAGTTCCGAAGTGGTTAAAGGCATGGCAGGCTTGTTCTGGATGATGATAGTTTTCGGGTGCGGCTGCGCTACTGGTCTTCCATGTAGCGGGTCTTGCTCCTGATAATGGAGTTTGAATGCTTCGGCGTAGAGGTTTTTGTCAGTCGAGACATCGTTAAAAGACGGTATATCCACATAACCCTCATGCCCTATCGAGCGCCACTTACTTATTTCCATTTTGATTGCCGTGCCGGGAATAGCGGTGATATTTTTAACGTCCTCGCCTTTTGATAATCGCGACGCAATCTCAACCACCTGCCTTTCACCCATCCCGAACACCAGTATATCCGCCGGCGCATCCGCAAGGATTGACTGGCGCACCGAATCCTGCCAGTAATCATAATGCGCAAACCGGCGCAGGCTTGCTTCGATGCCACCAAGCACTATCGGGGTTCCGGGGAATATCGAATGGATTTTATCAGAATAGACAATCGCAGCGCGGTTTGGTCTAAGTCCCCCTTTTCCTGCTGGTGAATAAACATCATCGCTTCGTACTTTCAGGTTTGGAGTATAATTATTCACCATGGAATCCACATTCCCTGAGGTAACACCGAAGAACAGGCGCGGTTTTCCGAGTTTCTTAAAATCTATATCGCTCTTCCAGTCAGCTTGGGCTATTATACCAACACTGTATCCCGCATCCCAGAGCACGCGCCCGATGATTGCAGTGCCGAATGAGGGATGATCGACATAAGCGTCGCCTGTTACGAGGATTATATCAAATTCCTGTATCCCCAAATCTTTGGCTTCAAGCATGGACATGGGAAGGAAAAAAGGTTGGTGTTTCATGTTTTGGTTTAATTTACATTCAGGATTTAACAATCCTGTTTTTACATTCCTGAAGCAGTTCCTCAAACGTATAATGTTTCGGTATAACCTTTACCTTAATCCCAAAACCTGATAAAGTGTCAGCCGTCGGTTTCCCGATTGCAGCAACTATCTTTTCATTCATTATCCTGACAAGCTCGTCCTTCACTCCCATTTCCTCCGCAAGCGCCATGAAATTCCTTGCCATCATCGAACTTGTGAACGCGAATATGTCAATTTCCCCGGCAAGCGCCCGCTCCATAAGCCTTTTGTGCCTTTCATCCCTGGGGCTTATTAACTGGTACACCTGTGTTTCGTGAACAACCGCGCCCTTTTTCAGGAGACCATCGACAAGTTCAGGCGCGCCGTGGCTGCTCCGGGCAATCTCGATTACCGCCCCTTCAATTCCGCTCATTTGCTCAACAAGTCCGTGCGAACTGAACGATTCAGGCACAATATTCACCCGTATTCCCTTTTTTTGAAGGGCTTTTTTGGTCTTCGGACCGATTGCGACCACATGCGTCCTATTGAGGTGGTCTATAAATTCATCTGGCTCATCCAGTTTTAAAAGCGTGAACTCGACGCCATTTGCGCTTGTGAATATCACGTAGTCCACTTTTCCACCCATGACCCTTTCCACAAACCCCTTAAAATTGGCATCCGTCTTATCTACCACATCAATCATGGGCGCGGTAATCGTATCGAATCCCATTGAATTTGCGAGTTTGACTGATTCGGCCAGATACCCCGCAGGTCTCATAATGGCAATTACTTTCATCGCTATCTTTTTTCTAACGGCCTAATTCATGGTGGAGCTTTACCACATCACCTATTACGGTTATTGCTGGCGCTTTCACGTTTCGCTGTTTGCACAGCCCCACGATATCCGCAAGCGTCCCGATAGTGACGCGCTGGTCTGGCCGCGTGCCTCTTTCGATGACAGCCACAGGCGTATCGATGGATTTTCCGTGTTTTACCAGTTCCTTTACATTGCGCGGAAGCATGCTCACGCCCATCAGGATAACAAGCGTCCCTTTAAACCGCGCCAGCAGTTCCCAGTCAAGGGCAGTATCTTCTTTTTCAGGGTCTTCATGCCCTGTGATAAAAGTGACCATGGAAGCATAATCGCGGTGCGTAATCGGAATTCCCGCGTAAGCCGGAACCGCAATGGCCGATGTGATACCGGGCACAATCTCGACCTCAATACCCTCTTGCGCAAGCGTCTGGGCTTCCTCGCCCCCGCGCCCGAAAAGATACGGGTCTCCCCCTTTAAGTCTCACAACAATTTTCCCTTCCTTTGCCCGCTTGACCAGCAATTCATTTATCTGCCACTGTGAAAGCTTATGATTCCCTGCATATTTCCCCACATCGATTTTTTCCGCAGATTCGGGCAGCATTTTAAGAATTGCCTCTCCGGGCAGCTGGTCGTAAAGGATAACCTCAGCGCTCTCTATAAGCCTTTTTGCCTTTATTGTCAGAAGCTCGGGGTCACCAGGACCTGAGCCCACAAGATAAACTTTCCCGGTCATTTATTCCTCTTTTTGCTGCGAACATTTTTATTGCCTCTTCAACGAGTTCTCCTCCGCCTTTTATTTTCAACTCATTTCCGATGCTCTCAGCTTTCTGCTCATATTCTGCAGGGTTTATAAATTCATCTATTTTTACGCAGCGTTTTCCATCCACAGAGAGAACCTCGCAGCGAACATGGATTTTATCGCCTTCAGTTTGTGCAAAAGCGCCTATCGGCACAAGACAGCCGCCGCCAAGGATACCAATAATGATGCGCTCCACCCTTGTTTCAAGTCGCGTTTTTTCATCATCCAGCGCTTTTGCAGCACGCTCTGCTTCCGAATCTTTTTTCGTGACTATGACTATTGTTCCCTGGTTTGCGGATGGGACGAAATCATCAGGATTCAGGCGCTCGCCTGGAATATCCCATTTCATCCTTTCAAGCCCGGCTTCTGCAAGGAATATGCCGTCATATTGCCCTTCCTTTAGCTTGCGAAGGCGCGTGTCGATATTCCCGCGCAGTTCTTTTATTACAAGGTCATTTCGGAATCGCATAAGCTGTGCGCGGCGCCGAAGGCTCGTGGTTCCTATAATTGCGCCTTCGGGAAGGTCTTTTAATTTTATCCCGTCGCGCGTGAGCAGGAAATCATACGGTGAGTCGCGCTTCATCACGGCCGCAATCGTAAGTTCAGGCGGGCGTTCCGTGGGAACATCTTTCATGCTGTGCACTGCGATATCGATATCACCAGCCAGCATTGAGTCGTCTATCTCCCGTACGAATACACCGAACCCCTGCACTTCATGAAGAGGCCTGTCTGTAAAGGTATCGCCGCATGTCTTTATGATTTTTATTTCAGTCTTAACGCCGTTTTTTAAAAGAAGTCCTGAAACAAGGTTTGCCTGGGCAAGCGCAAGTTTACTGCCCCTCGTTCCTATCCGAAGCTGCCCGGAATGCTTCATTTCAAATTCCTTCGATAAGCCTCTATGGTCTTATCTATATCATCCTGTGAATGAGCAAGCGATAAAAAGTTGGTCTCGTATTGCGACGGCGGCAGGAAGATGCCGTCGGCAAGCATTTTCTTAAAGAAAACATTGAACTTCTCCTTATCGCATTTTAACGCATCCTGGTAATTGTACGGCATATCGCCGAAGAACACTTTGAACATGCTACCGATTCCGCTTACGTTGTAATCAAGACCTAGGTCGCTGATTACATCAGCTAGACCGGCGCGCATTGAATCTCCGGCTTTGTTCACTTTCCCATGAACTTTTTCTCCCTTGAGGGTTTTGATTACTGCAAGCCCTGCGGTCATGGATACGGGGCTGCCATTGAAAGTGCCTGCCTGATAGACTGGTCCCGCAGGAGAGATATTTTCCATAATTTCGCGTTTTCCTCCTATCACGCCGATGTGAAAGCCGCCGCCGAGTATTTTCCCAAGTGTGGTCATGTCGGGCGTGACACCGTAATATTCCTGCGCGCCGCCCATGGCAAGACGGAAGCCTGTGATTACCTCATCGAAAATCAGCACAACACCATTCTCACGCGTCACGGCGCGGACTTCTTTTAAGTAGCCTTCTTTCGGGAGAATGGGCCCGATATTGCCAAGCACCGGCTCGATGATAACCGCAGCCACATCATCTTTATATGCTTCGATAGCAGCGGTCATTGCCTCGATATCATTAAAAGGAACTTGCAGCGTATTTTTCGTGAAATCCTTCGGGACGCCGGCAGAATCGGGCGTACCCAGGGTAGTTGCGCCAGAACCTGCTTTTACAAGCGCGGCTTCATGGGCGCCGTGGAACCCGCCTTCGATTTTGATGAACTTGTTCTTCCCTGTAAATCCTCTTGCAGCCCGGAGAGCGCCCATCGTAGCCTCTGTCCCGGTTGAAACAAAGCGCACCATATCTATGCTCTGATACAGTTTGATTATCTCTTTTGCAAGCGTTACCTCAAGTTCGGTTGGCGTGCCGTACAGCCAGCCGTCCGGGAGCTGTTTAATCACAGCCTCTTTAATGGCAGGATGGTTATGGCCGAGAAGCAGCGGGCCGTATCCCATGACATAATCGATGTACTCGTTGCCGTCGATATCTGTTATTTTTGAGCCGTTTGCGCGTTTCGTGTAAAATGGATATGGCTTGATTGCCCGGACAGGGCTGCTCACGCCTCCGGGAAGGACTTTTTTTGCTTCCTCGAATAATTTTCTTGATTTCTCAGTTCCCATGGATTACTGAAATTAGAGGATGAAGTAATATAATTTGTGATTTTTACTTAAAAAATAAAAAACGTCCGGACCGGGATTTGAACCCGGGTCGGAGACTCGACAGGCCTCCATGATAGGCCGCTACACTATCCGGACTTTTGGAGATTCGCATAAAGGGTTTTGTTGCATTTAAGCCTTTTGTTAATATGTTGATGAAATGTCCTTTGGTTTTAGCCATGCTAAAGAACTGTGAAGAACAAACCGCAGATGAACGCAGATATTTTATTGTTTTTGGAAACACAAATTTAGGTTTGTTATTTTTTCCGCAACCCTTCAGGCTTCCTTTTTATTCAGGCGCAGGGCATTGATTTCCGTTTCTTGTTTATATATAGAAAACTACTTGAATATTGCATGCAATCAATGAATTTGGAATGATAACTGGAATAGAGGATAAACTTGATGAACTGGAGACAATTACCGATCCTGAGTTTATGAAAGAAGTCTCTCGAAGATTCACCGACATAAAGAGTGGAAAAGTAGCAGGTTTGAACGAAAATAAGATTTTAGAACTGCTCAAAACCGACTGAAATGCAAAATCCTGAGCATTCGCGCCGATGAGTTGTGATTCATTTTGATTACTATATCCCTCTGGCTTGCTGTGATGGAGGTTCAATGCTTGCGGTTGGCGTTATGTGAATTGCAGTTTCTTAAAGATTTTTTATTTCTTCTTGCGGCGTTGCAGCCTCTATATATTCCACAGCCCTTTCAATCTGCTGTTTATCTAGGCTGATTAATTTGGCTCTGAATATAAATGCAACTGCCACATAAATTGCATCGCACCCTCGGAGCTTGTACTCGGCTGCAAGTTTCGAAGCGTGGTCAGAAACTTCCCTGTCTATTGGAACAAATACAATGCTTGGGATTTGTTTTAGCTCTTTTATAAACTTTAACGCTTTTTCAGGGTCATCAGTACCTCTTGAGATCGCAGATGAAATTTCGGGCAAGACGATTTCCGGGACGATTATAGTAATCCCCTTGTCCCTTAAGTTCTGCATGAGCTTTGCGCTATATTCGTGGGATTCCTCTCCCTCAATTTCAGCATTTATGAAAACACTGGCATCTATGCAATACATATTATCTTCTTGATTCAGATACTACTTGCCAGCTTGGTTTTTTGAGCTTCCAGTCGTGAGCTATTTCCTTGCCTATGATATGCAATCTATCCCATGCTTTTGGATCTTTTTTTTCCATTGTTATACCAAGTGTTCTACGCATAGCGGTCAGTTCCGTTTCAAGAGCATCTATCCTGTTCTTAAGAGCCTGAATGGTATTTTTCATTCTTACACCTGAATTATAGTATTAGATTGATAGGATGATATAAAATAATTGTCTATTGATACATGGGAACTGAATGTGCTGCAAGTATTGCCGAAATTAAGTAAGAAGCATCAAGATAGGTCTTTTTACTTGTAGGTAAATCCTGTTGTAAAAGGGCTAGAATTTTGATTTTATTTTAAATGAATTAGGCTCATCAAATCCTATTGCCCCTTCTGATAAGCCGCATCCGTAAGGGTTGCCATATCACTAACAGCCCCGGCATAAATGGAGGCTATCTTTACGCTGAAAAGGATGATAGAGTTCTTATTGTTGTAATTATAGGTCTCACCCTCAACCAGAACTTTATCATCTAATTTAACTCCATTTTTAGAAAGAGATATCCATATTTGCTTTGGGGTGGCTTTGGAATCTATTGCATTAGCCTGTACCGACCAGCCGTCACCGATATTCCAGGTCTCACCAACAGCCAGAGTGATTCTCTGTGCTCCCGATGTTCCATCAACAGGTTGAGATGGCGCTGGCACTAAATTCAGATATATGCTTCCGGTCTTTACCCCGCCATTTGAGGTTACGGTGATAGTTCCTGTATATTTTCCGGGAACGAGGTCGGCGGTATTGATAGTAATGGTAATAGTACCGGAACCGGTTCCGCTTTCCGGGTAAACTTTTATCCACCATGGCTGGTCAGCTCTTACATTCCACGACAATGTCCCGCCGCCGGTGTTGAATATGTAGAAATCCTGATATCTGGCTCCTACGCTGCTGATAGCGAAATTAAAGGACGGCGGGTCCGGGCCTACGGACAGAATTGGCGGTCTGGCGATAAAGTATGCGAATACGATAATGACGATAAAAACAGCAACGATAATTATATTTCTCATGTTTGAAGGCTTCCCCGTGTCTTCTTTTATTTTATCATCTGCTTCTGCCATATTTCGATACCATGCATTAATTTGATGAGCGGATATAAAGATGCATCGGAAGTTATATCATTTGCCGTACAACTTAGGTTTTTGTTGGCTAAAAACTTTATATTCCATAAGTTTCATCAGATTTATGGGTTTATCGCTCCTGATTTTAAAACAAATTACGCCCCTACAGAGCAATTATAAATAGTTTCATCCTTATTTAGCCTCAAACATGAAAGTAACAATCCGGAAATCCGATATAAAAGGCGTTGTAAACGCCCCTCCCTCAAAAAGCTACACTCACAGGGCTATTGCAATAGCCGCGCTCTCAAAAAAAGCTACAATCAATAACCCGCTGATATCCGAGGACACAAAAGCAACGATAAGAGCATCCGAAGCTTTCGGGGCTGAAATCGTATCAAAAAAAGATTCTCTGGTCATCAAGGGGTTTGACGGGAAATTAAGAATCCCTGATAATGTAATTGACGTTGCAAACTCAGGCACCACTCTTCGCATAATGACAGCGGTGGCTTCACTCGTGAACGGCGCAACTGTCCTCACAGGCGATGCAAGCATCAGGACAAGACCCAATACGCCGCTCCTGAATGCTTTGAACGACCTCGGCGCCGAAGCATTTTCCACGCGCAATAACGGGAAGGCTCCGATTGTGGTAAGGGGGAAAATGCGGGGAGGGGCTGTTTATATCGACGGCTCGGTAAGTTCGCAATTCATATCTGCGCTCCTCATCGCCTGCCCGTTTGCGTCACACAAGACAAAAGTGATGATAAAAGGCGAATTAAAATCCCGTCCGTATGTGAACATTACAATCGATATGCTAAAAGGCGCAGGCGCAAAAATAATAGAAGATAACCCGAACACTTTTACCATTCCGCCCGAGCAGGAATATGACATGAGTTCCTATAATGTCCCGGGCGATTTTTCATCTGCATCATATATGATGGCGATAGGTGCGCTGTGCGGTGATATTACTATTAAGAACCTTTATCCTTCAGAACAGGGTGACTCGGCTTTGATTGAGATACTCGGGAAAATGGGAGCGCAAATCTCATGGAACGAGAAAAAAGGAGAGGTCAGGGTAAGCAAGAGCGAGCTTAATGGCATCGAAGTGGATGTCGGGAAGACGCCAGACCTTGTGCCAACGCTTGCTGTTCTTGGCGCAGTCTCGAAGGGAACAATGGTCATCGGGAACGCAGAACATGTGAGGTATAAGGAAACCGACAGGCTTCACGCAATGACCGTTGAACTCAAGAAAATGGGCGTGGACATCACCGAAGAAAAGGACAGGCTCATAATAAGAGGCGGCGCGATAAAAGGCGCAGAGGTACACGGCTGGGATGACCACAGGATTGTCATGGCGCTGGCTGTTGCCGGATTGGTGGCCGGCGATACAACGATTGATACGATTGAATCTGTGAGCATTTCATATCCAGGGTTTTTTGAGGATTTAAGAAAAACAGGTGCTGCGGTTGAAATGCATTCGCAGGATTAAATATCGCGCAGGAATACGATATATTTTAATACCGCTTCGCATGTATGGGAGGGTTATGCCCAGGTGGCCTAGTTGGTTAGGGCGCCAGACTCATAGGGTAAATTTGAAGAGGCGCTTATGCTTCCTGAGAAATCTGGAGGTCACGGGTTCGGATCCCGTCCTGGGCATCGATTACTCGCATCCCATTGCCATGGTCAGCAATCGGGTCATGAATTTTATTTGAAAGAAAATCGAAGACTTTATCATACAATATGTGATTGAAACTCTTTGGGTTAATATGGCGCAATTTAAATCTATTATCTTTATAGCTGTCATCGGGCTGGTCGTTCTCTTTTCGGGGTGTACGGGGAAACAGGGAGTTACACCAACTCCAACGATAACAGCAACACCAGCAGTTACAGAAACACCGATTGTAACCGCAATTGCACCTCAACCGAGCGCTAATACTACAAGCGCCAATAGCATCAACAATTTCACGTTCAAAACATATTCGGTGCTGAGCAACGAATCAGGAAATCTGTTCTTTTCACCATTCTCAATCTCCACCGCTTTGTCAATGGCAGCGGAAGGCGCGGGCGGCAAGACCCTGGAAGAGATGCGCAATGTCCTGGAGCTTTCTGACAATTCATCAGCCAACCACGCAGGTTTTAAAAACTTATTGAACAGTCTTAACGCAAAGAACGCCGATTACAATCTTTCTATCGCAGACGCGATTTGGATTGAAAAGACCTTTTCTGTCAAGCATGAGTTTTCAAGCGCACTTTCAACTTATTATTACGCATTGGCCCAGCAAGCGGATTTCGCTAACAATCCCGATGGAGAGCGAACGAACATCAACAACTGGGTTGCAGGCAAAACCAGTAACAGAATTCTTGACTTGATACCACAGGGCGGGATAGATTCCTCCACACGATTGGTTATTGCAGATGCTATCTACTTTAAGGGAAACTGGGCGCAACAATTTAACAAAAGCGACACCCAAAACGCTACTTTTTTTGTTTCACAATCCAGAAACGTAAGCGTTCCAATGATGCACATTTCCAAGTCGGAGAACGCGTCTTACTACTCAGATAATGAATTAAAGGCTCTCGAAATGGATTATAAGGGAGATAACTTATCGATGCTTATCTTGTTGCCAAATCCAGGTCACAGCCTTTCCGAAGTTGAAGCAGGGCTTTCATCAGCCGAAATCTTAGATATTCGCGCACAGCTTGTACACCAGCCGGTGCCGGTTTGGCTTCCCAGGTTCAGCATGACCAAGTCCAAAGAAATGAGTGACTTACTAAAGGAGATCGGAATGAAAAGCGCATTTGACCCATACGCTGCTGATTTTTCGGGGATAAATTCAACTGAAGGATTGTATGTCTCTGATGTCTTTCACAAAGCCTTCATAAATGTGGATGAAACCGGAACGGAAGCCGCTGCAGCAACAGCCGTCATAATCACTGTCGGCGCCGTGATGGGGGAACCCAAAGAATTCCGTGCAGACCACCCGTTCTTATTCTTCATTATTGACAAGCCTACCGGAGCGATATTGTTCATGGGAAGGGTAGCTGATCCAACGAGCGAGAACTGAAAGCCGTGCCTGGCGCAGTCTATTTTCTATCATCCCCATACGGCTGCAGGTGGTTGCAGCTTAAGAATTTAACAAACCTTTGCATCCACCACCACATGCCACACGCCGGGTGAATATTTCTTTATCCTCCGCACCCCGATAATCTCCGCGCTCCTACCGAGCTTCCCCGAAGCCTCGATTATTCTCTCAACAGGGCGGCGCTCAACAGCTTCGGGCACAGCCTCATGATAGTGAAGAATCCCGCCAGGCACAAGGGCGCGGATGCCCTGCTCAAGATAAAGATGCGCATCCAGATAACCCATAATAACGCGGTCAGCAACCCCGCGCGGTGTGACTATCGAACAGTCCCCGGCTAGAGGTTCGATTATTCCGCCGACTTTGTTAAGAATGATATTCTCTTTTAGATAACCAAATGCTTCAGGATTAATCTCTATTGCAAATATCTTCCCCGGTTTTGAATGTACCGCCATGGGTATTGAGAAATACCCGATACCTGCGAACATATCGACTACAACTTCACCTTTCCCAAGCCTGCTCATTCGCTTTTTTTCAGCGAGGTTCCCCTGCGAAAACATGATTCTCATGGCGTCAAGCTTAAAAAGACAGCCATTCTCCCTGTGTATGGTTTCGGTATTTTCCCCTGCGATTATTTCCCGGAGCGGCTGCCTCATCTGACCTGTAATTCCCCTGTCGAGAAGCACAGTCCTGCATCCCGGATATAAATACAATAACGCCTCACCAATCTCAGCTTTCCTATGTTCCAGTTCCTTCTTTAGCGTAACTATGACAATATCGCCGAGAACCTGCCATCCCGAAGGTAAAAGTTTTCTTTCGCTATCAGGAATATCAAGAATATCACCGAGGGTTTTTTTCGGGATGTATAACCTGGGAGAATCCTGCTCGACCACTGTAAAGCCTTTTATATCGAACTTTACCGGGATTTCAACAAAGCTTTCCTTTTTGACGAGCTTCCTTGTTTTATCGAGCGCATCCTCTAAAAGCAGTTTTTGCCTTGCGTTTTCAGCTTCGTCTGAACTAACGAGAACAGCCTTCATGGATTTCTTGCAATGTACAGGATATCGCTAAGGATTGAACTTGCAGTTTCAATAGAACCCGCCCCTTTCCCGCTGATAGTTATCCTTCCAGCAAGGTCTGTCAAAATCGAGGCAACGTTTAATGTACCGCCCACAGCAAGTGGGTGGCGCTTCGGGACAAGGCGCGGCGCAACAGTGAGCTTTCCTTCGCGGGCCTCGCATACGAGTTTCACCACATAATTATTCTTGTTCGCCAGTTCAAGCGCTTCGGGTGTGATTTTCGTAATTCCTGTTATATCCACATCGCCGTAAGTTGCATTTTGCCCGAATATCGAATTTGCGATGATGACCAGTTTGATGGCGGAATCAATCCCTTCTACATCATACGTCGGGTCGGTTTCTGCTATCCCGAGTTCCTGTGCCTCTTTCAATACAAGCTCATACGGCATTCTCTCCTCTTCCATCCTTGTCAGGATATAATTGCATGTGCCGTTAAGTATGCCCTCAATCCCGATAATGGAATTTCCTGCCAGTGCCTCATGTACAAGATTGAATATCGGGACAGCACCCCCGACTGTTGCCTCATACCGCAGGTGCAAGCCGTTGTCTTCAGCAGCCTCCTTTAACTCGGTAAAGCGCAGTGCAAGCGGGCCTTTATTTGAAGTGACCACATGCCTCCCGGCCGCGAGAGCAGCGCGTATATTGCCAAGCCCCGGTTCTCCGTTTTTAATATTCGTGGGAGTAACTTCAACAACAATATCATGTTCCACGTCACGTATGATTTCAAGCGCCGTTTCTGTCCCTGTCGCGACAGTTTCTTTTTCTTTTTTCCTGTTCAGGGCATCTTCAAGGTCTATTCCCTCAGTATTTATTTCACTGCCCTTTGAATCTGATATTGCCACGACGCGGATATCATAACCCTGTTTTTTAAGATATTCCAGTTTTGAAAGGAGCGAACGTGCGACTCCCTGCCCAACGGCGCCAAACCCGATAATCGAAATCTTGATTGTCTTCATGTTCCCACCGAGTTAAGCCGTATTGGTTCAATCATAAGCAGGTCTTTTTTATTTGACACATCCCTCAGGATATCCAGAGCCATGCCCAATTCCTTCTCGCCGACAGCATTGATGACAAGGTATGCGGACGATGTTTTTTCTATGGCCGGCATTGAGAGCGACATGTCCACAACTTCTGCAAAACCTGTTGAGTCTATCCTGTCGATGGTGTCTCCCATATCCGAATGAACGATATGCCCTATAAGGATCACTGAAACCGTAGAGCGCAGGCGTTCTTCACCGACCCTTGCTACCCCGACGCCGCTTTTTTCAAGCCGCTGGATGAGTTTGTTAAGGACAGTGTGTTCTATTTCGAAAGTGACCTGTACTGGAATTGTTCCCCTTGGCGTCTTCTCGTAATGCTGGTGCACGACGCTCATGATATTGCCGTGGAGTTCAGATATTGGCGCAAGCGCCAGAACCAGTTGCCCCGGGATATCCTTGAGTTCAAGGGTCATCGAAATTATCATGGCTCTCACTATGCACAGGGGATTAATAAGTTTTTTTGGTGGTTAAATAAGGTTTTTACTTATTTTGATTTTAATTGACGTGCACTGCATCAAAAATTGGAGCCGCTGATGAAATGCTTTTCCTGGTAGCACTTCGATGATTCAAACAAAATTTTCATAAATACTCTGCTTCTGCCCAAAATAAGAGTCGTAAATATGTTGATAAACCATTTCACACTTATTTTCATACAGCTCTTTAGTATAGATTCGAGGCAATCGATCCAGAACATCTTTTATGGAAGTAAATACAGCCGCCCTTGATTGCTGGCGTTTACGCCAATCGAGAACAAGCTTTTCCTTTTTCAGCGTCTCAAGAAGCTCCTGCGCCACCTTCTTGACTTCACGCTCTTCCGTCTTACTCAGAGTCATTTCAGGTTTTATCAGCAAATCGAAAACCGCCAATTCTTCCTCAGTAAGCTTTTCCGCAATTCCTCGCTTCTCCTCCGCATTTAGTTCCTGGGCAAAATCCACAAGTTTTGTGAAGAACATCTCCACGTTATAGGAGCCTGAGTTATACTCATCTATCATCTTCTGGAACTTCTCAAGGTAATTCCTCCTGTTTTTGTTTAATCTAACCATCAAAGCTAATTTGCTGTTGATAGCCCCTTTCAGTTTTTCAGCCTCGATATGTTTTCTGCTTTTCTCAAAATGCGCTTTTAGAGCTTCAAAATCAATTTTACTCAAATCGACAAGGTGTTCTGTATCGGATTCACCCAATTTTTCCCTGATAACATACCCTTCAGTAGCGATAGAATCATCCAGTAAATTCTCAACATCCCCCATAACGCCGGAAATGTCTGGATCAGGTATTAGAGATCTTATCTTTTCTGCTATAACAGCGAAGAGTGCCTGACTTGGGCCGAACTCATTAGCAGAAGGGTCGGGAAGTATTGCCCTGTAGATTTTAATCACATTTCCTGCAAGCAGCAGGTACTTTTTCTTCGACTCGTCATTGACCAGTATTGCATCAACAGCATCATCAATCAACTTCACCCGCTCAAAACCATAAGCTGTATACATCTTTGATAGATGGATGCCCCGTTCCTGGCAAAATGACGTAGTTTCCTCAATCACATGTTTGAGTTGAGTAACCAGCAAACTCTTATCCATCACCGGCATTTCTCCCTCTTTTATACCGCCGCCGGAGCCGTATATGGCCAGAGCTTTCTGTAAATTCCTGAACACCCCGACGTAATCCACTATCAGGCCGTTTAATTTATCCCTGAACACCCGGTTTGCCCTTGCTATAGTCTGCATGAGTGTATGGTTACGCATGGGTTTGTCAAGGTAGATGGTGGAACAGGATGGCACATCAAAGCCTGTCATCCACATGGCGCACACGAATACGATGCGGAAGGTGTCATCCGGGTCTTTGAACTTCGTATCGAGGTCCTCTTTTACCATTCTCTTTCGATGCTGTGCAATGTTCAGACCTTTTTTCTTAAAGTCTTCAATCTCGTTTTGCAACTGAGACACCACGACCGCCATGTCGGTCTCTTCCATGAATTTGATTTTCTTTTTAATTTCCTGCTGCTCGGATTCTTTGCATTTTACCTGCTTCGCTTGCAGGTCATTTAGGTACATTTTCCAATACTTCTGCACCTTATCGTACATCCGTACTGCCGTTGCTTTGTCGATGGAGACGACCATTGCTTTCCCGAATTGCCCGCGTCCCATGAAATGAGCGACAATGTCCCTGGCTATCTTCTCCAGCCGGTCATCCCTTGTTATCAGGTGGTACTCACGCGCAAACTCACGCTCAAGTTTGTTCTCCTGCTCTTCATCCAGTTCTGCCTCTTCGATGACACGCTGCAGGTCTTCATTCAGTTCCTTGTTGGTAAGCTGAAGCTCAGGGATGCGGTTCTCATAATAAAGCGCAACTGTAGCGCCGTCATCTACTGATTGCTTGAAGTTGTAGATGCTGACGTAATCCCCGAAAACCTCTTTTGTTTTTTCTTCACCGACAATGAGAGGCGTGCCTGTGAAGGCGATAAATGCCGCTTTAGGAAGGGCATTTCGCATGTTCAGGGCAAGGGCATCGTACTGGCTTCGGTGCGCCTCGTCTGTGATAACGATGATATCCTTGCGAGCGGAAAGCTCAGGATAGGTTTCGCCCTTCTTTTTGTGGAATTTTTGTATTAGCGTGAAGATGTAGCGATGGTCTTCTCGCAGAAGCTGTTTTAAGTGTTCTCCGTTCTCGGCCTGCACCTGCTCCTCAGTCACGGCGCCGGCGCCTGCAAAGTTCTTGTATATCTGGTTGTCCAGATCCTGCCTGTCGGTCACGATAACGAACGTGAAATTACCGGGAATTTTTCGAAGAACTTTCTGGGAGAAGAATACCATGGAGTAGCTTTTCCCGCTTCCCTGCGTGTGCCAGAAGACACCGAGGCGCCCCCTGTTCTGTTCAATCTGCTTCAGTGCCTCGGTTGCGTTATTCACACCAAGGTACTGGTGGTTCTTCGCAACCAGCTTCACAATCCCGCCGCTTGCTTCACTGAATAACATGAAATTCTCGATAATGTCAAGAAGGCGCGCCGGCTCGCATGTTCCACGGATCATAGTTTCCAGTGAAACAATACCCTCCTCACCTTCGCTGTTTATCTTTTTCCACTCCGCGAAGTGTTCCCACGCTGCTGTCATGCTGCCGATTTTGCTCTGGCTGCCATTTGAAAGAATGATTAAACCATTGTACCAGAATATCTGCGGTATTGCATTCTTGTAGTCGCGCAGGTTATCCCTGTATGCATGTTCCAGCCGCTTGTGCGATGCCTTGAGTTCGATGAAGACGAGCGGCAGACCGTTTACAAAGCCAACAAGGTCTGCGCGGCGCTTGTACATATCACCCGACACCCAGAATTGCGATGCAAGAAAGAAGTCGTTATTGGAAGGCTCATTCCAGTCAATTACGCGAACGTTCTCAACAGTTTCTTCATTTTCTTTGCCCCGGAACGAAACTTTTACGCCGTTCTTGAGTAAACGATATACCTCGCGGTTGGCATTCGCAGGGCTCATGATGCTGCGGTCACGGGTGAGTTCTTCGATGGCAAGCTCGATGGCTTCTGAGGGCAGGTCAGGATTCAGGCGCAGAAGTGCTGCGCGAAGGCGTGGGATAAGGACGACTTCGTTAGATGTTTCGCGTCCGAGCGTGCCATTTTCACCGAACTTTTCGTAGAAGCAGTTGGTGGCATCCCAGCCGAGTTCGCGAAATAATGAGATGGCGGGCTGCTCGACCAGGGAATCTTCGGAGTAATCGGTGTTCATTTTTCTTCGACCTCCTGCATTGCCGATAAACTGTCGATATATTGCCGATAAATTTCCGATAACCCATATGTTCTTTTCCGGTTGGATGGATTTGCTATAACCAGCCAGCCATCTTTGACCCATGTATTGAGCAGCAGGCGCGCCATACGCTCTGAAAGTCCAAGAGTAGCAGCGACCTGTGAAGTAGTAACCTGTTCTGCTTTTGTGAATAGCGCAAGAACAGTCCGCGCCCTGTGGTCAAGACGGCGCAGTTCTTCGGGTTCTGCTGGCACACCCCGCGCAGAATAGCGCAAAGCTTCATCTTTTGCAGCAGTGAACACTCCAGCAAGGGTTATGGCGAAGTATTCAAGCCATGGTGTCAGGTCAGCATCCCGGCGCCCTTCGTAATAGTTATGGTGTGGATGGACTGCGAGTGAGCGGTAATAGCCCTCCAGGTCGCGTGCATGGTGTTCTTCAAGGGAAAAGAAGCCATTCAATCCGTAGCCGCCTCGGTGCAGGATGAAAGTCGCAAGCAGGCGCGCCGTTCGTCCGTTGCCGTCATAGTATGGATGAATGGTGACGAACTGGTAATGCATAAGACCGGCTATGAGCGGTACTGGCAGCCCGTCCTTTTCTGCCCTGTGCACCCATTCGACCAGCGCAGCCATGAGCGTGGGCACATCTTTGGCAACGGGTGGCAGATAAATTATTCCACCTGATGCTGAATCGCGGATTACGTTCTGACCATCCCGGTAAGGTGTGGGTTTAGCGCGCGCCCCCTTCTCGATAAGCGCATGAAGCCTTTGAATGAGCTCTTCGGTGAGCGGCATCTTTTTTGCAGCCCATTCCTCAACGCGAAGCAACGCATTCCAGTAGTTTTTAACTTCGCTGACATCTCTTTCCCGTCCGTGGAATTGCGCCCCCTCTATCACCAGTTGCGCCTCTGCCAGCGTCAAACGGTTGCCCTCGATGCGCGTGGAGTAGTGAGTGGAACGGATGCGGGCGCTGCGGCGCAGTTGTGCCTCTGCTGCCGGCGGCAGGGGCGTCTGCTCGACCACGGCGCGCGATGCTTCGATGTCCATGAGCGCGCGGGCGATTGCGGGAGTAAGGGTGTAGCGAGGGAGCCAGAGAGGATGGGATTTATTCATGCTCCTCCGCTAAAGAGTTCAATGGCGGGTTGTTCGATAAGTGAATATTCAGAGCAGTCACTCATTACCATTCTCTATGCTAAATTATTATTTAAAGATGTGTATATATTAATGGTGCATTCGCACTTCGATATTCTCCACGTCCACCTCGCCTGAGATGAGCTTCGGCAGCAGCAGGTCGCGGGTGCGGCGGAGGTTGGCGTTCTTTGCATGTAACACATCACACTCTTGATATGCGTTGGCACATAACTCAGCATAATAATTTCTTAAATCGGTTGACGGTAAAACAAACTTAAACTCTTGTATTTGACTTGGATTTAAGTGAAGCACATTCACACCGTTTGCATGTTGACGTACTTCTTGAGAGAAATCGGAGAAGCGCAACAAGCCATGCAAAAAGTCTTTTGCAACGTCTGTGTTAGGTTCGACTTTTACCAAATCCATAGACATAACTGCAAAATCATTGTCAATTACATGAACTCGCGCCGCATGCGCTACAAGTCGCCTTTCTTGTGTCATATCGGTGACTGCTACAACTATGTCACCTGTTTTGGCTGTCTGCGTTTTCTTATATTCTCCCTGAAATCGTTTGACACCATCGTATCGGAAACCGCCACCACGTTCGATGCATTTTAGATTCAAAAACGGTATCCCGCCTTCATCCACTAAGTCGATACTCCGATAAGATTTTCCACGATGTATAGTCGCTACATCGCCTAATTTCTTCACTTCCCACCCCTCCGGCACCATCCCTAGCTCCGACTCTATTATTCTCACTTTCTCATGCCCCGGAAACCGAAACTTTACGAACCACTCGCGGTAGAGCGCCTGCGCAATCTCTTCCAGTATTTTTATGCGCTGTGTATTGTTCTCGATAAGGTCGTCGTAGGCGCTGAGGATGGAAGCGATTTTGCGCTGGGCGGGAAGAGGGAACACTTCTACTTCAATATTCTCAAATGCAGTTTTACTTACATTCTCCCTACCAGATGCTGTGCCGCTAGACAAAAATTTTACTTTATGATTGGATATTTTCATTAAATAAAAGACATATAGCGGGTCATATAACTCTCTATTCACAACGATGCTATTTACAGCTTGATTGCAGAAGCTTGGTTCTTTTGTAAGGCACAATTTACCAATGGTGCCAATAGTGACTACGCAAGGGTTATTTTCAGGTACAAGTTTTCCTTTAAATAAATTGTATCCTTCTTCTGATAGGCTTTCTTCTGTCTCACCAATATAACGCCCATCAACCGTCATATCAGTAGGCTTAATTAGAGGGTATTTATCTCCGTAGTATTTTCTTTCGGATGTTGGTGGCGTATTACCTGTATAAATATACCCCAAGTCTTTAATCTTACATTTTTTAAGGTTCATAACCTAAGTTATTCTCCGCGACCATCAGCTTCCAGCAGCATCTCAACATTCTCAGCAATGCGCCCTTCCAGTTCCCGCGCCACTGCATTTAGCGTCTCAAGCTCCTCGTTCAGCTCCTCCAGCCTCTCCTTAAAATCAAAATCATCAGCCTCGCGCTCTGCCACTCCCACATAGCGCCCCGGATTCAGGCTCCAGCCCTGCGCCTCAATCTCGGAAAGTGCAGCCACCCTGCACAAGCCGGGCACATCCACATACTTACCATCCGGGAACTTCTCTTTCAATATAGGCGCGCTGCCGTTCGTAGTCTCAGGCTGTTCGCCCCGATAGAGCCTCACAATATTGGCAAGGAACTCAATCTGCTCAGGAATGAAATCACGATGGGCGCGGTCAACCTGATGGAAAATATGCCGGGCGTCAAGAAACAGGACTTTATCCTTGCGCAGTGTTTTTGCCTTGCCTCTATCAAAGAACCATAGTGTGCATGGGAGGGTGACTGTGTAGAAGAAGTTTGAGCCCACTGCAACCATCACATCCACAGCGCCTTTTTCGATAAGTGACTTTCGGATATCCTGCTCGCTTCCGCGCGCATCACTGGCAGAGTTTGCCATCACGAATCCTGACCGACCTGTGGCATTCAGGGCGCTATAAAATACCTGGATCCAGAGATAGTTGCCATTATCAGGCTTTGGCATCCCGAACGGAAAGCGGGGGTCATCCTTAATCCGCTCCTTGTCCACCCTGTCAACGTTAAAAGGCGGATTTGCCATCACGAAATCAAATTTGCCAAAGCTTTTGTGGATATCTTCGTAGTAGCTGTTGCCCTCGCGGATATCTCCGGAAAGACCGTGCACAGCGAGGTTCATCTTGCACAGGCGCACGGTTTCGGCGGTCTTTTCCTGTCCATAAACACTGATTTCAGAATTGGGATTCTTCTTATGGTTTCCCACAAAGCGCGCGCTCTGTACGAACATGCCGCCTGAGCCGCAGGCAGGGTCAAAGATGCGTCCATGATAGGGTTCGATGACTTCGACTATGAGTTTAACAATAGAAGTAGGTGTGAAGAACTCGCCTCCTTTCTGTCCCTCGCTCATTGCGAACTTGCCCAGGAAATATTCATAAATTTTTCCAAAGGCATCACCTTCAATATCCATAGGCACAGAGTTGAAAGTCTTTAGTAACTCCACGAGGGTGCTGTTATCGAGATGGTTATAAGTCTTGGGCAGGATGTCCTTAAGCTCTTCGTTCTCTGCCTCGATTGCGCGCATTGCCTCATTGATGGCTTTGCCGATATCGGCGCCTTCCGGCAGGTTGAGGAGCTTTGAGAATCTTGAAGCATCAGGCAGGTACAGGACACCTCGCGCCTGGTAATCAGTCCTCCCAACCGTCCGGCGACCCGTGCTTTTATCGCCCAGTTCCTGCTTTGCTATTGTGAACTTGTGGTCAGCGTAACGCAAAAAAATCAGTCCAAGGACAGGGACTGAGTATTCCGAAGATTTAAGTTTAGAATTTGCCCGAAGCTCGTCTGCGGCTCCCCACAGGCGTTTTTCAATCTCGTTATGATTAGCTGGCATTTTTAATCTTCATTTCTCCTTCTTTACCTTGCCTGTCAAAATCACTCCAAGCATAAATAATTCATTCCCTCTCCTTCACCAGCGCATCAACCACAGATGGGTCTGCCAGCGTGGTAATATCCCCGAGGTCATCAATAGCCCCCGACGCAATTTTGCGGAGAATCCGCCTCATGATTTTCCCCGAGCGCGTCTTGGGAAGCGCATCCGCAAATTGAAGTTTCTCAGGCTTCGCAATCGGCCCTATGGAATTCCTGACATGAGCGGTGAGTTCCGCCTTCAATTCGTTGCTTTTTACCTTTCCTTCCTTGAGTGTGACAAATGCATAGATAGCCTCCCCTTTTACATCATGCGGATAGCCAACCACTGCTGCCTCGGCAACTGCATTATGGGACACAAGAGAACTTTCGACTTCCGCAGTTCCGAGCCTGTGCCCTGAAACCTTTATGACATCATCCAATCTTCCCATTATCCAGTAATAACCATCCTCATCTTTCCTTGCCCCGTCCTCGGTCTGGTATAATCCCGGGAAAGTGGTGAAATATTTGTCCTTGAAACGCTTATGGTCACCGTAAACCGTTCGCATCATCCCGGGCCAGGGTTTCTTGATAACAAGCTGCCCGCCTTCATTGATATCCACTTCCTTGCCATCCGCTCTCAAAACCACAGGCTCGATACCGGGAAAAGGAAAGGTTGCAGAACCCGGCTTAAGCGGGGTTGCGCCGGGAAGTGGAGTGATAAGTATGCCTCCTGTCTCGGTCTGCCACCATGTATCAACTACAGGGCATCGCCTGTTCCCGATAATGTTATAATACCAGAGCCACGCTTCGGGGTTTATGGGTTCTCCTACTGTGCCAAGAAGCCTGAGGCTTGAAAGGTCTCTTCCCTTTGGCCACTTATCGCCGCTTTTTTCCATTGCCCTGATAGCTGTAGGAGCGGTGTAGAAAATTGTAATCTTATATTTTTCAACGAGTTCCCAGAACCTGTCAGGTTTCGGATAATCCGGCACCCCTTCGAACATAAGCTCAGTCGCTCCCGCGGCCAGCGGTGCATATACAGTGTAGCTGTGACCTGTTACCCATCCGCAGTCCGCGGTGCACCAGAATATGTCCCCGTCGCGGTAATCGAATATCCACTTGAATGTCTGCAATACATATAGCAGGTAGCCGCCTGTGGTATGCAGCACGCCTTTTGGCTTGCCCGTACTCCCGCTTGTGTACAGGATGAACAGCGGGTCCTCGGCATCCATCGCTTCAGGTTCGCATTCGTGTGAGACCAACGACATTTCTTCATGCCACCAGAAATCGCGCCCTTTTTGCATATTTACGCTTGCTTCGGTGCGATTATAAACAATCACGGTTTCCACGTTGTTTTCAAGCGCCCGGTCAACATTTTCTTTAAGAGGCACTGTCTTACCTCCCCGCAAACCCACGTTTGCCGTGATTACCATCTTACATGAACTGTTTTTGATTCGATCGCGCAGTGAATCTGCGCTGAAACCCGCAAATACCACGTTGTGAATTGCACCGATTCTTGCACATGCAAGCATCGAAATCACAAGCTGCGGTATCATCGGCAAATAAATTGCAACTCTATCGCCCCTTTTGATTCCCTTTTTCCGGAGGACATTTGCGAATTTACATACTTCGGTATGCAATTGAGAGTAGGTATAGCTCTCAGTGTCCCCGTTATCGCCTTCCCAGAATATGGCAATTCTATTCCCGCGCAAAGTTAGATGCCTGTCAAGGCAGTTGTATGATGCGTTCAGTTTTCCCCCTTCAAACCACTTGCATATTACGTTTTCAGGATCCCAGGAAAAGACATTATCCCATTTTTTAAACCACGCAAGGTCTAGAGCTTTCTGCGCCCAGAAAGAAACAGGGTCTTTAACAGACTCGTCATAAATTTTTTTGTATTCTTCAAGACTTTTTATATATGCTTTTTTGCTGAATTCCGGTGCGGGGTTAAATATGCGTTTTTCCTTAGATAGGGATTCAATAGTGTATTCGGCCATATTGTTTTACCTGCCTTAGCTTAATTCATTGTCGTCATTAAATAGGTTATCAGGTTCTTGAAGGAATAAAACCTGAGGCATCAGGGAAATTCTGTGTTAATAAAAGTATTATACATCTTTATTTTACTAAATAAACTGTGAATAACTGTGTTTAACTAAAAATATGCTTACCCCTTTGTTTCCACTGGAAAAATGAAAGGGGAAATTATAAGCTCTATTATCATGGAGCGAACATCAGAAGGAATTTATTCTTATATTAAGGCTATTATAAGATTAATTTTTAAAATATATGTAATTAACTCTTATTTTTTGATTTAAACATTAATAAACCTTTATTTCTATTGAAAGCTTATATATTGGAAGTTACATCTATTCACATGTCGTTCACAAAAATATTTCACCTAAGAAGGAGACATCGGAGGGGAAATCCGCATGTCAGGGCTGTCCGCTACGAACGGGCGGACAGCACACCATTTTTTGAGGAATCATGAAAATACGGCTCGAAATCGAAGGGAAAAATGCAGGCAGCATAAATTATAAAGGGCCTGATTGCGCCGAACTTGCTGTAACCTATCTCAATTCAATAGAAGCCGATGAGGTTTTTATCCACATGGAAAAGGATGACGGGACAAGAGCAAATGCACAATTCGAAGGCGAATTTTTCGCTATGTCTGCCACTAAATTCATTATGACGGCTGCAAAAAGTAAACCCGCTCCCTTGCAGGAAACATCATTTCCAGCAGGTATTGACGAGTCCGAGCCGCTAACCTTGAAAGAGCGTTTAGAGATGTTCCTGCGATTTGAATATCCCAGGATATGGTTCTCATCCCTCGACGTAAAACGACAGTATGAGACCGTTTACGGGAAAATCAGCCTGAGCACCGTATCAACATACCTGGCAAGAATGTACAGGGACGATATACTTTTGCGAAAAGGAAATCGCAACCAGAGGGAATATCGGTTTAAAGAGGAAACTGCCCTTCTCTCGAATATGGAATATGCACTGGCAAAATGATTGTGCAAAAATAGTGATGGGGTTGATGAGCCGACCCTTCGAGACTGCTTTTCAGGGCTTACAGCACCCTCGCAACACCAAATTCTATGTTGGCTTCGCTGTAAATCGCGCTCCATGCGCTTTCTTATAGCACCCCGGATATGGGAGAAATCCCAGTCAAACCATTTCCTTTCAGACCTTGAATGGTCACGGGGCAATCACGCCCGGGAAACTTGGAATTTACTATATTCCAATATGGTCATCCTGCCGATTTCTTGCTAGCTCATCATAGCGTGCACCTTATTACACACATTTGTAGTAAGGTAATTGATTATTTTAGTTTATCACGATTAATACTTTTCGATAACAAAACTGATAAAAAACAGGGTCACACACCTAATTTATAGTATTATGCTAAGACCGCATGAAATTAATACTGTGGGTGTGTATATGGTTCAAGGCGTTATAAATGGCGATAAAATACAATAGTGGAGTCTAATCATGAAAACAGGAAGAAATGAAAAATGTCCTTGTGGGTCAGGAAAAAAGTATAAGAATTGTTGTTTGGAAAAATTTGATAAAGAGAATAAACTTGATATGGGAAAATTGATTGCTGAAGAAGTATCACATGATGTTGTTGTTGATTTGGCTAAAAAATACGGGTGTGTTAGAACATCTGTTGATAAAAGGACGGATGTTTTAGGGGTTGAATGGGTATATTGTGAAACCTGTAAAAAGGCTTGTGGGAGCATACATGATTATTTCGATAAGAAATTAACATCTTGTCCTAGTTGTGGAACTGACAATATTAGTTTAAAAATGACCTTTTTATCTTCAATACCAAAGAATTTAAAATTTGATTTTCTTTATATTTGTAGCAATTGCGGAAATATAGAGGCTTATTGTGGGGGCGGTAATCCTCATTGTGGTATGTGTGAAACCGATTTTGATGAGATTGATAAAATATCTGTCAGGATTCCTGCTTAATATTGTCGGTAACGGTTGTTAATATTTGCTGCCGCAACGGGTCGTTTAAACGCTGTGGGGATATTTCCAAGCAAGTGGACTCCTGCCGCAGCAGGAGCTGCCCGTAAAGTTTGATGAACTTTTCAAAGTTTCACCCTCGGCGAGAGATCGTACCTCCGAAGAGGCGGCGCCGCATCAGCGGCTAATCTTGTTACGTTTTCCTTACGTAGAGTGCTTTAAAATATCATGCTAATCAGGTACTTAATTAATAGTTTCAAGCTTGAACATCACATTTGAACCCTGCAATGTCATCTGGACTTTATCCCCAAAACGCAGAATCTCTTCTACATTCACCTTTGTCCCCCATTCATAAACGTAATCGTGAGTTCCCTGCATTGGCTTGAATCCCAGGGACATAAGCCGCTGATTAATCTCTGATGGTTTTCCGCCTTCACTGTTAAACCATACGATTAGATAGCTTTTCATGGTTATATTAAGTTATTATTAATATTATATCATGCTTTTGGTCAATTCTCTTTATATCCCATCTCAGCTAATAGATTCCTTGCTATGGCGAGCGAGTCTTCTTTGGTCCCGGTTTTAATAATCATTCTTCCGCTCGGGTACATCGAAATCTCCACTCCTTTATAATTCATAAGAAGTATGTGTTTTGTCGCTACTTTTGTATCGAAAATCCTGCTTGCGCTGATAAGATCAATTTTAATATCGGTGCTCACTTCAAAAGCCGTTCTTCCTGAGCATAATCTTACAGATATGGGCATTAATTCCTGAGAGATGCAACGGAAATATATAAGCATGCGTACGGACTCAATAAAAACAATATGATGGGACGAAACGTATCGATTTTATTTTTATTCTTTTTATTTTTCTTTTTTGCATTCACGGGTTCGGGGACAGGCGATATATTGTTGAACGGGACAAGCATTTATCTTGCAACAGGTGGTTCCTACGGTCTTTACCAGGGATATGTGCTTACAGTTAAAAGCGTAAGCGGCGATGGTTCTGTCTGGCTTCAATTAACGGAAAACGATAAGATAGTAAAAAGTGAAATAGTGGCAGGGGATTATTTCATCTACAATAAAAGCAACAGGACGATATTATCCATTAAAGTTGACAATATATATTACGGTGCATCCGAACAAACCTTAGTTTCGCTTTTCCCTGTTTACCAGTACGTTGACCCTGATTTACCTCTTCCTGATATAACCAAAATGATTCCCAACGAGGTTAAAAATCCCGTTGACAAAAATCCCACACCGAGAATAAGCACGCCGGGAGAACCTGTAATCTGGGCAGCCGGGATAGTTTTTATTATTGTTATTTATTATATCCTGCGCAAATTATGGTGAAGCAATGAAGATACTGAAAAAAGACCTAAGGTTAAATGTTGGAGAGATTTCACTTATCACTGAATCGCTGGATGACCTGTGGCACCTGAAATATATCCTTGAGCCCCAGGATATCGTATTTGCATTCACCAAACGGCGAATTGAAGGCGCAACCGACAAACTCAGGCCTGAAAAAGCCGATAAAAAAACCGTGCGCCTGGGAATACAGGTCGAGAAGGTTGAATTCCATAAATTCTCAAACCGCCTCCGTGTGCACGGGACCATCGTGGAGGGAATAGATTCAGGGGCATATCACACGCTCAACGTCGAAGAAGGGACGAATCTTTCAATAATCAAAAAATGGAAGAACGACCAGTTAGAAAGAATAAGAGAAGCCGAAATTGCATCCCGCCGCCCAAAAGTGATAATAGCGACAATAGAAGAGGGGGAGGCAAGTATTGGGATGGTAAGGCAGTTCGGGGTAGAGGAATCATCATCTCTTCGCCAGTCGCTTGGAAAAGGCGAGGGCAATCAGAGAAACGAATTCTTTGGCGAACTTGCAGCGCAGTTGAAATGGGCTGCAGATAAAGTCGATGCCGTAATACTCGCAGGTCCGGGGTTCACGAAGGAAGATTTTTTGGATTTTATAAAGGCACGGGACCAGGAACTCGCAAAAAAAATAGTCCTTGAGGATACTACATCCATAGGAGTTTCAGGTTTCCAGGAAGTATTGCGTAGAGGTGCAGTTGACAGGATAACCGAGGAATCAAGGATTGGGCGGGAAGCAAATCTCATAGAAGATTTGATGAAAGAAATCTCAATTAACGGGAAAGTAGCCTACGGGATGGATGAAGTCAGGAATGCGCAGGGCCTTGGCGCAATAGAAACTTTGCTGATAACGGATGAACTTCTTCGTACCGAACGGGAAGGCAACACTATTGATGGATTTTTAAAGGCAGTGGAACATTCACAGGGAAGGATTGTGGTCTTCAGCACTGAATTTGAGCCCGGGAAAAAACTTGAATCCCTGGGCGGTATTGCTGCACTTTTGCGTTTCAGGGTAGCATGAATCTTGAGAAGGCAGCCGATGATATCCGGTATATGCTTGACAGGGGGTATCCCAGGGAAGGTGCAATAGGATTCGTGTGCGCGCATTACCGGCTGGATAATGGCTCAAAACATCTTCTTTCAAGGTCTGTTCTCTCGAAGGAGGTTTCAGAAAAAAGGCGGAAAAGATTCCTTCCCTGCGAAATAATAAAAGGTAACAGCATCGTGATCGACGGGTATAATATCCTTATCGGATTGGAAAGCATTCTTGAAAAAAAGGCTTTTGTTTGTGATGATGGGGTGATAAGAGACATCAAGGGAATTTTTGGGAATTATGAGACTTCAGAAAGCACTGAAACTGCAATTGAGCTCTTATTACAGTTTTTAAAGGAAAAAACCCCTTCTTACGTTTGTTTTCATTTTGATTCACAGATAAGCAAAAGCGGCATGCTTGCAGGGAGGCTAAGGGAAAAGCTTGAAGAG
>JBAVMS010000038.1:0-1857 GCA_049690315.1 Candidatus Methanoperedens sp.
ATGTAGGGAGGGGGAGGGCGCGCAAAGCGCGCCTATCGCCGAGATCGCCGGAATCGCCGCCATCGCACGTGATCGGAAAGGCAGGGGCAAGAGATCGGGTGATTCTATGAAAGGGGAAGTCAAGAGAAAAGTTTCACCTACGACTGGCGGCGGGGAATTCACGCGGCATCCAGCCCCAAGCCTCACCTTTTCAGAGGAAGGGTTTTCAGCAGTGTCCCGAACGATGCTCATGTGGGCGGCGACAACGTCCCAGGTTTCTTTGACGTTCACAAGCAGAACTGCGGTTAAGTGTTAACCATGATTCTATTGGAGACTTCTGGACCAGCCAGGCCTATAGCTTTGTTGGGTTATCCGAGGGGGCATAGAATCTGGTGGGAGACTCAGGCGGCGCACGCCTGGAATAGGCACCCGAAGGATACTCACCCTCGAACCCGAGCGTCGGCAGAATCAGGAACCACCACCGGCAGAGCAATCGCGGGATGGCTGCTGTTGACCCAACGCTCAAGCTGCTTGTGGTTTCAGATAGTGGGCGTCGAAGCTGACTCCTTTCTTCCACAGGACCAGAACGATGGCGGCGATCTTGCGCGCCACGGTAAGGCGGACCATCTCTGGGCGCATGCCCTGGCCGAGCAGAGTTTGAGCAAAATCACGTATGGGCCCGGAACCGGAACAGCAACGTGCGGCCACGCTCTTGAGCACATACTTGAGCAGGTGATGATGGTTGCGATTCAGGCCCACCACTGTGGGCTGGCGCTTGCGTTCCAGTTGGCCTTGGCGGAAGCGGTACTCACCGCTGTCGCGGGTCTCGATGCCCAGGCCGCAGTAGGCCCAGAGCTGGCGCTTGGTGCGAAAACGATGCGGGTTCTGGATGAAGACAATCAGCAGGGTGGCGCGCATGGGACCGATGTAGGGAATCTGACGAAGCAGGCGCAGAGCCGGCTGTTTGCGCCCTTCCCGCAAAAGCTGCGTGCGAACTTGCTGCCGCAGAGTCACCAGGCTGTCCATTTGCTGGTAGTAGATCTGGGCGCGGCCGCGGACCGCGGCATGGGGCAACTGGGCCAGAAAGGCCTCGCGTTGCTTGGGGCTGTAACAGCTCTGGCCGGCGCAGGGGATAGCCCAGCTACGATAGATCGCTTTGATGCGGTTCATCACTCGAGTCTGGTCTTTGGTCAGGACAAGGTAGGTGCGGGCCAGTTGCTGAAGAGAAGTAAGGCCGCAGTCTTGATGAAATACGGGCGAGAGCCGGCCACAACGCAACAGATCGGCCAACTCGCGCGCATCAATGCGATCGTTCTTGCTGCCACGACGGTCATTTTTGCGGGGATCACAGACCAGAACCTGGGCCACACGAGGCTGCAGCAGTCCAGCCAGCCACTGGGCCGAAGTGCCTTCTTCGAACGCAACATGCAGCTTGCCGCGCAACAGCTCAAGCAGTTCCAGCACGGCGGCAGCGCTAGTGGGAATAACACGCTCCAACATCAACTTTCCCCGGCTGTCGCAAACCGCAACCGAGATGGTGTCACGATGTACATCCAGACCGACGTATCTGCTACCGTTATCCATGAGGGTGCTCCTTGTTGTAGAGAGTTGTGGTTTGATTCACCGTCAACTTACTCCACAGGGGCGCCCTTTCATAATGCGTCTGGTGATCGGGGCATCCGGTGATCGGAAAGGCAAACCTAACGCGGAGGCGCGGACACGCGGAGGAAAGCCGGGGTCGGAACACCGAAGCTTTCACGGCGGTGGCTTATGATGGTTGTTTGAGAAATATTTATGAGCATGAAACAGATTGCCGATTGGGCCTTGAACACCGTTACGCAACGCGGCGCCGGTTATGCCGACGTGCGTATTGTCGAC
>JBAVMS010000039.1:0-32060 GCA_049690315.1 Candidatus Methanoperedens sp.
GTATCAAGGCATATTGGAAACGCATCCACACCCGCAAAGACCTTGAAAAGCATGGCTTTTCCCTCCATTACAGGCATTGCAGCCAATGCTCCGAGGTCGCCCAATCCAAGCACGGATGAGCCGTCACTCACCACAGCCACAAAGTTTGCTTTTCCGGTATAGCGGTAAACATCTTCGCTATTTTTATGAATCCGAAGACACGGCTCTGCGACTCCGGGTGTATATGCAAGGCTCATATCTTCTTTTGTTTTTACACTGACTTTGCTTTTCAGGGTTATTTTCCCATGATGGGACTCATGGAACCGAAGCGCCTTTTCATAGACTGAATCTTTCATCCATTCTCACTCCTCTTTAGCCATTTCCACTGCTTTTTTATGTAACTCCCCTGCCTTATGTATTCCGCCTTTTATGCCCCGAAGAGCCCTGCACGGGTACTGCTGGACGAGCAGCCCCGCTCTTGCCGGGGCATCTTTTATGCCCGCACCCACAAGCCCCTTCGCCATGTGCCATGTGCTCCCGCAGGGTGCGCCGCGGAGCACTTCCACCTTTGTTATAAGACCGGCTTTTGTGGTTATTTTAAGCTCTGGTCTTCCGAAACATGAAGCGAATTCGTCCACAATTTCATTACCGCATTGTTCTATACCACAGCAGATTTCATGGATCTCGATATGCATGTTATATTTTTCAGAAATCTTTTGAAGTTCTGATAACCCGCCAGCCCTTGCAGCGCCGCCTGCGATAATTACTGCGCGGGCGCCGTTCTCCCCTGCAAGGCGCACGATTTCGGGCGTGATGTCGGGATGGAAGATGTAGGCTATTATGAGGTCTCTTGAAAAAATGCTTTTGTCGATGTTTAAAGCTTCCAGAAACTCTCCCGGAGCCTCTATGAAATCGGGAAGAGAGTCGGGGATTTCTATTGTCGAGACTTTAAAGTCTGAATTTTTTTTAATATTTTCTATTAAACGCAAACCGTATTTTCCCCGCGTTATTACTCCGATTGATATCATTGGTTTATAATTGGTGGTTTAGTATTTTGGTCTTGCGGAATTTAATCAAGACATCCCGTTTTCACCTATACTTTGGCACCCTCACGTTTTTTAAAATTCAGATTTTGATTCCGTTTTTCCTCATCCTTGCCAATGCGCAGTTTTACCTGTAATAAACCGCATCCTCTGTAATTGCACTCTTTACTTAGTTTTTCCAAACATTTCATTTTTTTTATAAAACGCTTTATTCCAGTGATAGGCTAAAAAAGCCACAAAAAGCGCAATGATTGGTAGTGTGAGGGAGTAAAATAAATATGCGGTTGATTTTAAGGGACTTGCAAACCAGTATTCTGCTAACTCTAAAATTGTGTGAATAAGCACCAGAACACCCACAACAAACACAATGGTTAAATTATTACGCAAAAAATTTTTGTTTAGAAACACTTTTGCCCTGAATATATCTTCAGGTGTATTTTTAACTAATAAAAATGCCCTTATGGCAAAATATAATCCGACAATCGAAAATAGGACTCCTGTCACGTAAAGCTCCAATATCATTTTTATACCATCCACTTGTTCAACATCTTGAGATTATTATAATATATAGTTTGTGGTTTTTCACAATTTGCAGTTAATCTTATGTTCATTCAAGAAGTTTTGTATAATAGCTTAACAATATAAGATAATGGCATAAAAAACCAATGACACAAATTATCCAAACCTCAAGCTCCCTCGAAGGGAAAACCATCGTCCTCGGCATCACAGGAAGCATCGCAGCAGTCCGGTGCGTCGAGCTTGCCCGGGAACTCAGGAGACACGGAGCAAACGTGTATGCCGTGATGACGCAGGCTGCGCAGAAAATCATTCATCCCGAAGCCATGCGTTATGCCACAGGTAATCAGGTGATTACAGAAATTACAGGCGGCGTGGAGCACGTGGAATTCTGCGGCATCGGGGGAAAAGCCTCTCTTTTGCTTATTGCGCCGTGTACCGCTAACACGATTGGCAAAATTGCACACGGCATCGACGACACGCCTGTCACCACCTTTGCGACAACGGCTTTCGGTTCAGGCATTCCGATAATGATAGTCCCCGCGATGCATGAATCAATGTATGACCACCCGATAGTGATAGAGAATACTGGAAAACTCGTCGAGCTGGGAGTTGAGTTCGTAAATCCAATATTGGAAGAAGGCGCAGCGAAGATAGCCTCAAATGAAGAAATTGTGCTGCGGGCTGAGAGGGCACTTGGCAGGAAAACTCTTGCAGGCAAAAGCATATTGATTACTGGCGGAGCAACAGCCGAAGCCATTGATCCCATCAGGATATTAACCAACCGCGCCTCGGGAAAAACTGGAATCGAACTTGCACTTGAGTCTTTCAGAAGAGGCGCCGATGTTACACTTGTTCACATGGGCTGCATCGGGATTCAGGGGATTTGCGAGTTCAGCGTGGAGAGCGCACGGGATATGACAGATACGGTGATTGAAGAGCTGGGCAAAGGATACGATCTGCTCATCAGCGCTGCTGCAATCTCTGATTTCACAGTTAAACCTTCCAAAAACAAGATAAAATCAGACAAGGATGTAAACCTGTCTCTGAAACCGGCGCCTAAACTCATCAAACAGGCACGCTCAAAATATCCTGAACTGAAAATAATCGGCTTTAAAGCTGAAACCGGGGTAACGGAAGATGAGTTGATAGAGAGTGCGCGCAAGTCGATGAAATCGTCCCGGCTCAGCATGGTTGTGGCCAACGATGTATCTTCAGGCGGCATGGGCGCGGATACAAATGAGGTTTATCTTGTTGATGACGGGATTAAAAAAGTCAGTGGAACCAAGCATGAGATAGCTAAAGAGATAATGGATAAAGTCGAGGCACTTCTCTAAAAAACCCATGAAAATTATAACTATTGACCCGTGTTTCACAAAGGGAGAGGAGGATTTATTCAGCGGAGAGGCTGAACTTGGCAGTATAAAAATAACTCAAGATGCTGTTGAAGAATTTAAAAAGCACTTCAATAGCGTGCAGGTGACGCCAGACAATGAGATGCTCATTCTTACGAATTCCCCTGTTGAGAAAATTATTGTTTTCGATACCGGGCGCGCAATAATCAGGCGCATTGCGAGCAAGGAACTTGCATTGAGCCGGTTTGAGATGCTTGAGAAAGTACTTGCGGTATGAAATATGTCAACCGATTGTATCTTCTGCAAAATCATCAAAGGCGAATCTCCGGCAAATTTTGTTTATAAAGATGATGACATGGTGGTATTCTACAATATAAGACCATCTGCGCCCGTCCATGTGCTGATAGTGCCTGTTGAGCATATTGAAAGCGTCAATGCACTGCAAGAGCACCACAGCGCCATTATCTCAAAAATGATGCTGAAAGCAAAGGAAATAGCCAAAATGCTTGGCATACGCGACAGCGGCTACAAGCTGGTAATAAACGTAGGCAGCGGCGCAGGGCAGGTAATATTCCATCTGCACATACATCTTATTGGCGGATGGGGTGCCAAAGTTTAATCTGAATCACCGCAAAGGCGCAGAGAGCGCCCATACAAAAAAAAATTACTTCTTAAACTCTGTATAGCCGCACTTACCGCATGCAAGTCGGTTCTTGTGCTCGCCCAGAAATACGCCGGGCCCGCATCTTGGGCATGACGGTTTTATCCTCTTTGCTTTGTTCCCGCTTATTTCATAAAATTCATTAACTGCCATTAAAATCACTTCTTCTCAGGTTTTTTCTTTTCTTCTGGTTTTGCTTCTGCTTTGGGTTTGGTTTCCGCTTTAGCTTCAGCCTTGGGTTTAGCTTCGGCTTTAGGTTCATGTTTAGCTTCAGCCTTTGGCTCGGCTTTAACTTCAGCTTCTTTTGCAGGTGCAACCGGGGCTGCAGGAGCCTCTTCGCCTTCTTTTACCTTGGGTGCATCCCTTGCAACAAGATGCTCGTGAGCTAACTGTTTTAAGCGCTCTTCGGTCTGGTAAATACACGCTGTTCCTGTCAATTCCTGTTTTCCGTATGCCGTTCCAAGACGTTCTATCACTATTAACTCGGGTTTTGAATTCAGAAGCGCTGCAAGTTTGCCCTTGACCTCAATCCTTGAGGGAGTTACTTTATCCTTAACTCTTATCGATATCTCTCTTCTTTTCAATATGGGATTTGTCTTATCTTTGATGATCTGAACTTCCATTGTTAATTCTCCTTACACTTCATTCTATCAAGCAATGATTGTATTTCTTTTTTCTTGTTCTCTGTAACTCGAACCAGTACCGCCCCTTTGTCAGGCAACCCATATATAATTACTGATGAAATAGGCGCCATAGCAATCGACGGCAGGGCTGCAAGGTCTTCTTCGCCTTTTATGAATATCTGTACCGGTGTTTTGGATTCCATTGCCTTTGCGATTTCCTGCAACAGTTCCCCGGTTATTGTTCCGGGAGGGTTTTCAACAGTTATTGTTTTAAAATGCTCATGCTTTGTGCCTTTCAGGATTTTATCGGATGCGGGACCGCGTTTTGTCCTGTCATCCACAAAAGATATATCGGGGATGAGCCCGGCTGTCAGGAGATTGAAAGTGACAATATCCCCTACAGAAATTATTTTAGAATATTTATGTAAATCCTTGATAATCTGTTTTGCATTCTCGATACCGTCTCCGGAATAAAGTTCACCGTGGAGTTTTCGAAGTTCTTCTCTTAACTCTTCCGGCAGGCAGTATTTTTTCAAGTTAGCGTACCTTCAATGCATACTTTCCCGGTAAATTAACGCCAAGTCTTTTTGCGATCTGTGATTTTTCCGGGTCGATTATAACCACATAACCGCTCCAATCAGAGGTTAGCGCCGTCGAATTGCAAATCTGGCATATCTGCCCGCCGACTATCCTGTGGCATTGCCTGCAAACACTTTCTGCCATTATGTTGCCCCGGTTTTATCCGACTTTCCAGTTGGCTCTTCTTTCTTTTTCTTTTTGGGTTTTGCTTTTTCTTCGCCGCCCTCTTTGGGATTGCGGGCTTCTTCAAGCCAATCAAGTTTGCCAAGAGCATGCTGGCGCATGGTGAGGCCTATTTTACTGTCCCTGGGTTCGCGCTCATTTAAGCTCACTGCAATTATTCTTGCGCGGATTTTATCCCCTTCTGTTATTGCACGGCCCGATTCCCTGGTTATCAGGCGCGAGTTTTTCTCATCATAACTGATGAATTCATCTGTCAGCTGGCTTACATGGACAAGACCGTCAAGAGGACCTATGCCCACGAAAACACCGAACTCGACAACTTCAACAACGCTTCCTTCAATGATTTCCTGAAGTTCAGGCATAAAGGTCAAAGCATCAAAGACGGCATCGTAATAAACACCGCCATCCCCTGCCAGTATATGTCCTTCCCCGACTTCAATCACGTCTTTTACCGCTACTATCGCTCCGATTCTCTTGTCCACAAGCCCTTCAAGTTTTTCGCGCAAAGCGACTTTAACTGCTTCCTGGACAGGTTCACCAAGTAATTCCGGCGCAATTCTCACCGTATCCGATAATCTCATTTTCTTATACATCTAAATCCTCTTAATAAAAGTTATTGAATACTCAAACGAGTTTTTTCTCGAAGATACACTGTACTGATTCCCTTACTACATAATCTTTTCTTTAATTCTATATCGTTAGTCAGGACAGCCGCTTTTTCAGTAATAGCCAGTTCCACAATGACATCGTCAGCGAATCCATTCTTTTCTACGACTGTACACCTTCCCAGCAATGACAATGCAATTTTGGCGGCTTTCCTGTCCCTGCCCTTCCCCTCTGCATAAATTTTTTCTAATTCCTTGACAGAAGGCAACGGGACGATGTAAGAATCAAAACCCAATCTTTCAAGCTCCGAAAAAATGTCCAGACCGAACTGGCCGGGAACCATCATCCCATTGGTGTCGATTATCACTTTTCTTGTCATTTAAATTCTTTCAACACGCCTGAACCGATAAGCCTCCAGCGCGCTCCTACACGCCTGCTTATTGCAATATGTGCGCCTTTATCTGCGCATATCGGTCTTTTAAGCTTGACCTCGGCTTCAGCACCCCTTGCGCTTACGACGACGCCAATCGTGGTAGCCGTCCCGATATTAAGCATCAGCGGTTCATTTGAACGTATGGGGTCGACCGCTGCTTCATCGCTTATCCCGACAACACGTTCAAGAAGTTTGGTTTCCATAAGGAACCCTTCAAGTGTCGGGGGCAGCGACCCCGGAATCCCTGCGACCTGCCCGACAAGGGCATCGCTTTTGGTAAGAGAGGGGTCAAGGTTAGTGCCAATGCCTATAAGGCCGCCTGGTACAGCTTCAATTAACTCTTCCTTCCCCGCATGAATAGTAGTTATCACTGTTTTGATGGGTACCCATTTCACAACTCCCCCGCTTTCGACTTTTCTGCCGGGACGCATCTCTATTTCATCACCCGGATGAAAAACACCAAAATTCAAAGAACCGCCGATGGCACCTCCTACAAGTTTGTCAGGAAGTGTACCGGGTTTATTGATATCAAAAGACCGCGCCACATACATCAAAGGCGATTTCTTGAGGTCATGTTTCGGGGTCGGGATATATTTTTCAATGGCTTCAATGACAAGATCGATATTTGTATTCTGCTGCGCTGAGATTGGGATAACAGGCGCATTCTCTGCCACAGTCCCTTTTACGAATGCTTTGATCTGATTGTAACTTTCAAGGACTTTCTCACGCGGAACAATGTCAATCTTATTCTGGATAATAATTATATTTTTAATCCCCAGGATATTCAATGCCATAAGATGTTCTTTTGTCTGCGGCTGCGGGCATTGTTCATTAGCGGCGATAACAAGGAGTGCGCCGTCCATCAATGCCGCTCCCGATAACATGGTTGCCATCAGGGTCTCATGACCCGGGGAATCCACAAACGAAATTGCACGAAGTACCTCTGTTTTTGCTCCGCATTTTTCGCATATTTCTTTGGTTGTATAACCATCGGGTTCAGGGCAGTCAGGGCATTTCCTGAGCACAATATCCGCATAGCCGAGCCTTATCGATATTCCTCTTTTTATCTCTTCGCTGTGCCTGTCGGTCCAGACACCCGAAAGTGCCTTGACAAGCGTGGTCTTGCCATGGTCAACATGCCCTACAATGCCGATATTTACAACTGGTTGCAATGAAATCCTCCAATACGGAAACGATGCCTTACATTGGGCTCTTTGTATTTAATGGCTTTTACATAAAAGACTGGATTTACATTTTCTTCTTTTTCCCATAGTCCATGAAATCCCTTCCAGCCTCAAGAATCCTATTAATTTTATCAGCTTTGCTCCGTTCGATATATACTACTTTTGCCTTCATTTCCAATCTCCTCATGAGTAAAGAAAGAATCTCACCGATATCCAAATAACCCTATTCTCATTTTTCCCCATTTTTCATTTGGTTTTATCTAAATTGTGAGATATTCTTACTGCCACATCATTAATTTCATACATGCAATTATAGTTTTGTCGGTCACAAAGCGGATAAATAACATTTAATCATTAAATTAAAAATTATCTTAATACGCACTTCATCAGGGTTTGCCTGCAAACTTCATATTTATCACACTGCGCACATTCATTCCAGATGAGTTTTTTCTCCTCATCTGGAAGGCGAACGAACCCTTTTTTCTCAAAAAAGACAGGCGACGTTGTGCGAAGATAGACTGTATCTGCAAGTTCGGCGGCACGGGTTAAAATAGCATCCACCAATCTTGAGCCTATACCTTTATTGCGATAAGACGGCAGCACGGCGATAGAGCGAAGTTCCACTACATCCCCGATATCCAGGCAGGCGCATCCCATTGTCTTTTTATCAAGCACTGCAACTATGAATTCCGGAAGGTTTATCTCTACTTTTTCAGTCTCAAGATAATAAAAAGAAAGAATCGTTTTTATATCTTTAATATCAGCCTGTGCTGCCTTCCTGAGTTCTATGTCCATTTAAATTATTTTTCCCTTTTTCCATATCGGGTGTTCTATAATCCTTAAAATAGTTCTTTATAGTATATATTTGTTTATGGAATTATAAGTATGATACTGCATGATTTTTTCCTTTACATACATTTCTGATTTTTTCGAAAACATGTTTAGCCCTGGATAATGTTTTTCGCACGTTTTTCAAATTACAAACATTTAAATATAGATAAAATCTAAATACAAAACTATGGGAACAATCACAGTAAACGTTAAAAATGATGTGGAAAAAGAGTTTAGGAAGATTGTTGGTGCAGTTCATGGAACTAAAAAAGGCTCTCTCGGAGAAGCAATCACAGATGCCATGCAAAAATGGATATTAGAAAAAAAGCAGGAAAAAATTTCAGAAGAAGCATTAAAATTGCTTGAACAGGGCTTCAAATTCGGTAAAAGAATGTATAAAAACAGAAGCGAGCTTCATGAACGATGAATTGTCATTGTTGGACTCAAATTTGCTGAGCTATGTCTTTGATGAGAGCGAGCCAGAGAAGAAAAGAATATGTAATGACCTGATAGCTGACTGCTGGAAAGGAAAGAGAAAATATGCCGTATCAGTCCAGAACCTGTCTGAGTTCTACGTTGTTGTCACAAAAAAAATACAGAATCCAATACCGGATAAGGTAGCGAAGAGATTCATAGAGCTAATAATAGATTTTCAGGGCTGGCATGTCCTTAACATTAACGGTCATACTATTGCTTCTGCAATTGATATTTGCAATAAATATGATATTCATTACTGGGATGCATTGCTTGCGGCGACGATGAGAGAAAATAATGTATTTTGCATTTATACTGAAGATAGTGACTTTGATAAGGTCCCGTGGTTGAAGGTTGTTAACCCGTTCGAGCTAAAAAAATATTAATATACACATTATGAAAGTTATTCGCGACCCGATACACGATTACATAGAACTGGACGAACTTGCGCTGGCGCTTGTCGATACCCCCGAAGTCCAGAGATTGCGCAGGATTCGGCAACTGGGTTTTTCAAATCTCGTGTACCCGGGCGCAAACCATACACGGTTTGAACATTCACTGGGCACATATCATCTCGCCAAACACCTGGTAAAATATGTAGATGAACCCCGGCAGAATGAATTGCTCGCGGCTTCCTTGCTCCATGATATCGGGCACGGGCCTTTCTCCCATGCAACTGAGAAGCTGATTGTCCGTTATACAAGGAAAAGCCATGATAACGTGGAAGGACTTTTGAAAAAAGGAGTGATTTCAGATGTGCTTAAGGACTTTTCCCTGTCCCCATCAAATATTGCTGGACATATTAAAGGTGAGACTTATCCTGGTCAGATTATCAACAGTGAAATAGACGTGGACAGGATGGATTATCTTATGCGCGATGCCCATTATACTGGTGTAGCTTTCGGTCTTATCGACCATGTAAGATTAATCCATGAACTGGGGTTCAAGGAAAATAAACTCGTCCTGAACCTCGGCGGCCTTCAAGCGGCCGAGTCGCTTCTTGTATCGCGGTTCCTGATGCACCCCACGGTTTATTTCCATCACGTCTCCCGGATTGCGGAATCCATGTGCGCGCATGCTGCAGAATATATGATTGAGAATGGCCTTTCTCCTGAATTATTCCAGCGAATGGATGATGTCGCTTTCATGAACGAGATGAAAAATGCAGGCGGTTACGCATCCGATATCGCAAAAAGGCTTGATGAAAGAAAATTGTATAAGCGTGCGCTTTATACTGATCTTGATTCGCTGGGCATAGACGCAATAAAATTAAGGAACAATACAAGAAGGCTTGAGACTGAGATAGCAGAGAGCGCCGGCGTTAAGCCTGAAGATGTACTTGTGGATATACCTGAAATGCCGGAGATTGCAGAGATGAAAGCCCAGGTTCTTATAAACGGAAAATTGATACCTATAGATAAAGCCTCAAGCCTCGTTGCGGCGCTGGGAAAAGCGCAGCTTGATAACTGGCGCCTCGGGGTTTTCACTCCGCCTGAATACAGGGAAAAAGTGGGCGCAGCTGCAAGGAAATTCTTTGAAGTTAAAAAGGATATGAAACAATTCAAATTGACTGAGCTTTGAGCGCCTTTCGTATCACGTCTTCTTTTTCCGGCCTGTGTAATTCTTTTATCCCATATGATTCGTGATACATGTCCAGGCCGCGAAATATTACAATCGGCATGCCGCCATTCCCTTCTCCCATCAGGATATTCGCAAAACCCGCAATTTCATCCACTATCGCTTCGTTTTTCACTTCAAGCACCCGCCCGAAAAGGTCACGGGTACCACGCCAGTCCCGTGTTGCTTTTATTCCCGCAATCCCGATGGCAGCTCCGGTCTGGCCTATCCTGAAAGCCCTGCCGTTCGTATCTGTAATAATAACGCTGACTTTGTTACCGGTATATTTTAAAATGGATTCTTTTAGTTTCCGTGCGCTCTTATCCGGGTCTTCTGGAAGCAGCAGGATGTTTTTCTCACCTTCGACATTGGAATGATCGATACCTGCATTAACGCAGATACTGCCGTTCCTGGTGCGGACAAGAAGAAAAGGCGATTCAAGTAATATTTCCGTGCTTTCATTAAGCACTGCCTGCACGAATCCCGGTTCGTTACCGTTTCTTTTTGCGATAATTTTTGCCCGCTGTGTTGCGGGAACGGTATCCAGGGATACAATCCTGCCTTCGGATTTGGATACGACAGTGGAAGAAATAACAACTATGTCATGCTCCCTTAGTTCTGTTTGTTCACTCAAAATGAGCGCAATATCGTCACCCTGCTTTATCAGGGGGATATTTTCCACGGCAAATGCGGTTGCATTCAATCGGATTCCTCGCCCCCTTAAATGCAGGTGGAATAATAATGCTTTCTAAGAAAAAGCTGCAGCCTTCATCCAAGAAGGCTGTATTTCAGAATCAGCGCTGCAAACAGTATCGCCACGATGTTCATCACTTTTATCAGGGGATTGATTGCCGGGCCTGCCGTATCCTTTGTCGGGTCGCCCACTGTGTCGCCCACAACCGCGGCTGCATGCGTGGGATTCTTGCTCCCGTCCGGGAGCCTCTTGCCGCCCAGGTTCCCTGACTCGATATATTTCTTGGCATTATCCCATGCCGCGCCTCCGGTTGTCATCATTAGAGCAAGGAGGAGACCCGAGATAATTACGCCGATAAGAAGACCGCCAAGCGCCACCGGGCCGAATATAAAGCCCACGAGCAAAGGTGAGAGCACTGCAAGAAGCCCAGGGATGATCATTTCTTTCTGCGCCGCGATGGTAACGATGTCAACACACTTGCCATAATCGGGCTTCGCTGTTCCTTCCATGATGCCCTTTATTTCCCTGAACTGGCGCCTTATCTCAGTAACTATGGTTGTTGCCGCCCTTCCCACAGCGCCCATCAGGAAGCTTGCGAAAAGGAAAGGAATCATGCCGCCGATAAGCAATCCCACGAGAACCGTAGGATCTGAGAGTTTAAGCACCAGTTCCGGTTTGCCCTGTTCTGCAAGAAGTTTGTTTATTTCACTGCTGTATGCAGCAAACAAAGCAAGAGCGCCGAGTGCAGCCGAGCCTATAGCATAGCCTTTTGTGACAGCTTTTGTGGTGTTTCCCACAGCGTCCAGTGGGTCGGTGATATCCCTTACTTCCTTGGACAGCTCGGCCATCTCTGCTATTCCGCCTGCGTTGTCTGTTATCGGGCCGTATGAGTCTATAGCGATTATTATGCCTGTTACAGACAGCATTGCTGCCGCAGCTATGGCAATCCCGTATAACCCAAGTGCTCCGCCGCCCATAACTGAGTAAGAAATCAGGATTCCCGCGCAAATTACTATTACAGGTAAAGCAGTGCTCTGAAGCCCTACCGCAAGCCCTGTTATGATGTTCGTTCCGGGTCCTGTTACCGAAGCGTTGGCAATATCCTTTACAGGACCATGCGTTGTGGCTGTGTAATACTCGGTAATGATTATCATCGCAGCCGTGACGCCAAGACCCACAAGCGCGCTGATGAAAAGACCGATATCACCATTCATCAACTGCTGTGTGATTATATAGAACAATACAACTGATATCCCTCCTGCCACAAGCGCGCCTTTGTACATCGCGCCCATTATGTCGCCTGATTTTCCAAGCTTGACAAAAAAAGTCCCGATTATGGATGCAATAATTGCTGCTGCTCCGAGCATCAGGGGATATGTGACCGCGTTTGGATATTTGCTTATTACTGTAACTCCAATCAGCATAGCGCCAAGAGCTGTTACGGCGTATGTTTCGAAAAGGTCAGCAGCCATTCCTGCGCAGTCGCCCACGTTGTCGCCCACGTTATCAGCTATGACGCCGGGGTTGCGCGGGTCGTCCTCGGGTATTCCGGCTTCCACTTTCCCGACAAGGTCTGTTCCCACATCGGCCGCTTTGGTATATATCCCTCCGCCAATCCTTGCGAAAAGACTTATGAGCGATGCACCGAACCCGAAACCTATGACCTTGTCAACCGCTCCGACATTTCCTCCGAATGCGATAAAAAGCCCGCTCACGCCAAGGAGTGCAAGGCTTGCCACGGATATGCCCGTGACCGCTCCGCCTTTGAACGCCACGTTAAGCGCCTGCTGCATACCTTCTTTTGCAGCATTGGCGCAGCGCACGTTGCTTCGCACGGAAATGTTCATGCCAAGATAACCGGCTGATGCGGACATGAGTGCGCCGAGAATAAATCCAACCGCGGTAGGCACGCTAATTGCCCATGCGATTAAAACTGCAAGAATGACCGCGATTACAGCTACGGTCTTATACTGCCTGTTCAGGTAAGCCATAGCGCCTTCCTGTATTGCAGAGGCGATTTCTTTCATCCTGTCAGTGCCTGCATCAAGTTTGAGTATATACAGAACAAGATACACGGCGAACAATAAACCGATAACGCCCGCAAGCGGGGCTGAGTACAATAACGAGTCCATAATTCCTCCTGATTTTCCGCCAACTTGGCGCTAAGGATATATATTATTTACCTATCACGCTCATAAACAAAAATATGAATTCCGACCTGTATCGCGCAAGAACCATGATTGATACGCTGGAAACTGACCCAGATACTAAAGCCGCTATGCTCAGGGGTTTCGCACGCAGGCTCGAACTTTTCGGAAGCAATATTCTTTTTTTCAATGAGCCTTTTACGCCGGTTTCCCTGACAGGCGCCCGCTGCGCACTTTCCTGCAAACATTGCAACTCGCATTACCTGCGCCACATGATGGATGGTTCCGGGGGAAAATTGGAGGCAGAAGCCGAAAAATTAGCCGATAGAGGAGCGCAGGGAATATTGCTAAGCGGTGGAAGCGCTGCTGATGGAAGTGTTCCTACGTACGAGCAGTCGGACATTATCCAAAAAACCAGGCGCGATACGAAACTCAAAATCAGCGCGCATACAGGCATTGTGAACGTTTCACAGGCGCACATACTTTCGGAATATCTTGATATGGCGCTCGTTGACGTTCTTGGCGATGATGAAACAATTCACAATATTCTTGGCATCGATGCATGCGTACAGGATTACGAGGATACGCTATTGCATCTCTCCTCTTTCGGGATTCCGCTTGCCCCGCATATCATTGTAGGGCTGCATAACGGTCAGTTGAAAGGGGAATTCAAAGCCCTTGAAATTGTCAAAAAATTCAATCCTGTTACTGTGGTGATTGTTGTATTTATTCCCACAAATGGAACCGCTATGGAGGGCGTCTCTCCGCCGAAAATAGAGGATGTAGTCAAAGTAATCACGACCGCGCGGGAGATGTTTGACGTACCGATTTCATTAAGCTGCGTGCGCCCGGGCGGGCGTTACCGCTCGGAACTTGATAAATACGCAATCCTGGGCGGGATTGACAGGATAGCTGTGCCTTCGAAAAGCGCCCTTGTGACAGCCAGGGAACTCGGATTGAATATCATAGAAATCCCGAAAATGTGCTGTTCGTATGAAGTGATACGATGAGAAAGATTGCAAGCCATGATGATATCGGTATTTTTGCCCCTGACAATTCAAGATTCTCATTCCTGAAAAGCCCTTATGCAGCCCATAAAACAAAAAGCGCCGTGGACATTTATTACGGAAGTTTTGGCAGCGAGGCTGTTTCTCCGGTTGACGGTGAAATAATCGATATCAGGAGTTTCGACACGCCCACACCTTTTAAGGATATTGATTCCACTGAATACCTAATCGCCATACGCCAGGGCAAATACGTCATCAAAATAATCCATATAAAACCTGAAGTTTCAATCGGAGAAACAATATCGAAAGGCGACCTGCTCGGTACATTTATTAAAAACGGCTATTTCATTTTCTGGAACGACCCGGTGATGCATGTTGAAGTCAGGAAACCCTGGGATTATCTTCGCGCATCGAACAACCTGAACCTGTTGCCCGATATCGAATGGACGGCGCTCCCTGAAGGAAAAACCCTTGAACTTGATTGCCGGGTCGAACAAGTTAATAAGAAATATGCGCTCCTCAGCGCGCCTTACACCACCTGCGGCGATGTGAGGGGATTTGCAATAGATGGCGGCTTTCTTGACGGTTTTATCAGTTCAAATGGCGACGGCGGCTTTTTTGGTACAGTTAAACAACAGGGGTTTTTCCATCCGGAAGTATCCTCACTTGAAATTTCAAAAGGCGATTCCGAAATAAAATGCTCAGGTCTTGCCTTTTGCCTGTCTTTAAAAGAACCGGGAATCAAAGTAATCCCAAAAAAATACGGCGATAAACCCATATCACTGGGCGATGAAATCCATGTAACGCTTGCTTTTTATTGACCACCCTTGCGCAGCCTTACCCGCAAAACATCAGCGGCGCTGCTTAAATCAGCTTCATAAAGGTCTTTTATCTTTGAGTTGTAAAGATAAGCGTAGATTTTCCTTATATCAGCCTCTATCTTTTCCCTGGCAGCCGGATTTTCTGGCGACAGTACCGTATAAAAATCATCCTGGTGCGTTATTACGAAATATCTTAAATCCTCTGCTTTTTTCATTCCAGGCAATAGCTGCAGGGCTCTGATAATGGGGGGACCTCTTGTTTTGCGCTGCTTCGGGCCGTCATGGAGATACAGGCCGATCAACGAATCCCCTGTTTTTAAAATTGCGGTCAGCGTCATTGCTCCTGCCCCGCTGCATACCTCAACCTTTTCACCAATAACCGAGTAACCAATATCTTCTAATTGTTTCCCGGCGAATTGCAGGAGGGAGAGTTCATATTCCGGCTCAGGTATGCCCCAGTAATCTGTCATAGCAGCAAGCAGGTTTGGATCGATATTTATAGGTATCTTCAAAATGTATTAGAAAAGTATATGTAACAATTATTATAATTTAGGAATGGAGGTATTATCGATGAAAAAATTTAAACTCTTGTTTGTGAATTTGTTAATTCTTGTGATCCTGGCAAGCCCAGCGTTATCACAAACAAATGACACAATAAACCAAACAACAACAGCTACAGTAACTGCTACAACAGTCCCCACGACGGTAGCGACTACCGTTGCAGCAACTGCTGCTCCAACGACAGCAGCGCCTGGAAAATTCCGTGTAGGTCCGTCAGTTACGCTAAGACCGGTAACAGATGTGATTGATACCAACCAGGATGGAATTGTGGAATTGTTTATGAATAATCCGTCGTTAAACGATGTTACGCTTAATGTAGACGCACGCATCAGTGTACCCAGCGGCATACACGTTTACGGCCAGAGTTTCGGAGAGGCTGCAGGTGCCGGAGTGGTAGCCGGTACATTCAGTGTCCCGCCGGGCACGTCAAGGACTATAATCGTAGTTATAAAAGCAGATAGTTCAGCAAGAATCGGCTCTCATACCCTGCAGTTCACAGGATTGTATTGGCCGGACGATAACAAAGACGCTTTCCAGCCCTTGAGTCTGACATACCCTGTAACTGTCAATGCAGCGTCAAAGAATCCAACAAGCCCTGACATTGCAAATCCCAGTGCTGTTCCAACAGGAGCAGAGACGCCCAAAGTACAAATACCCGGATTCAGCGCTTTCCTGGCTATATTTGGTGTATTTGCAATTGCACGCCTGCTTTCAAGAAAAGTATAGATATCGGGATTGAAAAAATAAATTCGGACTGAATACGTTATTAGCTTGCTTAATATGGTAGAAAGGAGGCGTGAATAGTTATGAACGCACGCCTGCTTTCAGGAAAAAAAGAATGAAGAAAACAATTTTATTTTTTTTAATATTCATATTATTGGTTAATAACGCTTCAGCCTATACATTTACCAATATCGGAAGAGATTTTAAGATAGAATACCCGACAGGCTGGACTTATACCGAAGAACCTGACGGTTCTGACCAGACTTTTACCAGCCAGACCGGGCATGCATGGGTAAGAGTTGCTGTTGTGCCTTCCGAGGGGATGACTCTTGATGATATAGTAGGCGAGAGGATAAGGTATCTCAACGGTTTGGGCGTTTATCCCTTCAGTGAAAAATATGTAACAATCAGCGGCGTGACTGACAAAGTCAAAGAATTGATGTTTTACGAAGATTATCAACAGAAAGAATATAAAGAAAGACAGATTCTCGCGCTCTCCGGAAATAAATATTATATTATAACGGCCGGTTCTGCGACAAGTGATTTTGCATTTTATTCAGAGGATTTTGATAACATTATAAATTCGTTTAATATCATACAATCTTCTATAGCCATTACAGGCGCAATTTCTACACCACCGCCAGCTACACCAACGCCAGAGGAAACAGACGAGATATTATCCTCTGACGTTGCCAGCATCGCCCTTCACAGGGAGAGAACCAGTGTAGATGTTGGAGAGGAGGTTCTATTAAAACTGTCAATAGTCAATTATATTTCAAACCGCGAGCCGATGGAAGTTCAGCTAATCCTGGCACCTCCTTCCGGAATGTCAATTACTTCAACGGAATTTACCCAGAGCACTACAGGGCAATCTACTTCAAATTACACGCTTAACCCCGGCCAGAATAGAGATATTGAAATAAGATTAAAAGCCAATGAAATAGGCAATTTTAATGTGGAAGGAAGGGTAGTATATTATTTCGGGGATAATAAAACATCTGCTGTGATAAAAACATTTAAAAAACCTATAACTGTAAAATCTGCAGGAGTGATACCCGCTGGGACGACTACCAAACCGCCGGAACAATCCGATGGCTCTTCTACAGTTGTTGGTATTATCGCTATCATTGCCATCATTTTTACTGTATATGTAATTTTTAATAAGATATCTAAAGCATTTAAAAATAAATCAACAAAAGCCCCAACTGAAGTTCATGCGGCAGAGGCCGAAATTCCATCGCCTTCGGAGGAAGAGCCTGCAAGATTTGAGCCAAGGATAAAAAAAGAATCGGCGTTTGAAGCTGAAAAAAGAAAACAGCATAGTATTTTGCCGCCGGAAGATCTTGATATCGACACAAGGAACTACCTGAGCTCAGGAGTCAATACCGCCATCTCAACGCTTGATGCCGAGATAGCAAACGCTGGAAGTGATGCGCTGGAGGTGCAGGGTGCAATAAGGAAAAACGAGGATGTCCTTGGCAAGCTCGGAACCAGGCTTGTAAATAAAGAGATTGGAGATCAGACTTATAATGATTTGAAAAATAAGTATATGAGAAAGATTTCCGATTTGAAAAACAAATCCGCGGCTCTTGAAAGCGAAGAAGCTAAACTGAAAAAAATCCGTTCTTTCATCCATGAAAAAGGAAAATACTATACGTAGGAAGGTTGAATACGAAAAACAGGTTGTTCATAACTCAAACACTGTTAACAAATGGTGTAATCCATCTCACATACAACACAATTCAGGTTGGTTAAATGAACAATAAACTAAATGTTATCTTAATTGTTTTTTTTATTTTCCTCGTTAACACGGCGCAAGCCCAGGCTATCGAGCATAATTATGTGTCTCTTACGGTAACACCCGGAGAAGAAATCCCCAGGACTGTGAGTTTTACAGGAGCATACAAGCCTTTATTTGCCGCGGTTGATGCATCCGGCAGCGCAGCATCGTGGGCAATTCCAAGACACATAGACTTCGGCGCAATTGATCCCGGGGATAAAATTGTAAAGGATTATACAATAAGTGTTCCATCGAATCAAGGTCCCGGATACTATGAGTTGATTTGGGAATTTAACTGCAGATATACTGATGGGACCGCCTGTACAGTCACAAGCGACACGGTGATTCAAATTACAGTGCAGGCGGCGACAACAACAGCCGCAAATAAATATACATCCCTTACCTTAACACAGGGAAAAGAGCAAAGTGAATATCTGGAATTCAGCGCGCCTTATGAGAGTATGTACGCCTGGTCAGATGCTACCGGCGAGGCTGCATCATGGGCCACGCCAGGACACGTAGATTTCGGTATAATCGATAAGGGCACGTCCAGTTCGAGGTACTATACTATTAAAGTCCCGGAGAATCAATATCCCGGATACTATGAGATAATCTGGAAATCGGGTTGTAGCTACGTTTCGGGGAAAACCTGCTCGGTTACAGGCGAAACTGTGATTCAAATTACGGTAGAGGCAAAACCGGTGCCAACATTCACAAGTTACATACCCCGATATACGCCAACGCCGGAAAGTTCAACTCCTCCGGAAATTATCGGATTTATTTTCATTTTGTTATTTATTGTCTGGATATCCATTGTCGCCTGGGTTGCCGGGGACGCCAGGAAACGGGGAGCCGGCGGAACCATGTGGGGAATTTTGACATTTTTCCTGGGTTTCCTTGGCTTGCTGGTATATCTTATATCCCGGCCGAAAGGGAATCTTGTTTCATGCGGTTTTTGCGGAAAAGAAAAATTAGAAACATTAAACCAATGTCCCCATTGCAAAAATGTTACAACGCCTGCTCCTATGAAACCCAGAACGATTTCATACCCTGCCATTCCCCAAAAACCCGAAGCGGCTGTTGACGATTTAAAAGGGCTAAAAGAAAAGCTCGGTAAAATCAATGCGCTTCTTGATAAAATGGATGAGAGGCTTGCGCAGGGTGAGATAACCGAATCTAAATATAAGGAGTTAGCTGAAAAGTACAGGGCCGAGGCTGATAGTCTGAAGAACATGATAGCAGAGAAAGAGCTTCTGGATGAGGTTGGACTTAAAAAATAGCAAGGATGCAGCTAAGTGACAAAACCATGTGAGAATCCATGAACGAACTAAAAGAACTGAAGGAGAGGTGCAGTAAAATCAATGCGCTTCTTGATAAACTGGATGAAAGGCTTGTGCAGGGTGAGCTTAGCGAGGCTAAATATAAGGAGTTAACTGAAAAATACAAAGGAGAGGCGGATTGCCTGAAAAATGAGATAGCTGAGAAAGAGCTTTTGCAGGATGTCGGACTTAAAGCCGAGGATAAGGAAGAACCAGTAGCCGAATATCCGGAGCCTGAAAAGCCGGTTTTTAAAGTGGGCGCAAAATATTGTTCCAATTGCGGAGCTGTGATAGATGAAAGGGCAGAGATTTGTCCTAGATGCGGTGTAAGAGTTTCAGAGCCTCCCAGAATTCCAATAATACCAGAGAAAAAAAATGTTGCTCTTACTGTCGTATTGAGCTTTTTAATTCCGGGATTGGGACAAATATATTGTGGTAAAGTGGCAAGAGGTGCGGGGATTTTAGTGCTTAGCATTCTGGTGATTTCCATGTTCAGCTTTGCCGTAATTTCGAACCCAAATTCTCAAGATGCAGCATTTCCATTTTTATTATGGATTCTGGTTTACATATGGAATCTTTACGACGCATATAAACTCGCCGGGAAAATAAACCGTGGAGAAGCCTACTGAGAATGCATTCCACTTATGAACGGATTGAAAGAGCTAAAAAACAGGCTCACTAAAATTAACTCACTTCTTGACAAACTGGATGAAAGGCTTGTGGAGGGCGAGCTAAGCGAGGCTAAATACAAAGAGCTGTCTGAAAAATACAGAATAGAGGCGGACAGTCTGAAAAATGAGATAGCTGAGAAAGAGCTTTTGCAGGATGTCGGACTTAAAGCCGGGGAGAGGGAAGAACCAATAGCCGAATATCCTGCAGAACTGCCTGGTATAGACTATCTTTCCAGGGTAATCCAGCGCCTCGGGAATGAGGGGTTTGAATGTTATGAGAATGTTACCTACGGCAATTATTTTTTTAAATTCGTTGCAAAAAAGAGTAAATTTGCGTGGATACTCGGAAACGCAGAGGCTTTCTTTGTATTTGGGGAATTCTCCAATATTGATACATATTCCTTGAAAGAATTCTCAACGAACTGCATAGAATATGCTAAGAAAACAAGGAGTTCTTCTTCACTCACTACAGTTCTTGTTTGTTATCCTGTTGCAATCGTTAACAGCATAGATAGAGCCACATCTGAATATATTCGGAATGAAGCGGGTCAATTCCACCAGGCGATCTCAGGAGGATTTTTGGAGATGCCGGTGGTCTATGTTTTGAATTCCAATACACTCTACTACTTTGAGAAAACGCCTTTTTATGGCTGGGCTGCGTGGGGTCGTTTAAGAGAGACTGTTAAAAGACTACTTGCTCCATGATTATACAAATTTCGGCCTTGCAGACAATTTCACGGAAAGCGGATGCCTCTTGAACGGGAATCCGGAAACCTCACCCGATATCCTTTCATTCAGTTCCCCAATCGTCATTTTAATATTCGAAGGCTTATTCGGCGATGATTCGCTCCTCACCGTAACTGTGAGATTATCTCCTGCAACCTCTTCGTCCCCTACGACCGCTACGTACGGAATCCATTCCTTCCCAGCATCGCGTATTTTCTTGCCCACCGTCTCCTCGCGGTCATCGATGTCCACTCTGAAGTTTAACTCTTGCGCTACTTTTTCAGCATATTCCTGGTGTTTTTCCGCAACCGGGATTATGCGCACCTGTGTGGGTGAGAGCCACACCGGGAACATGGGAACAATGCCCTTCTCCGAGTTCATGTGCGCCTTTTCAAGCAGGGCATATATGCACCTCTCGATGGCGCCGCTGGGCGAGCAGTGAAGGATGGTGGGTCTTTTTTCAGCGCCTGTTGAATCGATGTACTTTATGCCGTATCGTTCAGCATTCTCAACGTCTATTTGCACGGTTGATAAGGCGCTGGCTTTGTCCAGCGCATCCACATAATTGAACTCGAATTTCAGGACGAAATAGAAAAACCTCTGGTCCCAGAGCTCTATCAGTACAGGCTTATTGACGGTCCTGACAAGCCCGACAATAAAATCCTTATTCTCCTCATAGAAATCACGCGTGAAGCGGATTGCCACTTCGTAATCGTTCAAATCCAGGCCGATTTTTGACAGGACGTTTATGCACATATTATACTGGTCGTTAAACTGCGCCACCGCCTCGTCCATGTCCTTGCACAACGAGTGCATGTCCGGCATCGTGAACGCGCGAAGGCGGCGCAACCCTACAAGTTCGCCGCTTTGCTCTTTCCTGAAGCTGTAGCGTGTGAGTTCCACCATCCGAAGCGGCAGGTTCCTGTATGATATGGTCATGTCGTGGTTCATGAGGAACTGCCCGAAGCATGCAGCAAACCGCAGGAATAGCTGCTTTTTGTCGGCTTCTATGGAATACTGCCGCGCCGGGAAGCGGTCAAGGTATTTCTTCAGCGTGGGGTGGTTCATGTCGTACATTAAAGGCGTCTCGACTTCCATGGCTCCCTTTTTTGCGGTTTCATCGAGCACATAGGTCTCAATAAGGCTCTTCATAAGCCGCCCTTTCGGGTAAAACCGCATATTCCCGGAGTCGGAACCAGGTTCGTAATCAGCAAGCTCAAGCCGCCTCATGAGTTCAACGTGCGGAGGTATTTTATCCACCGCGCGGCTCTTATGAATCTCGTAATTCACGAATTTCTTGAGGTTATCATGCCCTGTAAAATCAAAATCCTCAGGTTTCAGCAATTCACCATCCGGGGTTAATATGTGCCAGTACGATACGGCTTTTGCCTCGGATTTCAATGCCTCGGAGACAACTTCTTCTTTCTCCTTTATGACCGTAACGCATTTTTCCACGCCTCCTGCCCTTATCGTTCTTGAAAGCTCTGAAAGCGGATGGCCTTTGCACTTTATGGTAAAGGATTTATACCAGCCAAAAGGCGCGCGCTTTACTTCGAATGATGCTTCTTTTAGCAATTCTTCAAGTTTTTTCAATATTTCAATTGCCGTCTGTGGTGATGAGAGGCTTGAGCTCAGGTGGGCGTAAGGGTACAGCATCACCCGGTTTGTCTTGACCTGCTCTGTGACTTTTCTTATTTCCTCTGCGGTCTTCTTTGTTGCGTATTCGATATTGTCTTCATCGTTTTTCTCAACTGCCACAAAAACCGTGAGGGCTTCTTCCATCCTCCCCTTTTTGAGATTGTCGTCTATTTTTTCAGCGACAGGGGTGCTTCGTTTGGTTTCGTATTCTATGAAATCTGAATGAATGAGTAGTATCTGCATGGTATCTCTCGCATCTACACCGCAATTAAGCTTAAAGTTTTGTCGGTTTTAAGTGAAAAAGATGTAACGACACTTCGTGCGGAACAAAGACAGCAAATGAATGGTCAGATGCAATTCTTCATAAGCTTCTAAGAGTCCTTCAGAGACATTTCACCATTCCTGAGAAGATAAGAGAATTGTTAAAGAATCCAAAGTATCGAAAAATCCTTTTTTTAGCCTACAAGACCACGATGGAAGAGATGGTTACTTCCTCAAATAAGAAAGGCCTTTTTTGATAATCCTCAGCCGTTTATTCAAAATAATGTTACAATTTCCATTCAGTTATAATTTCGTCCATAATCCTTAATGCATCCGCATAATTAACAGATGAAAGTATTTGTCGAGTTCCTTGCACAATGTCCTTATCTGCAACAAAGGATTGCCATAGACTATTTAATCTCTCGGATATTCCGAAATCACTATGCCAGATTGGATAGAATGAATTTTTTTGCAAAGATATAAGGATAATTTGTCGAATATATTTTTCAGCTTCTTCTTTGTAAGTGGAGAAAGTGCTGAAAAGATTATTCAAAATGTTTTGTGCATTATTAAAGAGAATTGCAGCAATTGCATGAAAAATCTTTCTACTACCACCGGAAGAAGGAAGATGAAAGACGTTCCTCTCATATACACCGTTTGAAGCCGAAAGTAACTGGGCTCGAATTCCTGCGATTTCGCTTACCTGAGGTCGATGATACTTTTCAAGCACAGATTCGCTTTCTTCTAACCAGGATTTTAATGAAGATACAAAGGAAATGTCTTTTTGTTCATAAAGAGTAATAAGATGCGGACCTTGTCCTAATAAACCGTAAAGTTCATCAAGAAACGATGTAACGGCAATTTGCATAAGATTATTCCGGTATAAGACGTTTTATATTTGATTGTCCATCACTTACAGGTTCTGATGGGTCTTTCAATTCAATCTCCATGGCATCTTCTGTTATCGACATTTTAAAGTAAACCACATTAGCACCTTGGCCAGCCGTTTGACTCAATTCTTTTATTGCAGATGTCTTTGCATTAATTACAATACCCATCGGCTTACGGGGAAGAAGTTGAAATGTTTTAAATATCTGGTCATGGATTAGAGAGACTACTTTTTTGTGAACATCAGCGGAACTTATTGTTTTAGTGGCCATCGTTTTTATTTGTGTCCCGATTTTGCCACTCAGAACATCTGCAGAAGTTTCACTCAGGTATCCTTTTGACAAGGATTCATCTTCTTTGATAATATTTGTAATTTCAGCAATATCTAAACTGATTTTTTTTTTAGTAAGTATTTTCAGCACATCATCAGCAACAGATTGGCTTAATAAATTCGGATCTGTTTTTTCCATATACCCTTCAGGAATATCAATAATTACAACAGGTGCTGTAATCTCGATGTTTGGCAGCCGCATACGAGGAACAGGAAAATGCTTTAAAAAGCCATCTTTATCAGAAGCATACAATTTTGCAGTCCTTATTGCAGCTGAATCTGCTTGGACTCTCGCACGCGTTATTTCTTCCAAAATATGACCCAAAAAATCACTTAAGTCTGCCATGCAACTCCTATATAATTAATGTACAGTTTTATAGACCACAGACATCCCTCCAAAGCCTGAGATGTCTGTTTATCCGAACTATAGAAAAACTACTATGTAGTTGTAGGCGGAAGGATATTCCCGGGCGTTGATTTCATAGCGCCTTCCAGAATATTCAATAGTTTTTCCATGCCTGCAGGCATTTCATCCTGAGATGCTTGAACGTGAATCGCCATAGAGTATGTCCGTTCTACGCTCGATCCGCTTGCATTCGATCTCTTGTAGGATGCAGAGCCAGTGAATGATACATGTGCCCGTTTTCCGCCATAACCCGCACTGAGACTTCCGGAAAGGTCTGTTTCGCTGGTCGAACTGCTTGTCTCCATCGAATTAATCTTGGCGTTAAAGTCAATCGTAATTATATCAACTTTAATAAATGGAATAGGCAGCATTGTCAGAATAGGGACAGAGATTTTCATCTCTTGATACACTGCAGGTACTGCACTACTTCCGTTTGCAGTAACTTGAGCTTGATATACAGGAAGCCCATTAGGATGTATCACATCATTATCCTCTATAGCAGGATCAGTATTCCCTGCCGGGGCAGTCCCATCCGGCTTCTTCATACCATGCGGATGAGATGGTTCACCAACCGCCGGAGGTGTACCACCACTCCCCGCGGGAGCATATACTGGAAGCCCATCAGGATGTGGCGCATCATTATCCTCTATAGCAGGATCAGTATTCCCTGCTGGGGCAGTCCCATCTGGCTTCTTCATACCATGGAGATGAGATGGTTCACCAATAGCTGGACTAGTAATTGCCCCAGCTATTGCAGGTTGGTACGGTTGGATTTCTTTTGGATATTTGAAATCAACATATATTGGAGAGCCGCCGATATCCGTCGTACCGTCCATCGCCTTCGTGCCAGCTGGATAAAATCCTACTTCTTTAATAAACTTCGAAGTTTCTTGTGCTGCATTTGATTGTGCCTTTATTACTGCTTCGAGAGGACCACCAATAAGGTTTCCAAAGTCGAGTGCTGCAAGTTCTGTACCTGGATTTGTTGTCATAATTCTCCTCCTTTTTAAAAGATACCATCTTTTAAGGTTGTGATATGCTTTAACTACTTAAAAAGATTTGTATCCAAGGTTATTTTTATTCAGGTGCTTACCAAAGCCCATCTAAAACAATTGGTAACTTTTTTAATGTAAGAAATATAAATTATAAATATTTAACTTATCCTTTTACTGGTGGCTTTCTGGATATACAACCCCCTCTTTTAATGCCAAATTACATATTCTCATAGTTACAACTCTAAATTACTATGCTAACCGGAAGAGTCCTGCATGAACTGGAATTATTAAAAAGGCACATAATCGTACTCAAAAAAGTGATAGATGTAGGGCCTATCGGAATCATGAAACTCTCTCTGGAAACAGGCATACCCGAACATCTTGTGAGGTATTCCCTTCGCGTTCTTGAGCAGCAGGGATTAATCACCCCTTCAACACAGGGCGCCGTAGCAGCAAAATCGGCAGAAGAAGCATATTTGCAGTTAAAATCCGAGCTTGAAAAGATCGGGGAAATGACGCAGGAAATCAAACGGATCGGTTTCGGATAATAATGCAAGGGGAAAAGGATGCAAAAAAATACGAGTATCTTTACCATATAGCCGATGCCAAGTTCAGGGCATACGGCGCCACGATTGAAATAGCATTTGAGAATGCGGCGCTTGCGATGTTTAATGTGATGATTGATACCTCCAAAGTTGAAGCTAAAGAACTGAGGAAAATCGAGATAAGATCGCCTGATATTAAAATGCTGCTCGCTGAGTGGCTTTCCGAATTATTGTACCTGTTTGAAGTGGATGAGATAGTATTTTGTGAATTCAAGATAGAGAGGATTGAAAAGACCGGCGAGGAATTTTCTTTAACCGGGAAGGCATGGGGGGAACCAATCGACCTTTCCCGCCACAGTTTCGATGCCCAGGTCAAAGCCGTGACGCTTCATGAGCTTGAGGTCGAGCAGGATGAGAGGGGAGCGTTCCGGGTTCAGGTGGTTGTGGATACATAAGAAAAAGCACCATGCTTAATAACTTTGCGAGTATAATATTAAACCAAGAATTACCGGAAGATACCATGCCTGAAGAAAGAAAAGATGCTGCAAGCATCCTTACAAAAGTGAACGATTATACATGGGACATACCCATGACTTACAAACCCGGCATGAGAGTGCCAGGGCGCTTATTCATCTCCCCGGCATTGCTGGGGAGTCTTGAGCATGACACGCTTGAGCAGACAGCCAATGTCGCAACCCTTCCCGGCATCCAGAAATATTCCATGGCAATGCCCGATGCCCATTCAGGCTATGGGTTCCCGATAGGAGGAGTGGCTGCTTTTGACAGGAATACCGGAATAATCAGCCCCGGCGGCGTGGGATACGATATCAACTGCGGCGTGCGTATTATCAGGACAAATCTGACCGCGGATGAAGTCCGCCCCAGGATGAAAGAGCTTATCGAGCTTCTTTTCCATGAAATCCCATCAGGCGTGGGCTCAAAAAGCAAGATTCGCGCCTCGGACAGTGAGCTGACAGATGCCTTCCTGCACGGCGCTAAATGGGCTGTAGAAAGCGGGTACGGCGTAAAAGAAGATATCGAGCACTGCGAAGAGAACGGTTACATGAAATTTGCCGACCCCTCGAAAGTGAGTGAAAAAGCGCGGAACCGGGGCAAACCCCAGTTCGGGACCCTTGGCAGCGGCAATCATTTTCTTGAGGTGCAGTACGTCGATGAAGTGTACGACGAAGAGGTTGCGAAGGTCTTTGGTCTTCACAAAGGACAGGTTACGGTCATGGTACATTGCGGTTCTCGCGGCGCGGGCCACCAGATTTGCGATGATTACCTGAAGATTCTTGATAAAGCCACACGTAAATACGGCATTGTCCTTCCTGACAGGCAGCTTGCATGCGCGCCTGCGGAATCGCCTGAGGGCCAGGACTATTTTAAAGCCATGTGCGCGGGTGCAAATTATGCATGGGCGAACAGGCAGGTCATTACCCACTGGGTCAGGGAGGCGTTTACACGCTTTTTCAGACGCGACATGGACGACCTGGGTATGAACCTCATCTATGACGTGGCACATAACGTTGCCAAGCTTGAAGAGCATGTTATAGATGGAGAGAAAAAGATGGTGTATGTGCACCGCAAAGGAGCAACACGGGCTTTCCCGCCAGGGCATCCGGATGTGCCAGGGGTCTACAGGAAAGTGGGCCAGCCTGTTCTCATCCCGGGCAGCATGGGAACCCCATCGTTTGTGCTGCACGGCACGCAGAAAGCCATGGAACTCACTTTCGGAAGCGCATGCCACGGCGCGGGCAGGGTTTCAAGCCGTGCGGCTGCAAAGCGGGAATTTTATGGAGAGACTATTCAAAAAGAATTGGCTGCTAAAGGTATCACAGTGAGAGCTACGCACCCGTCCATAATAGCTGAAGAAGCCCCGGGAGTCTATAAATCGAGCGATGAAGTGGTGGACGTGGTGCACCAGCTTGGCATTGCCCGGAAAGTCGTGAAGCTTATGCCGATGGGAGTGGCGAAGGGGTAAAGGATATTCACAGAAATATTATGCGATTGTGCAGGTCTTCAGGAGACATGGTTTCTACGATTGCTTTCAGCCGACGAATACATTCCCCAACTGAGAGCCGCTGCTGGTGAACATATATTATCCCACAGTGTTCAATACCAGATTCTTCAGCCATACTGAGGAAATCATCGTCATGGGTAAATATTGTCGCTTTCTCTTCTAAAGCGTAACTTAACTGCTCTTCATCGCTAAGACCAAGGTTGCCTTTATCTATGGCAGACCACACTTCCACACCTCGGCGTTTGAGACCCTCAACTATTGCAACATTTACATTCTCGTCTGCATATATCCTGATACGCTTTTCCCCTTTCAAAGACCCTCATGAAGTAAATTTTTTGCGCAGTTTTTCTATTTTCTCTTTTCTTAGCCGGATTTCCTGGTCAAGTTTCTCTCTATGCTCATAATAAAAAGACAGTGCGTCATGTATCTGGGGAAGAATCAAATGGGGATGTGCATCGACAATATCATCAGGAGCATGTCCAAGATATTCATATTCAATTATTATATCAAGAACACGTATCCTTGTTCCTACGATTATCGGACTGCCTCTGCTTATCCTCTTGTCGGTTGTGATGTAGGGGTGTTTGATTACCTGCTTTTGCATTGACATTAGATGTTATTTATACTTTCATTCACATAAGTGTGTTGCTTAGTTCTAATAGTTATAGAAAATATGCCCTACGCAGCAAAAGACAGACAGGAATTCATAAAACGTATCAACCTTACGCCGGATGCCCGCATCCTCGATTTCGGAGGAATGCTTGAAGAGGAACTTCCATCTGCGGTTTTCGGGATTACTACAAAAAGACCGATGACAGGCGCCGTTCTCATAAAACCCACACTATTGCCGTTTAAAAATTCAGTGTTCAAATCGGTTGTTTCATATCATTACTTTGACCTTATCCCATCCGACATTCTAAAGTTTGCTTTTGATGAGGCAGCAAGGGTACTGGACAGGGATTCAAACTTTTCTTTCATGATAACCCAGTGGGCAGCGCAGAACGATGCGCAGCGCTCAAGTCTTTTTTTCAATGAACTCCTCAAAAGCACGGGCGCCCTTTTCCAGCATGATTTCGAAGAAGTCAGCAGGCTGCTCTCCGAATCAGGTTTCAGTGAAATAACCGCAGAAAGCGTGAAACGCGATATAGTGATACCCGGGGAGTTTGCAAAGTCGCACCTGTTGATGCTTGGAAATCTTGTGAAAAAGGAAAAAGAGCGGGGCGGGGAATTAATAAAAACTCTTGCAAGGCAGTATTTTAAGAATGTTAAAGTCCACGGCGAAGCCATGCTGCCTGCAATTCACTTTACGGCTAAAAAATAATATGAGAAAGAAACATCTTGAGATACTGCTTGAGGGGCTAAAAGGCTTTGAGTCCCCGAAACCGGAAAGGGAGCAGTACTCCACACCGGCCATCGTCGCTTCCGAATTATTGCATTTTGCTTTTATGCGGGGCGACCTTGTTGATACCGTATACGACCTCGGGTGCGGCGGGGGAATACTCGCAATCGGGGCAAAACTCCTGGGAGCAGAAAAGGTTATAGGTTTTGATGATGATAAAGAAGTTCTTGAGATTGCACGGGCAAATGCAAATAGACTTGGCGTGGATGTCGAGTTCGTATGCAGCCGCATCGAAAATATTAGCGGGAAAGCGCATACAGTTGTGATGAATCCGCCTTTTGGCGCACAGGTTAAGGGAAGCGACCGCCCTTTTTTGAGGAAAGCCCTCGAAGTAAGCAGCGTGGTTTATTCCATACATAATGCCGGAAGTCTGGAATTCATAAAAAAATTCATTAGCCCATCGGTCATAACAGAGTATCAGTTAATCGATTTTCCTATTAAGAGGACATTCAGGTTTCATACGAAAGAGATTAAGGTCATAAAAGTCGAGATATACAGGATTGAGAAACGAATAGAGGGATAGTTATTAGAATTAAAAGAAAGAAAATGACAAGCCGGAGAAAGCTTGGAAAAAGCGATGATAAGGACCCCAAAGATGTTAAGGAAAACGGGCTTGAACTGGAAGAAGAAATAGAAGAAACCGAGGAAGGCGGCGAAGAGACAGAACAGCCGGAACAGATGGAACAACCAGAGCAGCCCGAACAACCTTCAGAAGAAACACCAAGGGAAGAACCGGAGGAGAAAACAAGAGCCGTTTTACCCGGAGACCTTATCGGGACTTCAGAAGAATATTCACCGAGAAACGGGACATATGCGGATAAAGGAAATATTTACGCTACAGCCAGCGGAATTGTTAAGGTAAACGCGAAGGACAGGTCTATTTCAGTTATTCCCGTTACCAAAACACCGCCTCATATCCAGGTAGGCGATATCGTAATTGGCCAGGTTACAGATGTAAAAGATTCCGTAGCACTTGTCGAGATAGCAGGGATAAAAGGAAAGGGAGAGCGGGAGATTGTTAATGCTGACCAGGCGGCCATCCACGTTTCAAACGTCAAGGATGCGTACGTGAAAGAATTATACTATGAATTTTCCCCGTTTGACATCGTTAAAGCCAGGGTTATTGACCTCCGGAATATGCGCTTGACCACGGTCGATAAAGAACTCGGGGTCATGAAAGCCTATTGCGGCAATTGCAGGGCAGTGCTGAAAAATGATGACGGTAAACTTAAATGTCCTAAATGTGGAAGAACAGAGACAAGAAAAATGTCTGTGGATTACGGGACAGGAATTGTTTAGGTGATATTATGGAACTTACAATCCTCAATAAGACGGAAAATGAAATGAACATCAAAGTGACAGGGGAAACGCATACCATGCTCAGTATCTTAAAGACGGCTTTACTGAATAACAAGCATGTCGAGATTGCAACATACGACATAAAGCACCCGACAATCAGCGAACCTGTGCTTTTCGTGAGGACAGACGGCGCAGACCCTGTTGATGTAATTAAAAAGGCATCAAAGGATATTGTCAAGGAATGCGACGAATTTATTAAACTATTTACTAAGAAGACGAAGGGTTAATTAAAACCCCATATTCCTCATCGATAAGGTCATCCACCATTATCCCGTGCTCAAGCGCAACGAGAATGGCGCTGACCTCTATCAGCACCTGTTTTCCGAGTTCTTCCTGTTTTTTATTTATTAGCGCTATTACTCTGCGTTTCTCTATTCCGGTTTTGAGTATGATGCGGTCGGTAATCCTGTCAAATATGGTTTTTTTCTCAAAAATCCCGGGTTCTGGCTTGAATCCTGAAGGGATTTCAACCTTGGATATATCAAAAGCAGGGCGGACCAGTTCCCCTTCTCTTTTTAAAAGACCTGATTTTTCCGCATCCTTCAGGACATTTTTCGCCTGCTCCGGATTGAACCATTTCAAATCAATAGAAAGGGCGAGCACGAATTCGCTGTCTTTCAGCGCATCTTTTCCCTTTCTTAAAAAAGGCATTGAAACCGTATAGGTAAGGTCTGAACCCACTGCCGATCACTCCTTTTTAGAAGGGTTCATCAAAAAGCGACACCTCGCTTTATGCGGTGTTGGGGTATGCGCAGCATACCCCTCGTTTGATGAAAATTTCTTAAAATTTTTTAATGAACCCACTACCAATCACTCCTTTTTAGACAGGTTCATCAATTTGGCGCATTTTTTACTATTTCTTCAACAATTGTGTCTGCTATCCTTTCAGTTTCTGTCCTGCCGAGACCATCGATATGATGCACCTTCAAGGTAAGTACGCTATTTTGAAGGTCTGTCCTGACAAGATACGAATCTCCCTTGAAAGGGATGCGGTCGAACTTATCATCGAGAAAAGAATATTGAAGTGTCACTTTGAAATCGATTATCCCTTCAGTTTTTACATCTTTGAGCACGGAATTAAGCGTGCTGTTGTTGAGAAGATGGAAATCAACACTCTTGTCCGTGATTTCGATGTTTATGCTTCTTTTTGCTTTTATCGGGCGGCCTTTCCCGTCCGCGCTATCTGTTACGAATTGCCCGGATTGTCCGTCCATTCCTGCCATTGTTTTGACAATATAGGGGAGGTTTTCCTTGAAATTATATTTTCTTACAAATTCGGGGTTTTGTGGAAACTGGTGATACATGCGTCTCATATTTATCTTGTATTCGTCAGGCATTCTTAAAAGCTTATTGCTGGAACCATGGAACTTCTATTCCCGTTCCTTTAAATTCGAAATATAAATCCTGCAGGACTCTTCCATTTTCCGGAATTCCCGGATTTTTCCAATAAGTTCCGGGCTCCATCCGATTAAAGCCTTCGAAAGAGCATAAACGTTCAGGTCTGAGACCTCTTCCCATTTCCCTGCTTCTTTGATGAGCGCGTCAAGTTACTCCCACTGTTTTTTTTGTATAATTTATAGCTAAAGATAAGCACCAATGTTGCTTTTCCCAATAATTATACACTTGATTTCTCTCGGCAGTTGGAAGTCTACTGATTGCAACAATTATGGCCCTTCTAATCC
>JBAVMS010000040.1:0-1685 GCA_049690315.1 Candidatus Methanoperedens sp.
TTCATATATATGCACATATGCAAATACCACGGTGCAAGGAAACCGTTACTCACAACAGCGTGAGCGATGTTTTCATGCCGCGTTGCTAAGCGGCGCGAGCTGTGCCCAGGCCAGTGGTAATATGTCGTCGCTTTGGTCATTTGGATAGTCATTAATGATCTTCGTGATTGTGTCGGCAGGGTAGATCTCTCGATCGACGCGGCGAAGTTTCTCGTTTCAATTAGCGAGGCGATGATCCTTTAATGCTCTCCACCCCGATCGACGCCGACGCAGAGTGCGTTCTTGCGATTGAGCGTGATCGGACGTATGGCACGTTCGACGGTGTTGAAGCCGCGTTCGATGAGTCCGTCGTCGAAGAAGCATGTGACGCGATCCCGGCGTGACAACGCATAGCGGATCGCCTCGGCCAAGCTGCTCTTCTGGCCGATCACGGAGAGTTTCTAGCGCAACCAGGATTCAAGTGCCGTGAGAAGTGGCCAGGTCCGCACTCGGCGAACGGCGCGCCGCTCCTCCGCACTGCGGCCGCGGATATCGTTTTCGATCGCTTAAAACGCTGCGATCCGTTTGAGTGTATCGCTGGCAATCGGCTTCTCGCTCGTCTCTGTTACCGTGTTTGGGATGACAACCGCCGCAAATTATGCGCTGTCCGGCTCGTCGATTGGCGCCTGGCTGCCCTGTTTCTTGCCGGCGGAATCGTCGGTGGCCGCATCGGCGGCAGTGTCGTCTATCGCGCCCGCGCAACATGTTCGGCGCATGAGCCGCGCATTTCACTCGGCAGTCACCGACATCGACGGATGGTTTGCGCTTGCAAACTCTTTAGGCCTATCGAAGCTCGACACATGCTCCAGTCTCTTGATTTTGAGCGTTTCTTTTTGATCGGATGAGTCCATCCGATCGGAAAATGCTCTAGCTGGCGCCCACGTTCACCGTGCCAACTTCATATGGCAATGATCCTGCCAGGCGCGGCAGAACCGCGTCACTTTTGCGCAACCAAGTCGATCAGCGCCGACATGCCGTGGTGACCGCTGCCTTCCGCGATCTCGGCATCATATTCGGCCAAGTGAAGGATCCCGAAGTCGCCAAAAGCTTCGCGCAGCAAAGGCGCGGCATAGAGGTTCTCCGCCTGCGGCGGCCCCCCAGTCTTATAGTTGACCTGTTCCGGCCGATAGCCTTGCAGGAGGAGAATTCCGCCGGGCAGCAGCACCTCCTTGATACGGCGAAAGATCACCTCGCGCAAAGCGGGTGCCGCAAATTGGATAAAGATCGCAACGACGAGGTCAAATCGCGCTGGACCCCAGTCCCAGGTGGCGAGATTCGCGCAGTGCGTCTTGAGAGAGACACCGCGCTGAGCGGCCAGGCGTTGCGCCTTGGCAAGCGCCGTCGAGGAAAAATCGACCGAGAGCACGTTGACGCCCTGCTCCGCCAACCATGTGCCGTTGCGCCCTTCCCCATCCGCCACGGCGAGGGCCTCCATGCCGGGTTTCAACCGGCTGCTTTGTGAAACGAGAAAGGCGTTAGGCGCAGTGCCGTAGAAATAGGTCTCACCCGCGAAGCGCGCATCCCACGCCGCGAGCTCTGTCGCATAGTCCATTCTGTCGCCTCCAAAGACGCGTGAGCGGCTGGGCATGTTATGCCAGCCGCTCGCTGATATGCCTGTGCGGTGTCGGCGGCGATCACCCCCGCTC
>JBAVMS010000041.1:0-33691 GCA_049690315.1 Candidatus Methanoperedens sp.
GTCCATAGTTTCGAGTAATTTGTCTATATCTATGGATATTGGTCGTACTGCATGGCTATTTGCGACCGGTGACCCGTGGATTATAAACGGCATGAGGTCTGTGACGTAGGGGCGCCTGGGCATTTCAGCCATGAGGTCTATATCCCGTGGCATCATCCCTTCTTTTATATCAAAATAAAATTCATCTCCGGCTCTCAGGAGGTCAACCGGGCGCCCAGTTTTGGTAACATTCTCTCTGAAAACTTTATAAAACTCAAATTCATTTCCATTGTTGACATAGAGGTTGTATACGATAAGCGCCATGATCATGTGATAGCAGGGATGGCCGTCAGATAATCCCTGGCATGTATGATACAAGGTGTTTCCCGGGCCATTGCTGTCGGTGCCCGCAACTAATGTCAGAACGTGCATATTGGATGAAGACTCCGATTTGATTTCCATTTGTATTTCAACATCGCTATTCGGAGTTGTGGGAGCTATTATGCCCGCGCTGTGCAGTTGAGATGGCAGCATAGTAATGGCTTTTAAAATCTGCTTGCTTGCGCCCACACGGTTTGTTGTGTTGCGCCTGCTCATTGCATCAGGGTCTTGTGTATGTGCCAGCAGGATATCGGGGCAGCATTTGCTTATTTTGCTTCCCGGAACGTCCGGGTTTATCCAGTTTAGGGCATTGATCCATTGAGAGGGCATTTCAATTACATCCTTTATTTTATTTCTTTAAGTTTTTCTCGATTTCTGTCGGCGGCACTGCCCGTTTTGCTTCCAGTTCAGCCCTTTGTCTGCGCTCCCGCCCCTCCATATATCCCGCAGGCGGCTTTAGCTCGTACTTCCTTTGAACAACTATCTTGTGCTGCAAAACTACCCTGTTACCTGCCGGGATGATTGCATATTTCGCAAGGTCAATCCCCAAGTTGTGAGCTTCCTGTTCCAGGTCTATCCCGAATGTTTCTTTTATTGACTCTATCTGTTTTTTCCGATTTTCTTCTCGGCAATCGCCCTGAACTGTGGAACCAGCATGCGCGCCTCATCCTTTGATACCTGGATGTTCCGGTATATGTCCTGCGCCATCCGCTCGTCGCTCAGGAACTTTGGCGATGCAAGGGCGCCTGTTGTGAGCTGGGTGCATCCGATGTAACTGTTGTACATCGCCTCAACCCCAGGCTGCCTCTTTTCCATTGTTTTAATAAGACTTTCCAGGTCCAGTATAGTGTTCTCCCTTGACTGTCTGGGGTCGTTGTATCTGTTGATCCATCCCTCTATGTCTCTGATAGACCACATCGATTTTGCCTTTTCAATCAGTGCTCCGAATCTTCTGTTCATCTCCGCCCATTTTACTGGTATCAAATTGGTCGCTCTCGTTCCTCCACATTTCACGGTTTCTCTGGGGCTTATTCTCTTGATTAACTGTGCGTCAAATAATTCATTAACCTCAACAACCTCAAGAACATCCTCGGCTGTCAGGCTTCCCCATGTCTTTTTTACATGCACCAGATCGCCTATTTGCGGAATATAAGCTTGTTCCGGGGCTCCGGCTCTTTCCATCATTACTTCTGCCATTATTTCAATCCTCCAATGATTGTGCCTTAAAAGTTAAATTTATTTTTTTCTGCTGTGATTTGTATGGCAGTTTTTAGTGAAGCAGGTTTTACAAATAAAAGATAAGCCAGGGATGTTATAATTACCGCGCTGTAGACATTCAGGATTTGCATGATTAAGGCGAACATCCCAACGACAAGAGCGATTTCGAGGAGTGTGATAAAAAGCGATTCCAAGAAGCTGTTTTTAATGATGTTCACTGATTCGCATATGGACATGAATGGGTCGCGCAGCGGAATAGAAAGGATTTCCGCATATTTTGTAAGGAACAATACAGTACCGGCCTGGATCACCCACATAATGCCGCCAAGGAGTTCGTACCCGGGAAATAAATAATTCGATAGAGGAATGTATCCGATTCCTGCTATGACGATGAGAAGTACCAGGGCTTTTGTCATTGCCATGCTTTTAATCGAATCGTGTGTCAGCACAGCATGTATCGGGATACCTGTACTCGAAGATAAAGCCAGAATATCCCAAACACTGTTTGATAGGACAACAATTCCAAACAAAGTTAATCCGAGAATAAAAACCTCCGGGAATTCCGGGGTCTGTATGCTGCCGTTTCCTATTGACATAATTATACCGAGTATGAATACAATTCCAATACCGGTGACAGTTATGAAGAGAGCGGATGCAAATTTCAGCAGGTATGCCGCTCCTGATCCAATGTCTATTTTGTTCATTATATCATTTACAATCATTTTTCCACCTCATGAAATTGTTCAACCTTTACTCCGGCTTTATCAAAAAAGTCCAGAGCTTCTGTGTCAGGATAAACTACCCCGAAAACCACTTTTTCAATCCTGGCATTGATTAACATCTTTGCGCAGAGGATACATGGCTGATGGGTACAATAAATTGTAGCGTTCTCGATGCTCACACCATGAAGCGCTGCCTGTATAATGGCATTCTGCTCTGCATGCACCGCGCGGCAGAGTTCATGCCTTGTACCGGAGGCGATGTTATTCTGCTGCCTTATGCATCCGATTTCAAGACAGTGCTCTAAATTCCGGGGCGCGCCGTTGTATCCGGTTGAAAGAATCGTTTTCTCTTTTACGATCAACGCGCCTACCTGATTCCGGAGGCACGTTGAGCGTTTCGCTACAATGCCTGCTATCTCCATGAAGTACTCATCTATGGATGGACGTTTCCTCGGTGATGAAAAATTCATAAATCCTCATTCTATTGCTTAAACAACTGTTTTTATTTTCTTGTTGCCATTATTTCCTTTTTCTTCTCGTAGTACCGTTCAGGCATCCTGAGTCCGGATATCCAGCAGCGCGGACATTTTTCATATCCGATGCAGTATGGAGCATATCCATTGACGCCGTAGCAGTATTTCGGCACCGATTTTCCGGTCTCATCCGATTCCAGCAGTGAATTTAACTGATACCTGCTGTGTCCTAGGTCGAAATTCGTCACTCTTATTTTCTTTTCAATTATTTCTATGCACTGATCAACATTATAGAACCAGAGCAGGGTCGAGAACATGGCTGCACGCATCTGGTGCGGCACTGCTTTATCTTTTACTGCACGGGCAAAGCACGGGAATACAGAGAGCCTGTCAAAATCATTTATTTCTATCAATATCATCCTTTCAGGTTTTCCGAATCTGATTATGCATTTCTGCGGTCCCAGGGCTGCTCTTTGAATATCTTTTATATAAGCGCAGTTTTCATTCTTATACTGGATCAGGGTTGACAGCAGGCCATCCAGGGCCATGTTTAATATCGCATCCCTTTCTCTTGATTCCCAGGGTGCGCGTGAATCCGGCTGGTATTTTTTTATATCTTTTACAAGACCGTGTATAAGCAGAGGAGTATTCATGTTCCCGGATGCTTCCAGGGCTTTAATAATCAATTCGATCATGGGATACGGTTTTTCATGCACGTCTTTGAGTATCCACGGGCCGTGTTGATTCGCAAGCAATTCCAGGACGGTTTTGAATATTACTATACTTGATTCGAGTCTTGTCTTTACCCTATATTCAACGCTCACATCGACCATTTTTACAAGCGCTTCAAATACATTTTTTGAATACTGTTTGAAATGCAGCTTGAAAGAATTCGCGGGGATGTAAACGCATTTCGATTTTATGATGACGCCGTCAAGAGCATGACGGTTCGTTGCATTCTTCAACGGTATGGTGACACGGCCATCCTTAATGTATGCGTCAGGGCAGTACATAGCCTCCAGCAGCCCCGAACTCTCTGCTTGTTGAGGTATGGATTGTATTTCAAAGCCGTCTGAGCTGCAGAGCTCTATAGGCAGGAACGCGGAGGTTTTCAGTCCGAGGTACTCAATAGTTAGTTTCTGGAATACTGCCAGTGTCCGGTCTGATACTCTCGGATATCTCGTTTCCTTAGCGCGCCAGCCTGCTAATCCTGAAATCGCAGCAAGCTTTTCAGGAGTTCCGAAATCTGCAAATTCTATCGGTCTTTCTGCTTTGCCCATACCCGTCAGCAGGTAGTGCTCTGCTAGTTTTGCAACCTCATCTATTTTCATCCCTTTAATCCCGGATTTCATCGTATTGAATAAAGCATCATCATCCATGAGATGTGCCGCGATTATAGGATTGGTATGCGTCATTATTGGCTCCAGTTAGGTTTGGCGATTATATCTTCCAGATCGGATGGATGTTTCAATTCCTGTACTCTTCTATTGACTCCGGCATGAAGGCTGCCAGTGAAGCGCAGCACGCGTCGGCTGTCTATGGTGATAGGTGTATCTATCGGTATTTCTGCCTTTGTGAGCATCTTGGCAATGAAAATCCTGGCATCTTTAGGATAACTCCACGTTTCTGAATCTGTTACGTGAATATGAGCGCCCTGGCCGCTGTAGTAGATGTGAATATCCTCTGGCGCGAATCCCCATTCCATCAGGATTTTTTTCGCTTCAAATGCTTTGTTTACTGCTACCTGGATGCAGTTATAGCAGTAAAGATATCCCTTTTCAGGGTCTTTTATATGTTTTGGATGAACAGGCGGTATGTTGCCGATCATGCGGCGCCAGTTTATTATTTCGCTGTCATCAGCATCAGGCCTTAATCCCGGGTGGTGTTCGCATAAACCTGAAAGTGCAATGTCCTTTGCATCTATATCAAAAGCAATAAGCCATCTGTCTTTCATTCTAAGAGAAAAATAAAAACTTTCAACCTGGCTATTTTCTATTACAGCTCCCAGCGGATCAAACTGCCTGAAGTTCAGCAGCAGTTTCTGGAGGGTATTTAAATCATGTCCATATCCGCGATTCTCCCGGCGCAAGAAATCTTTTTCTTTAACGATGCCACCTATGTCCATGGTTTTTACAGGTCTCAGGAAAGCAAAAGCATATTCTTCGGATAAGGTCTTTGCAAGGTATTCAGGCAAGGTTTTCCATGTTCTGGGGAATGCATCTTTATAATAAATTTTTATCTCCTCCGAGGTAGATGGCCGCCAGTCTACGGGTGTGATCTTATGTGGATTCATAATAGATTCAAATTGTTTTTCTTTGATTTCAAGTATCATATGATGTGTGGGTGAACTACTACCTTACAAGTAGGGTTGCTTCCTGCTTCATTATGTCTCTATTGAGACCACTCTTACAGGCTTCAATTCCCGCAGTTACTGCGGTACATCTATTCAAAACATTAATTGATGCATTAACATCCCTATCTTCGATATTTCCGCATCGAGAACAATGGAATACCCTGTCTGCCAGTGTTAAATGCTCAACATTTCCACAGACATTGCATTCTTGGGATGTTCCTTTCGCTATGCAGAACTCAGCAAGCTTGCCAGCATCTTCCGCTTTGTACGCCGTGAAATTCTGCAACTGATACCATCCTGCATCTGCTATGCTTTTTGCAAGATGATGATTTTGAACCATTCCTCTGATGTTGAGGTTTTCAAATGCTATGAGATCATAGGTATTGACCAGCATTCTCGAAGTCTTGTGAGCAAAATCTTTCCTCTGGTTCCTGATTTTTCTGTGTACTCTCGCTACCTTGATTCTCTGTTTTTTTCCATTCTCTGAACCTATCTTCTTCCTGCTCAGGCTAATCTGCTCCTTCGCAAGCTTCTTTTCTGATTTTCTTAAGAACTCAGGAGGAGCTATCTGTTCCCCATTACTTAATGTTAGTAGTGAAGATAGACCAACATCTACTCCAATAGCGTTCTTAATCTCAACGGGTTCTGATGTTTTCTTTATCTCAGCGGTGAATATCGCATACCACTGATCAACATCTTTCTTGATTGTACAGGTCTTGATTCTACCTTCAATGTCTCGATGCAGGATGATCCTCATTGTACCTATCTTCGAGATGATGATTTTTCCTTCTTTTCCATCTTCAATCTCTACTTCAAAACCATTTTGAGGATATGTGAACGAATCATACCTGTTCCTTCCTTTGAACCTCGGATACCCGAAGCCATTGAAGAAGTTCTTGAAGCTTCTATCCAATCGCTTCAGTGTGTTTTGCAGTACCTGTGAATATACTTCTTTCTGAAATGAATTTTTCTCCGAGGATAGCGTATTAGCCTGGTCTTCGTAGCTTATCCATTCGGTTTTTCCCCATGGAAACACCTGAAAATCTCTTTTCAATCTGTTGAGCTCTGCCTGCCGCTTCCGTTCGGAAAGTGCATCGTTATAGAGATGCCTACAGGTGTTTAGCGTTCTGTTCAGCTTGACCTCCTGATTTTTATTAGGGTAAATACGGAAACAATAGGCTTTTTTCATCTAAAGTCACATTCTTTTAGCAATATATACATTTAATGACAGCGGTGTGAAAGTAATATTTCAAGGGGCATGATTCGTCTTTCCGACAAGTTGGGTGGCCTTTTCTACCCCTTGGCCCCACGTTATATATTTTATCTATATATAGGGTGAAAGTAATGTTTTGAGTTATTTCGCTCTGTCTATTGTTTGGATTGTTTTGGTAACTATTCATGTTAATATTAACAAGAAATAGGGACAAACATTATTTCATTAAACAAACTAATATTTTATTAAGTATTTATTATTAAGGTATTACTAAAAATCATGCTGCTTAAGGAAATATGTATATGCTTTATTTCTATCATGACTGGATTAAATGTTTATTCTTAAGATTATATGGTTCTCTGTGTCAATTCATAAAGAAACCATCACCTTTAGAGACTATTTTTCAATCAGTAGATAATTTTCTATCAAGAGAATTAATGAAAATTAGATATTCCATAATCTTGATGATTCAGGTATCAAAAAGCGCATGCGATTCGCAGTTCGGAAGATGCGGCAGGTGCCCGAACTCGTACAACGGCGGAACAAGTGCAAACGGTGGAACGTGCATGAATGCCGAGATTTGACAAGCCAGTGCGATAAATCATAAAAAACATAGTTTTATAAACTTTACTACACATATTTTGCTTTATGTTTACACCAGTGTTTAACAATGACAAAAAAAGCGTAGAATTGAGCCCACTGGAACACAAGATATATTTCAGCTTCTATGAGAAAGAGGTATTTAGAAGCAGTGACGCATATAAAATCATCCCGAACAAGAAAACAGCAAGGCAGATTCTTTTCAGGCTAAAGAATAAAGGCTTTATTAAGCAAATAAAACGCGGGCTCTTTGCGATCATCCCGGCGCAAATGATAGGTAAAGGGTTTACTGTTGATAAAATATTGATAGCATCGAAATTAACAGAACCTTATTTTATATCTCATCATACGGCTTTGGAAATCCACGGTGCAGCACAATCATATTTTAATATAGCATACATCTCAGCAAATAAAATATTAAAGCCGTTTGAATTTCAGAATATCTCATATAAATTCGTGACTACGGAACATATGTTCGGAATAGAGCAACTTCCAAGGGGAAATCTGAAAATAAGTGTTAGCGACAAGGAAAGAACAGTTTTGGATTGCATCAGAAATATAGAATATGCGGGCGGCATTGAAGAGCTTGCAAAAAGTACCTCGGCATTTCCCAATTTGGATTATAAAAAAATGCTGAAATATTTGAATCTTTTTGGCGAGAAAAGCCTTTTCCACAGGACAGGATTCATTTTTGGCAGCCTGAAGAGCGAGTTGAATGTTCCCAATGATTTTCTTGATAAAATAAGGGAAAAACTCAGCGCAAGACCTTATTATTTGTTGCCAAATAAAAAAGGACTCTATATAAAAGAATGGAATATTATCGCGCCTGAAAACATAAAAGAGATGATGAAAATTGCTTAAGCCTGACAGGAAATATTTTGAAAGCCTTTCTGAAAAGACAAATTTCCAGAAAGATATTCTGGAAAAGGTTTTCAGGCTTGCTGATTTGCTGAAAATGATTTATGAAAATGAATTTCTGAAAACAAGGCTTGTAATAAAAGGCGGGACAGCGATAAATTTCATCTATTTCAAGATGCCCCGCCTTTCCGTTGACATTGATTTCAACTTTGTGTCCGATGAAGCAAGGGAAGACATGCTGAAAAGCAGAGAAAATATTGACAGGATTTTGACAAAGATTTTCATGATAGAAGGATATGAAATAGAAAAGGTCCAGCCTTATGCGCTTTTGCAGTACAACCTGAAATACAACAATACTGCCGGAAATATTGACAGGATAAAGATTGAGATAAATTTCTTGGAGCGCATTCCTGTTTTTGATATTGCGGACATGAAAATAAAAGTATTGGATAATCCTGAATTCAAAGTTAAGACTTATCAGATGGAAGAATTGTTTGCAACAAAAATGAGGGCGTTGATGACAAGAGCCGCTGCAAGGGACTTGTTTGATGTTTACATGCTTCTGAAAAGCGGTCTTGAGTTCGATGAAAGAATGTTGAAGAAATGCTTTGTTTTCTATTTCTGCCTTGCGGAAGATTTCAGAAAATTGAATGTGGAGAGCATAAGCGAAATAAACCCGGTTGAGATAAAGAAATTCCTACTTCCTTTGATGGAGAAGGGAAAGAAAGTAGACATGAGTGAGGTTTCCGGGAAAGTGAAAGAATTCGCGTCCAAGATGCTTCTGCTGGATAAGAACGAACAAAAATTTATCGAGCTTTTTTATGAGCAGAAAAAAGTGGAATTGGATTTGCTTTTTGAGGATTTGAAATATAATACAAAACTGAAAAATCATCCAATGATTGATTGGAGATTGAAAAATATGTAGTTCGCTTCCCGCCGTATCCCCTTATCTCATATTTATTAAGTTTTTTATTTATTAAGTTATTACTAAAAATCATATTGCTTAAGGAAATATGTATATGCTTTTTTCTTTCACGACTGAACGATATGGTTATTTCTAAGATCATATTGTTCTCTGTATCAATAAACAAAAAAACCATCACCCTTAGATACTATTTTTCAATCAGTAGATAATTCTTTATCGAGAGCATTAATGAAAATTAGATATTCCATAATCCTGATGTCCTGGTAGATGCTGCGGCGCACAGCAAGGAGGCAAAGGAAGGCATCGTGACTACGCTCGGACTTCGTCCGAGGCTTCAATTTCTTGATTCAAAAAGGGTTTGCACTTTCACTACCACTTACCTCAAGCATATAAGCCAGTTGGTAAATTAATAAGAATATAGAGCGCGTGCGTTTGCCCGGAGGATAATCAGTGCGGCTTGTTCAGAGCCGCTTATGACTATCGGGCTAACGCCAAGGATGACGCATAACCGGCACAAATCAATCATCGATGCTCTGGCGAAAGATGATGAAATGTTCAGAGCAGTGAAAGAAATAGCTGAAACTAAAGATGTAACCTTTGAAAATATGGAAGGATGAATGAGAAACTGACAAATCAGTAGTCAAAGCCTTCATAGGCAAGAGCATGGGAAAATGTACTGGCATTCTGGTACTGAGTCAGCTGCGAAGGTAAAATCGGTGGCTTATAACAATGTTGCAGAGTTAGCCATGAAGGGAATCGAGGAGGTAAGTAGCCATGGTAAAAGATGGAGGTTAAAGGCATGAATGCAGTGAAGGATTTTCTTGAGGAACTCGAGCTATTCGGCAAATCATATAATTATATCTATGGCACAAGGTTAACTCTTAGAGATTTTGCCAGGTCATGCAAAAGCGAAAACGGAACCGAGTTTGATGTCCCCACAGATGCTACCGAGGATGATATCAAGAAATGGATAAAGGATATGATGGAAAGAGGTGTGGGCGAGAGGTCACGAATCAGGGGCATCGTAGTAATACAGAGATTTTTCGTATTTCTGATGGAATCGCCCAAATATAATCTAAAATATAATCCTGTGAGTAGGATAGCAAAGCAGCTTCCAAAGCCGAATACGCAGACTCGGAGACCAATAAAAAGCTTGGAAGAAATATCAATAATGCTCAGGAGTATTTTTCACGTAAGAGATAGGGTGATGGCTGTGCTCCTTGCCAAAACAGGCATACGCGCTGGAGAACTCAGTGCCCTTGATTTAGAGGATGTGGATTTTGAGAATAGAACCCTTAGAGTGGATAAACACATTGGCAATTTTTGTAGCCTCGCAATAGCTAAAGGCAGAAAGAACAAGGTTGAAAGTATGATTCCTCTGGATGATGAAACCTTACGAGTTCTGAAAGTGTACCTTGCAATAAGGCAGCGGCGCAACACTAATGCATTGTTTATTTCGGGTCATGGAAACAGGATGCCCGTTGGAGAGGTTAGCAGGATTATAAAAAACTGGGCAGTCAAGACAGGGATGTGCAAGAACAGCAACAAGACAGAGGAGAAAATCACACCTCACTTTTTCAGAGCATGGATCACCTATCAGCTTCAAATCAATGGCTGTAACGCCATAGTCATAGATGCCATAAGAGGAGATAAAGCCTCTAACATGCGGACATTCTATGCAAACCAAGTGCTGCCGTTTGAGGAAATAAGAAGGGAATACGAGCGAACAGTACCAAAGTTTGGAATATGATTTTAAGAAGCAAGAAGCCGAAAGAAAGTTCTGCGCTCTGATACTAACAGCTTTCAATCCTCATTTTATAAGGATACATTCTGAAATTAACGCAATTTTTCCGCTGAAAGCGGGTGATGGGTATCTTTCAATCCTCATTTTATAAGGATACATTCTGAAATATCTATCGTCACACCAATATGCACAAAGCATATCAACTTTCAATCCTCATTTTATAAGGATACATTCTGAAATCGGCGCGAAAGCCATTTCATGCCCGGCTTTCGAACTCTTTCAATCCTCATTTTATAAGGATACATTCTGAAATTTGTACAGTCCGAAATGTCATATTCCTGTTTTGCCTGCTTTCAATCCTCATTTTATAAGGATACATTCTGAAATTAAAAGAACATTGTGATGTGAATTGTGAGCTTGCTGACTTTCAATCCTCATTTTATAAGGATACATTCTGAAATTTCAAAAAAAGGTATTCGCTGGTATGCACATAATACCTTTCAATCCTCATTTTATAAGGATACATTCTGAAATTAACTCTCCTCTGAGGGGTGCCCAGCTGCCGCGGTATACTTTCAATCCTCATTTTATAAGGATACATTCTGAAATTCGGTGCCGAGTTGCTTGAACCGATGATTACGGTATTCTTTCAATCCTCATTTTATAAGGATACATTCTGAAATAATTCAATTCACGTTTCAAACCCCAGCCGGACATCGCTTTCAATCCTCATTTTATAAGGATACATTCTGAAATAAAGAATATCAAGCCGGATTCGATGATACGATCTTCTTTCAATCCTCATTTTATAAGGATACATTCTGAAATTCAAAGAGTGGATATTTGATTTCCAGCTTATAAAAGGTCTCTTTCAATCCTCATTTTATAAGGATACATTCTGAAATTTAACTGGTCTGGATGGTAGGGCTTTGGGGTTTTCTTTCAATCCTCATTTTATAAGGATACATTCTGAAATAGCCCATGAAACATGGCTTTTTTACGGTTTAAAGCTTCCTATTACCTCGAATTCCAGGCTCATTTGTGAAGGTCTAAAAGTCGTAAGGGTATTTATCAAGGTCTGCACAGACTTAAGTACAGAACTTCTTCATCTCACAATAACTGCACTGTTTGCCTTTGGAAACATTCGGCATCTTTTCGCTATCTATTAGCTCCTTTATCTTCTTTACGTCCTGTTTTAGTATGGCTTTTGCCTCATCAGGTATATCGACCTGCATTTGTTTGAGTTTTGATGGAAAGTATACGAATCCTCTTTTTACTATTGTCTTGAATCGGGAATCCAAAAGGAGGGCATAAGCCGTTAACTGCTTTTTCCAGTTTACTCTAACGCTCTCAGCATCTGTATATTTAACATCAACCGGGACTATTTCTCCACTTTTCAGTATAATCGTTGTATCCACCATGCCATATAGACCTAAATTGACATCCTCCACAGCAAGGTTATGTATAACCTGAGCCACATCCTCCTCTGAAAAACCATAGACAGTTTTTCTCTCTTTCACGCGGCGATGCTCTTTTTCATGTTCTTCTTTGCCCATATCCATCTTTGGCCTTGCCTTGATCTTAATGCCAAGTGTTTTCATAAAATACACCTTGCGAGGGCAGTAAAAATACTGAGTAATATCGCTTACCTGAAGCATGTCCTCTACCATCGCAACCAGAACCCCTTATATGTTTTAGATTCTCCCCGCAGGAATTGAGCGACATCTCTTGCCTGATTCAGGATAAGGTCAGTCCATTTAATGTTTCTATCCTCATACCTTATATTATCCTCAAGCTTGGTCAGAAGTTCATTCAGCAATAACTTACGTGCGTCATCAGCCATTTTACATACCCCATTCTCGATAGTGAACTCCCCTGGCTTAACCTGTCCCAGCGAAAAAATCTTAATAACTGACTTATCAACCACCTGCTGCCTGAACTCTTCCATAAGATCATAGACAAGGCTGGCTTTACCTGGTCGGTCCACATGCAGGAATCCTCCATACGGATCAAGACCGGAGTAATGGACTGCGCGCCAGCATTCGCCCTCAAGTACTCCGTAGCCGTAATTCAGCATGGCATTCACCGGGTCGGCAGCGTATCTGCCGCTTCGATCTTTGAACTCAAACTCGGCGGGAATTATTCCTAAGATCGACCGCCAGTAGGAAGCAGATGCATTGCCTTCAAAACCCATGATAGTCTCCCTGACATCGCTGCAGGTCTTGCCCTTGGTGCTCAGCCCTTCCAGTTTTTCTACCCCTACATTAACCGCGTCTCTTGCATTTTTCAAGGCCTCGGCTGATTCGGGAAATGTATCCTTTCTGGATTTGGCAAGAGTTCCCAATGTGGCGGACATGTTATGCAGCTTTGCATTGATGAACTCCTTTGCAAGTACAGCACCCGCCGGAATATCGAAGGCGCGGTACTGCTCCCGGCGCGTGTTCACCGTTCTCATCTGAGGGGGTGAAATATACGCAGTCACCTGTCCTCGCCAATCTATCAGCACTACATCAACTCCATGCTCAGCCAGAAGCTCAATGGCATCGGTGCTTATGCTACCCTTGCCTGAGATCACCACCTGGCGAAGGTCCTGGGGGATGCATCTATGGATGACGCTATTTACGCCATCCTTTTTTTCTTTTACGATTATCTGTTCATGGTCTGTGCCGATGAACTTTCCCCAGCCGTCGATAACAAGGCGATCCATGTATACCTCGCGTGCATCAACAAATGAAAATGCACTGCTTTTGGTACTCTATAAATATGTATGTTATAGTATAAATATTATGAGTGAATGATGTATTTGATCTAAAGCATTCAGGGAAGATTTGCGCGGAAGGAGATAAGCGGAGTAGCATTTCCGGAAATCAGCGGGCGATTGAGGATAATTTTACGTTACGGGATTTAAGCCTTGCAAGTGTTGCGTTCAAAATAGCGGATAAAAGCCGCCATCTGAGGTTCATACGTCCACAGCTATCGCTTTTTTTCTTACCGAGACGCAGCGAAGCATAGGAGGGCGGCGTGAGTTAAGAATGAGCGTGGTAAACAGGTTTTCATTTTGGCTGCGTGTGGTTGGGATTGCTTAGGGCTGGATGTGTTAGAGACGGCGCCACAGTCCTTTATCTTCAATTCGCACGGATATTTCCTCGTTAACCTTTGTTTCAGGCGCCCAACAAATTTGTGCCGTTGAACAAAATTTTCCAAAATTTGCTGTTTTCGTATCAGTTTCCCTTCCCACTAAAGGTTCTATTATTCCATTACAATTTAAGTTATTTGCTAATGTATGAGCGAGCAGTACATTGTATTTGGGTATAATCAGAACAGGGCGATCATTTATTGATTCAGATTTAAATGTTAATTCAAAAACTTTATTAACTTTTTGTGGTTGATTACATAGTCCAACTCGACCCCAACCATATCCGCGCTCACCCCCGAACTGGAGACGATTCAATACGTCCTTCCACTTTAAATCACATCCATCCCTTTCAAAGATATAGCCTATAAGGTATACAGGCTCATCATCTCGTGTAGTAGGAGCTATGAACTCTGTTTCATGCAAACTTCCATCCTCGGCGCCCCGCCCATATTGAAGTGCTGTGCTGACATAGCTACTTAGAAATTTCCAAGAAAATTCATCTAAGTCATCCCAAGGATAACAGATAACAGTGTCTTTTTTTGTGGAAGGATAAAAGTATGTAAAAGCCAGCTGTTCATCCACCTCTTTTCCCTTATTTTTATAATCATTTCCTCTGGCATTCTGCACAAGGGCTGCTGTCAGTGCCCCCCAAAGCGCTCTTCCAGTCACATATGGACGGGTCTGCTGAAGGCTACCTGTTTTGCGCCAGCCTATATGCATGGGCGTGAGAAGTTTGAAAGTTACAAGGTAAGGAGTCCAGCCTGCCATAAAATTCACTCACGTGCCTTGGCACCATAGCGCGCATAAGTCAATGTCTGTTCCCAGAGCTGCTTCACAAATAAAAGCGTGTCAAGGTCGTTGCAAATCTCAGACGTGAGAAAAGATAGTACTGCTTGTATTTCTACTGCTTGTATTTCAAGTTTCGATGGTGGCTTTTTTCCCATTTTTTCTGTTAGTGTTAGCAATTCTTTCCGTACTTTTACTGCCACGGCTGTATCTGCTGTACTGGTGCGAGAACAAAGAAAGAGCATACATGCATATACCCCATTTTCTTGCAATACTCCTAACGTTTTTGTAACAAGATTATCTACTTCTGAAGATTTTTGACTATAGGTATTTTTTATTATTTCCTGAGCAGATCTGGCAGATTCAAGGTCAAGATTCATTTCTTCTGAACCTCCCCATCATCAACTACTATCTTCATCCGACCGAAGCCACGTGTTCCCATGCCACCGACGCCGAGAAATTCAAACAATTTGAATCCTGTTTTCACCACATCTAATGGTCTATACCATGTTTCTCCCAAAGGTTCACCATTATTTTCATTAGTTTTAAATTGATTATTGGTTGTAGGAAAACCGTTACGATAATCATTTTCCACGACATCACAAATTAGCCATGCTGCCCTCGGTATGGCTTCATAAGTGAATAGCGCCCCATCTTCCGCCGCGCCAGTTTCCGGGTTTATCGCTACAGACGTTCTGACCTCAAGGTTGCTGTTAATAACTTGTGAAAAGAGCTTTTGAGAGACTATAACTATCCTTTTATTTATTGCATTCCATTCAGGTTTGTTACTCAATTCGGGAGGGGCTACTACTTCTAGCCCATTTTTTGCTTCAAGCAATAACCACCCAAGGTTAAGGTTTTGTTTTTTCCACTCTAATGACGTTGATATCTGCTCATCTTTCACATCGCCATTGTTCATAGTAAAACTTGCTTCTGTCAGCATATCTTTCGTACTTACCCATACAGGTCCTGCCATAGAATGCACAGGGAAAAAGAGTATTCTGGCATCACCTATGCTTATAGTTCCTGCAAATCCCTCATTGGATTCCGATGCTGTACCAAATGTGTAGATGATTGGACATTGAGTTTTATTTCCTCTAAAATTCTTATGCTGCCCTGCTGCCTCGGGCTTGCCATAGCGCATTGCAGCATAACTTCGTGCCGCACCCATCAGACTCGTACCCGGTATTTTAGGCAGGTTGGTTCCGGGTTCTCTCACTATGGTATTGTCCACCCTACCAAGACGGTATCCTCCTGCGCCAATATGCACAGGGTCAAGTGTCATGAAGACGAAACGCTGGTGCGTATATAATTTATTTCCTCCTGCTTCTTTGCTCATGTTGAATCCTCCAAATCATTTTGTTCCTCTTTATCTTTTAAAATGTCCATATAAAGTTCTACAATATCATTCAGCTTACCGCTAACTGCGGCTTTCTCAATTTCCTCGATCTCAACAGGCTTTCCATTTTTCCAGTTAGCATTGTGAATAACGTCATGAACAAAAAGCTTGAATGCTGAGAATGCTGCATTTCCTGGTTTAGCTTGCCATTCTTCTCTCTTTGTTTCAATAAGTCCGAGCAATCCTTTTCTTTGCGTTCTTGCTAACTTATTCTTGAGAATAGGCCAGAGCTTTTCAAAGTCAGTGAATTCTTCAAGGTAATAGGGGCGATTGGATTTTCTATTTTCTCTTCGCTTTCCATCTTTATAGCTGACCTCAAATCTGCGGGCGGCGCTGTCAAGAAATTCAAAGTCCAGATGAGAAGGGGAAATTTTTAGTATATCATCTTTTTTGAGTTCTTTTACATGAACCAGCAAGCCTTTTGGACCTTCAAAAGCGGTAGAACGGTCACGAGGAACTCCTTTCACATAAAAATAGGGATACCAGGTATCATCTGTTTCATTATCACCCATTTTAACTGGAATACGCATCGATAAACCTTTTTTGAAGTTTAATTCAAAATCTGAATCGCAGTCTTTAGAATCTTCTTCCAGTCCCCATTCCTCCTCTTCAGTAGAAACTTTCATCATTCTTCTACCGACATCCATCATAGCGGCTAAAGGTGTATGGGATTGACAAAATGTCAAACCAATTGATATCGGCAATCGATTTCTGACTTTTCCAAGTTCCTTCTCATATTTTTCTTTTATTTTATTTGTAACTTCTAATGCTTTATCGGCTGGAATGATCGCCATGAATATACTTGGTTCGGATAGGATGGGAATTGCTGGAATATAAGGTATGGTTATATTTTCAATATGGAATACATTCAATTGGCCGATCAAATTACGTTTTCCTTCAGACTCAAATATCTTTAAATTTTTAACGGTAAGAAAATCCTTAACGAATGCGGCTGAATTTTCATATGACTTCGATTGTTTTACAGATGCACCCATTTTATTAGCTAAATTCTGGAGGTTTTCGATTATCAGGTAATCGGTGTTACCGTCATAGAAAATAGTGAATCTTTTTCCTTCCAGTTCAGCCTCATATGCATTGTTTTTTTCAGGAAATGAATTATTCATCTCTAGTTTTAATTCCCCAATTATCTTCAGGCGTTGACTTATTGGTCTAACAGTCTCTTTGAAATCAGAATTAACATTATCCCAGAATTTCTTAGTAGTATCCCAAACTCTTTTGAGACGGGCAAAAGAGGGCGTTTTTTTAATAACATTATCTGGGTCATCATTTGCCGGTTTGACCAATAAGGTTTTAATATGGCCTTCCGGTTTCAGCCATTCGGCAATGTCAAGTTTTCCTGTTATTAAACAAATCCTGCCATTGGAGTCCGCTACTTCGTCAATCCATATTGTTGTGTGGAGATTTTTGCCCCAGTTTTCCGCTCTGCCAGTAGCTGTAACTTTTTCTGACCAGTAATTTGAAGCTTTCCGCAGCGACCCTTCATATTCTTGTGGGCGCAGCCATGAGATTGTGCAAATTTCAGGGTTTCCATCTACACCATCCCACCATTTCTTAACCCTGCTGGCATCTGCTGGTGAGTACGCATTTTTTAAAAGGATATCTGCTATAGGTGGGATTTTATCACGCACTTTGTCAGGGCGACCATCTGGGTTTTGCCCCCACCAAGGGAGGCTAATATCTGGAGTGACAATAATTTCTCCATCATAGCCAAGGTTTTCAGATATCAATTCCTTTAATGTTAATTTTTTTTCAGATTCTATTATCTCCAATAATTTGTCAATATCTGGTACAACAAATATACTGCCGTTTTCATCCCTATATACTTCATTTCCAAGTGGATAGGTTTTCTCAAGAAGTTCTTTAACCTTATCCAGCCCATTTGTAATCCAATCCTTTCTTGCCAACAATGCTGATATGTTAGAGACATTTCCCCATACATGCTCTGAATTTACTCTTATTTCTAAAAGCCGCCATTTTAAATCGTTGGGCTGTGGTTTTCCTCCAAGAAGTACTCCTGCTAATGCCGATTTATATAGGGCAGCTACGATGCCTGACCAGTCCCAAAGGTCAACTTCATTTATCGGTCTTTGTGTGTCACCTGGCGCGCTCTCGAATACTTTATTTAGTTCCGTCAAAAATTCCTGTCTGTTTGTTATATTATCAAAAGGCAGGTTCTTTAATTTATTTGTTAGCCCAACCAACGGTTCTGTTTCATATCCAAATGGACTGCTTAGACGAACATCGTTAGCTTTTTGGTCAACTAAATCTTCACCACCTTCTTTTTCGATATGGGCCGCTCCATGAGCACGCCCTAAGTATTCGTTCGGTTCAATATTTTTTTTCAAAAGGTCACTTGTTTTTCCAATGAAGAGAGGGCGACCAAAATAGATTACTTCTCCAATAGAATAGTCATTATTGGAAAATTTGAATTTAAGATTAATTTTCTTACAATTAATATTACCGAGAATCTTATTAAGAGCGTATTGATGATCAGTTTCACAATGTCTTACAGGTTTAAATTTAGGGGAGAAATTATAATTCTCCAAATCTTCCAAACATAGAATTGCTTTATAGGGGTCAATGTCATGACCTTTACATTTTATTCTTCTATTTTTATTATTTAAGAACTCGTCGCTACATTTTCCCATATCATGCAGCCACGCACCTACCTCAGCCAGAAGCAGATCTCTCCTCTTATCAGCAAGGATTTTGAGATCAGGTGTCATCGTGTCCCTCAGCACTTGCATTTAATGCGCTTTCGATTTTCTGAGCCATTTTCATCAACTCATCAAAGTCTTTGAAAGTCAATGCTGTAAAATTTGGCGTTGGAGCATCTTTAGCTTGAATATGTTTTTTCCATCTCTCGCCATCTTCAATAAACCAATCTCGAAATCTTTGAAATTCTGATGAGTTGAAACCGCTCACTTTTTGCTTCAATTCTCCAAATCCCTTGGCGCTCAATAATCCACCTTTTCCACCACCGAGGAACTCTTTTTTAACAGTGTAATCTTCATTGAGATACTTCATAAAAGATTCTTCTGGCGGTTTTGGTTTTTCCTCTTCTTTATTGCTGATTTCTATTCCTTTAGCCTTCAAGATGAGATTCCCTTCTACAAGTTCAGGTTTAGCAATCCCATGACCGCTTGAGGTCTTGGCGCCAAAACCGTAAGTCAGAAACATTGCTTTTAGTCCCTCGCTAATCAAATAAATATGCTCTGCCACCTGTTTTCTGGTCTCTTTCTCTTCTTTTCCAATCAAATCGAATGGGACATAAAGAAGGGTGAAAAGACCGACTGTATCCTTCGGGACGCTTTCCATAAGGATAGGTGTCGTGCCAACCTTTCGCTTTTTATCGTGAGGATTTATTATCTCCAAACCCTTTTTTGTGAAGAATGTTGGAAATAGATGCAATCTGCCAGCCCTTAACTTTTTTTGTTCTTCTGCAGATCGCTCATTCCCGAATATTCGCCTTGTTTCTTCATCATCAGCCTTGCGACCAAGCTGCCATATCGCCGCCCTGAGGCTTCCTTTCCATGAAGACGGTGCAATATAAGGAAGACCGAACACTTTATCTTTGCGAATGGGATTGTCAATGATGTAGAAATCCTGTTCATCCCGGGAAATATAAGGTTTATCGAGGACGAATTTAAACTGGAGAAGGAATGAATATTGTGGAAGGGAGGCAAATTCAATTTTTGGGTATCGAATTAAATCCCATAAATCACCGAACTTCTGAGTATCTATATCTACAGAAGTGTTTTCTTTTTTCCATTTTTCTCTAAGAGCATCTGCATCTTTATTTTTGCTTAAAGCTTTCAATTGATAATATCGGGTCGTCAAATGTTCCAAAGTGGTTATATCAGAACTTTCTTGAGATAAATCGGCAAAATAATCTATGTTCATTAATTGCTCCCTATACTTGTAATATATCCTTACCAAAGGTGACTTTTGTTGATGTGACGTTAAAAGCGTATTTCATATACTCTTTGCAGTAAGTATCTAACAAACTAGCTGTCATTTCTCCCTCTGGAACTTTAAGGGAAGGGGGCGCGAAGCCAAATATTCGCAACCGATAGTCCTTATCATCAATCTTATAAGGCATCCCAAAACATAGGCGACTGGCAGTGCGGAAATTTTCATCAATCTTTACTGTTTTCCCATAGGTATCCCATTGAGATCTTGGTCCTAAAAGTTGATCAATTTGCCCCAGATTTTTGGGATTATCGCTTTCAGACCATTTTTTGATATCTTTTAACCATCTCCGCATCCCAAATTTATCTTTACCCTTATAACGTAAGTCAAATGCGCAGGGTATGTACATATCTTCTTGATTTTTTGAAATTTTACCTATATGGCTACTTTGCAACATGAAGGGCTTTAGAGAAGGCGCGGACAAAACATATTCTAATAAAATAAAATGCTCTAAATTATACGGCATATTTGCTGTTGTCGTCTCTACTTTTTGAATTCGCTGAGATAATTCTTTTAAACCATCTTCGACCAAAAGTTTATCTCGAATTGGTGGTTCTATTTTTAACACCTGGATTTGTCCAAATCCATGTTGGAGTTTTGCGCCAAGTCCTCCATATTCAGAAATGAATCTAAAAAGCATGACTAATTGAGACCTGATATAATCATTATCCTTCCCTTTCAACAAGAATCTGAATGTTAGTTCACCATAAAACACATTTAGATTATCTATATCCTGACTTTCTCCACCAAAAATTCGTCTTAGCCAATTCTTATTCATGTCAACTGAGGTCCTAAAGTGCAAAGGAGTTGTCGGAGCATCCATAGTATAAAGCTGAAATTGTCGCTTCCATCCACCGCACCCGAAGAGCCTACATACTGGACAGACTTCTTTTAATCCAACTGCCAATGCATTTTCGATACTTTTGCCACTCCTTAAAGCGTTTCCATATCCTTTTGTATCAAATTCACAGCTTTCATTTAAAGAATCACATACATATCCACCTAATCCTCGCACTATCGCCTCATACCACCAGCGCAGACTTCCGAGGATTCCTGTCTCTTTTATCTCTGTACAGCGTCCATTAACATCCCCAGTCCATATCGGCGTCAACGTTTTAATAGAAATGATAAATGTTTCACTCATATCTCACCCTGCCTCATGCACCACCGCCGCCAGTACCAGGTTCTCATAATCCCTATTTTCACCCATGGATTCGGGAACGTGTTTAACGTGTATAAATTTTTCGCAATATTATAAAACTGCGCCGAACTCCTTCCTCACCTTCTCAATCAGCTTCTTCTTACCTTGTTCTCAGCAGCAAATCCTATGAAAATAACCCACATGGCATTTCCTGTTTGCACTACGCCATGCACTCTGCCGCATACATACATCGCCTCTCGCATTCAGCCATGCCGGGGTCTTTCTCCTCGTAGACCATTTCTAACTTTTTATCCCTTTCCTCAATCCACCAGCTTCGGAGGTCATCGCTGATGTGGAAAAGGTCGCGCTCAACCAAGAGGCGATCATCTTTAAAATTTAGAAAAACCGTGCATCCTACGTCTACAGGGATCTCATATACGCTCTCAAAGACAAGAGCATAGCCTGTTGCGTAAAGCTTGTAGGGGTTCACTTCCTCCTTTTTTATACCTGTCTTAACATCGAACATGATATTGTGCAGGTAATCGTAGCAGTCCACGCTCAGGATGCCGCTGCATCCTATCAATTCACCGCTAATCTTATGTTCGATAAGGAAGGGCGCTGAGGTTGCGATCATGTCTTCCTCTGTAGAATAGGGCTGGCTGCTCATGGCATCTCTGAATTTAGATTCAGCGTTGGTGAGAACATGCTTCCAGACCATTCCTGCATATTTTTTTATGAGTTCAAGGTTTCCCTGGATATGTGTCTCAAACTTCTGCGTATTATACCACTCTTCAAAAGCTGGATTGAAGTTCTTCCGCCGCACCTGCCTATATGACTCATTTATTGCGGCATGTGTAACAGAACCCAGAGATACAGGGTATGTCATCTCGCCTTTCTTTTTAAGCACATGCTTCAGGTAGACATCCCTCGACGTTGGACAGTACTTACTGCATATAGAATACATCGGGAGCTTTACATCGTGGTAGGGTTTCAATGGAGAATTATCCCAGCTCCAGCCCCGAAGCTCCTCAGTTACCCCAACGCTCCTTGAGAGGGGGCGGAGCTTCTTCACAAGATATTTATGCTCGATATCGTTTAAGTAATACACCATAGCATCACACTATCTGCACGCTTGAGTCTTTTACCAGACATGCGCCACTGTTACTGATAATCTCGGCTGTGCCTGTACACCGGTCGCACAGGGGAATGATAAATATGCTGTCATGCTCATCTTTCACGAACTGGCTCACTCTCCTGGCAAGCACAGCCCTGTCATTGGCATTCAACTCGCCTCTAAAAGCACTGTACTGGATACGGGCAAGACCGAATGTCTGGAGCATAGTAGCAAGCCTCTTCCGCTGCCCGTCATCCGTTATATCGTATACCGCGAGACAGTTCATATTATCGCAATCCTCCCTGCACTGGTTATCTTGAAACCGTTCCCCTCACTCACGTAGCCCATAGCTTTGAGTTCCCTGATATGGCTGTAAGCCATGCCCTTTGAGATGCCGACCTTTACCGCTATCTTGCTTACAGAGGTTTCACCGCTCTCAAGCTGCTCAAGCACGGCGCGCTTTGTATCCGAAATACCGAATCCAAGCAGCGGGAACTCTAACACGAACTGATCCTCCTCTGTTACGTAGACCACCTGCTCCACCATCTCTTTCCGTGCATAGGATCCGAAGAGTGCGCCGAATGCCTGCGGCTTCCTGCCGCCCGAAACGTTCACGATTATGCGCTGACCTCTTGCATTCTCCTCTTCAATTATTGCAGCAACATCTCTGGCAACTTTTACAACATCATATATGGTTGTATATTTTTTCTCTACCTCGAGGACTGAGCCTAACGTATCGGTAATCATCTGTTCTGCACGCGTTTTCTCTTCGGGCGCCTTCTCCTCAGTTAGCAGGATGATGCGCGAGGGTGAGAAACGGGTGGCGCAGACGATGACAGGCTCGATGGAGTAGATTGTTGAGATGAGTGTAAGATTGGTTGTCATTGATATGTATTTTGAATATAATTGTATATATTCTTTACTGATTTATGAAGGTACATGATGTATGAGTGAGGAATTGGGGTGTACAATGAAATCTTCACGTTCATATCAGCAGTAAGAAAAGCCATATCGGAATAAACAAAACCTTGCGGCCTTCAAGTTCTCCTTTCCTGAAGGTGTCTTTTGTTACGACTATTCCCACGTTCAAGTCTTCCATCTCCATGAATTCTATAAGTCCTTTCAGATCGGCATTTGTAGGATGCTCTCTGTACTTAACTTCTATGGGGATTACTTTTTTCGAGTCATCATATACAAAATCGACCTCGTATTTATTCTTCCAGTAATAAGGCTCAAAGAACGGCTTTGATTCACGACCCTTTTTGATCAGGTGCCATGCAGCTATATTTTCTGCAGCTTTACCATCGTCCCTGTCCAGAGTAAGCGCTCTCCTGAGTCCTTCTTCCCAGAAATATAGCTTCTTTGCCCGCTTCTCAGCCGCTTTCTTAGAGGGTGCAAAAACATCTGCTACGAATACCATCATGGAACTCTGCAGGTAATAAAGATAGAGTTTCACAGTCTCTCGGTCAATATCGAGCCTTTCGGATAATCCTTTGTAGGTGAACCTGTTGGTGGAAATGGCTGCAATAGCCCGTACCATCTTTTCAAGAAGTATGGGATCCTTCACTTTGAACACGCTTACGATGTCCCTGAACAGGATGAGGGCGAAATAATCCTCCACAATAGTTCTGTACCACTGTTCCATATCTCTGATCTTGAACCATTCAGGATACCCTCCCGTATCGAAGTACTGGCTAAGAAAATGCAATATGCTCTGTTTATGTTCTATAATACCATGGTATGCCTTTTCAATATCTTCAAAACTCTCAAGGTCTGGTTTTTGCGGAAGCATCCCGGAAAGATCAATATTATTGAATTCCAGGAACTCCCGGAACGTCAGGGGGAAAACGTCAAGGAATCTTATCCGTCCTGCCAGGCTTTCTGAAGCATCCCGATACAGTAGGGTTTTGGATGACCCTGATATTATGAACCTGCATTTTGCATGGGCATCTGTGTAGTATTTCAACTGCAATTGCCACCCTTTCATGACATGTATCTCGTCAAGCAGGAAGTATGTTGATTCTATGGATGGGTCTATGCCTGTAAGTTCATGATACGTGTTCAGGATATCATGGATGTTGTCTATTTTTCCGAGAAGGTCATCTATTTTTGCATAGACTATCTCTTCGGGTTTTTTTGTTTTGAGAAGAAGGTCTATGTACTGGTACAATATGGTTGTTTTTCCACTCCGTCTTATCCCTGAGAGGCAGATAATCCTTTCAAGGTTGTCGGATTCCTGTATCTTGTCGAGATAATCCTGTCTCTGAGTTCCTCTATCCGAAAGTGCTACATTTTTTGTTTGCCACCAGTAATTTCTTTTTTTGAGATAGCTTATCAGGAACTCTTTATCCATGTGCAAGTATAGTCAGCAGAATAAACATAAATGTTGCGGTTTACGTTTGTATGCTTATATAGTGCCGGTGGCATTGCTCATATTTTTAATCAGCCTTGGTGCTGGAAAGTATATGTATTCACAGTATTTGTGAAGGTAAATGGTAAACGAGTGTATAGTAAAACGAAAAAGTTAAATATTGAAACTGCATAGTTCCAGCCATGAACTTCGGGGATGTCTGCGGAAGGATTCGGAATGGCGCTACAGTTGGGCGCAGGAGGCGCGAAGTAGATTGAGGCGCTTAGTAAATCGAGGAGATGTAGAGAATGGATGATGATAAGCTAAAAATTGAATTGACCGGAAATCCGTTTGTAGATACAGGAATAGGAGTAATTGCTTCCCTAGCAAAGCTCAATGAGGTTAATCAATTAACTTTAGTAGATATAAAGTCAGTTTATGGGGATGGCTCGCAACTAACTGAGTGGAACTCCAAATTAAAAACCTTTTCTCAGGTATTTGGAACAAATAACCCACTATTTCATCCATCGTATGGCTTCAAGAAAGGTTTAGGACCATCTGATATAAACAAAAGAATATACAAAAGCACTCTTGATGGTTTACTTTTTGAGATAAAAAAATCTGAAAATGGCTCAAGGTGCTGGGCTTGTGGCAATCGTACAGATTTTGATTTTGCTCAAGTTTGTAAGAAAGCTGTTGAAGCTAATGGGAAAAAAGCACCTGAAGAAAAATGGGTAGGAAGGGACTGGTTCCCTTTAGCTGGAAGTTTAGGAAGCGATGCTCAAGCACTTCCCGCAGCTTCAAGACCTCCCCATATATGCCCCCAATGCCTTTTTGCAATTCATTATTTGCCAATGGGATTGATTTTGCTTGACGGTCGTTTGGCAGTCTTTCAATGCTCATCTCCTGAATTCTGGTATGAACTTATTAAGGATATTGTAAATGAAATTAAAGAACGAGTACATGCTGGAATTTACGACACTTTAGGAGGTAAAGAAGGAAGCAGGGCGGTTATGCAAAGACTTTTGAAATTATTTGAGCGTCTCCAAAGAGAAAAATATTATTATGGCAGAGTTCCCGAAGGAATAGCTCTTTATGTATGGCGATTTAGCAATTCTGGGGCTTCTCCAGAATGTTTGATAGAAGAAATTCCAAACCTAGCACTAACATTTTTGTGGGAGGCTGCACAAAATAATTTATCTTCTGAGATTGAATCACTTGTTGGTTCCGAAGGGAAAAATCCACGATATTCTCTATTCCAATGTATCTTAAATGGACGCGATTATCCTAATCTATATCCTGAAGGGAAAAGAAAAGGTGCATCACCTAAACTTTTCGCCCTATATCAGATGCACATTCGTAACCATTCCACAAGAGCTTTACAAGTCGCGTATGAATTAGCAAAAGAGATATCTGAACAGGTTAGTGCAAAAGAACTAAAGCGTATTCAACGCCCTGAAGCATTTAATGAAGAGATGGTTCGAAACCAATTCAAGGCATACATGGTCAGGATGACAGAAAAGGGAGATTTCGCTCTGGAAGATTACATTGACCTCTTTCCATTGAAGAACGGTGGGGGGATTACTGTGGAATGGAATGGTTGGAATTTCATTCGGTTTTACCTTTACCATACAAATGAAGATTTTCCGAGGATTGATGAAAAAAATCAGATTATCAATAAATCGAATCCACAATTATTTTATTATGCCGGGCTGATATACAACCGTTATCTCCGTGATAAAGGAAAAGATCGGTTCCAAAAAGATGTTCTTGCACAAATAGATCGCAGAATTCGTGCACTTTGGCTTAGAAGCCAATTCGTTCAACTTGCAGAATCGGAAGATGGCTTTACTTATGGTCATTGGTCAAAACTTTGCAAATTAGATGATGAAAGGCTTTTTATTTCAGAATTGCTTTTTCATATGCGGTTGCTGTGGACACAGTGGATTTATGAAAATAAAACATCCGTGAATATTACAACACAACCATCCGACACAGAATCAACCGATGAATTGCCAGAACGTATAAAAACTTTAATCGAATTATTATTCACCGATTACGTAAATAGAAGAGGGCTCGACCGTTTCTATCGTGATATATTACTAAGACTTCGGCGAAAAGAGGTTGGACTTTTCTGGTTCAAGGACAAGCTTACAAAACAAGTATCTGAGGAAATTCAGCCTCTTACCGAAGAAGAATGGGAGAAGTTTTTAGTAAATGACGAAGGTCAAAGCATTAAAACTGAAAGGTTATTTCAGCTACATTTAGCTCTTGCAAATATTTATAGAGTAAAAGTATTTGAGGAAAACTTAAGGAGGTAATGAAATGAACGAGAAAAAAATAACTCATGTAACGGGAACTTTCCTTATCCAGGCGGATGCAGCTTTTCTAAACGGCGCTGGATTAGGAGAAGGCGAGGATCGCAATGTGACAATCCCTAAAACTTTTAGGGATGGAAAAAATGAAGTACCTTACGTATCTGCTCAAGCATGGAAACGATGGCTTAGGAATACCTTGGTAGAGGAAACAAAATGGCTTACAAGCGAGTCAAAAGCCATTGGCTGGAATCCTAAAGGTAATGTCAATAAAATCGCAGCAGAATTGAATCCTGTTGATTTTACTGAGGATGATATCTTTGGCTATATGCGTGCAGAGGCAGGTCAAGGACGGAGAACAACTGGAGAAGAGGAAGAATTTGAGGAAGAAGTAGGAGGAAGAACTAAATCGGTGATGAGGGCATCTCCATTTATGGCGTCTCTTTTAGTTTCACTACGTTCTGCAGGATGGAGAGGGCAGGATGAAGGTTTCGTTCATTTGACGAAATATGACCCTCAAGCACTTGCAGAGGCAGAAGTAGAGAGGTTTCTTTCAGTGGTTGCTGAGAAAAAGCAAGATAAAAAGAAAAGCGTGTGGGAAAGACTGAAGGAATTTGATAATGATTTTGCCAGCAAAGTGAAATTACATGCAGACAAAAGTGAACTAGATGACCTAAGGAATCTTCTTTCAGCAAAGGCTAAGGAAAAAGACAAAGAAGTTAATGTTAATTTTATCGAGAACCCGTGCAGTCCGCTCCCCTACACCACTCGCTTTTACAATACCCATCTTCAGGGGATTTTCAGCCTCAACTATAGTCGGCTTGGTGTTTACTGGAATTTGGGAGACAGAATCGAACTGGAAGAAACTAAGGCAAAGAAACTTCTCCAAGAAGGAAAGGTCACAGAAGTTACAAATGAAGAACCTTACAAAACTTTAAGTGACAATGGAAAAATAGGAAAAATTTATAAGATTGCTGAAAAGGTCAAGCCTACTCCCAAAGATCGTGCATCTGCATTATTGAAAGCTCTTGCTGTGTTACGGGGAGGCGCAAAGCAAGCTCAATTTGGAACTGATGTTTCGCCTAAAGTATTGATACTTGCAGGCTTAACCTGTGGAAATCCGATATTTAATCATCTCTTTAAAGACGATCAAGAAGGACCAATCTTAAAGATTGAAACATTAAAAGAGATCATCAGAGACTATGCAGACCGTATAGTTACTCCTGTTTTACTTGGCATTCGTTCGGGATATTTAAAGAATGAGAGCGAAATTAAAGCTTTAAATGAAACAAGGGTAAGCATAGGAGAAGGAGAAAATAAGAGGGAAGTTGAAATATTAGTTACAACGCCAGTTGAGGCTGCTCAAAATATTAAACAATACTTACCATGACATCAATTCCAGCTTTACATGTACGATTAGAGGGTATTACGGCATCTTTTCGCCTCCCTCTTGCAATCAGCGGCACTCAAATAAGCACTCCTGTGCCGTCCTACAGTAATCTACTTGGTATAATCAGCGCCTGCGCCGGTCGCATTGTTAAGCCAAATGAAACAAGAATTGGATTTGAATTTCACTGTCAATCTCATGATATCGAGATAGAACGAAAAGACCGGTTAGCTTTAAAAGGTGGAAAGCTTGGCCCTATTAGCAAAACAAATGCTCCAAAAGATTACAGGCTTCATGTAAAAACCAGCTCTGAAAGTTTTAGTGGATTCTTAGAAGAAATACGTCAAGGTGTAGGTTATAGGCAAGTTTACTGGTATCCAAAAATGGATCTTTATGTTACAAACCTTGATCTCAAGAAAGCCTTTGATAAACCAGCAGCAACTCCGTGTTTTGGTCGTTCTCAAGATATCGCGTGGATTAAATTTGTTGAGCCAATTGATTTGCAACCAGTCTCAAAAGGTGCAATTGGTCCTACTTTAATCCCAATGCCTCAACTTGGTGTGCCTGGTTTAGTAGTGCGATTACCAGAGTGGATGGAAAATACAAGAATGGGTTATACCAGAGAACCAGGTCCATTTGGGATCTATCAGGCAATGATTCCAACAACAGATTTTTACTGTGTAATCGAAAGAAAGAATTTATATCATCCCTCTGATGCTGAAAGAAATGACCATGTTATTTACTTGCACGAATGGATAAAGGAACAATAAATACAATTTTGGCTAAAAGCACAGGTGAAACACTCTCAGAACATACTATTGAGTGTTTAAAAGCCTCTCAAGTGCTTATAGATTCACTTCCAATCTCAGAAGATAAAATGAAAGTTCTGAGAAATGATGTCTTTCTTGCAGTTGCAATGCATGATGTTGGGAAGGCAGCCACAGGCTTCCAGAAAGTTCTAAGGAATGAACAAGAAAATTGGCAGAGAAAACGACATGAAATTATTTCTGCTTCTTTTGCATCTGGTATTGAAGGAATTTCTCCTGCTGTTATCTTTGCTATTTTAACCAGTCATAAAAGTATTCCTTCGGATTTTATCTCGCATAGCTCTGGATGCCTGCTTTGGGAACAAATACCCTTTGTATGGAGTGAAACTAACGTCTGGAAGGAAATGGCTAATGAGTGGAAACAAAATGTTATTCCATTCATGGAGGAATGGAAAAAAATTTGTGACTATCTGAGTCGGAATATTACTTTTGGTGAGTTAAAACCAATATCATTACAACCCGCATGGCTCGAAAGTAACTATGGGAAAAAAGGTCAAAGACAATCTATCCCATTTCAGGATCGTTATTATGCCTCAATTGTTCGTGGTCTTACAATCGCATCTGATCACCTTGGAAGTGCCAAAAAAATACCTACTAAAATTCCAGAACTCAGTCGATTTTCTGTAATCAAACAAAATCCAAGACCATTTCAAGAACTTATTGGTAAAATTGAAGGATCAGCAATCTTAAGAGCACCTACTGGTTCTGGTAAGACCGAGGCTGCTTTGCTATGGTCTCAGAAAAATCAAAGGCGCAATGGCAGACTCTTTTACATTCTTCCTTATACAGCCAGCATTAATGCAATGCATCAACGCCTAGCGAAAATTTTTGGAGATAGATATGTAGGAATTCTTCATCACCGTGCAACTTCTGCCCTCTACAGTATGTTTGAAGCTGAAGCAGACATTGCTTCCCGTCTTGATAAACAACATATAGCAAAAACCCTTACTGAATTGGCTCATGAAATATGGTTTCCTATAAGAGTATGCACTCCACATCAAATATTACGTTACACATTGCGAGGGAAAGGATGGGAATATATGCTTGCCGAATTCCCTAATGCTTGTTTCATCTTTGATGAAATTCACGCTTATGACCCAAGAGTGGTTGGACTTACTCTGCGCTCGGCAAAACTAGCAACTCAGTGGGGAGCAAGATGCCTTTTTCTCTCTGCAACATTGCCTGCATTTCTCCGTAAATTGATAACTGAGAATATTGAAAATGTGCCATTTATAGAACCAAATCCTGAACAAGACGAAGATAAAAAAATACTGGATAAAAAACGCCATATTGTTGAGATAAAGGATGGGTCTATAATAGATCATATAGAAACAATAATACAAACAATTCGAAACTGTTCATCGACCCTTATAGTTTGTAATCATGTAAGAACCTCCCAAGAAATCTACTCCTTATTGAAAGAAAGACTTCATGGTGAAGACATAAAGCTTCTTCATGGTCGATTTAATCAAGAAGATCGGAATCGGATCGAAGATGGAATTATTAACAAGTCATTACCTAAAGTTTTAGTAGCCACACAAGTTGTTGAAGTTAGCTTAGATGTGGATTTTGGGCAAGCATTTTTCGAGCCTGCACCCATTGATGCATTGATTCAGCGAATGGGTCGCGTGAACAGGTCCGGTAAGAAACTGCCTGCAAAAGTGATAATATTTATGGAACAGGTTAATCCATTCAATCTTTATTGTGAATGTTCTGATGAATCACACAAACCTACTTGCAGAGTAAAATTGACGATAGAAGAACTGCAAAAAATCAAAAATCCAATTAGTGAGAAAGATCTTGTCGAGGCAGCAGACAGAGTTTATGGCGAAGGATATCAAGGAGAAGACAGAACTAAATTTGAAGAGGGATTTAATCACCCTGACTTGGCAGAATTTGAAGAACATTTTCTTGCAGGTGCTTATAGTGATTGGGTGGAAGATCTCATTGAGAAGACGGATGGAGTTATAGAGGTACTGCCAAAGTGTCTAATAAGAGAGTACAAAAAAAGAGAAGAAGATGGTCTATGGATAGAAGCTAATAGTCTTTTAGTGCCTGTACGGGAGAAATCGTTGGCTAGGTTAAAACCAAAAATTGACATGTCCAATGATCCATGGATAGCCAATCTTAGTTATACATCCGATAAAGGACTTGAAATAAAAAAATAATAAAACAAAGCATTCATTATTTTCCTTCTATCCTCATCTCCTTACCTCCCGGCCGGAGCAACTACATCACAGTTAGAGGCCAAATCCTCATTTTACGAGGATAATCTGAAATCGTAATAGCCTTCCAGGTCTATCTTTCAATCCTCGTTTTATAAGGACAATCTAACAATATCAAATAGGCTTCAATAAAGATAAATCTTGTGTTCAATAGAACTGGAAGGCTACCAAAAACTATAAATCAAAATAAGACGATATTTACCTGCAATTGAGCAGGGAGCAGGTTTCGGCCAAGAAATCACATGCTTACTGCCCAATACAGGAGCGTATATAATGAAGGTATTCAACCAACAAATAACTTTCGGTCGCCTGATGAGGGTCATCAGGATAGGAGGGGAACGGACTCACCGACCTTTTCCAGTCTTATGTGCCGAACAGGATAAAATATACAAAGTTAGGACATGGGATATTGATATAGCTATGAGTGTTAAAGGCGGAGATTATGTGCTCGTGAACCAATATGAAATAATAAAATTATATGGCAATAAAATTGCGGCGGTGGTGAAATGACGAAACCCTCCCGAATAGTCTTTGAATCGTTTTGTGATATGGCGGTAATGCTGGGTTTTAAAATTGAACGACACCGCAATAAACTGATAATTTTCTTTAATAACGACAATCAATCCGATGATATACTGCATTAATTTTATTATAAAAAAATCATTTCAAAGGCGATCAATGCATAGATTTAAGGATGCATTTGCAGATTAACATTCATGCTCCCCCTCGCCAAACTCACTGCCCGCCTCGTCTTCCCCACTTCGGTCACTTTCCCCTACTGGATGGGCAACACCTTTCGGGGCGGCTTCGGCATACACCTGCGCCGCGCCTGCTGCCCTGATTTAAGAAGAGATTGTTATTCTTGTGATGCCAGGGAAGACTGTATCTTTTATTTCACGCATATGAAAAAAGACTCAAAGGTGGGTTATGGCGCTCCTCCCAAGCCGATTGTTTTTATTCCCCCGTTTTTCGGGAAAAGTTTCACCGTTGAAAAGGACGGTTTCCTGGACGTGGGCATTCTTCTATTTGGCAGGTTTACCCGCTACCTTCCCCATGTGGCACTTGGGCTCTCCATGCTCGGGCAGAGCGGCATAGGTTCTGAGAGAAGATACGATGTTAATAAGTTTAAACTGGAAGAGATGAGATGCAGCTTCTCCAGAGACGTAGTTTACGATGGCAGTACAATAAACGTTGGAGCAATGAGGACGGTTGATCTTGCCGATTATGCCAGAGATGGCGTTTCTGTTACCGATAACCTCTCCATAGGCTTTGAGACACCGATTATGGTTAAGACCGGCGAATTCCCACTTGCATTGGATAAGCTCCTTGGTATGGTTCGCCAGCGATTGATTCTCTACGTTAATGAATACGGTGATGGTGCAAAGATTCCTGATTTTGAATGCAGTGCAACCATAAAATCTTCAAGTGACCATTTTCATAACATTAAGAGCAGATCGCAGCGAGCCGGTAAGAGGGACTTCCATACATATACTGGAACTGCTGAATACTCTATCGAGAAAATAGATGAGAATGCAATGCAATTACTCCGCATTGGGCTGCTTATAGGCGCTGGACCCAAACCTTCATTTGGACTTGGATTTCTAAAAATGATTGATTCAAAGGACCCAAGCTAATAGATACTTATCAGACTTTTTCTGTGGAGGCACTGGATTTTTCTGAGGGGTTGCTTCTTATGAATAATCTGGCAATCGTAGTTTCGAGAAGATTTGATGCCTCTGAAGCAAGTCCGATATGGACATTCTTTTTACTCACCTTCGAACTTCTCTGACAGCAGCATGCTTTTTACCTCAATTTCTTTCTTTCGGTATTTTTCTTCTTTTTCCTCTGAGAGTTCAAAAAAGGATACAGTTTTCCTGCCCACCTTTTTGCGGCTGAAGAGTATCTGCCCGCCCTTTTCCTGGTATACCTTATATACGTTCTCAAACTGCTCTTTTTCCTCATCAGTCAGCTCGATAGTAGATATGCTTCCTGAGAGCTGATTGATGACCCTGAGCACATTCACTTCACGAAGGCGCTTAAGTTCTCCGACATTTGGCATGTCGGGAGTGACATAAACGCTCTGATTCAATTTGGGCGACCATGCCACAGTCTCTCTCGTCATCTCGATAAATTTTATGGGGACGTATTCGCCGGGTTCAGGCTTTGTGAAATGTTTGACAAGGCGATATTGAATCTCGGACATAAAGTGAAATAGTTTTCAATATGTATGTGCTTATTTTTATTGTTTTGCCAAGCAAGAAGAACCTATTAAAATTTGTCTGAATTCTTTACTCGCCGCAATACAATCTATATCCGCATTCCCTGCAGGCGCTTTCATTTTTGGTTTTATCGAACCCATGTTCGTAATCATGTGCAATTTGCTTTGCAATCTCAATCATATTATCAATAGTAGCCCCATCAAGCGGTCCAGCTCTTGAATTGCCAGCGCTCTCATATTTTCCATCCTTTAGTTCGAATGTCCTTGGAGCGGGAAGTGCCAGTAATTCAAGTGTGAGTTTTTTCACCTTTAATTGCGGATGGATATTTTCAAG
>JBAVMS010000042.1:0-1611 GCA_049690315.1 Candidatus Methanoperedens sp.
TCGCCCACAGCAAGCAGATCGCCGCGAACCCGGAGCTTCTGACGGCAGACGCGGTGCTCGACGCAGTGCAACGCGCGCAAGCCGAGCGGACCAACATGGAGAAAAACCGATGAGCACCCTGTTTGCCCGGCGCGTCGCCTCGGCCCCGGTCCGCACGGCCGTGCAGACCTGGGCAAGGATTGTCGAAATCGTCGCGCCCAACCCCGAAAGCCCGGCGCGAAAGGAGCTAGCGAAGGTGGTGGGCATGGCCTGCGCGTCGATCGCGTCCGAAGCGCCCAAGGAAGCGCCGATCGTGATCTGGGGCGGCGGACCGCGCGTGCGCGTCTATTGCGTGTTTGATGAAGACGCCATCACCCAGGACGGCATCAACGAAGATGCCTTGCCGAAATCGCCCACGGGGGGCGACTGGCGAATGTCCATCCCATTTCTAGCGGACGACGTAGCCTGGAGCGCCGCCAGCCTTGCCGCGGCATCGAGCAGGGTTTCAGCGCGATCGGTGGATGACGATGTGCCGGATGAAGAACCGCTCGCGGCATCAACGACGCCACTAAGCATCAATCTTGCGGAGTTCCTTAAGTCATGAGCACGTCAACATTCGTTATTTCATATGCCTACACGGTGACCTATCTCACCGATAAGATGCTATTTCTTCTAAAAGAGATCATCCGGGACATCGGGCTTGATCCCTCAAAGTTTACAAGCGATTGGGCGAGTTACGAGAACGCCGTCCGCACGTGGCTTGCGAGTCGTCACCTGGAGCGCGTCAGACTGGAAGTTTACGATCCCGCGAACAACACGCTGGTCACCTTCTGGGACATCGATGTGATCTATGCGACGGTGGGCGACGGCTCGTTGTGGGTCGATGCTGCTGCGGTGCGCTACGCGATCATCAAACAAGGCCACACGCCGTCATCGTGCCGCTACCACATCAAAGTGATCAACAAGCCCGGCTGGGAAGCGGTGCCAGGCTGGGGCTCTTGTGAGCTTCGCTCGACCGAAGGGTTCAAGCGCTACGCTGTCGGCTCGACGATCGGCGGCAACGGCCTTTCGGCAGAGGTCGCTTATTGGAGCCGGTGATGCTGACCCCCAACGAAGCGTTCCGCAAATTCCGCAGCAATCTTGAGCTGACTCAGAAAGAGCAGGACAGCGCCTCCTCGCGCCAGAAAGAAATCCGCGCTCTGATGGACGCGCCGTTCAACATCGTCGACGATTTTCTCACTGGCTCCTATCGGCGCTGGACGAAAACCAAGCCGCTCAAGGACGTGGATATCTTCTGCGTCTTTCACGACGACGAACGGCCGAGATACCGCAACGACAAAGGGCCGTCGGTGGCTCTTGACGATGTCGAGAAGGTCTTAGCTAAGAAATATGGCAGGGCGAACGTGAGCCGGCAGCGACGCGCCGTGACCGTCGAATTTACCGATAGCGCCGACGACGAACGCGTCGTGAGCTTCGACGTGGTACCGGCCTTCGCCAAGTCCGACCATTACGAAATCCCCGATACCGGGACAAAGAAGGGCTGGACGGAAACAAACCCGAAGATTCATTTCGACAAGGCGAAAGAAGCGAACGACGCCTTCAGCGGCGAATGGAAAGGCATGGTGCGCATGG
>JBAVMS010000043.1:0-25461 GCA_049690315.1 Candidatus Methanoperedens sp.
GTATTACAATGCTTTCAGCGTAATAATTTCGTTTATTGTTTTGTATATCATTATGGGAAGGAAGCGAAAATAGTTGTCCAAGTATAAATTCTCAAGCTCTTTGAAATGTTTAGACTTATAAATGGATGGTTAATTTTATTATAATGAAACTAATGGAAAGCTCGGTATAAGGGCGACCCCCATCTATTCCCAAATGTTTACTTGAATACAACTCAGCGCCCATAGATGCCCACCACTCCTTATGATAAGTCTTCTGGAATTATTTATTAACCGCCACCGCCATTAAGACTCTGAGGAAAGAAAATTATGGAATCTGTTTATTTCTATGAAGATAAAGTCAGCAAAGACATGGCAACGGTACTGGAAGACGATTTCTTCAAACGCATCGGCTATACGGTCAGGGAGTGCTGCAAGCTTCTCGGGTCTGAGCGCAAGGGTTATTTCCTGTATATCAAAGCCAATTCAGAAGACACCGACCGCGCAGAAGAGAAATTCGAGGGGATTGGCATTGAAAAGCTCATTGGCGAGGAAAAGAAAATTGTGACTGAAGCTTTTATCGCTGAAGCGGAGAATGCGGCAAGCGGCATGGGAATGATGTTCGGCTGATATGCGAATTCTCGTCCACGTCTGCTGCGCGCCATGCTTTACATATCCCCATAAACGGCTGCTTGAGGATGGGCACGACGTAACTGCCCTTTTTTATAACCCGAATATCCATCCTTATACTGAATATAAGAACAGGATGGAAGCGCTTGAAAAATATGCGCAAATGAAAGGAACAAAAGTGATTTATAAGGACTATGATATGGAGAATTACCTTCGCGGCGCACTCGCTTCCCCGGACAGGTGCGAATTCTGCTATTCCCTGAGGCTTACAGAAGCGGCGAAAACCGCGCGCCAGTTCGGATTTGATGCGTTCACGACATCACTCCTTATCTCGCCATACCAGAAGCATGAACTGCTCGCCAGGACCGGGGAAAAAATTGCGGACGAGTATGGTGTCAAATTTTATTATGAGGATTTCAGGGAAGGATACAGGGAATCGCGCGAGCTTGCAAGGGCTCTTGAATTATATATGCAAAAATACTGCGGCTGCATTTTCAGCGAAAAAGAGCGGTATTACAAGAAAAAACCTTGAAGCAGGATTATAGCTTTCTGATAATACTATATAAACCACAGAGTTCACAGAGGACACAGAGAAAAACCAACCAACTCTGTGCTCTCTGTGTCCTCCGTGGTTGATTATTTCCTAACTATATTACTTCTCATCATGAACCCACCATTCGCCCTCTACCGTGTGCTCTTTCTTCCAGATCGGGACTTCAATTTTCAGGCGTTCAATCGCTTCTCTTAAAACAGGAAAAAGCTGTTCCCTGTGGCTTGCGGCGACAACAATGTAAACGATATCCTCACCAGCCAGGATGATGCCTGTCCTGTGATGCATCAGCACATCGATTATGCCTTCTTTTTCCCGAAGCTGTGAGCATATTTCATCCATTTTTTGCCTGGCAAGCCCCCCGTATTCCTCAAATTCAAGATACTCAGTTCGGGCGCCCTTATTTTGCGCCCTGACGATACCTGTGAATGTCCCTATGGCGCCTGTTTTTTCCAGATCTTTTGATTTCCGGAGCTTTTGGATGAGTGAGTCCTGCGTATGGTATTCCGGCTGTCGCATGATAATTTCCACAAGTTCCTCGATGTCTGCTCTTTCTGGATTATCCAGTCTTTTAATAATTTCCCCGGCTTCTACATCGCCAAGTGCTATTTTTGGGAGTTTGCTATCCTTAAAACCCTCGACCACTGCAAAATCCATTCCTTCGTTTGCAAGCTCATCGATTGCTTTTGTGAGATTGTTGTCCTTCGAGAATTTCACGAGTTCTTCAGGTGTAACTGCGACCACCACATCCGCGCCTGCATTTGCGTGTTTCCATGTATCTGTGCCGGGCGTATTTATCCTGTTCTCATGAATGTGCTTAATTGTCCCGACAGAACCGCGCTTTGAAAGCGCGCTTACCAGATGTTCCACTAATGTTGTTTTCCCTGTTTTTTTGTATCCCACGACCGAAATAATCTTCATAAACAACTACATGGCAACTACATGGATTCCGGCGCTGTAATCCCGAGCGTATCAAGTGCATTCGCAAGCACGATGCGGGAGCAGTCAACAAGAGCAAGGCGCGCAGCCCTGAACTCAGGTTCGGCATCGAGCACAGGCACATACCTGTAGAACTGGTTAAAAGCGTCGGCAAGTTCTCTTGCATAAATGGCAAGGACATTTGGTTTTAAATCCCTTGATGCGATGTCGATGGTGTTTTCAAACCAGGCCAGCTTTTTTACGAGTGCGATTTCCTGTTCCTCAAGCAACACATTGGGGTCAAATACCTCAAATGCAATTCCATCTTCCTGCGCTTTCCTGATAATGCTGCATGCCCTGGCATGTGAATACTGGATAAACGGCGCTCCCTGTTTTTCAAAGTCAACAGCCTCTTTCCAGTCAAACGTGGTTGCCTTTTCCGGTGATATCCTGATAATATCGTACCTCACCGCGCCGATACTCACGAACGCTGCCACCTTTCTTTTAAAATCCTCATCCTTTTCAGGAAGCTTTTTATCCACCACTTCATAAGCCGCTTTTTCAACCTCATCCAGAAGTTCATCAGCCGAGATGAAAACACCCCTTCGCGTACTCATTGAGCCTTCAGGCAGCGATACGAACTCAAAAATCACGATTTCCGGCTCCTTAAGACCGAGAATCCTAAGCATCGCCTTAAGCTGGGATGAGATGAGCTTGTGGTCTGCGCCCAGTATGTCTATCATCCTGTCGCATTGTTTTGCTTTCCATTCGTGGTATGAAAGGTCGCGCGTGGTGTAAAGAGATGTCCCGTCAGAGCGCTGGATTACCAGCGACTTTTGGATCCCCATGTCGTTTAAATCAACCATGAGCGCCCCGTCCTTTATCATGGCACGGTCAAGTTTTCTTATCTGCTCCATCATCCTGTTTACGTCGCCGCCCCGCACGAACTGCGATTCCCAGGTGAATTTGTCATGGTGGATATTTATGCGGCGCAGGGATTCTTTTATTCCCTCCATGGCGGTATCTATGGCGTCTTTGAATTTTTTATTGGTTTCCGGGTCGCCTGCCTCGTATTTTTTCATTATGGCATCCACTTCGGGCGAATGCTCTTTTTCATCCACAAGATTCTTATTTGCGTTGATATAGACCTCGGCTATAGCATGGTCTTTCTTTTTACTTTCATCGAATTTGAAATTCTCAAGACCCCAAACCACCACTGCAATCTGCCTTCCCATATCGTTTATGTAATACTGCGTTTCGACATCATAACCGGCGCGCGTAAGTACTCTGGCAAGTGTATCTCCAATTACCGAATTCCTGATATGACCGATATGCAGCGGACCGTCCGGGTTTGCGGATGTATGCTCAAGTATGACTTTTCCCCTGTTATCCAGGTTCCCGAAATTCTCTCTTTCAAGCAGAATGCGTAGCATGGTTTCATTTAAAAACGAGCGGCTGACGAAAAAGTTGATATAAGGTCCTGCAGTCACAGCCCTGTCTATGAAAGAGTCGGGCGGTATTTTGATATTTGAGTATATGATTTCGCATATTTCTTTTGGGCTTCTCTTGTATTTAGGAGCCAGCTTGAATGCCACCGAGGAGGAAATGTCCGCATGCGGGGATTCATTTAACGCCATGTCTTCGGCTTCAAATCCCGCTTTAGCCACTGCATTCGATAATACAGATAAAACTTCATCTTTGAATTTAAGGTACATAAATCGAATTTAACACACAAGCTTAGTACATAATTTTTTCTTAAAAAATTTAACAGACATATTATCCTGGCTGGTAATCAATGTGGTAATAAACTTGTTATCCTATTATTCAGTCTGTTAACATATATGGTATCAAATGATGGAGAATTGTATCCAGAAGTGGTCTGGAAAACTGTTATAACCCTTCAGGATATACTTGTAATTTACAAAGGAGATATGGCATGCAGGGCATCCTGATATATTCTACCAAAAACTGTCCGAATTGCAAGGTACTGAAGCAATTCCTGGAAAATAAGAATGTACAATTTACTGAGGTAGATATGGCTACCCCAGCGGCATTAACAGAACTGAGGATGAACGGCGTATTTACGATGGCAGCGCCGGTGCTACAAGTAGGTAATAAATTCCATACATACAATGACCTGTTTACACAGGACAGGATAAACCAGGACAAGCTGGAATCTTTACTTAAGGAAGGAAAGTAAGGCTTTCAGTAAGTTATGCTTTGACCCTGGTGAACCCACGGGTTTCAAATCAAAATCCTGTGTTGGCTTTGAGGGAAATCTGCATGAACGAATAAAAAGAGGTGCAATAAACGATGGGCAAATACATTGAAGTTCAGATATTAAATCTTATGCAGGAACATGAAGGGGAGCTGTTAGATGCGTTCCTGAAAGAAAAAGAGAAAACACTTACAAGCCAGAAGACCAAAGCCGCTCAAACAAGAAAAACACAGACTATCCAGAAAACGCTCGGCGGCTCCCAGATATCGGTGATTCCCAAGGTGAGGACAACCGACGGGCATCTTATGGACTGGGACAGGAACACCATCGTCAAGCAGCTTTTGAAGGAGACAAAACTCTGCGAGCAGTTCCACGGGATAGCGCCGATCAGCGAAGATGAAGCAAAGGAGATTGCCAGGGAAACCGAGAAGAGAATAAAGGACATGGGCGTGAAATTCCTTTCAGGGCCGCTGGTGCGCGAACTGGTCAATATCATACTTCTTGAACGCGGGCATACAGAATGGCGCAATATCTCAACAAGGGTAGGCACGCCTGTTTTTGACGCCTACCGGATTGATATGGGCACGGGCTTTGAAGCCAACGACAATGCCAACCTCCAAGAGAATGCAGAGACAAGCCACAAGAAAAAAGCGGATAAGATGAGTAAGGAGCAGTATCTTCTCATGCTTCCGCCGCGGCTTGCTGACTCGCATCTTAACGGCGATATCCATATCCATGACCTTGAATACCTGGGAACGCGCGCCTTCTGCCAGGACTGGGACCTGCGGTATTTCTTCTATTACGGCCTCATGCCTGACGGCAGCGGTACAAAGGCAAGCGTGGCAGGGCCTGCAAAGAAAGCCGAGGTTGCGATACTTCATGCCGTGAAAGCGCTGGGAAGTGCCCAGACGAATTTTGCTGGCGGGCAGGGATTTTATAATTTCCTGACTTTCATGGCTCCATTTTTTGAAGGCATGGGCTACAAAGAGATAGAGCAGCTCATGCAGATGTTCGTTTATGAAATGACCCAGATGATGGTGGCACGCGGCGGGCAGCTTGTATTTTCCTCCGTACAGTTGTCCCCCGGCGTCCCCAAACTCTGGCGCGATAAGCCAGTTGTTTACAAAGGCAGTATCTGGGACGGCGTAATGTCCCCAAAACGCACATACGGGGAATTCGAGCGTGAGGTCCGCCTGTCGTTTGAAGCGCTTATGAACGTTATGCTTGAAGGCGATTACTGGGGAAAACCGTTCAATTTCCCGAAACCCGAAATTAGCATCGAGCCTGATTTCATGGTTGAGGACGAGGATTTCAACCGCTTGCATCCTGATATTTTAAGCTACGACGAGCTTTATACGAAGGCGTTCGAACTTGCAGCCAAGTACGGAGCGCCGTATTTTGACAACCAGCTGCCTGAATACAGGGGCGCAGGGAAGGGTATTAGCTGCTACCAGTGCTGCGCATATAATTTCTCATCATCGCTTGAAAAAGACTCCGAGTTCGAGGATAAGCTTTATTTCAGGAACGGCAAGCATTTTTCGATGGGCGCCTGGCAGGTTGTGTCGCTTAACTGCCCGCGGGCCGGGTACAAGGCGAATAAGAATGACGAGGCACTTTTTGCTGAGCTTAAACAGATGATGGACATGTGCATGGAACTCTTCAAGGTAAAGCGAAAGTGGATGGACATCGTTATCAAGAATGGCAGGATGCCGTTCGCCACACAAAGACCGAAGGACCCCTACACCATGCAGCGCGGCGAAATCGCGGTTGATACAAAGGGACTTGTTTATACTATCGGCGTGGTGGGCATCAATGAGATGGTGCAACACCATACAGGGAAGCAAATCCATGAGAGCGAGGAGGCGCGCAGGCTTGCCATCCGCGCCATGTTCGAGATGAAGTTCTATGCAAAGGAACTCTCTGAGAAGACCGGCATGGAGATAGCGCTTGCAAGAACGCCAGCGGAGACGACGGCACAGAGATTTGCAGTATCTGACCTGCTGCACAAGGAATACAGGAAGTGCGCAGAGCCAATCATCAAAGGCAATGTCCCTGAGGCGCTCTCGCACATCCATGAGACGCGCGACCTGCCGGTCTATTATACCAACGGCACGCATGTGCCCCCGGCCGCGGATGTGTCGCTCCCGGAGCGCATCAAGCTTGAGGAGACTTTCTTCCCGATCGTGGACGGAGGTAATATCCTGCACATCTGGCTAGGAGAAGCGGCGCCTGACCCGCACGGGCTTAAGGAGTTCGCCATGAATATCGCGAAGAACACGCAGGTGGGCTATTTTGCTTTCACGAAGGACATGACGGTTTGCATGGATGATTTCCATGTGGCGTCGGGATTGCTGGATGAGTGCCCCAATTGCGAGAGCGATAATGTGGAGCATTTGTCTCGTGTTACTGGATATATTCAGGCTGTTTCGGGGTGGAATGAGGGGAAGAAGCAGGAGCTGAAGGACAGGAAGAGGTATGGGGTGGGGGTGTAATTTTTTTTTATATGTATAGATTTTTAAATACAATTAGGCTGCATTTTTGGCGAGGATTTCGCTAATTTTTTTATTAAAATTCATAAAAATTAAAAAAAAACTTATGGACAAACAAAATGTAGATCTCAGTATTAATTCAATTGACATTCGGAAATTCATAATAATTCCCCCCGAAGTTAAGCCTGAATTAGTTGAAAAATTGCGTAAAGAGGCTGAAAATGCAGAGTTTGAATTAAATCCTATTGCAAACTCAAAAACTCATTTTACTTTAGATAAGTTTAAAGTTCCGTTAGCGGAAGCCGATATAATTATTGATGATTTGAATAATGCAAAAGAACATATTAAAGAAATCAACTTACAAACCTTAAAAAATGAAGAAGGACATGTTATATTAGATAAAAAATTAACATCTTTAATCTCAACTTTTATTGTTTCAACTAATAAATATACAAATATAAATAAAGAACGAGTCCTTTCAGTTTTGCAAAATATATTATCAGATTTGTATCGCCATGATATAGAAGGTATTGAATTTTTAGATTATGAAACATTGGATCATTTAGCAGAAGCAGCAGTTTCTAAGAAACTTGAAGACGCTCAATTAAACCTCGATACTGCGATGATTAAAATGCTTATTCAAATAAGGAAAATATCACTATTATGGCTTTACGATGCTATTTCTCTTAATTTTTATAATTTAAACGTTCCTCGAGAGGAAATGTTTAAAATTCAAAACATGGACGAAATATTATTGAATAATACACATTATGAAGTTATTCATGTGGCACATAATAGTCCAACGTCATTGAGGAGAACAGATGTATTGTTTGACTCTTTGGGAAAAACTCTTGTGACCATTAACACAGGGAAACAAACACAAGATTATATTATACCCTTAATGTTTTCTATTTTCATCGATAAAGCTTCTTTCGATTGGAGAATTGAGTATGCTAATATGTTTACGACTGCAATGGCAAGAGCTGTGAGAGAACTAAATTATCAACTAGGAATGCTTGATTTGGATTATTCAAAGTATGATGTTCAAAAACTCAAAGAAGAAAAGGAAGTATTGCAAAATGGATTCGATTTTCTAAGAAATACTTTGATCCAGATAAAGAATCAAGTCGAAATTGAGAATAAATCAATGAAGAGATATTATTCTTTGACCTATCAAAGAAACTTAGCCCGCTTTTTAGGAGGGGGTATTTCCTCATCTATAAGAGAAAATTCCCCGTTAAACTCTTTGGATAAGATGGACATCCTTGTAGAAAAAATGGATTCTTCCATCGAAGAAATAAGCAGTATAAGTATTCATACAAGAGATACCTTATCTAAATTGATTGAAGCTAAGGAGCAGAAAAATGTGAAACTCTTTGAAAAAATAAAAAATAATCTTAAAGATGTTTTATTAATTGCCAGCTCAGGAGCTAATTTATGGAAATTAATTACAGGGTAAATTCAAGGAGTAGAGGATGAACAAAGAAGGAATTAAAGACAAAAAAGAAAAACAACATTTTTTAAGCTTGGTATCAACAAAGAATTCACAGGATCTTTTCGAGATTAAAAAAAAGAATAAAGAACAAATAGAAAAGATAAATGTTGAAAAAAAAGAAAAAGCTGATTTTTCAGATGTAGCTGGAACTATGACTTTAACATCCGCTATTTCCTCACTTTCCACATTAACGAGTGAGACTTTAGAATTTAGTTCGATGAAAAATAAAAATTTATTAAAAGATTTTGAAAAATTAAGATTCAAAAAAACTAAATAATGATACTAAAAGTTAACCAGCCCTTGCTCTTTGCGCTTCCATCTCACCGCAAACCCCAGCCCCCTCCCCGCGCGCCTCCACTGACGTAGCCCCGCCGTCAACCGTTCATCTGCGGTTTTTGATGTAGTTTTACCAACATCGTTTTTTGCGGAAGCGCCGAAAATTAATCGTGCTGAATCTATAAAAGTCAAGGCGCTTCATGGGAGCCCAGCCCCCCTCAATTCCTGCTGATGCCTCGCGCCCTCACGCAAACACACGGCGCCGCTGGACGAGCGCAAAAGGCGCCGGGCAGGAAGGATTAAACAGCGAATTGATACGAACTCGTACTAACTCTTGAGTTCGTTTTAGTTCGTACTGAGTTCGTTGTTAATTTTCTCAGAACCTCGGCTCTTGTAGTAAAAAGATGGTGTTCGGGGTTTGCAGAAGCGCCGCAAAATTAATCCTGCTGAATTTATAAAATTCAAGGCGCTTCATGGGATTTCAGTCCCCTCAATTCCTGCTAATGCCTCGCCACCTCACGCAAGCAAACGGCGCCGGACGAGCGCGGGGGATGGGGTCACTTCTTTATTCCGAAAACAATGTGACAAATCTGCGTTCATCCGCGTTCATCTGCGGTTTTGTTTTTTGAGGATGCGCCAAAAATTAATCGTACTGAATTTATAAAAATCAAGGCGCTTCATGGAGTTTCAGCCCCCTCAATTCCTGCTAATGCCTTGCCCCCTCACGCAAACACACGGCGCCGCAAGACGAGCGCGAAAAGGGCGCTAAATAGTCACCGAAAAATTATAACCTGACAAAATCTTCAACCGAATATCCTGACTCTTTTATTATGGCCCTCAGAGTCCCCTTTGGGATATCAGCACCTGGATGATTTGGGACTGTAACTCTTCTCTTTGTATCCGGGTTATACCAGATTTCATGGCTGCCCTTTGCATATCTGTCAAAACGAATCCACACTTCTTAAGCTTCTTAATGACATCTGATGCTGTCATTGATGCGAGTCTTGTCATGCAGTAACACTAACAGGAACAGATGTGGTAATCTTGAAACTCTTTTTTTCCTTAATGTCAAATGGAAGCTTGTCCCCATGTTCTATGTAAGACTCAATCAATTTTTTAGCAACATCCTGAGCAATCTCAATAGTCTCAGCGATTGTTCTTCCCTGAGCGATTAACCCCTGTAATGTGTCACTTGTTGCAAGATAGCCCCCTTCAGCAAGCTTTTCAATTTTAATATTTATCATGGCTTCTGTCATTAAAATGCCTCTATACTTAAAGTCATTATTCGATGCTATAATAAGTTATTCATATAATAAAAGAATTCCTCTTGCAGAAGCGCCGATGCATTAAATCTGCGTTTATCCGCGTTCATCTGCGGTTTCATTTTTTTGAGAAAGCGCCAAAAATTAATCGTTGATTATTTATAAAAATCAAAGCGCTTCATGGGATTCCAGCCCCCTCAATTCCTGCTGAAGCCTCGCCCCTCACGCAAACACACGGCGCCGCCAGACGAGCGCGAAGGATGGGGGCGCTCTCTAATTACTTTCACCGCGCTTATCGAATTATTATATACCTTAAAGTGCATCATAAGTCAGGTTATCCCATGGACATCAAGCTAATAAAACAAAGCATCATAGCTGATAATTATGAAATGTCCCAGCATGCTCTTGAGAGGGCTTTGGAGCGCGATATATGGAAAGAAGATATTGAGCATGCAATAATACATGGCGAGATCATTGAAGAATACGAAGACGATAAACCATATCCTTCATGTCTAATATACGGAAAAGATAAGAAAGGTACACCGATTCATGTAGTTTGTGCCTTTTCACCAATTATCAGGATAATAACTATTTATAGTCCCCAAGAAAATAAATGGATTGACTACAAAAGGAGAAAATAATGGAAGAGAAATGCCAGTTCTGCGGCGGCGCCTTAAAGAAACAAACAGTGAACCTTGACCTCTGGAAAAAAGAAAAGCTGTATGTTATCAAGAATGTACCCGCGAAAGTATGTGAACAATGCGGTGAAAAGTATTTTTCTTCAAAAATTTACGGTATAATCGACAAGCTTCTAAAAGAGAAATCAAAACCAGATGATACTATGGTTGTACCCGTTTTGTCTTTAAAGAAGTTTGTGGAAGAAGCTGGCGCTATTAGTTAAATTAATTCAATTTTTTGGCTTTGCGGTCTTAAATCTATAAAAGTCAAGGCACTTCATGGAATCCAAGCCCCCTCACGCAAGCACACGGCGCCGCCGGACGAGTACAAAGAACAATATTATTTTAAATAAGGCTAAATGCATATCTGGATATGGAATAGCAGTTAAAAATCCATGCGAGGCATAAAATGCCGGAAGCAGCAACACCAGAAACCCCCGGGGTAATGGATAAAGTATTCAACATACTCAAAAGAGAACTCAGTGCTGAGGAATATCTCGTTTATCTTCAGGCAATAACACCCAGAATAGACACAAAACAATTGAGAGATATAACAAAAAAAATGAGTCTGGAAGAAGTTCTGCGCAAGGCATGATGGAAAATATGTAGATTTACATAACTGTACCTCTCTCGAACCCGGCCCCCTCCCACTGGCGCAGCCCGGGTAGCGGTGGAAGCGAAAACTTATGACACAGATCATATGGATTTGGAGGCTGACCATGAGAAATACGGTATTCCAGCGTAAAATACTCAAAAAGCAAATAACTCAAATTCAATAATAAAATTAAGGAGTAAAAAAATATGGTAAAAGTGAACACACCAAAGACAATTGGAATTAAAAATATGAATAAGAGGGTATGGAAAATGGTAGCCAATAAGGAGGTCTAAAATATGGGTTTATTCGACGCAATTAAGTTTCTATGGAGTGATTGGCCTGGAATACTGCTGGATGCCGGTAATGGAATTGAAACTGCCGGGATAAGTGCTATAAACACCAGCTATTTTATTAAAGGGGGAGGGAACGTCCAGGTCAATGCCTGTGAGATGGTTGATGTGACAGCAGATGCTATCAAAGAATGTTACCAGTTATTAGAAAATGCTGCAACCCTGATCGATAAATCAGGCCAAGAAATAGATATTATCAAGGTTCCTACTGTTTCAGCCTCATACATTAACATTCTGGGGCATGATGTAGTTAGTGGTTTGAATTTCGGAAATACTTCACTTTTTGGAAATGTCGCCACTGGTTTGAAAAATGGCGCTGCCGACCTAAACACAGTCGGCATGAAATTGCAGATTGCTGAAAGCCATCTGCGCCAGCTCAAGGATGCGTTGAACCAGGCTGGCACCGATCTAAACACTGCAGGAACAGCTCTCAAAGATGGGGGTCAAAAGCTTAAGAAGTTAGCAGGCAGCCCTTAAGATTTACTTTTGTCTCTCCTGCGTAATCGCGCCAGTCACAACTCCCCTTGCACGCCCTATCCAGCACAGCCGACATCAGCGCATCCAGCGCCAGTTTCCATCTGGAGGCGCATTAAATCTGCGTTTATCGGCACCATGCCACTGTGCAATATCCACGTATAGCATGCGTGTGCGCGCCCTCCCGTTCGCGTGTCGAAGACAGGCACGACTCGGGGCGTTCATCTGCGGTTTTAATGTAGTTTTACCTGCATCGTTTTTTTTGGAAGAGCCAAAAATTAATCGTGCTTAATTTATAAAAGTCACGACGCTTCATGGAATTTCAGTCCCCCAAAGCACTCGCGCAACCCTTTTTCTTCTCCATCCACCTCCAGAAAAGTGCCTTATGTGTGACATATGATTCAAGAATATCATAGGGAATAAACGTGGAGTAATTTGCCTGATTTCTTCGGTTTCTGGAATTATAATAGCAACTGTTGCTGATTTCTCTAGCATTATATGAATTTGGGAAAATGTCTGGCACAAGGAGAGAATAAAATGATAAAAATAATAACAATATTCGCACTCTTGCTTATTTTAATAATGCCAGCAACAGCAGCCAATGTGACCAAAGTCGAAATTCACGGCGTGGTTTTTGATGAAAAATCAAGTACCTACAATACCACATTACAGTGGGACGCCCAGAACTTCACAGGATTCTATTATAACTTTAACGGGGGGAAATCAAGTGAAACCCTCAGCATCGCTCAATCTGCCTCAAGCTTAAAATCCAGCAGCAGGACTATCCAGAAGGATAACCTGTTTTATAATACCTCGCGCACAAGCCAGAACTACACGCTGTTCACCGCAAAAGGGTGGAAAGTCGAAAACGGTCTTATTTACAATAGTACAACAAACACATTTGCAAAAAATACCACAGGGGGCTATTATGCACAGCTTGGATGGTTCGGTAATCGGTATGTGGCTGTAAACGGGAAAGCGAACAAATTAGCTAAACTGATTAAAGAGCAGAAAATAGAGGAGAAGCAGACATTGAAGCCCGGCACAGTATGGGACCTCGGGGAAGGCTACAACCTTACGGTTGAATCTCTTGATACAACAACATCGCCAAGGCAGGCATGGCTTTCCTTTAACAAGGACGGGAAAGCTCTTGATAACAAAGTAGTAAACGAAGGTGATGTTTATACTTACGTTGAGAAAAGCGTGAGTGAGGAGTCAGATGTACCAATCTTTGTCACTTATGTGGAAAGTATCTTTACGGGCGGCGAAGGCATGTCTGTGCTTGTCCAGCTCAGATATACCTGGCTCATCTCCCGGAATGCGCTTGAGGTCAAGGAAGGAGATAAGTTCGGCGTGTTTGAGGTAAAGGAGGCAAATGAAAACTACCTGCTTCTCTATAACAAAGACAAGCAGATAGACCTCAACCAGAATACTGTCCTGCCTCTGTATGGCGATCTGAAATTCAAGGTAGCAGATAAAGACACAGCTTTGCGGTTTTATCCGATTCTTGAAAAAACAGCGCCTGGAAAGTATGAGATACGGGGAGGCGCCTATGACCAGACCCAATACAAGAATCTTGTCTGGGATGCCCAGAGGTTCCCTGGCTTCTATTATAACTTTAACGGAGGGAAATCAAGCGAAACCCTCACCATTAACCAGTCCGCATCCAGCCTGAAAAGTACGAGCAGGACTATCCAGAAGGAGAGCCTGTTTTATAATACCTCACGCACTGACCAGAATTATACAGTGTACAATGAGATTGGCCTGAAAGTGGAGAACGGTCTTAATTACAACAGCGCCGCAAACACTTTTACAAAAAGCGCTGCGGGGGGCAAGTATGCACAGCTTGGCTGGTTCGGAGACCGGTATGTTGCAGTGAATGGCAAAGCAAACAAATTAGCTAAACTGATTAAAGAGCAGAAGAAAGAAGAAAAGCAAATTTTAAAGCTCGGTACATCCTGGAATCTCGGTGAAGGCTACAACCTTACGGTTGATGCACTTGATACGAGAACGTCGCCGAGACAGGCATCGCTTTCCCTTGACAGGAATGGTAAGGTTCTTGATACCAAGGTGGTGAATGAGGGGGATGTCTATACATATATCGAGAAAAGCGTGAGCGGCGAGTCCGATGTGTCTATATTTGTAACCTACGTTGAAAGCATATTCACGGGCGGCGAAGGCATGTCAGTCTTTGTCCAGCTCAGGTACACGTGGCTTATCTCGCAGAATGTGTTTGAAGTTAAAGCTAGAGATGAGTTCGGAATATTTGAGGTAAAGGAGGCAAATGAGAATAACCTGCTCCTCTATAACAAAGATAAGCAAATAGACCTCAATCAAAATACTGTCCTGCCGTTATACGGCGATTTGAAATTCAAGGTAGCGGATAAGGATACATCTTTGCGGTTCTATCCTTTTATAGAGCAAACAATCCCATCCAGTAAGGAATTAAAAGCCGAAAGTGCAGTTTCAACCGCTAGCGTGCCCGCAATAACAAAGTCCTCGTCTGCACTATCATCCTCGCTGCAAGCAAAAGCGCCGGAAGCTGCATCAGCCCCGGTACAGATAGCCGTGCCGATAAAACCAGAAAATAACACACCTGCACCAGGGCAGCAGTACTGGGTTCTGTTTGCAATAGCCGGTCTTGTTACAACAGGATACCTAGTGTTGAGGAGAGATTAAAACCTCCTCTCCCTTTTCAGTGATTATCCTCTCTCCGGCAGCGAATGGTATTATTTATGGCAGTACATTTTATAGCTGATGAATTATGCCCACCTTGAGTTAAAGGATGTATCAAAGACCATCTTACGCAAGGTAAACAATACAAGAGCTAAAACCCAGGTGTTATCCAACCTTGACTTACAGGTAGAGAAGGGCGAGCTTGTTACTGTTATGGGCGCCTCAGGTTCAGGAAAGACCACGTTACTCAGGTTGATTAACAGGCTGTCGGAAATCGACTCAGGGATTATCCTGCTGAACGGCAAAGATACCAGGGACTATAATCCGATGGAGTTGAGAAGAAAGGTTGGCATGGTATTCCAAGTGCCTGTTGTTTTTAAGGGAACTGTGAGGGATAACCTTGCGTTCGGAATGAGATTATGGGGAGATGATATCGATCTTCCGGCTCTTGCACTTGATGCTGCAATACCTGGAAACCTGCTGGATGCCGATGCCGGGCAGCTCTCAGTTGGAGAGAAGCAGAGGGTATGCATAGCCAGGGCGCTTGCAAACCAGCCTGAAGTGCTCCTGCTGGATGAGCCGACTTCCTCGCTGGATGCCGCGTCAGCCGAAAAAGTGGAGGCACTGCTGCTTCGCCTGCGCATGGAGCGGAACCTGACCATGCTGTGGGTCACACATGAGAGGGAGCAGGCTCTCAGGATAGGCGGGAGGAGACTAATCCTCAAAGACGGGAGGCTGGAGGAGTATCATGCCTGATATTCTTGCTCTCGGCCTTACAGTTCTGCTTGTTGTGCTGACGGCGGCCTATGCACGAAGATTCGGCATAGGGAAGGAAATATCCTTAGCCGGGGCACGAGCCCTTATCCAGGTACTGATTCTTGCCTCTGTCATTCTCTTATTATTCAAGCTGCCCATTTACTGGAGCTTTCTTGTGCTGATGGCCATGGCTGCAATCGCAGGACATACCACGTATTCCAGATCGGGCAAACTTGAAAGAGGTTTGCCCCCGGCGATACTTTCCATAGCTTTTTCGTCAGTGCTTTTGCTCATACCTTTCTTCCTGTTTGGTATCTTCCCGTTTGAGCCAAGATACATCGTCCCGACAGGCAGCATTCTGATAGGCAATGCCATGAACGTGAGTTCGCTGGCCATAGACAGGTATAAAGGGGAGATAAAGAACCGCCGGGCTGAAGTCGAAGCTTACCTTGCCCTCGGTGCAAAGCCAGAGCTTGCAGTTTCGTCCTGCCTAAAGCAGGGCATCCTCTCAGCCCTGATTCCTTCAATAGATAACATGAAGAACCTTGGCCTGGTATGGATACCCGGTGTCATGACCGGCATGCTGCTGAGCGGCGCCGACCCCATAGAGGCGGCTTCCATACAGATAGTAATATTCGCTGCGATTATTGCCGCTGGCTTTATGGCATCCAGCCTGCTGCTCCATTATTCTACCGAGAGTTTTTTTACGAAAGCGGCACAACTTCGGGAAGACCTGGATTAAGTATCCTGGAATTGAATTGTAAAAAAGTTCGGTGTTGAGCAAATTCTTTGCGTCCTTTGCGCCCTCTGCGGTAGAAAATACTGCACCGCAAAGCACACCAAGCGCGCAAAGGTAGAATATATAAGCCAGAATCCGGACTCGAACCGGAATGGAATCGCTCTGCAGGCGATTGCGTAGCCGTTCCGCCATCCTGGCACTCAATATAAAAAGCACTTACCAAAATAAAAAATAGGGGGAGTTATCCAGTCGGCACCCCGGGGGCATTATTCAGCCCGTACAGGCTCTGGCGCGCATCCTGGAAATAGAAGCGTTCCTGTAATATTTTTTCTTCTTTCAATCTGTTCAGGGCGTATCTGACTGTTCTTGCAGGAAGATAGGTTTCCCTCGCAATATCCTTTTGTGTCAAAAATCCGCTGGATTCCAGCACTTTAAAAACAAGCTTTGCCGAGGGAGGTAAATGATCTATCTTCGCGTTCGTTAACTCAAATAGCTGTCCATTGTTTGCAAAGACGATTCCTTCTTGAATTCATTTTAAATTCTCCATCTTAAACTTGAATTTAACCTTTATAAACCTATTTATTGGAGCAATTATTGACGTGATTTTTTATGAGGTGAAATAAAACCGGAGGCGAAATGTGACTCTCCCCGGCACACTTTTTGCGGTAATAAGTTCTGGTATTGCTTTAGATAGTGACAAAATATGCCTGTATATCCAGAGATATATATCCTGCTCGCATTGACAGATGCGGTGAAAAAAACCAATGTCAGATAAAAGAAGGGATCGTTTTTGCTATCGATGATATAGCGATAGATGAGGGTTCTCCGGAAAAACTAAAGGTTTCAGCATATGAAAACTACGCAAAGGACAGGTTGGGGAAACCGCAATACCGCCGCATGCGGATAAGCCTTGAAAGATTGGCTCGCACGATTGCATTAATTGAAACAAGCTGGCAGCGTGCGGGCAGGCATCATGCACTTGCGGAACTTGAAAACGTACTCATCCGGCAGCATGAAGTTGAGAGGGATGCAGAGAATATCGAAGATGTATTCCTGCGCGGATACATCTATGAGCGGCTCGATGTTGTTGCCGCAACGAGACGGTTTCTGGCTGAAGAAGTCAGATGGGATATAGAATCCAGTAAGAAAACCTGGGAATAATATGAATGAGAGTGAGATTTTTGTCAGGAAATCTTCCAATTACCGGGTCTGGGTAGATGAGGCTGGAGTGGGGCGCATCAGGGTACTGAAGAGGATAAATTTCAAGACCCTCATAGCCCTTTTTGAGGAGCTTCACGGCGAGATAAGAAAGAGGATTGCAGGGAACCCCGGAAAAGTCCATATTATTTTTTACATATCCAAATCCCTCTACGATGAAATGTCTGTCAATGCAAAAGAATTCCTGGGATTCTGTTCATCCTGCATGGGCATCAAGTTCGAGCTTGTTTTGATAGGGATGTAAAAGATACACTCTGTTTGATTTTTGTGCATCCTTTTGGAATAATTGTGTCAACATCTGCCTCTTTCTGTGATTTTATATATTTGCCTTTCAATTGCGATTGATATGATTGAAGAAATATGTAACCCGTCCCGAATAAATAATTCCTGCCGGATGAAGATTGAAAATAAGAAACCCAGAAATGATATCGATTTTGATAAGATTGTTAAATTCCTGAATGACCAGAAATCGGTGCTGGATTATGCAGGTTTGAATTAGTCGCATTTTTTGCCGCAATTATTCGGTTTTTGTAACCATCGTACCAATTATCGCCTGTTTCTGTGCATATTTATAAGTGCCTGCTAATTTGCACTTGCTTATTTCATAAGCAGGCGAATTAAAAATGAATACAAGAAGGAATCATCTTTGCCGATGACGGCAATTTAATGAATCGATATGTAAAACATAGCGCAGAATTCCTGAATGTCCGGGATTTCCTGCAAAAACAGAAAAGCATTTTAAGAAATTCGAGGTGGAATTAATGAAAGGAAAAATTATTACAATTATTCTTATTACGGTATTAACCGGAGTTTTATTATCAGGATGCATCGGTAATCCAAAGTCCGAAACCACGCCTACCGCCACTGCAACACCGCCATCACCTGGAGACACGGTTACACAGACCGCTGTAAGCTCAAAGGAACTTGAGGGCACGATAACGCTTTCAGGCGCGTTTGCGTTGTATCCCATGGCTGTGCGCTGGGGCGAGGAGTTCCAGAAGCTGCACCCCAAAGTTAAGGTAGAGATTTCGGCAGGCGGCGCGGGTAAGGGTATGGCTGACACGCTCGGCGGGCTTGTCGATATCGGCATGATTTCAAGAGATGTTGACCCCTCGGAGATCCAGAAGGGCGCATATCCTATCGGCGTCACCAAGGATGCCGTTGTAGCCACGGTCAATGCAAAGAACCCTGTGCTTAATGATCTGCTGAGCAAAGGAGTCAAAAAATCGACTTTTTCGGCCGTATTTCTCAACGGGACTGTGAATACATGGGGCGATGTAGTCGGGACTGATAATAAGGCAGAAATTCATGCATATACAAGAAGCGATTCTTCGGGCGCGTCTGATATATGGGCAAAGTATCTTGGCGGTAAACAGGAGAGTCTCAAGGAAACTGGGGTTTACGGTGATCCCGGACTGCTTGCCGCGGTGCAGAAAGACCCCCTGGGCATAGGTTATAACAACTACAACTTTGCCTTTAATATGAGCAGCGGGCTGCCTGTTGATGGTATCCAGGTAATACCATTTGACGTGAATGAGAACGGCGTGGTTGACCCTGACGAGAATATAAGCACCAAGGAAAAAACTATTGCAGCCATTAAAAGCGGAGTGTTCCCGAGTCCGCCTGCGAGAGTCGAATTGTTTGTGACCAAAGGAAAGCCCACAGGAGTTACTTCCGAATTCATCAGATGGGTTCTAACTGACGGACAGAAATATGTTGATGAAGTGGGTTACATACAGTTGTCGAAGGAATCGCTTGATGGAGAGTTGAAAAAGCTTGAATGAACAGGTTTTGGTTTTTCCTTAACCTTATTTTTTATTGATAAGGATGTGAAGCTCGTGAATATCAGAAAACTAAAGGACGCTTTTGCAGGCAGGTTCATGCTGGCTGCCGCTGTTTTCTCAAGCGTGCTTGTATTTATTGTAGCCTTCGCCCTTTACCTGCGGTCGAAGCCGATCCTTGAGGTGAAATCGCTAAGCGACCTTCTGCTTGGCATTACATGGCTGCCTTCCCAGGGCAATTTCGGCTTCCTCCCGTTCATCCTTGGTACGGTCTATGTAACTGCGCTAGCCATGGTCTTCGCGATACCCCTATCAATCCTGAGCGCGGTCTATCTTGCGGAGTATGCCAATGAGAGATTAAAATCTGTGATTTTGCCCCTGATAGACCTGCTTGCAGGCATACCACCCGTAGTTTACGGACTTTTCGGGGTGCTGGCCATTGTGCCTCTAGTAGCAGGCATCGCACCTTTATTCAAAGACTCAGGATTTCCGCTGTTGAGCGGCGGCGGCTACTCCACAGGCTACAGCCTGCTTGCCGGCGGAATCGTGCTTGCCATCATGGTATTCCCAATAATTATTTCGATATCATATGAGGTATTCAAGGCAGTGCCGTTCGAGGTGAGGGAAGCTTCGCTTTCGCTTGGCGCCACGCGGTGGCAAACAATAAAACATGCTGTAATAAGAACCGCAATACCGGGCATAGCAGCCGCTGTTATTCTGGGCTTCTCCCGCGCGATTGGAGAGACAATGGCCGTCCTCATGGTGGTTGGAAATGTGGTGAAAATCCCATCCTCGATATTCGATTCCGCTTATCCCCTTACTGCGCTTATCGCCAATAATTACGGTGAAATGATGTCCATACCGATGTATGATTCAGCCCTGCTGCTTGCCGCGCTTATACTGATGCTGATAATCCTGTTCTTCAATCTGGGAGCAAGACTGATATTGATACGGATTGAGAGGAGGATGCATGGATAAAATCCACGAGGAAAAGCTTTTCAAAGCTCTAATGATATTATCGCTGGCTGTCGTTGTGGGCAGCCTTTTCATAGTGGTGGCAGTGATTGTCTGGAATGGCTTGCCTGCTCTTTCGTTATCCATGATCACGCAGACTCCGAAGGGTGGATTCTATCTCGGGAAAGAGGGCGGTATCCTGAATGCCATAGTAGGGTCGCTTTACCTTGCGTTTGGCAGCCTGGTTCTTGCGCTTATGATAAGCCTGCCTGCGGCCCTTGCGCTGCAAAAAGATTATATCGGGAAAACAAGGCTTGCGTATTATATCAGGCTCTCGCTTGATGTGCTCTGGGGCACTCCATCAATCGTGTACGGAGCTTTTGGATTCATTATCATGCTATATCTTGGAATCAGGGCATCGCTTCTGGGTGGAATTATAGTTCTTACGATTTTACAGCTTCCCATAATGATAAGATCAATGGAAGAGGTAATAAAAATGGTTCCATCTGAATTGAAAGAAGCTTCCTATACGCTCGGGGCTACACGATTTGAGACTACAGCAAAGGTAGTTGTGAAACAGGCTCTGCCAGGCATAGTGACCGGTGTGATTCTTTCCTTCGGCCGGGGAATAGGCGATGCGGCCTCAATACTCTTTACAGCAGGTTACACAGACAGCCTTCCGCGCTCCCTGTTTGACCCCGTGGCTTCGCTGCCGCTTGCCGTGTTCTTCCAGCTCGGAACGCCATTCCCGGAGGTACAGGCGCGGGCATATGCCAGTGCGTTGATTCTTCTTATTATCGTGCTTGCGTTGAGCATAGCATCACGATATTTATCAAAGAGATTTATGAAAAACATTATCAGGTGAATAAATGAAAACCCATATCAGTATCCAGGATGTCAATGCGTTCTACAGCGATCATCAGGCTCTCAAAGGCATAACAGTTGAAATACCTGAGAAACAAATAACAGCGATCATCGGCCCGAGCGGATGCGGGAAGAGTTCCTTGCTCAAATGCTTCAACAGGCTTATTGATCTCACAGACGGGGCAAGAGCATCAGGGAAAATAATGGTGGATGGCATGGATATGCTCAACGGCAGTATCGATGTCACGGATGTAAGGCGGAAAATGGGTTTGCTGCCGCAAAAGCCAAACCCGCTTCCAATGTCGATATACGATAATGTGGCTTACGGACCGAAAATACACGGAATTAAAGACAAAAAGAAACTGGATGAAATTGTTGAAAAATACCTGAAAATAGCTGGCTTGTGGGACGAGGTGAAAGACCGCTTAAAGACACCAGCTTCAAAACTCTCTATTGGCCAGCAGCAGAGGCTGTGCCTTGCGAGAGGGCTGGCTGTCGAGCCCGAAATTATCCTGTGCGATGAGCCCACATCAGCATTAGACCCGGTCTCGTCACAGCATATCGATGAGCAGCTACTGAAACTCAAGAAGGATTACACCATCGTGATAGTTACCCACAACATCCACCAGGCAATGAGGCTTGCTGACTACGTTATACATCTATACCTCGGTGAAATCGTGGAACATGGCCCCGCAAATGAAGTGTTTGAAAACCCCAAGGAAGAGAGGACGAGGGCCTATATTAACGGGACTTTCCTTGTTGATGTGAAAGTGGACCAGGAGATAAATTTGAAAGGAAATGTGTGCCCGTATAATTTTGTATATGCCAAACAGGCTCTGTATGCACTTCCTAAAGGAAAAATCCTTAAGATAATCGTTGACGACCCCACGGCAGTAACCGAAGTTCCGAGGGGCATGGAAGCCGACGGGCATGAGGTATTAAGCGTGAATCAGCAAAATAAAACGGATTGGGAGATAATCATAAAGAAGAAAAGCTGACGCTGCGGTTTTGAATACCTCGTGGGAGAAATTACTATTTTTTCAAATAATCCTCAAGATTAAAGAGGAGGCTCATGTCAACATCAGCGTAGGTTTTTTTGCCGACTTCAAACGGATTATCCATATCTTTTATGAGCATTATCAGGCCGATGAGGAGGGAGGAGGTCGCGCCAATCAAAGCCAGTCCTTCATAATACGGCTCTGTTTTCACAAAAAGCAGCACCAGTAAAACCGCCCCGACCGCGAGTTCCGCAATACCGTATGCTGCCGGAATGAAGGTTGTTTCCGCGATAGTCCTGATGCGGTTGGAGGTCCTGTCGATGTTTATCAATTCCGTGCGCAATTTTACAAGGAACTGGGGAGCAATGTTCTTCTCAGCGAGGCGTTTTATATCCTCGTCTATTGCATCCATGGCGGAATTTATTTTTTCAAGGTCCCAGACATTATTTTTGAAATTTGAATTTATAGTCCGGAGCAAATCAATAACATGGGAGCGCATGACTTCTATAATTTTCCCATCATCCACCCGTATAATCCCACTGTCCTTGTAAAGAGCTTTGATGGATGTTGCCAGTTCACCCGGTATTTTCTCGCTTTCCTTGTAATCCGTTAACGTGCCCGTAAATATGATGGCTATGGTGAAAATCACCCCGCCCACAAGAGCAGTAACAAGCGGGCTTGCCGTAGCTGCATTGAGGTTATACACGTCGATTAGCCATTTTATGACCAGTAATACGAAAACAATGACCAGTACGTTTAATGTCAATCCCCATTTCTTCATGAAATTATTCATATCGACCTCTACACTTTTTCTTATTTATGAAACTTTTCATTACCAAGCAGCAATTTTGCAAGGAATTTCATATACATCACGAGGTCTTCCACCCGGATATTCTCATCATCCGCATGGGCATTGCTTTCAGTCCTTCTTCCTATCCCGAAGCAGCAGGCAGGAAGTCCCGTCACCTTGACCGCGTAAGCAACGTCAAGGCTCCCCTGCGCCCCAGCAAGCCTCACGTCCCTTCCAGTTACCTCGCCCGCCACCCGCTTTACTTCCTTAACCCAGGGATGGTTCATATCAGTAAGCAGGGGGGCATAGATATCATCACAGCTCATCTTGAAATCAATATCCGGATGTTTTTCCCTCACGCGTGAAAGGGCGGCGTTCATCTCTTTGCAGACATCCTCAAATTTCTCCTCAGGAATATAGCGGCGGTCGCCTTTCATCGTGCACTTATCAGGGACTATATTCTGTTTAACACCTGCATTTATTATTGTGATATTGAGAACCGGCATTAAGGTTTCAATGCCTGTTTTGCGGGTAATTGCAATACTGGCAGGCACTTTTGAGCGTCGAACCTCAATCTTTGCCTTGAGTTCCAATAGCGCATTCATGACAGGGACGGATTTCTCTATCGCATTCACGCCCAGGAAACTGCTGCCGCTGTGATATGATTTCCCGAATACATCTATCTGCCAGTCCACGTTTCCGTTCGAAGCGATGGTGATATCGTCGCTGTCCCCGTCCATACTCAGGAAATAATCCCCCGAAATTTTTCCAAGGTCGGAAAGATAGCAGAGGCCGGAATAGGGGCCCATTTCCTCATCTGTTGTCAGTGCGATGTTCAGGTTATATCCGGGTTTAATGCCAAGTTCCTTCATGGCCAAAAGCACGGTAAATAGCGCGGCTACTCCTCCTTTTGAGTCTGCCACCCCGCGCCCGAATATGCGGCCGTCCTTCACGGTGACCTCAAACGGCGGCACACTCCAGTTTGCGCTTGCAGGGACGACATCAAGATGCGTATTGATTAAAAGGGTTTCTGGCGCGCCCACGTTTAATTTAGCCGATAGGTTCACCCGTTCTGCCTTGAGATGGGAAAGGCGGGGATTTTTTTTCTCGAACAAATCGCGGGGCATGCGGATAATTTCTACCTCAAAATCAAGCTCCCTGAGAATGCGGGCTGCCAGTTCCATGACTTTCCCGTAGTTCTCACCCGGCGGAACATGCGTTTGAACACGCACAAGTTCATCAAGCGTCTTTATTGCCGTATCAGCCTTTGATTCAAGGTAATCGAATAACTCGTTCATCCGGTTCCAAAAGGACTTTATCACCCAAATCCTTTTTGCCTTGATTACAGGTATTAGAGCCGATGGCACTTGAAGAAGAAATAAAGGCGATTGCGGAAGAAATCTCCAAAACTAAATATAATAAGGCTACCGAAGGTCACATCGGGCGCCTTAAATCAAAGATTGCGCATCTTCGGGATGAAGTGCAGAAGAGGGCTTCTTCAAAAACCGGCGGGGAAGGATTTTCTGTAAAGAAATCAGGCGATGCTTCTGTAGTGCTCGTTGGGTTCCCATCTGTAGGCAAAAGCACTCTCCTGAACAGCATGACTGGTGCGGAATCTGCGGTTGCAGCCTATGAATTTACTACTCTTGACGTAGTGCCCGGGGCGATGGAATACAGGGGGGCAACAATCCAGATACTGGACGTGCCCGGACTTGTACGCGGGGCTGCCTCGGGCAGGGGCCGCGGCAAAGAGGTCATAGCTGTAATACGTAACGCCGACCTTGCAGTGATATTGCTTGATGTTTTCCAGCTTGTCCACTATGATGTTCTTGTAGAGGAATTAAATGAAGCAGGTATCCGCGTCAATACAAGGCCGCCTGATGTCACGATAAAGAAAAAAGCAAGGGGCGGAGTTATTGTAAGCAGCACTGTTGATCTTGGCCTTGACGAGGACACCATAAAAGCAATCCTTGGCGAGTACAGGATCCACAACGCCAACATATTGATACGCGAGACAATCACCATCGACCAGTTGATAGATGTAGTCCTTGGCAACAGGAAATACATCCCTGCATTAGTGGTAATCAATAAAATCGACCTTGCGGATGAATATACACTCAGGAAATGCAAAGAGAAATTCCCGGATGCTGTCCTTGTTTCTGCTGATAAAAAGGTTCATATCGACGAGCTTAAAGAAAAATTATATGAAAAATTAGGTTTTATCAGGATTTACCTCAAGCCACAGGGCAAGCCCGCAGACATGGATGAACCGCTGATAGTGAGGGAGGGCTTCACCATCGGCGATGTATGCGACAAGCTTCACCGCGATTTCAAAAAGCGGTTCAGGTATGCGCAAATATGGGGCGATTCAGCTAAGCATGAAGGGCAGCGCGCAGGGCTTGACCATATGATGTATGATAATGACATCCTGACCATAGTGTTGAGGAAATAAGATAAATGAAACCCGTAACGCCTCTCCTGACCGTGGACGCGCTTATTATATTTGAGAGAAAACTTGTCCTTATCAGGCGCGGGAATCCGCCATTTAAGAACTATTTCGCGCTTCCGGGCGGATTCGTTGAATTGGGAGAGACGGTTGAAGCGGCTGTAGTTCGCGAGGCAAAGGAAGAGACGGGTCTTGATATAGAAATAATCAAGCTGCTCGGTGTGTATTCTGACCCTTTGCGCGACCCGAGAGGGCATACTGTTTCTGTGTGTTATCTTTCAAAAGGGAGGGGAAAACTTAAAGCAGGTTCGGATGCTAAGGATATAGGG
>JBAVMS010000044.1:0-6645 GCA_049690315.1 Candidatus Methanoperedens sp.
GAATATCTCTGTAATTGGTTTCATTGTGATACTTCCTTAATCCTTAATTAAACTATTTTGTTTGTGTGTTGGTTGGTTGACTTGATGTAGTATCAGGTTTCAATACACCTGATCCTAGACCATAAATACCACTAGCGACTAAACCTGATTCGAATCCAGTTCTTATTAACATGGTCATTGTTGCATTCGGGAAGTATAATAACCCAATCAATATTGTAGCAACAATAGAAACACCGAGAACCGATACTGGCACAATAAACCGATCCATTGTTACAGAATCGATCTTTGTGCCTATAAACCGTTTAATCTCATCAACTAAGAGGATAGTTAAACCTGATACTGCTAAAGGCACTATTTCAGATGCTATCGTCATTTGTTATCTAGTCCATTTTGTTATATTCTAATATAATCTATAATGGAATATTCTATTCAGCACTTAAAACCTTATCGTTACTGCTTGGTTGAAGATAGGTTGAACTGATAACCAATAAAAGAGTAACAACAATAAAAACATGTTGATCAATCCGATGATATCTGCAAATGTAACTCTCATTGTTTTGCCTCTTCTTTTCTACACTATTTAAGATATTGTCAATTCTAATAAGGTGTTAGAGCCCTGAATTGTGTTATAGTCCAATAAGAACTGTACACCATTTGGATTCTGTTCACCACCAAAAGGAATGTAACCTAGTAATGGCCGTGTTGCATCCGTTGCCGGTGTCCTGTCATATAATACCGCATACGAAGGCCCATTTCCAGCAGTCCAATTTGCAGCCGCCCATGAAGAATCGTCGCCTACTAGTAGCCAGTTCTTACCAGTTACATATTGAGTTAGTGCCTTGTTTGTTACCAATAAACCATTTGTTACATATCCGTTACCGTTTGCTATTTCATTCGTTCCCGGTACTACATCTGATAAATACTGATGTGCTGCTTGATCAGGTGTATAACCTGCCTTAACTAACATTACATATATATCATCTGCTACATAACCGATCTTTTTAGATAAAAATGAATCTACTACTTTCTCGTACCATGTAAAACTTACCATGTCTCTGTACTCCTGTTTTAAAATTTAACTTTTAACTCTGATTTCTGATTTCTGATTTCTGAATTTCTGAAGTCTAATCTTGCTCGAAATTACTTATTTATAATATATTCTATATTCTATATTCTATTGAGTATTTTATTCCCTATATTTTTTAGTTTTCTATTTTCTATTTTCGATTTTCGATTTAACGAATAACATGTTGCCCTTTCTGCCGTCGTTCTTCTGACTCAATCGCAACTCTAGGGGGTATATATGGCTTAGCTACAATCGAATGACCTTCAGAGTGAGTTACCCCACCACTCTTTATTACTATTGCCGATCTTCCACTTTCTACATTAATTATAACAGGTTGTGGTATCGGTGGCAAGTTCTGTTGCGCTTCTGCCATCCCTTGTTTTCGCAGTTCTATTAACTGTTGTTTTAGCAATTCTAAATCTGCTGCTGTAACTGCTGGTGTAGTTATATCTGTAACTGTAGTTGTATCATTTACCATTTAATTAACCTCTTGAATCTCCACCGCTCCTGTGATCCTCACCTGATCATCAGGGTAGAATACTATTGTATGCCATCCTCTTCTTACATCGCCAGCAGTGTCTTTTAGGAGGTATTCTCTAATATTTAATTTACCCCCATCAGATGCCACTTGCACCGAATTACCATCTATATCGACATCGATACTATTAGACTGTGCACCTTGAGTTATGCCGGTTACTACATCGTGATCATGTGTAACTTGGTCATGAGTGTGTGCCGTCCCGGAACCGCCGGAAATGACTGTGCCAGTAATCGGATCTGCTCCAGCCACGGCACACCCCGTGAGTCCTACCTGTACCGTATGGTTATCATCACCCCATAGTTTATTCCCGAGGGCATCTTTAAGCAAGTATGCCCCCATATATGTATACGGGGTAAGGTCATTCAAATAGTTGACATAAAATGCATATGATGTCGCATTATCAAATTGCCACATAACATGTGTGTGTGCCGCTTCTGTATCGTTTACTGCCGTTGTATTATCGGTTACATCACTTGTACTCGACTGGAAATTGCTTGTGTACCAACTTAATGTTACATTGCCTACACTTGACGGTTGATCAGTTACCTCAAAGGTAAAGTAGTTAGGGTTAGATGCATCGGCATTTCCTACCAACTGCACTACCTGTTTAGATGTAGTCGCTCGCTGGTACCTCTGTTGAACCTGTTGTTGTCTCTTTATGTTAAAGTATGCATCGGTATAATCAGGATAGGAGGTACTAAGTTCTACTTTTATAGTGCCGGGAGTATCTAATGTTTTATCGATGGATATTATAGAAGTTGCAACATTTATACCTAAGATCTCATCAATAACCATCATTGTACTACCTAATTCGATCATCTCAAAGGAATATTTAGAGGGATCAATCTCATAAAGATCAACCACATCAATAGTGTACTCAGTCATAGGCACAGCATTTTCCATCATCCACACACAGCCAACAAGCCATAAAGCCTCGGCATCTGAGATTGTATCATTATGATATGCTGATTCTTTTCTACCATAGGTGGCGATAAGATCCCATGCCAACAAATAGGGCGCATGTCGATACCTGAGCGAAGTTTGATTATTATATAAAGCGATTAGATCTAAATTATCAGGAGTGATCTTTATCGTGCGCTCATCTGCACCTTGTACCCATAAACTTGAGGATGCATCGGCAACCACATTGATATTAAAGCAATTATCATATCCTGTTTGCGCAGTCCAAGAAGAACCCCCGTTACTGGATGTAGCTGCATTACCACCAGCATAACCGTGTGCGCTTGACCGAGCCCATTCTATTTTGTCCCATAAGTTAGTCCATAAGTTAGGCAATGCTTTTACTACTATGGCATATTTATTTCCATTTGTTATCAATGCATTAGTATCAAATACAAAATTATACCATGCTGGGCTAGTTGTTAGCGATGCGCTTGTCATTTCCTTAGCAGTTATAGCCCCCTGACTGAATTTAGGAGTACCATCTAAGTTTGCATCATATAACTCAATTCGTACTGTAGGTGATCCTTCGCCCATAGAATCTAACTGTTGAAGTACTTCAAAGAAGGTACTACCGGTATCGCTGTATTGACTGCCTACCCACAACCTTAAGTCAACTGATGCGATCCTACAGGTTGCACCAGCAGTAAACGATTGTGATACATAATTAGAGCCGCTTATCTCCCAATTGCCATCCGTAGGTGAATTACCCATTGAGGCCATTGCAGCACCCCCCACAATAATATGTGATGCAGAGGTATTCAAGGGGTCAACCGGTAAGGCATTCCCATCGCCAGTCCAACCATAATAGGCTGCATAATCATCGCTTAATTGCAATAGGGCGAATCCGGTATTGGTAAATGCTGTTGCTGTATTACCTATCTCCCATTGGTTCGCATCCAGATAATAGGTCGCCGATTGCTTCGTATTAGTCCTGTACAGACATTTGACTGATGCCGTACTAGCTGGAATAGTGATAGTATTTGTAACTCTCTGCCAAGAACCTGTTACCGATACCACCTGAGATTGTGATAATAATGCAGTGCCACCAGAATCATAAGCCGTAACTTCAAACTTTAGTGTGCCACTTCCCTTAACATAGACACTATTTGTATAAGTTGTACCAACTTGGAACGGTGCTAAGACATAGGCCCCTTCTAATGTTACACTATTTGGAGTTATTACCTTAAACGATTTAGAACCCTCATAATGCTCTGTGGCATTCTGTGAGATCGTTTCTGTCCCAATCGCTTTAGTCCATCCAGTGATACCGGTTTCACAATTCCTTATATTTGCCGGGAATAGGTTACCCAATCCAGATTTAATAGGAGTGCTATCAATATGAATATAATTATCTAAAGTGAAGTTTGCAATCGTTGAATCGGAAGATTTACCGGTTACAAATACCTTTACATTGGCTGTCTTTGCATCGGTCTTACTTGTGATTCCTAACATATTCTTCCGGTACCGGAATTGCTGAGAGTTTGCTTGCCCCATGTACTCACATAAACAGAGAGTTCTTATTGTTGGTGTGACAGGATCGCAAACTAATGTTACATAGCCACCAGTATAATTTCTAAGACTCAAGAGAGAATCCCAATGAGAATCCCCAGCAGCAATCGTGATAGTAATCGGAATATCATAGATATCATCAACTTCAACCGATGTAACCTCACTGCTATCCCAATTGGCAAAGTAGTCGCCTAAAATTGCACTAATATTCCGTTGTGTAACGGTATAATCAACACCTAAAGTATGCCGTGTTAAACAGTTTATAACCTGAGGACATGTTACGGTGGTTTCTAAAAACTCACCAGTTCGTTTATCTTCCATGACCTCAATCTCATAACAATCTATAAGTGAACCGTCCCAATCATAGGCCCATACTTCATCATAATAATCAATGTAACTTCTCTTTATGTTATCTGTAGTAATGTTAAAGACCAATTGAGGGATTGTGTTCACCTTGCCAGTTGGATTGATAGTATACGATCCAAATAGAACGGTTTTTAGTAATTTAGTTGTCTTATCGTGCAACTCCAATCTTGGAATAGTTTGATAAGTAAACGGAGCTATCCCTCGAATCTTTACCGTCGTTGAATTTAATGTGATAACACCCGATGTAATGTAAAGGCGATATCCCATCTTTATAATAAGTGTTGTTGAATTTAATGTAATATTACCAGAGGTAACAGCCATTACAAACTTAACAGTAACCGTTGTATGATTTAATGTAATATTCCCTGAGGTAACACCCCATCTAAACTTAATCGTAACCGTTGTTGAATTTAATGTAATATTCCCTGATGTAACTGAGATCTTAGTCCCGATCTTTACCGTAACCGATGTTGAGTTTAATGTAATATTCCCTGATGTAACATTTATCTTTATGGAAAATCTAACATCCACCGATGTTGAATTTAGGGTAATATTCCCAGAGGTAACCCCCCACTTAAACTTAACAGTAACCGTCGTTGAATTTAGTATGAGATTCCCTGAGGTGACCGAGATTACCCTATTATAAAGAATAGAAACCGAGGTGCTATTCAGTGTTATATTCCCTGAGGTGACTGAGATTGTAGTCCCAGTCTTTACCGTAACCGTTGTTGAGTTTAGGGTAAGATTTCCAGAGGTAACAGATATAGTTATATTGGTGGGGACTCCACTAGGCCCATTATAAGTGAGGGTTCCATTGTTGTTATATACAAAAGCCGGCCCTACCATTAATTAGATCTCCTCTGCCGAAATGCCTTTACCTACTACCCCTGTTTGCCCCCAATCTTTAAGTGTAGTCCAATTTACCCGATCTGTGGTCACTGCGCTAAATCCTTCTTCACTTGCACTACCGAACCAATAACAATAGAGGTTAGTGCCATCAAAAGCAAATGAACATACGTTTGTATCGCTGTATCGTGGCGGGACTACTGCACTCTGCACAGTTGATATCGTACTGGAAGCAATGCCAGTGGGCGAATCTGCAGCCACCCAATAATAGAACATTAGATTGTATGGGGATGCACTATTAACCACACCAACACCGATATAATTCGTGCCCCCCATTGTAAAACTTATTACACCCGTTGCTGCACTGTTAGCTGCGGCGAGACTTGCTGAACCTATCGTCACCTGCGCTGTTAATGTACCAGCATTATTTAGTGTCCTACAGTACGTCCCCGGAGGGTAATTATAAATAAATGTATATCTACTCGCGCTATCGACACACATGCCGGTTGCAGGGTTATTTGATGTAGTACTAAGGACAGTTGTAGTCCCCCATGAGCCAGTCCACTTTGCATAACCCGCAGTGCTCGTATAACTCGCAGAATAATAATAATTGAAGTATACGACAATATTGGTATCCGAAACTGCTGCTATTTGTAATAACTGAGGACTGGTAGATGCACTTGCTCCCAATGTTCTATTTCCTTTTGCAGTGCCCCACGTACCACCTGCCGATGTACAGGCAAACGGCATAACGTTAATTGTTTTATTGTCAACAAAATAGGCGACGTAAACACTAGTATTCGAAGCAAGATAATAACCCGTCCCACCAATAAACCCAGCAGTAGTACAACTGCTCGGTTGGCTTGCCGTCACAGCAGTCCACGTGAGACCACCATCTCCACTATAGTACATAGTGATAGCACCAGTGCTCACATTTGTCGAGAGAATGTATATGTTCCCCTGACTATACCAAGGCCCTACCTGAGCACCCCCAAAAGTAGGCCAGTTACCGGGTATCGTTGAAGTTACACCTGTCCACCCAAAGGGGAGATAGTCATATTTGGCCGCGCTAGACGTTCCATAAACAAATCCGATTCCTGCAGGCGAATTGGCAGTGGGTAGGATTGCGGCGGACATAACGGCCTCTGTTCCGCTGTTTATCTCTTCTGGCACTGACCACGTAGCCCCTCCGTCCGTGCTTATCGTAAGCCACATATGGGTTCCGGAATCGCTAAGAATCGCATACAGATTGCCATTCGAGTCGCTCATAACGGAAACTACCGTAGCTGTCCCATCATTGAACGTTGCTGATGTTGATACTGTGGTGGTGTATATAGTCCCGATGGTATCTGCC
>JBAVMS010000045.1:0-34655 GCA_049690315.1 Candidatus Methanoperedens sp.
GTCCGGAACTTCATAGTTCACAGGTATGATTATCTTGATATGGATATTGTAAATGAAGCTCTTTCAAGAATCAGTGAGCTAAAAGGGATAATCTTAAAAGTGGCAGAATACTGACATGCAACTCGTAATAAACACGCGCGGCGCGTATCTCAAAAAGGAAAAGAATTGCTTCCTAGTAAAGAATGACGACAAGAGCTTTGAGGTTTCAGCCGACAAGGTGGACAGCATACTCATAACAACTTCAGCGACCATTACCACAGATGCCATCGAATTTGCAGTTGAGAACAATATTGATATTGTATTCCTGGACTACTTTGGCGATCCTTACGGCAGGGTGTGGCACTCCAAGCTTGGAAGCACGACACTTATACGGCGCAGGCAGCTTGAAGCTGAAGCCTCATCTGTGGGGTTCAACCTGGCGCGCGGCTGGATAGCGCAGAAGATTGAGAACCAGCTTGATTTCCTGAAAGACCTGAAAAAGAACCGCCCAGATGACTATGAGACTTTCGGCCAGTACATTGCGAAAATTAGCCAATTGAAGGATGACCTGATGGGCATGAAAGGTTCGCTTAACGAAAAGCGCGGCTCGATAATGGGAACTGAGGGCATGGCATCGCTCACGTATTTCGAAGCATTGAATAGCATCATGCCCGATGCCTGGAAATTCAATGGCAGGAGCCGCGACCCGGCGCAGGATGCTTTCAACTGCCTCCTCAATTACGGTTACGGGGTTCTTTATTCACAGGTCGAAAAAGCATGTATCATCGCAGGACTTGACCCGTATATGGGCTTCCTGCACACTGATAATTATAACAAGAAATCCTTCGTTTTCGACCTTATTGAGATTTTCAGGATACATATCGACAGGACAGTTATTAACCTATTTTCAAAAAAACAGGTGCATGAGGGCTTATTTGATAAAATCCCGGGAGGTTTATACCTAAATAAAGAGGGCAAAGCGGTATTGATCTCAGCAGTCAATGATTCTCTTGACAGGGAAATCGATTACAACGGACGCAATGTCAAGGTCAGGAACACGATTCAGATGGAATGCCACAGCATAGCGAACAGTCTGATAAAATAGGAGAAGCTTAAATGACAATGGTTTGGGTGGTTTACGATATTGCAGATAACACCACTAGAAAGAACGTCGCCCGCATATGCCTTGACAAAGGGCTGTACCGTGTGCAAAAGAGCGTTTTTCTCGGTACTCTTAATGCAAATGAAAGGGATTCTCTCGCCCTGGAATGCGAGGCAGAAATCGACCTTGATGTTGATTCTGTGTATGTTTTCCCGATGGACGACGAGTCCTTTAAGAAGGTAAAGCTTCTTGGTCAGGCATTTGATAAGGAGCTTGTGAGCGATGAAGTATTGACAAAATTCTTTTGAGGAACATGCCAGCAGGAGAGACAATAATCACTATTTCAGATGTACTTGAATATCTCTTCTGCCCGCGTTTCATTTATTTCATGCACTGCCTGGATATCCCGCAGTATGAGGAATCGAGGTTCAAGGTATTAAAAGGAAGGGAAGTCCATGAGGAAAAAAGAATAACGAATTCTGAGTATCTGCGAAAGAAGCTTGGTGTAGTGAAAAAAGAACTGAACGTATTCATTGCTTCAAAAAAGAACCATATCAAAGGGATTGTGGATGAAATTCTGTTCCTCGATGACGGTACTGCGGCGCCTTTTGAATATAAATTTGCTGAGTTCAAGGATACTATTTTCAAAACCTACAAATTTCAACTGGTGCTGCATGCCATTATGATTAAAGAGAATTACAATATCGATGTAAGAAGAGGATTTATCTGTTTTACACGAAGCAATAACCACATCGAAGAGGTGGATTTCACGGAAAATGATTTTAAAAAAGGAATTGAAATCGTTGATGAAATTCTTGAAATCATTGATAAAGGCTTTTATCCGGGTAAGTCCAAATATAAGAATAAGTGCATTGACTGTTGTTATAGCAACATCTGCATCTGATTTTCTTGTTCTTATAAACCAATCTATAATTTTATATAAAGAATTTTGAGCGTAAAATCTAAGTCATTATAGAGCATATTTTGCCTAAATAGCCGAAAATTCGTGCTATTCGAGAAGCACATCCATTAAAACAAGGATTGAAACTACCTCAGCAACTTTTGATTTTTGGCAAAACTTACAATTCGAGAAGCACATCCATTAAAACAAGGATTGAAACATTGATGATATAGAATATATTTGTGAGTGGATAGGATTCGAGAAGCACATCCATTAAAACAAGGATTGAAACATCGTTTTTCCAGCAATCGCCGCGCCCGCCGCGCTTATTCGAGAAGCACATCCATTAAAACAAGGATTGAAACCAACTGGTCCCACCGTGATGACTACAATAAGAATGAATTCGAGAAGCACATCCATTAAAACAAGGATTGAAACCCGACTACAGTTGTCGGATTTGCAGCAGCATCAGTATAATTCGAGAAGCACATCCATTAAAACAAGGATTGAAACGCCGGGATGATACACTACCCAGGGTTTCATATCCAGATAATTCGAGAAGCACATCCATTAAAACAAGGATTGAAACTTGATATCGATACCAGATTGAATAGCGTGAGTAAATTCGAGAAGCACATCCATTAAAACAAGGATTGAAACTAATTTTCTGTTTTTTCTTTCTGCATATCCAAATATATTCGAGAAGCACATCCATTAAAACAAGGATTGAAACTGAGAACACCAGCACAGCTTGAATGAGGTGAAAAATTCGAGAAGCACATCCATTAAAACAAGGATTGAAACTAAGCTGATAGAGTCGATATCAGATGCTCCATATTTAATTCGAGAAGCACATCCATTAAAACAAGGATTGAAACTAATCTTCTGGTTTGAGTAATGTGGCGCGCGCTGAATTCGAGAAGCACATCCATTAAAACAAGGATTGAAACAGGGTGGCGCTAATCTTGTCGAGCCGAAAGCTAATATTCGAGAAGCACATCCATTAAAACAAGGATTGAAACACGTGTTTGTAGCATAATATGTATCACCCACATTCGGATTCGAGAAGCACATCCATTAAAACAAGGATTGAAACCAACATTTATCCCGTCTGTTAGATTCAGTGTCCGTGAATTCGAGAAGCACATCCATTAAAACAAGGATTGAAACGCATATAGTGGGACCTGCTCATCAAAACCATCCTATTCGAGAAGCACATCCATTAAAACAAGGATTGAAACAGGAAAAACTAAAGAAGGCCGTCCCAAAAGACCTAAATTCGAGAAGCACATCCATTAAAACAAGGATTGAAACTCATAATTTTTTCACTCCTGAAATTTCTTTTGTAATATTCGAGAAGCACATCCATTAAAACAAGGATTGAAACACATATAAATAATTGGAATACGATTGAAATAAAAGTTCGGTAAAACCTATAATGTAAGTCCTACAAAAGTTTTATTTGATTTGATGAAGGCAAAGTTTAACATACTTTAATTTTAATTAATGGTTCCCATGAAGGATATTTTTGAAATAGCTCACAGGGCGCTTTTGCTTACACAAAAGGCAGGAGCAGATGAAGCCGAGATTTATTGCGTAAAAGGCAAATCTATCTCAATCGACATACACCGGGATGTAATCGACCTCGCCAAAGAGAGCATGGTTTCAGGCATCGGGATAAGGGCTATAGTCAAAGGCGCCGTGGGTTTTTCAAGTACCAATGATGAGCGGCGCATTGAAGAGGCATGCGCTCTTGCTGTAAAATCCGCTAAAGTCAGGGGCAGCGACCCGCAGTGGTCGGGGCTTCCGCAAAAAAATAAACCCGCAAAAGTTTCAGGCATTTTTGATAAGAAGCTTGCAGCTCTTGAAATTGAATCATGCATGGATTATGCTTCCATGATGATAGAAGGGGTAAAATCCGTTCCATCAGTTGCGCCCACTTCCGGGCATTTCTCATGTGGGAGTTCAACTAAACTTATTTTGAACTCAAACGGCATTGAAGTCCAGGAAGAGGATACGGCCATACAGGCGACCGTGGATACTGCAACAGAGGATTTGCCTCTTTCAACGGCTTCCGAATTCGACATGTTGCGGAAGCTTGACATTGATTTTTATAAAATCGGGGAAAAAGCCGCAGCTCTTGCATCGCGGTCAAGAAATGGAATAAGCACGGAAACGCGTGATACTAGCGTGCTTCTTGAACCACTCGCTTTTTCGGATATTCTTGAAAATACGCTTGTAACTTCATTAAACGCGGATAATGTCCAGAAAGGACGTTCATCGCTGGTCGGGAAAATCAATAGCCTCATTGCAGCGGAAGACCTGTCTATTATCGATGACGGAACACTCTCCGGCGGCCTGGGAACATCCTCGTGTGACGACGAGGGCACGGCGTCGCAGAAAATCGCTGTTGTGAATAAGGGTGTTTTGTCGTCTTTCCTTTACGATTGCTATACAGCGGGAAAAGAAAAAAGAGTTAGCACTGGCAATGCGGTTCGCGGCTCGTACACCTCGACGCCCTCAATAGGAATACGCAACCTGATAATCAAACATCCTTCTTTTGATGTCATTGGCGAGACAAAAGACGGCGTTATTGTCAATACCGTAATCGGTGCGCATACAGCCAATCCAATTTCGGGTGACTTCTCGGTCGAAGCGAGAAACTCGTTTTTGGTAAAAAATGGCGAGATTACTTCGCCCATCAAGTCCCTGATGATTTCCGGGAATATCTTTGAGCTGTTAAGGAATATTGACGGCGTGGGAAAGGATGTTCGCAATGTTGGAAATGTGATTACGCCCACGGTAAGAATTTCAAAAATGCGAATTATAGGATAGTTAATATCCAAATTTTCAATACTATTTTAGGGACACTTTGCGTTCTTGGCGTGCTTTGCGGTGTTTGATTTTATTCACCGCGGAGGGCGCAAAGGCCGCAAAGAATTTAAAACATTTAGTTATTAGCTATAACCACTATCCCTTTATGAACTTCTCAAGCTGCTCCCGCGCCTCGCTGTCACGCATCTGTTCCGGCGGGTGTTTCATGAAATAAGCCGATGCAGGTATTATCGGTCCTCCGATGCCCCTTTCAAGCGCTATTTTCGCCACGCGGATGGCATCCACGACCACGCCTGCGCTATTGGGGCTGTCCTCCACAGACAGTTTCAAATCAATATAAGCCGGGACATCGCCAAAGAGCTTGAAATCAATTTTCAAATGGCATATCTTGTTATCATTCAGGCAGTCGATGCACCCGTTCGGGCCTGCATAAACATATGCATCGTACGGAATTTGCGAAGCGACTGATTCCGTTTTTGAGATTTTCTTGGATTTTAATCTTGACTGGTCGGTCATGTTCCGGAAATCCGTATTGCCGCCGATGTTCAACTGGTAAGTGCTGTCAATTTTAGCTCCCCTGTCCACTATCATCTGGGTAAGGGCGCGGTGAACTATCGTGGCGCCGACAAGGCTTTTGATATCGTCCCCGATTATCGGGAGTTTTGCTTTTTTGAATTTGTCAGCCCACTTCTTATCCGATGCGATAAATACAGGAATGCAGTTTATGAACGCGCATCCTGCTTCAAGAGCCTGCGAGGCATACCATTTCACTGCCTCTTCAGAACCCACAGGCAAATAATTAATCAGTATATCAGCTTTTGTCTTTTTAAGAACCAAGGCGACATCAACAGGTTTCTGTTTTTTGTCCACCCTGAAGTAATCCTTCATGTGAGGCGCGACGCCATCAAGAACCTCGCCTTTCATCACTTCAACGCCAAGATCAGGTACATCGGAAAACTTTTTAGTGCAATTGGGTTCTGAAAAAATAGCTTCGGATAAGTCAGTTCCCACCTTACGCATGTCGATATCAAAAGCAGCAACAGGTTTTATGTCCGATATGAGATATCCGCCCAGTGAATTATGCATTAATCCCGGGACAAGTTTATCAGACTTTTTTATCGGGTCATAATATTCAAGACCCTGGATAAGAGATGAAGCGCAATTACCAACACCTGCGATTGCTATTCTAATGCCTGCCATTTTTAATACCCTCTCAGTCATAACTGTTATCTGACTTAAAAGTTGTTATTTCAATACCTTTCTGACATGTGCGATTCTCTGGAAGATTGTGATGAAAGAAAGGATTGCTATTAAAAGAATCGCCCAGTTGACAATGTCAAGAAAAGCGCCGACGATCAGGATTATCATTCTCACGGGGCGTTCCGCGATGCCAACAGATGCGCCTGCGCCTGCAGCTTCTGCCCGCGCCCTTGTGTAGCTCACCATCAGCGAGCCAAATATCGCAAGTACGCCGATAAACCAGTATGGAAAGGGGAAAATGGCAGCAAGGCCGCCGTAAATCGCCCCTATGATCACTGCAGCATCGCCAAACCTGTCGCATACGGAATCAAGAAAGCCGCCAAAACGGGTTATCCTTTTGTTCTCGCGGGCGACAAGGCCGTCGAGAGCGTCAAAAAATCCGCCTGCAAGAAGAAAAGCTCCAGCAGGTAAAACCTCGCGTTTTGCGAAAAAGAACCCCGCAACGATGCTCAGGAAAAGCCCGAAAAGAGTTAATGTGTTTGGATTTATTTCAGTTATCCTTTTTGCAAGAGGGCTTAGCGCATGTCTTACGAATTCTTTTATATCTTCAAACATTGTTTTTTTATTGTTGCGGGATATGATTAATATTGCTTTTGATTCGACCACTATTATTTATTCGCTGACCGAATACCGTCTTTCAACTCCCGCGCCAGCGCCTCAAGCCTCTCAGAAACATCTCTTCCACTTGCGATAATATCCACAAACGCAGACCCGACGATTACTCCGTCCGCACCCGTGCGTATGATTTCAGAAGCCTGTTTGCCGTTCGATATCCCGAATCCGACTGCTTTAGGAGTTTTGGTCTTCACCCTTTCAACCAGTTCGCGCGTGGAAGCTGCGACATCCTTCCGTGCCCCTGTAACACCCATGCGCGCCACAAGATAGATGAACCCCGTCCCTTCTGCCAGTATCCTTTTCATCCTCGACTCCGTGGTTGTTGGAGCTACAAGGAAAATGAGGTCGACATCGTATTGTTTGCAGATGCCTGCAAGGTCGCCTGCTTCTTCAGCCGCAAGGTCGGGAACGATAATACCCGAAATTCCTGAGGCGACGCAGTCTTTCACAAATTTTTCAAGGCCCCTTTTGAAAATAAGGTTGTAATAAGTCATTACCACAAGCGGGATATGGACTTTAAGGGAACCGATAAGCTTAAAATAAATATCAGGCGTCATACCGCCGTTAAGCGCGCGCTCAATCCCGGCCTGGATTGTTGGTCCGTCTGCGGTTGGGTCTGAGAAGGGAAGCCCGAGTTCAATAATATCGGCGCCGCCCCTTACAAGTGCGGTTACGTATTCTTTCGTAGCTTCAGGCGTGGGATCTCCGGCGCAGATGTAAGCGATTAATGCGCCTTCTTTTTTCTTCTTTAGCTCATTGAACTTATCAGCAATCTTCATTTTTTCATCCCCATCACGGTCTCAAGGTCTTTGTCGCCCCTTCCTGAAATATTGATTACAACTAAATCGCCGAGTTCCCCGGATGATGCAGCCTTTTTGACATACGCCAGGGCATGCGAAGATTCAAGCGCTGGTATAATGCCTTCAAGCCTGCAAAGGTCATGGAACGCATCAAGCGCTTCGCTGTCCATGGAATTGCGCGGCTTGAGTCTCCCGATATCAGCAAGATATGCAAGTTCAGGACCGACACCAGCGTAATCAAGACCCGCAGCTATAGAGCTTGATTCGAGTATCTGCCCGTACTTATTCTGGAGAACCTTCGTGTGCATCCCGTGAAGAATACCCTCTTCGCCTGTGCATAAGGTCGCCGAGTGGAGCGCTTCCTTGTCTGTAACTTTCATACCGCTACCGCCCGCTTCCACTGCGAACAGGTCAACATCATCCTCGATGAAAGGATAAAAAATCCCAATGGCATTGCTGCCTCCGCCTGTGCAGGCGACAATGGAATCAGGGAATCTCCCCTCCTTTTCCATAATCTGCGTACGGACTTCTTTTCCTATGACGCTCTGGAAATCCCGTACCATCGTGGGATAAGGGTGCGGGCCGACCACGGAGCCGATCATATAATGTGTGGTCTCGACATTGGCAGCCCAGTCGCGCATTGCCTCATTGATGGCATCTTTCAGGGTCTGCGAGCCGCTTTTAACCGGTATGACCTTTGCTCCCATCAATTCCATCCTGTAAACATTCATGCGCTGGCGTACTGTATCCCTGGCGCCCATGTAAACCTCGGTTTTGATTCCAAAAGCTGCGCCAGCCATTGCGCAGGCTGTGCCGTGCTGGCCTGCCCCTGTCTCTGCGATTATCCTTTTCTTCCCCATATATCTGGTCAGGAGTGCCTGCCCGAGAGTGTTATTCAATTTATGCGCACCGCCGTGGACAAGGTCTTCGCGTTTTAAGTAAATCTTGGCACCGTATTCTTTGCTGAGGTGCTTTGCGAAATATAAAGGAGAAGGACGGCCTGCAAAATCCCGCAGGTAATAGTCCAGTTCCTCATTAAAAACAGGGTCGTCTTTGTATTTCTCATACTGCTCTGTCAATTCCTCGATGGCAGGCATCAATACCTCAGGTACGAACTGCCCGCCATATTTGCCGAATTTGGTATGTTTCATTTCCTGTTTCATATTTTTTCCCTGTTTTTACCTGTCCAGTGCATGTACTAACTCGTGTGTTTTATCGTAAATATTTCCCTGCATAATAGATGTTCCTACAAGAATGGCATCAACGCCTGAGTCTATCATACGGACGGCATCCTCGCGGCTCGATATACCGCTTTCGCTGATAATTGTCCTGCCGCTGATAAGTGGCGCCAGTTTTTCAGTAGTTGTTATATCGACTTTCATCGTGGTGAGGTCCCTGTTGTTTATCCCTATGATACCGGTGGCTGTGGAAAGGGCATATTCAAGTTCTTTTTCATTATGCACTTCGACAAGTGGTTCAAGCCCTGACGATAGGGTCTCATCCACGAAATCGCCCAGTTTATCGCCAAGAATCCCTGCTATCAACAGGAGCAAATCGCTCTCTACTTCATGAATCTGGGCTTTATCTATAATAAAATCCTTTCTCAGCACAGGGATTTTTACAGCATTCCTGACGGTTTTTAAGTTCTCAAGGCTTCCTTTAAAAAATTGCGGCTCTGTCAGCACGGATATCGCAGCCGCACCGCCTGCTTCCATCTGCGTTGCAATCCCGGCTGCATCTTCTGGGGTCACATTCCTGATAAATCTTGTCGGGGATGAAGGTTTCACTTCTGCGATTACCGGAATCAGGTTTTTCTGCTTTATAGTTTTAATGTTTTCCCGGAAATCCCGCGCTGTCATATTCTTTTTTTGATAATCCGTGATAAGCGGAATTCTTTTTTTTGTTGATTCCAGTATTTCATTGATTATCGGGTGCATAAACATCTTATCAAATTGTACATATTAGTACATTGATGTACAATTATGTTCATTATATATAAGCATTGTGGGAATTATCAAAATTCCCAACAACAAATTCATTGCGCAGCCTTCACAATCGTATTGAAATGATTAAGCCTTTTTGTCCATTTATCATCGCTTTTGATTTCAGTATGGCACTTCAGGCAAGAGGCAGATGAGTCCAGGTGACATTTAATACAATCCACGTTTCTTTCGCGGTGAATCACAATAAGATTACCATTGCTGGGCTTTAGCGGGTCAGGGTAATCATGGCAATTTGCGCATGATATGTTACCGTTTCGAAACGTTGGCACCTGCGGGGATGCAGTCCCATGACAGCTTCCACAGGTCACGTTTTTATTTTTCGGGCTCATGGGATGCACATTATGGTCAATCGTATGGCATTCGAGGCAATATGCGCCCCCTTCCACGTGCTGTTTTACCTGGTATGCCTGGGGATAGATTTTCTTTCCCGAAAGATGGCACCCTTCGCAAACGTTATTTCCATTTGAAACCAGTTCTGTAAAGTTCGAAACCTGGGTGTCAACATTGACCAGGTTTGCATTATCGATTTGCACATTATTCGGGAAAGTTTTAACAGAATTAATATCAAGTTGCTTATCATGCGAATAAACATAGAATAGTATGCCTGCAATAAGTCCGAATACTATCACAACCGCTAAAACGATAATAGTCTCCGCTTTCATGATTACCTGTTGATAACGTGCAGCATAAGCATTTAAATAATGGCAATTTTACAAATAAATTGCCAGACAAACAAAGATCATTAGATACAAGGATCGCTTTTGTTATTGCATTATTTCACGTACAGAACACCTTTACCGTTGACTATTACATCACCCGTATATTTCCTGTATGTGACGCCGTCAACGGCTTCCGTGCCTTCTGCCTTGAAGACTGGCATCATTTCATCAACAGTCCCGTTGACGATTATTGTGCCTTTTGCCATCTCGCTGCCTGGGCGGCTTGTATTGCCCTCGATGACTATTTTCCCGCCATTGTTACTGAGCCCGGGCAATATTCCTGCATTTCCTTTTACGGTAATCTCGCCGCCGCACATATGCTCTCCCATAAAGTCAAGGGTATTGCCAAGAACGGTTATCTTTCCGCCGCGCATACCGCATGTCTCTCCGCGGTATCCTGCGCCGAGATAATAAGCTGCGTTCCCTTCAATTATCAGTTCCCCGCCTTTCATCTCCCTGCCTGCCCAGGAATCCACATTCCCGGTTACGGATATTTTACCGCCGCTCATTTTGGCGCCAAGATGCATATCGACATTACCTTTAATCATTATGAGACCTGCAGTCATACCTTCTCCTATTCTCTTTATTCGGGAAAAATCGCCGTCCATAACGATTTTAGTGTCAGCTGCAGAGCCAGAACCCTCAACCGTTACCGAAAAAAGCTCGCCGAGTGTGGTCTTCCGGTTCCCCATCCATGCTTCCATAGATAGTATTTCTTTTTCTGTTTTGCCGGCGAATTTATCAGGCGAAATGTTCTCAGCCTCAACTGAAATCCTGATTTCCTTTTTAGGTTTTATGGTCACTGTCTGCATGTTAGTTCACCTCAACCGGGATTGCGCCGGCTTTTACCACTTTCGGATGCGTGACGTATTCATCCTGCACCATGTAGTTTGCAAGGTTAATTGAGTAATAGTTCTTGAATTTCATACGTATGTCCTTCATCATAATTTCTGTTTGCTCCTCAGGCACAGTGGCATCTACCCAGAATGTCCTGCCCATAGGCGTAGCTGTAATCTGCCCGTCTTTCACGACGATCTCGCCGCCTTTTATCGTGTAAGCTGCGGATTGGAAGGCGCTCTTTATTTTTGCATGTTCCACTGACGGGTCTATCTGGTCGGGTAAAATGTCGTATATCGAGACATCTGCATCTGCACCGACGCCAAGATGCCCTTTGGTATCAAGCAGCCCAAGCACCTTTGCAGAACCGGCTCTTGTCATTATCGCTATATCGTTGAAGTCAAGTTCCCGCTCAATTCCCGGAATCTTTGTCCTTTTATGAACAGCCTCATGAAGCGTTTTTATCTCTTCCTGCCGTTTCTTATTGCTCATTAGAAGTGCAATCACCTCTGGATAATTCACGAAGGGACCGCCATTCGGATGGTCTGTGGTCAGTAAAACCTTGTACGGGTCTTTGGTTAGCAATGCAAGCTCAAGTCCCATAGCCCACATAATTGAATGGATTGAGACCTGCTTGGCATAGAATATCGGAACAACGCCTGATGCATCTTCGAGTTCAACATCGCCGTTAGCCCATTTTGCATGCAATAATTTCGCGTTTGCATACTGGACTGGTCCATCTGCGGTCATTGTCGTCGCGCTTCCGAAAATAAGCTGCCCCATATCAGTGGTCACATTCTCGCTGTTGTTCAGGTAATTTGCGATTTCATCCGCTTTGGATTCAAAATCTCCCCAGTTCGTCCCGCCCCAGCAATTGAAGGTGATATGAGTAACGTGGAGTACCTGCCTGTCCTTGCTCGGCTTTACCTGTTTTGCAAGTTCCATGCTCGCAAGCGTGGTCTTGTAATTGCCGGGCTTTCCAAGGTTGTTGCAGTGAAGATGCACCGAATGCGGAAGTCCCAGCATCTCATTGGCTTTCATCAGCGAAACTATAATATCTCTCGGTGTGACATCAAAATTCGGAACGACATCATCCAGACCTGTCACGTTCTTGCCAAAACCCCACATCTCGCCTCCGCCCGGATTCACACATTTTATACCGAACCCTCGCGAAGCAAGGAGTCCCCATGCAACATAAGCCGCAAGCTTGTCCATGTTCTTCTCACGCACATAATCCATTGTGGGCCAGTTGCTCCCGAAAAGAGTGAGAGCGCCCTTATCAATGATCGGAATCTCCTCAAGCTCTTCATGGGTATGCCGCGCTTTCATGATAGCCTGTGCAGCCTCGAACACCGTGGTATAACCCATCTGGGCGTAACGGTATCCCATGGCATATACATTCGGGACTGTGTAACCCGTGTATGGTCTTGTTATTTTGGTCCTTGGTTTAATTCCAGACCGCGTATCCTCGGGGCGCATTATCCTTCCCACGTTCACTTTTGCGCCGGCTATATGCGAATGGGCATCAACGCCGCCTGCCATCACAAGCCTTCCGCCGGCATCTATAACTGACGCCGAACTGCTGACCTTATCCACGATTTTACCATCTTTAATTGAAATATCGGTTTTATCGCCGGCTATACCGTTAAAAGGGTCATATACTGCGCCATTTTTTATTAGAAGTTCCATGGTTATTCACCCCTTATCTCTCTGACACGTTCGGTTATTTTTTCAAGTATCTCAATATCAGTAGGATGTGTCGGCTCTATCATCTTCCGGAAGCGCAGGGAAACACCATCCATCCTGTAAGCAGTACCTTCCACCTCAACGCCGCAGATCGCAACCGGGATGACCACATTTGCGACCTCGGTCGTGGGATTCCAGTACGGGTCCACCTGGACTACAGGTATTTTCGCAAGGTGCCTCACTGAATCTGCAGGGAAGTGAGCGCCCGCATCGCCTGCTATTATCATCGCCGCATCAGTTTCTTTTCGCATCAATAAATCGTTGGCTGTTGTCTCGCCCGGATTATAATACGGTGCGCCGCGTGCGAAATCAACCGCACTGGCAAAGCCTGTTTCCCATGAACAGACCTGCCCGAAACCTGTCACGTTGTAGTGCCCGCGCATGGGCATGATAACGTATTTTGTGAACGAGTTCAATTCGGTTATCAGGGAGATGGCATTATCGATGTTCTTATACCTTCCCATGCTCTGGGTCAACCCCATGCCGAAGAAAACAGCGCCGAACTTTGCAGTCTTTAAGGTCTCAACAAGTTTTACCAGTTGCTCCTTCGGGACGCCGCCGACAGCATCGGGGACAACGTCCGCGTGTCCTGAAAGTATGGCGCGAAGAGCTGATAAAACAAGATAATCACTGCCCTGCGCCACCTGTATATATTCGTCAGCTATTCCGGCTGTGTCGGTCTTGCGCACATCTACAACGATAATCTTGCGCCCTCGCCTTCCTTTATCAGAGAAAAACCCCTTTGCAAAAACAGAATAGCGTCCCATGTGCCTTGGGTGAGCCTGCACAGGGTTGCTGCCCCAGAATACTACAACATCAGCGCGGTTCTTGATCTGGCCAAGGGTCGATGAGGGAAGCCCTTTTTCATGAACCGCAAGCGTGGATGGCCCGTGGCATACAGTGGCTGTATTATCTATAATCGCTCCCAGTTCCTCTGCAAGAAGAATGCCCTTTTTATGGACTTCGCACAATGCCGAAGCCCATCCATACAAAAGGGGTCTCTTCGATTGGGCAAGTATCGCGGCGGCTTCGTTTATAGCCTCATCGTAGGATACTTCTTTAAAATCGGAATTTTTATCTTTCCTCATCATTGGCGCTTTTATCCTGTGATGTCCCATGATTTTTGCAGCGCCGAGTTTGCATGCATGTTTTGCTTCGATTATTTTGTTATTTTCTGTCACTATCGTGATATCATCGCACACGCAGCCGCAAAAAGGGCAAAGGGCATCTGTTATTACAGTCGCCATTACTTATACCCCGCAAAAAGTTCTTTCATTATCAGTATTTTATCATTCGTAGCATCGATTTCAGCCGGAATCCCCTTGAATCCTGGCATTCCGCAGCCTTTTGTATCAGGGTCGACCACTGCATTGGCCCAGGGGCCCATCGGGATGAACGCCAACCCGTCAGGATTACCGTTATTTTCCTTAAGTTTAACAACCACTTCCCCATGTTTTGTTTTAACCCTCACTTTTTCCCCGGATTTTCCCAGAACCCCAATGTCTTTTGAGTTCAATTCGCAATATGCAGTTGCTTCCTGATAATCAGAAGAGGTCTTATTTTCAAGATTTGCTCCCTGATTGATAGTTCGTCCCGTTATCAGTGTTACTTTCAATGTCATCTGAAATCCTCTTTTTATTATTGGTAAATTACTTTCTTATTTATTGAATCTTGTTATGTTTACTCAAACATAATAAAAACAGAAAACAAAACAATAAAAAAAAGATAAAAACAAATTTTTTATTATACCTGAACTTCAGCCGTCTGCTGGGCAGTTTCCGGCTCGAAGCCGGGTTCGAAGGTCAGGTCAATTTCGGGTAGTATATCCACGTAATTAACCAGTTCATGATAAATTTCATGCCTTGGACTTACGATTATGACATGCGCTGGAGGATGGATTTTCCGAAGCCTGCCGATTGCCATGCTGGGCTGGTCTTCAAGCGGTACTATCGCAGCAGCCAGACAGCATGCTTTTAAAGGGCTTTTCATAATATGCACGAGGATGTTATCTGCAAAAGTCGGTTCCAATTTTCTCGCGTGGTCAGCAAATGTCATGTGACCATATCGCACTAAATCGTAGAGGGCTATTCTTACCTTTGCCGCATCATCAGCCCTAACCACTGCCATCGAATTCATATTTTCCCCCTTTTTTTTAATTGAGTCCATTTTTATTAACCTTAACAAGATGGTAACACCAATATATATGGTAGTGATAATATAGTAGTACTAAAGTAGCACTAAATGGATTCGAATCATCATTTTAACCAATCGCACTGTTTATATCATGTCAAATCTTATAGTCGCCGATGAAAAGGGACTACCTTCGCTATTTTCCAAAGACCTCGTATTATCCGAACCAGATTGAAGCGATGGATGCCATCCACGAATCCCTGATAAAGAAACAGGTCGTGCTGTTTGAAGGGGCATGTGGGACTGGAAAGACCCTGAGTGCTCTTGCGCCCGCCCTCCATATTGCAAAAACGGAGAAAAAGACAGTGGTAATTGCCACTAATGTCCACCAGCAGATGGAACAGTTCATCGAAGAGGCGAGGGAGATAAAAAAACAGGCTGATATAAAAGTCGTTGTCCTCAAAGGCAAGATGCTCATGTGCCCGAAGCCGAACATGGATTATGACACATGCAGTTTGCTTCGTGATAATACCTATAAAATGATTGAACAGGAAAAAGACTTCGGGCATTTGAAAAACGAAATAAAATCTGTGAAGGATAAACTTAAGCGTACCGGGGATACCGGTTTGATCGAGCTTCAGAGGGAATTGAGCAGCGAATCGGATAAGGAGGAACGCAGGCTTCATGAAACCAGGAAAAATTCATGCGATTACCTTTTTGAACTCCTGAAAAGCGATAATGATGAATTTCGCAAATGGCTGTTTTCAGGCGTGCGCACGCCGAATGAAGTGGCAGAATGGGCATTATCGCATAATAGCTGCGGATATGAATTACTGAAACGGTACATGAAAGAAGCCGACCTTTTAATATGCAATTACCATCATTTTCTCAACGAGGATATTCGCACCAACGTGCTTGGCTGGATGGACAAAGGCCTTCCCGATATTATCGCTATTTTTGACGAAGCCCATAATATCGAGTCGGCAGCGCGTTCGCATTCGTCCATGAAGCTGGCAGAACTCACAATAAACAGGGCGCTTGACGAGATTGAGGCAAATAATGATACTTTGCCGTCACAGGACGTCGGAATTTTTCTGCGTGTCCTTATGGATACACTGAAGTCCACGTATAATTATATTCTCGATAAGAAGTTCGGTGAGCGGGAAAGAGTGGGGGATGACTGGTATGACCTCCGGATTGCCGACCCCGAAGAAAGGATGGATATGTTCAGGGCCAAGCTTCTAAAGGCGCTGGAAGCGGCAGGGATAAAAAAACCTGATGAAACAATTGAACGCATGAGGAGTTTCGGATTGACTATCGATGCTTCTTACGAAAAACAATTCAATGAAGGGAAAAGCCCTGTAAAGAAAACATCAAGTGCGATGGCTGCTGCCGTCTTTCTTTCAAGCTATATGAAATCGTCAAATGACAGGAGCTATTATCCGATTTTAAACGTAAGGCGTCATAACAGGGAGATATACGGGAGGCTTGAACTATTCACCTGCATCCCGAAAAATGTCACAGAGCCTTTGTTTAATTCAGTTCATTCGGCAGTGCTTATGTCCGCTACCCTTGCTCCTTTTGAGACTATCAAGAAAACGCTTGGTATTTCGCGGGAGACCTGTGAGCTTGCTTTCGGGCTAAGTTTCCCGAAAGAAAAACGTTTGACAATAGCCGCATCGGTTCCACCGCTGTTCGCCAAAGACAGGGACATGACCAAAGAACTCGTAACAAAAGTCCTGAATGATATTATTGAGCAATCAGATGGCAATGTGATTATCTTCTTCCCGAGCTTTCATGAAGCTTCGCAGTACAGGAACAGGATTAAATGCAATGTCCAGGTATTCCTTGACGAGGTTGGAGTTTCAGCCCAGCAAATCAGGGAAGAGTTCTTTAGTATTGGCGAGGCTGGCAAAAAAGCGGTGCTGATATCCTATATGTGGGGGACTCTCACGGAAGGAGTAGATTATAAGGATGGAAGGGGCAGGACTGTGGTAATAGTCGGGGTTGGATATCCTGCCCTTTCTGACAGGATGCGGGCAATTGAGGCTGCCTACGAGGCGGAATTCGGGCACGGCTGGGATTATGCGATTGAAATCCCGACTATCAGGAAAGTAAGACAGGCTCTTGGACGGGTCGTCCGCTCGCCTTCTGATTACGGCGTGAGGGTGCTGCTGGATGGGCGATATACGTCTTCGTCGGTCAAACGCTGGGGAAAATATTCTGTTTTCAATATTTTTCCTGAAGAAGAACGGAATGAGATAGTCGATGTTGAACCTGAGCGCGTAAAGTATTCACTCATGAACTTTTTTAATGATATAAGAAAAAACAGTATAAAAAACCAAAAGTAAAAATAAATAAAAACGGTAATATACTACCTAAAAAAAGTAGAAAAAACAAAATTTATTCTACTTTCTCTGCGATTGCGAATTTTCGCATCACTTTGCTTACTTTGATCTTAACTTTATCGCCGACTTTTGTCCCTGGTACAAAGATTACGAAACCCTCGACCCTGGCAATGCCGTCGCCCTCTTTTGCTATGTCATCAATCGATACGTCATATGATTCCCCGGCTGTTACCGGAGCATTTCTTTCCTGAAATTCTTTCACTATTTACACATCCTTAACTTTCGATTTTCAACTGTCATGGGCAGGACATAACTGCAGAAATAGACGAACTTTAACTGCCGTAAATGCTGCTACCAAAACAGCTTCAAATCTTAAGGGATAATTATTTTTAGAATATATAAAACTTTGCTGAAATTAGTCTGTTGGACAAAGACTTGCCTTCTTTGCATCAAAACCGCTATGTACTGTTATTTTGTCCTACCCTCAAATCACTCCCATCTCCGTCAGCCTCTCCGGCAAATACTTATCAGTCACATAATCCAGCCCCTTCCCAGCAAAAGCCTGCTGCTCTGCCTTCTTCCCTATCTTCAGCATCAGATTTATCTGATCTTTCCAGTAAGGCGTATCAAATCTCGGGTCTGTAAGCTCGCTTTGCAGTGCCTTGATGTCCTGGTCGTTGAGCTTGTCCGTGGAAAGCTCGTACTCCACGATATCCGTTGATTGCACCCCGATGAACTTTGCCGCAGGCGTCGCCATAAACTCCGAGAGGTGTGCGCTCTTGATTGCACCGTATGCCACGCTTGCGTATATGCGGAAGCTCCATGGGTCACCGTCCGTGAAAACCACCACGGGGAGCTTAAGTTCCTCGTTCATGCGCTTGATGATGCGCCGCGTGCTGCGCGCAGGCTGCCCCTTCAGGTGCACAAGGATGGCATCGAATTTCTCGTCAAACCCGTTCTCGATAAGCCTGTCCTGCATACCGCCGGTCTCGATTGCGATAATGAACTTCGCATCGTGTTCCATGAACTTTATCGTCTCCACATTGTATGGAATCTGGTATCCAGCCTCGCCAACTTCGTCCTGGCAGTGCATGGTGCGGTCGCCGCGCTTTGTTAATTCCTTGATCTTGATAGGCCCGTACAATGTCGCGCCGTTCTCCTCGGGACGCACATGGAAATCCTCGCGCTGCAAACCGGTTATTATCTCAAGGTCTTCTATCAGGCGGTCACTTTCGGCCTGCTCGTGGAATTTTGCGATATCCCAGTTCTCGCTGATGTAATACAACTCTCTCAGTGTCGAGCTTTTGTTCTGGTCAAGATGCCCTTTCATCAAAAGTTCCACCACATGCGATGTCTTAAGCAATTGCGTTGCCCCTTTTACAGTTTTTGCGCTGCGCATGCTCTCGCTGTCGCCATACACCCACACATCGCTGTCCTCGTTAAGTTCGATGTTCTTCTTGGTTCGCGAAGGGAGGATGATATGGGGAATTGTTTCGCTCTCGAATTGCTCATAGAAATCCTGGATGAGTTTCTTTAGAGTCGTCTTTGATAGAGAATCACGTATCTCCTTATTGCTTTTCTCGGTTTGATGAACCCCATTGGATTCATCGTTTTTAGACGGGTTCGTCATACATTCACCGCCTTTGCGCCAGTAATAAGCTCACTCTCGATGCCCTCAACCACAAGCTGGGGAAGTTTTGCAGCCTCATCCGGCCCGATGTCCAGTTTGTAAATAACCGCTTTCTGTTCACCGGGCTTGAGTGAGATTTTCCACACATAATCAATCTGTTTGCCCACAGGGATTTTCTTGGGCTCGGGGCTTGGTGATTCGATCGAAAACGGGAGCGTCTCATGAAGTATGAAATGATGCACCGAATCCCCGTGGTTTTTCAACCTTATTTCCACATCAAACCCTTTCCCGTTCTGCATCACCATTCTCTGGGCAAACACATTCCCCATGATTTTCGCAACAATAGGCGTAATATCAGGCGTCGGCCGCTCAAGAATCTCGCCAACCTTTTTAGCTATGCGCGGCAGGATGGAATAGATGATTTCCTCTTTTTCACGTCTTTTTTCAAGATTATCCTGCCTTGACAAATAGAGCTTGAGCCTACGCGCCACATCCTTTAGCGCAAGCTCAACCTCTCCTATGATTTCAGGGACATCAGCAATCGCTTCTTTGGATTCGGAAGTAAAAGGAATATGTGTGGATGCAACATGCACTAAAATTATGGCTGGACCGATAGGGAGTGACCCTCCAGGCTGGTCAAGAGAATAGCTCCTCCAGTTGAGATTTTCGATAGCGTGGGTTATGGCGCATGCTCCCTGCTGGTAGAGAAGCGGCACACGGTTAGCAAATCGCAATATTTCAACTTTCTCTTCCTTTGGGAGATTGCCGCCGTAAGCTATTCCTGCTTCCACCTGGAACGGATGGCCGCTATGCACACCCGCAGGCCGCGTCGTGGTCTCAATGAAATCCACGGTATGTTCTTTCCCCACGCCTTTTCGGATAAGCTCCTCCGTGATTGGAGAAAGGCAATCGGTAGATGGCGCCAGTATTTTTGCTTTTTTAAAAGCCTCATGAAGCCTCTTCGCTTCATCGAGCTTTATTTCCTTCGGGTCGGTTTCAGGAACAATACCCGCTTTATTGCAAACTTCCTTGGCAGTATGGGCGCCTATTCTTGAGAATGATTCACGTAAAAATTCATCGAGTTTATCGGTTTCGGAATACCGCAGCATCTTCATCAGGGTACCAAGTTCAATCCCGTGTGGATGCGGAAGGATTTCCACAGCCTGCACCGGCTGTTTGTCGGTCGCCCTATCAAATATAATCTGGTTATTGTCAGGTTCGATGAGAGTGATACGGGCATGCGGGTTTACGATTGCGGTATCCTTGAGATATTCATAGACGGACTGCCTCCTTCCCTTGATATACGATGCTTCCATCTCAAGCTCGATGCGCGTGCCCCGCAGCCTGTCCCAGTCGGTTATTTTATCGACAAGGATTTCAGGTTCGTTGGTCTGGGTGTTTATGAGAAGTTCAAAATAATGCGCCGGTGCGTCCTTATCAATTTTTGATACGATTTTTGCTGGCCTGCCTGACGTGAGCTGCGAATACAATACGGTTGCCGAGATGCCGATTCCCTGCTGCCCCCTGCTTTGTTTAACCGCATGGAACCGTGATCCATAGAGCAATTTTGCAAAAACCCTTGGGATTTGCTCTTTAACGATTCCGGGCCCGTTATCTTCCACGATAAGCGTCAGGTTATTTTTGGACGCATTTTCAAGTTTAATTAAAATATCAGGAAGTATTCCCGCTTCTTCGCATGCGTCAAGGGAATTATCTACCGCTTCCTTGACCGATGTCAACAGGCTCCTGCTGCTTGAATCGAATCCGAGTATTTGCCTGTTTTTCTCAAAAAATTCAGCGATACTGATGGCCTTTTGCTTTTTCGCAAGTTCTTCGGCAATGACCATTAAGTATCCTCTAAAGCTCAGCTCCCACTATTGTCTGCGTTTTCGTGACGTTTTCACTTTCCCTGATGGTGTCCACCAGTTTATTTAACGCACTCAAGCCATCCACATTGCTTATCACTACAAAATCATATTCCCCGAACACATGATATACATCTTTTATTCCTTTTACCTTCAAAAGCTCATTATATGCCGCTTTTTCCTGACCGGGCACAACATTCACAAGAGTAACTCCTATTACCAAATTTAATCACCTGACCTTGATTCATAACTGAATCTTATACTACAGATATACTTTAAGTACTAAAAAAGCTTTGTATATACGGGGTTTTTGCATATTATATTACCAAGGAAAACCTCAAATATGAAAAATACTATGTCCATTAAGAAAATAGAGGGTGATTATCAATGAAATCAACAAAATCGTTGTGCCCTGAATGCTCTGCTGTTATCGATGCCACGATTGTTGAAGAGAATGGGAAAATCCTTCTTAAAAAAACGTGCAGCAAACACGGATATTTTGAAGATATTTACTGGTCAAGTCCGAAACAGTATAAACGTTTTGAAAAGTTCTCGCATGACGGGGATGGAATATCAAATCCTATCGGTACAGATGGAAATTGCCCCCATTCATGCGGTATTTGTACGTCTCATAAGACAAGCACTATCCTTGCCAATATTGATGTCACCAACAGGTGCAACCAGGCATGCCCCGTATGCTTTGCGAATGCGCAGGCATCAGGCTATCTTTACGAACCCTCGATTTCGCAGATAAGGGCAATGATGCAGATGCTACGGGATGAAAAACCTGTACCATGTCCCGCTGTCCAGTTTGCGGGGGGCGAACCCACGATGCGCGAGGATATTGTCCAGATTGTAGGTATGGCCAAAGAATTTGGATTTACCCAGGTCCAGATGGCGACCAACGGCGTTAAGCTTGCAAAAAGTCTCTCATTTTGTAAAGACCTGGCGGATGCGGGCCTCCATACAGTTTATTTACAATTCGACGGTGTGACCGAAAAACCGTATATCGTAAACCGGGGTTACAATGCCCTGCCTCTAAAGCTTAAGGCAATTGAAAATTGCAGAGAGGGCGGATTGACAAGCATTTCTCTTGTGCCCACGCTTGCAAAAGGCGTAAACGATCATCAGGTAGGGGATATCATCAGGTTTGCGGTCAAAAACATGGATGCTGTGAAAGGCATCAATTTCCAGCCCATATCTTTTGCCGGAAGGATAAATAAAAAAGAAAGGATGGAAAAAAGAATCACAATCCCGGATTTATTCGATCTGATAGAAGCGCAGACAGACGGAGCTATTACCGCTGATGATTTTTATCCCGTTCCTTTCGTTGTACCTATTTCTCATTTTGTTTCAGCCGAAGAAGGAATCCCGAATATTGAATTCACGGTACATCCGCACTGCGGCACTGGTACATATGTGTATGTGGAAGACGGCAAAATGATTCCCATAACGCGGTTTATCGATGTGGAAGGACTATTGGAACATATAGAAGAGCTTGCATCGCCCAATTCAAAATGGCTTGGCAAGTCTCTCGGGAATATAAAAAGACTGGGATATCTCATCTCTGCACTGCCGAAATATATCGATATGGCCAAAGCGCCAAAATCCGTAGATGTGAAAAAACTCTTCATCGATGTTTTAAAGGAAGGGACAGGTGAAGCCACAAAAGAGTTCCACCGCCATACGCTCTTTATTGGCTCAATGCATTTCATGGATTTATATAACATGGACCTTGAGCGGATAAAACGTTGCGGCGTCCATTATGCAACACCCGACGGGAGAATTATTCCTTTCTGCACATATAACACATTACACAGGGTTGAGGTTGAGAAGAAATTCTCAACACCGCTATTAAGGGCAAGAGCGCATTAATACAGATAATGACCTCAGGCAGCCCGCTTTTTCTTCCAAGATATTTTGATGTGATGATGGATAAGCTTCCATCGCAATTTCAGATTTCCCAATCTGTGAGTGCTGATTTCAATAAGGATTCCACGCTTCCTGAACTCTGGAAAATACATGATACTGCGATGCGTTCTTTTCGTGAAATATTGAACAGCACTACATCTATCGAAGAACTTGCCCCCCGCGCAAGCCCGTCGCTCCTTGACCTGAAAGTTGCTATCGCTGATAAAATTCTCCAGAGCTGCCATTTCTGCGAGCGAAGATGTGGGGTAAACCGTAAAAAGAAAGAAATCGGTTATTGCAAGCTGGATGCCGTCTCGCGCTATTCAGCAGAGTTCCTGCATCACGGCGAGGAGCCTGAACTTGTGCCGTCGCATACGATATTCTTCACAGGCTGTAATTTTATATGCGCCTACTGCCAGAACTGGCAGATTTCACAGGCGCCTGGAAGCGGAACACCCATACTACCAGAGGAACTTGCAAGAATCATCACCCTCCGGCGCGCCTATGGGTCAAGGAATGTCAATTTTGTCACGCCGACGCCTCATACCCATACTATCCTAAAAATCCTGAACGCGCTCCGGGTCAATGTGCCGGTCTTCTGGAATTCCAACATGTATTATTCTGAAGAAATCGCAAATTTACTTCGGGGCGTGGTTGATGTATATCTCGGGGATTTCAGGTACGGGAATGACGAATGTGCTATGAAATATTCAAATGCGTCACAATACCTGTCAACCGTGACAAGGAATTTCATGTCGGCTTACAAAAGCGGTGAAATTCTCCTGAGGCACCTTGTTCTTCCCAACCACATCGATTGCTGCACAGTGCCTATAGTAAAGTGGACGAAAGAGCATATCCCGAAGGTCAGGTTTAATCTCATGTTCCAGTATTCGCCTAACTACAGGGCGTACAATTACCCTGAAATAAACCGAAACCTTACAAGAGAGGAATGCCAGAGAGCGCTTGATATTGTGAAGGAGTCGGGACTTGAAGACGTGCTGGTATGATGTTTGAGATGTTTTTCATAATATTCACCACTTATCGCTTAAAACCTGAGCCGTTAACTTATTGCTTAGCTCTTACAACCAGAACTGGTTTCTAACAAAATGTTGGGGAACAGGGCATGGCTTTTGTGAGTTTGAGATCGAAGAACTGTAGCTTCTATTATATTGGGCGAAAGCTTATCACCTGATAACATATGATTTTGGGATAAAATGTGAATGAACCTTAAGTTATGACCTGTTAAAGTTCGAAAATAAATGTTTGAAAAAGATGATAAAAATGGCACAAATACCAGACGCATTACAAGCGGCACCAAATGTCTATAAACTGCTGATGGAAAATGACCGTGTACGGGTTCTCGATGTCCGGGTTAAACCTGGTGAGAAAACAAAGCTGCATTCCCATCCGGATCGTGTGGTGTATGTTTTAAGCGACCACAGATTAAAGTTTACATCGGCAGACGGCCAGGCCAAAGAATTAGACCTCAAGACCGGCCAGGTACTCTGGATAGAAGCGGGAGCGCACACTACTGAGAATACAGGGAAGACCGATGCCCATAATATAGCTGTTGAATTGAAGGAATGAGCTAAGAAATTCTTGCCCTTTCCACTCACGATTCTTTCCTGTAATCTGTTGTTATCCCATGCATAGCCAATCCGATTAGCCACATGGATACATACGAAATTACGAACACCACGACCAGAACAACTACAATAGCGAACAATTCCAATCCAAACTGTTGCACAGCAGCCATTCCTCCCCCGAACAGCAAACCATTCGGCAGGTTTGAATTACCCGAAGCTGCTGCAAAGTCATTTTGAGTAAAGAACGCAATCATTGCGAGTCCGAAAGTACCGCCAAGCAAATGCCCCGGAAACAGACTCACCGGGTCGGAGAACCACTTATATCGTCCGAACCATTGCTCACCTGCAAGGTATAGCGGTCCTCCAAGCAGGCCGAGAATAACAGAACTGGCCGGGCTTACGAAGCCGGCAAGCGGCGTTATAATAATCAAACCGATCAGGATGCCGTTTGCCGCATAAGGCAATCCCGGATTTTTCATATCGATCAGGTATTTAAAGCACATCGTCGATATGAAAGCAGATGCTGCCGCCAGGAAAGTAGTTAACACTACGACCGTTGCTTCATTATTGAAAGCCAGCACGCTGCCAGGATTGAACCCGAACCATCCAACCCATAACAAAAGAATAGATAACGTGAGCCAGCCGGGGCTGATTGAAAGACTTATTGCCGGACTCTCTTTCATGCCTTTGCGCTTCTCCTCCTGCCATATCTTGTAAACAATAGCAAGACCCGCTGCTCCCGCGGCTCCATGAACAACAAGCCCTCCTGCAAAATCTCTTACGCCCATTAGATACAGCCAGCCGGTAGGATTCCAGATCCATGCAGCCGGCAGATTCCATATCAGTATGAAATAGACTACAGAGAATGCAGCGAACGCTTCAAGCTTAAGTTTCCTGAGCCCGACAACTCCAACAAGCGCTAAGGTCACCGATGCGAATGCTGCCTCAAACAGGAAATATGTCCCGGTCGTCAGGCCAGTCCCGAAGTACTCGGAGGTCATTGACCACCATACACCGGATAGTAGTCCGGGCGAATTCGTTGAGAATCCACCGAGAAATATGCCATTGTAGAGGGGGTCGCCGATTATTCCATTGATGGTCGGGGCAAAAGCGGTATTGAATCCTACAAATGCCATAAAAAACAACGCAGTACAGGTGATAACAATTGTTTTCAATAAACTATTCCAGAAACGCTCTCCGAGCTCACCGACTTCCAGCAGCCCGACTGAAATCGTCATAATGAAGACAAGTATTGCTGCCAGAATAACCCACAGATTATTGATCAGGTTTACGTCTGTCATCGAAAATTCACTCTCCCAAATAAATAAGCGAAGTATTTCAATATAAACCTAAGGCATATTATTAGTTTTCGGCTGATGAAATAATAAAATCACACCTTAACAATACCGTTTCTATCATTTTTATTTTTCAACATGTAATCGTTCAAAACACGAGAGACGTTAATTGTTTCATCGCAGAACTCTTCGAACTTATCTGCATTCTTAGAAGAATTAACAATAACAATGACTTTGCATTTTAATTGCTCTTGCTTTTTGAATTTATTTATTGTCAGTGCAACTAATAGATTATATCCGTCATCCGGAGAACAGATATAGACATTTTTCGCCTTTTTTAAGCCTGCTTTTCGCAATACTTCTATGTTGTCTGCCTGTTCCCGATATACTATATACCCTTCATTCTTAAGAGCAGTGGCAAGTTCCAGGTCCCTGATAATTACCAATATCGGGACATTCATAGATTTCAAGCTTTTCAAAAATTCTGAACACAGCGGAGTATATCCGCATACGATGGTATGATCTCCAAACCCTGTAAATTCCATACTTTCCATAACATTCACCATTTTACTCATTCTTTGCTGCAAAACCGGTCCAATAAATGTTGTTATAGCTCCCAGAAACGAAGCAATACCAAGCACTGCAACAGACACCGTAAACAGCCTCGATGTATCAGTCACAGGTAAAATATCTCCTAATCCCAGCGTAGTCAGTATTACGAACGTATAATAGACCGCGGTATTGAAATCATGTATGGGCGGCGCGAATTGACTTCCCAGCAAAAGCGTTCCAGTCACCCCATAAATCGCTGATGCTGATATTGCAGCCAGTGCCAGCTTTCCTTCAATTGGCAAAGAATTTATTCTTGAGGGGAAAATATACTCTTTTCTGTATTTTAGCAATAAGGATAGCATCAAAATATTCGCACTTATTCCGATTATATCAAAGTAAATCAGGCTGAATCCCCGGATCCTGACGAGTATTGAAAGTAATGATGTCAGTATCAGGAATATCGCAGTATACCAGCTTGTTCTGGTTCTTTCTCTTAATCCACTCCCGAGAAGGACCATAAATATGCCAATTAAGATCGATGCGGTTCCACCTGCATGAAGCTGGAAAAAAGAGATGTTTTCAGGTAACCTTCTGCCAAATACCAAGGATATAATGCCCAGGGATAATACATAAATTCCCAGTATCGACATCAAAACCGGAACTATATTCTGTAACTTTCTGGGATTCACGATATTCCACCAATAACAATATATCTAAATATCTAACGTTGAGTCTTATAGCATTAACTGGATAAATATCTGCCAGATAGACCCATTCTAAATTGAGTTCCAGCAGATAGATTCCAAATCTTCCAATCTTTGCAAATAGCAAAAGGTAAATATGTTGTGTTATAATCTAAGCAAAACCTGTCGAAAGGAGAATCCCGATGAAACTTATCAATGATAAAGCGATAGAATCCTATGTTAAAAACTTTAATTTTAAACAGATGCTGATTTTTCCTGTAATACTGCTTTTATTATCGCTTTCCATACTGGCTTATACAACATATAAAACAGGGTCGCCTCTTGAACTCGGTCTGGAATTCAAGGGCGGTACGGCGATAATTTTTGACAGTTTAAAAACTCCAGACCAACTGAAAGAGGAGTTTGCGAATTACCCCGGGGTTGAGGTAAGACAATACAGTGTCGGGGACAGGAAAATAATGGAATTCAGCCCGATGGACGCATCTTTAAAAGATGCGCTAATCGCAAAAGTAAAATCAGAATCCACGAATCCCGATACTGTGGAAATAAGTGACATGGGAGAACAGTTCAGTAAATCATTGCAGGGCCAGGCGGTTCGCGCCATAGTTATCTCGTTCGTTTTTATGGCAATCGTGATTTTCATAATTTACAGGACATTTGTCCCATCCGTAGCAGTAGTAATATCTGCATTTGCCGACATTACGTTTGCTGCTGCGATGACTGATGTATTCGGGATATTCCTGTCTCTTGGAACAGTAGCGGCACTTCTAATGCTTATTGGTTATTCCGTGGATACGGATATACTTTTAACTACGCGGCTTCTCAAACGTAAAGGGGAATTAAATGATAAGATAAAGGATGCAATGGTAACCGGGTTAACTATGACCTTAACAGCTCTTGCCGCTCTTATTGCCATGTTTTTTGTCTCATCCGGTCTTATTACTTCGTTCACGCGTATTGATATAATCAGGGACATCTCTGTTGTGCTCATTTTCGGCCTGATTGCGGACATCATAAACACCTGGATGACCAATGTCGGAATCCTGCGGTGGTATATAGAAAAAGGGACCCGGAAAATGGAAAAAGTAATTGCAAAACCAAAAAAGAAGAGGCAGACATCATGAACGAAGAAGAACCTTTTTATAAAAACTGGCGCGTCCTGCTGCTCATTGCAGTTATTCTGGGCTCGATTACCGCTATCACGGTGTCATACTCTAATGGTCAATTCCAAATCCAGAACAACTTAAAGTACGGTATTGATCTTGACGGCGGCTCATGGCTGCAGGTGCAGCTCCAGGGAGCTATTGCGCAGGTGGATGCCGACCCCGGCAAAATTGTTCAGGTTGAATTCGGAAAATTACTCAACGATCCATCCATTAAAATAGAAGGAGTCACGGCAGCTTCTGTCACCTTCACAACTTCAAAAGAGGTTGCCCAGAAAACTATGGATTCATTTGGATTTGGCCCGTCTACATTATCGGCCGTCCCTTCAGGGGGAACCAGGATAACACTGCAAACAACCAAGGATTTTTTAATCCAAACATACCTGAAAGACAACCTGAGCGCTGATGTTAAGCAGATACCGGGCAGATTCATTACATTCGAGATAAGAAAAGCCGTAACCGAACAATCATTGAATGCCATTTTACAGCCCGTTGGCGGAAAAGTCGTCCCGCCGTTCCGGGAAGGTGTGACCCCGGAAACTCGGGATGAAACAAAACAGAGGCTCGAAAACAAACTCAATCCCATTGCCGTTAAGCAGATAACGATAACGCCAATAGGCGATAATTATTTACTTATCGACCTGCCAGGTGTGTCCATAGAAGAAGCGAGAAAGCTTGCGCTTACACCCGGAAAATTCGAGATACGGATACAGTCCAAGGGCAACGAGACGGTACATGTGCTTTTCGGAGACCAGATAACAGGAGTAGGTGTCCCGCAGACAGAACAGGGTGGTTTATGGGGCGTATCCTTTGATCTCACCGATGACGGGGCCAAAGCGCTCAGGGATGCAGCGATACAATATGGGGCTGTGACCAATCCCTCCGCTCATTACCTCAGTATGTATCTTGATGGTAATCTTGTATTTGATGCACCGCTTGCTGCCAATCTGGCAAAGAACATACAGAGCGTTCCAGTGAAAACCATGATAGCCACTACGGGCACAGGTGACACGGGACAGGAGAAAGCAAAAGAACTCCAGCTTCATTTGAGAGCAGGCGCATTGCCGGTCCAGGTGCTGGAGGTCGGTTCCGGTGAAGTCTCGGCGCCACTTGGAGCCAAATTTAAAGAGCAGGTTTTAATCGCCGGATTGGTTGCCCTGATATTGGTAGCCTTTGTAGTTTCTCTCAGGTATAAACAGCCCAATATCATAATCCCGATGCTTTCAACATCATTCAGCGAAATCATCATAATCCTGGGATTTGCAGTTCTTTTCGGGCTCCAGCTTGACCTGGCAACTATCGCAGGTATTATTGCGGTAATAGGCACAGGCGTAGACCATCTCATAATCATAACGGATGAAGTGCTCGCAGGCGGTGCCATGCCGCCGGACAAGGTGTACAAATCCCGCATCTCGAAAGCGTTTGCAATAATCTTTGCAGCGGCAGCCACTGTACTTGTAGCTATGTTGCCCCTCATATTCTTCATGGATTCAAGCGCACTCCGGGGCTTTGCAGAAATTACCATAGTCGGTGTTTTCATAGGTGTCTTTTTGGCACGACCTGCATACGCGGTTGTTATCAAAGGTCTGCTCAGGGAAGATACCAGCGCAAAGTTTGTTGATGAGGATTGAAAAGGCATACAATTAAGTGATAGCAGGACTAATCATTTAAGCAGCGAGGTTAGTCAATGAGAACGAAAATTTTGATAATGGGAGCCGCAGGGCGGGATTTCCATAATTTCAATGTTTATTTCAGGAATAATGAAAATTATGAGGTTATCGCTTTCACAGCTGCCCAGATTCCCGGGATTGCAGGACGCGTTTATCCAAAAGAACTGGCAGGTCCGCTGTATAGGAATGGTATCCCGATATTCCTTGAAGAAGAACTTCCAGGTCTCATTAAGAAGCATGGTATCGACCAGGTGATTCTCGCTTATTCTGACCTTTCGCACGAAACGGTTATGCAAAAAGCCTCTCTTGTTTTAGCTGCTGGCGCGGATTTCAGGTTGATGGGGACTGAAAGCACCATGCTTCGGTCAGTAAAACCTGTTATTTCGGTATGCGCTGTGAGAACAGGCTCAGGAAAAAGCCCGACATCGCAAAAATTGGTGGACATATTGAAAGAAAGAGAATATAAAGTGGTGGTGGTGCGCCACCCGATGCCTTATGGCGACCTTCTCAAACAGGAGTGCCAGAGGTTTGCTTCTATGGATGATTGCGTGAGCAACGAATGCACTATCGAAGAGAGGGAGGAGTATGAGCCGTATATCTGCTGCGGAAGCGTGGTTTACAGCGGCGTTGATTATAAGAAAATCCTGGACGCGGCTGAGAAGGAAGCTGATATAATTATCTGGGATGGGGGTAACAATGATATTCCTTTTTACAAGTCTGACCTCCATATCGTAATTGCAGACCCGCACCGGGCTGGGCATGAGCTTACCTATTATCCTGGCGAGGTGAATGTACGTCTTGCAGATGTGGTTATTGTTAACAAGGTGGACTCGGCAAAGAAAGAGGATGTGGAACTGGTTATCAGGAATGTCAGGTCTATAAATAAAAAAGCAGTAATCATAAAAGCAAATTCTGCGATAACTGCTGACAAACCTGAATTAATAAGAGGAAAGCGTGTTCTTGTCGTGGAAGACGGGCCAACTTTGACGCACGGCGGAATGTCTTTCGGCGCAGGCGTAATTGCTGCAAAAAAATATGAGGCTAAGGAAGTGATTGACCCGCATCCGCATGCCGTGGGCTCGATTTTGAAAGTTTATAAAGACTTCCCGCATCTTGGCGCAGTGCTTCCTGCAATGGGTTATAGCGAAGCCCAGACAAAGGAACTGGAGATGACCATAAATGCCGCGGATTGCGATGCTGTGATTGCAGGTACACCCATCGACCTTGGCGGCTTGCTTCATCTCAATAAACCTGTTGTGAGGGTGAGATACAGGATTGAGGAAATTGATGTTAAGCTGGAAGATATCATTGATGATTGGTTAAAATCCAAAAAGATAAAAAAGAGCAAATGATGGGAAGGTTTTCATATTTCATGCCACTATGAATATTATTGTTTTATCTGATACCCATATCAAGCCCGGGCAATCGCTGGAGAAGAATCTTCCTAAAGAACTTATTTCCATTATCAAAAGTTCAGACATCATCATTCACGCAGGGGATTTTGAAGCACTTGATTGCTACAATGAGCTTCGAGGTTTGGGGAACCTCATAGCAGTTCATGGCGATACGGATAGCCCCGAATTAATGAAACTTCTTCCTGAGCGCAAAATCATAACAGTAGAAGGGGTGAAAATTGGAATAATCCACAAAGGGCAACTTACATCTGAGAACACAGACGGGCTTCGCTATCTTGCAAAGGAAATGTGCGTGGATGTACTCGTATTCGGGCATTTCCACCATCCGATAGTGCAAAAAACAGATGTGCTGCTTCTTTCACCTGGCAGCGCAACGGTTCCAGGCATAGCAGAGCCAAGCGCAATCGAGATTGAAATAATAAAAAATAAAGTGAAAGGGAAAATAATCAGATGCAAAGATAACGTATGCACTTATTTCGAATATGAAAAACCCCGAACTACTGAGTAACAACAATACTTCCCGGTTAATTCCGGCATTTTCAGCAAATTGTTTATGAGCAAGAAAAACAAATTCATAACTCTATGAGATCATGGATACTTGCCGCTTTGGGTATTTTGTTCACGTTGATGCCAGCCGCTTCAGCATTGAATCAAGCCCCGGTAGCATTATTTGAACCTTCGTTTCTCCCTCCTGAAAGCAGTATTGTGAGTAAAACCGTAGAGGGTTACAATGTTTTCTACACGTTTGAGCTGAATGCTTCGCTATCTTACGACCCCGATGGTAACATTACAGGTTATCGCTGGGAAAGAATGAAGCAGAGATTCTCTGAGACGAATGCTATATGGGAAATAATAGGCCGCAATAAAACGATTTATTTTGATGGACGAAATTATACTGAAGGATGGCAGTCTAATTATGCAAACTGTTTCCTGGTTTTTATAAGGCTTACGGTAATTGATGATAAAGGCGCGATGAACTCCACAGAGAGGAACTTATGCAGTGGGATTTTTGACGAAAAGAGATTATGGATGGATGAGTACAAAAAGAACCAACCTGAGAACTTTAAAAATATTTCAGGTTTTGTGATGGATGCTTATGGCAGGCCAGTAAGGAACGCTTACGTCCGGGTGGATTACGATCCATATACTTCAAGTCCAACATATACAGATGAGATGGGGTTTTATTCGTTCGCCGGATTGGATATGGAACAGCAATACACTTACAAGGTCCGGGTTGAGTATGACGGCAATATCACGTTTTCTCCCCCATTCAATGTGAGCAGGGATATCATGGATTATTCGGTGAATATCAGCCTCAACGGCCCTGCCGGAGAAAAAACTGCCAGGGGGACAGAAACCCCCGCGTCCACACCTTCAATGCCAGCCTTTGAGCTTTTGCTCTCCATTATCAGCTTTTTCACCATCAAGTATCTTTTAAGGAGTGTATAAGCCAATAAAAATTACTTCTTGCTCCCGATGAGCTTTTTAATCACTTCTCTTATCTCATCAGGATGCCCGAGCACGGTAATTCCGGGCATTTTCCGGAGCTTGTTCACGGCTTCGATATCCACATCCCGCATCGTGAGTGTGAGTTTCCTGCCGTCAGGTAAATCCGTGGTTACTTCGCCCTTCCTCTGGTCAGCAGGAAAAATATAGACTGGCACTTTTGCTTTCATTGCCTGCGCAACTGCATTCGTGAGCAGCGTATCCGAAATGCCCGCAGCGATTTTCGCAACTGTGTTTGAAGTTGAAGGCGTGATAAGGAGAAAATCGTATTTTTTAAGCTGCAAATCCCCTACTAAAAAAGGGATGTTGGGCGACTTCTCAGAATAGGTTTTGGGGAAGCTGGTTTTCAGGTCATTGAAGAGCCTATACCACTTTACCACCATCTCGCCTGCCTCGGAAAGATATACCCGCACGTCCAGATTGTGCTCTTTTGCGAGGTCTTTCATTATATCGAGGCTTTCTTTGAGATAATCCCCGCAGCCTGTGATTCCCCATGCGATCCTGAGGGTCATAATGATCGATTTTTCGCTACTCACTGGATAGTAACTTTGAGCATCTTATCGCCCTGTTTGATTTTTTCCACTACGGCCTGTCCTTCTATGACATATCCGAACACAGAATGGTGTCCATCAAGGTGGGGCTGTGGTTCTTCAGTTATAAAGAACTGGCTCCCTCCGCTGTTGGGACCTGCATTGGCCATGGATAGTGCACCTTTTGTATGTTTTAGTTTTGGATGAAATTCATCTTTTATTGCATAACCAGGCCCGCCTGTTCCATTTCCCTTAGGGTCTCCACCCTGTATCATAAAACCGCGTATGACCCTGTGGAAAGTAAGCCCATCATAGAACCCCTTCTGCGCAAGTTTGATGAAGTTCTGGGTTGTTATCGGAGCTTCCGCTTCCTTAAGTTCAATTTTTATCGTTCCTTTAGCTGTTTCTATGATTGCAGTTCTGTTTGGCATAAGTATCGAGATAACTTAGAGGGAATTATGATATAAGTGCTTTTCGTGATGCTATCAAAAATGAACACACTTTGCCAATTTAGAAAATACACATCTATTAATGTTTTTTTATTTTATTATTTTTAACAACATTGGGTAGCGTTTGAAATATCTTGATTAGCTTCTTCTTGAAATTTCCAAATAGCTTTTTCAATTCCTTTGGATATAAAACAGCAAACAATCCTAATGCAGCTATGACTAATTCAATAATTGGTAACCAATTATTTCCGATAAAGTTATTAAAGGTAAAAATTGGATTCACTTCTACATAAATTACCTTCTCAAACACAGGATACGTCTTTGGCACTCCTCCGATTACTACGCTTACTGAGAATTTTAGAACCTGCTTACCACTTTTCAAAGGCGTCACATCCCACTCCCATTGCGTAAATCCTTCACTAACTACCGGTTGTTCTTCCTCGCTCAGCGGTTTGATCTCAAAATTATTATCCTCTGTTAAATGAACCTTCATCAACGTTGAAACTTTGATTTCATCTATTTCAGATTTTCCAGATTCTCCGAGTGCCACCGTAAAATTTTCCTGGTATATTTTTAGGCTCTCCTTTTCCATTTTCACGGCATACTCATGCATTTCATTATAATTTGTTTTAAGAACTAACGTGTTATTTTCTTTGTTTAAACTTAGGGAATATGAATGCGCTCCAGCAGTTACTGTAATTTCTTTGCCATCGCTACTTTTCTCGATATTTGCATCTTTTAAATCAACACTTTCTGTTTCATTTAAAAAATTTATTATTTCATTATTATTATTCCAGTTAACTACCTTTGTTATAATTGTTTTGGCTATACGAACAGTGATTCTATCTGTTTCACCAACTTTCATTTCTTGAGGGGTGTTGAAAAGTGCTGGCCCTATAGGAAGATTTCTTAGTTCATTATCAACAATTTCTGAAAAGCTTGGCGTTGCTGTGGGAAATACTGCACCGCCTGTTATTCCGCTTATTGCGAATGGCGATAAGGCGGTTGTCTTTGCCTCGTAGTAGGTATATGTACCGTCTTGTGTGGTTTGTGCGGTATCAAGCTGATTCCACTTGCTGCCGTCCCAGTGGAGCAACTTTACAT
>JBAVMS010000046.1:0-21796 GCA_049690315.1 Candidatus Methanoperedens sp.
GTCTTGGCGCTCTTCTCATGGGCGGCAGGATACTGGATACAGTGGGGAAGGATATCTGTGAACTCTGTGTAATCCGGGCGGTGTTTGTGGAATTCACATCCGCTATAATTGTCCACGCGGCCTCAATCCTTGGGATCCCCGTATCACTTGGCGAGATCGTGGCATCAGGGATAATTGGTATCGGATGCGCCAATAGCGGGATGCAGATAGTGAAAAGCAATACCGTGAAGAAAATATTGATCGCCTGGGTTATCTCTCCAATCCTTGCAGCTACCGTAGCGTTTGCATTGATTAAATTTATTTAGATTCCTGGAATCTCCACAATAAAAACTGCTCCACCTTCGGGATTATCTTCAACCCATATCCTGCCGTTATGCAATTCCATAATCTTCCCCGCAATGGCAAGACCGAGACCTGAGCCTTTAACTCCAATCTTTCCTCCCCTCCTGAATCGTTCAAAAATCATGGTCTTATCGCTTTCCTTTATACCCTCCCCGAAATCTATTACCCTGACTTGCAGGTTTTCTCCCATATTCTCGCTTTCCAGAATTATTCTCTTGCCCGATGATGCGTATTTTATGGCATTTGATATGAGGTTTGAAAAAACCTCTTCGATTATTTTATTAGCTCTAACAGGCGTGTTCAAATTCATGCGGTTAATGATTTCCATTCCTGCATTATCCGCAAGCGGGGTGAGATCTTCAATGACTCCTTCAATAACCTTATTTAAATCCAATTCTTCCAGTTCAATACTTTCCAAACTCTCAAAGTTTGAATATTTCATGGCGCTGTCTATGAGTTCCATTCCCTTTACAAGACTTCTTTCAATTGTCTCAAGATAGGCTTTTTTTCTGGATATTGTCTCATCTTCCTTAAGAAGTTCAATAAATCCGTTAGCGGTTGTCAATGGATTCAAAAGGTCATGATGCATGATATCTGCGAAAAGTTCCTTCATGCGATTTGATTCCTCAAGCTCTCTTGTATATTTCTTTATTTCTTCTTCTGCACGTTTGCGTTCCGTGATATCTACGATAGAGACCAATCTTTTCGAATATGTTTCTTCATTGCCGGGGGTTAAAACCCATCTCATGCTGATATGAATCTTATCGCCTGTTAATGTTTTAACAATATCTTCGCTTTCAAATTGGGTTTTACCTTCAGAAATCGCAATAAGTTCCTTTTTAAAAGTTTCGTATGACCTATCTGTGAAGATATTTTCCAAACCGTCTATAAGGTCGCTTTTACTTTTTGCCTTGAACAAAGTTATTGATGCTTTATTTACATCAAGCACCTTCACCATACTTGCACATAGGGCAACTTCTTTCGGATGCCTGTCAAAATACGTTCTCAGATTTTCAATCCCTTTATTTTTCAGGGCATCGATGTACTTTTTTATACCGGAACTATCTTCTTCCCATAGTGAAATTGGGGAATCTTCAAAGAGACTCCGGTACCTTTCCTCTTTCTCGAGCAAAACCTCTTCTATATGCTTGCGTTCGGTAATGTCCCTTATGACTCCTACCAAGGCTATCGGTTCTCCACTGCGGTTTTTGACCTGGGATGCAGTTAGCCAAATAGGGAATTCCTGACCCTCTTTTTTCTTTGCCTTGAGTTCCCCAACCCATCTTACTTTAGTTATTAAATCAGGAAGTATCACCTTCTTCGTAAATTCAGGGTCGGCATTCAGTTCGCTGACTTGTTTTCCCTTTAATTCATCGTGAGAAAACCCGTAAATATCTTCTACCGCCTTGTTCGAGTAGATAATGAAACCATTAAGGTTTGTTATTATAATTCCATCAAGGGCTTCATCCACAGCTTCCGATAAAAGCTTCAACTTCTCTTCCACCTTTTTGCGCTCTGTAATGTCTCTTACGATGCAAATGTGTCCCTGATAATTGCCTTTCTCATCCCATAAACCGGTGCCTCTAACCTCTAGCGGGATGTTTATGCCGTCTTTTCTAACAGCAGGGAACTCTCCACTGAGTAAACCACCATTTTTATTGTGAACGGTGCGGTCTAATTCCAATTCTGTTGGAGCTATTAATTCTGGAGGTGTGATTTTCCGCCACGTCTCTCCAATAAGTTCCTCTTCAGGGTAGCCATAAATATTTGCATATGCCTCATTCAAGTATATGTACCGGTCTTTTTCATCTGCAATTATGATTCCATCGTTACTGTTGTCAATGGCTTTAAGAAGCCTGTCCTTCTCTTTCTCAGCCTTCTTGGGCTCGGTTATGTCGCGTGCTGTGGTAAGGACTACTTTATGCCCGCCAAGTTCCAGCAGGTCCACGTTCAGCAGCGCATAATAAATTGTTCCGTCCTTGCGCTTCAGTCTAACCTCCAAATCACGCACTCTGCCGGTTTCCTGCAATGTTTTAAGTAACAACTTGCGCTCATCCTGATCAACGTAAGTAGCACCAACATCCACAGATTTTATTTCTTCCAGGGTGAATCCTGTCATCTCCAGCATATTCACATTGCCATCGAGCACTTTACCTTCAAGGTCTGCGATTCCAATCCCCACTGGAGTGGCTTCAAACAAGGCACGATACTTTTCTTCAGACTCTCGCAGCGTTTCCTCAACTCTCTTAAGCCCGGTGATATCTCTGACAACCTTGACTCCCCCTATGATTTTCCCTGTAGAATCTCTTAAAAGAGATCCTGTAAGTTCGGTATACAATATGCCTTTGTCTGTGGGAACAGTCCTCTCTGTTTTATGAATTTTTCCATCACTGAAAGATGCTTCGATTGGGCAATCTTCACAGATAGTATCCTTGCCTTCATACGCTTTGTAACAGTATTCGCCAACACGGTTCCCGTATATCTCATTCTGGATCTGATTTTGATATAATATCTTATAATCAGTATCCTGGATGATGATGCCATCACCTAAAGATGCAATAATCGCCTCGGATTTGTTTTTCTCCTCCTCAGCCTTTACGATAGCTCCTTTCAGCGCCTCTTCCGCCTGCTTGCGCCGGTCCATGTTCAACTGGGTGTAGGCACCGAATATTATCAGGATGAACCCAAATAAAACCCGGATCCCGATTTCATGAGCTGCTGGGGATAGTAGTTGCCCGATAAGAGTCCCTTCATGGAATATAATAGAATCTAAAATGGAATCCAGAACCCAGACAATTGCTGCAAGTCCTATGCTGATCCCTATTAATTCTCCAAAACCTGCAAACCCTGGTTTTACATTTCTATCGCCACTCACCCCGTATCCTCCTGTGGATTCCACAGATACGGGGGTTCGATTGATACCGCCGATAAGTTCTTCCGTTTTTTGTTCATAGCTGCCAGTTTTGGGTTTATCACTTTGCAGTTTTTATCAAACCTTTTATGAATAATGTACATTTATAGTTTACGTGGTTTGCAGCGAAGTTCTCCAACCTATCATTTTCAGTATTATCGCTTTCCTATAAGTCTGCAAGCAGATTCTGCGATGGCATTCGAAACATCCGCAGTTGAATAAGAACCCCCGAGGTCTGGTGTTGCTATCCCCTGCTGGAGAACATCGTCCACAGCCCTGCTTATTGCCTCTGCTTCCTTGGCTTTTCCAGCCCATTCAAGCATCATCCTGACGCTCAGGATAGCCGCAATCGGATTGGCAATGCCTTTCCCTGCAATATCCGGTGCACTTCCATGGATGGGCTCGAAAAGCGCATAGCGGTCACCGATATTGGCGCTCGGGCAAAGACCAAGCCCGCCTGCTATGGCTGCTGCCTCGTCGCTCAGGATATCGCCGAATAGGTTCGTAGTCACTATCACATCATATTTTTGCGGGCGCAGTATCAAATCATATGCCATTGCATCAACCAGCATTTCATTATAAGATATTCCGTTTTTCTTTGCAACGCCTATAGCGATGTCGCGGAAAAAAGAGTCGGATTTTAACACGTTTGCTTTATGCACAATTGTAATCGAATTTTTTCTTTCCTTTGCGAGAGAGCATGCGCGCATTGCTATTCTCTCGCAGCCCTTTCTGGTAATAACCCGTGTGGTATATGCCGCATCTTCATGCAGTTCCTCAATTCCTGAGTACATGCCTTCGGTATTTTCCCTTACAATTACAAAATCGAATTTTCCGGCGCAGGGCAATTTTACAGTTTTCAGGGGCGCAAATGGTCGTATGTTGGCATATAAATCAAGTTCTTTCCTGAGACGCACAAGCACACTTTTATAATTCGGGTCAGGCGGTGTGGTGATAGCCCCGAAAAGCACGCAATCGCATTCTTTGATGGTTTCGATATCATCATCCGTTATTGCGCTCCCGGTGCTTTCCCACTTGCCATAACCAATATCAAGAGGAAGTTTTTCGATATCGAGCCCGAAGGCATCAAGTACGGTAAGAGCTGCCGAGATAACTTCTCTTCCAATTCCGTCACCGGGTACGATTGCGATTTTCATTGATCGATGTTCTGATTTTCAGGGTATTGAAAGGGGGAGTTTGCTGACCATGGTATCCATCGAGTGTGTGAATTTCGGAATTATTATAAAAAGTACAATTAAGATTGCTAATACTATAGTTGCAACCAGGTAGAAAGATAAACCGTCTCCAAAAAATATCCCTTGTTTTCTCATTTTCTCAGTATCCTCCTTTTTCAGCCTTTTGATTATCTATGCGATTCCCTTTTATAACCTTTACCAGCATCCTTATTGCGTCCACGATATCGTACTCCGATGCGCCCCAGTGCACCACCGCGCCGTCAATGCCGTTTATGTTCACCATTCCTGATTTCTTGCTCTGGCAGCATCGCGTGATAAACGGTTTTGTGGGCATGTAAAGCTCTGCTTTAAGGGGACACATATTGATATGTTTATAAGTTAGATTGGGGAACCGCAGTTCAAATATCTGTTTTGAGATATCGCATCCCACAAGCGTGGAATCGTTCTCAATTTCGGTATCGGTATCAAGATATTTTCCCTTAAGTTCAGAAGCATGGCATGGGAAAACGATTTTATCGCCTTCAAACATGCGAAGATCTATGAGTTTTGTGGTGAACCTGATATTCAGCTCACCCAGTATCCCACTCCTGACGAGCCTCTCTACTGCGAAAGAAAGCCACGGCGGTTCGGGCGGCGCGATATCGATAATCTCAATCTCCATAACTTCATGGAGGCTTGGGTCCTGCACAAAAGTGATATGCCTGTCCATACCTTCAAAAATAACAGTGTTCACGGTTCCACTGGCAAGCGAGATTGCAGATTCGATGAGACGCGTCCTGTCATGGGAATCGAGTTTTTCCGCGAATTTTTTTACCTGGTTCCCTTTCGCCAGCAATTCAAGTGAAATAAGTTTTCTCATAAGCCCGTCGCCATCGCTTTTTACCCTGTAGATTGAAAAGCCGGACGGAAGGTCTGCTATCAGGTATTCCGTGGTAAAATAGATTGGGCACCCAAGGCGCTCGCAGGGGTCGCTCCTTGTTACTCCCACGCTTTTATAATCAGGAGGGAATATCACAAACTCACCTTTTTTCGGTGTTCAACAAGCCCGCCGTCTGCGAGTATCTCACGAAGGAAATCCGGAAGTTTTGTGGCTGAAAAGGTCTTATCATCAAGTTTTACGATTCCATTCCCGAGGTCGATTTCGATGATATCTCCTTCGCTGCAGTCAATTTTTGCTTCGATGATGGGCAGCCCGACGTTAATGGCATTCCTGAAAAAAATCCTGGCAAATGATTCTGCCACGATGCATGCTATGCCTGCATGTTTTAAGGCAAGGGGCGCCTGCTCGCGGGATGAGCCGCACCCGAAATTTTTTCCTGCCACGATGATACCGCCTTTTTTTATTTTTTTCGGGAATTCGGGGTCAATCCCTTCCAGGACATGGGATGCGAACACGTTCATGTCGGTCGTACGAAGATATTTTCCCGGAATAATGACATCGGTATCGATATTATCGCCGAATTTCCATACTCTTCCCGATATCCTGTTTAGGTTTTTATTCATGGCTTGTCATGGATATTGTCCAAGGCAAGCATAATCATTTTGGTGATAATCCGGTTTCACCATTAAAATCAAAAAAAAGAACAAAGAAGATGATTGCTCATCTTCTCTTTCTGCCCAACAGGTAAGCCACTGAAAGTATGCCTACTGTTAAGACAAATTCAAATCCGGGTGTCTTTGTAGCTGTCGGCGCCGGAGTGCCAGTACCAGTTGCCGTAGCCTGGGTCGCAGTTACCACTGCCGTTGCTGTTGTACCTGCTGCTCCGCCTGTTATTCCGCTTATTGCGAATGGCGATAAGGCGGTTGTCTTTGCCTCGTAGTAGGTATATGTACCGTCTTGTGTGGTTTGTGTTGTGTCAAGCTGTGCCCACTGGCTGCCGTCCCAGTGTAGCAACTTTACATCGCCGGCTGAAACGCTGTTGCTTGCGAGCCAGGTGTTCTCAACCCTGAACCTTACCAGGGCTTCTTTCATCCTGTTTGTGCCTGCAATGAGGTTTATGTTCTTATATACAGTTCCAGGCGGTGGGGTTGTTACCTGTTTTGATGTGCCTTTAAGAACTTCTGCTCTCACGGTTATGCCGAGTTCATTCTCTTTGCCTGTAAGGGCTATTTCATACACGCCGAGTTCAGGAGTCTTGAAGGTATATGTGACCGGCGTGTTGGCAACCAGGTTTTCATCATTGCTCTCTGACTTTGCTATGTTGGCGAAATCCTCGCCTGAAACTACGCCGCCTCCACCGCTACCGCCGCCGCTGCCGCCGCTACTTGTGGTTGTGGTTATGGTTGGTGTTCCGAACAGCGCAAAGGTGCTGAAGTGGCTCACGTTAACGATGGTGTAGTTGAGAGTTGTGTCTCTGAAGATTGTGGTCAGCGATTCCCACTTGTTTGATGTCCTGTTATAAAACTGGACTGTCAGGGATGATTCGTCTATACCTGCTGCGGCAAGCTCTGCATCAGTATAGTTGAACCTTATCTGTATATCAGGACTGAAGAGCGCTCCTTCCGGACCCAGAGTCAGGTTCTCTCCGGCAAACCTGAAGGCAGTCTGATTTCTTGCCATTGCGGGGTCCACCTGGAGAAGAGAATTTGCCGAAATATAAGTCAAGGCAACCCCGTTTATTGAAGCATTGGTGCCGTTCTGGACAGTTACTGTAACGTTTCCGCTTGGTGCTGTTATATTTAGCGTGGCGTTAGTGATAAAAGTCGAGGTGTTAACAATGGTTCCAATACTGGTGTCATTGTTTGTTATATTGACTGTCACTGTCCTTGTTTCCGAGAAGTTTATAAAACCGTGTGAGTCGTTTGCATATACCTTGAAGCTGTAATTGCCGCTCAAGAGGCCGGTGAAACTCTTGTAGAAAACAGTACCCGCAAGCTGCGATGTGCCTGGCGTCATCGGATAGATTTGACCTTGCCACTTCAAATACTGTACAGTACCGTTAGCATCTAATGTAACTGTCACATTGACATTACCGGTTGTATTGGTACTGCCGTTTGACGGGGTTCCAATTGTTACCACCATTGCAGTTTGTGTAACAGGCTTACCGACAGTATTTGAGTCTAATGTTACAGCCGTTTGCGCCAATGCGCTTCCGTTTAAATTTGCGCCGGTATTTAGCACAATCGCTGTTTGATCCAGGATATTACCCTTGAAAACTGATCCTGTTCCAAGTGTTGTTTGGCCTGCGACCTGCCAGAAGATGTTCTTCACTGAAACATTGCCTGTTAAGATAACCTGGGTAGCAGGGCTGATACCGAGAGTTCCTGCTATCTGGAATATCCATACATCACTTGAGTTTCCAGAAAGGGTGACATTTGTTGGTATTGTCACGCCGGTACTCCATTTGTAGACACCGGGGGCGAGTGACATACCGCCAATATTTCCAGCTCCAAGTTCAGTAACATCAGGTGCTCGTCCTGCGGCATCTGTGTACGCTGTTTGCATATCGAGTACAGCATTTGTCATTATAGTTGGAGTAGGAGGCGCATAGTCGGCTGCGTATACTTTTCCGTTCACCAGAGATGACGGAGATGACGTCGAAAATTCATTCGAGGCATCCATTATTAACCCAAATCCGGTGATACCAGTTGCAGCGATTGGGCTAACACCAATATTTCCAAGAATTGAGGTGGTTCCAGTAGTTGAGATTCCTGATTTTGCAAGAATCACGAAATTATTGGCTGTTCCGAGATCTACAGGCCCCGCAGAACCGCGGCCGCCTGATGAAGCTACTGTTACATTCCAGGTAATGGTGTTGCTTGTGCCGTTAGTATTTGTGGCATTAACTTTCACCGTATGGGTTCCGCCACTGCCGAAGCTTGTGGTAAGGTTGTCAAAGACAGTGCTCTGGTTGGCTCCATCCCTGAACCAGGTATAATCTACCGTCTGGTTTGCAGTTGCATTGAATCTGACCGATTCGCTTGCGTTTACAGTCATGCTTAAGCTGGCGTTATTTGTCTTGTTATTGCCCCAGGAAGTGATGCTGGGTGCTCCACCACCGCCGCCTCCGCTGCCGCCACCGCTTCCACCGCCGGTTATTATCGTTGTGGTGTTGATTGAAGCTGTCCTATTCGAAAAATTGACCGAGGTAGCTGTGACGTTCACATAAACGATCCCTGTGGTATTGGTCACATTCAATTGCAGGATTTGAATCGCATTCGCTGCCAGCGTGATATTTCCGCTGATATTGAGGGCTGCAACCGATGCATTGTTTGGATTATCGATTGTCAGATTATAGCTATCTGCCATAGTCCCGTTATTTTGCAGGATAAACGTATAGTTTGCGTTTGTTCCATTAGTAGTTGCAGCGCTCAGTGCGGAAATGTTTGTCAGGTTAACACCGAAAGTTCCCCATGAATAACTTGTCCAGTGAGAAACGTTCAAGGTCAGGGATTGTGCCATCTGGTTCCACCTAATATCTGATGCCGCCCCGCCTGAAGACTGGCCTGGCAAGGCTATCAAAACGCCATCCGCGAAAATCGCGGGGCTTGTTGTGAAGGAAGTCAGGTTATATATGGTGAGATTCGCTGACCTGTTAAACGCAACCAGCGCATCTGCCGCACCGCTGAGATTTATGGAACCCTGGGCAATCCTCAGGTTAGTTCCAAGGGTTGCAAGATTCATCGCAGTCGTACTGTTAGTCAGGTTTATAGGCTCATTAAATTCAAGCGTGGCAACTTTATTGGGGCCTGAAACCGCTTCAAAAGTAAGATTAGCATTGGTGTAATCCGCAATATCCGGCCAGTTTGTGGTAGCGCCTCCAAGTCCCATACCCATATTTATTGGATTCATGTTTGAAACCACAATAAGGGCTGCCAGTGGTTGCGGTATAATTACTTCGTGACCCTGGATTGATATTGTTGCATTTACCCATGCCATTTCCACGTTTTGAGTCGGGATTGTGCCTAACGTGTGTGTGAGCGTGTACGTAAAATTACCGTCCCCGGTTGGAACCCCGGAATTGTTGTATTCAAGACTGGTATTACCGTCAACGCCTGAGAAATCCACTGTGATATTAGAATAGTTTGTTCTGTCAATAGTGGTGACAATTATCGTCACAGGGCTGTTATTATAGAAAAGGGAAACATTTGACGGAAATGCCGGGAACATCTTGGATGAATTGTAACCCACGACATTTAATCCTGGCTGCATATGCGCTTCTATTGAAAGATTAGTGGTATTGGACACGCTGAAATTATCGCTTGCAGTTACTGTTGCATTGAACGTGCCGCGTACAATTTTATCCACTCTTGCAGTCAGGTTGAAAAAGTGATTTGCTCCTGAAGTACCGTTTGGAACCATCCGGAAATTACCAGTCGTGTTCACCGCTGAAATATCCACAGTTACGCTTGAGGAATTGACGCCTGTGCTGATGTTGGTCACCATCACGTTCAGGGTAAAAGTTGGGAAGTTATCATTTGCAAAACCGCCTGATAATGGGTCATATACTGTGGGCATTGCTGTCATGGATGGACCGGTTGGATCGAAAGTAACCGAAGTTGCATCGGTTGTTACAGTGACCTGTGTTCCGGCATTGCCTGCCAGGTCTGAGAAGTCGATTGTAAACACTACAGGTCCCTGTGGTTCGCTACCATCCATGAGTCTGAGTGCTTCCCAGCCATTTCCACCTGTATTGAAAACCGAATCTGCAGGATTGCCATCTATTGTAACGGTGGGTGTAGCAATTGTTTCGTTTGATGTAAATGAAATTGCAACTGAGTCGCCAGCTATTGCCAGAGAAGAATTTGTGTTACTTGACACTATACGGACAAATGTTAACCTCGGCGTGCCTATATCATAAGTAATATTAGTGTTGCTAACTGGTGTAGCTGCATTGGATGCCGCATCCGTTGCATTTATTGTCATTGTATAAACTGCACCATTAACCAGACGGTTTCCAAATTGTTCCACAAGAGTACTATTAGAAATAGAGTGTGCACCTGAAGTCCGGTTACTGCTTGAAAAGGGATAGACCTCTGTTGGGTTATCATCAGGTGAGCCGCCTGTTCTAGTAAAGACAATTCTACCTGAAGCTACTGCCTCGCTAAGTGTGTAATTTACTGTGAATGATCCATTAATAATTGAGTCTGATGCAGGAGTTACTGATGAAATGACTGGTGCTGGTCCGGACGGGGCGGTGATAACAGTATTGGCACCTGTGGTAATCGCTCCGAGATAATTCAAGGCTCTTCCTATCCAATTGGTAGGATCACCCGTGGTAATGGCTGCCGCCTGTTGAATGATAGTTCCATTGAACTTCGTATTACCGGCAAACGTGGTGGCGCCGGTAGGCGTCCAAAAAACGTCGCTGGCTGATGCGCCATTAACTAATGCAACACTTACTGCTGATGCTCCGTTATCTACTGTATTAAGTGCGTCAGCGACCCTGAAGATGTACCTTCCGCTGCCGTTAAGAGTAATTCCATTTCCGGTGGTTGCACCGCCTGTGATGCAATACACTCCGGGGGTGTAAACCCCTAATGTACCGTGTGTGGTATCGAGGGATAGATCAGTTGTTGCGATAGTGAATGTACATGGCTGGGAATTTAAGGCAGATGAAGCATTGGCCTGATCTGAGCCTGATTGGTTATATGCGGCATCGCTCACGTGTGATGTGCCATTCAGTACCGTGGGCGGTGTTCCGGTAATATATCCGACATCCCCATTGATAGTGGTTGGGTCGCCGGGGCTGAAGGTATTGGCAAGAAGAGCAAATGTGCCAGCTGTTCCGAGATTTACCGGCACAACGAAAAAGAATCCTGTCAGCGTTGCGTTTTCAGACGAATTGGCTGCATTGGTTACGGTTACGTTGAACCAAATCGTTGGTACGCTGCTGTTCAGCGTGAATGTTCCATTAGATGCAATCGTACCGTTTTGACCGGGGTTGATGCCATTAATGGATACATTCAGATTAGTTGCGTTGATGATCCAATTGGTTGCAGATGCATTAGTTTTATTAAAATAAACCGTTATGATTGCGCCCGCAGTGGTATTAACTGACGCATTAATGCCTGTTGCGCTTGTGGCATTGATTGTGACATTAATACCTGTATCAGGTCCAGTTCCTGCCTGCGTAATCGCGCTCGCCGTTCCTGCCATTATCCCTAAAAACAGCAGTGCCAGCACCAAAGGTGCTATGTATTTAATAGATTCTTTACCCATAATAAAATTTCCTCCTCAAACATTTAAATTTTGCAGCGCAATCACAGCTATGGCATCTTATCAGATGCCTTAGGCCGAATAATTCAGAGAATTATCGGTATTACCTGCATTATACCACACATTACTGTATATTATGAATGAATACTATAAAACTATATCTGTGGTTGCCAACGAGATCAAAACGCTATACCGAATACATGAAGCAGCATTATAAGTATCGCGCCGGGAATTCCCGCGAGTGCGCAAATCAATACCACTGTAGCGTTATAAGCAATGTCTAATTTAAAAATAATGTTGCCAATAGCAAGAAGAATGAGACCCAGTATTGAATTTACAATCAGGTACTTTGCAGCCTTCAAAAAAATATATACGGCAATCACAGCTACAATTGCCAAAACTAAGATTATTATCTCCACTACCATAATGTTAAGAGGAATCTTATATTAATTAAGCATTTTGGTTCCTCTAATGTAACTGCGTTTTAATATTATGCGCATTATACTAGTCCCCAAATATTTGGTTGTGTATGCTAATCTTCTCGGTATGGACAGAATAAAGTTGTAAAGTGAGAGCCAAAAACATGCAAAAAGATTATTAGCATTTAGTACAGATGTCATCCATGAGGAGGTTAGATTTATGGATCTATTCTGGACAATAGTTGTGATTCTGGTAATCCTCTGGCTATTGGGATTTTCGCTCCATTTAGTAGGTGGCTTAATCCATATATTGCTGGTCGTTGCTATTATAGTGATTCTGGTCAGAATCATCCAGGGACGCAAACCATTCTAGCAGGCGCGGCCTGAAAGTATATCAAAAGAGGAGAAAAGAAATGGGAATAATAAAATCAAGTACAGATGACGATATAGAAAAAATAGCTCATAGGATTATGGAGGAACTTGAAACTGCAAGTACCAAGGATTTATCAGATGTTCATTATGCAAAAACGATATTAAAATTATCAGATCTTAATTATACAAACAGGATATTCCAAGAGATAGAAAGTGTTCCATCTGGAGCTGAACGTGTTATCGAAAAAAGAGCGGTGATAAAGGTATTGTTGCTTTCTACGTGGATGCAGAGACTTTATTTCATCATAAGATCCTTCCTCGGGGCACTCGTAAGTACGGTGATTACATTAGGTTTTGTATCATACTTAGGTAAAATAGACACTACTGAGGCACTTATTATTGGCATGATTGTATTTGTGATTTCGTTGGTTATAACCAGATTATTTGATGTGCAAATAGTCAAAGCTACGAAAAGTATCATTATGCGTTTGGGTAGCCATAGAACTGTCAGGGATTTTATCATGAATCACTTCTAAGGTGAGGAGGATATGAAAATCAATTTTCTGGCAGATATTAAACATAATTAGTCATCTTAATGTAACCTAAATCAGTTCTCAACAGATTCAAAGCAAATTGGGCGAACTCCCACAGTAATCGGCGGTCTACCCGTACTATTTCTTATATACAAGTGCTCCGGTTAGTACTCCAAGTAAACCTATCAGTACATATCCCAGGCCCCGCATAGCGAACACCGTATCAATGGCAGATGCTATTCCCCAGAGAATCAAAAAAAAACCGGTGGCAGCGAGTGAGATCGCCACCCCGGTAATAAATAATTTTTTTCTTAATTTCTCTATACCTTCTTCAATGGAATTGCTAATTCCTGTTTGCTTCAGCCCTTCACTAAAGCCCTGAATTATCGATTTTAAAAAGCCGCTAATAAAATCGATAATACTTTGCTGCACTACCTTTTTCCCCTGCCCATCATATAACCTACTATCACACCGCCGACGAATGCTCCTGCCACATAAGCAACAGGGTTTTCGTTTATCTTCCCTTCAGCAAATTCTTTTTTCTCCCCAAGTGTCTTCCCGATTGATTTAGATAGTTCTTCAATTTTGTCATCAATTTTGACGGTCAGGTCATTGAGTGTTTGCTTTATCTGCTTTAATTCTTCTTCTTCCATAAATTAACCTCCACTATGGATATTATGTGAGTGTCAATATATATAGTTGATTCGTTTGAATCGTATAATAACTTTTCAATAACACATTAAAAAAATCAATAGGGAAGATGGTTGCTCATCTTCTCTTTCGGCCAAACAGGTAAGCCACTGAAAGTATGGCTATTCCAAGAGTAAAATCAAATCCCGGTACTTTATTTGTCGGTGTTGGCGCCAGAGTAGACGTGCCTGTTGGCTTAGCCGGAGTTCCTGTTACCGTACCTGTTGTTGTGCTTGTTACTGACTCGGTGTTAGTCGGTGTTGGCGCCGGAGTAGACGTACCTGCTGGGTTAGCTGTGGTAACCGTAACTGTTGGAATAGCCGAAGTTCCTGTTACCACACCTGTGGTTGTGCTCGTTATTGTCGGGGTGTTTGTCGGGTTAACGCTGGAAGACGGGGCGGTGATAACATTGGCAATTAATGTAACCGCGGTCTGTGCCAGCGCTCTGCCGTTTAGCGTTGCGCCAGTGTTCAGCGAAATCAGAGTTTTAGACAAGATAATTCCCTTGAAGTCAGACGTCGTTCCAAGAGTCGTTTTGCCGGCGACCTGCCAGAAGATGTTCTTCGCCTGTGCTCCACCGCTAAGAGTAACTTTGGCACCGTTGTCCACGGTGAGATCTTGCGCTATCTGGAAGATCCAGACATCATTTGCGCCGCCCGATAGAGTGACACCGCCGGCGGGTATTGTAACCTCGGTCCCCCATTTATAAAGGCCTGGAGTGAGTGTCATCCCGCCAATATTTCCGGCACCCAGTTCTGTTTGATCGGGTGATGTCCTTCCGGCTGCATCAGTGTACGCGGTTTGCATGTCGCTTACAGCCGTGGTCATTGTAGATGGAGTAGGAGGCGCATAGTTGGCTGCATATACTTTTCCCGTCACTATAGATGACGTCGAAAATACATTCGAGGCATCAGCTATTAACGAAAATCCAGTTATATAACCCGCGGCTGCTGGACTAACTCCAATATCTCCAACAATTGAAGTGGTTCCGGTGGTTGAGATTCCTGTTTTTGCAAGAATCACGAAATTGCCGGCTGTTCCAAGATTTACCGGCGCCTGCGTCGCGCTCGCCGTGCCTGCCGCCAATCCCAAAATAAGCAGTGCCAGCACCAAAGGTGCTATGTATTTAATAGATGCTTTAGCCATAATAATTATTCCTCCTCAAATGGTTTTATAAAACCACCCCGTTACTCCTCAATGGATTATAATACCAATTCTAAAATAGACAATTATGGTATATATAATTTACTATAAACATTATTATTGTTATTATAATTATCTTAATAATAAATTATTATTATAATATTTACGCAAACGACGAAGCTCGCAGCAATTCTCCCTGCAACATTTCCGCTAAGATTTTAGTACTATCAAAGAAAAGATGAGCACATGCAAGTAAAGACATGGTTCGGGAATTTCACGCTCGATGAAGACAGGATAATCGATATTGAATTATTCCCGAAAGACATTGGTTATTTAATAAAACACAACGCCCATGAGCCGCTGTTAATGAGCGGCAGTGTCGCAGGAACAAACCTCCGTGACCTCTCGGTAATATACGGTTTTGCGGATTCAGGATCAGAATATGACAGGATGCTTCATGAGTTAAGCATAGGACTTGCAAGAAACCAGATAACAAAGGCAGCGACGCCGGACAGGCGGATAATAGCGGCAGTCGAGGCTATAGACGACCTTGATGAAACTGCGAATATCCTTGCAGAGAGACTCAAGGAATGGTATATATTTAATTTTGAAGAAACTCCCTTAAAAAGTGAAGAACTCGCAAAAAATATAACCGGGATAAAAGACACGGGAAATCGGAATAATCCTGATTTAAAAATCATGCAGGATTTTGCCACCTCGCTTCTTGGATTGTATGATACCCGAAAGTCCATTGAAGAATACATAAGGGAAAACATGCCTGCAATTGCCCCAAATCTCACAAATATTGCAGGGCACATCCTCGGGGCGCGGCTTTTGAGCATTTCGGGAAGCCTTGGAAGACTGGCTTCGATGCCCTCAAGCACTGTGCAGGTAATCGGGGCAAGCAATGCGCTCTTTAAACACCTGAAAGGCAAAGCGCCGTCGCCAAAACACGGGTTGATTTTCAGGCATCCGCTTGTAAACACAGCCCCGATATGGCAGCGCGGGAAGATTGCAAGGGCGCTTGCCTCAAAAATTTCACTCGCCGCGCGCTGCGATTTTTATTCGGGAAAACTAAATGACACGCTGCCAGAAGTACTGAAAAAGAAAGTTGAAGCTATTAAGAAACAGCCGAAGAAATCACGAAATTGAATTAATAAGGCTTCAGTCTTATTCATATTGTCTTCAGATTTATTCAGGTGGTATTCAATTTACTTACGATAAAATTCAGTCTTAGATTTTAAACCTCTGGGCTCTTCGATTATATTTGAATACACAATTTTCAATCCTAATCGTGATCGTTTTCATATGAACCTTAAACGCATTAAAACCCATATCAATTGTTTAAAGAAATAATTTAAGGCAATTCGTGTATGCACATGTCTTGCACATTGCCGCCTTTAGCAAGTATATGCCTCTTCATTGCAGCTTCCACATCCACCTTTGGACACTTTGAAAGGTAAATCAAGTATTTGTTAATAGCTTAAATTTTGAAAAAGTATCTATGAGGCTTCCCGGAGGAGCACACTTCCCTCCGTACAAGTAGTTTTAATTGCCTGGTTTTTAACTATATGACATCGAGAGCAGCTTTCCGTAAGGGCTCTCATAAAAATAGCTCGTGAATTGGGTGATGTCTGCTTTTTGCCCGCCGAACAGCAATTGTGAAAGGGATGGCTTGTTGGCATAGGTAACTTCAGGTGTCCCTTCTATTCCTCCAAGTTTCGAAGCAACGTCGATTGCATCATCAAGGCTTCCGAAATCATCAACAAGCCCCAGTTCCCTGGCTTTCGCGCCTGTATAGACCCTGCCGTCCGCAAGGTCTTTGACTTTACTCAAACTCATCTTCCGGTCTGTTGCCACTTCAAGTATAAAACGCCCGTAAGCTTCTGATATGACCTGGTCAGCATATTTCTTTTCCTCGTCTGTCAATCCGCGCCAGTCCCCGCCCATATCCTTAAACGCACCGGATTTCGCTATATAGAACGCAGTCCCGTCTTTATAATAGAAGTTTGACCTGTTCTGGAATTCCCAGATTACTCCGATGCTGCCAGTAATAGTATCAGGGTTGGCAATTATCCGGTCGGCAGGAACGCTGATATAATATGCCGCGCTGGCTGCCACATCGCCCATGGAAACAACAATGGGTTTTTTGGTTTTTTTCATCGCACCCACTATCTCTTCAGCCGCTGCGGGAGACCCGCCCGGGCTGTTTATCCTCATCACGATTGCTTTTACCCCGTCATCATTTGAGGCATCCTTCAGGCTTTTTGTTATGTCTTCCGAAGCCGCAACCCCAAGTCCTGCCGGGACGCTGCCTGTGATCATCACTCCCTGGACATAAATGACTTCGACCCTGTTTTTTGATATCCCGAAATCAGTACCGCCCATGATCAAAAAAAAGCTCCCGGCTATTATGAACAGCAAAATAAAAAATGTTGCAAAATAGATTATTATCTTTCTTGGTGAAACCATTATCTTAGAAGATATCTTTAAAACATCAAATAGTTAATCCTGTTTTAATAATCCTCAAGACATTTATCAAGATATTTTGCATTACTGGCTTTGATGAATTCATCGCAGACTTTGCCGGGTTCTCCATCAGCAACGATATGCCCTTTATCAATCAAAATCGCCCTCTGCGCGACTTCCCTTATGAAATCCACATGATGGCTGATGAATATTATGGTGGTATTGAAAGTCCTGTTGATATTCTTAAGCGAATTTGCAACGTCCCTCAATGTTTGGGGGTCAAGGTCGCCGAATGGTTCATCCAGCAGCAGTACTGAGGGTTTTGTAGACAGCGCCAGCGCAAGTGCAGCTCTTACATTCTCGCCGCCGCTTATCTGGTATGGCTTGACATCAAGAACACCCAATGGCAAATCCACAGCCTCAAAGACGGGTTTTGCGTAATTCATCACCTCTGTGAGCGGATAGCTGGGGAAGAGTACGCCGAGGATAGCTGGTGTATAACCCATTTTGGCCAGGGCTTCCTTTGAGTTCTCTTCAGGCGTATCTGTCATTTTATAGAGTTCATCAAGGTCCTTATCGGAGATACCGAGTTCCTTGGCTCGTTTTCTTGATGCCTCAATAACGTTCTGTCCTTTTACACCCAGTTTATAAGCAAGCTGCTGTTTTATTGTGGAATGCGGCGAAAGGGCAAACTCCTGATACATTATGCTGGTCATCCTTCTTACCTCCATTCTCTTTGGAGTGTATGTGGACATTTCAACCCAGTCATCACCAACAAGGAATTCTATCTCGCCTTCATCAGGGTATGTAAGCCCGTCCATGGCATGAAGAAGCGTGGTTTTCCCGGCTCCGCTCGGGCCTATGAGCGCGACTATCTCACCCTGTTTGAAATCAATACTAATATTCTCAAGGTCAAGCACTTCGCCCTGCCTGATAAGCCAGTATCTCTTTGAAATATTGCTGACTTTTATCACGGTCTTATCGGATTTCCGCACCGGCATCGGGACGGCAGGTTTCATTTTCTTGAGGAATTTCTTTAATACATCCGCCGGCTCTCCTTCTTCAATTATTTTTCCGTTCTCAAGCCACAGGACGCGGTGGGCAAGATATGAGTGCACTTCTGGCAGATGTGAGACTACAAGGGTTTTGAGTTTTAATTTCTCGTTAACATTCTTTATCGTGTCAAGAACGCCCTGTTTTGTTGCAGGGCAGGTCATAGTAGCGGGTTCGTCAAGAAGAAGTAGATGCGGTTTTGCCGCAAGCTGCCTTGCTATCAGCAATCTCTGTTTTTCCCCGCCGCTCAGCACAGATGAGAAATGCTCTGCTTTCCCTTCAAGATTTACAAGTTTCAGGTACTCCATGCTTTCCTGGTACAATTCGTCATAATAAGGTGAATCTCTTTCAGGCAAGACTTCTGATCCGAATCTTACTGAATAAAGGCGCCGCAATACGTTTTCATATGCAGCCCCGGACCACAGCCCGAAATTTCTCTGAAGATGGATGGCTGTCATTTTCTGGAGTTTCTTGATATCCGCTGGCGTTGCACCGGGTTTGATTGTAAATCCGTCAAGCTCAAAACTACCTTCAACGAATGGCTCCATCCCGCGTAAAACTTTTAAAATAGTCGATTTACCTCCCCCGCTTCTCCCGATTATCCCGAGGATTTCTCCCTCTTTGATATTGAAACTCAGCCCATCCAAGACTCTTATTGTGTCAGAGTCGATTACATAGTCTTTAACAAGGTTATTAACTTTCAGCATTGAAGATTCTCCAAAACATGCAACAATTAATGATTATTGGAATGTAGATTTCGTAATGTTTGAACGTCTATATATTCTTGTTGGTTGAACCGTTTCGTATTCGTAAAACCACCTTATGTTATTTCATTTTCACAATGCTATAGAAAGATTTATACAGTAAAAAACACTTTTAAAAAAAGAAAAATCAATAGATTTATTGGTTCGAGACTGAGGTAACATACATGAAACTGAGCGGTTTTTTCAAGAAGAAGGATTTAATGCAAGAGGCGGAAGAATTCAAAAGTTCCGGAAAGTACGATAGTGCCCTGGAAGCTTATGGGAATATCCTGAAGGCTGATCCGAAAAATCTAAAAGCCTGGTACGATAAAGCATCGATACACTTGACACTTGAGCAATATAATCCTGCATATGATGCATACAAGGCAATTTTAGAACTTGACCCCAATAATAAAAAAGCATGGCATGAAATGGGTTTTATTCTCGTAAATCTTGGTAATCTGGATGAAGCGCTCGAAGCTTATGATAAAGTGCTGGAATCCGAACCGACAAATATAAAACTGCTGAATGAAAAAGCAATGATTCTCAGGGAATTGAAAAGGGATTCGGAAACATTGAAAATATATGAAAAGCTGCTTGAATTGGATCCGAAGAACTCTAAAATGTGGTTTGAGAAGGGATTAATCCTATCCGGGTCCGGAAAAGATGCAGATGCTCTTGCAGCATATGAAAAAGTATTGGAGCTTGAACCGAATCATGCCGGGGCCCTTGCCCGTAAAGGATTGATTATCGGAACGAGAAGGCAATATGCTGAAAGTTTTGAGTTGCTTGATAGGGCGCTGAAGATAGACCCCTCAAACTGGAACGCGTGGTTTGGAAAAGGAAAGGTCTGGGGGCTTAAAGGTACTGACCTGGCCGCACTTGACAGGCGTTATGATGCCATAAAAGCATATGAAACTGCACTTGCAGCGTATGAAAAAGCAATAAGTGCAAGTCCCGGGAATTCAACTTTGTGGCTTGAAAAAGGTATTATCCTCAAAGAACTCGACCGGAAAAATGAAGGGATAAGAGCTTTAGATAAATCAATCGAGATTAACCCGAATAACACCAGAGCCTTGTATGAAAAGGGATTGACACTCAAGGAACTTGGAAAAGAGGATGAAGCGACTGACTGCTTCAGGAAAGTCCTTGAATTGGACCCTTCGCATACACTGGCGCGCCATAAACTGAAACAATTATAAACAAGAGTTAAAAGAGGAGCAGTTAGAAGGTAGGAGGATAGTAGAAATGAAAAAATTTATACTTTTATTGATAGTATCGTTGCTAATCACGCCTGCGCTTGCGTCCGATTGGAATATGTTTAAAAAAGATGAGTCGCATTCAGGCTTTACGACAGATGCGGTGAACCCGCCGCTAACAGTTGCATGGACCTTCGACCTCAACTTTGATTCGGATTCCTCTCCTGTTATAGTCAATGACGTCCTTTATGTGGGCTCTAATTACGGGATTCATGCCCTGGATGCCAAAACAGGAAGAGAACTCTGGAGAAACCATACAAACGGTTTTGTAAAATCAGCCCCTACTGTTGCAGATGGAGTATTGTATGTCGGTGCGGACGACAGCCGATTCTATGCCATGAATATAAAAGATGGCGCAATAAATTGGATATATAAAAACGCGACTGATGGATATACATCTTCTCCAATCGTGATAAACAATCTGGCATTCGAGGGTTCAAAAGACGGCTCATTCTATGCTTTTGATGTCCAGAGTGGTGAACCATCATGGCAAGTACTTACTGGAAAAGTTATCGAATCATCGCCAGCTATGAGGGATGGAATATTCGTCTTCGGGAGCCATGGGGGATTAATATTCGCTATAGATACCGTTACCAGGAAAGAAAAATGGCGGTATGACAGCGGCATAAGCGATATCATATCCTCGCCTCTTATAGCGGACGGGAGCGTATTTGTGGGTTCAAATGACGGGAATATTTATGCCCTGAATACAACAAATGGCGCTTTGAAATGGAAATATTCAACCGGGAACAATGTCCAGTCATCACCATCCTATAAAGATGGGACGATTTTTGTTGGTTCAAGGGATTCCAACATGTATGCGATAGATGCTAACACAGGAAACCTGAAATGGAAGACCCAAACAGCGGGTTTTGTGGATTCTTCACCTGCGATTTCAAATGATGTTGTTTATTTTGGTTCAAAGAATAATCTCATTTACGGTCTTGATGCAAATACAGGAAAAATTCTCTTTAGGAACTCAACAGGTCAGAACGACAAGGATTACATAACATCACCAGCCATATCAGGAAATATGCTGTATGCCGTAACTCACAGCGGAGTGGTATACGCCTATTCAGGAGTGGCTGTCCAGGCGACCTCTACAGCAACACCGACAGCAACGGAAACCACGGTTACGCCGACTTTGAGTCCGACCGTCACGCCGACAGCAACAAAGAAAACTCCGGGATTTGAATTTCCAATAATGGTATTGTTGATTTTGGTTCTAATCAGTAAGAGACACGATTAAATTTGTAAGGATAGCTTCAGGCGAAATAATAAAGAAGATGCCATAATCACATTTGATACTGCTTTGCTTTCATCGCACTTTTTACGGTGAGTGTGCATTATGGTTGTTTTGTTTTCCTGTCGGCATACTACAGGCGGTTACCAATTCATGAGTTCGCCATATAAATTTAACTATTTTTTATACTTGCAGTAAAATTTATAATATTCATCCCCTCCTTAATATTTTAACAACAAAATTCCAAGAGGGGATGAACATTGG
>JBAVMS010000047.1:0-45022 GCA_049690315.1 Candidatus Methanoperedens sp.
GTGCCACGATATAGATATCATTTTTTCCTGTGGAATATGCCACGATACCTGCCACGCATGCAAGCAGGAACGACTGTATCCCGAAAGCACGGACGCATGAATAGAGCCGAGTCGAACCGAGAATCAGGAAGGTCGAAACAAGTATCAACGCGATGATCAATTGCACAATTTTAGAGCCTAAAATAATTTCTGACATATTATCCACCTTTTACAATAATAAATGAAACAAGGGCAAGGAATGAAAACATGAGCGATATTGAAAGCAGCTCAGGAAGCCTGAAAAGCCTCCATTTTGCGGTTGAAGTTTCAACCATTGCCATGACAGCGCCAAGAATCACAATCTTAACGAAATAAACGAGCAATGCTATTATAATCGCCGCTGCGCTTACCCCTGATGCAATTCCCCACGGGAAGAATATGTTGGCAAGGAGTGAGAACACAAGAAGCTGTTTTATCATTGCCCCGAGTTCCACTATTGCCAGTTGTTTCCCGGAATACTCAAGTATCATTGCTTCATGAATCATGGTAAGTTCAAGGTGCGTTGCAGGATTATCCACAGGTATCCGTCCCGTTTCCGCAATCGCGATGATAAACAGGGCAACGAATGCAAGTATCTGGTATGGCGAGACTGCATCAATTCCCATCGCTGAAACCGTTTGCGAGATGTAGCTCAGATTCGTGGAACCTACATTGAGGGCTATAGCGAAAATAGAAAGCATCATTGCAGGCTCAACAAGGGATGCCACGAACATCTCGCGGCTTCCGCCCATCCCGCCAAAAGAGCTTCCGGCATCAAGCGAAGCAAGGGCTATGAAGAACCGCGCCAGAGCAAAAAGATACACCACAGCTATCAGGTCGCCTGCAAAACCGAAGGGCAGTTGCGTAATAAAAATGGGAATCAATAGACCCGCCGTCAGCACTGCGACAAAAGAGACAATCGGAGCCGCATGGAAGAGCCATGAAACGTTTTGCGAGACTACGGAGTCCTTCTGCAAAAGTTTGGCAATATCATAATAGGGCTGGAAAATGCTCGGGCCTTTGCGTACCTGGAAGAAAGCTTTTATCTTTTTGATGATGCCGCTAAGTAGCGGGGCAAGGGCGATGACAGCCAGAAGCTGAAGAATTACAAGTACAATCTGTTCAATCATTTAGCTGCCTCCTGCTATCACGAACATGAAAAGAATGACGAGCGTTCCAAAAATATAAGAAAGGTATGCATGTATACTGCCTGTCTGGACGACCTTGGCACTTTGCGACTTTGCCAGAACGAACCCAACAACCGGATTATAGATATATTCTTCGAATACCTGTTCTATCCTGGATTCAAAACTGAAAGATTCCTTGAGGAACGGAGAAGCTGAATACGTAGCTTCGGTTTGCCTTGCAGGGCGGTATAAGCTCTTAAACCACATCTCTACAGGTTTTGAGAAGGCATGGGCTGTGTATTCGTTTCTTGATGTGGATTTGGGCTGTCCGCATCCCCATGTTTCATAAATTGTCCGCGATTTTCTGCTGTTATACAGAAGTAAAAACGGTACAAGCAGGAAAATAAACAGCAGCACTAAAAGAATCGGGGTGGACAGGGTAATCTTTGCCGGCAATACAATCGTCCCCAATGCGCCTAATGAAAATGATTGGCTGAATGCACTTACGCCGATAAATGTCAGGGCGACCTTATCCAGCAAGGGCAGGATATAGAATGGTAAAATGCCCAGCAAGATTGATAATACTGCAAAGATTCCCATTCCAAGAAGCATCGGCGTGTTTGCCTCGGTTGCATGTTCCGCGTGCTCGCTTCTCGGGAGGGCTAAGAATCCTATGCCGAATGTTTTCAGGAAACAGAATGCAGCAAGCGCTCCGGTGAGAGCAAGAACCGCTGCGCTGATGGACAGCACTATCATAGTAAATGTATTAAAATTAAAACCCAGAAGCAATGACTGGAAGGTAAGCCATTCACTGACAAAACCGCTAAATGGCGGCAATGCCGAAATGGACAGCACCCCGACAAGGATAAGAACCGAGCTTACCGGCATTTTCTTTATGAGACCGCCCAGGTTTTCGATGTTCTTTGTATGTGTTGAAAAAATTATGGAGCCTGCGCCCATGAACAATAATCCTTTGAATACCGAATGATTGAGCAGGTGATAAAGCGCTGCTATTGCCGCGATGGCTGCAAGAACAGGTCTCCCGCCTTCAAAAAATATCATTGAAGCGCCGATGCCGATTAAAATAATTCCCACGTTCTCAATACTGCTGAAGGCAAGCATTCTCTTGATATCAGGTTCGACGACTGCGTATAATATACCGATGATTGCCGAGAGCGTTCCCATGGCGAGCACAAGGTATCCCCACCATGCAAAACCGCCGCCCAGGAAATCAAAGAAAAGACGGATCATCATAAAAATAGCGGTTTTGATCATCACGCCTGACATGAGCGCCGAAACATTGCTCGGCGCTGCCGGGTGGGCGTAAGGAAGCCATATGTGAAGCGGCACGATTCCTGCTTTTGCCCCGAAACCAATAAGGGCAAATACGAATGCCATGTCCTTCAATAGCGGAGGCATTGCAGTACCTGCTGCGCGGAATGTTTCGAAGTTGAAGCTGCCGCTTGAACCCGCGAAAATAAGGAAGGACAGGATGATGAATCCTGTTCCGATATGAGTCATCACGATATAGATAAAACCCGCTTTCCTGGTTTCTGGTTTCTCATGCTCGTAAACAACAAGGAAATAAGATATCACAGACATCAATTCCCAGACTATCAGGAACATGACCGCATTATTTGCAGTAACCACCAGTATCATTGAAAGAATGAAGATGTTATAAAGGAAACCAAGGTATCCGATATTCTTTTTGCCGAAATATTCTCTCACGTACCCGATTGAATATATTGAAACTGCAAAGACTGCAATCGAGATGACAAGAATGAAAAATGCTGACAGCGCGTCCACAAAAATACCGAATTGCAGGAATGAAGTGCCAGGAAGGGCTAATGAAAAAGTAGCACCGAAAATAACAGATAGCGAGAAAACAATCCCGAAAATGGAGCCAACAGCCGCGCTTATGAACGAAATAAAGGCGCAAACCCTGTCTTTTTTATTAAACAGCACAGATGATATGGCGCCAATAAGATAAAAAAGAAAAAGTCCAAAAAATAAATATGTATCCATCATTTCACCGGAAAATTATCGATTGATATTATCGGAACCGAACAAAAACAGTTGACAAGTTTTATTATATTTTATCCCAGCTTTTTTCATTTTTAATTTATGAATAACAGAACCACTTTTTACCTACGTTTTTGTATTTAAGACTAACCAGTGAAAGTATACCGATTATTAGTGTAGGATTGGTGGTTTTTCTCTACGCCCCGCTTCCCACAAAAATCAGCGCAATAACCAGCGTGATAAGTATGTAAAGCAGGTATGTCTGGATGTACCCTGTCTGGATAACTCTCATTAATCTCGACCCCGTTAGCACGACCCATGTGACAGGCCTGTACAAATATCTCTCAAATACCGGCTCTATCTCTGACTCAAAGATCACCCTGTCCTTAAAGAACGGTGAATCCGAATAAGTGGTCTGGATCTCCCTGTGGGGACGGAAAATTCCGCCAAGCCACATGCGAATGGGCTTTGAGAAAGCTGTTGCCGTATATTCATTCCTGGAAGTCAAAACCGGCTGTCCGCATCCCCATGTTTCGTATTTTACCGTGTTCGTCCGGCTCACCAACATGTACGCAATAACCGGAAGCGGGAGAATGACGAATACCAGAAGTGCAATCCATGTTGTGGAGATGCTTGCGGGGAACGAGGAAAGCGTCCCGATAGTCAGGTCAAAACTGATCCTGGAAGCTATACTTGTCCCGACAAGCGGGGTAGATACCGAATCAAGTATATTGACCACATAAAACGGCAGGATGCCAAGAACAATGCACATCAAGGCAAGAACAGCCATTCCTGCAAGCATGGGCACTGGCACTTCTTTTGCGTGTTCAGCATGAGGGCTTCTTGGAAGCGCAAGAAAACTGATACCGAACGCCTTAACAAAACAAGCGGCTGCAAGAGCGCCCGTTAAGGCCAGACCTGCGCCGCTAAAAAGCACTGCAATTTTTGTGATATTATCCGTGAGATTGATGCTCAGCAACTGCGCCTGCAATGTAAGCCATTCGCTTACGAAACCATTGAATGGAGGAAGCGCCGAGATGGATATCGCGCCTATCAGGAAAAAGAAAGCAGTCCAGGGCATTCTCTTTATCAGCCCTCCATATTCCTCGATATTTTTGGTGTGGGTTGAATATATTACCGAACCCGCTCCCATGAAGAGCAGGGATTTGAAGACAGCGTGGTTAATCGTGTGGTAAAGGGCTGCAATCAACCCGAATGCCGCAAGGTCGGGGTGCCCTGAAGACATGAAAATCATGGAAACCCCGACTCCGATAAGGATTATCCCGATATTCTCGACGCTGTGGAAAGCGAGAAGGCGTTTCATATCGTGTTCCATTAACGCATACATCACACCGATAAGCGCGGAAACCGATGCTATAATCAAGAGCAGCATACCCCACCACCACGCTCCTCCGCCAAGGAAATCAATCGAAACCCGGATGAGCATGTAAATCGCGGTTTTGATCATTACACCCGACATGAGCGCAGATACGTTACTGGGCGCGGCCGGATGGGCGTATGGAAGCCAGATATGGAGCGGTACGATACCGGCCTTTGTCCCGAATCCGATAAGGGCGAACAGGAAAGCCATATCTTTTAATTGAGAAGGCATGGTCATGCCCGCGGCTCGGAATGTTTCGAAGCTGAAACTCCCTCCTGAACCTGCCATTATCAAAAACGATAGAATAATGAAACCGGTTCCAACATGAGTCATTAAAATATAGATGAACCCTGCTTTCCTTGTTTCCTCTTTTTCATGCTCAAAGACCACAAGGAAATATGATATTACTGACATTAACTCCCAGACTATCAGGAACATGATTGCATTGTTCGCAGAGACAACAAGGATCATGGAGAGAATGAAAATGTTATATAGGAAACAGAGATAGCCGATATTCTTTTTCCCGAAATATTCTTTAACGTATCCTGTTGAATAAATCGAAACTGCAAAAGCCGTTATCGATATTGCAAAAATGAAGAATGCAGAGAGTTTATCTGCAAAAAATCCAAAATTCAGGATTGGTGAGCCTGAAAGAGTCAATGAGAAATCCTTGCCCAGTAAAATGGAACCTGAGAATATTACCCCGAATACGGAAGCTATGGAGGCACTCAAAAAAGATGTGTAAGCGCATAAACGGTCTTTTCCATTTAAAATAAAAGCTGAAATGGCTCCAAGCAAATAAAACAGAATCATCCCGAAAAATAAATAAGTTTCAATCATAGGCACCTTGAAATTAATGTTTTTCCATGCCAATCAAGGGTTAATCTATTTTTCAGAATATCATATCCCGGATTTTCTATTTTTGATTCATGAACAATAGAGTCTCAATTACTTCCCTTTTTTATTTAAGATTAACCTGAAGATTTGAAAAAGTATCAATAGTTAAGCCATCGGTCATTTTTTGATCACAGACTTGCCGATGAACTTATGCCAGTTGTAGATTGCCAATATAAAAGATATGAGGAAAATCGTTTGTGTCAGTTCGGGCAAATAGTAATCGTTGACCAGATTTCCATAGGTTGTGAGCCGGAGTACGAAATTAATTAATTCATGGAGTGAAAATGCTGCCCCGGCAATTGAAATATAAATCCATGTCTCCTGCATTATTTGTTCGGCAAGATATAATCTGGCTTTTAGCAGGGGTTTGTCCAGTTTGCGTGACAATAAAACAATATGCCCGATAAGGAAAATTAGAATAAAGGATGCAAGTGCGTTGTAAATCTCAATGAAATTCCCGATAAAACCTGCCCTGAACATTTGCATCACCCTTCGTTTTTGTAAAAATTTTATTTCATTATCATCTTATAATAACCTATATTAATATTTACTGGATTGTAGGGCTATAAATCAATAAAAAAGAAATTTCAAAGATTAATTTAAATGGCTTCCATAAAGAAAGTTTATAGTATTTTAGGTCATTATTCAATCCATGCTTGCAGTTAAAGCCGAGGGTTTATTTAAATATTATAAAGATGGCGCTGGTAAAAAAGAGGTTTTAAAGAACGTTTCCATTGATATCGAAGAAGGTGAGATTTTCGGCATCCTGGGACCTAACGGCGCTGGAAAGACTACGCTGATATCCATCCTTTCCACACTCACAATACCGGACAGTGGGCGCGTGGAAGTCTTTGGAATTGATGCGCTTTCTGACCCGAACAGCGTAAAATGCATAGTGAATGTGAGCAGCGGGAACCCGAATTTTCCCTGGAGCCTTACGGTTTATGAGAACCTCAAATATTTTTCATTGCTCTATGGGTTAGACAATTCGGCTATTGAAAGGGTCATTGATATGCTTGAACTTGAGCCCTTCAGGAATGTCAGGTTTGACTCGCTGTCCACAGGCACAAAGCAGCGCCTTTCGCTTGCGAAAGCTCTACTGAATGAGCCGCGCCTCCTGTTCCTGGATGAGCCGACGGTGGGTCTTGACCCTGATATGGCGATTAAAATCAGGAGATTGATAAAGCGGATACATGATGAAAAAGGGATTACAATTGTCCTGACAACCCATTATATGAAGGAAGCAGAGCAGCTTTGCGAGAGGATTGCATTTATCAAGAAAGGCGAGATAATCGCCAATGCGGCGCCGGCTGAGTTAAAGAGACAGATGAAGCTTGGCGAGACTATTACAATAGAGTACATGGGGAAGTTTGATGATTCCCGGTTAAAGGATGTCCCCGGTATTCTTGATGTCCTGCACGAGAACGGGAAAATAAAAATCGTGGCTGAGAATGTTGAATCTATTATCGATAATGTGATGAAGAAATTCTGTGATGTTCATATCAAGAATATTGAGATTGCCCAGCCCAACCTTGAGGATGTGTTTCTCAAGCTTGCTCATTAAATGTATATAATAAAAAAGCATAAACGTGCACATTATGAAAAGCTCCACCAATCCCAAACAGGTTGCGGGCGAAAAAGCCGCGCAACTCGTCAAAGACAACATGGTCGTCGGACTAGGCACAGGTTCAACAACCGCATACGCAATAAAAGAACTCGGAAAACGTGTGGCATCGGGCTTGAAAATACTCGGTGTGCCGACATCGTACCAGTCTGCGTTCCTGGCAGCAGAGAACGGTATCCCGCTAACAACACTTGATGAGCATCCTGTGCTTGATATCGACATAGACGGCGCGGACCAGGTGGCTAATTTTGCTGCAATCAAAGGGGGCGGCGCCGCGCATACGCGGGAAAAAATCGTAGCGCAATCTGCGAAAAAGTTTGTTGTGGTGGCGGATGAATCCAAAGTAGCCGAAGTCCTGAACCATCCTGTACCCCTTGAAGTCCTGCCATTTGCACGAAAGCTGGTGGTAAAACAGGTTGCAAAATTGGGAGGAAATGCTGTTGTGCGCATGGGTGTTAATAAAGACGGTCCTGTTATTTCAGATAACGGGAACTTCATTCTGGATGGGGATTTCGGGGAAATAGCCGACCCTTTTTCTCTTGACAGGGAGATTTCACAGTGTACAGGCATCGTGGAGCACGGGATATTTACTAAAGTGGATGTTGTTTATATCGGAAAAAAAGATGGCTCAGTAGAAATTATGGAATCCTAAGAACCGTTTGTCTCATTCCCGAAATCCTTATTCACCAGAGTATCTTTTACCCTCGTTCCCTTTTTTGCAGTAACCTCAGGCCACAACCTGACACCTGAATGAATCGTGACCTTGTCCTCGATTATTACCCTTGGACCTATCACCGTGCCAGTCTCAAGAATGCACGAGTCATTTATCCTGGTGGCATTATCAATAACAGCGCCTGAAATAGCACAGTCATCTCCAATATTTACATTATCAAAGATATACGAAGAAAGGATTCTTGAATTGCTGCCTATCGTGCAGTTTGAGCCGATGGATGTATAAGGGCCAATCAGGACATTATCGCCAATTGAAGTGTTCTCTCCGATTACGATTGGTCCAACAGCCGCTGAGTTTGAACCGAAGGAGACATCATGCCCGATGTCAATTGGCCCTGTAATTTTTGCATCCTTAATGTCAAGCCGACCTGAAATCTTGGTTCCGGGCATCTGCTCAAGCATCCACCTGCATGCTTCCCTGTAAGCATGGGGATTACCTATGTCAGTCCATCTTCCGCGTACGAGATAACCATTTATCGGCTTCCCTTTTTTCATGATATCAGGGAAAAGGTCTTTTGCAAAATCATATTTTTTCTTTGGGATCCACTTCAGGATTTCAGGGTCGCATACGTATATGCCCGTGCTTGCAAGGTTGCTGAAAATCTCACCCGGTCCCGGTTTTTCAAAGAACCTGTTAATCCTGTTATTGACATCCATGTCCGCGATACCATATTCGCGCGGGTCGTCTATCGGGATTAAACCGATGGTAACGGGCGCATCGTTTTTTTCATGAAAACGAACGAATTCCCGGAGCCCGAGGTTCATCACATGGTCGCCGCCAACCACCATGAAAGGCTCGCCTTCAAAAAGTTTTTCTGCGTTTTTCACTCCACCTGCAGTTCCCAGCTTCTCTTTCTCATGGACATATTCAACATGCACGCCGTACATACTGCCGTCACCGAGCGCGGCTTCTATCTCACCGCCAAGATAACCCAGGGTGAGAACGATATCATTGAACCCCTCGATAGCCAGATGTTCAACAAGGTGAACTAATGATGGTTTATTCAAAAGCGGAATCATCGGTTTTGGCCTGTCAAAAGTCAGGGGGCGCAGTCTTGTCCCTTCGCCACCGCACATGATGCATGTTTTCATTTTAATACCCTGCTTGAAATTAGTCTTGCAGTATATAGATATAACGAATTGAAATACACAGAAAAAAAGCTAAAAAAATTATGAAATATTAAATGCTCAGGAAATCAGCGGTATATTATTTTCCACAACAGCTTGATTTTTTATTCCCGGATGAGCCGCATACAGACTCTTTGGCAGATGCTTTACCGGAAGCACTATTTTTAATATGCTCTGCCACTACAGCCTCGGCTACAGTACGGGCACATTCCCTGAGTTCTTCCTCTGATACTTCATCTATCCCGAATGGGAGAGAAGTTTCATAGAGAGTATCCGCCTGGACTATTTCAGGGCACAGGTCGGGCAATACACCTTTCATCATTCTTGAGGAGCAGGATATAAAGCATCCTTCTATGGCAATCGTTTTGCTTGCCCTGCGGATAAGATTTCTTTGGCCGGTATCCTTTGTGAAAGCGCCGCCGAGGCAGATGCGTACTGTGTTTTCCGGGGCAAGCCTGTGGGCTACGAGGTTTGCCGCCAGCCGCGCAACCTCGCCTCTGGCGCATGCTCCATCACATGCCATAACCGCAATTTTGGGCGGGTTTGTGGAGTGTTTCTCTGCATATTCCTCGCATGCCGGGCAGTTTTTTTCTACTTTTTCGATTTTGATTGTTTCGTAATTCATAATTCTACCTCTCTTAGCGCTATTTCAGGTTTCAAATCATATAAACCATAAAACTGATTATCAAGATAAATTGATATTCGGGGAAAATATTTATCCTACAAAGACTTTCTGTTTTCCATGCAAACGAGAAGGTGCTGCCCGGCAGATTGTGCAATCAAAAGTGATTGGGAAACTGAACTTCAGGTAGAAAAGGATTTGTTGGAATCAGATAAATTTCATGAAGCAAGCAAAATGTTAAAACTTCTCGGTAATCCTTCAAGATTAAAGATTACTCTAATGCTTTTAAACAGGGACCACTGCGTTTGTGAAATAATTTACAATTTAAATGAAAAACAAAATCTGGTTTCATCTAACCTGGGAATATTAAAAAGATTCAAAATAATAGACTCATACTATCGTTCCAAACATAAATATTATAAACTGAATGATAATGCAGTTAACATAATCAGATTAATAAAAGAAAGTTTAATTGATAAATGATACTTACCTTTTCGTATCTAGATTCAACTTTTTTTGATATTAAGGTTATACACTTATCTTCGGTATCTTTAATCCAAAGCATAAGAATGTTTGTCGAACGAATAGAACAGGTGCTTCCCTGTCTTTCAGACTCATGGAAGCTCAGGATAATCGCTTATCTAGATAGCCCTCCGGACCTGAAAGAGCTTGCAGAAACACTGGGTGCACGTTATTCCGAAAGCCTTGGCGTTGTATTAGTGCGCCTTGGGAGGCGTGAGGTAAATTTTTTCGCAAGCGGTAAAGTTACTATCAGGGAAGTTAATGATATAGAAGAGGGCAAGAAGCTTGTGAATTCCATACTTGCCATGTCTGCCCAAAAGCAGATATTTAAAGAATTATAACTAGGTAAAGAACTTAAATCAGGAACCATGAAGAATAAATGTCCATGCGAATCCAAACCGGCAGAACTATGCTGCCCGGGCGATGAAAAACTTCGAAAAGATTGGCTTTTGAGTCTTGAAAACGAACACGAACCATTAAGGCAGGCATCAAAGGAAATTGCAAAGAAATTGAAACTCCTCTCAAATTCCGACCGCCTGGAAATCCTGTTGATGCTTGAGCAGCGGGAGCACTGTATGGATGAGATGGCACGAAAACTGAATTCTAAAAAACCGGCTATTTCGTATCACCTGTCACTCCTGAAAAAACACGGTATGATTTGCGTAAAAAAACGTTCGCGGTTCACCTTTTATTCACTTTCTCACAGCGGTAAGAAGGCTATCGCGGCTTTGAAATGATATAATTCAAATTTTTTTGAATCCACCCATGGGGTTTTATTTCACAAAGAATCATGAACTGGATTAATGAATGAAAAACTTTCTTGGATTAGCAGATATTTGACTTTCTGGATTCTTCTCGCCATGGCAGTCGGGATAATTGCCGGCTCTGCCTATCCGGAGATAGCCAGCATACTTGACGCTGTCCGCGTCGAACAGGTATCGCTGCCCATTGCGATAGGGCTTATCTGGATGATGTACCCGCCTCTGGCAGGCGTGAAATACGAGGAACTCTCAAAAATGAGGAAGCAGGGGAAAGCCCTGAGCGCATCAATCGTCCAGAACTGGATTATCGGTCCCGTTCTCATGTTCGCTCTTGCATGGATTTTCCTCCCTGACATGCCTGAATACCGTATCGGATTGATACTGATAGGTCTTGCCCGCTGTATCGCCATGGTGCTTGTCTGGAACCAGCTTGCAGGCGGGGATAACGACCTGTGCGCGGTGCTTGTCGCCATGAATTCACTATTCCAGGTGGCGCTTTATTCGGTGCTTGCGTATGTATTTATCACCGTGTTATCCACATGGATAGGGGGCGCGGGAGCCGGTGTAATCGTAAATATATCCGTGTGGCAGGTAGCAAAGGCGGTTTTCATCTATCTTGGTATTCCGTTCATTGCAGGCATAATAACGCGGTCAGTTCTGCTGAAACAGAAAGGGATAACGTGGTATGATAATGTCTTCATGAAAAAGCTCGGCCCGACCGCGCTTATAGGACTGCTGTTTACCATTGTTGTTATGTTCTCATTAAAAGGCGAAAAACTCGTCGAGCTGCCGCTGGATGTTTTCAGGATTGCAATTCCGCTGCTTGCCTATTTCTCCATAATGTTCGCCCTGTCCTTTTTCATGTCATACAGGCTGGGATTTTCCTATGAGCAATCCACGACGCTTGCTTTCACGGCTGCAAGCAACAATTTTGAACTTGCAATTGCGGTGGCTATCGCAGTGTTCGGGATTGGTTCAGGCGAGGCGTTTGCTGCCGTTGTTGGGCCGCTAATTGAAGTGCCTGTGATGCTGGGACTGGTGCATGTTGCAAGAAGAGCAAGAGTGACGTGGTTTTAATAAAGGGAAATTGAATTTCTGGAGATTATTTGGCTTTTTGGCAAAAATGGGCACGAATATCCCCTTTTACTTTTTTCAGCTTCACAAACGATTTAACGAGTTCTAATGGGTTGACAGTAGTGGCTTAATACAAACATACGCTTAACAGCTTTGCTTTATGCAGTGTCCTTAATCCAGTGTTCAAATTAAAGAATGGAAAGGAATTACTTCAAAGGTAGTAGTCCTTATCGCATCCAACCATTAGCTAAAGGTGGTGCAGGTGGTTGCATATACCAATATATCAACCAATTTATCAATACAAACAATGTTCCATAAGCAACCAAGGCGATAAACCAATATGCTATAGCAGAGCCAAAAATATCAGATTCGGTCTTGTGTTCATCTCTTTCAATCATAAAATGATGTCCCACAATATAATACATGAAACTTCCAACAAGTATTCCGCTAATTGAGACAGGTAAAAGGTATGGTATCGTATTGCAGCTACTTAACCTGCTAAGAAACCAAAAAGTTAGAAACATTACATGCAATGTCAAGAAAAAACCAGATAATGAATCGGGCAATTTATTCCAAATTTGTGGAGACATGTTCTACCAAATATCTTTTTACTTGTATTTGTGATACCGTTATAAAAGAGTGCCGATAAGTAGGATTTAAGCAGCATCCTTTATATCACTCCAAATTATTATGAATGTCAAAGTATGCAAATTACGCCTGCAAGCCCAGACAATGAGGTAATTCGAGATATCGCATCTACAGAGGAGTGGATAAATGGTGGGTGGTAGTGCAGGTTCTCCAGATAATGAAGCGATTCGAGAATTAAGAGATTCATCTAGTCGTTGCCCAAAAATAAAGTAGCAAATTTTATTTGGTACATCATGTCTATTGATTGCGATGCATGGCACTCCATGAATCATAATTCCGATAGTTTATTATTCGGTAACCTCTAAAAAGCTTGAGAAATTGATGGAAAAACTGTCTGCATCGACAGAAGAATTATCTAAATCCTCAAAAGCACTTGAACATTTAACCATTATTCTTATCTATCTTACGATACTTCTTTTTGGTTCGACTGTTGTTACCATATTGATTCCACCAGACAATTATTTCTTGATGAAGGTAATTAGTCTTAGTTTAGTTATTGCGTTGGCTGTAATATATCTCAACTACTTTCAAAAGAAATAGGACGATTTAAAAGGGTTCAGTTGAGTTGAAAGCTGCAAAACATTGGTAAATATGGGTTATCTCAACCTACGTGCCATTAAATGCTGTAAATGTTCATCGTCAAAATCAGCCGATAAAATAACTTCAATTTTCTCTAATGATTCAGCGACACGCTCTAAACTTTCATTGTGTTTTGATAGTTCAGCAAGCAATTCTTCTTCGAAAGGAGTTTTTTCAGGTTCTTTTGCCATTTCAATTACCCTTCTTGTATAAGATAGAAGTGTTAATAAAATTTTCCATCGTCTCGGTCAGTGTTTTTCCCCAAAAATCGGCCATAGCGTTTAAGGTTATTTTGATGTTTAAATAAAAATGCAAGCGTGGAGCAACTGCATCACAGTAAAATTATCGCTATGCATAGCACTGAAGTATAATATGCGTATATTGCCCCATACAATATGCCAAATCAGGTAATACACAAGCCTGAATGAATACATCGAAATGAAATCATATTGCTTAAAAATGTATAACTGGGACAAATTAAATAAAAACAAATTAAGCAAAACAACTGTTGCAGCCCATAAGGGGTAATGGCTTGAAGAAAACAGCGGCATAGTTTGATAAACAGGTTCCAATAGCGAGACGATGATAATGCAAATCCAGATAATATTTTTATGATTTGCATTCTTAAAAATCGAAGTCAGAAAAATCAAGAGTATCGAAAGGGGCAATACGTGAAAAAGGATTTCAACAAAAAATCCGATAGCCGGGTAAAACAACAGGGATTCAGGAAACAAAACGTTCAAATCAGCAGGGAAAGGAACATTAAGGTCAACAACCAGGATTGTTATTAACGCAAATGGCGCTGCGAGAATGGAACGGCGAACCAGCCCTTTAAGATTCTCTTTTTTATAAATTGCGAACCAACCTTTGGAAAGAAGAAAGGATAAAGAAATAACGCCCAACAAGATAATAAAAAATGAGGCTATTAAGGGATTTATTCCGCCGATAAATCGCTGAAAAGGATTGTCAGAAAAATAAAGTATTCCTGTCAGCACTACAACTCCAATAGATAAGCCGATAAAGACCAGATATTGCGACCTTTCCTTAGAGATTAATTCTTTGATTTTTGTCATAATTGCCTGCTTAAAAAATTAAAAGCTTGCGGAGGATGGGATTTGAACCCATTTTTTATCATGCCCCCCGCTCTGCAAGTTCTCCATCCTTGAGCCAGACTACCGTGCTCACATACTCCATATCATCGGGTTCATGCGTTACCATCAGGATCGTGAGCCTGGTCTCTCTATTTAATTTCTGGAATAGCTCAATTATCTGTTTTGAAGAGGCACTGTCAAGATTTGCAGTCGGCTCATCTGCAAACAATATATCCGGTTTATTTATCAGCGCTCTTGCAATCGCAACACGCTGCTGTTCTCCTCCAGACATCTCACGGGGACGGTGATGCAGCCTTGTGCCAAGTCCGACCTGTTCAAGTGCGATAGTCCCGGCTTTCAAATACTCTTCCTTCTTCCTGCCCAGCGCCATTGCAGGCAGATAGACATTTTCAAGTGCAGTAAGCTCGGGCAGAAGCGCATACTCCTGGAAGACATAACCGAATTTTGACAAACGGAATTTCGCCTTCCGGGATTCAGATTGCTCCAGGATGTTTTTCCCATCGAAAATGATCTCACCGGAGTTTGGCATATCGAGCAATCCGAGCTGGTGCAGCAGTGTTGATTTGCCGCTTCCACTCTTACCCATAATAGCTACAAAATCCCCTCGCAAAATATCGAATGAGACTTTATTCAGTGCCTTCACCTTAACTTCTCCCATGCCATAAATCCTGGAAAGTCCCTTTATTTCCAAGATGGGTTCGGTAAAACCTGTCATTTTAATCACCCCATATTGTATCTATTATCGTTTTACGGACCGCCATCCATGAAGGTATAAACCCGGCAGCAATCGCAGCTATTATCAGGCTTATCACATTCATCGAAACTTTTTCAGGAAGGATCATTAATGAAGCGAGGCCTATAGGGAATTTCAATGGATGCTCAATGAAATATGGTTTTATGGCAAAAAATATTATTATTAAGCCGATAAAAATGCCGCAAATCACAATGAACAATGCCTGGAAGATATACGATTGTATTATTATGGATTCTTCTATTCCGACAGCCCGCAAAATCCCTATCTGCTTTCGCTTGCTGATAGTACTGGTATAGACTATTATGAAAATAGTAATGACCGCGACAAACAAGCCGATTGCAGTTATCATCATTGCTATCATGTCAAAGCTGTTCGTTATGTTTTTTACCATGCCGGCATAGACTGTCCATGGTTTTATCTGTTCTTTAATGCCAATCTCCTGGAACTGCTTTACGTACCAGGCTTCATTTCCATTATCCCTGGTCTTGACCAGTATTTGTGAAGCTTTGTCTTTCAGGCCGACTACGGATTCCATCTCTTTCTGGCTGATGTATCCCATCGTGTTGGTCTGGATGAAATTCGCATCAAAAATTCCCTTTACCTTGTAGGTCTTTTTAACGCCATTATCGAACTGCACATCTATGCTGTCACCAACTTTAACTCCAAGTGAGCTGTAATCAAGGTCACCGCCATACCCTCCTGCAATCTCTTTTCCGAGTAAGATCTCGTTGTCGTCGAGCTTGCTCAGGTATTCGCCGGCGATGAGGTAATTATGATTTGTAGTCACTTTCATCTCGTCATCCGGATTAATGGAACGCAGACCCCAGGTTCCATGTTTATCCTTATAGGAAAGTGTAGCAGCCGTTACATATTGTGAGGAGATGCCCACTACACCCGGAACGCCTTTTATCTTTTGTTCCAGTGAATAGACATCGCTTATATATTTGTCATCCTTTTTGGGTTCGATCACTACATTGCTATACAGCGAGTTGATTACCTGTTTGTTGGTTGCCTCTGTCACCCCGAGAAAAATGGAACCTATAAATACTAAATTTACAAAGATCAAGGACATTATAAAGATAATTAAAAGCAGTGTGCTTTTATTACCTTTCATCATTGACCTGTATGCCAGAAACAACGACAGCTTAACGTTATTGAACATATATCCTCGTCATTTGGTATTATCTGATTTTTTCCTGCGGTGAAGATAATATACTCCTCCAGCAATGATCGGCAGGGTCACAATAGCCGGTGCAGCCATACCATTTTTATTCGGGATGCTCACATAGAGGTTCAAAGGTTCAGTGACAGTCCGGGCACCGAGATCGTCTTCAAATTCGATATTAGCTGAATATGGAATGTCGCCTCCCTTCTCTGCGTAGAAGGTAAAAACGCCTGGCGCATCATCATCAGGTTTGATCTTGCCAAGGAAAGCGGTTCTTGTCCCTTTAAATGGGGCATCGAGGTTGACTTTCACGGATTTCGCCTCACCGGTTCCTGAATTTTCAATACGCATAGTAACAGTGACAAGGTCGCCTTCTACCGGATTTTGCGGTTCGATTTTCAGGTCAGAAATCGCAAGTTCTGCCTTTCCGAGTACCCGGACGCCTGCGAAACTTTTCGAGCTCTGGTTTTCCCCGTTCTCATCCTTATAATCCATTCTGATGGGGATTGAGTACGATGAAATTTCGGTCTTATCTTTAACCTGGATAGCGTAGCCCAGTTGAATGGATTCTCCAGGAATGAGTCTTTTTATATTCTTAGTATCAGCATCCACAGATACGAAAGGCAGACCGCCCGTTACAGCGCTTACCTGTATATCCCGTGCCGTACCGGTTCCGTCATTTGAGACTGAAAATGTAATATCAAATTTATCCTTCGGGCTTATGCGCCCGGGATTTATCGTGATATTAGAAATCATGAGCTGCGGTGCTCCCCGTACCATTACCTTGAAGGTTTTGTTGGTTTCACTCAACATGTTGTTGCTAAACCAGCTTGCCCTGAATTCAATATCGTATGAACCTGAAGTCGCGAGAGGATCGACATGCAGCAGATAAGTTTCTGCGACAGCGCCATATTTGATAATATTGCCTTCGTCGATAATGCGGTCATTTTCATTTTTGAGTTTAATAGGCGAGTCAGGAAGAATCTCAAGCCTTACATTTTCTATATCGCTAAATTGATTATCAAGCCTGACTGACAGTGTTAAATCCTGACCCGGCTCAACCGGCTGGGGCGAGAGCTGGTCCAGTACGATTCCAAGTTCAGCATTAGCAGGAGCAATCATGAATATGAGTGCAAACACTGCAATTATGTTTATGTAATGTTTATTCATTTTTCCACCTCTTTATTTAATGATCTTCTTCAACTCGGACATTGAAATGCCCAAATCTATTACACCGAATTTGCCCGCGACCCTCAGGATTTCGCCTTCGACCATCGTAATCTCATCGGCTTCAAGGGTGCCTCCGAACTCGAATTCCTCCTTGTAGTCGCATCTGATTTTGAGGTCTTTTATCATATTTGGCTTCAAAGTCACATAGAATGCAAATTCGTGTCCGACCATTTTTGTCATCAGGAGAAAAATGGGTTTGGAAATCCTTAAATAAAATCTGGCACGAATGTGGAGTTAGAAAGAGATATGTAACAAAGGTTACACAAATGTAACCAGGAAACACGATGAAAGTCTACGAGCTATTTACGGAACTGTCCTCAGAAAACAGGCTTGGTATATGGCTTGTGGCTTTAGTACTGCATACCTTTCAATGTGCATCGAAGTCCATGACCCAAACCGAATGCTCCGCTTCGCAATCAAACTCCCAAAGTTCATGGACGTACCTTCAAGAGCAATAAAACCCGTGTATTCATCATCAAAACGAATAAGGCCGTTTTGAATTGCATCCTCGGAGGAACATCATATCCAAGAAGGTATCAACTCCAAAAAATTTTTTAGGTATGTATTTAGTTTGATTCGTCTTCATTAATAGAAGAATCATCTTCTGATATATCCTCAAGCTCTTTCCTTAATATAGAAAGTAATTTCTGGTTGAAATCACTGAACGCTTCAAGATCTTGAATTCTATCATTTATCAATTTGGTCCTTTTTTGTTGGAAACTTTTGGGAGAAACCGCATCAGCTTTTTGAAAGTTGTCAGGGATTAGAAGAATAATTGTAGAAATATCATCAAATTCCTGTAAATTAACACAATTTTTTAGCAATTCTTTTGTGGGCTCATCAGTAGCACAGAGTGCTGCCTGTTTGAAAACATAATCAAGCCATATCCGTACTACTCGATCAATACCTGATGCAACATCTATCCACTGTTGAACATTTGCAGGAATTGTATATGTTTTATCAGGTTCTGATGAATTTTCTATTATATTATTGAAATAATAAGGTTGCTTTTTTTCTGGGTCTAATCGCTCTAATGCCCGAAAAATAGGTTCGAAACTTTCAAAAGGACGTCGTCCATTCGGTAAAGATGATCTATGTTCCCAGAGCTTTAGTATAGTCTCAAAGCAATGTTGTTCTGCCTTAATTTTGTCATCACCTGTTGTATTTTCGGCAATTGTCATTTGTTCAGCAATATAATGAGCCATCCAACGTGCAAGCGTATCAACTCCTGGGTTTAAACCAAGTTCTTCGACCAGTGCTTTACCTAAGTTGATACTGCGTCTCTGCATCTCTGAGCTTGCCATCTGCTGAGAGGATATAAATTTTGTTATACGGGGGTATGTATCTAATTTCATCTTCATTCCTCATATATGATTTTCGCTTGAACCGTCGATTGATTTGTATTTGAAAGATGAGTCCACATTCTATATTCGAGCAAAGGTTCTTTAAAAAAGCGAGCGACGCACTCAATCTCTCGCCGCGCCTAAGTGGATCTTCATCCTGACTGGACTTATTTGTACTCCAAAGCTCACCCAGTATGGATGCTTTATCTGTGTTGGGTAAGAACCATTCTCGTTGTTCTGAATCAGATGACAAACCCAACTTTTCAACAATTGATTTTCCAACTTGATAGGGTGGAAAAGCTATTTGACCTGCTTGTGGATCATATTTATCAAGACGATTATCTGTATCCTTACGCCAAATCCATCCCTTGAGCTCAAAGGGGTACGATTCAAACTCCATGGATTCTTCTTGGTAATCAGGTAACTTGAAATCATGTGGGTCTGAGCAAGTGGTTAATGCGTTTAAAAGCGATTGAGAAACCGCAGGTGAAACAAGTGCAGTGGAAACATAAAAGCTTTCCTCGAGTTCATTATCCCCTTCTTCCCATGAGCCAAATACATTCAGCCATGTTTCCCCCTTCCTCTCAAATAAGATTCCATCTAGAAAATCAACCGTTGTTATTTTCGAGCACCAATTTTCGGTTTTCGTCTCATGAATACAGCTTCGCCGTAATAGCGGCGCTGGGTCACGACGGTCAGCTAACCAGTGCCCATCAATGCGTGTCAGTAAATGCCAATGGAGCCACTCTGCCCACTCATCCTCGCACCAATCCCGTCTATGCACAACAGGCATTTTTTTAAGCAATTTGGCTACAACAACAAACATTGCGTGATAGGAAAGATAAAAACTATAATCATCAGTTCGTGGATAACTTCCGTGACTATGCCTTGTTTCTAGTTCATTCCGTGAAGAACGCCATAATCCGGCACGAGGATCGCTTTGAAAACTTCCATCGATATCAACACGCCATTCATTGATTACAACCTCAGTCGCAAGTTCCTCAACTTGCTTACCTGAAATTCCGAACACCTCTCCAAGAGGATCAAACCAATAACGATCAAAGTCATATCCGTGATAGAACTTTAAATTCGTATCAACCTTTCCTTTTATGTGCCAATAACTTTCAAGTTTGTCACTATGCATGTCCATTTTTTTGATAGGTAGTTGGCTTACACCTACTCGATGGAGTTGTTCGACAATATCTCTGCTATAGGTGTTTGGAAAAGCATTTTCGATATTGAGGGCAATTTCGGCTGAAAACTTCTGGATAAGAATATGAGTAATAGTCGCGAGCGCATGCTGCGAGAAAATAGCATAATAATGTCTTAATATTTGTGGGTTGTCAATAGATACTCGTGCTAAAGCTATTAGTAGATATTGACGTGCATGGAGATTGTAAAACGGAAATTTATGGCTTCCAAAAGCATCTACATTATCACGTTCCATCCATTGGATTAAGGCATCGATTTCGCTCTCACAATCAATCTCCGCAAGTCTTCTTACACAATGTGCAGCTCGCCACCGCGTTTCAGCACGAGGTGAGCCCAGAGCAGACCAAACGAAGCCAGCAAGTGCCATCCTCATATCTTCAGGGGGATTTAACCATTTTGCCCAGCAACCGTCAGCATATTTATCATCGATATGTAATTCAAAACGAGTCAGTGCAAAATCAAGAAGGTCAGTTGCTTGTTGAGGCGAGATAAGGGTTGAGGTGATTTCTGCAAAGCCAAAAAAAGTGGTTGCATCGGCTAGATCACTATTGTTAGATAGTCCTTCGAGAATGCCTTTGCGAATGAACGGCATTGCATCGTCTTCTACCCGAAAACCCTCCGAGAAATACTTTAATGTATAGTGATTTGTGAATTCAGAAGCAAAACGCTGCGCAATCAGTTCGAGTATCTTTGCCCAACTCTTTCTAACGCTGACTTTTCGACGCCAATTATCTGGCATATAGGAAAGAGCATTTTTTATATCATACTTATCTGCATTCTCTGCATCTACAAGTGATCGCAGAAATTTGCTGGCTTCACTTTCATTAATACGTTTGAAGACTTCCTGCCAAAATGTCTCATGATTACGAAATGTTGCCGAAGCGACATCAAAGCGTTTTATCGCCTGACTTATTCCTGAACTTGTAGTTAATTCCAAATCATTTAGAATATTGTCCCAATCAACTGGCTTTGATTCATCCTCATAAGGTGAATGAGGAATTCGTTGAGTTGTTTCCTCGCTTTCCTTTTCAGGACTTTCAGCATAAAAAGTAAGAATGTCATCAAGTACGCTATTCTCGATAGAGTATTGTTGGGCTATTTGTTTGAGTTTCTGCCAACTTTTTTCCGATGCCTCGTTAAGCCTGAGGTCTCGAATAGCTGAGTTTAAGATGTATTGACGGTGCACTGGTGATGATTCACGTTCTATACAAAGCGATGCAAAATCATCAAGGCCATCTCCTTCAAAGAGGGCCGACAGAGACCAACCTACTGATGGGGAAAGAAAATGAGAACTCACCATCTCTTCAACTAAAACCGGAAGTTGTTTGTCAAACACGCCAACATCTCGATCACGCCATCGACTTAACGCAGCTAAAGCCGAAACAGGGGATAATCTAGTACATAACAAGATAGCTCTGTTATAATCAACTTCCGATGTGTCGCCTATTAATTCAGCACAACGAATAAATCGGTAGGCCATTTCCGGAGAGGTATGTCCACCTTCTGTACTGCGACTTGCTAATGCAGCAACTGCTTCCCAACGCTGTACGATTTCATCACCAAATTTTGAAACAACCTCAATTGCATAATCGAAATAAGTAGCTGCATCATCACGACTTACGGGAAGCACAGCGCGGGCCAAGTCGATATACCACTCGGCTCTCGTTATGGGATCTTCGCTTTTTGCAGCTGCGACCACGTCATATGCGGATTGTTCTAGCTGACTTTTAATTCCTGAAAGATGATCTAAACGAAAGGCACTCCGTACTGCTCTCAAGCGATCTTGTATCCGAATTTGCCGGTTCTCTTTCAAGTAGTATGTAAAAAATTTGTCTACTTGAGTAGCATCTGCCCTTCGATTAAGCTTTAAAATCTCAATGTGAATACGCGATATTTCGTATGGGAGGCTATCGGAATCTTTCCATATATTCTTCCGTGCATCTTCAGAACGCTGACTGGCGTTTTCGACTGCTTCAAATATATCATCTACATCATTGATTAGAACACGAGCGCGAACTATGTACCAAGGTAGCAGCCCTCCAACTATCTCCTTGAATTCACGAACATCTTGCTCGTGTCTATGGTTTTGATCTTTTTCGACAAACTCCTTTGGAAGAAGGTTATCGAAACTTGGCTCAAGATTGCCCGAAAGCACACATCTAAGTGCAACTGCGCGCAAATAAGTATCACGTTCCTCTGCCTGAAAATTGCGGGACACAAATCGAGAAGCTCTTATAGGAACGTAGTGACTAATTGCTCGCAAAATCTTAGCTTTTGACAAATTTCTCGCTGCACATGCCTCTGTGAATGATACAAGAGCTGAATCGGTTGTGTCATATAAGTAATCTGGCTTTGGGATTTGAGTGCGGCTCGTGGTGAGCAAGGTTAAACATTGTTCCATCGAATCTGCACTGGGAAATCGCCCAACTTCCAACAGCTCATGCGCTATGGCAATCATTAGGTACTGATTTCGGGATTCGATTTGCAGAATCCCATCGATAGCATCAAGATTTCCCGCATCAATGAGTCGCCTGATGAACTGCCGTGCAACACGGTAGACTACATTTGGAGGTTGCCACCTCAGAATAAAATCTACTGATTTGGATGCTCCAAACAAGTTAAAATGAGCGAATGTTAACTCCACAATGTCTTCATCTTTCAGAAGGTCTTGGTAAAACTTATCTTTAATCTTTTCCCGCTCCTCGAAATACAATTGAAGCCAGTTGTTTGCTGCTCTCAAGTACCCTCTTGCTTCTCCCTTAAATTCTTCGACAGAAGATAGCAACGCCGCTGAATATACATTTTCTGAACCATCCCAACCACTGCGTAACATACGCCGAAAGGCTAATTCCTGCACTCTTTGCGCATTTTGTAAAGGGGCAATCAAATCGACATTCTTTGTAAGAAGTTCAAGCTGCCGCTTATTGCCAGCAACCTCTTCTCCAGCGCGTAAAGCTAACCTCGTTGCATCAGTATATTGTTTTAGCTTCAGAGCAGCCTTGAAAGCGAATTGAAGACGATATACTCGGACGTTGCGTTCGTCGATTGGATTATGTTCTGGAAGAAGATTATCAGAAAGAGCCAAATCAATCAGTTCACTGTACTTCTCAGCCTGCAAAAGTAAAGAAGGTAATATCTCAGCAACGTAAGTGTATCTATGAGCCAATGGCTTAAGACGTGTAACATAAGATGCTATTTGTCCCGTTGTTGCAGAGAACTTTTTTCGAAACCAAGTTTCTGTTGGCTCATCCCTAAACTGCACTGAGGTATCTGAGAGCCAGAGGGGGCGGCCTAAGTCTGCAACAAAGCTCTTAACTGTTGCTTCCTCAACTTCAGCGGCTGTAGCAAGTACACTTATCGGAATAAACGGGGGCAGGTTTGCGAGGCCAAGACAGATTGCATCAATGTGACTCTGATAATCGATGGGGAATGTTTCTTTGACAACTGAAATAGCAGAGTCGAGTTGCGCCTCAATTTGCTTTTCAACTGTAGTGCCTGAAGGCCCAAGACTTGCTAGGGTTTCTGCAATAGTGTCAAACTCTAAACTTAGAGCATTTGCCTGCACACGGGGATTACCATTATTGGTCAATCGATGGAATTCTAATCCATCGGCATCAGAGGCTTGTGGAAAGTGCCTTCTAAGATGGATGAGAGTTTCTTCCTTGGAAAACGGCTCTAATTCTAACTGCGGAATTGCGCTGCAGGGTTGGAGAAGATTAATTCGTTCTGTTCTGCATAGTGCAACAAGTCGGCAACCATCTGGCAGAGGTTCACGCAATAGTTCATGAACAAAGCAGGGTTGGCCAAACTCTTTCGCAGCCATTTCCGCATTGTCAGCCGCATCAATTATGATAACTAGAATTGCGTTTTCATTTACTTTCCTTAGAGACTTAGCAGCTATACTGATCCGTGTCCGAAATTTTCTTAAAATTTCATCTTCTAAAGCGGTAGATTGGGCTATTAATGGGTCACATAATCCATGGGATGCCAATTCATTTACTATCTGGATAAGCGCGTCACGATGACGATGTCGCGGCTCACTTCGAGTTCGATAGCGACCACCTCCGAAACAATCATACACAACTCCCAATGAGCCTATTGGTAAGGAATGTGTTATTTGATAAGCAAAAACTGATTTTCCAACACCGCCCGCAGCATAGATTATTATGGGCGTCGAGGCATTGTGAATGCAATCCAGTAGTGTCTGTTGTTGTTTTCGTGGGATTGCATTATCCATATTTTCAAACTCTGGTGGAGCAGGATATAAATCCCTTTCGGAAGTAACCCCAAAGCGCTTGAATATATCCTCTCGAACAATTCGTCCGTCTGAATCTGGTAACGCCTTCTCTTGCACCAGAGTAGTAATACTATCGATTTGAGGATTATCAACAGTTCCAGCAAGTAATTGTGAAACCTCTACGTGAAGTTCGTGTCGCTGTGCGTTATAATCCCCCTCTCCATCAGTGAACTTTAGCGAAGCACAGAATCTATTCAGATGGTCTCCTTTCAAATTTGTGTACTTTTCAAGAATTTTCTGAAATCGGGTATTTGCTCCTAGGCCACCTTTTCCAATTTTAAGTATATTTTTTTTGAAACTTGCAGCAATGGGTCTGTTAGTAACAATTGAAAAGGTTACTATTGGAGGGTCATGGGTTTCGCTCTCCCTACAGAAATGTTCGGAATATCGTTTCGCAAATCCCTCAATCGTATCTTTCAAATCACTCAAGTTGAAAGGCTGCTCTTTTCTTACAGTGGTGTGCTTCAATTGGAAATATGCGATTTCTTGTAAGTTAACTTCGATTGAATTTGAGTATTCAGCAAGATCGATTACATATTCACCAGCCAGTTCCCGTTCCTTAGATCCTTCGATTACAATGTAACGAACAAGAGATTTAGGATGTATCATTCTGAGGCAGCGACGGGCAGCCCAACGATAATGAAAAACGTCTCCCGCCCTTGAATACCTTACAAGTTCACTTTCCATAGTTAGTTTTTCTTTTAATTTGCATGTTGTAAATAATCATTTTTCTACCTAACATACATATTATGTCTTCATAATATTTGTGTTGGCATACTTTCTACTGAATCTGGAAATGCTTAAAAAAATCTGGCACGAATGTGGAGTTAGGCAACAAGCTTATAACAAAGGTTACACAAATGTAACCGGGAAACACGATGAAACTCTACGAGCTTTTTACGGAACTGTCTTCAGAAAACAGGCTTGGTATACTCCAAACTCTTGATGAAAAACCGATGACCTTTACCAACCTGATTAAAGAAGTTGACATGAACTCGACAGAAGCGTCAAGACAATTATCAAGATTAACAGAAGCACGGCTAATTGAGAAAAAAGGGGATGGTAGATATTACAATACACTATTCGGAAAGCTGGTTTTATCCAGCATATCAGACCTGAACTTCATTTCGGAAAAATCAGGATACTTCCTTGAACATGATACTGCACCGATTCCACCCGATCTTCTAAGACAAATAGAAGCTCTCTCTACTGGAGAGATAATAACAGGTGTCTATAATATTTTAAATACCCATGAAAAATTGGGCGAAGGGATAAAGAGCTACATGTGGTACATGTCAGATGATTTTCCCAGGCATCATCTGCCCAATACCGAAAAGAAATTGGAAGAGGGAGTGGAAATGAGAGTAATACTTCCAAAATACATGTGCTCCACTAAACCATTTAGCGCGCCACTTAGCGAAAAAAACAGGAAAAAGTTAGAGATCAAAGTATTAGATGAGATCAAAATATCAATAATCGCAAGCGATAAGTTTTCTTTGCTCGAATTACCCGGACAGGATGGAAAGATCGACCAAAATACAGCCATCTTCGGCTATGATGAAAGATTCAGGGATTGGTGCAAGAATCTCTTCCAGTACTACTGGACAAAATGTTACTCTTGTACTTGATATAATAATTCAGGTTATGAGAGTTAAGGATTATTTCTGATATCAATATTACGTTGATGTGGTTTTTAATTGCCCATTTTCCATATAATCGAACTGGATCGTTACATTCACCTCTGTTTTTGGTAAGGTCTTCTCTCTTAAATATTCTGAATCAAATTCCATTACCTGCCCTTTGTTCGGAAGCAGATCTCCCCCAATTGGAACATTTTTCCTGACGACTTTATTATTGGCAGCATCTGTAAATATTACTACGGCAGTCAAATTTTTGGCAATTACATCCCCATCATTCCAGAATGTTCCATGGACTTTTACACTTTCCATTTCCGTATTATTTTCTGCCAGTCCCTGTGAAATTTCGACATCACTGACAATAGCTACGCCAACAGTTCTTTGCAGAGGGACAAGCCATGCAAATACAATTATTGTACAAACTATCAAAATCGCCAGCGCTGTGAAAATTAATTTCTTTCCTCCTATTTTATCCATATATTCTCCATTTAACTTCGCTTAATCCCGGTTATTCTATTTTCTTCCCTGTACCCTGATACTAATAACAGATTTCCCGATTTCTTTAACTTCATCTATCGGCATCTTGAGTTTCTCAATAACTGCTTTCCCAACCGGGTCATTAGACAAAAACTCAACCGGGAAACTCGTTTCTTCAAGCACCTGTACATCCCTGAAACCTGCATTTTTTATTGTTTTTAAGTACTCATCTTTCTTTGCTGCGCCGGCAACACAGCCAATATAAGCTTCGATGGATTCCCTGATAGAATCTGGAAGTTCTTTTAACAGAGCGATATCTGAGACCATCAGCCTGCCGCCATGCTTTAGCACCCTGAATGCTTCTTTAAAGACCCTGCTTTTATCGGGTGCGAGGTTGATGACGCAGTTTGAAATGACGACATCAACGGAGTTATCCGCCGCAGGCAGATTCTCGATTTCCCCGAGCCTGAACTCCACGTTTGTATAATTACCTTTCCTTGCATTTTCTCTGGCCCTGTCGATCATATCAGGCGTCATATCCACACCGATGACTTTTCCTTCTTTCCCCACTTTGTTGGCTGCAATAAAGCAATCAAACCCTGCGCCTGAGCCGAGGTCGAGCACTATTTCCCCTTCTTTTAACGAGGCAAGAGCTGTGGGGTTCCCGCAGCCAAGACCAAGATTTGCGCCCTCAGGTACCGAGCCTAGCTCTTCATCGCCATATCCTATTCGTTTGCCGATTTCTTCCGCAATGCTGGCGCTGCCGCAGCATGATGCTGCAGGAGCGCAGCAGGAGCCTTCGTCCCTGGCTATGCTGCCATATTTTTCCCGTACTACTTTTTTTATTTCCTTTTGTTTCATTTTGATACCTCCTATTTCTCCAGAATATCCTTCATAACCGGTCCAAGCATACCCTTGACGATCTCTGCGAGCTCCTCGACCTTGATTAAAGAGATACAGTACACTTCGCCGTCCTTTTCCCAGTTTACGACTGCCAGTTTATCCCCGGCATGGATTTTTGCCTTATCCCTGATCTCTTTGGGAAGTACCATTTGTCCCCTGTCATCTACTGTTATTACGGATTCTACCTTGCAGCAGCCCAAATTTGCTGGAGGGCAGCAAGACTTGTTTTCATCTTTCTTTGGCATTTTATCACCTTGAATTCCAAATTGTATTCTGAATATTTAAGATTTTCTGATAAATCAGAATAAACTGAAAATTCCATGTTGAAAATGGGAACTGAAGCAAACACCTGAATTAAAAGTGCTTATCGCAAAAATTTCCTGAACATCATCGCCTCAATCTTGCTTATATCGAGATGCCTGACCAGCATCTTAATATCGCTTTCATCTGGCGCGCTGGCGGGCAGCATCGCTTCGCCCTTATAGAAAATCACCCTGCCCTTCATATTCGCACCAACGTAACCTTTAGCTTTTCCCCTTATTATCAGGGTGCCTCCCTTCATGTATGCGCCCGCGAACTCTCCGGTATTATTTACAATTAAGATTCCTCCCCTCATGAGCACGCCCGTGTTCACGCCGGCGTCGCCTTCCACGCGCACGAACCCGCGCTTCATCAGGATACCTGTGCTCATACCCGCGTCGCCTTCCACAATAACAGTCTTGTCAGCATCCAGCCTTGCCGCAATAGTATCCCGGATTATTCCATCCTTCAGGAATAAGTCGTCTCCACTCAAGACATTGGGAGGAAGAATTTCATCTTTTAATCCCCCATGCAGTAAACCTGTAACCGACATGAACTTTCGATAACCAGCGCGGTCAGATTTCACATCAATCACATTGCCTGTCGGTTGTTTGACACTGCCATTGACGTAGATAGCCCCCGAAACCATGCTGATGCCCATTCTGGTATCAATATCGCCGTCAACGATTATCGAGCCAACCCCAAGGGGTCTTCCAGTTCCGCCAAAGAATTTCAGGTCAACACCGAGGCTGCTGCCAAGCCTGCGGCCGACATTTCCCTTGATATGCACATCCTCCCCCCTTTTCAAACACGAGACAAGGTTTTCATAAGTATAAGACGTGCCCTTCTGGTGCGGGATAATACCTGAAGGTGAAAGGCGCTCTCCCTTATGCTGCCAGTAGAAATCATATGTAAAATCACACAGGCAGTCAACGGGCTGGATTAATTCAAGATGCATAAGTATGTCATCTCATAAGTTATTTGAACTTCCTCAACAACCTTTCATAGAACCCGTTATCCTTATTCTTCCTCGCAAGCCGCTCTACGATTAGCTCAGGCGTGCTTCGCGCCAGGTAATTATATCGCGGGTTCCTGTCAACGATAAGATTCAGGTGCTCATCAAGACCTTTTGCTTCGATGCCATCAACACGGATACTGTGAGTTGTATTCTTGAGTATTGATTCTGCAAGGTGGCTCACGAAAACCCCAAGCCCGTTATTATCATCCAATTCTTCAAGGATGCCTGAGATTATTTTAGCAGACGCTCCCGGCTCAGTAATGGATTCCATCTCATCAGTAAGCACAATCTTTCTCTTATTGTTCGCCACAGCCGAGAAATCCTTGATCGTGCTTTCAAAGGCCCCGGCATCCATCGTTCCTTTGGATTTGCCGAAATAGAAGAATTCCTCGGCAAGGCCGATTTCGCACTCCTTTGCAGGCACAGGGAAACCCATGTGGGCTAATATTACGACCTGTGCGAGCAACTCAAGAGTCGAGGTCTTCCCGCCTGAGTTTACGCCGCTTAAAAGGACCACACGGGCATCTTTTAACTTTCCCAGCCCGGAGTTCATGCCTGAAACCCCGACCGTATAGTTTATGGGAACAGCTTTCTCAAGAAAGAGATTGGATCCTTCCGTTATGCCTATCCCGTTTTTAGTGTTGAGCAAAGGCAGATTCAGCTTGTATTTTCTGGCAAAACACGCAATCGAGTAACCCACATCGAAATCAAGAACCTCGCGTACCATGAGGGATGCTGTTTCTTTTAAAGCTGAAAGCGTGCGTGCGTTTTCTCTTAAAAGTACAAGTTTTTTCGATGCTATGATGCGCAGCATATGGTTTTTCAAACCATCGACGGCACGCAGGTTTACTTTTATAGGATGTGAAACCTCATCCCCGAAGAAATTATTAACATACTGGGATTCTTTCGGGTTCAGGCCAAGTTCGGAAACTACGGAGCGAAGCGCTGCGGCTGTTACCGAGTTGTATTTTTCTTTTATCTCCTTCTCAAAAAGGCGGTTAATACTGCCGTCCATCGCTGTTAGCAGGTCAAAACCCTTCACGGTAATGGAACTTTTTTCTATGAGTGCGCCAAATTCAAGATTTGCTTTCCTTTCCACATCCGTAACTGCATTATTTAACCGGTCGTAAATGGAGCAGCAGCGGTCTATTTCGCTGTCAAGCCCGCTTTTTAAGTCCCCGCCAGCTGATAACTTTGCCAGGCACGAGGACAGGCGCTCAAGTTCTTCATCTTTTATCCCGCCGCAGAAATCCGGGCTTTGCTGCCTTATGAGCCTGAGCGCTGAAATTGCAGAAGTGATGGTTTCAATATTCTTTGTAAAGAAAGAGAGTTCTTTTTCAGGTGCAATCTGCCACATTTCTGCTTTCCTTATATCAATGAAATCAATATCCAGGTCATCGGGGAAGTCCATTCCTGCAAAGCCTGTGCTTGCGATTACATGGGAGTATCCGCGGGCTACATCCACTGCTTCCCTGGCGTCTGAAACGAGCTGGACTGCTAAAGGGAATTTTTTGGCTGCCTCAAATTCCCCGGAATTTGTGGCGATTATCACCCTGTCCCTGATTGCAGGGATGTTGAAATTAGTCTTTATGGGTTTTATTTTTGATAAAAGGGCTAGGAGTTCATTTTCATCAAGCTTTCCTGCCTTTCCGAGAATTTCGCCAATTTCTTTTTGTGTTTTTTCAATCTTATCTTTTTTATGCGCCGGATACGGGAAATATAAGTTCAGTTTGCTCCTTGCATGCCCGGTGTGGGCAGAGTCTTTAACAAGCTCAAGGATGCGTTCGTATATCTCAAACGCTTCATTCGTCATGAGGAAATCCCGGATGCCTGTGCCTTCATCCAGCGCGATTGCTTCCAGAACAAGGGCAATGGCGGATTTTTCAGTCATCCCTTCAAGCTCGCAGAGCGCCGCTATGTCATGGTTCGTAATGGCGACAAGCGCCTGCTTTTCCCCCCCGAAGTGCTCGATGAGGCGGCTGGCTGTCTTTTCTCCAATGCGGGGGATGGATTTCAGGGTGGTTATCATTGTTAGTTCTGAGTTGTATCTATATTTTTATACTCAAAAGGGGTTATGGTTTTAAAAATATTGGTGTGGAAAACCATATTTGATGCGAAAGTATTATCCAATAAACTGTCCTATAAAAACCACTGTTTCATCATTTGCATAAATCCCGTTTTTAAACGGAGTCTCCCGGAGAAAAAGATGCCTGTAAAAAAAGAAAAAGAACCTCTTATAATGCACCCGCGCCCAAGCTCGATTGTTGCTGCGCTATACACTTTACGTGACCTTGATACCGATGTCGTGATACTGCACGGTCCTCCTGGCTGCAGCTTCAAACATGCCCGGCTTCTGGAAGAGGACGGCATGAGAGTTGTCACCACATCGCTTGACGAATCGGGATTCGTATTCGGAGGACATGACGCCCTTGTCGAAGTGCTTGAAAAGGTTATCGAGCGGTTCAATCCCAAACGAATAGGAATTGTTGGGACGTGCGCAAGCATGATTATCGGTGAAGAACTGCATGAGGCCGTTACCGAAGTCCAGCCTGACGTGCCTGTTATCGAGGTTGAAGTGCACGCAGGCTACAGGGACAATACAAAAGGGGTCATTATGGCGCTTGAATCAGCACTTGCCTGCGGGATTATCAGCGAGGCTGAATTTGAGAGGCAAAAAGCGCTGCTCAAGGAAGCCACCATGGTTGAAAAACGCCACGGGGCTGCAAGCAAGGAATATCTTGAACCGAGCAGGGGGGATTTAAAATATAAAGTGGCGGAAAGGCTGCTTGAGCTTATTAAACAGGGGAAAAAGGGGCTAAATATACTCAATGCCAAGAAAGAAACAGCGTTCATGTTCGCTGATATCAACCTCGCGGTTGCGCAGACGGCTGAAAAGCTAGGCAAAAGCTCAAATATCGTGAACATGGCTAACCTTGATGAAAACTTGGGTCTCCCCAAGAACAGGAGAAATGCCCGCGAAATTCAGGACGATCTTAAGCAGAAAGGGATGAAGCTTCATCATATCATCGGAGGGCTTGATGAATACCCGGTAGCGGGAAATAAGGCAAGTGAGATAATCGGCGAAAAATATTCGGATTATGATTTTGCAGTAATAACTGGCGTACCGCATGCCCTTCCCATGGATAACATAATGAATATGGAATTATTCTCAATTACGAACGGGCCGCGCCAGGTAGTGCCATTAAAAGAAATGGGACACAAACACGTTGTAGTTGAAATCGACCTGCATCCAAAGACGCTCGGGGTAAACCACATTGTAGAGTCGGAATTCGGGGCGACGCTCAGGGAGATGAGTAAAGTTGCCTAAGCAAATTGCAATCTACGGAAAAGGCGGCATCGGAAAATCAAGCACAGCCTCAAATGTCGCTGCGGCATGCGCCGACGACGGCTACCGCGTCACAATAATAGGATGCGACCCCAAGAGCGATTCATCCATCACGTTACTTCGCGGCAGGCGCATTCCCACGATCATGGATTTGATGCGCGAGGGTATGGACATAAAAGAAGAGGACATCGTATTCAACGGGTATAAGGGTGTCAAATGCGTTGAAATCGGAGGTCCTGAGCCGGGAATAGGATGCGCTGGAAGGGGCATAATCGTGGCGATAAGCCTGCTTAAGAAAATTTCAAAAGCGATTGAGGATACCGATCTTGTGATATACGATGTGCCAGGCGATATCGTGTGCGGCGGTTTTGTTGCCCCTGTAAAGAAAGGGCTTGTGAATGAAGCTTATGTGCTTACCTCAGGTGAATATATGCCGCTTTATGCAGCCAACAACATCTGCAAAGGACTTTCGCGCCTAGAGATGACGTTAAACGGCGTCATCTGCAACTCCCGCGGCGCTCACAACGAGGAAAACATAGTCAGCGAGTTCGCAAAGGAAATCGGAAGCCAGCTGCTTGCATTTATCCCGAAGGATGTTCTTGTGCAGACATGCGAAAGAGAAGGTTTTTCAGTAATTGAAAAGGCGCCTGATTCCGGTATTGCCGGGGTTTACCGCAAGCTTGCACACAGTATCATGACGAGAAACGAAGGGAAAATCCCTGTGCCGCTTAATGATATCAGATTAAGAGAACTTACGAGGATTTGAAAATAATAAACCGAAGATAAACACAGATGAACGCAGATTTAACGAAAACACTTGACATTCCCCGCATCCTCATTGCCGGAGACCGCTCCTCAGCAGGAAAAACCACAATCTCAATCGGCATTATGTCGGTGCTTCGGGATATGGGTTATAAGGTGCAGCCATTCAAGGTAGGACTTGATTTTATCGACCCGAGTTACCACACAGAGGTAACGGGCAGGCATTCCCGCAACCTTGACGGCTATCTGATGTCCGAGCCTGCTGTTAAGGAAGTGTTTTCACATGCTAATGAGGGGGCCGACATTGCAGTTATCGAGGGCGTGCGCGGGCTTTTCGAGGGGCTTTCAGCCACAAGCGATATCGGGAGCACTGCCCAGATAGCCAAGATATTAAAATGCCCTGTCATCCTTGTCATCAACGCCAGGAGCATTACAAGGAGCACCGCGGCTCTTGTTTCGGGATATAAGAATTTTGACCTTGAGGTGAACGTTGCCGGGGTAATACTGAATAACATCGGTAGTTCGCGCCACGGTGAAAAAGCGAGGACTGCAATCGAGACATATACCCGTACGCCTGTTATCGGGGAAATCCCCCGCAACGATTCCATGAAAATCTCGATGCGGCATCTCGGATTGATTCCAGCGATGGAAGGAAGGCGAATGGTTGCTGATTTCGATGAAAACCTGGGCAGGATAAAGACTATTATCAAAGAAGGGATTGATATCAATAAATTCATATCAGTTGCCGAATCGGCAGTACCCCTTCCAAAACTCGAAGAAAATATTTTCAAGGCGCAATCCCATAAAAAGAAAGTAAGAATCGCGGTGGCGCTGGATGAGGCATTTAATTTCTATTACCGGGATAACCTCGAACTGCTTGAGCTTGCAGGGGCTGAACTTGTTTATTTCAGCCCTGTAAACGACACTGCGCTGCCTGAGGTGGACGGGCTGTATATCGGCGGCGGATATCCTGAATTGTTTGCGCATGAACTTGAAGATAATATCTCCATGAGGGAATCCATTAAACAGGCGTCATCCGTTGGGCTGCCCATTTATGCGGAATGCGGCGGACTTATGTACCTGACGCAGGAAATTACGACAGATGTACCAGGAAGCGGGAACTACCACATGGCAGAAATGCAGGGCGGCACTTTTGCAATGGTCGGGGCTATCCCAGGGAAGACATTGATGGGGCACAAAAGGGTTGTGAGTTATAATGTGGGAAGTTTTGTGAAAGATAACGTGATTGGCAAAGCAGGCGCCTCGTTTATCGGGCATGAATTCCACCATTCCGAGATAATCGATATTCCCGAAGATACAACATTCGCCATCAGGCTTGAGCGCGGAACTGGAATAAAAGGTGAGCTTGACGGCATACTTGTGAACAATACGCTTGCAGCATACGCGCACCTTCATGCAGCTTCATATACTGATTTTGCGAAATCGTTTGTGGATTTTTGCAATAAAGCGCGAAAAATCTGAAAAAGAATTATATACAAACCATGACTTCATTTAGTAGATGAAAAAAGGGCATTTTATCCTGTTTATCATATTATTTTTAATATCTGTTACATCAGCATTCTATTTTTTTGACATTATCGATTTTCCAAGCCTTAAATTACTCCCATATTATGCCGGGTCTTCGTTGCTGAGAATGGGATTTGCTTATTTCTTTGCCCTCTGTTTTGCCCTCTCGTTCGGTTATACCGCCGCAACAAATACGAATGCAAGAAAAATAATGATGCCAGTTCTTGACATTCTCCAATCAGTCCCGATACTCGGGTTCTTCCCGGCTGCAGTTCTTTTTTTTATAGGTCTTATCCCTGGCAGGACCGGGGTAGAATTCGCCGCAGTTTTTCTAATCTTTACAAGCATGGCATGGAACATGGCTTTCGGGGTTTACGAATCCCTGACCACCATCCCAAAAGAACTCATTGAAGCTGCAGATAGTTTCGGGCTTCGCGGCTGGCAGCGTCTTGAAAGTCTGACACTTCCCGCCTGCGTCCCGAAACTTGTTTACAACAGTATCGTGTCGTGGTCTGTAGGATGGTTTTTTTTAGTGGCATCGGAGATTATTTCAGCAGGGTCGGAAACGTACAAACTTCCCGGAATCGGGAGCTTCCTGATAGATACGACATATTCGGGGAAAATTGCACTGATGCTTGTCGGATTATCGGTTCTCGTAATTATCATACTTTTACTTGAATTATTTATCTGGAAACCCATGCAGTCATGGGCTGATAAATATAACTATGAATATGCGGGTGAAAAAAAACCTGGCGAGTTTATTTTCAATATGCGGATAATCAAATATTTATTCCGTTCTGTTTTTGAGCTCTTCTCTAACATAATGGTTTCATTGTACATAATATTCCACAAGCATAAATCGATTAAGAGAACTTTAAAATTCTTCGGGTATTTTATTCTAATTTCAACCCTTGCCTACGTTGGATATATTTTTATTGTATCGGTTTCCAAAATGCTCCTGAACCTGCCGGATGATGCTTATTCCATTCCACTTGCCATTGTGTATTCATTCCTCAGGTTAAGCGTTGCGTATGTGATTTGTATCTTATGGACTGTTCCGGCTGCCGTTTATATTGCAAGAAACAAGAAAGCGTCATCATATCTCATGCCGGTTATGGAGGTTGCCGCATCAATCCCTGCTATTGCGCTTTTTCCGGCTATGGTGGTTATTTTCATAAGATACGGAAGCCTTAATATTGCGGCAATTATCCTAATACTTCTGGGTATGCAGTGGTACCTGCTTTTTAATATGATAGCCGGGGTGAAATCGATACCCAAAGATGTAGATAGTGTCGCCGCATCTTTCGGGATAAAAGGGAAGCTCTACTGGAAAAAAGTTCTCCTGCCTGCTTTGTTCCCATCATTTATTACAGGAAGCATCACCGCATGGGGCGGCGGATGGAACACGTTAATAGTGGCTGAGTATATTGTTTTTAAAGGGCAGGAATTTCACCTGTTCGGCATCGGATACCTGCTTGACAGGGCAACGTTCCAGTCACCTGATTCGAGCATGGTCATGTTATCGGTACTGGGTATGGCTGTAACTATTATATTCCTTAACAGGCTTATATGGCAGCCAATGTACAGGAAAGCACTTGCTAAATATAAATTCGATTAGAGGCACCGATGCTTGCTGAAATAAAAAATGTATCAAAGACCTATGAATCGGACGGTAATAAGATACAGGTTCTCGATAATATTAATTTCGCGGTGGAAGACAATGATTTTATATGCATTGTCGGCCCGTCGGGATGCGGGAAAAGCACTCTTTTGAGAATAATCGTGGGACTTGATAAACCCACATCCGGGGAAGTTTTTTTTAAAGGCGAAGTGATTGCACCCGATAACCCGAAGGTGGCTATGGTTTTCCAGAATTTCGCCCTTTTTCCATGGCTCACTGTCAAAGAAAATATTGAGCTTGTGCTCGAATCCAAAAAACACGGGGAAGAAGCGGAAAAGGTCGCCTGTAAATATATCAGGGCTGTAGGTCTTGATGGTTTTGAAAGGGTTTATCCGCGGGAACTCTCAGGCGGCATGAAGCAAAGAGTCGGATTTGCGCGGGCGCTGGCTGTGGAACCGGTACTGTTATGCATGGACGAGCCGTTCTCCTCTCTTGACGCACTTACATCCCAGAACTTAAAAGACGAACTCCTGATGCTCTGGGCTGAGGCCAGCATGCCGCCTGATGCGGTAATCATGGTGACGCATAATGTAGAGGAGGCGGTGTATATGGCTAACCGCATTATCATCCTTTCGCCCCGCCCCGGAAAAATCGTTGCGGATTTAAAAATCGAACTGGAAAGACCGCGCAACAGGAAAGACCCTGAATTCTATCGATGGGTTGATAAAGTATATTCGCTAATAGTGTAGGTAAGACATGATTTTCCCGAAAGCAACAATCAGCGAAATAATAGGACTCCTTGAGGTGGTCAACGATTCCGGCGGCATAGAGGATGCTGCCCGCCTTGCAGCTGATTTTGACCTTGAACTCGATGAGATACTCCCTTCAATAGACGGGGCAGAATTGCTCGGTCTTGTCAGGGTGGCTGACGGCAATGTCGAATTGACCGCAGACGCACAGAAACTCCTTGACACAGGTATCAGGGATAGGAAAAAAATCATCAGGGATAAGGTTGCAGACGTTGGGATAATAAGAGAACTCACAAGTTTGCTCATGGAATCTGATGAACACAAAATCAGTAAGAAAGAGACCTTGAAATTCCTGCAGGACAAGATTGCTACTTCTGATATCGAGAGTTATTTCAGGATTATAATTAACTGGACAAGGCATGCGGGGTTAATTGGCTATAACAGCGATTCAGAAGAGATTTGTCTTATGTCAAAATAAGTCAGATAAATCCGGATTTTGCGTGCAAAGATTTAAGTAATGAAGTAAATCAATATATGATATATGATAGGAACTTCAGAATTGTTATTAATTTTGCTAGTAGCTTTATTTTTATTCGGACCGACAAAACTCCCTGAATTAGCCCGCTCCCTGGGTAAAGCCACAGGGGAATTCAAGAAAGCCCAGCTTGAAACTGAAAATGAGCTAAAGCGTATGGATAAGCCAATAAATGAGAGAGATACAAAAATCCATAATTTAGCAATAGAACTTGGGTTGAATACAGAAAATAAGACAACGGAACAACTTATCGAAGAAATCCGGTCAACAATTAAATCCGGACAAACTTCACCGGAAACAAAAGCGAGCGTTTGATATGGCCATTGGAACACCCGAAATTTTACTTATACTTGTTATAATCATTATCTTTTTCGGTGCAAACAAGATTCCCGAACTTGCGCGGTCGTTCGGGAAAGCAACCGGTGAGTTTAAAAAGGCAAAGCAGGAAAGCGAACTTGAAATGAAGGATTTTGAGAAATCACTCAAGGAAAGCAAGTCGACTTCGGATAATTCTTCCAGGATCAGAACGATGGCAAAAGACCTCGGGATAGCAATTGAAGGGAAGAGTGATGAACAATTGCTGGATGAAATACAGAAAAAAATGCCAACTGTAAAATCCGAAAAATAAGGAAATTGAAAAAATTATTTCTTCTTTGGCTTTTCCTTCATTAAGAATTTTAATAAATCCTTGCTAAGGCGCGTTTCCCGTCCCAATCTATTCAATATATCAGCTTCTGACATGCCCTGCGATTTCAGTTCTTCCATCCTCTCAAATACCGCAGGTTTTACCTCTGAATATTCATTGATGTCTTTCCTGTGACCCCATACATCCCCTTCGAGGAGGGCAATTCCCTGCATTTCCAGGAACATCCGTGTTGAATTCGATATTGTCTTAATATAGGAACTCGGGACATGTATGGCTTTCACATTGGGGCATGCCTGCACTAATGCAAAAATATCTTTGTTTGAAGGCCTGAAAGCAAGATGAATTATCTTTTCGCCTGTTCCAAGGGAGTTGATTTCCTCTTTTGAGCTTACTACTCGAATTCTCATATTGTTTAACCTCTTTATTTTATATTATGTATTCTGCAAATTTTTTAGTTAATATAAAAATTAATCAAAATTTACAATAACTATATTTATGTTTTACCATATAAATAATCTTCGTTCATTTAATGATATTTGGAATAAGTTAAGCAGTTGAATTAAATAGAGATGCTATCCTTATGCTTTTTTCTTTCTGTTTTTTGAAGCCAGGTTAGCTATCCTGGCGGCAAATGCTCCGGCTACGAAACCCGCATCGATATTCACGACGGCGAGCACGGAACATGATTGGAGCATGGACAGGAGTGCAGCTTCTCCTTTCCCGCCTGCGCCATAGCCGGTTGACACCGGGACGCCGATGACCGGGACGCCGACCAATCCTGATACTATTGCCGGGAGTGTCCCTTCACGTCCGGCTGCGACCACAATGGCATCGACACCTGTTTCAACAAGTCTGGTTAATTCTGGGAATAATCTGTGGATTCCAGCCACTCCCACATCGTATATCGGAATAACAGAACAACCCATTTCCTCTGCTATCACCTTTGCTTCTTCTGCTACTGGAATATCGGCAGTGCCGGCTGAAATAACGCCAACTTTCCCGCCGGTTTTCCCGGCAGGTTCTCCGATGATTATAATTCTTGCCCGCTTTTCAAGCCTGATTTTCGCCCCGCACTCCTGGGCTAACGATTTTAACGCCTTGTAATCTTCATCTTTTACCCGGGTTACAATAGCACGGCCTTCATTTTTTAAAAGGACCCGCACAATGGATACCACCTCTTCACAGGTCTTGCAATCGGCGATAACAGCTTCGGGGATGCCAATCCTCGTAGTCCTGTTCACATCTACCCTGGCAATATCTGATAATAATTCAAAATTTGTTATCCGAAGCTGCATTTCAGCTTCTTCAAGACTTATCTCTGAATTTTTTAATTTCCTGAGCACATCGGACAATTCCATGTTCTTAAAATACGATGACATAATAGATTATTCTTATGCATCAATCCATGTTTGGTTTTTAGAAAAACACTAAAATCAAAAATATAATGCATATTAAAACCAAAAGTTATTTATACAAAACAAAAGTTTAGATAAACAATAAAAACGGATAGGTATAGACAACGAAAATGGACAAAAACGTATTTGTCTAAAACGGAAGGTTTGAGTATGCGTGTGAAATCATTTAATAAAATCATAATAACATTCATAATTTTAGCTGGATTCTTTTTTTTAGTCCCTGGTGTGAATGCTTCTGAAAACTCATGTATTGATTGCCATAAAACATTGACGCCGTTTATTGAAGAGCAGCAGAAGTTCAACCAGATAAGGATAAAACATCTTGAAATAAATGTCGGTTGCTCCCTTGAATGCCATGAAGACAGGGTGAGGCAGCTTGCTACAGCGAATTACCAGCAGTGGTCAGAATCACTTCATGCACTCAAAGGGGTGACATGTGATGCCTGTCACGGGGGAGACCCAACCCAATCAACCAAAGAGAAAGCGCATATAAATATTATAAATACCACAGACCCCCAAAGCCCTGTCTATTATACCAATGTTCCAAAAACCTGCGGAAAGTGCCATTCTAATGAGCTTGCCAGTTTTGAAACCAGCAAACATTACCAGAAACTTGAATCCTTGCAACTTGCGCCGACGTGCACAACGTGCCACGCCCCTCATACATTTACAGTCATGAATCCTGAAAATTTCAGGACTTCCTGCGGGAACTGCCACTCAGTGTATAAGAAAATAGCGCCTTATGATATCCCGCTTAAGGCTGAAGACCTGCTGGGGAGAGTTAATAAATTGAAATTCAATATTGATATGACAAGGCAGGATATTTACTGGGCCAAACAGAACGGGACCGATGTAACACAGGCTGAGCAATATGCAAATAATTCGTTGACGGAGCTTCAGAATCTTGCGCCAATGTGGCATGAATTCAATTTAACGCATTTTGAAGATCAATTGGATGCAGCCAACAAAGATATAATGAAAGCTGAAAAGCTTGTTAAGCCCACCGGAACTCCAACAAGCACGCCAGTTCCAAGGACGCCAGGCTTTATAGGATTGACCGGGATAATCACACTGTTGGCAATGTGGTACCTGATAAGAAGAAAATAGGGATAAAGGGATGACAAAAACGATTCATGAACCCGGAAGAACCCCTTTTGTTGGAGAGTAACTGATGCAGCCGCATTTGAAAAAAGCATTTACTTTACTGGCGCTTGCGATAATTGCTTTTATCTTCGTAAGGTCACTTGTTGTACCTTCATCCTTCGGACAATACGGATGGTACAGGGGTGACTCTCTCGGTGATATCAAAGGTTTTACGGTGGAATATGCCGGTTCCGCAAGCTGCAGTGATGTTAATTGTCATAATCTTATCTATTCTGTATGGAATAATGGCAGTCATAAAACCGTAAACTGTGAAACATGCCACGGTCCTTCCGGAAAACATGTAAACAATATAAGGGAACTGCCTTTGCCTGCAAATGATTCAAGGGACTATTGCGGTATATGTCATTATAAACGCGCAGCAAGACCGACTACTTTCCTGCAGATAGACCCGGCTGTTCATGGCGAGGACCTGAAATGCACATATTGTCACAATCCTCATAAACCGTGGTTCATATGAACGGAGACTGAAAATGGAAGTTACAAGACGCGAATTCACAAGAATCGGGTGCAAAGTAATAATAGGAGCGGCGGCAGGCTCAGCTATTATTGAATCCGTTGTAAGAAACAGCTCGGCAGCGGAAAATTCCCCAGCAGCTGGATATGACTGGAATGAACATTTCTGGGGTTATGTTGTCGATACGCGTATATGCATAGGCTGCGGAAGATGCGCAAACGCCTGCAAGCTTGAAAACCATGTTCCTTTCGATGAACCTGTTTACAGGACATGGGTTGAAAGATACAGGACAAAACAGGACGGCGAAGTAGTGATAGATTCACCAAACGGAAGTATCGACGGTTTTACTGATGATATCCCTCCCGAAGAAATTAAAAAGGCTTTTTATGTTCCTAAAATTTGCAATCATTGTGAAAATCCACCCTGCGTTCAGGTTTGTCCGGTGGGGGCGACGTATGCGACAAACGATGGCGTTGTACTCGTGGATTATAAATACTGTATCGGATGCCGGTATTGTATCCAGGGCTGTCCATATGGTGCAAGGTATTTTAACACAGAAAAGGGGACTGCGGATAAATGTACATGGTGCTATCACAGGATTACAAAAGGTCTTTTGCCAGCCTGTGTACAGGCATGTCCCACAGGAGCACGGAAATTCGGAGACCTCAAGGACCCTGAAAGTATCGTCAATAAAATATTGGATCAAGAAAGAATCAATGTCCTTAAACCTGATCTTGGCACAAAACCCAAGGTTTATTATGTAGGATTGGACAGGGAAGTGCGATAATGGAAGGCCTAATCTGGGGATTCGTGTATCCCAACGAAGTAGAAATACAATGGAGCATTCTGATTGTATTATATCCTTATATCACAGGTCTTGTGGCGGGAGCGTTCATAGCATCTTCGCTCTACCATGTTTTCGGTAAACAGGAAATAAAGCCTGTAGCAAGATTCGCCCTTCTTACTGCATTATCCTTCCTTCTCGTAGCGACAATGCCTCTTCTTACACACCTCGGGCATCCGGAACGTGGCATTGAAATCATGTTTACTCCGCATGTAACTTCCGCAATGTCGGGATTCGGCTATATTTATTCATTTTATCTCATAGTCGTTGTGCTTGAGATATGGCTTTCATTCAGGGAGGATATTGTCAAGAAAGCCCACAACTCCAAAGGATGGAAAGAGCTGTTATATTCTGCCCTGGCTCTTTTCTCATACGATATATCTGAAAAAGCCCTTCATGAAGATGAGAAACTTGCAAAGAGACTCGCAATAATTGGTATCCCGTCGGCTGCGTTCCTTCATGGTTATGTTGGTTTCATATTCGGCGGCATCAAGGCAAATCCCTGGTGGTCAACTCCTCTTATGCCCCTCATATTCCTGATGTCTGCTATTGTATCCGGAATAGCTCTTTTGATTTTACTATACGTGTTCTCAATGAAGCTTAGAAAACATGCTATCGACCATAAATGCCTTCATTCGCTTGCGCACTACCTCTGGGTGTTTCTGATATTTGATGTAACTTTGGAATTACTTGAGATTATAAGTATGAAATATGCTTCCCGGGAAGAAGTCGATATTATCAACAGGCTGCTTTCGGATAAAATTGCAACCACTTTTTATGGCGTGCAATTGACAATGGGCATCTTCATACCGTTCGTACTGCTCCTTCTGGTAGGTATGATAAAGAATCGTGAAACACTCAAGATGATCATGATATCAATCTCATCTGTTTTTGTTGTGATCGGAGTTTTCGCAATGAGATGGAACGTGGTAATTGGCGGGCAGGAAATATCAAAGAGTCTTAGCGGAACGCTTACATATGTCCCGGTTTTCTTCAGCCAGGAAGGCGTACTGCCAGCGATAATAATATTGATAATTCCATTTATAATCCTGAGAGTAGTAACCTATATACTTCCTCCCTGGGCAGATATGGAAGAAGAACCTGCTAAATGAAAAATCACTTTGTTTCGTGGTTAATCCGGAAAGTCACAATGGAAGGATTTTCCATTACTTTGTAAGCGGAGTCATTATCTTTTCCTATTTTCACATCTCCTTTCCTTCCAACTGTAGCTGTGAAAAGATAATCTTCTCCTGAATAAACGTCAACGGTTTCCCCGGATAATCCTTTGACTGTCAGTACAACATATTTCTTTGAACGCTCAACCGTCGGCATGAAACTTGAAATCTCATTTTTGCGGGTACTTTTCTTTTTTTCCTTTTCTCTGATATCAAGGTGAATCCCGAGTTTTCTTTCTATCTGGTCGATATTCTTTCCGCCTTTACCGATAACGCCCGCGATATCTTCCTCATCAACATAAACTGTGGCGCTGGAATCTGAAACTACATCAACATTCACGTCACCGCGGGTATATCTTTGTATTTCTCTCTGTATCTCACCGACCGCAAGAGCCCATGTGCCCGGACGTTCCTTCTCAATCCCGGTGACAGGCATCACTACAACCTGCTCGCCGTATGTGTATATCTCATACTCAATATTCCCGGTCTCAAAATCAGCTACGGTTATCACGGGCCGCGCTAAATCCTGCTCGACCATCCCGTGTGGGACTTTTACTGTGAATTTAATATCATATACTTTGGAAATTTCCCCTTTATCTATGAAAACAACAGTATCCACGACCTGCGGTATTATCCCTAGTTCAACACGCCCTATAAGCCTCTGTATTGCATCTACCGCCCGCGTGGCATGGACAACCCCAATCATCCCCACGCCAGCCATCCTCATGTCCGCGAATACCTGGAAATCCCTGGTTTTCCTGACCTCATCATAAACCGTATAATCCGGCCTGACAAGCAGGAGGATATCTGCAGTTTTTTCCATATCGCCTTTTATCGGCGCATACTGGGTTATTGCATCGGATACCTGTAAATCGCGGGGGGATTCCATTGTTTTCACTATGAAACCCTGTTCATACAATACCTCTGCCACGCTTGCAGCAAATGTGGATTTTCCTGCGCCTGGAGGACCGGCGACAAGCACTCCGCGCTGTCTCTCGATAATCCGTGCTTTAAGCTCCCTGCTCAGCCTGTAATCATCGAGCCTGACGTTAGCTATGGGTCTTACAGCTGTTATTTCCGTGCCGTCTGAAAACGGGGGCTGGGCAACCGCTATGCGCATCGGGCCTATCTGGAATACCATGACGCCTTCATGTTCTATTTCCAAGTGCGATTCCGGGTCACGCTTTGCCCTTTCGATAAATTCCTTTATGATTGCATGAAGCTCGGGTTCCGAACATTCGCTGTCCCTTATCTTTACAAGTTTTTGATTACCAACGCTCCCCCTTTTTGCCATCGGAATAACATTTGTTTTAAGGTGCACGGAAAGGGTGTCATCAGTGAAAAAGTCTTCAATCGTGAGTGATTTTAACTCTTCCATAAGCGGCATAAGATATTCTACGTTCAACCCTTTGGCCCGGGCGACTTCAGCCTGCACCCTGTCGCTTGTAATGAAAATCGCGCTATTCTCGACAGCAACTGCGCGTATCATGGAATCTATCTCGCCTGCGGATGCAAGCTTTATCTGTTCAAGTGAGGGTCTTTTTCCAGTGAACTCAAGCCGTATTTCCATATTCTTTGCCATGTCGCTCAGTTCTTTTAATTCCTCAAGCCCTTTGAACCCTGTTTCTTTTCCCCTGTTTGCCTGTGCTTCAAGTTCGGAAACCAGCGCTTCGGGAACAATGACCCTGGCATTCTTAAACTCCCCTGCCTTCAATTTTGCAGTAATTCGCCCGTCAATGATAACGCTTGTATCGGGAACTATAGAAAACTCATCATTCATAATAATACAATAATTCTTTTGATGCTAAATATATTCTCGGATTCAACAGCCGGGATATTTTCCAGTACCATCCGACCATCCAAAATTTATAGAAAACTATATAGGTAGGTAAACGGTAGCTTATGGTCGGTCTTGGCATAACCTTTGAGGCAACCTCTCAATTTGGGAAAATACATTGTAACAGTTGATTCAAAGTTAGCGAATCTACATTTGTCAAAAAAGGTATGTCGGGACCACAAACTTCAAAGGAGAAAAAATATGGCGACACCAACACCTGAAAAGGTTCTGGAATTTATAAAAGAAAAGAACGTAAAATGGGTAGACCTCCAGTTCATGGACATCCCTGGTTATATCCAGCACATCACAATCCCGTCATACACACTGAAAGAAGAGGATTTCACTGACGGCATAGGAAAGCTGG
>JBAVMS010000048.1:0-36332 GCA_049690315.1 Candidatus Methanoperedens sp.
GAACAGTACCTCCTGAGGTCGGGCGGGCAGGCATATCAATCAGATATAGTTAAGGAAAGCGGTCTCTCGAAATCCAAGATAAGCATGGTTCTCGCCGCTATGAAAGATGATGGAATGATAATCAAGATAAGGAAAGGCAAAGAGAATCTGATACGGCTGGTCAAATAAGTTCTTCTTTATTCAGATAGTTGGACAAAATATGAAAATATTCTTTGCAGGGTCTATAAGAGGCGGGCGAGGCATGCTACTTGAGTACAAACAGATAATAGAGCTCATGAAAAAGTCGGGACATGATGTGGTGAGCGAGCATGTTGCTTCAGTAAAGCTTGAGGAGGCTGAATCCAGGCTTACCGAAGATGAGATTTTCTTAAGCGACATAAGATTCATAGATGAGTGCGACTGCCTTGTGGCAGATGTGACTGTCCCATCCATCGGTGTGGGCTACGAGATATGCTATGCGGTATCAAAGGGTAAACGCGTGGTCTGCATCTATAAAGAGGGAACGAATGCGTCAGCCATGGTGCTGGGGAACCGCGGGGTGACCACAATCCCATATGTGACCATGGAAGGATTGGAGAAAAGCCTTGCTTTATATCTGCGATAAGGCGCAGACCTCACAGAGCCTCACGGAAAGTATTGAATCCTATTTTTTCCTTTTAACCGTTCTGGAAATCAACAATACGAGAATTAATCCAGCTATTTCAAACCCCGGGGATTTTTGAACCTGCGCTGTTTCTGCAGGAAGAGTTGTTTTCTCAGGTGATGAAAGACTATTTTCTGCAAGTTTCAATTCGTCATTAGCGTACGCCGCATACTGCAATGCAACCGTGGTGTCACCCTTCCAGAAAGACTGGAGCGCCTGGTTGTTATTGTAATCTTCTGCATTATTGAGATGAGTTTGCGCTTCCGAAACATCCAGGCCTTGTTCCTTTGCATTCTTAATTCTGGTACTTAATTCCCTGTATTTTGCATCATTATCGACTATTTTCATTAATACATCTGAAAATGAACCTTTGATGCTGATAACATCGCCGTTATTCAATTGGAACCATGTAAGAACAACATATTCGAACTGTAACAATTTTTTATATGGCTTCGGGGCGCTGGATTTTACTTCAACTGAGGTGGACGTCACACCTTTTGGAAGAAAAACCTGGCTTCTGATATCGCTATCCTGGGGCACTGATATTCCAATATCTTTCCCCGCTACTATTGCCTGGGGCGCTTTGACGGGTATGTTAATAGAATAATCCGAACCTTCTTTTACCGCCCAGTTTTGCGCTGTAAAACCAATCCTGCCGTCCCAATTTTTTCCTGCGTCAATTGAACTGTTAAAATTGACCGTTACCTTTACCCCGCCGGGAACGGTTTGCTGGTCAACTACCATGCCTGTAAAACTTTGAGTATGCGAGAAATCATATATCATTGTTACGGCAGTTGCCGGGACGATAAAAGAAAAACCGTCAAGAGGCAAAGAGCCACCGTTGTTGATTTCGGCTTGTATCACTTCTTCTACAAGTCCGTCATCATGCAGCGTCACGTTCACGACCCATCTATTAAGCGTTACATCTCCTGCTAATACAGGGGAAGCAGTCAGCATCAATATAAGGGAAAAAACAAGGATTTTTTTTGCGGTCATTTAATCTCAGGTCTTATTAAACTTACAGGACTAATAATGTTTACGCTTCCAATATCTCCCCGCTTCTCTCATATACCCTCAGCCCGGAAGGTAGTTTTTCCTTGAATTCGTTTCCGCGCAGGACTTCAAGGAAGGTCTTAATTTCCTTCGTCCCTAAAAGTCTTGATGGAATGACAAAATCATATTCTTCTTCAGCAATTTTGATGAACTTAAGTCCGTTTAATTCAGCTACAGTACGAATGCCAACTCCCGCGTCCGCTTTCCCGAGTTTTACCGCAGCCGCCACGGCGCTGTGGGTTTTCGCTTCTGTGTGATAGCCGGTTATTCTTCCTGTAAGTTCTTCAAATGTTACTCCCCTCTGCTTTGCGATATCCCTAAGTTTCATATCAGTCATGACCTTTGTTCCCGAACCTGTATTCCTGTTAATAATCCTGGCATTTATTATATCCTCAAATTTCTTTATGCCGCTGTCCTTTCTCACAATCAGGCCCTGTTCCCTCAGATACCCTTTTACAAGCACCGCGTCCTTTATCCCGAATCTTCCAAGAAAAGGAACATTATAAATTCCTGATTCGTCAAGCAGGTGTATCCCAGCAATATCAGCGATACCGCTCCGGATGGCACTTAACCCGCCCGAGGAGCCTGCATTTATTATGCGAATTTTCAGGCGGGTGATATCAGCAAGCGTGTCAAGCCCGAGGCAGTGGCTTCCCACGAATAGCAAATCCGAAGGTTCAAGCTTTCCGAAGAGCGTGACCTCGACAGGTTCGCCGGCATCTATTATCTCCACATTTCCCGGGATTTTGACAAAGCCGTCAGCCTCTGAAAGCGTGGTGATGGCGCCTGAACCTTTCTCAACAGGATAAGCAACGTTCCTGACGATTCCAACCGGAAGGAGCTGGCTTCGTCCTTCGGAACGGATGCGGACAGCCATTTTTGCCTTTGTTTGTAAGCGCTCTTCCTTTTTTCCTACTGTTTTCCTGATAAGCGGGGCCACGAATTCATTAAAAATCGTAAGCGAGGATGCGGGATACCCTGGAAGACCAAAAACCGGTTTCCCGAATACTTTCCCGATAATCGCAGGCTTTCCGGGTTTGATATCTATCCCGTGAGCCAGAACTTCGCCATTTTTCTCGATTATCCTGTACATGATATCACCCGAACCTGCTGAAGTGCTCCCTGAAGCCAGGATGATATCGCAATCTTGCGCCGCTTTCTTGAGGGTTTTTGTTATTTCAGTTTCATTATCCTTTACTATGCCGTAGCGAACTGGCGTCCCGCCGCATTCCTTTACCGTGCAAAAGAGCGAAAAAGAATTAATGTCATATATTTTTCCTTCACCGAGTTCACATCCGGGCTCTGCAAGCTCATTTCCTGTGGAGATAATACCAACATTTAATCTCAAAACGCTTGCGGTTTTTTTCCCTATTGCAGCCAGAACCCCTGTTTCCCGCGCTGTAAGAAGTGTACCTTTTTTCAATACCCGCTCACCGACCATGATATCCGAACCCGCATGCATTACGTTTTCATTGATAGAAACGGGGCGGTGGACATACAGGTCGTTATCGATATGCGTGTATTCTACCATCACCACGGAATCCGCACCTGCGGGCATGACCGCGCCGGTTGAAATTTCAACCGCTTCACCCGATTCTATATGGATATCAGGATTTAACCCGGCTGGAATGGCACCCACGAGTTTAAGCCGGATGGACCTGTCTTCGCGTGCCTGGTAAGTATCAGCGGCGCAAACAGCATAACCGTCCATTGAAGCCCTGGTAAACGGGGGCACATCCACTTCGGAGACTATATCATTTGCAAGAACGCAGCCGGATGCGTTTTCAATGTCCACATCGACTGAGCTTGAGTGAACATCGAGGCTCTCGATAATATTATGTGCCTCATCCATGGTAACGAGTTTCCTGAATTCTTTCACACCTATTATCATGAACCCCGAAGTTAAATCGTTTATCCAATTCAATGCATTTTTTCAGATATTTTTTTGTATAACTTATACGTGTTTAATAATAAATGTCAAGTGTAACATTTCTTGGAACGGGTGGCGGAAGGATGGTGGTCCTGAACCAGTTGCGAAAAAGCGGTGGATTCTGGCTTAAACTGGATAATGTGAATATTTTACAGGACCCAGGACCAGGTTCACTCGTAATGGTTCACCAGCTCCGCCTCAAGCCGCGCGACCTTGACGCAATCATGCTGTCCCACAGGCACATCGACCATTCAAACGACGTCAACGTAGTTACGGAAGCAATGACAGGTGGTGGTTTTCAGCCTCGTGGGCAGTTGATTGTTCCGGCGGATTGCCTGAATTCAGACCCTGTCGTCCTTCAATATGTCAGGCCATTTGTTGGGATTACTGAAATAAAAAAAGGCATGGAAATAACTCTTGGCGAAGTTAAAATCGGGTTCCCGATTCAGACCATGCACCCCGTTGAGACATACGGGATTATTTACTCATTCAAAGAAGGCCGCCTTGGCTATATACCGGATACGGAATATTTTCCTGAACTGGCCGGGGCTTACAGGGGTGTTGATTTCCTGATAATTAACGTGGTGCGGATGAAAACTGATAAACGGATACGCCACCTGAATATTGATGAAGCTGCAAAGTTGATAGAAGAGATTCATCCAAAACGTGCGATATTGACGCATTTTGGTTTGCAGGTATTGAAAGCAAACCCGGAACTCCAGGCAAAGAGCATATCAGAAAAAACAGGAGTGGATGTCATAGCTGCACATGACGGCATGAGCGTGAATTTTGAAAAGAAAGAAACACAGGAATGGTTCTAAAGCTTTCTTTTCACTGCTTCCATTTTTTCAGCCATTCCTTTCGGATTGTCCCTTCTGTCGTCTATGGTAAGATGAGTGACCACTCTTTTTACGCCGCTTTTGACAAGCACTTCATGAGCCGCCTTGACGGCACGGAAAGCATCATCAATTGATGTTACTTCCATTACCGTGCCCATCGGGGTCAACTGGTATTTTATACCAAGTTTGTCGATAGCCCGAACCGCTTCTGCTATATGTTTGCTCATGCCTGTGTCTCCTGTTCCAAGAGCGACAATCTCAAGTTCGGCCGTAATTATTGATTTCATGGCTAACCTCCGTATATTTGAAGGCTGTTGAAGGCAAAAAACTTTTTGTCGATTAACAAAATTATATATGGATACACCTGTCAATCTGGTATTATGCAAGACGAAAAGAAAAATCGGATATTAAGTATGATTTCTTCTGCTTCGCAAATCCAGGATTCGGCAGAGAAGTCGAGGAAATACCGCAATATCGTTGGAATTTTATCGATGGAAGCGGTGCGGTCAAATGACCCCTGGTTTCTTGAAAACGCTATCAAAACTGCGGAACTTGTTACCGATGACCCCTCGAAGGCTTATGTGGATATTATCCGCGCCATGGCAAAAATTGGGATGAACAGGAAAGATGAGGAAGCGCTCAAAGAGGGGGTTAGAATAACAGGAAAAATCGGCAATAACCTCGACCTTTCGGTGGCACTTCATGAGCTTGCAGTTGCGTTTGCTAAAATCGGTACTGATAGAAAGGATGAAAAGCTTTTATCTTATTCACTGGATTTGTCAGAAAAAATTCCTTTGAACACGTTTCATTCTTCAGCTTTACGGAACGTTGCCCGGTTTCTGATAGGCGCAAATCCCGAAAGGGCGCTTGAATTGCTTAGGAGCGCAATTGAGCTGATCGAAAAAAGTAAAGATGTACAACCGGTTTATCTTGCCTCCGCGTTCTGCGATATCGCATCATTGCTTTCATTGTTGAACGATACACGAAGTTACGGGTTCATAAAGAGAGCAATAACCCTGGCTGATGGAATCGCTGACGAATTTGAGAAGTCTGCCGTTTTTTTAAAAATTGTGGAAACAGAGAGGGCTATTGGAACTAAACAGAAGGATGAGGGATTATTGAAGGAGGCTGAAATGCTTTCAGAAAGGATTACGAGAGAATATTATAGGACGCTGGCTACGGATGCGGTTAAAGGAACAGCGTAGTGACCTTTATTACTCTTCCAGCCAACATAATCATGGGTGAAATTAAATGCCATTTGTAAAAATAATCGATACCGTAGGCTCATCTCCCGAAAGCTGGGAACAGGCTGCTAAAAATGCTATAGAAGAGGCATCTGACCTTCCGATTTTCAAGCGGAAAGGCATGATTACAAAAGCCACAATCAAGGGCTTTGATGTGGAAATCAAGGACAATAAGATAGCTGCATATCTCTGCAGAGTAGAGATGTTCCTGAGCGGTAATGAGTAATATGCCTGAAATCAGCGACGACGAACTTGAAGCCATGCTTGAGCGCAAACCCACTGTGCGCGAGGCAAAGGTGGATGACCACGCACTGATGGTCAAGGCGCTTGAACATCCCATCAGGCGCAGGATGATAAAAGCAATCGGTGTGTTCGGGAAAGAAAAGAGCGAGCTTCAAAAAGAAGTGGGTGTAGATGCTGATATATTCAATTTCCAGACCGATTTTTTAATGAAAGGGAATTACCTGAAAATTGAAGGGAATACTTACAGGCTCACCGACAGGGGGCTTGTGTTGCTATCGAATATCCCCAAGTAGTTCAAGCACGCATTTAGCAAGCGCTTTACTTTTTTCAACCGAGGTCATAAGGGTATCGTATTTAACCACGTTGACCGGGATGTCATTTTCATCCGCATCATCCCTTTCATCAACCACCATGACATCCAGGATATCCCCATAGCATTCTGCTACTCCTTTTGATGATACAGGATATCCGCAGGCTTTCATCAATTTTCCCGCAGGCCCGCTCACAGGCGCATTCCCGATTATCGGGCTTATTGCAAGCACTTTTTTCTTCTTCAAGATATCCCGCATCCCTTTTAACGCAAGAATAGGTCCGACACTTGTAATGGGATTGCTCGGGCCGATTATCACATTATCCTCTGATTCAAGCGCCGCTAACACTTCTTTTGTGGGTTTTGCCTTTTCAATTCCCGAAATCCTGACATCAAGAACCTCAGGCTCACCATGGGCGCCGACCCAGAAATCCTGGAAATGCATGAGCCCCTCTGGCGTATTCATCATCGTATCAACTTTTTCATCGCACATGGGAAGAATATTGGCTTTTATCCCAAGCCTCGACGAAAGTTGTTGTGTCGCTGCTGTCAGGCTTGCTCCTTTTCGCATTAATTCCGAGCGGAAAATACAGGTGGCGCGGTCAGCATCCCCGAGCATGAGCTTTTCGTTGAAACCCAATTTTTGTAATGCCTTATTCGTGTGAAAGGTGTCATTCTTAATCCCCCACCATTTTGTGTCATCTAATTGCCCAGAAAAAAGGTATAAAACAGTATCCACATCAGGCGAGACAAAATTTCCTGAAACAGCAATGTCTTCAGCCGTATTCACTATTACCGTTAACTCTTCATCCGGAACAAGCTTGCGAAGACCCCTGATAAGCTTTGGAGTGCCTGTGCCGCCTGATAGAACAATCATATTAAACGCTCATTTTCCCGAACAATTTTCCTCCGAGCGTTATCATTGCAAGTGCAAATAATGAGAGAACTATAACGCACAGCGATACATCGATTGCAGAGTTGCCAAGAAGGAACCAGCGGATGGCTTCAACACCGTAGGTAAGAGGATTTGCATACACAAATACCTTCATCCAGCCAGGAAGATTTGAAATCGGGAAAAAAGCCCCACTCAGGAGAATAAGCGGAAAAGTAAGGAAACTCATGACCATCTGGAAACCTTCATGACTATCTATTTTCGATGCAAGCGCAATGCCCAGGCCCATAAATCCGATTCCAGAGATGAACATGATGGCAGTAGCGGCCAGCACACCCCATATCGATTTATAAGGGATCCCTATCAGCCATGCAATAATCATAATCAATACTCCCTGGATCATGGAAGTTGTCACCCCGCCTATTGCTTTTCCAAGCGCCACAAAGAAACGGCTGACAGGCGCGATTAAGATTTCCTTAAGAAATCCGAATTCCCTGTCCCATATAATAGATACTCCGCCCATCAGCGAAGAGAAAAGCACCGCCATACCTATTAACCCCGGCGCAAGATAACTTTTGTCAAAAGCACCGCCCCCGCGGACCTGGAAAGATGAACTGAATCCTGCGCCAAGGATGACCAGGAAAAAAAGAGGAGTTGCGAGGGAGCCGATTATTCGCGATTTTGAGCGTGAAAACCGAATCATCTCTCGAAGCCACATGGTATATACGGTCTGTGCCGCCCTGTTTACCGATGCGCTGACCATCATTTCCTCCTTGAGCGAATTTTATAACCCACAGATTCAATTTCACTCATCTCTTTATCCCTTATGGCCCGCCCGGTATAATGAATAAATACATCGTCAAGCGTTGGTTTTCGCAGACTGACCGACTGGATGGAAATCCCGGCGCCGGATGCAAGGGAGAGCACATGTGGTATCTCGTGTTCCCCGTTTTTTACAGTTATAAATACCTCATTCATTTTCTTTGAAACTATATTTGCGCACCCGTTTTTCTGGTATATCTCACATATTCTGGAAATATCATCCGGGTTTTCGAGTTCAAGTGTGATTACATCCCCGCCGAGTGAGTTTTTCAGGGCTTCAGGAGTATCGAGCGCAACAATCTCGCCATTGTCGATTATCGCAATCCTGTCGCACAGGTGGTCGGCTTCTTCCATATAATGCGTGGTGAGCATGATGGATACGCCTTCATCTTTATTCAATTTTTTTATATATTCCCATATATGCAGCCTTGTCTGCGGGTCAAGACCAAGGGTGGGCTCGTCAAGAAATAGTACATGCGGGTGGTGCATAAGCCCGCGTGCGATTTCAAGGCGTCTCATCATTCCTCCGGAATAAGTCTTGACGATAACGTCTGCCTTGTCCGCGAGTTCCACAAGAGAAAGCACCTCTTCAATCCTCTGTTTCCTTGTTTTGCTGTCAAGACCATAGAGCCTTCCGTGGAGGTCGAGGTTCTCCCTTCCTGTCAGGCGGTCGTCCAGCGTGGTATCCTGGAACACCACACCGATATTCTGCCTGACCTGCCCTGGTTCCAGTGCGACATCATAACCCCAGACTTTAGCGCTGCCGCTTGATGGTTCGGTCATGGTGGACAGCATATGTATGAGAGTGGTCTTCCCTGCGCCGTTTGGACCGAGAAGCCCGAACAGTTCCCCGGGTTTGACAAATATGCTTACTTTATTTACAGCAGTAATCTCATCGAAGTGTTTTGTTATCTCCCGGGTTTCGATTGCATAAAGCATGTTTTCATGTAATATTATTTTTAAAGATAATAGAGATTCCCATAACCGAAGGCTTTATCATTTATCATTCACAATGGAGAGTTACTATTTTTACTCCAGCAGCGGGGTAGGGTAGTCAGGATATCCCGACGGGCTCATAACCCGTAGACCAATGGTTCGAATCCATTCCCCGCTATAAACGAATTCTTTTTTGAAGCCTTTTTTAAAAAGTCGAATTCAATTTAATTTCAGTCCTCGTCTTCGCGCGTAATCCAGTAAACCGCCTTGTACTTCTCTGCAAAACCGAAGATGTTTTTCGCCATTACTGCCCTTCCATATTCCTTAGGATCGCCACCCTGGTCGTATATGAAAGTATTTTCACCCAGTTTTGTTACTTTAAAAATTTCCCCTTTTTCCTCTGTCCCGACATGCAGGACATCCCCGATTTTTAAATCCTGGATCTTTGGCCGGACTGTTGTTTTCTCTACCATATTATCAAATCCATCTTTCTATTGTTGCGTGTGTTCATATCTAATAAATCTTACCTCACAGTACAGCCTATGCCCTTAAGGAGCGCCTCTACGCTACCCTGCACCATGGCTGCATCTTGATCCCCGAATATTGTGACTCTATATGTAACACTCTTGGTGTTTTGCTTCGAATATTCATCGATAACTTCTACCGAAACCACGCTGTTTGTGCCTTTTACCACATTTTTTATAATTCCGGCATCAGAACCCTTCGGAATAAAAACTGAGATGTCCCGTGTCACATTCTTTAAATTCGTGGTTTTCCATGAGAACAATTCCTTTTCATTTAAAAGTCTCACATTCTCTATCAAAAGCTCGGTCGTTCTTCCTCCACGTTCAAGCAGAACAGTTCTTGGGGTCACTTTTTTCACGATCCCGAAATGAACAACGCCTGAATAAATGTGTTTTAGCGCCCTCTCGCTGCCGATTGAGCGCACCAGCTCCTCATGTTCCGCTATCTTGGTGCCGATAAGTTTTTCAGACCGCCGCAGGGCAGATTCGGTATCCCCGAAATGCGCCGAAGCTTTTTTCATAATTCCCACAAAAGCTTCTACATCCTTCTTTTTGACTGTATCTGCAAGCAGGTTGCATTGCTCGATATACGCCCTATGCACCTTCGCCACCTCAGGGTTCATCTGTATCATGGCATACAGGTATGGGTTCTGCCCCAGTATCCGTCCCACAAGGTCAAGCATGATATCATACATCGGGCTCATGAACCTTCTCGAATTTCCAACGTCGAATTCAAGTTCCTTGAAAACAGCTCCTATCGAAATATAAGCAAAATGCGTAAGACCCTGTACCACTGCCATCATTTTATCATGCGCTACCGCATCCATTATCTCGATATGGGCGCCGTTGTTTTCATACAGGTTCCTGATTACCGGGAACCACTTTGCGCTTCTTCCTTCGATTGGCGTAAAAATCACAATCTGTCCCCTTATATCAGGAATGGATGGCCCGAACATGGGATGAGAGCCCAGGATTTCCACCTCCTGAGGAGCATGTTTTATCATTGCTTCTATAGGGCCCCTTTTTATTGATGTGATATCCATGAGCAAGCTCCCTGCTTGCATTTTCGGGGCGATTTCAACAATTGTCTTTTCTGTGATATTGATAGGCACAGAAATCATTACAACATCGCTTGATTTTATTTCTTTATCGAGGTCATCGGCAAATTGCACGCCCAATTCCAGAGCTATGTCTTTTTTCTTATTGATTCCCCATATTGCCACATCAAAGCCGTGTTTCTTATAAAATTTTGCAAAAAACCTTCCCGTTTCACCGGTCCCGCCTATGATTAATATCTTCATGCCAGCTTCTCCCGGACGGCTTTTTCCATGACCTCAACAGGCGGGTTCTTTCCTGTCCATATTTTAAACGCCTCTGCCCCCTGATAAACAAGCATCATCACTCCGTCGATTGTTTTTGCGCCTGCCTTTTTAGCTTCCCTGAGAAGCTGCGTGTTTACAGGGTTGTAAACAATATCGAACACAACAAGGTTTTCGTGCATCATATCAGATGTCACCATGCTTTCCGATACTTTCGGGAACATGCCTATAGACGTTGAATTTATGAGAATATCACTATTCTGGATTAGATTTTTAAGATCACTAAAATCCCCGGCACCGGCTTTTCCTATCCCGCATACTTCTTTTACAAGGGAAATCGCCCTGCCAGGCGTCCTGTTGGTTATGGTCACGCTTGCCCCATCTGCTGCAAGCTGGAATGCGATTGCACGGGCAGCGCCCCCGGCGCCGAGAAGCAGCACTTTCTTTCCTTTGATTTCAATACCATTATCTATTAGCGCCATTTTAGCCCCGAGTCCGTCTGTGTTATATCCGACTATTCCTTCCTTAAAATCCACAGTATTCACTGCGCCTATCTGATTTGCCATGTCTGTGGGCGCAACTATCTCAAGGGCTTTTTCTTTTAAAGGAATTGTGAGGTTTAATCCTCCAAAACCGAGAGCGTGTGCGCCATGTATCGCATCATGTAAAAATTCGGGACTGACCCTGAATGCATGATACTCACAGTCCATCCCGAGAGCTTTGAATGCCGCATTATGCATAACGGGAGACAGGCTATGGGAAACAGGATCGCCAAGAACGCCGAATAGCTTCATGCTATCCTAATTAATTGTGATGGTTAAAAAGTATTTTGATGGAAAATCCATTAAGGCCAGATATGATAGTACGCATTCAAACCCAGAATGACCAAACCTGCTGCTACTGCTACGGTAACAACGGTTTTTGGCTCTACTATAATTGCTGTCTCTTCAGCATCGTAATATCTCATTAAACCCGCTGAGGACATAAGGCCGCTGCCTTCTTTCTTTTTTGCCATGAGTTTCCATGATGTTTTTATAGCATTTGAATGTATCGCAACGTATCCCCAAAAATGGTCTAATCATGGATATTATAACGACTTTTGCTTCTCTTCCAGTTTTTTCTGGATGATCTCTTTTAACCCTTTTATTTCTCCTTTTTTTGCGCTCACCGGAACTATCCTGTCGGGCCACTGTCTCCAGGGCGGCATCATTCCGAGTCGCTCTGCAATCCCGTCAAGCGTCCTATCCGCATCTTTGACCTTATCTATTTTATTTGCGGCAACAACTGCATCGATTTTCATTTCCTGCAAGAAATCAAACAGTTCAACCTCTACCGGTATTTCCCCCCTCTCGTTCCACCTGTCCACGATTTCCGCAAAAGACCCTGCATTTACAACCATCACTGCAAGCACTATATTCCCTGCGTTATCCTCTATATAATGAACGATATTATCTTTGATGGCATCCAGGCTTTCTTCAGACACACCGCTCATGAACCCGAACCCCGGCATATCTGTAATCTGGATGTTCCTGTAAGGAATCTTAAGGATTTTTCTGGTGACGCCCGGACGCTTGCCTACCGGGATTTTGAAACCTGTGAGCGCCCTGATGAGAGTGGATTTGCCGACATTGGAACGCCCTGCGAATATTATCTCTTTCATAAATAGATACCCCCTTGAAAAATCTTTATCTACGCTTAATCGTGGCCATGACTACCAAAACCACGATTGCAAATTCAATCCCAAAACCCGGTGTTATGGGGGTGGGAGTGGGTTCAGGGTCATCAGTCGGTATAGGAGTTGATTTTGTTTCCCCATGTGTAGTTTCTCCTTGTATTGACGGGGCTGTTGTGTTGCCCTGTAAAGTAGCTCCTGTTTGGACAGGTTTAATTTTGCTCGGGTCGATGACTGTTATTACAGGCCTATTTGAGATATTTGAGGCTTTTGTTGTACCTCTATACTCAATATCTGAAAAGTTAGCCACTGCAGACGGCAATATAATCTCTCCTTCTTTATTCATCCTGATAGTATAGTTAAATGTCATTGGGGAGTTTAAGTCCAATGCTGTGGAATCAAGAGACGTAGGACCGCTTATAAGGCTCACACCATCAGGCAATGAATCATTGACTTGGGCTTTTGTCGCTATATTCCCAACATCATTGATACTCACGGTTACTGTTACATTATCGCTCAGGTTCACAGACATCTTATCTACTTTCTTGGTAACCACAATCTGGGGGCCGTTTACGATTACCGTGATCGGCTTAGAGGAAACGCTGTAGGGTTTGTTATTGACCTTGAATTGTACGGAAGCCGAGGGGATTGTGAAGCCGTTTAGATTTGTTCCAAGAGGCTTGATTGAATAGGTCATCTCCTTTGTTTCTCCGGCTTTCAGCACAGGGTAGCCCCATTGCAGCGATGTGTTTGATTTTAACTCAAAATTATCATTCATGCTGTCTGTAACATTGATATTGTATGCATCGAACATACCGCTATTGGCTACAGCAATCCTTACAAGTATGGTATTCTGCAGATAAATCCTGTCTTTACTGACCGCCTTACTTACAGTGAAATAATTCTGTTTGGGTGAAACCGGAATTGTGATCGAACCGGTTATCGCTTTATATTTGAGGTCTTTGACATCAATAAATGTGGCGTTTGCGCTCAAAATATAGGATATCTGGTCAATAAGCTCAGGGACAAGAAGGATAACCGAAAAACTCTGGCTTGTTCCAACCTCCATATTATTATAGTATTTGTGAAGCTGGCCTGAATCTCCTCCCCTGAGATTTAATCCGCCGGTATCGAGATTTACATCGACATTCTTACCCCTTGCAGTCCCACTGTTTTTTACTGTCACTGTTGCTGTAATTATACTGTCATCATAAGATGTGTATGTGGTTTTGTCCGTTGTTACCGAAACATCAATCTGGGGTTTTCCTCGCGTCTGGATAGATATGGTTGCGGAGGGATTATAATATTCATATACCCATTCTTTTGCATTTCCTTTTGTGAAACCGGATGCTGAAACTTTAACTTCGTAATCAGGGTCGATAAAAGGATCACTTTGCAGATTCAGAATGAACTGTTTTATGAGCGTGCCGTTCTTGTAAATTTCAAGAAAAACAGCAGGGTCTACGTCTGTTTCGGGGACTATATTTCCATTGATATCCTTAATACCTGGAACGGCCGAAGGAAATTGTACCGCTTTTACCATATACTGCCCGTTGGTAAGCGTAGTTCCCTTGTAAAGTGTACCCGATACGGCTGGTGCCCATTCAATGTCACCCGGGCTATAAGCCGATGCCATGCCTGTAAACAAAAAAATTATGATTAATGCAGCAATATAATATCTCATTAAAAACCAATATAACTCAAAGACTAATATAATTTTCTAACGTTTTATGATGATTATCATGATTTACATTTTAAGCAGATTTAATTCGAACGAGGAAAAATATATAAGGTGCAAGCTACAATTTACACTCTAATCGGTTGGCTTATTTGGCAACTCAGAGGGTTAAATCCGTCTAGGGCTGTTTTTATTAGGTTAATTGGTTTAAAAATAAAGGAAAGAAATTAAAATGGACAACGATAGAAGAGGCGGCGGCTTCCGTGGAGGAGGCAGAGGTTTCAGACCAAGCGGACCAAGAGAAATGCATAAAGCAACATGCGCAGATTGCGGCCAGGAAACTGAAGTACCTTTTGCACCCTCTGGCGACAGACCTGTATATTGCAGGGAATGCTACCAGAAACACAAACCAAAGAGATATTAAAAATATTACCCGATAATATTTTGATAATTTTCAAATAATAGAGCATTGAATTGCTCTATACTTTTTTATTTAATAGAATTCTGTGGATAATCCGGATTATAAAAACTGGAATTAAAAAACACTATTGTTATTAAAAAATAATAAATACTGGATTCAATCCAGTTTTTCAATTCCTGCTTTCTTGACGAATGGCTTATTAATCTTATCCGGCATCCATGCAGGCTTGTTCTTCGGAGCGCTCACAATCTCCTTCCATCCCTTGAATATATGAACCTTTTTTGTCCCCCGCTCCCTCAATCTTATCTCTGCCGGCTTACTTTTTGTTCCTCCGATACGGTTAGCGGCTTTGAGCGCTGCCTGCCGCGGCTGCTTCCCTGTGAAAACACTGGTCTCTGTCCCGTCTTTACTAATTAATACAAAATTCTTGGTTTCTGCCATATTCTAATCTCCTTGCAGCCTTCCGTGCTGCTATCCTGAATACACGCTATCCATTCATAAAACTAATTCCCATGAATAAACATGCGGGAATTCTTTTCCCTCTTATGATGTTTTGCAGTATTATGATATCTGCATTTGTGCAGCCATCAGCGTATGTTCCATCAATATCGCAATCGTCATGGGCCCCACGCCTCCAGGCACCGGCGACATTAATTTCACCTTCGGCAGCACGTCATCAAAATCAACATCCCCGTACACCCGCTCGTCCTGCCACGTAATTCCCACATCGAATACGATTGCTCCCTCTTTTACCATATCGGCTTTAATAAGCCCGCGCACACCTGTTGCCACAATCAGGATATCCGCTTCTTTTGTATGGCTTTTGAGATCTTTTGTATAGACATGGCATATCTTGACTGTTGCATTTCGGTTGAGCAGCATCATTGCGGCGGGCTTTCCCACCACATTGCTGTGCCCGACTACTACCACTTCCTTACCCTGTGGGTCAATATTAAATTCCTCAAGCGCCCGGACAATCCCTTTGGGCGTGCAGGGCACAAATCCTTCGCGACCTATGAGCATTTTACCCATGTTGAGCGGGTTAAAGCCGTCCACGTCTTTCTCCGGAGAGATGCGCATCATTATTGTGCGTTCATCGATGTGTTTCGGAAGCGGAAGCTGCACGAGTATCCCGTGTATTTCAGGCCGTTTATTCAGGGTATCGATAAGCCCGATTATTTCTTCCTGCTTTGCTTCCGCTGAAAACTTGTGGTCTTCAGATGCAATTCCCACGCGCTTGCATGCCCAGTGTTTGAGCTTGACATACAGCTTTGATGGAGGATGCTCACCCACAAGTATTGTCGCAAGAGCCGGTTTGATGCCATGTTCATTAACGAATTCCTCAACCCCCTTCTTGACTTCTGCCTCAATATCCTGTGCAATTTTTCGCCCGTCAATGACACGCGGGTCTGTGACCTCTGGAAGCGGTTCCATCAATAAACCTCACTCGTATGGAATCGGGAACTGCCCGCAAAGGTCAAGGATAGTTCTTTTTACTTCTTTTAATTTTTCAGCATCGTTCATATTCTGGATGATTTCATTGATAGCCCAGGCAATAGTCACCATTTCTTTTTCCTTCATACCCCGTGTGGTAACTGCGGGCGTGCCAATCCTTATACCGCTTGTGATGAAAGGACTTTTTGTCTCAAATGGTATGGTGTTCTTGTTCAGGATTATGCCTGCTTCACCAAGCCTTGCCTCGGCCTCCTTGCCTGTAATTTCAGTAGATGTAAGGTCAACAAGCATGAGGTGATTATCAGTCCCGCCTGAAACAAGTTCGTTACCCCTTGATAACAATTCAGAGGCTATTTTTTTTGCATTTGCAACTATCTGTTTCTGGTATTCATTGAAATCCTTATTCATCGCTTCCTTGAATGCAACGGCTTTTGCAGCGATAACGTGCATTAGAGGACCTCCCTGTATCCCTGGAAAAACTGTCCTGTCAATCTCTTTGGCATATTCGGACCTGCACATTATCATGCCTCCGCGGGGACCTCTTAGTGTCTTGTGAGTGGTCGTTGTGACAAAATCAGCATATGGAACCGGGTCATAATGTATGCCTGCAACAACCAGCCCTGCGATGTGAGCGATATCTGCAAGTAAAAGAGCATCAGCCTCATCTGCTATTTCCCTGAACCTCTTGAAATCAAGCTCACGGGGATATGCGCTTGCGCCTGATACGATAAGTTTTGGTTTGTGTTTTCTGGCAAGTTCGGACAGGGTATCATAATCTATTGTCCTTGTTTCTTTTGAAACACCGTAGGGCACGATATTGAACAATTTACCTGAAAAATTCACAGGGCTTCCGTGGGAAAGGTGCCCGCCGTGAGATAAATCCATACTCATGATAGTATCCCCGCACTTGAGCATGGCAAGGTACACGGCCATGTTCGCCTGCGAACCTGAATGCGGCTGCACATTAACATGCTCGGCCTTGAAAAGTTTCTTTGCCCGCTCTATCGCAAGGTTTTCGGCTGCATCCACAAACTCGCATCCGCCGTAATACCGCTTTCCGGGGTAACCTTCAGCGTATTTATTGGTCATCACCGAGCCCTGCGCCTGAAGGACTGCGCGGCTTGCATAGTTTTCTGATGCGATTAGGTTAAGTTTATTTCTCTGTCTTTCAACTTCATGTCTGATTATTTCATAAATTTCAGGGTCGATTGTTTTTAATGGCATAATAATTCCTTTTTCATGGTTTATGATTATAAGATTTTTACTTTCCTTCCTTCTATTTGCAGCCGGTTTTCGACGAACAATTTCACAGCTTCGGGATAAATCTTGTGCTCCTGTTCAAGTATTCTGTCTGCAAGCGTCTCCGGCGTGTCATTTTCTTTCACTTCCACGCATCTTTGAAGGATAATAGGACCGCAGTCAAGTGTTTCATCCACGAAATGTACAGTGCATCCTGCTACTTTCACGCCGTGTTCGTAAGCCTGTTTCTGTGCATGAAGACCTGTGAAAGCAGGCAGTAGCGCTGGATGTATGTTAAGTATCCGGTTCCTGTAAGAATGAAGCAGTGTTTTTCCGAGTATTCTCATGTATCCCGCAAGAAGCAAAAGCTCTGCATCGTGTTTTTTTAAAACCACAAGAATCTCTTTCTCGTATAATTCCTTTGATGCAAAATTTTCAGGATTGACAAAAACAGCATCGATTCCATGTTTTTTTGCGCGCAGAAGTGCGTACGCATCCCCCACATCGCTTATCACTACGGAAATCCCCGCTTTCAAATATCCGCTCCCGATACTGTCTATGATCGCCTGGAGGTTTGAGCCTCTTCCCGAAACAAGCACTGCTATGTTCGTCACGAGACGCCCATATACCTTCGGGAATATAATAGGTTTTGGTTTATTTGTGTTTATAAAATTCGGTTACTATATCGTTTGTGCAGTTGATTTGCGATCTTGCCATCCCCACAGGGCAATCCGGTTTATGTTTGTCACCGCAATGTAAACAGGCATTCTCAAGAGCACGCAGATAATCGATTTTAGATGGAATATGTTCGGTCAAACATTTCACCTCTTTTTATGTAACAACTTAAAAGCGAATAAACCTTTTGTTATGCAGAGGTTTGGCAATACTATGATTAACCCATAAGATTTTAATATATCCTGTTGGTATTAAGTTAAATGATAATATGACTTCCCAGCTGAAATACGAAGATGACGAATATAAATTATCTGCTATTAACACAAAAAATGAAGTCATAGATGTCGTAGTATGCAAGTGCAAGCATTGCAATGAAATCGTTCCGAAAGTCGGGATATGCAAGGACTGCAATACAGAATACGAACACAAGAATACTGTGGAAAATCCTGAAACCGGTTTTATCCATTTTATATTTGAATGTTCCGGATGTCCTCCCGCGAAAAGAAAAGCACAGAAAATAATAAAGATAAACGATGGCAATAATAAAGATTCAAGGGACGATTTGATAAAGAGCTTCCTTTAATCAATAAAAACCGGTTTATCAGAATGCGGTATCAATCCTGCTTCCTCTGCGCATCTCAACAGTTTTTCAACCGCTGCTACACCATCCCCGATTTCCAGCGTATAATCATTCACATAGAGCCTGATATGCTGGTCTATCACATCATCATCCAGTTCCTGCGCATTGCTTTTGATATATTCACGCGCTTCATCCGGATTCCGGTATGCATATTCAACGCTTTTTTTAATAAGGCTGTCAATTTTGCGGATTGCTGCTGCGCCTAATTTTCTTTTTGCAAAAATACCGCCAAGAGGTATTGGCAAGCCGGTTTCTTCCTCCCACCATTCCCCGAGATCAGCGAGCTTTACAAGATTATATGAAGGATACGTGAACCTGCTTTCATGGATGATTAACCCCGCATCAACAGTTCCCATGCTGACCGCGTTCATAATCCTGTTAAATGGCATCTCAACGATATTCTTTATTTCAGGATTGAATAGCTGAAGGAGCAGGTACGCTGTGGTCATCTTTCCCGGGATTGCAATGCGTTTTTGCGGAAGTTTAGCATATTGTATCTTTTTCTTAGCAACAATCAAAGGCCCGCAGCCCCTTCCGAGTGCGCTTCCCGAATGGAGAAGGCAATAATCCTCTCTTAAAAAACCAAAAGCATGGAAAGAAGCCTTGGTAACATCCAGTTCTTTATTAAAAGCCATCCGGTTTAATGTTTCAACATCCCTAAGTATTTCAGAAAATTCGATATCCATTTCAATTTTTTTATGGGCTAAAACATAGAAAATAAATGTATCATTCGGGCACGGAGAAAAGCCCAAAGAGATTTTTTTCATTATATCCTCTTAACAAATTCGCTTACGACCTCATTACAATTTGAAACTGCAAGCGGTATATTCCATTTTTTTGGCTCCCGGTTTTCAATTATATTACTTATGCCGCGTATCTCAATTACGGGTATCCCGTACATTGCGCAAATATGTGCTACTGCAACACCTTCCATATTCTCGCATATCCCATCAAAACGGTTCTTCAGTAGCTCTCCACTTTCCCTGGTTCCCGAGCATTGTGATACTGTAATAAAATTGCCGTATATCGTATTAAATCCGAGGTCGCCTGAAACTTTTATTGCAAGCTGTGACAGTCTGCTATCCATCTGGAAAGTATTGAAATATTCTTTTTCACTTTTTAAAAGCGGAAAACCTATGAACTCCATGGATTTCCAGCCGTCATCTGTCAATATCCCTTCCTCGGCATAGTTCTCACTTTGCGCAACCGCAATATCTCCTATCATCGCGCCTTTGTATGCGCCGCCGATGCCGAAAAGTATCATTAAATCCACATCGTAATTTTCAAGCATCAGGGTTGCGGAGTGAGCCGCATTGACTTTACCAACGCCGCAATGGGTAAACACAATGGATTTTCCGTGCAGTTCACCATCGGAAATTATTTTTAGTTCAGCATCAGGTTGCGGCCGTATTTCCTGCCTCAGTTCTCCTGTTTCAGGGGGTGTGGGCGCAATAAGTGCAAGAGTCATATATTCTTTATGGATAAATGGTTATATCTATCTGGCGTTCACATCTGATTCACATGAATTTCACAACCCTGATTATATACATTACATTGTAAAACAGTTGAAAATACTAAATGTTAACTTTAAGAATCCTGATTGAATTTGTCACAATAATATTAGCACTCACAGGAGCTTATTTCATAGCAAGCACCATAGGCAGGAGAATCGACGATGATATGCTCCGGGCTAAAGCTTTTCTTAACAAATCGTTCATGAAGGAACATTGGGTTCTGCTGTTGCTTGCATGTTTCTTTTTCCTCGTTTATGCAACGATAAAATTTTATGAGATATCCGGAATACCGCTTGATAAAAATATAACAGATCTGATTGAGCAAATAATCGTACTTGGGATATTGGCATGCAGTATTTTGTCACAATATAATTTGTCCAAATTGATAAACCGTTGACAACAAAATATTGATATATATTGCAATAAACATGTATGATTGATGGCACGAAAGCTGAATCCCAGAGACATGCTCATTCTAAGGAAACTTGCGCCGGAGCTTGTTGAAACCACATGCGGGCATGCAGGTCATGAATTCAGGTCAGTGCTTCCCCCCGTGAGCCGGCACGTTTCCACATCTCCGGGAGATTTCAGGGAACGTCTCATGAAGCTGTCGGATGATGAATTGAACTATCTTGCCAACCTGATTTTTGAAGGCATGGAGAGTCTCCACTGCGTAAAGAAAGAGCATGCTGATGCCCTCATCGAGGTAGTTGGTGCCCGCATCTCCAAAGTAAAAGCCACCGAACTGCTTGAACTTTATAAGTTCGTGAGTGATTGAAATGCCGCATGTAATGGAACTGTTCGGGAAAACTCGTGTGGTTGTGAAGGATGGAAAAGTGGTGGAGGTTGGTGAACCAATTGCGGACTGGTGTCCCGTGTTCAGCAAAGTTGCACAGGTTTCAAAACTCACAAGGGAAGAAGCAAAAAAGAATATGGAATACAGGATACGTGAAATCGGGATGTTCACCCCGAAAAGAAGGTTTGACTACGGTATTTTCGTAAATTTTGGCGCAAGCGAAATAATGATGACGGCGCTCCGGCGGGGACTTATTGATTCCACGGTCACGGTATGCGACGGCGCAGGCACTGTAATCACAGGCGACCCGTCGCTTGTCCAGGGTATGGGCGCTTTGATGTCAGGACTGATTGAAACCGAACCGATACCTGAGATTATCGATGGGATTGAAGCGCGCGGCGGCGTTGTACTCGATAAAGAAACCGCCATAATAGACCAGGTTATGGGCTTGCGGAAGGCATGTGAACTCGGGTATCAGAATATTGCCGTGAGTGTTACGGTGCCTCGCGATGCGGGGGAACTTCGCGCAATAGAGAAAGAGCATAATATCAATCTAATCCTCATCGGGGCGCACCTCACCGGGTTAAAATACGGGGATGCCCGCGAGTTTATTGAAAAAATGGATATTATCACGGGATGCGCCTCAAAGACTGTGCGCGATCAGGTAAAACCAGTTCTCCAGGCAGGCACTTCCGTGCCAATGTTTGCCATAACGCAAAAGGGCAAGGAGATGCTTATTGAAAGGGCAAAGGAAATTGATGCGCCCATTCTCGTTAATACCACTGAATTGCCTGTGCTGCCCGAACACAAGCAGCCAAGGCCGCTGGGGTAAAGAAAAGGCTGCATTTAAGCATTATTTTTAATTTTCCAGTATCTTTTCACATGATTGAAATATCATACATTTGTACACTAATTATCCTTTTTGGGATGAAAACATATCAGGATTAAGACAAACGGACAATATCATACTTAGCCATGGAAAAATCGTTATTCTAAAAGGAAAGATTTATAATGTATAATAAGGTAGCTCGTTAGAAAACTAGTCCACGATAGTTTTTTATGGTGATTTCAGTTTAATAAAGGAGGAAAAATAAATGGTCTTAGACTTAACCATGAGCATGGCTATACTGGCACTTTTAGGAGCGCTTGCTACTATTGCGGGATGCATCGAAGATTTGGAATCCGATGTAGGCTCGCAGAGCAATCCGAACTCCCAGGTGCAGTTAGCTCCCCAGATGGGACTTTTGCACAGAATATACAACAAAGCAATATCAGGAGAGCCGATAAGCAATGGTCTCTCTGCGGTGACAGGCGGTGTAGTAACAAATGTACTCTTGAACGCTAAATTCTATCCACTGACTGCGATCGTGATAGGTGCATTCATTGCTGCGGTCATATACGGCATTTTTGCAACAACTGCATATGCAGGCAGGATAGCGAGCCAGAGCAGGTTCAAGCAGCCGCTGTATATGGATATTATGAGATATACAACACCCTCAATTATAGGGCATGATTTCATTGTTTGTTTCTGTCTTGTGGCTATATCGTATATACAGTATGCAATACTTGGCTATCCGTTCTCAATCCCATTCCTGGCATTGATATGGGGAATATCCGTCGGCGCCATCGGTTCATCGGTCGGTGACGTACACTATGGCGGAGAACGCGAATTCCAGAACCGTGAATTCGGATGCGGTCTTAACACAGCGCTTTCCGGGCGCATTGTCAGGAGAGCCGAATCGGGCTTGAGGAACAGCCTTGACAACGTCTGGTTCTGCGCAAAGTTCGGAGGACCTGCAACAGGCATAGCTCTTGGTCTCACCGTGTTCTTCTCAAGCTGGCCCACGACCATCTGGGGATATACATGGACTGCGATGGTGGTAGGCATTATTATACTGGCTGTTATGACAATCATGAACAGGCTGGTGGAAATCCAGGTTAAGAACGCATATGGGCCTTATAAAGAAGATAAAACTGAAAAGGAGGCTTCAGCATAATGGTATTACTTGCTACGACAACAATTATCGATATCCTTCTAATAGGATTAAGCGGGACACTCATCTGTCTTGCTGTTCACTTTATCCCTGTAGGGGGTGCGCCTGCAGCAATGGCGCAGGCTACGGGGATAGGTACGGGAACTGTGGAACTTGCGGCAGGTTCAGGACTTGTGGGTTTGATAACCTCAAGTTACATGTATGCTTATGAACCATCGGCTGATGTATATCTAGTGATGGCCGCCGGGGCAATGGGCGCTGCAATAATGCTGGCGAGCACGATGCTTGCAGGCGGTTTCATATACGCATACGGCGTGGCTGTGCCTTTTGCTTCTGCTCAGGTAAAAAAAGACCCGATTACAGGCGAGCGGCAGGACAACTATGTATCAAAAGGAACACAGGGACAGGGCATTCCGACCATCTGTTTCGTAAGCGGCGTTGTAGGTTCGGCGCTTGGCGGAGCAGGCGGGGGACTTATTTATTTCGTTCTGATGGGGTACTACAGCCCGTTGATAACTACTCACGCAGCAGCAGTGGCAGGCGTATTTACAATGGGTGTTTTCTATGTTAATTCGGTTATCCCGTCCTACGGCGTGGGCGGCACTATCGAAGGAGTCCATGACCCCAAGTTCAAAAGAGTGGTTCCAAAAGACGTGTTCACAAGCGCTGTTGTGAGTATGCTCTGCGGCATTATCGCAATATTAATTGCCGGAGGGATGACAGCATGAGCGATGTTAAAGAAATAACCCCTATTAACCTGATGTTATTCGGAATAATCGGAGGACTGGTTGGAATTTACCTATCGCCTCTTTTTCCGCCATACACTTCGATATTCGGAGCGCTTGGAGCGATATGCGCTGTAATATGGGGCGCTGAAGCTGTTAGGCGCGTGGCTAAATACGGTCTCGGGACGGGTGTTCCGTCCATAGGACAGATAGCCCTCGGTATGGGCATCATTGCAGCCATGTTCGGTCTGGCAATAGTCAAGGTTCTAACCAAAGACCCGCGTGGAATATATGCAGGTCCCATATTGGCACTGATAACAGCATCGGTTATCGGCTTCATAATAGGCTGGTTTGCCCAGAACGTTATAAAAATGAAAATCCCGGTAATGATCCGGTGCATGACTGAAATTGCAGCGTCAGGCGCTTTAATCATTATCGGTTTTAGCGCATCAGTAGCCGGGAATTATGATTTCGTTGGAAGTTTTCTTCCATTGGTCTTTGATAACGGCGTAATCCTTGCTGTGTTCTGGGTCGGGGCTGTAGCAATGCTTCATCCATTCAACGCATGCCTTGGACCTGATGAGAAACAGAAAAGACTTCTGTATCTTGCAGGCTCAACCGGAGCGATCACCATGGCATTGATGGGTATAGCCGCAATCATGACTCTTGGAATAATAGGCGCAGTCACACTGGTTGTTGGAGTAATCCTCTGGCTCATCTTCTATAAGAAATTCTGGGATGAAGTCTATAACGATGCAGCGTCAGTGGTCGGAACCGGATTGATTCCAAAGACGGAGGCATAAACATGAGTCACATAAGAGTAGTCCCTGAACTGCACTTGATATTGAATCCGACGACCGGCGTAATCGCTGAAGAACGGGAAGACATTGTGGAGTATTCCTTGGATGGCGTAAAAACACAATTGGACGAGCTTGATAAAATAGTGACGGATATGATGAACCAGCTCGATCCCAAAGCGCCGCTCCTGAATATGTTCCCCGGTCGGGAAAACGCTTCATATAACGCAGGGATAGTAACCAACGCATACTATGGCGCAGTAATAGGATTTATTGTCTCCTTTTTATTGCTCATCCTTTTGAAGATAGGAGGGATATAAATGGCAACTAAAGTCAAACCCGCGGCAGGATGGCCTGTTGTTAAAGGAGAATACGACTCAGGAAATCCCGAAAACCCTGTTGCTGTTACAACGTGCGGTTCGCATCTTAAGGGCGCATCGCAGATTGCTGCAGGCGCTGCGATAACAGGGCCGCATAAAACAGAAAACCTCGGTATAGAGAAGATTGTCGCAAATATCATCTCAAATCCAAATATCCGCTTCCTGCTCGTAACGGGTTCGGAAGTCAAGGGACACATATCGGGTGAAGCCATAGTTAAGATACACCAGAACGGCATCAAAGATAACAGGATTGTCGGGGCCACGGGAGCTATCCCGTATATTGAAAACCTGCCCGACGATGCAATCAAGAGATTCCAGGAGCAAATCCAGGTAGTCGAAATGATTGGTACCGAGGATGAAGGCGCGATTGTTGCAAAGATAAAAGAACTTGCGGCAAAAGACCCTGGCGCATTTGCAGGCGAACCGATGATAATAAAGGTCGGCGAAAAGGAAGAGGCTGCAGAGGTTGGCGGTGTGAAACCCATGTCAGCCGAGATAGCCACAATACAGGCGCGGATTAAAGGAATCCAGGCGCAGACCATTGGAATCGGCAATCTCAATAAGCTCATGTCCGGCATCTATGCAGGAAAAATAGAAGGCATAATGATCGGCCTGGTAGTGGGATTAACCATACTTGGCATAACAATATTCGGAGGTGGTGCTTAAAATGGCAGAGAAAGAATACGAATACGGAAAAGGCGTACCCATGGTAATAGCCCCTTCAATGGCGGCCATTGATCAACTGGTTGAAGATATCAGGTACAGGGGCCAGCTCATAGCAAGGAACCAGAAACTTGAATCAGGCGTTGGTGCCACCGGCGTGATAGGATTCGTAATCGGTTTCGTGATAGTTATGGCGACGGTACTGGTTCCGGTATTGAGGTGATAATATGGCAGATAAAGTCCCGATAGTAATCGTAGATCCTGAGGACTACAAGAATATTCTCCTGAAACTGAACGAGATAGACGAAAAGATCGAGTTCACAAATTCAGAGATTCACCAGAGATATGGGAAAAAAATCGGAAGAGATATTGGAATCCTGTATGGAATATGCACTGCCCTGATGGTAGTAGTAGTATATTTATTACTTCTGCTCTCGCCTGTGCTTCCAAGATTGCAGTCATTCCTCCAGAGCGTATTATTTAAATGAGGTGCTAAGATGTTCAGATTTGATAAGAAACAAGAAGTGTTTGAATTCGGCAAGATAAAAGTCGGCGGACAGCCGGGAGAATATCCAACAGTACTGGTCAGTACGATGTTTTATTTAAAACATAAGATCGTGACCGATGAAGACCATGGTGTTTTCGATAAAGCGGCTGCAGAGAAACTGTGGAATACACAGGAAGTGATGGGCGATACAACAGGAAATCCATATTTCAACCAGCTTGTGGGTGAAACACCTGAAGCAATTAAGAAATATATCGACTGGTTCGTGGATATCTGCGACGACATCCCGTTCCTTGTTGATTCATCAGACGGCCATACAAGGGCAGCTGCGGCGAGATACGCTAAAGAAATCGGTGTCGAGAAGCGCGCCATTCACAACTCCATCAATGCCAGCATTGGCGCAGATGAGATAAAAGCGCTCAAAGAGAGTAAGCTTACCTCAGCAATCGTACTTGCATTCAACGCCACAAACCCGAGTGTTGAAGGCAAGCTTGAAATCCTTGAGAAGGGAGGAACAGGGCAGGCAAAAGGAATGCTCGATGTAGCAAAGGAAGTTGGAATCACAAGACCTCTTGTGGACGTAGCTGCAACGCCTCTTGGAGCAGGCGCGGGCGCTACAATCAGGTCGGTTCTTGCTGTAAAAGGCAAGCTTGGGCTTCCTGCAGGCGGAGGTTTCCACAACATGGCATCTGCATGGGACTGGATGAAGAAATATAAGAAATCTGACCCAGATGCAAAGACAGAGTCATGGCCTCCAGTGGACATAGGCACAAACCTTGTTGCTCAGATAATGGGCGCGAATTTCCTGCTCTATGGCCCGATAGAGAACGTCAAGAAGGTGTTCCCTGCTGTTGCAATGGTGGACATCATGCTGGGTGAAACCGCAAAAGACCTCGGTCTTAGCGTGCTTGCAGAATCACACCCGATAAAGAAATTGGTGTAAGTATCACCGATTTCTTCTTTTTTTATTTTTAGAATACCTTCCGAACAAAGGCTTCAGTTACTTTATTATAAATTATAGGGGGCAATGTTTTTGGAGAAATCAGATGGTTGTTTTCGCACTCTAAGGATAGTTGGTACAGCTTTGGCCATAACCCCTATTATTGCTGCCCTGCCGAAATTTTTTGTAAATTTGATCATTGGCGAGCCTTTTAAATTGAGTGAGGAATACGGAGTAGCTTCAAGTCTGATGATAACCGCAGGGTTCATCCTCATTCTTTACGGTTCTGTGGGAAAATTTAAAGAGGGATACCGGGAATCGCTTGCAGAAGAACGTGGTAAATAGGTTCTCAACTATAACAGAATCCTTTATACTGTTTGAATCCAATACGTTCAGGGATAAATTATGGCGAAGTGGATACTACTGATTATCTTAATCCTGTTACTGCCCGTAGCGAGTGCGAGTTACCCGAAACTCAATGGTTTTGTTACTGATAATGCCAATATTATAGACCCTGTATATAAGGATAAGATAACACAGCTTGCGCAGAATATTGAAAAAGAAAGCACTGTGGAGATTGCCGTAGTCACAGTAGATTCTCTTGATGGAGAATCGATAGAGATGTATGCCGTAAATCTCTTTCAGCAGGCAGGTATAGGTAAAAAGGATAAAGACAATGGTCTTTTGATCCTGGTAGCAAAACAGGAACGGGAGTACAAGTTTGAAGTGGGCTACGGGCTTGAAGGCACTATCACGGACAGCATGAAGGTCAATATCGGGGACAGGATTATCGTGCCGAATTTCAGGAATGGTGAATATGGTAAAGGCATATACGAGTCAATGGTGGTAGTCGAAGGGTTGGTTAAAGGTAATCAAGAAGTAATATCCCAGTACAGCATGCCATCGAATCCGCCCCCGCCACCTCCACCACCGTACAATCCGCAAATGAATGATCAGGGTAATTGGGGCGGCATTTTTATCTTTTTTGCAATAATATTTATTATTATATTCTTGAGTGCAATGAATAGACCAAAATATGATGAAGAATGGAGAAGAAGGAATCGCTATAGAGAACGCCTTGTGGAGATTCCAATTGGGGGAGGCTGGAATTGGGGTTCGGGCGGCGGAGGGGGCTGGCACAGTGGCGGCGGCTTCGGAGGAGGATTTGGCGGAGGCGGGTTTTCAGGAGGAGGAGGCGGTTTTGGTGGATTTGGCGGCGGAAGGTCGGGCGGTGGAGGATTTGGTGGGAAGTGGTAATGTCGTCCATAGGAGTAAAAAATTTAAGAAATATGCATTGGTATTTTTAATTATTTTTATACTTTTCCTGCCTTTAGCGAACGCTGTCACTTACCCACAGTTGAACGGTTTCGTCACAGACAATGCAAACATGATAGACCCTGTTTATAAGGATAAGATAACACAGCTTGCACAGAAGATTGAAAAAGAGAGCACAGTGGAGATTGCCGTGGTCACAGTAGATTCTCTTGAAGGGGAATCGAAAGAGATGTATGCCGTAAATCTTTTTAAACAGGCTGGAATAGGAAAAAAGGATAAGGATAACGGGCTTTTAATTCTTGTAGCGAAACAAGAAAGAGAATACAGGTTTGAAGTGGGGTACGGGCTTGAAGGCACTATCACTGACAGCATGAAGGTTAATATCGGGGACAGGATTATCGTGCCTAATTTCAAGAATGGCGAATACGGTAAAGGCATATACGAGTCAATGGTGGTTATCGAAGGTCTGCTAAAAGGTAATCAAGAAGTTATATCCCAGTACAGCATGGCTAACACAAATCAATATGATGTGCTAAACCAAAATGCAGCTACTGTATTTTCTACTGTAATTATCATGTTTGTTGAATCTATTTTTAGCATTTTTGTTGGAGTTTTCATTGCGGCTATCTTAAAAATTGGTATTGCCATATTCGGAATAAATCTATCATCCAATGAAGAAGAACAGAAAAAAAGATATAAATTAATGCTGAGTTTCGATGTTATTGCCATAGTTGTGGCATATATATTCATGGGAATGTTCGGGTTAATCTTCGTACTTCCATGGATTATAATAACATATATTGTATTTAAATCTGTCTATATGCATATTACAATTCGCTATATGGGCAGCTCTGGGGGTTGGTCCGGGGGAAGCCATGGAGGTGGCTTTGGAGGAGGATTTAGTGGGGGAAGTAGCGGTGGCGGCGGACATAGCGGCGGTGGTGGAGGTGGCTTTGGTGGTGGAAGTTCTGGGGGCGGGGGCTTCGGAGGAAAATGGTAATATTGGTTACGTAATAAGAGGTAATATTATGGCTAAAGATACGGAAACGAAAATTAAAGAACTTCTTGGAGAAAATCTGGTAACGCTTGCAGAATATTATACAGGCGATGAAACGAATCTTCTTGCAATTTGCAACACCCTTGATTTTGATGAACTGCAAAAGCTCAAGCAGCTTAAGGAAATACCCTTCATTTTTACAAAAGAAGAACTCACGGACGGGGTGGATGTATTTCCAATCGAGTTTTTAAATATCAGGCAGAATCACAAGATACATTATGGCGATGACATACTGAAGGATATAGAGATATCCAAAGAAAACCTGCGCCATCAGCTTGAATTCGAGTTTCGCTCAAAGCTGATTCACCTTCGCAGGCAATATCTCCAATTAAAAGACAGGCATCTTGAGAATCTCATCCTTTCAGCAGTCCCCACACTTGTACCGATGATTGGCGGGCTGATATACCTTAAGGACTTACATTATAGCGATACACAGGATATGTTCAAGGTTGTTTCAGAGGGTTATGGTATAGATGTGCAGGTCTTAAAAGAAATCCATGATATACGGCAGGGAAAAGCCAAAATAAAAAAAGATAAAGAGCAATATATCAGGGAACTCATCAGGGTACTTACAGCTATAGGTGAAATTGTTGACCATTTCAAGGTGACGGAATGAGTTTAAAAACTTCACTTGCTGTTGTATTTGTCTTCGTATTGTTGTTTGGCGGCTGGTTCTTTGTTACATATAACGGACTTGTATCGGCGGAAGAGGGTGTTAATGCCCAATGGTCACAGGTAGAGAACCAGTACCAGAGACGAGCCGACCTCATACCTAATCTCGTTAACATTGTTAAAGCCTCAGCAGCGCAGGAAGAAAAGATTTTAGGTGATGTAATTAAGTATCAAAATCAATGGAATAATGCTACAACTAGCGAAGAGAAAATACAGGCTGCTCAGGCTCTGGATCCTGCGTTTAAAAAGCTGGAAGATAGCTTTCCCGCTCTTCAGGCGCAGCTCGAAGGCACTGAGAACCGGATTGCAGTTGAAAGAATGCGGTACAAGGATAAGGTCGAAATATACAATTCCATGATAAGGAGAATGCCCGCATCAATAATAGCGAACATGTTTGGTTTTAAGAGCAAGCCCTACTTTGAAGCTGCGAGAGGGGCAGAGGAAGCGCCTGTCGTGACGTTTGGCACGCCTGCTGCCACGCCCACACTTGCACTGGGGACAACAACTCCCATACCGTCTGCAAGCGTTGAGCTTTATGGCGAAAAGACGGATGTGGATATCGGGGAAGATATTATACTAAAGTTATCAGCGGTCAATCTTATTACAAAACCGGTGATGAATGCCCAGGTGATTTTAATCCCACCTTCGGGTATGTCTGTAACTTCTTCTGAATTCGCCACTTCAGGCGCAGGTCAGTTTACTACGACGTTTAAGCTTGAGCCGGGCAGCGCAAGGGATATAGAAGTTAGAATAAAGACGAGCCAGGTAGGGGATTTCACGGTGAGAGGCAGGGTTGTATATTATTTTGGAGATAATGTATCGACTGCGGAAGACCATACGCTTGAACTTCCCATAAAAGTAAGAGCGAAAAACCCAATCGGCGGGTAACATTTCTTGTTTTTTCTTTGTAAAGAAATGTTCCATGAAAACGATTATTATCTTGCGGTGAGTGAAATGCAGGTTCGTATCAGCTATTCGGTTAAAAAGGTTCGGTAAACATGGACATATTCTCGATTATCCTCATTGTCATTGGTCTCATTCTATTCGAAACCATAAGCAGCATCGATAACGCTGTGATAAATGCCGAAGTGCTTTCAACGATGTCCATGAGAGCAAGACGGTGGTTCTTATTATATGGATTGCTTTTTGCGGTTTTTGTTGTAAGGGGTATGCTGCCATGGCTTATTGTATGGGCAACCAACCCGTCACTGGGACCGGTTGGCGCTTTGACCGCCACATTCAGTGAAGACCCCCAAATAGCCAAAGTCATTGAGGAATCATCTCCATTTTTACTTGTCGGTGGAGGGATTTTCCTTATTTTCCTGTTTTTCCACTGGCTTTTCATCGAGGCAAAAAATTATGGACTGCGCGGCGAGAGGTTTTTTCACCAGCATGGCGTATGGTTCTTCGCGATTGTCTCCATAATCCTGACGGTCATAGTCTGGTTTACCCTACAAAAGCAGCCTTTCATGGCATTCGGCGCAGTGGTCGGATCAACGGCTTTTTTCATAACCCACGGATTCAAGCAGAATGCAGAAGTGCACGAAAAAGAACTCGTAGGCGGCACGAACATGAGCGACTGGAGCAAAATACTGTACCTTGAGGTCATAGACGCCACATTCTCCTTAGACGGTGTGGTGGGAGCGTTTGCATTTACGCTGTCCGTGCCTCTGATACTGATTGGCAATGGCATCGGAGCTTTTGTGGTAAGGCAGCTGACTGTAAGCAATATCGACAATATCAAGAGATACATTTACCTTAAAAACGGGGCAATGTATTCCATATTTTTCCTGGGGATAACGATGGTGCTTAAAAGTTTCGGGGTCGCTGTACAGGAATGGGTGTCGCCTGTAATAACAATAGGTGTAATCGGATATTTCTTCTACAAATCCAGACAGTGTTTATAAATCCTAATAAGGATATAAGATTGGAACGATGAAAGCCATCCTATTTGACCCGTTCTCAGGCGCTTCAGGCGATATGATTATCGGCGCTCTCCTCGATATCGGGGCTTCTCCCCAAAAAGTCAGGGAAGCAATGGAGTCAGCCGCGCATGTCGGGGTTGAATTTTCAAGAGCCGCTAAAAAAGGTATTTCGGCGCAGTTTGTCAATGTGGTCACGAAAAAAGAGGGGAGCATGACATTCGGGGAAATCCTTGAGCGCATCAACTCACTTGACCTTCATCCGGAGATAATTAAAAATGCGATTTCGGTCTTTAACATCCTCGCGAAATCAGAATCTAAAGTCCACGGAACAAGTCTTGAAAAACTTCACTTCCATGAACTGGGTCAGGAAGATGCGATTGCGGATATCGTGGGAGCCTGTACGGCTTTTCATGACCTCGGTTTAAAAAAGTACAGGATATACTGCACTCCAATCTCCGTGGGCATGGGATTTATTGAGTTCTCGCACGGGAAATTCCCTGTACCTGCCCCGGCTGCGCTTGAAATTCTGAAGGAATACTCCCTTCCATGGCAGCATGGTCCTGTCGAAGGAGAATTGCTCACGCCAACAGGCGCTGCATTGCTTGCACATTTTATCAATGAAAAAGGAATATGTCCTCCAATGATAACAGAACGCACAGGTTATGGAGCGGGAAGCAGAGACCTCTTTATTCCCAATGTACTTCGGATTATCGCTGGAGAAATCGATGATGCGCTTATCCCGGACAGAATCGAGATGCTTGAGACCAATGTTGATGATGTCACGGGTCAGGTGCTGGGCAACCTTATTGATGAGCTGTTAAGCGCTGGTGCAAAGGATGTATCCGTAATCCCGGCTACCATGAAAAAAGGGCGAAGCGGTCATATTATCCAGGTTATTGCAAAACCTGAGGATTCCGGGAAGCTTGCAAGAAAAATAATTGAAGAAACCGGTTCTCTCGGTGTTAGGATAATCCCGGTAAAACACAGATTGATAGTTCAGAGGGAGATGGGGAAAGTGGATATGACAATTAACAACAGGTTGTTTACAATAACTGTTAAAATTGCCAGGGATATGCGAGGGGTTCTATTGAACATATCAGCCGAATTTGAGGATTGTAAAAAAACCGCCCGGGAATCCGGCGTTCCTGTAAGGGATGTTATCAGGATTGCAGAAGAGAAAGCGCGGCAGGTTTTTTCCTGAGAGCGCGTTTGATATCCATCCTGTATGTCCAATCTTTTTGCATGTATTTACCCAATAATTGATTTGCCGTATCAGACTCAAACAAAGTCAACTGCCCATCCTCCGTCTTTATACCAAGCGCTTTTTCAAACCCCTGTCTCAATACCTTTTTAACATTTTCGATATCGGTAATGCCCATTTCCTTCAGGGTTATCATCCCTTCACTTGCAAAAGGTACGGGTCGAAGGTTCTTTGTGGGATTTTTCAATACTTTATCCATCAGTTCAAAATCAAAATCCAGTAACAAGCTGCCATTTACCAGCACTGCGCCGTCAATGCGCCCCTGTGCATTCCCTGAAATCTTCTTACCTTTTGAATAGACTGCGTTGCGTGCAGGTTCAATTTCACCGCCTTCACCAAAAGTTTCAAGAGCGACAACCACTCCGGTCAGGACTTTTGTATATGCGGATTGAATGTCGCCTGGGATCACGCCGCCCTCCCGTCCGATTACGGAATAAAGTACCTGATTATCATCACAGAAACCGCAACCGCCTCCGAGTATCCTCCGTACTATCCCGATGTTTCTTCGATTGCAGAAGTCAGCATGAATCTCATCTTCTACGCACTGATGATACCCAAGATACACAACAGGCGACTTAACGCGCCAGAAAAGGATAGTTTCAGGCGAGGAACCTGCACCTACATGCTTTGCTATGGATTCAAAAAGCGCCGCACTATAGAAACCGTCGATAATATCCAGGTCAATGAAACGCCACTTCATCAATTTTTCCTGCCTGATATTATGAAAAAGCCGTTCCTTTTGGTTAACCACTTTAATTCGGATAAAAAAATTTGAAGCTTTCCTGTTCCGGTACGCGGATGTGAACCAATATAAGTAATATTATTTCTATTGAACCAGTCAATTACCTCCCCGACTGAATGATAACTCTCATAGGGGTTGGCATACTTATCCGCAGCATAAGCCTGTTCATGCGTATTCTTGAATTTCCCCCTGTATATCGAGCTTTCAACAAACGACATCCGCTTCTGGATATCCTCGCCTGCATTCAATTTTATCCATAACCTCCTTGCCCTGTGGATGAATCTGCCATATCTATTATATAATCCAACGGTAATAGTCCCACCTGGTTTACAAAGTCTTGCAAGCACACGAAAACGCATGTACGGGTCGCTGGTATGATGCAGTACCCCGAGGCAGAATATGTGGTCAAACTTTTTTTCAGTTTTGAATTCTGCGATATCGCACCTGTCAAAATCAACCTTTAATTTGAATTTTTCCGCAAGTCTTCTTCCTGTCGCAAGAGAGGAACTGCTGAGGTCAAGTGCCGTCACGCTGGCGCCGTAATATGAAAAATAACACGACTTTTCCCCGGTCCCGCAGCCTGCATCAAGCACTTCTTTCCCGTAAAGTGAGCGAGGCTCCAATTCCGCCGTGGAAAGGATTTTTGACATGATATTAGCATGGAGTTTACTTACAAGGTCACGTTCATTGCGGATTGGGAGAGAGGGATATGGATATCTTTCATACAGAATGTTTACAGAGCGGGCAATTTCGTCCATCGACCCAATGTTGGAGAGAGATGATTTATAGGTTTGTTTTGTGCTTTCATTGGATATACTAACCTTTCCTCAATGCATTCGATAATGATTCCAGGTAATTCTCGGACTGTAATATACTTGGTTTTCTTTCTTCATAATTTTTTAAAACTGAGCCGCTTCCTATTTTAATCATTTCACCATTATTCTGAATCTCCACAGAAACAATACCATTTAATATGATTAGTATGCACAGTATTATTACGGTTGCACGGGAAAAATATTTATCTAAAAAAATAAGACCCCAGGGGATGATGGGGATCAAATATTCGGGTTTGGCTGGATGGTATATATAAAGCAAAACAAAGACAATTATCACTGACAAACTCAAATTGAATGAAAAATCATTTCCATGCCTGTTCCTTGTCATAGCAAATGCTATAAATAATACTATCATTGCTGGAATACTCAATAATTGTGTATTGATACCATAAAAAACCTCGTTGAAAGTGATCTCCCTTGGTGTGTATTTCAGGAATTCAAATCCGTAGGTGTAGAGAACAGGAGAAAAAATCAATACCGAAGCTATAACAGTAATTCCTAAAAAAGTATACATTGTTTTAATATCTTTTTTATTATGATACATCAAATAAAGAAGAGGTATAACCATCATTGCTGAGGTTATTCTGCAACCTGTTGCAAATGACAAGGCTATACCTGAATAATTGTGTTTTTCTATTGACATGAGATAAAAGGCGGACAATATAAACATCAAAGCCCACATATAATCCATTGTAATGGTGCTATTTATCCAGATTACAGGAATAAATGCAAAGGTAACCAGGAGTAGAGCCTTATTTTTAATTTCAAATATGTTTAAAATCTTTCCAAACAAAATTACACATAAAAAAGAAACTATCGCTGTTGCTGCATTCGTAGCAACCCAACCGCCATCAATCAGCAACGAATTAATAATTTCATAAAACGGTGACCCAGGGAAACGCGAAACTGCGTAAACATGCTCGTATCTAAGTAAATATGCGGAATTCACGACAGCAAGTACATCCTGGTCTGTCGGGTTTGTAAATGCACTGAAACCAAGGGCTATAAAAGGGAGACGGGAGATAAAAAATATTAACGCCAGATAAACAACTGCAGGAAACTTTGTCAAATCGCAATTTAGTATATCCTTTCTATATGACAGTCTGGACATTACATTCGATATTGTATGCCCTATAATTAAACACTTCTAAAAAAAGAAAATGTGAAGGGATTGCTCCCTTCGAATTTATATATTTACTTTCTCTGTCTCAGTACAAGGAACGCTACTGCAAGCAAACCTGCAATTGCTAATCCTGCCTCAAAGCCCGGCTCTTTTGCTGTTGCTGTTGGGGCTGGAGTTGCAGTCGGAGATACTGCTTCTGTTCCAGTTGCTACTACTGTTCCAGTTTCTGTAGGAGTCGTCACATTTGTCAAGTTTGTTGTTGGTGTTCCTGTTCCGCTTGGTGTCGGTGTTCCTGTTGTTGTTGGTCCTGCGCCTATCTGATATTGGACCATTGGATAATATCTCAGATTTGAGGCGTCATCTGCAACATGGAACTTCATCTCGCCCATGATGTCAATTGTGCCATCCTGTGAGAGGGTTATTGTCCTGTCCTTGTTATAAAGCACAATGTTTGTGTCATTTGCGGTCAGTACTTCCATATTTCCGAACACATCTGCGCTCTTTACTTCTGTAACTGACTTCGAGATCGCCCATGTGAATCTCAGCTGCACCATATCGCTGGTTGCACCTGCAAATACGCTGTCCACATATG
>JBAVMS010000049.1:0-52756 GCA_049690315.1 Candidatus Methanoperedens sp.
ATATAATTAATGATGCAAATGCATGCAGAAGCCAGATATGCTTTTTCACCTATCGAAACTTTTTTGCCGTATCTCAAAACGAATTCTTCATCCTTTTTGGGAAGACCCACCTGGTCTCCCAATACGAAAACAGGATTTTCACCGAGGTCAATCGTCCTTATGCTCTCGCCTGATTCTTCAAGGACAAAGATATTCTTTTTCTCCTTTACAAGCTGCTGGAGGCTGTTTTTCTTTATTGAGATGCCAGGATGTTCCCTGCCTGACAGGACTTTCCTGAGAATGTCTTCCCATGTGCTTTCATCCGTGCGGGCATCTCTTAATTTTTCCCCATCCACTACAAGCTCAAGAGGAGGAGCTGGAGGCCCGCTGAGAATTGCATGAAATACGACATCCCTGCGCATGGCATGGGAACGGAACAGCGCCATCAGGATAGACTGGTACACGACATCGAGCCTTCCCGCTTCCCTCAGATTCTGGAATCGTGAATCTGTTCTTCCTGTTCGTGAATAGAGTATGAATTCGCGCATATTTATAGAGTTAAATTTCTTTTTCTGATTTAGAGTGATATATCTTTCTCATTTACTTTTTTCCTGCAACGGCAAGCCGCAACTGTTGCAAAATTTGGCTGATTCGGGGTTTTCCATGCCGCATGAGCATCTGGTTTTTTCTTCAATGGAAAGATTCTCAAGAAAGGATGATATCATGTCCGTATTCTTATACAGGATTTTCCACAGAAAATATACAGGGACAAGCGCCAGGATAAAAAATATTATGAAATATATGCCATAGGGCAAACCGGCTGAGAACGGACTGAACGCCCCGTAAAAAGTCAGGACAATAAGCAAAAATATTAGCCATGAGACGATTGTGCGTAACTGCGGGAATTCCGGCGATGATATCTCAAGCTGTTTATTGAACTCTTGCAGGAATGTTAATAACACAACTACGACTGCAAGTGCTAGCGCTATATCGATAAGAGCATTGACACCGCTGACTTTATTGAGCATGACCATTGCGACAATTTTAACCAGGATTATCAAAAACAATGCAAATATCGCATTTATTATGGGTTTTAGCAATTCTTTTTTCATGTCTGACCTTTTTGATTTTCAATATTATTAAGGTAAGCGTCCATAAGACCGAAACAGCCTGTAAGCATCATATCGCCGTAGGGCGCGGCGAATCTCAGGTCGAGGTGAGAGCGGCACATGAGGCTGCGGTTCGGGCCTGTCACGAGTATTGAACCGATTTTATCAAACCCGATTGCTTCCCTGATGTAACATCCATGCCCGCCGTCATCGAATACTTCCTGGAATCCAAGCGTTCCATTGTATAAGCGCGTGAGGTAATCATCGAGCTTACCTGCTGTCATCTGATGCGTGTGATGCTCGAATAACGAAAGAACAACTCCGTTATCTACAATGCCTGCAAGAGTGTGGCCGTTGCCGAGATTTACAACAAGCGAAGGCTTTTTCGCATCCTCTCCGGACAGGGCGCCCCTTATCGCCGCAAATCCGGTATCCATAAGAAGCGCACCGGGAAGCGTTCTTTCCACACCCTTCATCCTTGTGAAACGCTCCGGGATGTTGCCTTTATAAACGAATGAGTTAAGGCTCCCGCCATTTTTAATGATATCACTGAAATACTCAAAACGGAATACGCGGTTGCTGACTCCCGGCGAATAACCGTGGTCCTGCACCGCGACTGCAAACTTATTCGGGAGGGAAATGCCAAAGAGTCCCAATGCTTTTTTAAGGGCCGACTTATCCACGTCGCACATTTCAATCCTTGTTGCGTTTAACTCCTCCGCTTCCTCTTCGCTGACTACGACCACGCCCGTGTCCCTGACCTTTTCCAGGTTATCATTGACCATGAGAGAGGCTTTTTCTGTCGCATATACTGCAAGTCCGGCTTCGATGTGCTGCCTGATAGCAAAGGCACATGGCCCGCCGCCCATGGTTTCCCCGGCAAGGACGATAGCACGCCCGGCGCGGGTTTCCCTGGAAATCCTTTGCGCGACTATCTGCGTCTGCGACGGGAGAACCATCTTGAAGCAGTTCTCTATATTTTTTTTGCTGTCATATAGAAGAATATCCTGCGTTCCCATTCCAACATCGATTGCGAGAAGTTTCATGGCATGTTATCCTGAATATTTTACTTTAAATAGCTATCCTTCGATGGATTGATACTGGCAAATAATCATCGCAAAGAACGCAAAGCGTGGTAATGCTATTCTTGTTGGTAATTTGCTAACTTCGGGCTGAATATTTATCATTTAAAAAACAGGTAAAAAGTGTTAAATAGCAAACAGTAGATTAGAGGAATACCCGAAATCTTATTCTAAATGATGGATACAGCCATCATTCCGGATTGACGAGATAGCCAAGCCCGGTATGGCGCAGGGTTGCTAACCCTGTGTTCCGCAAGGAGCTCGGGGGTTCAAGTCCCCCTCTCGTCGCTTGTTTCTTCACTTTTTCTTTTACAGATATTATTTTACCTTAAGCGCCGCCCAGATTACAGTAGTAAAAAATCCAAGATAAATAACAACCACGAGGAAATATGAAATTAATGCCATGGAAAATGATGAAATGTTTTTAACCATGCTGATAGCCAGGATACTTGATGGGATTGCAGAGAATGAAACTGCTACAAAAAACGAGGTTATATTTATGATTTTTTTTGTAGTTTCATTTATTTCTTTTTGGATAAGAATATAATATGTAATCGAAAATAAAGCAAAAAATATGAAAATCATTGTTACCGCGGTATCTTTTAAACCAATATATTTGCTGGCCAAAACTTCGGGAGTTTTAAAGGCAACGATCAAAGAACCGACTATTAACAGGATTTCAATTAATTTTGTTTTCTGGGCAATCTCGTTTAAATAAAAAATATCTGATAATTTAGTATGGGTTACTTTTAACTGATTTATTTGTTGATTCATTCAAAACACAATCCTGGATTTATTTATTAATATAAATTAGTTATCGTGTTCAACGTGTTACAAGGTATCGGGAATGAAATCCCGGGATTGCCCCTGTGTACCCACAAGGAACCCGGGAATCCGCCTCTCGCCTTATTTTTTAATTCCTCCAATTCCCTTAAATTTGCCAAGGAGATTTCCAAGCAGGCCCTTCGCGGTCAATAGGTAAATCGCTACTAATCCGATAACTGTTGCACCTACTGCAATCAGCGGCAAGTTCAGGGGCTGTTCCTTAACTTCCAGTATTCCTTTCTGCCCAATTATCTCAATAGTATAATTGCCCGGCAGGGCTTCTTTTCTTGTAAAACTAATCTCCTTTGTTTCACCGGGAGCAAGAGAGACAGACTGGTTGTCCACGACTGTCCCGTTAGAAATAAGTTCCACAGGGAGCGTATCGGCTTTCGTTCCGACATTTGTGATATTCGATGTGATTAAAGCCGCCTCGTTTACGGAAACTGTGCCCGGCGTAATATTGATATCCAGCGCCTGGTACTGGGAAAAAGGCGCCCTGACGTTAATATCTCTTACAGCCGTGATATAACCGGTCTTTGATACCGATATGGTATGCGTGCCGCTTGTTTGTGGAGTGTAGTTAAATACGCCGTTATTATCAGTTGTGCCAATGGTTGCATTGTCATAACCTACAGTCGCTCCGCTTATTGCAGAGCCATTGTATGTTATCTTTATATTTATTGGCGAAAACTGGTTAGCAGTCGCCGGAGCGTCTATACTCAGCCTGAGATCAACATATTGCAGCACTTCGATGGGCTTTGTATCCTGCTGGAAACCCAGCTTGGTTGCCGTTATGTTGTAAATTCCTTTGAGGGTTCTTGGCAGTGTATAGTTGACGAGACCATTCTTGTCAGTCTGCCCTGCATCAACAGAATTAATCGCTAATGATACTCCATCCAGGGGAGCGCCGCCCGCTGTAACCTTAATATTAAGAACATCTCCGGCGGTTGCTTTAGCCGGTGCGTCTATTAAAAGCTGGTTTGCCACCATTGCTGGGGTTACGTCGACAGCAAAATAAAACCGAAGAGCGTTATCAGTGGCTGTGGTATCACCGACCTTCAGGTTAATATCGCCCATCAGCTGTTCACTCTTGCCATTATCCAGGCTGATATCATTATCGTTACTCATCTCGATTTTGTCCTGCCCGACGGTTCTCAAGGTCATATCGTTGTATGTGTCCCCGGTTTTAAGCGTGGTAGGGTTCGATGATATCTGGAATACCCCTTTCAGGAATGCAGCCTGCACTTCCGTGCCTGAGAACACACTGTCAAATCTTACCATGATTATGGGGAGGTCTGATACCGTCCCGACTTTTGACGGGGCATAAACATAGGTCTGCCCTGCCTGGAGGGTAGCTGTGTCCACCTCGTTCCCGTCCTTTAATAACGAAACAAGCATTATCCTGTCTGTTGTGCTTATGTCCGTGGCTTTCAGGACATACCCTTCCTGCAGTGTCAGGGTGCTTCCCACTGATATAGTCCGCTTGGTATCGTCGTCGATAAGCACCGCATGAAGCTGTCTCTGGCCAAGCGTGCTTTTTGCTCCTACGGCTATGATTGAACCTGGAACCGTGCTGTTGATAGTGTAGCCTGCAAAGTATTTTTTAGCCATAAAGCCGATGACCTGATAACTGCCGAAACCTGCGTAGCCAAAACTCACTTCTTGCGGGACTGTGGTGTAAACAAGATTTTTTGCGGCTATTGTCCTGCTGCCGTTCAACGGTGCCGCAAGCCTCAGGGTTTCGTTACCTATTCCATCGTCAAGGTCGTAATAAAATCCTACACTTGTTTTTCCTATATTCATCCCGAAGTTATAAGGATTCCATGTGTCAATGGGACTTGGGTCACTATCCCTGTAAACAGTGCTCCTTACCTCAAAGGTCCCGGTTTGTACTGTCGAGAGGGCAAAGCGCAGGGTATCGTTGTCTGCCACGAGTATATTTACGTTTCCCATAAGATTTTCCGTGTTGCCTTTACCGAGGTTTACGTCTGCATCATTTTTCATCTCGATTAAATTCTGCCCGACCGTTGTGACTTTCATATCCTGGTACATGTCCCCGGTTTTAAGCGTGGTGGGGTTTGATGATATCTGGAACACACCTTTCAGGAATGCTGCCTGTACTTCGGTGCCTGAGAACACGCTGTCAAATCGCACCATGAGTATGGGGAGGTCTGATACCGTCCCAACTTTTGACGGGGCATAAACATACGTCTGCCCTGCCTGGAGAGTGGCTGTGTCCACTTCGTTCCCGTCCTTCAATAATGAAACAAGCATTATCCTGTCTGATGTGCTTATGTCCGTGGCTTTCAGGACATACCCTTCCTGCAGTGTCAGGGTGCTTCCCACCGATATGGTGCGTTTTGTATCGTCATCGTAAAGCACCTTGTGAAGCTGCCTCTGGCCAAGTGTGCTTTTTGCTCCCACAGTTATTGTTGAACCATTAATCGTTGTGTTGGCAGTATAGCCTGCAAAGTACTTATCCGCCATAAAGCCTATGACCTGGTAACTGCCGAAACCTTTGTAGCCGAATTTTACTTCTTCCGGCGACGTGTCATATACTATATTTCCCGCGTCGACTGTTCTATCCGTGTAGCTATTCATCGTCATCGTAATGCTTTCGTTGCCGACGTCGCTGTTAATATCATAATAAAAACCAGGGAAGCTCATCGGATTCCATGTGTATTTTAGAGAGAAGAGGTCAGGTCTGCTGCCATCCCAGATACGGTTGCCAGCTGCGTAGGTCTTGGGATGCACGGTCCAGTTCCATGAATATGAAGCGGTTCCGTTTATATTGCTACCTGTTACTGTTATATTCCATGTACCTATTGACGGTGTGGGATTCAGATTAGCAGAGGTAACGGAATTTACACTTGAATTTGCAATTGGATTGCCATTCATCAACCAAGTAACATTTACGACTTGAGTAAATGATATTGCGAAATTAACCGCTCCTATTCCAGTTGTTTCGATGGGAGAACTGGGGGAGGGTGATGATGTTTGGGGTGCAGGATATGTAGTTGTAAAGTTTGATATCGTAGAATTTATAAAATAACTCTGGTTGCTGTTGTTATACGCAAATACCGAATAATAATATGTCGTGCCCTGACTTAATCCGGGTAGGAATATTTTACGGGTAGTCGAACTTGAATTATCTCCACCCGTCCAGCTTCCGAGAGCGGGTGTCGTCCCGTATTGTATATTTGTCAGTGCATCACTCTGGTTTAAACTGAACGAAATATTTACGCTGGTTAATATTGGGCTATCAGGAGCGGGTGCACTTGTAAAACTTGGAGCTGATGGAGTTGTGGTTGTGAAGGTATCTATTGTAGAATTTATGAAATAGCTCTGATTATCGCCACTATACGCAAATACCGAATAGTAATATGGCGTGCCCTGAACTAATCCTGGAAGGACTATTTTACGGGTAAGCGAGCTTGTATTATCTCCAGCTGCCCAGCTACCGAGAGCTGGTGTTGTCCCGTATTGAATATTTGTCAGCGCATTAGTCTGGTTTAAACTGAACGAAATATTTACGCTGTATGCTCCAAGAGTATCAACAACTGGGACAATTGTAAAACCTGGTGCTGATGGAGTTGAGGTTGTGAAGGGATTTATTGTAGAATTTATAAAATTGTTCTGATTGGTGGAATTATATGCATATACAGAGTAGTAATATGGCGTGCCCGGACTTAATCCGGAGAGGAATATTGAACGGGTGGTCGAGGTTGTATTATCTCCAGCTGCCCAGCTTCCGAGAGCTGGTGTCGTCCCGTATTGTATGTTTGTCAGCGCATTAGTCTGGTTTAAGCTGAACGAAATATTTACGCTGGAGGCTGTAGGAGCGTCGGTAGAAGGGAGAATTGTAAAACTTGGGGCTGACGGAGATGATGGAGATGCTACGCTTACAGTAACAGTCCTTGTAGAAGAAGTCCAGTTTGCGGGGGTTGCGTCATTTGCATAGACAATATAAGTGTGAAGTCCGTTTAACAAAGTCTGGTTATAATAGAAACTCGTTCCCGAACCTGTCATCGATACATTAGCACCTCCATCCCAACTGACCAGGGCTGTTCCACTCTCATTTAAAGTGACACTTATATTCACATAATCAACGTTAACAGTCGCACCGTTTGTTGGCGTAGGTGGCTCGTTAAAAGTAATAGTCGGCACCCCCGCCATCGCAATCAAAACAATACTCAACATCAATACCAAAAAAGCAATTCCTTTAATCGTTATTTTCTTCACCATATTTATCCCCTGATAATAATTCCAATTTTTCTCATCCTCGACCCGTCAACCATACTGCAAAAAAGCGGTATAATAGACCGCATGTCATAAGAACTCATGATATAAATAATTTCTGAAACAAAATGCAACCCGCGAGCAGTTTAATCAAACGCAAAACCCTACAAATCCAGAAGTGCCGCAACGACTTTCTCATAGCCCGCGCCTTTGCGCACTATTTTGCGGTTCACAACATCAACAACAGTTGAAGGCGCGCCCTTACATTCGCCGCCGTCAATGATATAATCCGCGCTTATTTTGATTTCATCAACTTTCACAGGCGGCGCTTCTCCCGAAATATTGGCGCTCGTCGAAGTGATAGGCACGCCCGCAAGCTCGATGAGCTTGATCGTGGTTTCGTGGTCGGGATAGCGTATTCCCACAAGCCCGGCCGAAGACAGAATATCAGGAACTTTCTCCTTTTTCTTCAATAAAACCGTCACAGGCCCGGGCAGAAGTTTTTCAACAAAAAGCCTTTCCTTGTCGCCCATTACCACAAGCCCGTCCATCATCCTGAAACCTGAAACAGCCACCGAAACAGGTTTTCCGGTATCCCTTTTCTTGGCTGCAAACACTTTCTTAAGAGCAGCTTCTGAAAAAATACTGGCGCCGATACCATACACGGTCTCGGTAGGATAGATAACGATACCGTTTTTTCTAATAATCTCAGCTGCTTTTTTGATATCCGTGCCTATAAGCCCGCTACCCCGACGCATAATAAATCTGCGTTTATCTGCGTTCATCTGCGGTTCATTATTTCAATGAAAATGTTAAAAAATTATACCGGAACAATCGCCAGTGAGCCGACCGGGCAGTTGCGGGTGCATATCCCGCAGGCGATACACGTCAGGCTATCTATAACCGCTGCGCCATTGGATACCGAAATCGCAAGTTTTGCCGTATTTTCATCAAAATCTTCAGCCTTTGCCAATTTCGTATTCGTGGGGCACACCGTTACGCATATTCCGCATCCGTTGCAATTCTGCGATTGCACAAGTTTCTTGTCTTTTGCCATGATGTTTGATATTGCTTACGATGATATGAATATTTCGCTTAATACTGGGGTTCCAGTCCCTCAAGCTTTTCTTTTATCCCCCTGTTTTGTTCCGCTACCTGCTCCTTCTTCTCTTTTTCTTTCCTGACCGCATCAATTCCTATGGTAAATAATTTATTTAATTCAGAAGAAGCGCCAATGGATAAAACAGTAAGCACCCTTGGCATTTCGCCATTGCGTAAAAGAACCCCCTTGAATATCTGCCCTATCTCGCTTGAAAGCTTCTCGACTTCTGTTGTAATATCATTTATATTGAGATACTTTTTATCCCCTTCTATAATTATCATTGCCCTGTTCGCTTCCTTATACGGATCAAGCTCAAAAAGAAGCCCCGCATGCGAAAGGCTGTGCTTTATGACTGCCTTGACCGGCATGTTTTTGTCGCCTTCCCCGAAACCCATTGTCGCCAGCTTGGAACCCGCCGACATGACAGTTTTGAAATCGCCAAGGTCTGTGACCATCATCATCTCGCTGTCAAGCGCCTTTAAAAGGAACAGGAACCGCTGCGCGACCGTCCTGTTTATCCCGTCGTAAGCGGTTTTTATATCCTTACCGAGATGCTTCAGGAACTGGTTGTCCACGATAATATTGCCGTCCGAACTTCCGGCTATTATCTCTTTTAAGCAAAAAATCGAATTCTGGAGATAAATCGATCCTTCCTCCCTGAAAGGAAGCACTATAATCCCGTAAACGCTGAATTTATACCGCTCTTTCAATGCTTCTATCAAGAGTGGCGTAAATGATGAACCTGTCCCGCCTGAAGACGACGCTATGACAAATGCAACATCAAAATCCCCGCGTTCCTCTATGGACCGCAGCAGCAGTTCCTTATTATCTTCAAAGCATTGTTTCCCGATGTTCCTGTTCGCCCCGACCCCGTGAAGATAGGGCACATGTATCCTGTCTTTCGCTTTGGTAAATCTCAATTCTTTCAGGTCGTTCATAGCCGTATTGATTGCAAGGGTTTCAACGCGGCTCGTAAACTTCTGCGTGCCGTAATATTTTAAAAGCGCGCTTCCTCCGAATGCTTCTTTGTTTATTGCGTCAAGAATCCTGTTGCCGCACTGCCCTACTCCGATAATAAGTACATTCAGCATATGACCTCTAATACGAATATTCCCTATGTCTTTTTATCGTAAATAATACTATTCCTATTATGAAAATCATAACCGGGAGTAAAAAATACAGGTAATTACCTCCTTTTCCTGTTACGGTAATCGGGTCGGAATCAGAAGGCACACCAGCGTCATTATCATTGTAAACCGTGATTAGATGTATTGTGTAATTACCGGCTTCGTTTGCCTTTAAAGTGAATCGATATTCTTCTATGCCAGCAGGGTCAATGCTTTCATAATCTTTTATTGGATTTCCCTCAACAACTTCCATTCCCAGCGGAGTTGTTCCCTTTATCCGCACCAGTTTTGCAGCAGCTTTTCCTGTGTTGGTGATTTTTACCGTAGCCGTTATAAGATCGCCTGTGGTGGCATTCGTTTTATCAAGGCTGATTACCGTGGTCAGGTTTGATTTTTCCTGGTTAACTGCGGCAACTGTTATTGTTAATGAGTTTGATGTGCTCGTTTTTGAACCGTACTTAACAATGGTAGGTTCGATGGTGAATGTTCCCGGGTCAAGAGCCTTCAATCCATAGCTGATTTCCTGGCTTTCTCCCGCTGCCAGTTCGGAATTCGGCTCAGGCGGGAATGTTGAGTAAGGCGCATTGGAAAAGCCGCTTGGGAACTGTTCAATTAATGTCACGTTGTATGCTGTTGCATTTCCGTTGTTTTCAAGTTTGATATTAAATTTTACAACGTCGCCATTATTGATATTCGTTTTATCGGCTGTTTTTGTCAGGACAATATTGGGAACTCCGACCGGGGCAACAGGTCTTACAATCTGGTATTTTTTAGGATATCCCCATCCCGCAGGGAACTCTATTGTAACCATCGCTGAAGTTTCAGTAATAAACGAAGCGCCAAGCTTGATTTGGTCAAATATGATAGGAGCTTCGCCTTCGTATAAATTCCGGATTACCTGTTTGTCACCGTTAGACATATTGGCTGTAACATAAGCCATCCGTTCAAGTTTAACAACTTCTATAATATAAGAACCGTTTTCAAAACTTAAACCTGTATTGTTTTCCATTGAAAAATTGAAGGTTTGCGTCGCTGCGCTTCCAATAGTTGAAACCATTAATGAAATTAATAATAAAAAAGCAAGTTTCCTTATCGAATGTTCCCCTTTTTTCAACTTATAAGTCATTAACAAAGGAGTGTATTAACATACGATTATATATAAGCCTTATGAACAAAATTCACATTTCTATCCTTGAAAGAACGCCGTGGAGCTTGTGGGGCGGAAGTTTATAAAACTGGACGAATGGCGGCGTAAGTTTCTTGATAGTTGAATAAAACTTCCAGATGATATTTTCAGTAACAATGTCTTCAAGACCATAGAATATCGTCTTTTCATCTATTCCTGATTCATTCAATATCTTCTCGACATCTATAACCTCCATATACCCCATCCTTATCTCAAAAATCCGCAGGCCGTCTGCAAGCGTCTCTTTAAAAGAGCTGGCAACCCCGAAGGGGTTGTCTAATTTAATCATGGACACAATTATGTTATCCTCATAAACGATGTTATTCTCGAACATCGTATTAGCAATGTAGGGCGGAATCCTTGTTATATCCCTGGCAAAGAAAAGCGCTGTTCCTTTGATTTTATTTATACTTGAATATAATTTATTATATTCCTTAAGGAAAACATCTAAACCCATGGGTTTTAGCGCGCTATAAAGTTTTTTCTGCCCGGATGTGTAAACCATGATTATGGTAAATGGAATGAGTGCTAAAATGATCGACCAGAAGCCTCCGTAGCGTATTTCCAATTTGTGAAGGCTTGACAGGAGGAATACGATGTCAACAAATGTCAAAAACATAGCGATGGCAAATTTTGACATTTTACCCTTTAAATAAAAAATCCATGTCATCATCAAACCTGTGAGAGCCATAGTTCCGGTGACCGCAAGACCATATGCTGCAGCTAAACGATGTGATTCCTTGAAATCAAACATAATAAATAAAACAAAAATAAGTAAAACCCAGTTAGCAGTGCCAATGTATATCTGCGAACTCAGTTTAGCCGATGTATAATCCACCTTTAGCATGGGCAGAACCCGGGTTGTAATTCCCTGATATACTATGGAAAACATCCCGCTTATCATTGCCTGGGAAGCTATGATAGTGGCAAGAATACTGAGAATGAGAAATGGTATATAAAGAATCTGAGCCTGCTGGAATATCATCTCAAAAAGCACATTTTTTGCATCAGGATGCTGAATAATAAAAGCCCCCTGCCCGAGATAATTAAGTACAAGAGCAAAAAATACGATATACCAGCCCCTGATGATAGGAAGCTTTCCAAGCTGTCCCATGTCGGCATATAACGCCTCTCCGCCTGTGGCGCAGAGTATAACCTGGGAAAGCACAAAGAAGCCGGCGATACCGTTCTCCATTAGAAATTTAATAGCATTGTAGGGGTTTATTGCATTAAATACTGCCGGAACATTGAGAATCGAAACAAACCCTGATACCGCTATTGATAAAAACCACAACGCCATCACAGGACCAAACGCCCATGCAACTTTTTCTGTGCCCTTTTTCTGGATTGAAAACAGCGCTATTGCAATTATAGCTGCAATAATAACAAGCACGTCCGGCGAGGTTCCTTCAAGTCCTGGAATCAGTACTATACCTTCGACTGCGCTGAGTATGCTTATAGCAGGAGTGATAACGCCATCGCCGAATAGAAGCGAGATACCAATAAAGGAAAGCAGGATGATAAACGAGATTTTTCTTCCCGATTTTAACATCGGGATAAGTATTTCACGAAGGACTATGGTGCCTCCTTCGCCCTTCTGGCCAAGGCTCATGGCAAGCCATGCGTATTCTATTGTTACGATAATAATAAGAGTCCAGATAATAAGTGAAAGAATACCAAGAACATTGGCTAATGTATGCTCAATAGCGAGAAAAATGACAGTAAGTGTATAAATTGGGCTTGTCCCGATATCCCCGAAAACAAGACCGAGGGATTTTATTATACCATTAAGATTTTCTCTGTTAAGCATAATTTAGTTCCAGCTTGCTTGCAAGGCTAAATCTTTGTCTGAAGATTCTCTTAATGGTTTTAAGGGTTTCTGATTGCCTTGCAGCTTTTGTAAAACTAAAGTAAGCCACTAATCCACAAATGGTTTCCCCGACTTCAAAATGACATCCGCAACTTCGGGGCGCATCAGGTCCGGTGTTGGCCGTTTCCCCGCTTCTATCATCTGCCTCATTTTCGTCCCGCTAAAATCAATCCTGTCGTTATGCGGGCAAACCTTGTCGTTGGTTATCCCGCCGCATTTGTTGCAGTAAAAAAACGACATGAAGAACATTGGCTCGATGCCGATATCCGGGAATTCCTTGAAAATCTCCTGAGCCGCAAACGGATGATAATAGTTGCCCACGCCGGCATGGTCCCTGCCGATTATGAAATGCGTGCACCCGTAGTTTTTCCGGACGATTGCGTGGAAAATCGCCTCGCGCGGACCAGCATAGCGCATTTCTGTCTGGAAAATGCCAAGGACGACCCTGTCCTTGGGATAATAATTATCGATAAGCACCTCGTAACTTTCAAGAATAACATCATCCCTGAAATCACCTTTCTTTTTCTTCCCTATGACCGGGTTGATGAAAAGCCCGTCTACCATAGTGAGCGCGGACTTCTGGAGGTATTCATGACCGAGGTGCGCGACGTTTCGCGTCTGGAACCCGACTACTTTTTCCCAGCCTTTTTCTTTAAAGAGATTTCTTGTCTCAGTTGGTTTCATCGCATATTTGAAATAAGGGGTTTCCGATTCGTTTATCAGGCTTATTTTCCCACCAAGCAGCGTGTCTTTCATCGAATAAGTCTTTGCAACACCAGGATGCGCGGCGTCGTTTGTGCCGTAAACCTGCTCAGCATACGCTCTTTTGTCATAGCTGAATATTTCTTCAACCTGCATCACAGCCACAAGGTGGTCATTGTTCTTCAGGAGAATGTCGTCTCCTTCTTTTATGTCGCTGTTGTCGGTATCAAGCACTATCGGAAGCGTCCAGGGAAGACCGTTAGATAAGCGTTTATTGTAGAGAATGCTTTCATATTCCTCGCGGCAGTTGAAACCTTCAAGCGGACTGAAAAGCCCTGAGGCAATGTTCTCTACATCTTTCATCAGGTCAGCGCTGACGGGAACGCTCTGGTATTCAGAAGCCTGCCCGATTATTTTTTTCCGTTTCTGTTCTGTTAATGTCCTGTTGATTAACTTTCCGCCGTGTGGTTTAATCTGTGTCATTGTTATCCCGTTTTAAAAACTAATAAAAATAGATTATTTCTTCACATTCCCCGCATGCAGCCCGCATTCCTTCTTCGTGGCATCCTCCCACCACCATCGCCCCTCGCGCTCATGCTGCCCGGGAAGCACAGGTTTCGTACACGGCTCGCATCCGATGCTGACGAACCCCTTTTCATGCAGCTTGTTGTAAGGGACGTCGTTCTCGCGAATATAATCCCATACCTGCTTTGAAGTCCAGTTCGCCAGAGGGTTGAATTTAATGAGCTTGCCAGTCCCGAATGTCAGGTCCTTCTGGATGACGGGCACGTTCGCCCTCGTTCCCGGGCTCTGGTCTTTGCGCTGGCCTGTTATCCAGGCGTCCACTGTATTGAGAGCGCGCTTGAGCGGGTCCACTTTGCGAACATCGCAGCATTCTTTGTGGCCGTCCTTGTAGAATGAGAATAATCCTTTTTCCTTCACGAGCTTTTCCGTGGCGTCGCGGTTGGCAAAGAACACTTCGATATTGATATTGTACTTATTCCTGACCTCTTCGATGAACTGGTAGGTCTCAGGATGGAGGCGCCCGGTGTCAAGTGTAAAAACCCGGAAGCTCTTGCCTGTTTTTTTCGCCATGTCAATCAATACCACATCCTCCGCGCCGCTGAATGAGATTGCGATATTCTTGAACTTTCCAAGCGCCAGTTCCAGGATTTCCTGCGGTGATTTGTTCTCGTATTCTTTTGCTAAATTTTCAATATCAAGTTGTTCTGACATTTATTATCCTTATCCTATCCTAATATCTGTTTCTTGAATTTTTCAAATCCCACACGGTCAAGGCAGTCCCCGAACCTCTCACCTATGTTGGTGTTTTTCTTTGACCAGTCGATTATTTTCCTGAATATGGCAACAGCTTCCTCTCCTGATTTTGCTTCTGTCAATTCCACTCCGAGTTTGGGATGTTTTCCGATTTTTCCGCCCACAAAGAGCTTATAGCCTTTCCATTCCTCGGTAATGAGGTCGGAAGGGCATGTTCCCACACAGGCGCCGCACAGGTTGCATTTGTCCCAGATGATTTTTGCTTTGTCATTCTCCACAACTATGGCTTTTTCGGGACACATGAACGTGCACGTCCCGCATCCTGAGCAGTCGGCGCCATATATGGCCGGCTTGAGTATTCCCATCACGCCGAGGTCGTTCTCCTGCGGTTTGGCGCAGGCGTTGGGGCATCCTGTTACGGCGAATTTAATTTTAACCGGCATATCCTCGCCGAAGAATTCCTTATCCAGTATTCCAGCAAGCCCGTAGGTATCGATGATGCCGTAATTACATTCAAGATTCCCTGGGCATGAAATGATGTTGCGTACGCGCGGACCGCATGAGCCTGGCGGTGTGCCGTTGTCTTCAAGCTCTTTTGTGATTGCATCGAGGTTATGGATATCCACGTTGGGGATTTGAAGCCCCTGCCTCGTGGTGATATGAACATAGTCTGCGCCATATCTTTTTGCAATTTTGCTGATTCCCGCAAGCTGCTCGCAGGTAACATTTCCGCACGGCATGCGAAGCCTGACCACGAAAAGGTCTTTTTGCTTCTGTTTCATGTAACCGGATTTTTTTAAAGTCGATACGTCCATTTTTTCAAGAGTCATGATGCTTCCTGATATTTCTAAATGATATTAAATTGTGGGTTGAGCTTTACTGGTTGAGACTTAAATATACCTGATGGATGCGGCAATATTTGTTAATAAATAGCGTGAGTGTAAATTCTTTTGGCGTCGTTAAATCAAAAAGCAAAATAGCCACGGAGACACAGAGGCACTGAGTTATTATTTCTCTGTGTTCTCTGCGCCTTTGTGGCTAATATTTTTCGTCAAAAACCAAACAATTTTACAGTCCTGAATAGCATATTATTTATCAGATTATTGCCATATCCTATAAAAAGGGGTGTTTATTTATGGAAAACCAAATTCTCTGGCTCAACCGTAACGAAGTGGAATCGCTTCTGGATATGAAAGGCGCGCTTGCGGTCGTGGAAGAGGCGTTCAGGCAGCACGGTCTTAAGAAAGTCCAGATGCCGCCCAAGTTATATCTTTATTTCAAAAAGCATAACGGTGACCTGCGGACGATGCCTGCGTATCTTGAAGAGCAGGACATTACAGGCGTCAAAATAGTGAACGTCCATCCCGACAACCCCAAAATTGGTCTTCCGACGGTGATGGCGCTCGTTATCCTCAACTCAACCGAAACAGGCGCGCCGATTGCGGTAATGGACGGCACTTACCTGACCGATATGAGAACAGGGGCAGCCGGCGGGGTTGCTGTGAAATACCTGGCGCGAAAGAATTCGAAAACAGTAGGCTTTGTGGGGACGGGGAACCAGGCAAGGACGCAGCTTCTGGCAATAAATGAAGTGATAGATATTGATGAAATAAAAGCCACGAGCACATCTGAGAAAGGCACGCTTGCGTTTAAGGACGATATGGAATTAAGCATAGAGTGTGAAATTACAGCTAAAAAATCTATCAAAGAAGTTTGTGATTGTGATATTCTCGTAACTACAACACCTTCAAGAGAACCCATAGTGATGAATGAGTGGATAACAGAAGGGACTCATATCAATGCGATAGGAGCGGATGCGGCTGGTAAAGAGGAACTTGACCCGTTGATATTGAAACGCGCGAAAGTCGTGGTGGATGACCTCCCGCAGGCTTCTCATTCGGGCGAAATAAATGTGCCGCTGTCAAAGGGATTGATTTCGGAAAAGGATATTTTTTGTGAGCTTGGCGAGGTAATTACGGGGAAGAAGAAAGCAAGAACAAAGGATTCTGATATTACGGTTTTTGATTCGACAGGGCTTGCGATACAGGATGTGGCGACTGCGAATATGGTGTATCAGAAGGCGCTTGGGAAAAAAATGGGTATCAGGTTACAGCAATTCTAATCTGGAATTTTCATCATGCAGTCCCCGAAATCGTTTTTTCTGAGATTGCCCAGGAAGCGAAACCTAATGCCTGCCTTATATCTTCTTCTTCCAGTTCAGGATAATCTTTTAAAATTTGAAAGATAGTTTTACCGCTTGCAAGTAAGCTTAGTATTAAGGGAACTGGAATTCTTAAACCTCTTATGCAGGGCTGTCCTGACATGACTTCAGGATCTATTGTGATTCTATTAAGTGCCATTTACTTGTTATTCTTAAACCCGATACAATAATTATTACTATTTTTGCACCGGCATTTCGGGCACCTCGCCCGGAGCTGTCTCTCTCGCGAACTCTTTGTCCTCCCACATGTCATAGGCGATTGCGACCGCGGCGGCCTGCGTGATGATCGCAAACCCAACAACCACATGGAAGAAAAGTATCAGTCCTCTGAGGGTGACTCGGAAGAGAATATGCCCTCCGGCGCCGAAGTAGAGAGGGAGTACAAGAACGCCGATAGCGATAGAGAGGATGAAGGTTGTTTTCGCAATGCGCTTCACCCGCCCTGGCACCGAAGTCCAGCGCACTCCGTTGAAGTTGTAGCTTGCCAGGCCAATTATCACGAACCCCAAGGCGATATGGAGATATCGTAGAACAATCGAGGCGCCCGGCGTCATCGCAAGCAAGAACTCGATGAACACGACCCATATCATCGCATAGAGGGACATCCACAGTTTCATGCGGCGCCTCCGGTTTTTATAAGGTAGCGGTTCATCCTTCCGTTAGTTAAAAGCATTGTTTCACTGCCTCCATGAATTCTAAAAATTAAATATTTCCTTTGCCTTTTTCCAGTTTTTCTTTAGTATCGGTTTGCTGACACTTGTTTCTCCGTTTGATGGTTCACCAGAAAAATGACAAAACTTTTCTTGATAGTCAGGGTCGCCAAATTGACTCCAAACTTTATATGCTTCATAGCTCATCGGTTTTTCAACGTTGAATGGAATTTCCACTCCAGTCCTGATACAATAACCCATTTGTTTACCAGTTGATTTTGCATTTGAAGGCTTTGTTTCTACTTTTTTCTTTTCGGTCTTATCTTGGTTTGATGGGGAAACCATTTGAACAGTCACTCTAATTTCTTTGCTTATTGTCAACAAACGTTGCGCTTCTTCTAATGTTGCGTTGTATAGTTCAGGGTCTTGTGCTTTTGAAATATAAATTCCCATTTCATTATTGTTCTGTTGCGAAAACTCATACAAGTTCATTGATGTTATGATTGCTTCATTTTCGTTCAGATAGCATTTAGCGTGCAAGTTTGTGCAAATGCTTGTCCGTACACCAATTTGGTTTTCTAACCAATTGTTTTCGTCAAGCTGAAGTTTATTCTCCCTATAAACAATCCGAATGTCCCGCTTTTGAATGTTCAGATTGCTAATGTGTTCTTTAATTCTGTTGCTAAACTGTAAGTAAGGGCTTATTAAAATCAATCTATCTTTTGTCCCTTTAATAAGTTCTTCCAAGTGATAAGAAACCCCTGTTGTGTTTAAAAATTTTGCCATACCTACCTCTTAATTTCTTTAAAATCCATAGTATCCAAAAGGACTTATAATTTTCCCCAGAGCCTTGATGCTTACATGTAAAATGGTTGTTATACAAAAATCACATCTTTTAAATCTTCAAAATGCGAATCCCCGCTGACCACTTTGCAGCCCATTCTCCTTTGCTGGGCTATTATAAGCGCATCAATCATACCAAAGCCTTTTTTTGTTTTCCTGAGTTCACTTCTAATCGTGGCAGCATCCAGCCAATCCTGAGTTAAAATACACCTGACATCCGAAACTTTCCTCACAATGGAATACAGCTCTTCAAAATCCATATTTTCCCTGATAGCCCAGCCTTTTATTTCAGCCAGGCAGCATTCAGGAGTGAGGATAACATTATTTTCATCCTCTATTATTTTTTTAACCTTTTCGCCCCTCTTTGAACCTGTGAAATATTCAACCCAGGCATAAGTATCTATCAGGTACACAGCTTCACCAGAGGTCTTCGTGCTCAGGTTCTTCTCTTTCAAACGGCTTTTTCCCCTTCGCAATCCCAAACCCGCTTACTTTTTCTTTTTTTAAAATATCGATATCAATTATATCTTTTTCAAATAATCCTAACTCGGCGACCTTGTCTTTTGGGATGATTACACCGAGGGAATTACCCCATTTTCGTACCTCTACTGCGGCGTGGCACATAATTACAACAATGTAATTCCAGCTATATAAGTTATACGATATTGTATAACAGAAAAAAAAGTAACGTCACAGAATTCTTTTCTCCCAGAACCAAAACCTTTAATCCCAAATAACAACAGTAACCGATTATAGGAGAAAAAATCATGGTAGTCAAGAAATATGAAGCCACCGTAACCATTGAAATTGATGAAGAAAAATGCAACGCTGACGGCGAATGCGTGAACGTCTGCCCGACAAATGTTTTTGAAATCGTAAATGGCAAATCAAAAGCGACGCGAGTGGCAGACTGCATCGAATGCTGCGCCTGCGTGGATGCATGTCCCGTAAAGGCAATCAAACACAGTTCGTGCTAAAAGCCGAAAAGCGAGTTTTTGCGGCAAGCATATCTTTTTTCAACATAGCTTTTCTTTCAATTTTTTTGAAATAAGGTATATATGTATTGCCTTGGCTCCCCGGAAGGCATATGATGTGTATAATCAAAATATTCAAGCAGGCTGAAATCTTCTCCCATGAATTTTGCCAGCATGCTCTGGTCATAGTTTTTAACATCCAGGCCGCTGCATTTCTTTGCACCCTTTAACGAAAAGGCAGCGATAATAACATAACCGCCTTTTTTAACCGCTTTCTTTAGCGTGGATAAATACATTCGCTGCTGGTCCTCTTCCAATAAAAAATGTAATACTGCCCTGTCATGCCACACAGCAATATCCCTTAAATTTTGGATATGAACCGGCGTGGTAATATCATCTACTATCCATCTTACCTGGGAGGCTTTTTGGTTACCCAATCTTTCTTTTAGCTTATCCAGAGCTATTTCACTAATGTCGGTGGCAATGACATTACTGAATCCCTGGTTAATGAGATAATCAATAAACGTTGAAGCACCCGCCCCCACATCTAATATGGATTCGTCTTTAGTTATATGGCATTTGTTTAGTAATTTTATAGAGGCTTCAGGTGTTTCTTCGTACCATGTCAGCTCATCCGCATCTAACGCCTCATAAATTTCATCCCAGTGTTCTTTCATTGAATCGTTCATAATCGTTTTAATAATTTAGGTCTCAAGCATATTAATAGATATATTATGATTCCCCAAATAGCTGTTTGTATGGTTAAGAAAGTCAGAGCTTCGATGGGAACCCTGGGCGTCCTTGGACTTGAGCTTGTGCAGATGGATACGCCGCCCACGACCGCGTACCTTCAGATTTATACCGAAAAACGCTGCGAGGCGAACTGCCAATTCTGCGCCCAGGCAAAAGGCTCATCAGCAGACATGACCCACATTGCCCGCGGCATGTATGTACCCGCCGACCTTGAAGCTGTTGTCATGCGCCTCGGGATGGCTTACGAGCGGGGCTACCTTGCCCGCGCCTGCATCCAGACAGCGCTTTATGATACGTGGTGGGAGGATACCATTTATTTGATCAAAAGTATCCGAAAGGAAAGCCGGATTCCCATATCGCTTTCGGTTTTCCCTCTAAGTACGCAGCATTTTGAAGAATTAAAAGAAATTGGCGTTGATGAACTTGTTATACCTCTTGATGCCTGTACGCCTGAATTATTTGACAAAATAAAAGGAAAAAACGCGGGCGGCCCTTATTCATGGGAACGTCATGTGGATGGGTTAAAACGCGCCGCCAGCATATTTGGAAAAGTCGGGACACATCTCATGCTCGGTCTCGGAGAAAGCGATGAGGACGCTGTAAGGGTAATTTCGGAATTACTCAGGGATAATGTGAATATTGCTCTTTTTTCATATACATATATTCCGGGTTCACAGGGCAATTACCGGGATAAAACCGAAGATAGCGATATCAAACATTATCGTACTGTGCAGCTTGCGCGGTATCTGATTCTGGAAGGATTTGCTGCCTTTGCTGATATGCGATTCGAAAACGGCTTTCTCGTTGATTTCGGGGTTAAATGCGATCTGATTTATGAAGCCATTGAGAATGGAGAGGCTTTCCAGACCTCAGGCTGTCCTGACTGCAACCGCCCAATGGCTAATGAAACGTTCTCAAAGATTTACAATTTTCCGAGAAAACCGGATGACGAGGAAATAGTTGAAATAAAAAAGGATCTGGGGCTGGCTGACTAATACCACAATCTTAATTTACTAACCAACCAAAATTACATTATAATGGGAGAGGAAATCAATGGAAATTACTGAGAAAATCTTTGAAATTACAGATGAAATCGGTCCGGAAAAAGTTGTCTATCTATACGAACCAAGAACAAAAATGAAAGCAATTGTTGTTGTTGATAATGTGGCAGCAGGCCCTGCTATCGGGGGAGTGCGAATGACGCCTGATGTGACAACAACAGAAGTCCGAAGGCTTGCCCGTGCCATGACTTACAAAAACGTCATGGCCGGTCTTCCTCATGGCGGCGGGAAATCGGGGATTATAGCCGACCCTAAGACCGCAAACAGGGAACAGCTAATCAGGACTTTTGCCCGCGGAATAAAAAACCTCCATGAATATATCCCCGGCCCGGATATGGGCACAGATGAAGCAAGCATGGCATATATCTATGATGAAATTTCCCGCGCCGTGGGGCTCCCGAGAGAGCTGGGCGGGATTCCGCTTGATGAAATAGGCGCTACGGGATACGGAGTTGCCTTGTGCGCCGATATTGCGAAGGATTATATTAATCTCGACCTTAGCGGTGCGCGCCTCACTATCGAAGGGTTCGGGAATGTGGGAAAACCGGCAGCGCGCTTTCTTTCGGAAAGGGGCGTAATACTCGTAGCTGCAAGCGACTCAAAGGGTACAATTAATAATCCGAAAGGTCTGGACGTGGAAGAACTGATACGGATAAAGGAAACCACAGGTTCGGTTACAAATTATAAAGACGGGGAAGTTTTAAAAACCACAGACCTGTTGATGGTAACAACCGATATATTCATCCCCGCGGCGCGTCCTGATGTGATAAACGAAGCAAACTCTGATGTCCTGGATGCAAAATTAGTCATTGAAGGGGCAAATATCCCGGTTACTGAAAATGCAGAAAAGATGCTTCATGACAGGGGAATCCTTGTCGTCCCGGATTTTGTGGCAAATGCAGGAGGAGTGATAACTGCTTCTGTTGAGTACCATGGAGGTACAGAGGCGTCCGCATTTGAACGGATAAAAAACACAATTCCCAGGAACACTAAAGAGCTTCTTGACAAGGTGTATGGCGAAAAAACCTATCCCAGGGAAACCGCAATCGGTATTGCAAAACAGAGGGTAATGCGGGCAATGAAATACAGGGAATGGATGTAGTAATGCTTTCTTCAATATTCGAACCTGAATCAATAGCCGTAGTTGGTGCTTCCAACAACGAGACAAAGTGGGGAGGACGAATACTCAAAAATATATTGAGTGGTTTTAAAGGATCCGTATTTCCTGTAAATCCAAAAGAGAAAGAAGTGCAGGGAGTCACTTCATATCCTTCTATCCTTGATATTCCTTATGAGGTCACAATGGCAGTGATTGCAGTACCGGCACAGTTTGTCCCCGATGTTGCAGAAGAGTGCGGGAAAAAAGGCGTTAAAGGGCTTATTGTGGTAAGCGCCGGTTTCAGCGAGACAGGAAATGAAGGTTCAGAACTTGAGCAAAAACTCCTGTCCGTTGTCAGGAAGTACGGTATGCGCATGATAGGACCGAATACGCTCGGCATCGTCAATGAACCTGCACATCTCAACGCCAGCGTTATAGGAAGACTTCCGAGGCCGGGTCCGATTTCATTCATTACGCAAAGCGGAACGCTTGGTCTTGCGATAGCGGACTGGACGATAGATATGGGGCTTGGCCTCTGCAAAGTGATAAGCACAGGAAACAAAGCCGATACCGATGATGTTGACCTGATAGAATACCTTGATAAAGACCCGATGACAGGCGTCATAGCCATGTATGCTGAAGGAATCAAGCGCGGGAGGACGTTCATGGAAGCAGCCAGGCGCACCAAAAAACCCATTATCGCCATAAAGACAGGAAGGTCAAAACGGGGAGCAAAGGCGGTTTTCTCGCACACAGGTTCAATCGCGGGCTCGGATGAGGTTTATTCTGCCGCTTTCAGGCAGGCTGGAATCCTGCGCGTCGATACAATCGATGAGGTATTCGATGCTGCGCTTGCGTTCTCATGCCAGCCGCTCCCGAAAGGTAATAATGTCGCGATAGTTTCAAACGGCGGCGGGGCTTCAATCGTAGCGACGGATGAATGCGAAAGGCACGGTATCAATATAGTTGACCTGGCTGAAGAAACCAGGGAGCAGATAAAAAAAGTCATTCCCGGATTTGCATCTGCTTCAAATCCTATCGATACCGCAGGCACTGTTTCTTTCACTATTTACAGCGAAATAATCAAAGCGCTTCTTGAAGACCGTAATGTGGATGCGGTAATCGTAATCTATGTGCATACCGTAATGTCAAATGCCATACCGCCAGCCGAAGCCATGGTGGAAATGAAGCTCAAGAACAAGAAGCCGATTATCGCGTGCTGGATGGGGGGCGCAGGTACGGAACAGGGTGTTGATATCCTGAAGAGCGGCTGTCTGCCTAACTACTCAGTGCCGGAACGGGCTGTGAAAGCGCTGGCTGCGCTTATCAGGCACAGGGAATTCCTTGAAACTGTTAAGACAAGAGCAGCGGGGGAAAGCAAATGACCAGAATTCTTACCGAACATGAGGCAAAAAAACTGCTTGCAAAATACGGTGTTCCTGTGACTGAGGAACGTCTTGCAGGGAGTGCGGATGAGGCTTATGATATTGCGATGGAGCTTGGGATGCCTGTCGCCATGAAAATATCTTCGCCTGAAATTCCGCATAAGAGCGATGTGGGCGGAGTAGTCCTGAATGTGAAAAAGGAGGACGTAAAAACAACATATGCCGAAATCATAGCACGAATTAAGAAAGCAGTTCCGGGCGCCAGTATCGAAGGCATCCTCGTGCAGCAAATGGCTCCACCGGGTCATGAGATTATCGTGGGACTGAAAAAGGATGCGCAGTTCGGTCATGCGCTGATGTTCGGGCTTGGCGGGATTTTTGTTGAGGTTTACAAGGACGTTACATTCAGGGTCGTGCCTATCGATAAGAGCGATGCGCTTTTGATGATATCGGAGATTAAAGGCTACCCAATACTCAAGGGAATCCGGGGAAGAATGCCCGCGGATGTTGATGCTATCGCAAGAGTTCTTGTCTCGGTTTCGGATATGGCTGAAAAGGAGAACATTATTGAGCTTGATATTAACCCGCTGATTGTGAATGAGAGCGGGGCGATTGCGGTGGATGCGAGGGCGATGGTGGAAGATTAATTTCATGTGGTTAAAAGAGATTGTCTGGATTGATAAGTTCATATCCAAAATAGAAAATAAGCATAATGTTACAGTGGGAGAAGTCGAAGAGGCTTTACTTTCAGGCGCTCTTTTCTACCGTGCCCGCCGAGGAAAAGTTAAAGGAGAGGATGTTTATGTCGTTTACGGGAAAACGCTGGCTGGACGATATATTTTTATAGTTTTGATATATAAACCACCTATGAAAGGACTTATCATATCGGCAAGGGATATGACTATTAAAGAAAAGAGGCTCTACAATGCCAAAAAAGGTTAAACAATTGCCCGAAGAATTCAAAACATTGGAAGAAGCTGCGGAATTCTGGGATACACAAGACAGTACTGAATTTATGGAAGTACTGGAAGAAGTTGATATGAAGGTTGACCTTCAAAAAAGGCATTATTTGATAGAACTGGATAAGAACACCGCAGAGACGCTGGAAGGGCGTGCCAGAAGAAAAGGAGTTAATCCGAATTATCTTGCATCTGAACTTATTCATGAACATCTTGCTGAAGCGGTATGATTTTGTTCAGGAAAAGTTCCATTCAACATTTCTATCATTCAGCATTTTCCTGTATCCTTGTTTTCACATGAATCTTATCCCTTTCGGCATCTCTCCCACTTTCTCAGTGAACTTATCAGGCCAGTCCTTCTGTTCGCATCCTTTCTGGGCAAGGAACGTACTCGCCCATCTCTCAAGCCCGATACCGGAGCAGCCGCTCCAGACCTCCTTCCCTGACTGCGATTTCACGTTGAAACCCTTTGGGTACTTATCACCATTAACACTCAGGTTCTGGAACTCAAGCCACTCGCCGTCCTTGCCGCGATAGGGCAGCGGCGCCTCAAAATCGATGGTGCCTACTTCTTTCTGTCCCGCAAGCCCGGTAAGACCTTCCTGCGCCATGAACCACGGCGTGACCCAAGCCATCCTCCACTCAAGGTCGAGTATGTCGTTGAATACATGCTTGTAGCGCTCCTGCATCTTCTTTGAGTGGTCAAGTATCTGCTCAGGAGTACCAATGAAAACAAGCTCGATCCTGTGGAATTCATCAACCCTTTCCATGCCGTGTATGCCGCCGCTCTCGTACCTGTGCGAGGTGCCTGAGCGGTCAAATACTGTTATCGGGAACGAGTCGTCCGCAATTGTCTTCCCCTGCATGAAAGGCCAGAACGATGGGCACTGGGCATAGCACATGGCTCCGATGGGTTTATCGATTTTTTCTGAGATGAGGTCAAGAGGAACTTCGAGCGTGACCTTATAGTTATCAATTACTTCTTCCCAGAACAGCGGGTCCCGTGTCTTCGGTGGGCATATGTAGTATATCTCAGGATACACGCCCTTTGCATGTCCCGAGTGCTTGAGCACGTCCCATGTATCGAGCTTGGGGAATATCATTTCCACGTATCCGAGAGGCTTGATTACCTCTTCCAGCACTATCTCTTCAAACGCCCTGAAGATGCGGGTCATCTGGGGACCATGTATCCACTGCCCCCGGCTTGCGCCGCGCTTTATCCAGCCGCGCTTCTCAGCTTCCACGGTCGGGTCGGCTGTGAATTTCATCTCTTTTTTGGGACTTTCCCAGAGAAGGCTCCAGTGTTCGGCTTTGCCGCCAAAACCCTGCGCTGCGATTTTGTCCTCGATGAGTGAGATTATCCTGTCTGGGACCTTGTTCTCAAGCTCTGCCTCGCCGACATCGAGCGAGAGCGTAATCGTGCCGTCATCGAAGTCGACTGCCTTTACATGAGGTATTTTGTGCTGGCGCAGAGGCTGCTCTGAAGGAAGTTTCACAATGAACTCTTCCACTTCAGCCCCTCTTATTCCGATTTTGTATCCTTTGCCAAGCATGCCTGCAAGCGGTTTTCGGAGGCGGATGAACGCATCGTGGGCGCGCAAGTAGCGGTCTGATTCTATGTCAAAAAAGATACTATTGTCCCTGACGTCCCATCCGATGATTTTAGCCCCTCTTCCTGCTGGTACGCCTTTTTGCAGGATTGTAGTTTTTGCGTCTTCGATGAACTTTTCTATGTCGGCGCGTGCTGCGGATGCGTCGGCGCTTGTTTTGAAGCTGCCTTTGAGGTGAAAGTAAGGTTCCATGATTTCAGTCCTATGATTTGAAATATGATTATATCCTATTTAATACTTCAATCAAGATTAATACCATTAATGCGGGGGATGGGATTTGAACCCACGAATGCCTGCGCAACAGGATCTTAAGTCCTGCACCTTTGGCCGCTTGGTTACCCCCGCATGGGGACAGGTTAAATATCCCTCGGGTTACTTTAAACTAACGTATTATTCGGCATGATTATGTAGGATTCATTTCAATTATGGTTTATGCCCTATGTCACATTCTCACGCAATGTCTTCATCCCGCTTACCAATGTTTGCAGGAATAAGTGCGAGTATTGCGGCTTTAGGCGCGAGATGGGTCACCCCGAGGCAAAACTGCTATCGCCTGATGAGGTTGCGGCCATACTTTCAAGAGGCGCGCAGGCAGGCTGCTCGGAAGCTCTGTTCACATTCGGTGAGCGCCCGGAAGAAGTCGAAGGCTTCAGCGCGTGGCTTTCCGGACTGGGATATGACAATATCATCGATTATCTTGTTGACCTGTGCAAGCTTTCGCTCAGTATCGGTCTTTTGCCACATTCAAATCCGGGAATACTTGAAAAAAGAGAGCTTGAAAAACTAAAACCATTTAATGCCAGCATGGGGCTCATGCTTGAAACTGCGGGTACGGTTAAAGCCCATGAAGGCTGTTCAGGCAAGATCCCGGAGGCGCGCATAAAAACCATCGAATATGCAGGAGAACTCAAAATTCCATTTACAACCGGGATTCTCGTCGGCATTGGTGAAACGTGGGATGACAGGCTTCGCTCCCTTAAAATTATCAGGGATATCCACGAAAAATCCGGACATATCCAGGAAGTAATAATCCAGAATTTCATCCCCAAACCGGGGACAAAAATGTCTTCCTTTCAATCGCCGGGAATGGACGAAATGTTAAAAACAGTCTCCACTGCAAGAAAAATCCTTCCTGAAGATGTAGCTATACAGGTGGCACCCAACCTTATCCGACCCGGAGAACTGGTCAGGTGCGGCGCTTCGGACCTTGGCGGCATATCGCCTGTAACGATAGACCATATCAATCCCGAATCACCCTGGCCAGATGTTTTGCAAATCCAGGCTGATGTAGAAGTTCCTCTCAGGGAGAGACTCCCGATTTATCCGCAATTTGTGAAGAAAAGATGGTACAGCGACGAGATTGCTCCGCTTATTCGCAGGCTTTGCGACGCAGAAGGATTTCGGAAAGCTTATAATTAAGTATAGTGTAATGTCTGCAAAATTCTGGTGGTTACTATACATAAATTACAGGGCATCCAGGAATTGCGAAGCATCCAGGACGATTACCTGAGCCGGGCTGAGGCGGGTAGATTCACGACTGAAGATGCGCTGGCACTCTACGATGAACCTTCATATCTTTTTTCCCTTGCGGATAAGCTTCGCAAAAAAGCAGTCGGGGATGACGTAACCTACGTAATTAACAGGAATATTAATTTCACAAATATGTGTATCGGGACATGCAAATTCTGCGCCTTCAAGAAACAGGACGGGTATATCATGTCTATTCCTGAAATTCTTGAAAAGACAAAAGCTGCGGTTGATATTAATGCCACCGAGGTATGTATCCAGGGCGGGCTTCTTCCTGATTGGGATATTTCCAATTACTGCGAAATCCTGGAAAGTATAAAAAATGAATTCCCGCAATTGCACATTCACGCATTTTCCCCAATGGAAGTATTCCATGCTGCAGGGAACAGCAATTTGAGTATAAAAGAAACATTGTCATGTCTTAAAAAATCAGGTCTTGGCTCAATGCCCGGGACGGCTGCCGAGATACTCACCGACCGCGTGAGGGAAGAGATTTGTCCTGATAAACTCACCACACATGAATGGATAAATGTTGTCAGGACAGCGCACAGGACAGGAATTCCAACAACGGCAACAATCATGTACGGGCATATCGAGACTTTGCGGGAGAGGATTGAGCATATCCTGACTATCCGCGAGCTTCAGAAAAAAACAGGCGGTTTTACGGAATTCGTACCGCTTCCTTTCATGCCGCTAAATAATATGCTGGGGACAGGAAAGCAGGTTGACCGCGGGGTTGAGGATTTGAAATTGCATGCGCTTGCAAGAGTATTATTGTATCCGAATATCAAAAATATCCAGGTAAGCTGGGTAAAGCTCGGAAAGAAACTGGCGCAGTCGGCCCTTGATTGCGGCGCGAATGACCTTGGCGGGACTTTGATGGAAGAGAAAATATCAAAGAGCGCAGGCGCAACAAGCGGCGAGTACATGGCGCCAGCGGAGTTTGAGAGCCTGATAAGGGAAATAAAACGTGTGCCAAAGCAGCGGGATACGCTATACAGGCATATATAAAAAGATGGGCCCGCGGAGATTCGAACTCCGGATCCCCGCCATGTAAAGGCGGTATCATAGCCGACTAGACCACGAGCCCTGCGATGGGGTAAGATGTTGTTTGGGGTATATAGGTTTTTTTGGTTGATGAAAAATATTAGCCTCGGAGGCGCAGAGAACACTGAGAAATATTAACTCTGTGACCTCCGCGTCTCAGTGGCTATTTTGTTTTTTGATAACAACACCACATAATTTTACACCTATTGGTTGAACATTTCACAAATCATTAAATATCCCGCTGTCCATTCTAATGCCTGTTTTATGGTACCCATGAAGGAATATTCACTCACCAACAACGAAAAAAAGGTCTTGATTGCTCTTTCCAATAAAGAAAAATTCACTCCCGAAGACCTCACTTCAGCATCAGGACTCAGCATCGAAGCCGCCATGCAGTCCGCGTTTTTACTCGCTGAAAAAGGACTATGCGAGGTAACAGAAAAAGTTACAACAATATACACGCTCACAAAGGAGGGCGAAACGTACGCGCAAATTTCACTGCCAGAGCGCCAGATAATCAATTCCATCAAAGCGCCTCTCTCACTTTCGGAATTGAAAAAGAAATTCCCGCCGCAGATGGTAGGCATTGCCCTTGGCTGGCTCAGGAAGAAAAACTGGGCAAGGATCGAAGGTGAAAATATCATCCCTTCAGGGAAAGCGGAGGTGGGTGAAGACGAGAACATCCTCACAAAACTCAAAAAAGGTCCTCTTTCAGAACTCGGGGATGCTGTCAGGGACCTAATCAAGCGCAACCTTGTCGAAAAAACCGAGAAAAAGACACGGCTGATAATAATAACGGCAGATGGAAAATCTCTCGCTGCCAGCGGATTGAGCATACAAGAGGAAATAGCCCAGCTTACTCCGACTATCATTACAACCGGCTCATGGAAGAACGCAAGAATCCGCCCGTACAACATCCATACACCTGTAAAACCCGTTTACGGCGCGAAACTCCATCCATACCAGCGCCTTATCAACGAGATGCGCTCGATTTTCCTTGAGATGGGATTCACGGAAATAAAAGGCGACATAGTCCAGAGCTCGTTCTGGAATTTCGATGCGCTTTTCCAGCCGCAGGACCACCCCGCGCGGGAGATGCAGGACACTTTCCACCTCGCTACCGAATGCGACATACCGGAAGAATATATCGCGCCTGTAAAAGAAATGCATGAAAAAGGCGCCGGAATATCAAGGGGCTGGGGCGGGAAGTGGAGCGAGAATGTCGCGCGAAAACAGGTGCTGAGGACACATACCACAGCGGTCACGATAAAATATCTCACAGACCATCCTGACCAGCCTGTTAAAGCCTTCTGTATCGACCGCGCATACCGCCGCGAGGCAATCGACCCCACTCACACGCCTGAGTTCGAGCAGCTTGAAGGGGTGGTGATGGATAAAGGCGTGAGCTTCAAGAACCTGCTCGGGTGCCTCACCGAGTTCTATCACAGGATGGGTTTTGATGAAGTTCGCTTCAGGCCGGGATATTTCCCATATACCGAGCCGAGCGTGGAGCCTGAGGTGTATATCGAGAGCAGGGGCAAGTGGGTTGAGCTTGGCGGCGCCGGAGTGTTTCGGAAAGAGGTCACGCTGCCGCTGGGAATCAAGTATCCTGTGCTGGCGTGGGGATTGGGAGTGAGCAGGGTGGCGATGCTGAGGCTTGGATTAAAGGATTTGAGGGAGCTTTACCAGAGCGATATTGATTGGTTGAGGAAGAGTACGGTGCTGTAAGTTCCAATCACATTTTAGATTTTGAATTAGTCCATGAAACTATCAACAGAAAGGACTACTCTTTCTTTTTGCCACCCGCAAACGGTATAAAATCTTGGATTGTTGAACCTTCGAAACTTCTGGTTAAAAAGTCCATTATTTTCTCAGCTGCTTTCATCTCCCTTGCGTCTAATGTAAATCCATAAAAGAGGCTCTCTCCATCCTTTATTTTAACCCATATGCTACCTGGGCTAGATGGATCTATAGGCAATAATAGAGACCCCCTATATTCCAATTTTCCATCTTGGTAATATTCTCCTTTTATTAATCCTAGATTGAAATTCACTTTTTTAGTTTCAAACACTACAATTAACTGGGAATATTTTTCTTTCCCCTTGATTTGGGGATTTTCATCTATTAAAAGTTCTAAAATATCATCTTTTGAATGTTTTTTAACAATTTCTGCAGAATTGCTTAATGGTTCAATTTCTTTTTTCATAACTTTTAGTTTATATGACCTGTCCATTATTTAAATTATGCCAAACTTAGCTCCTTCAGCTTCTCCCTCGTCGGCACCCCGCTCTCATCCCATCCCCTGAGTTGATAATACTCATCCAGCGCCTTCTCAAACCCAGCCTTATTAATCCCGCCGCTCTCAAAGAACCTCTCAGGCAGTGTATCATCCTTTCGTGAAAATCCTGCCTTGATATTAAACAGCCGCTCAAGGTTCCAGATTCTCTCGCCGCACTTGCGGAACTCCTCAGTCGAATAATCCACACCTGTTGCCGCGCTCAGCATGTTCGCAAACTCCACTTCTGATATCGAAAACGAAGAGAAAATGCACAGAACAAGCGAATCAAGGGCTGCCGTCCCATTCTGGAACGCCTGCACAAGCCCCGCCTTTCCCGAAAATGTCCTTGGCTCAACCTTTATGGGCTTCCCAAGAACCTCAGGCGCTATCATGTAGGCGCGCAGGTGGCATCCTCCGCGGTTTGAAGTGGCATAGGCAAGCGCCATCCCAAATACCCCTCGCGGGTCATAACCCGGAAGTTCAAGCCCTTTGACCTGCATACCGACATCTTTCCTGTGCGTTTTTGAAAGAGCCTTTGAACCCCTGCCGAGTTCCTCCCCGACCCCTTCTTTTTCGCCTATTTTTTCAACAAGCCCCGATAATTCTTCTATATCCCCGCCCGTTATTTCAGCATAAGCAGCAATCGTCGAGCCTGAGGATATAGTATCCATGCCGTAGTCGTTGCAGAGACGGTTGATTTTGATAATGGCATCCATATCCGTGTTGTTATTATCAGGCCCGTATGCCCACAGGGTCTCGTATTCAGGAACCTCATGCCCCTCAAATGCGCCGCTTTTTATGACGTGCTTGCATGCGATTGTGCAGTTATGGCAGGCATTGCCTTTTATGTCATAATTTTCTTTAATGAATTCACCCGAGACTTTATCCATACCTGCAAACCCGCTTTTCCTGAAATTCTGTGCAGGCAGGAGCTTCATATAGTTAAGGAGATTTGCCATTGCTGAAGTCCCGTACGTCGAAAGTCCTTTCGATGAGCCTGCACCTTCTTTCATGAGCCTGCCGGCTTCTGCCCGCGCTTTCCCAAACGCTTCCTCATCCGAAATTGCGGGTTTTCTATCACCTTTAACCACTACGGCTTTTAGTTTTTTCGAGCCCATGACCGCGCCGAGCCCTCCCCGCCCGCAGGCATGGAAGTAATCGTTCATGACATTTGCAATTGGAACAAGCCGCTCACCTGCGCGCCCGATGCATGCCACACGCCCACGCGATGACAGCATATCCGTGCAGGCCCTTACGTTTTTTCCCCAGAGTTCTTTAGCATTGTGTAACCCGATGTCGTCATTTTCGATGGAAACGTAAACAGGCTCTGGAGCCGCTCCTTTTATGATTAGCGCATCAATCCCTGCGAACTTCAGTTCTTTCCCGAAAAAACCGCCGCTGCTTGAATCCAATATCGTTCCGGTGAGAGGGGATTTTGAGACCATCACATGCCTGCCTGACAACGGCGCAAGCGTCCCCGTAAGAGGGCCGGTTGTGAATATCAATAGATTTTCAGGGCTCAGCGGGTCGATATTCGGGTCAGTATTATCGTAATACAGCTTTACTCCCAGTCCTCTCCCGCCTATGAAGGAGCGAAGAATATTGGAATCAGTTTTCGTTTCCCTGATTTTGCAGCCTGTTAAATCGATTGTTACTGTTTTTCCGGTCCAGCCATGCATATGATTAAGAACAAGGTTTTTTGTATTAAATGTTATTGGTTGCACGTTTTTATTACTTCATTGATGCCTTTATAATGTGTAAGCCCACTGCTTATCAAAACCATAAAAGCATCTTACCAATTCGGCAGCCCTTCAGTAAATATCGGAAAGTATTAGTACTAATATCTAAATTAAAATCTTAATTAAGTAAATTTATGGAGGTGGTAAGATGCCCATTATAATGGATGATTCAATAAGAACGCTTATGGCACCAGTAATTTCTTTGGTATTGGGGGGAGTATTCTATCTTGTGATAGAAATAAGAATTAAAATGCTCAAGTGTAGGGGTTAAAGTAAAAAAATGAATGCATGGCATGGAAACCATGCATCCTGAATTTTATATCTGAGCATGTTCAATCCCTTACATCCCATACATGTTTTTCAAGGTATGGCTATATGGCTCGTAATTTCAAATCATCAGCAATTCTTAAATATCTCACCGCATATTTGAAATGGAAGTCAAACTCATCAGGTATCTTGAAATTTCAAAGAGGAATCAAATGCACAGCATGAAACATAATTACTGGGGGGGTAAACCAATATCTCCCATCCCTCTTTCTGACAGCATGACGATTACTCAACTGGTTGATGAGGTCTTTGACGGCATGGGGTATAATGCAAAACGGCTGGCTGAAGCATGCCATCTTTTCAAGACCATGATAGACGATAACTCAACAATATGCCTGACGCTTGCAGGAGCCATGACCCCGGTGGGAATGGGCGGCGGAATCATCAAAATGATGGAGAAAGGTTTTATAGACTGGATTGTAACTACGGGTGCAAACACGTATCATGACCTTCATTTTGCATACGATCTCCCAGTTCACCAGGGAGATTATTCTGCGGATGACAACGAACTGGCTGAGCATGACGTGGTGCGCATATATGATGTTTATATCGATATGCAGCGCACGCTAATAGCGCAGGATAAGATAATCCAAGCGCTTACTATGGAAGCGGTTAAAAGGAAGAAGTTCCCCGAAAAATACTCAACCGCATATTATTATAAGATTCTTGGCGACGGGGTTCTTGAGACTTCAAAGGCTCCTGAACGCTCATTCGTCGCTTCAGCTTCAAAACTTGATGTCCCGGTCTTTGTTCCAAGTTTTGCAGACTCATCGGTCGGGATGGGCACAAGTTACCTTCCGATAATGGCAAATGCAGCTTCAACCGCAGGGCAGCTTGACCCTAAAACATTCATAGACCCGAGCCCCACGATGGACGTACTTGAAAGCGCTGCCATCGTTCATGATAGCATGCTAAATGATATTACCCGCGGTGTGCTTGAAGTGGGAGGCGGTGTGCCCAAGAATTTCCTTCAGCAAACAGGCCCAATGATTTCCCAGATAATAGGGATGGAGTGCCCTGGTGAGAACTATGTCGTCCAGGTGACCGTTGACCGCCCTGATGTGGGTGGACTTTCAGGCGCTACGATTAACGAAGGAAAATCGTGGGGAAAGATACCGAAAGCCGGGGAAGGAAATGTAATCCCGTACATTGATGCGACAGTCGGCATCCCGATAATTTTTGCCTATGCGCTTGAGAACTGTAAGCCAAGGAAGCCCAGGAAGCTGGGCGTTAGGCTGCCCGGTATAACGCAGGAACTGATAGAAGCTGCGAAGAAGAATGTTAAGTAATCACCGCTTTTGCCTTGTCCAGATTTTCTTCCAGTGCCTTAAGACCCTTTATTAGCCCCCACCACTCAAAATAATCCTGCAAATCACCAAGGCTGCCCTTCTCGAATTTTTTCTGGAATTCAGAAGATGATAAATTATATTTTTCTTCGAATTGTTTTATTTCACTTTTAACCAGATGGATTTTTGATTCTAAGAGTATAATCTCCCTGTGGACTGAATCTTTTATTACTGGTACTGCATCTTCAGAAATAGCAACATCCATGATTTATTTTATATTGGCATTCTTATTAAACCTTTGTAAGGGCTTTTGGTCAATAGAATTCATTTCTTGAGTTCAATATACGCTTTGGTCTCCCCGGCCTCAAATGATACGTTCTGGGAACCGCATCTTGCGCAGACCGCCGAGCCTATCAGTCCTTTATTATCCCTGAATATCCCCACTGCATAGTGTACCACACTGTATTTCTCTTTCATCGTTTTGTCAAGCCATTTTTCCTCTTTCCCGGCTTCAGGGCATCTTGATAACAAGAAAAACCTTTCTTTGAATTCCCCCCCATTTTCGCAATCCAGGCATTCCCCCGGTCCAAAACTTTTCAACGACTCCTCTATTTCCTTTAAGCTGCCAATTTCTTTGCGGGATATTTCCTTTATCTCGATCGGTTTTTCCTCTTTGATATCTTCTATTTTCTGTGATGCCACCAGCGCTTTTCTTGCTTCGTCAATGCGTTTTTCAATAAGGCATATCTCGCCGCATACGCGAAGTATCTCTTTGGTAGGGGTCTTATTAGCTAATTCATAAGCTTCCAATCCTGAAGTGGTCTGCCCCGTATTGAAACATTTGTCGCCGCAGATAATGAGTTCTTCCTCTGGCGGCTTTTTATTTGCCAGTTTGTAAGCTTCAAGACCGGAATAGAATTGTCCTTCTTTAAAACACACACTGCCGCAGATGATGAGTTCTTCAACAGGCGGATTCTCTTTAACGAGCTTGTAGGCTTCAAGACCCGGGTTGAGTTTTCCTTTCAAAAAGCACTCCTTTCCGATTATGATGATTTTCTCCCTTGGAAGCGGAATGCCGATAATCCTGGAAGCCTCATTTGCGGAATATATCCGACCCTCGTCAAGATATTTATTGATGTATTTGATAAGCGTCTCTTTTGGAAGTTCGACCCCGGCGGCTTTTGAACCTTCGATAGCTTTGGAAACCCACCCATTTTCAAGATATTTGTAAATGTAATTTTTGAGTTCCTCTTTTGAAAGCTCAACTTTGGAGATTTGGGAAGTGTCGATGGCTTCAGGCATCCGCCCGGCGTCAAGGCATTTTTTAATGTATGAAAGTGTCCTTTCGTCTGTCATTTCTCTGGATTATCCTTTAGTAGGGGTTATAATAAATCTTCTCATAAATGATTTCAAAAAGAAAAGTAGCCACCGAGACACGGAAGGCACAGAATTACAAAATCTCCGAGTCTCTGCGCCTCCGTGGCTAATATTTTTCGTCAGATTTGCTAAATTCCCTTGCGCTCTCAAGCGCCCCGCATCTTGTTCCTTCCAGTGTTATGACCTTTCCCGAGATGCTGCCGTCTTTAATGTTCAATTCGATTGCAGAAGGCTCAGATAACCTTGGGGCCGTGGGGCTTCCCGGGCAGGCAAGAAGCACACCGGATTTATCTATAACAGGTTTATGGATATGGCCGAAAATGAGGACATCAACCTCCATCTCTTTTGCCATATACCATGCCCCAGTTGTATCATGAATTGACAGCGCAGCCTCATGGATTATTCCAAGCCTGAGACCTTCAAGTTCTATGATTTTTCGCGCCGGAAGCAACCGTTTCAATTCCGGCTCATCCATATTCCCGTGGACGGCCTCAAGCCTGCATATACCTGAAAGTTCATCATACGCTTCTTTTGTAACAAAATCACCTGCATGGATTACAATATCGGCGCCCTTGATTAATCTGACAAGCCCAGCCGGAATCTGCTTCAGGATAGAACCCTGTTTGATATGCGTGTCCGAAATGGCAATAATCTTCATGCGTATCCGTAATCCATGTAGTTCAATTCTTTTTTGAGGCCGGCAAGCAGCATTTTGTATGTTTTGGTTGAAAAATCAAGCCAGCCCTTGAAATCTGAATTTAATTTTTTCCCTATTGTCTCTTCCTTGTCGGTCCTGCTTGCCTCGGCATATTGCCTGAAGTCTTCTATGTTCATTTCCATATACCAGTAAAGTGCGGTCTCAGCAAAGGGTTTCGGTATAAGCGGGGAATGCCTGGAAATCTTAAGCATGAGTTCATTTTCCAGTGCAAGCTCATCCGGCGTTATACCCGAACTTTCAATTGCCTTATGAAGTGTATCTTTGCTTATTTTCCTTTTTTCCTCTGGAGAGAATTTCCGTATCCCGCTTCTCATATTTTCTTCGTATATCTCTTTTTGCAGCAATTCATGAAAAAGCGCATATTTTATCATGGTTTCGCTTGCTTCTTCTAAATACTCGGTGTTGAAAGTTATTATCGAATACCATGAACCGAGGTAATACCGCCTGTTCATGGCAAGCGCATAATCAAAAACGCCTGGCATGGGCGCAAAAATGCTTTGCGAGAACACAACCGCTTCGGTTGAAAGGAGCAGGATATTCGGGGGCGCAAGCTTCCTGACTTCATCAAGACCTTCTGTTCCGTAAACGGATTCGGGTTTTTCCAGATACTGCTCGCTGCGCGTGATTATGCTTTTCACTTCTTCGGGCTTTAACTGGTTTAATGCAAAAGCTACATCCTTAGCTGCGGATTTTATCCATAGCGTGTATTCTTCCTCGAACTTTTCTTTTGAAAGCTTTTGCATGGATGATTAATCGTATGCGGGGCAATAAATAGTTAGTGGGGGTTGAATTTTTAACCACGCTGCATTTACCCTCTGGAACAAGTGATTTCAATACTGAAAAATTCAGAAAGACTTTTTGACGCATAAGTTCGGAGACCGTTACATTACACGTGTTGGTAAACTGAAATGAGACCATAAAATGAATAGTACAAAAATTATATGTAGTTTAAAGAGGTGTTGAGCTTATCAGCATTGGAATGTAGGAGAGGCGCAATCTTGAAGTTGATTATGTCCGATAAGATATTTATTGTTTTAATTTTTGCATCTCTCTTCATAATTCCTTATGTTTTTCCTTATTTTCATCGAGAACCGAATCAACATTTCAGTTTTTCAGGAAGCACTGAGGCATTTAGATTTAGTGGAGAATGGACAGATGTACAATTTAAATCAAACAATATTTATTTAGGAACAAATGATGCTAATTTCAATTCTGTGAAAAATATTATTTTAAAAAACAATAGTGGTGAGTCAGAAAAATTGAATAATGGTACTAGTGGTACTATAAGGATAGAATCTTGCAATATTGAATATACGCCTATATTAATTTCTGCTCCCGACACTGATTTTGATTTTGTTTTTAAGAATCTGAGCTTAAATTACGATGCAGCCATATTTAAGTATGGTAGTAAATTATACATCAACGGTTATATGTCGTCTATTTATCCATCTAAACCGAATCGTGGAAATGTCACTATACGTGGTGGGTGTAATGTTTCAATAAATGGAAATATTTCTAGGAGTTTTCCAGAAATTTCCTTTGAGATGGACAATACCAGTTTTGTCAACTTTGGAGCTAGCAGAGCTATAGTAGATTCTTATAGATTTTCTGATGTACTAATCGATAGCGAAAGCAAGAACTATTTATCTGAAGGCGTTTTATCTGAACTTCATATTTCTCAAAGTAATGGCAAGTTAACATTAGGAAATCATTTTTTCGATATTAGCGACACTGATGAAATTGACATTAAAGTATCGCCAGATAGCCCAAGAGGCTTGAGGTTTCAGGATAAAACAGTATATTTCGATGGTGTTACGAATTATTTTAAACTAAATAATGAAGATATAATAATGAGTGATTTTTCATATTGGCTCTGGTTTAAAAGCGGATCTGGTGTATTAATTGCTACATTTTTGGCATTATTTTCTATATATCTTTCTATTAGAAAGGAAATAATAAAAGATAAAGATAAAAAGCAAAGAACGTTAAATGTTCTATTAGCAGAATTTAAAACAAATAGGAAATTTTTAGAAGATTTAAGAATATCAATAAATGATATGATTAAAAATTCGGACAAAATCGCTTTCGAAGTCAAATTTAGAGATTTTGTATTTCTCGGTTTTAGAGATGATGGCTTTAATACCTTTAGAAACTTGGGTGGTTTTCAATATATAGATAGAGAGTTATACGACAATATCTCAAATTATTATATGTTTTCATATAAAATATATAAAAAATTTAATCGCTTGGATTCTAGTAACAAGGAAGTGGATTTCATTGAACAGAGTATCAAGGATATTGCGCCAGATATAGAATATATTGAATCCTTAAATGAACAACTGAGAAATGAATTAGAAAACGAGATACAAAAAATATAAACATAATTTCAATCCATCATAACCCGTTTTAAGGTAAAATATTATATCTCAGGATATCTAACTCATAGCTCCGAAGTAATCATCTAGATATTTTCATAACCCTTATCACAGATTAACGATATTTATCGCTGTATGGTGCGTATAGGCGGTCTTCTGCTTGAAAGGTCAATAGTGGCGGTTATTGGAAACAATCCTCTTAATTGCGCCAAAAAAGCAAAAAAACTCGGCGCAGATATATTGGAGCTAAGGATAGACCTCCTTGATACGGATGCACGCGCGGCGCTTTCAAAAATAAAGAAGCTTGATTTGCCTGTTATCATTACAAACCGGATGAAGCAGGAAGGCGGGGCGTGGGAAGGGAGCGAAGAGGAACGAATACAGGCACTGTTATCCTTGCTCCATCTGGCAGATGCTGTTGATATCGAGTTATGCGCTCCCGAATGCGATGCCGTAGTTAAAAAAGCAAGAACCGAAGGAAAAACGGTCATCATCTCCACCCATGATTTCCAGAACACGCCTGAGCCTGATGTCATGGCAGGTATAATCAAGGAATCATTTGAAGCCGGCGCAGATATTGCTAAACTTGCAGTTATGCCGCAGACGCTTCCGGATGTGCTCCACCTGCTTGAAGTTACTTTACAGTCAAGCGGGAAAGTATGTACTATCGCCATGGGAAATACCGGCAGGCATTCGCGTGTTGTTGCCCCGATTTATGGCTCAGTCATGACCTACGGGTATGTGGATAAACCCGCGGCTCCGGGACAATTGAGAGTGGATGAATTAAAATCCATTTTGAAATTGCTCTGAGATGGAAATTCCCCATTACAGAAATCATTTTAACCTTCCGAATTAAGATTAATATAATGGCAATTGACCCCATCTGCAAAAAAACCGTTGACGAAACAACACCATTCAAATCCACCTACAAAAACAAAGAGTACTATTTCTGCTCAGAGGAGTGCAAAAAGAAATTCGACGAGCTTGACAAAAGCGTGATCCGCGTCCGGCGCTCCCTGAAGGACAAGGAAAGAATATCATTCGGCAAGCTCAAGCGCGAAATCATCGAACCCGGCATCTGCACCCTCTGCGGCGCCTGCGTGGCGAGCTGCGAAGTGCTGTCAGTGGTAAACGGCAAGCCGACTCTCAAAGGACCGTGCACCGCATGCGGCGTGTGCTACAACCAGTGCCCCCGCACCATAACCACGGAGTCTAGCCTTATCGGGAGCGTGCGCGATGTCTTTACCGCAAGAACCTTACTTCCTGAGGTGAAAGGACAGGATGGCGGCGTTGTAACCTCGATGCTGCTGTACGCGCTGGAAGAAGGTTTGATCGACAGCGCCGTGGTGACAGTGAAAAGCGATGAAGAGTCATGGAAACCCGTCCCGATAGTGGCGCAGACAAGGGAAGATATACTGCGCTCGGCAGGCTCGATATACGTACATTCATTGACCATGGAATCGCTGATGAGCGCAGTAAAACGAGGCTCACGCTCCATAGCTTTTGTCGGCCCGTCATGTAATATCGATGCAGTTCATAAGATGCAAAATTCCCCGTACGGGTTATTGCATATGTTCATGAGGGCAAATATTTTGAAACTGGGACTGTTCTGTATGGACACTTTTTATTACGAAGGACTCAAATCCTTCCTCGATTCAAAAAATATCCCGCTTTCCGCTGTAACGGAAATGAAGATCCGTAAAGGAAAATTCATGGTGAAAACCGATTCGGAACACATATTCCCCCTCAACGAAATCGATGCTATCCGGAGCGGCTCATGCACAGTATGCACGGATTTAACAGCAGAGAAATCAGACCTTTCTTTCGGTGGCGTCGGGTCAAACGAAGGTTACACTACAGTACTTGCAAGGACAGGCCTTGGCTTTGAGCTTTTCAAGGATGCGGCGGACAGGGGATACATTAAAATCGAGCCGCTTGAGAGGGCCGGTCTTGAGCGGGTTCTGCATCAGGCAAAAGCCAAGAAGGTGCAGATGTATATGATAAAGAAGAGAATTGAAACCGGGGCTGTGGGACAAAATAAATAATAGCCTTTATCTTTATAGTATATCTAACATTAATTACAAACATAGCTTAAGAACAATGAACGAAAGAATAATGCTGAGGGTCGCCGAAGCCCATCACAGGGACGTGGGCAGGGATATTGCACGAATAGACCGCGATGTGATGGAGAAAATGGGTATCCTGAGCGGCGATATTATTATGGTCGTCGGCAAGGAAAAAGCATGCGCCATCGCCGGGCCAGGCTATCCAGAAGACCAGGGGACCGAAATAATAAGGATAGATGGGAACATCAGGACGAACGCCCGCGTGGGAATTGACGATAAAATTTATCTTCAGAAATCCACGCCCCAGGTTGCAAAAAGGGTAGTTCTTGCGCCCACGCAGCAAATCAGGCTTGTCGGGGGGCCACAGTACCTGCTTCGCCTCCTTGAGGGAAGACCCGTCACCAAAGGCCAGCGCCTGAGGGTGGAAACTGTGAGCAACCCGTTATCGTTCATCGTAATATCAACCCAGCCGCCGGGTCCTGTAATTGTAGCCAGGAACACGAGCCTTGTCGTGAAAGAAGAGGTTATGGAGGAACTGGAAGTGCGCCCAATCCATCTTACCTATGAGGATATCGGGGGGCTGCGTCGTGAAATCGGGCTTATCCGTGAAATGATTGAACTTCCCCTGCGGCATCCTGAGCTTTTCGAGAAACTTGGCATAGAGCCACCGAAAGGCGTTCTGCTTCACGGGCCTCCGGGCACGGGCAAGACCATGATAGCAAAGGCTGTAGCGAACGAGACTGATGCAAATTTTGTCTCGATAAGCGGCCCTGAGATAATGAGCAAGTATTACGGTGAGAGCGAAAAGCACATCCGTGAAATCTTCGATGAGGCTGAAAAAAACGCCCCGACCGTTATTTTTATTGACGAAATAGACAGCATCGCCCCGAAAAGAGAAGAGGTCACGGGCGAAGTGGAACGGCGCGTGGTGGCTCAGCTGCTATCGTTGATGGATGGTTTGAAAAAGCGCGGGCAGGTGATAGTTATTGCAGCCACGAACAGGCCTAATGCAATAGATGCTGCGCTTCGCCGCGGCGGAAGATTTGACCGCGAGATAGAGATAGGAATCCCTGACAGGATCGGGCGGCTTGAAATCCTTCAGGTGCATACGCGTGGTATGCCGCTTGCAGAGGATATGTCCGAGGAAACAGGACTTCGCGAAATAGCCGACATGACGCATGGTTTCGTTGGAGCTGATATTTCATCGCTGTGCAAGGAAGCCGCAATGCATGCAATCCGCCTGATACTACCCAAGATCAACATCGAAGAGGAAATCCCTCCTGAAATCATGGAGAAAATAGTCGTGACAAGAAATGATTTCCAGAACGCGCTTCAGACCATTGAACCGTCTGCGCTGCGGGAAGTGTTTGTCGAGGTGCCTGCGGTGAGGTGGAATGAGATTGGCGGGCTTGAACTGGCAAAACAGGAACTCATCGAAGCTGTCGAATGGCCGCTAAAATATCCTGAAGCGTTTGAAGCCATCCATACACAGCCCCCGAAAGGAGTGATGCTTTTCGGTCCTCCTGGTACTGGAAAGACCATGCTTGCAAAAGCCGTAGCTACAGAGAGCCAGGCGAATTTCATAAGTATCAAGGGGCCCGAACTCCTTAGCAAATATGTTGGAGAATCGGAGAAGGCTGTCAGGGAAACATTCAGGAAAGCCCGCCAGGCTGCCCCGACCATCATTTTCTTTGACGAAATAGATTCCATTGTTCCCCCGCGCGGCGCCTCATTTGATACAGGCGTTACCGAGAGGGTGGTGAGCCAGATACTCACAGAACTCGACGGGCTTGAGGAACTCAAGAACGTGGTTATTATTGCGGCGACTAACCGCCCGGATATGGTTGACCCGGCTTTGCTAAGACCGGGACGCTTTGACCGGTTTATATACATCCGGCCCCCTGATTTAGCTGAGAGGGAAGCAATATTGAAGATTCACCTGAAAGGAAAGCCATTATCTGATGAGGTCGATATAAAGGAGCTTGCAAGGAGAACTGAAGGATACGTGGGCGCCGATATTGAAGCAATATGTCGTGAAGCTGCGATACTTGCTCTCCGGGAATGTATAAAACCGGGCATGGAAAGAGAGGATGTAAAAAGAGAAGCCCTTGAAATAAGGATTAAAAACGAGCATTTTGAAAAAGCTTTTAATATTGTGAGACCTACTCCATGGGATTTAAAAGAATACGAAGCGATGACAAATTTTACAAAAACCATCGATAAAGAAAAAACGAAAAAGGAAAAATAAAAATGAAAAAAAGAACGGATTTTGATGAGTTCCTGAAACAATTGGAAGAAGCCCTGGACAATATTATGCAGGAAATCGATGAATCAGATATTCCTGAGAATATACCTGTAAACATCAATATTTCGATTAACCTGTTTCCGCTTATGGTTCCAGGCGATGGGAATATTGGTTTCCGAAAACCCGCGAAAACACCTGTGGATATACTTGAAACCGATGAAAAAGTCCATGCGATAATCGGGATTCCGGGAATGGAATTGAAGAATGTTAAACTTACAGGTTCGGGAAGGCTGCTTGAAATTACCGCGAATAACCCTGAAAAAAGTGTAATAGATTCGATAGAATTACCCGCAAGAGTCAATAAAACAGGCATGAAAGGAGCATTGAAGAACGGTATTCTTGAGATTGTTTTTAATAAATCAAAAAAGGCAGGTAAGAGCGTTAAAAGTCAGTAAAGCTTTTAATCAGTGAATTCATGTTAAGGGGGTATTATGATTGATATCGCTCTCCCAAAAGGCAGTCTTGAAGAGCAGACTCTTCTTTTGTTCAAACAGGCAGACCTTGAGATAAGGAAGACTGACCGCGAGTATAACCCGACAGTGAAAGACCCCAGGATTCGAAAGGTCAAAATCCTCAGACCACAGGAAATCCCGAAATACGTAGAGGAGGGATACTTTGACCTGGGCATATCAGGCAAGGACTGGGTAATGGAGTCTGATGCCGACGTAGTTGAAGTCGCAGATATGTTTTACAGCAAAATGGGGGAGGGAATCGTGAAAATCATTGTCGCCGTCCCGAATGAGCGGGACGTCAAGACTGCAAAGGATATAAAACCCGGAAGCAGGGTCTCGACAGAATATCCCAAACTCACGAAGAGGTTCTTCGATAACCTTGGAATCCAGGTGGATATCCGCTATTCGTATGGCGCAACTGAAGCAAAGGTTCCCGAGCTTGTGGATGTGATTGTTGACCTGACAGAGACAGGTTCAACGCTGCGCAAGAACGGGTTAAAAATCATTGATGTCATTCTTGAATCAAATACCAAGCTCATTGCGAATAAGAAATCATGGAAAGACCCGGTGAAGCGCAGGGAAATCGAGGAGATAAAAATCCTCCTGCAGGCGGTACTGGAAGCGCGCGGCAAGGTTTATATTGTTATGAATGTTCCGGAGTCCAAACTTGACGCAGTCGTGAGCGGACTTCCTGCCATGAAAAAACCCACAGTATCAAAACTCTATAAATCTGATTATTATGCTGTGGAAACCGTGGTAAGCAAGAGCGAGATAAATATACTTATCCCGAAACTCAAGAGCCTCGGCGCAGAGGATATTCTTGAAATGGATATTGCAAAGATTGTGCATTAAGAACCGTAGTATGCTAATAAAAACGGTTAAAGTCCACTAACATTTATAAATATCTAAGCCATTAGTTTATTGGTGTTTACCTTGGAAATTTCTCATAGTAAAATAACCGAAAACAAACAGATTAAAATCCCTGACAAAATACTGGATATGCTGGGTCTGAAATCCGGAGAAGAAATTAAAATGACAGTGGTAAATAAGAAACTGATAGTAGAGGCATCGTCTGACCCAGTAGATGAACTTTCAGGAATAATTAAAATCAAAGAGACTGAAGCTGAAAAGCTTATAGAATCTGAAGAGTGGTATTGATTGTCTCTAACCCAGGTTCCAAATGGAACAAATGTGTATATCGATGCAAATATATTTCTTTTTGTTGCATTGAAACAGAAATATCTCGAAGAAAGCAAACATTTTCTGAAGAAGGTACATAAAAAGGAATTAAATGGTTTTGTATCGATTGTAGTTCTTGATGAAGTGCTTTTTAAACTTATTCAGGCTGAAGCATCGGTTAAATTTAACATCCCGATAAGCGCGACTGTGCAATTCTTAAAAACGAATCCCGACAAAATGCAGGAATTAACTAAATGCTGGGATGCTATTGATAAGATCCTATCGTTGAACATCACCATCTTGAATGTGCCTGAAGATTTCAGGCACGTTATGAATTGCTGCAAAGAATATAAACTGCTAACACGAGACGCTCTGCACGTTGCTGTTATGAAAAAACACGGTTTGCCTCATATTGCAACTGGCGATGGAGATTTCAAAAGGGTTCCGGGAATAACTGCCTGGATGCCTTAATACTGCGGGTTGACGATGTTAAAAATCATTACACCATCGCGCCTGCATTTAACTCTTATCGACATGAACGCAAGCATCGGGCGCGTTGACGGGGGCATTGGAATAACGCTTGATGAGCCTGTTATCAGTATCAAAGCTGAAAAATCTGACACTGTTGAAATAACAGGAAACAGCGAGCATCTTGAACGAATGAGAAACAGCGCCGCTTTACTCCTGCCTGCGGGCAAAGGATTTCACATCAGCATAGAAAAAGATTATCCCTCGCATGTCGGTCTTGGCTCAGGTACGCAGGCTGCACTTGCGGCAGGCATGGCTGTAAACATGACATACAACCTGGGCTTGAGTGTATATGACCTGGCAATAAAAGTGGGGAGAGGTGGAACAAGCGGCATCGGCGTGGCTGCATTTGAAAAAGGCGGCTTCATCCTTGACGGCGGGCATAAATTCAGCGATAAAAAAGCATTTCTTCCTTCCGCGGCAAGCAGGCTTCCCCCCGCGCCGGTTTTGTTAAGAAAAGATTTCCCTGACTGGGATATCGTGGTTGCAATACCGGAGCAGAAAGGGGCGTCAAGCAAAAAAGAGGTAAATATTTTCCAGGAAAAATGCCCCGTGCCGCTGCCCGAAGTGGAGAGGCTCTCACACATTATCCTGATGCAAATGCTTCCTGCGCTTGCAGAAGAAGATATCGTGACTTTCGGGAAGAGCATCAACTCTATTCAGGAGATTGGATTTAAAAAAAGAGAAGTTGAACTCCAGCCTGTTTCTTTAAAATTGATGGATGCTTTGAGGGAAGGAGGAGCTTACGGCGCAGGTATGAGCTCTTTCGGTCCAACAGTTTACGCATTCGGCGAGGATACGGAGAACCTTGAGAAAATAGCAACGGAATTTCTCGGGAAGAAAGGACGGGTATTTACCACAAAGGCGAATAACGATGGCGCGAGAATAGAAAATAGTTGACTTAACATTTATCTATATTAGCTGATATGAAAGACTCAAAATCGATGAGGTAGAATAATCCAATGGTCGAATCAGACGCACATAAAAAATACGAATTCAAAAGGACTCTTGAGGTTCTTCGCAACAAGCGCGGCAGAGGTACGGAACTTATCTCGCTGTATATTCCTCACGACAAGCAGATACATGAAGTAGCCGCGCAGTTGAGGGAAGAATTCGGCCAGGCGTCCAACATCAAATCCAGAGTGACAAGACAGAACGTGACGGGTGCAATCGAATCCCTGCTTTCAAGGCTCAAGCTGATACCAAAAGCACCCGAGAACGGCGTTGTGATTTTCTGCGGCGCCGTGGATATAGGCGCAAACAAAACCGATATGGAGACATACATAATCGAACCTCCTGACCCGCTTGTGTCCTACAAATACCACTGCGATTCATCCTTCCTGCTCACACCGCTTGAGGATATGCTGCATGAGAAAAAGACATACGGCCTCCTTGTTCTTGACAGGCGCGAGGCGACTGTTGGTGTGCTTCGCGGCAAGCACATCGAAGTAATGGCGCACCTCACTTCCAATGTCCCTGGAAAGCAGCGAAAAGGCGGCCAGAGTTCGCACAGGTTCCAGCAGCTTCGTCTCATTGCGATAAACGAGTTCTATACCCGCATAGCTGACGCCGCAAGCGAAGTCTTCCTGGGAATTGACCAGAAGGATTTCGAGGGTGTTTTCATAGGCGGGCCGTCGCCCACCAAAGAAGAATTCGAAAACGGCGAATTCCTTCATCATGAGATACAGAAAAAAATCCTTGGTCTTTTCGATGTTGCTTATACTGATGAATCCGGCCTGAACGAGCTTTTCGATAAGCTTGGCGAAGCCCTGCAGAATGTCGAGGTTGTACAGGAGAAGAAAATCGCTGAGCGTTTCTTAAAAGAACTGGTAAACGATACAGGTCTTGCCTCATACGGGGAAGAACAGGTAAGGAAGAACCTGCAGATGGGGTCTGTGGATACGCTTTTGCTTTCAGATCAACTCCGCAAAGTTCGCATTACCATAAAATGCGGCAACTGTGATTTTGAGGAGAAGAAAACCATCACTAAAAAACTCGGAGATGATGAATACCAGCCCGGTAATTGCAAGAAATGCGGGTCAAGCCTTAAAGTCGTTGAGTCTGTGGATATCGTGGAGGAGCTTTCGGCTATAGCAGACCAGATGGGAACGAACACCGCTTTTATTTCGAGTGATTTTGAGGAAGGAAACCAGCTTCTCACGGCTTTTGGCGGAATAGCGGCGATACTGCGGTTCAAGACCGGTGTATAAGATTATTTCTTCTGGACTGAGTATTTAACAATTAAATCAACAGCGAGCCCTTTCAAGGAGTCTTCGGCATCACGCAGGGCTTCCTTTAATTTTGAATCATCTATAATCTGCTGGATTTGGTCTTTTATCCTGATATAGCGCACATACTCCTCAACCGTGAGCTGGTTTTCATTACTTGTTTCTGTCGAAATCGAACTCATCGTCCTCGGATGAGATATATGCGAACGTCAGCAAAAAATGTATGTATTTGCTGTTAAATAAAAAAAGAAAAAATTTATGTGATGTGAAATATCACATCACGTTAAACCTTACTGGCCTTCCATGAATGGGCTCTTGACGCCTGTCAATACTGCCATTACACGTACTCTGCCTGTGAGCTGGTCATCGACTTTTGCTCCCCAGATAACTCTCTTTGTGTTGGGGACCTTGTCCATGATTAACTCGCCTGTGACCGCGACCTCTTCGAGTGTCAGGTCTTCGCCTCCTACAATGTGGATAAGCACACCGTATGTGGCGGACATGTCGGAGATGTCAAGCAGCGGGACTGCAAGCGCCTGCGATACCGCTTTGGCTACCCTGTCCTCACCGTCGCCTTCACCAATGCCGATTGCGGATATTCCACCGCGCTCCATGACTGCGCGAAGATCTGCGTAGTCAAGGTTGATCAAGCTTGGCTGGGTGATTGTCTCGGTAATGTTCTTTACGAATGCACCTACGAGGGCATTTGCAACGGCAAGTGCCTCTTTCAGCGGGAGATTGCCGGCTACTTCCCTTAACTTTGAGTTATCGATAACGATTGTTGAGTCGCAACTCTCTGAAAGCGCCTTTATAGCTTCTCTTGCTTTTTCTCTCCTGAACTGCTCAATCTTGAATGGGATCGTGACGCAGGCAATAGTAAGTGAGCCGCTGCCTCTTGTAATTTCTGCTACAACAGGTATTGCTCCAGTACCAGTTCCTCCGCCTAACCCGGCTACAAGGAAAACGAGGTTTGTTCCCTCTATTTCAGCTTTTATCTCTGCAAGATTTTCTTTGGTTGCCTGTGCACCCATTTCTGGATACCCACCGCACCCGTGTCCCTTGCATAATTTCTCACCGAGTAAAATCAGCTTATCTGCCTTACTCATTGTACTCAGGTGATTCACATCAGTATTAGCTGCGATTATCCTTCCGCCTGCCATTCCTTTTTCCGCTATCCAAGTCGTAATATTGCATCCTGCACCACCAAGCCCGACCACGGCCACAGATGGTTTTGCTGTTTTAACAAGCTCTGCTAACTTTTCATTAACCATATTATAGCCTCCTTTGACTAAAATTAAGGCTACCCACATTTACATCTTATAAGTATATAGATATTATTGATAAGAAGGTGTGAAAGGAATAATCATGAACATTATTATTTCGGTTTAGGAGGCCAATTTTTCTCCATCCACCCTGGAATGCGCCCTGAGTCCGGAGGACCTATCATCACACGAAGTCCTGTCACATCTTCTACATCGCCCTGCAGCCTTGCTGCAAGACCCGGCAAAATAACTGTGCCATGGGATGTCTTATCCTTAAAATCAAAATTCGCTTTCTGGAAAGTATCTTTTATCTTGGCCGCCGTAAGCTGACCGCCTGCAACTGCCGCTTCCACTCCTATACCGTCAGTATCCACTGCCGCAAGATAGCAATTTATCTTGTTGGACGAAAGGTCGCTTTCCACAGTATAATATGTGAGAGCGAAATTGGTTGTGACTATCACAGGTGAATCTTTTGTCGGAGAACCTACCTCGTTCACTCCAGGCGCTACTTTCACAGGGGTTCGCGGGTCTGTGTAAATAGTGTCGCGAATGTGCACCTCAGGAAGCATGGCATACGGTTCAAGGCTGTGAAGAATCATGATATCGCCATACCTTACAGTGAAAATCGAAGAGAGCACGGTTTCCCAGTAGGAAGCTGTGACTGCATCCTTATAGACCATCCATGCATTAAGAGGAACTGCCATAATCGGATACGCTATATCCTTTTGCCCTTCTTTTATCCCTGCACGCCGAAGCATTATGAATTTCTCAAACGTCTCTTTAAGCTTCTTTCCCTGCGGATATGTTCCGGGGTCAAGCACAAGGTCTTTTATTCCCATTTCCCTGAATGATAGGGCAAGTGATTTTAGCTTATCAAGGTCTGGTGAAAACAGTACAACTGGGACTTTATAATTCAAAGCCAGTTCTGCAACTTCGCCCCAGTTCTTTTCAGTTGCCGCGTATATAAGGGGATTTTTATCTTTGACTACTTCAAGTGCGGCTTTTAACGCAGCAGGGTCAAATGAACAGAGTATCAGGGGAAGTTTTGTGGTTTCGCTTGCTTTCTTTACGGCGCCTGCGAATTTCAAGGGGTCGCCCGAAACGCACCGTACTGCGATCATATCTACTCTCAGGAATTTCCCGACATAGAATTTCCGAAAGTTCGTAATCTTGTTTATCCTCTCTACGAGTTCTGCTTCAGGCATCGTGTCCCATACGTCATAGGCAAACGCAGTAGGGTCGAAAAAGGTCAACTGGTGGCGATAAAGAACATCGTCCCCGCCTATTTTTTTAGCACGCTCGCCAACACCTATCGTGATTTCCCTGATTTCCGGCGCAAGGAGAGTCAGCAATTCTGTATATTTTTTCTTGTACTCGTCTTTAAGAATAGGTGGGCAGTCATCGAGCTTTTTTGACCTGTCGATGAGATGGGCTGCAAAAGCCATGCACGTTGCATCCCCGCATTCTGCGCAGTTTATCTGCGGGAGGTACTTATAGACCTGAAGCGGGCTATTCAATTTCATTATAACACCGCCCCTACCCAGTTATCGATATTCACCGGTTCGCTTTCCTTTCCTCCGTAAAGCGTCTGTGTTATCTCCTTTAGCACCTGGACAGCGGTCGGGTGCATCATCATGAAAAGGTCATTCCCTGCAAGCGATAATGTCAGTCCCGTGATAATCTCCCATATCGGGCCCCTGTACTCGCGCGGCCCCCAGTCAGAATCCTCCTTTAGCGGCGAGGAAACCATCCAGGCTTCGCGCGCCCCCCATGCATTGGTTGTGCCGCTTGACATCGGGAAATTGAGTTCCATATCCCCGGACAATCCTGCCAGTCTTATTCTTTCCATATTCGTGTAAGCGTAATCAAGCCCGTACCCCAGGGCTGCTGTGGTCGGGTCCATAAGGATATTCTCGCGGGCTACGCCGCACTGTTTCATAAGTTTGCGGTTCAATTCTTTTTGCGCATTAATTTCAAGCTGCGTCCAGGAAAGCACAACGTGATTATATTTCTTGGCTGCTTCCGCAATGCGTGCATAGTCAAGATTTAAACTGGCTGATGCAAGCAGGCAGCGCTCACCTTCGGCGACTTCTGCGGCTTTCTCAAGCACCGCAGGGTCTTTTTCCGGATTTCCCGAGCCGCCGATGACGATAGGCACGTCCACGGCCTGGAGTACTTCTTCCACCGTTTTTGCGGCCTCGGCAGGCGATGTGTCCTTGATGTTCGGGTCTGTGCTTATGAGATGGATCGTAACCATATCAGCCCCGAAGTCACGGACTACTTTCTTTGCCCATTCTGCCGGGCTGTTGATTACATCCTCGTAGTTTGATTTGACCGCCTTAGCCATGTTTATGGGCATGTCGAAGACGTCCATGGTTATGTGATTGCGGTGAGGCATCGGGCCGTCAAAATAATACGGAAGGGATGTTTCCCCGCCGAGCGTTATTGTGCTTTTTCTCGAACCGCCATCTGATGAAGTTGCCCCGAGCACGACTTCCTGTATCGGGGTTTTCCATTCCTCAATTTTGCCCACGCTGAATTTAGATTCAATCAACTTACTGAGCCTTGCAGGCTTTGCAGGTGCCGCGCCGAGCATCTGGTCAACAGGATAACCCAGAATCCTGGAAATGTTCATCAAGTGAAGTGCAAGCTGGGCTGTTTCATGCCCGAGCGCATAAGCCATCTGCGGGTTCATTCCCATTTGCCCAAGGTCTATCTCCACATCACCTTCTATCTTTACGCCTTCAAGCGCCTGGACATCAAGGCCCCCGAACAGGTTTCCAAGTTCCGAGAGTTTAATCTTTTTCGTCATTTTTACATCCCATTTAGCACTATTAATCGTCCCAGATAGGAGTGGCTACATATATAATTTTATATTCAGGATTTGCAAACATTAAGCGTGAAGTCAAATCATCAGTCTATTGCCTGTTTCTGAGATAATTATTTATACTATCATAGCGATAGCCAACTTCCCCAAATAGAGGAAAAATGCCTGAATATACACTGTTCTTAGGTTGCATCATCCCCGCCCGCTTTCCTTTCATGGAAAAATCAACACGGCTTGTCATGTCAAAACTCGGCTGCGTTCTCCACGACCTTGAAGGGGCGACCTGCTGCCCTACAAAAAGTATCATAAAGCCACTGGGCGACATGACATGGTACGTGACTGCGGCAAGGAACCTCGCCCTGGCTGAGAAGGCAGGGCATGATTTGCTCGTTCCCTGCAACGGCTGCTACAGCACCTTAAAATCCGTTGAAGTCGAACTGAGGATAAACCCCGGTCTTCGGGAAGAGGTGAATACAATACTTTCCTCGGCGGGACTTGAATACAACGGGACAATCGAAGTAAAGCATCTCGTTGAAGTGCTGCATGATGAAATAGGCATACCGAAAATAAAGCAGCACATCAAGAAACCTTTTGACGGCATGAAGATTGCAGCGCACGCCGGATGCCATATGCTCCGCCCCAGTTCTTCAATATTTTTTGATGATCCCAACAAGCCAAAGAAGTTCGATGCATTGATAGATGCCCTCGGGGCTAAGAGCATCGAATATGAAACAAAGATGCTGTGCTGCGGCGGTAACCTGAACGCTGCAGACGAGCCTGAGGAAGCCACTGCCTTAGCGCGCATGAAGCTCCTTGAGGTCTCAAAAAAGGCAGATGCGATTTCCCTCACCTGCCCATCCTGTTTTATGCAGTATGATTCGCGCCAGTACCTCATGCAGAAAAGTGGTGAGAAATTAAACGTCCCGATCCTGTATTATCCCGAATTGCTCGGGCTTGCTATGGGTTTCACGACAGAGGAGCTTGGCATGGATATGCACAGGATAGACGCTGCCGATTTCCTGGCGAAATGGGATTCGAGATATAACTACCTTAAGAAACTCAAAGAGGTATTCGATTTGCCCGCAGTACGGAAGTGCTATGAATGCGGAGCATGTGTAAACGACTGCCCGGTTGTAAAGATTAACCCAGAATTCAATCCCAACGAGATAATAGGAAAACTG
>JBAVMS010000050.1:0-57499 GCA_049690315.1 Candidatus Methanoperedens sp.
ATAACACTTCTTGCGGTTGCTTTGGTACGATTGCAGAGAGGGATAAAGGAAAATCTTTCTTCAGTGGCTTATTTGACTTAGAGGGTGATAAGTTACCAACGGTTTTGAGTAGGCTTTGGTAAGTACCGCAAAGGCGCGAAGGAGTAAACAAAAGATATATACTCTCATAAAAAAATTATCAAAGAAAACTGTGGTGGAAACTGAATGAACAATGCAAGAAAAGTTTTGATTGGAATAATTTTATCAATCATTATTGTTTCTACGGTAGTTCATACAGTTTTGGCTCAAAAAAATGAGACAATAGATACAATCCAACAGGAAAATAAAACAACGGCTGCTCCAAATACTACTTTTTCTGAAGTCACACAAAAAAGTGAACTTACAAAGGAAGATATTATAACAGAGGCACAGAGAAGCTTTGACAGGTCTTTAAGTATTCTAAATATAGTTGCTGCATCAATGGCGGTGTTAGTCGGTTTAATAACAATTATTGTTGTGATAGCGATTGCTTTAGGCTTTTTTGAATATAGTAAGTGGAAAGCAATTAGAAAAGACATTGAAAAAGAGGCAAATATTATTAGAGAAATTCGAAATAAAGCGGAAAAGGATGTAAATATGTTAAGAGACGAGATTGAGAAGATACCTCATACACCTTTAACCGAAAAACCATCAGAAGAAGTAATAAAAAAATTTGATGATTTTGCCTCTAGGTTAGAGCTCCTAGAGGCGTTAGGGGTTTTATTGAAACCTGAGGATTACTATAATCGTGGGTTTGATCTTTATTTTAAGGGCAAATACGAATTAGCAATAAAAGCATTCGAGAAAGCAACCGAGTTAAAACCTGATTATGCTGAGGCGTGGTCTATGAAAAGCACTGTACTTGCTAGGATTGGGCGAAACGAGGAAGCGCTTAAGGCTGCTGAGAAAGCACTAGAACTAAAACCTGAAAATTCTATGCAATGGGGTGCCAAAGGAATTGTGCTTATTAATCTTAAACGATATGATGAAGCACTCAAAGCATATGAGAAGGCTTTAGAGCTAAAATCTGATAGTGCTATATCTTGGCATTTCAAAGGAATTGTGCTTATTAATCTTAAGCGATATGATGAAGCACTTAAAACATTTGAGAAGGCTATTGAGCTAAAACCTGATAATGCTATTTCGTGGGATAGGAAAGGCGATGTTCTTATTAAACTAGGTCGTCATTATGATGCAATTGAAGCGCTTGAGAAAGCAGTAGAACTAAAACCTGATTTCGCTAAAGCATGGTATAATAGTGCCTGCGCTTATTCTATTAAAGGTGATAAAGAAAAGGCACTTTCGTGTTTAAAAAAGGCAATAGAACTAGATACATCTAACAAAGAAGATGCAAAGAAAGACAAGGATTTCGAAAAACTTTGGGATGATAAAGATTTCAAAAAATTAGTTGCATGAAAGGATTTTTTATCCCCCATCCGTCTTTTTCTTCAACTCCGCCAGCGCATTCAGCGCCTCAAGCGGCGTCATGGCATCCACATTGAGCTTTTTAAGTTCCTCAACAACTGGTGATTCCTTTTGACTTTCCGAATCAAAAAGCATAAGCTGCGTATATTTCGCGCTGTCCTTACCCCTTCCGATACCGCTCCCGTTCTCCACCTCTTTCAATATCTCCTTGGCCCTCTGCGTCACTTTCAGGGGCACGCCAGCAAGCCTTGCCACATGGATGCCGTAGCTCTTATCCGTCGCGCCCGGGATTATCTTACGGAGGAACACGAGGTCATTGCCTTCTTCTTTCACCGCAACGTGATAATTCTTAACGCGCCGCAGGCTGCCGGTTATGGCTGTTAGCTGGTGGTAATGCGTTGCAAAAAGCGACCGAACACCAACGCGGTCTTTGTTATGGATAAATTCAACAACGGCTTTTGCGATGCTGTAACCGTCGTAGGTGCTCGTGCCCCTTCCGATTTCATCAAGGAGAACGAGACTTTTCGGGGTTGCATTGTTCAGGATATTGGCAAGTTCCACCATCTCTATCATGAATGTGCTCTGCCCGCTTGCAAGGTCGTCAAATGCCCCGACGCGCGTGAATATCCTGTCCACGAGCCCGACTGATGCGTATGATGCTGGAACGAAACTCCCAACCTGCGCCATTATCACTATCAGCGCAGTCTGCCTCATGTATGTCGATTTTCCCGCCATGTTGGGACCGGTGAGGAGCAGGAACTGGTTCTCCTGGCAGTCCATGTGGGTATCGTTGGGGACAAACCCGCCCGGAATCGCAAACTCAACAACAGGATGCCTCCCGTCACGGATAAGGATATTGCAGCTTTCATTCACCTCCGGGCGCACATACTTATTATTAACAGCCATCTCTGCAAGGTTTACAATCACGTCCAGTTCAGCTATCGCCTGCGCTGTAGCCTGCAGCTCTTTTGACCGCCCGGCAAGGAGTGAGTTTATCTCCATGAAAAGCTCAAATTCAAGAGCCATTCGTTTTTCATCCGCAGTAAGTATCATCACTTCCTTTTCCTTAAGTTCTGGCGTATAGAAACGTTCACCGTTTGCTGTTGTCTGTTTTCTTATATAATCCGGAGGAACCTGCGAAAGATTTGTTTTCGTTACCTCGATGTAATACCCGAACACGGAATTGTACCCGATTTTCAGGGATTTTATGCCTGTCCTGTCGCGCTCCTTCTGCTGCATCTCTGCAATCCAGTCCTTCCCATGCAGCGACATTTTCTTAAGCTCGTCCAGCTTTTCATTGTACCCCTCTTTAATCATCCCGCCTTCGCGAACGCTTACAGGCGGGCCGTCCACAAGCGCCCTGGAGAGCAGCGCTACTATATCGGTATAATCACCAAGTTTCTTTATTATCCCCGACAAAAGCCCTGATTTAATATCGCTTTCTTTAAGGGATTTTATCATTTCAGGAAGCTTTTCAAGAGATACCCTGAGCGCTATAAGGTCCCTGGCATTTGAGTTTCCGTAAACGATACGCCCGATTAAGCGCTCGATATCCCTGATACCCAAAAGCGCCTGGCGCAAATCGTACCGCATCAATGTCTTTTTAATAATCTCATCCACCGCGTCAAGCCGCTCGTTTATTCTATTAACAGAAATCAGAGGCTGCAAAAGCCATTTCCGAAGCATCCGCCCGCCCATGGGGGTTTTTGTGCGGTCTATGACAGATAAAAGTGAACCTGTTCCCTCGCCGCGAATACTTTGTATAATTTCGAGGTTCCGCAGCGTTATTGAATCAAGCACCATGAACTCGTTCTCGGAATACGTTCTCATCGCCTGTATGTGGTTCAAGTCCCTCATCTGGGTTTTTTGCGCATATTCAAGAGCTGCGCCTGATGCCGAGACGGCAAAAACGAGATTCTCGCAGCCCATGCCTTCAAGTGTCACGGCGCCGAAGTGTTTCAGGAGGCGGTTTCGTGCATTCTTTGGTAAAAAAGCATCCGCGTCGAATTTATTGATTATGATACCTATGTCTTTTAGCCGCTGCATGAGTTTTTTATTTTCAAATAGTTGATTGGGAAGTATGCATTCGGCTGGTTTCATCCGCGCAGCTTCGCTTATTATTTTATCATAATTCTGATTATCTATAAACTGGGTTGTCATGAATTCCCCTGTACTCACGTCCAGGAACGATAAACCGAATTCCATGCCTTCCCCGGAAACGGACATAAGGTAATTATTGGACTGGTCAGAAATCAGCGACGAATCGATAACAGTCCCTGGTGTAATGACCCTGACCACTCCTCTTTTAACGATGCCTTTTGCGTTTTTCGGGTCTTCAAGCTGCTCGCATATCGCGACTTTATACCCTTTTTTTATAAGCCGCGGCAGGTATGAATCCACAGCATGATACGGAATTCCGGCAAGAGGCATATCCTCGCCATCTTTGTCCCTGCCTCTTGATGTGAGCGTTATTTCAAGTTCCTTTGCGATTATTTTCGCATCGTCCCCGAAGGACTCGTAGAAGTCACCCATCCTGAAGAAAATGAGCGCATCCCTGTGCTTTTCCTTGGCTTCATAATACTGGCGCATCGCAGGTGTCATCTTGTCCATTCAGTTGTCTCCGGATGAGATATTCGTTTATTCCTATTTTTGTTTTTGCATGCCTCTTTGTTAATCTGCTTACTTGCGGTCTTTTTTATTCATATCCACAAAAGATAAAACCAAACCAACAACCACGAGCATTGAACCCACAAGAAGAACCTTCCACTCAAGCTGAAAAAGCATAAACACGCAAAATAAAATACCGAATAACGGCAGTACCGGGAACTTTCCTATCGCCAGAGGGACTTTAAAAGACCTTCTCATTTGCGGTTCCTTGTATCTTAACATTATCAAGGCAGCATTTATCACAAAAAAGGTCACAAAAAGCGTGAAGTTATCCACATTAGCCACAAAAGCGATATCGCCTGCAAAAACGAAAAGCATTGACAGCAGCATCGCCGCAAATATGGCAATCCATGGCGTTCTTCTCGTAAAATGTACACTTCCGAGGATAGCCGGAAGAGTAAACGAATCCGCCATACCATAGATTATCCTCGATGCCCCAAGCATCATCATAAGAACGGTATTGGCTGTTGCAAAAAGAGCTATCACGGCTAATAGAATGAACGCATCGCTTCCGAACGCGCTGAATGCAAGGTCTGCAAAGGGCGCATCAGATGCCGCAAGTTTTTCCCATCCGATCACGCTGACTGCGGAGATTGCTACTAAAATGTAAAGGACGATGCTGATTAATATGGCCAGCATTAATCCCTTTGGAATTGTTTTTTCAGGGTTTTTAGTCTCTTCCGAGAGCTTCACTATACTTTCAAACCCGGTATATGCAAAAAATACAAGCGCAGAAGCCTGGAAAACTCCAGTTAAACCCTGCGGCATTTCAAAATAATCCACTTTCCCAAAATAGGGAAGCCCTATGAAAATTATCAAAATAAGACCTGCGCTTTCTATGAGGGTGGATATTATCGCAAACCATACAGACTCTTTTATGCCCCGGAAAAGTAGGATTGAGAGAACGATTATGAGGATAAGGGCGGAAGTTATGACTGGCACTCCGGAAAGCGCTTTGAAATAACCTCCGAAACCAAGCGCTACAGTTGATGCGCCGATTACGGCGCTCAGGATAATCAACCAGCCGATAATAAAAGCCAGCCTTCTCCCGAAAGCATTTGAGGTATATTCATACTCGGCGCTCGCTTTTGGGAACATGGAAGAGAGTTCTGCGTAGCTCAACCCTGTAAAAACTGCAATAAGCGAGGCAAGGGCAAATGAAAGCCAGACTGAGTTACCCGAAAGTGCTGCCGCTTTCCCGATGAGCGCGTATATGCCTGCCCCGAGGATTATTCCTACACCAGACAGGGTTACCTCGGTAAGCCCCAATTCACGTTTCAACTCCACCTTCTCGTTCATACTACGTTTATAATGCATCAAATAGGTATAAATTTGGGTATAATTACGGAAAACAGTTTTAAGTATAAGTGTTATTTTAGAATATGAGGAACCTGATTTCCTATCCTATCCAAAAAACCTAATTTTTTTGGTTCCTCAAACTATTCAATTACAAGACATTGTAGTTAATAAATCCTTCGATTTTGTTCAGCTTTGATTTAAAAAAGCTATAAAAGGAATTATGGGGTTTTGGCCGGAGGAGTATATATGGGGTTCTGGGATTCATATTTGGAGGGACATTTTGTTAACATCCTGAAGGCTTCAAATACATTATTGTTGAATTGCCCTGTCACTACGGCCTGAATATCTGTGGCCTCAGGCGGGAGATTGGGTTTGTCGCCTTTATAAACAACATCCAGCGTGGCAATGCCATCTGTCATTTTAAAAGTGAGGGTCCGGTTAAGCGAGTCCCAATTGTCTGTACCCGGAACCATGCTTCCATTGATCATAATAATCTTTCCCGTCAGGTTCTCCTGCGCGGCAACTGCCTCGCTCACCTCATACTGGTTCGATGCCTGCACTGTCGTGAGAGCAACATATCCCAATAAGACAACAATAATGGAAACTCCGAGTATTAACCGATTTTTTTTATTCATTTGTATCTTTACGAACTGAATTGGCTTGATTGAACTTAAATGTTTCCCGTAGCATTATTAATCCTAATATGTATTAAAGAGATGGCATGGAATTATTACTGATTATATTTATCGCATTCATCATTGCAGTCCTGTTCTCCATGCTCGGTCTTGGAGGGGCGATTATCTATACTCCGTTTTTTTTCTGGCTTGGCGTGCCCATCCTTACCGCAATCCCCATGGCGCTTCTGTTGAACGTGATTACAACCGCATCTGCCTCGATGACTTATTTAAAACAGCAGCTTGTGAACAAAAGCCTTGCCCTGCCCATGATATTCACTTCCGTTTTTGGAGCGTTCACAGGTTCCTTCCTTGCTCACAAAATAGATACGAAATTGATACTCATATTGCTTTCGATTATTCTTTTCATCGCGGGCATACGGATACTATTTTTCAGCAGTATAGGCATCTCGGTCAGCGTAAGCGAAAAGAGAAAGATGTGGATAGGTGCAATTGCTGCGTTTTTTATCGGGGCTATTTCTTCACTGGTGGGTATCGGAGGGGGTACTTTTATGGTGCCGCTTCTATTGGTTTTGGGCCTTGAAACACGAAACGCCATTGCAACCTCGGCATTCATTATCACGTTTATGTCTCTATCAGGTTTTCTCGGATACCTGGGTTTTAGCTCAGAACTTGATATTCACCTGTTGGCCTACGCGGGCGCAGCGGCATTTGTGGGCGCGCAGGTAGGCTCAAAAACATTCAAGCATATAAATTCAACAACGATTAACCGTATATTCGCGATTATTCTGCTATTCGTTGTTGGAAAACTCATTTACGGTCTATTGTGAAATTTTCAACTGGCTCTTTTTAACCGACGGTGTACCGCATTGCTTGACGGTCATCTCTTTCTCTATCATCTTCGGGTAGTTCATCTCGATTATTGTCTTGAGATTTTCCACATCTTCCCTGTTATACCTTATGAGCAACTCAAGCGCTTCATCATCCCCGCGTTCGTACATATTCCATAATCTAACAGCGTCAAAACCCGATATCCCTTCTGTTTCCTCGCTTCTCTTTATTCCAAGTTTACATTCAATTTTTTTTAGACCCCCGCTAAACCCCAATTTCTTCAACGGATAAAGCAGGTCTATGTGAAGGTGATTGAAAAAGCCCGGGAATTCATGATTAATAAAAGGAAGGTCAAACCTTGCCCCGTTGAAAGTAACGAGCTGTTTATATTTTGCAAGTTCCACGATTGCATCTTTAAGATTTATGCCCCTTATGTACGTTTTCGTTTCATTCCCGTTATAGATGCCAATCATTGTTATACAGTCGTCATTTGATGAAAGACCGGTGGTCTCAATATCCACATAAGCTGTATTTTCACTGAAAAACCGAAATGCTCTCCACTGGTGGCATGGCAGAAGCCGCCGGGCGAAAAAAATGTGATTTCCTGAAGATAATTGCTCGATTGATTCCTCAACACCTGAAAATAATATTCTCTGTTTGCTTTTTGCTCCTTTTATCGCGCTGTGGTTATGAAGGAAGTCCTCCCAATTTTTCACGCCACATTCCCATATCTTCCGCTCTGTTGAAGAGCCAATGCCGGGTATATGGATATAGGTGTTTTTCAGCATAATATCTAATTAAAATCCATTATTGAATATTCCATGCTCGCAAGGTCAACAACCGTAGCTTTAGCAGGCATGGGCTGGAGGTTCATCTTTTTCTGGAATTCGGTCTGGCTCTGCCACGTGCCGCTGTTAATGGTCAGCACCTCTTTGTAACGGGAAACCCCAACCGTGTGGACATGCCCGCAATGTAAAATATCGGGTATGGTATCTATCACGAAATGGTCCTTCAGTTCGGGCGCAATTGATACCCTCCCGCCGTATATCGGCGAAAGATGCCGAAGTTTTAACATCTCGCTCATGGGTTTTGAAGGGTCGCCATAAGAAAATCCCGGAATACTGGCAATTATATCGTCCATCGACCTGCCGTGATAAATCAATACCTTGACCCCGATATCCACCATGGCGGGGTTCCCTACGAATGTAATATCACTTCGAAACATTTTGGTGATTTTTTCAGGAAAGCGCGGCTGCGGTTCAGCCTGCCTTACAGCATCATGGTTTCCAGGCGAGATTATAATCCTGATGTGCCCGGGCACGGCGTTTAAGTATTCTGCCGCTTTTTCATACTGCTCATAAATATCAGAAATCGCAAGCTCCTTATCCTGGTTCGGGAACACGCCGATACCGTCAACAACATCACCCGCTATCACAAGATAATTAATGTCGTCCCCGAGCCATTTCACGAACTTAAGCCATGAACCTTCAAGAAAAGTCTTGCTTCCCACATGGATATCCGAAATGAATACCGCCTTTCCTTCTGGTTTTTTCCGGTTCAATATTTTTTCCTGGTTATTGGGAATGTCGGGGAAAATTATTCTATTTACAAACATCAGGCTGCCGTCTGAAGAAAGCGTGCCTGTTATCCCGATTACTTCATCCGGTATTATTCTCTTTGCAAGTTCAAACAGTTCTTTATCTTTTTCTTTATGGATTAAAACAGCTATGGTTCCTGTTTTATCCTCAACCTCGATTAATTTATGGCCCTTGGCGCTTGTCCTGATATCCAGCACCATCCCGATAATAGAAAGCGGCTCTCTTGTATCCATGTTCCTTTTTTTGATGCTTTCAATAGGTCTTGCGCCTATTCTGCGAAGCATTTCAGCGATTGAATCATAGCGGTCCCTGAAATAATGCACGAACTCCGTATATTCTCCTATACAAGTCGACTGGTTTGTTATGTCTTTCAAAATGGTAACCGGGTTTCCATTGGATTTGACTTTAGATGGAATTACATCAGGCTTTTGAGGTATGGTTTTAGTCGTTCCAGGCGGGATGGCTGTTTCAGGGCTTGTTTTCTTAACCAAGTGCTTTATGTGTTCTATCCCCACGACCATCACAGAACTGTCTATTGATTTTAAAACATCATGTATTAACTCAGGAGAACTTGTTTTTAACAAATCAAGTGCCAGGGGGTCAATCCCGAAATCTGATTCAGCAAACATTTGGACGATTTCGCCAGTCTCCATGTCCTGAACTTATGTCTCTATCCAGATAAGATTTTTCCTTCGATGCTTTTATTTACCTTCACCCTAATTAATAATCGGTGGAACATGGCATTAGAACAAGCAGAACAATATGTGAAAGTTATCAATGAACCGATAAAATCAAAGAACCCATTGGTTATTGTCGGATTTCCGGGCATAGGGCTTGTAGGGAATATCTCCTGCCAGCACATTATCGAAGAACTCAAAATGAAATACATGGGTTCAATTGATTCAAGGTACTTCCCGCCTCTTGCTGTGCTTTTTAACGGTCTTGTCTATATGCCTGTGCGCATATATGAATCCAAAGAAAAAGAAGTTGTTGTTGTAATATCCGATATACCGATACATCCGACTGCCTCATATGATATAAGCAAAATATTGACGGATTGGATTCAATCGATCCATTGCAAGAATATTGTTTCGATTGCAGGTATAGCGACCACCACGGGAGAGCGGCGGGTTTTCGGGGGCGCGACAAATCCCGAGTTGTTGGAAAAGATAAAAAATAAAACAGAAATATTCCAGGTAGGGACGATTTCAGGTATTTCAGGCAGTATAATGACCGAGGCTTATTTGCGCGGCCTGCCTGGTGTGAGCCTGCTGGGTGAGACACCGGGACCAAATCCGGACCCGAGAGCTGCAGTCGAAGTGCTAAAAGTTATCAATAATATTTTTGAGCTGGATATTGATACTGAAAAATTATTGAGCCAGGCAGAGCAGATTGAGCTTGAACTTTCTAAACTTGCGGAACAGGTTAAAACCACTGAAACGCCATCGATTCCCAAGAAAGAGTTTCCGATGTACGGGTGATTTTATGCGGCATATCGTATTGAGCGGGATTTCGCAGCACGTCTTAAAGGAACTTGAGCATGATAAGGTCAAAACTATCGAGATAAGAAGCCCGCATAATTTTCTTTCGGTACTTGAAGCCGATGTCGGAGATGTGATATTCCTTACGCCGACAAGCCTTGAGGATGTGAGACCCGGAACTAACGGCGTTATCGCAAAAATCCGCGAGAAGCAGGTATCAATGCAAAGGGTAGTCCAGAGGACGGAGATATCTTATGAAGAAGCCGAGGTCCAGCTTGCCCGACTCCAGCTTGAAATAAAAGGACATGGAAGGGTGAGGCGCGCTGAGCGCAGTGCGCTCGGGGAAGCAACGGTTGTCGATGCTGATGAAGTGCTGTTTTTTGAAGGGCGATGAGATTTTTTATCGTTATTGCGTCGGCACGGTATTTTTTTAGAGGGTTTTGAGGTTCTTTCCAAGTTCTTGAAGTAACGGATAACGTTATTTATCCCCCTCGCCGTTTAATGGTAAGGTGGTCGTATGATTAATCTTAGGCATGTTCTGACAATTATCATATTAGTATCGTTTTCCGGGTGCATCAGCCAGCCAGCTCCATCTGAAACATCGGTTCCAACTAAACAACTGCCTCTCATAATCGAATATTACTTTCCTATCAGGCAGCCAACTCCATCTGAAACTTCGGTTCCAATAGTTACTCCAACATTTATTCCAATAGTTACTCCAACAGTTATTCCGACCCATGTCGGGGTGGTTACAGCATCAATTTCCCTAGAATCCAGCGCTAAAAATATAACAATTTATGTTCCGGTTTTGCTTGATGAAAATAAGACTGTATTGAAAATGTATGATACACCTGAAATTACTGGCAACGTAACGACTGCTATTGTAGATACTGAACATGGAAGCTCTCAAGATAAGCAAATCCGGGCAGTCAAACATAAATAATGAAATATATTTTAAAGACCAGGATGAAAAACTCAAAGAATATGAACAAACACTAGAACAAAAATCTGATGAGTTTTTTAGTTGATTCACAATCAGCATGAGTAACTATAAAGCTCCTGAGCATTTCATTAGCATGCCTACTGACTCTAATATTGATGCATGGGTATATTCGGATAGTGAAGTCGAAAAATTTAGTTTTTCTTTTAGTGTCGACCCCCAAACTGCCCTTTATAAATCAGAGTCATTCTCTTCAGGAACAGCATTAGAGATAAGTCCAGAAGGGTGGTGGGTTCATCTGAGGAAAGGATGGCAGGTAGTGAACCTTTCATTGGGACAAATCGCCTGGGACGCTGTTAGTACGTCTACACCTTAAATCCAGAAAGTGAATTTCATGGTAGTTTTAAAGCGTTTATGGGATTGATTAATATATTTGAGTGGCATCCCCTTCAGCTATGAGTTCTGTCACTTCGTCTATGAACTCCAGCATGTACTTTTCAAGCTGCTTCTCCCGCCGTTCCCTTGTATCGCTATCAGCAGGATATTTCTTAATGAGTTCCGAGAATTCTTCGTATATTTCATTTGTCTTATCCATCATCGCTTCTTTTGTTTCACCCATTTCAGCCATATGGACTATATAGCGGCGCAAACGGATGCACCCCCTGTTTTTCCCAAAACTTTTATCAAAGAACAGCGGAATCCTCCACAACCCATGCTCGACTGCGCCGCTCTTTACTGACGGGAAAAGCCTGATAATCTCAGGGTCGATTGAAAGCATTATCAAGCCTGAATGTTTTAAAACTCTTCCGCGACATCGAGGTCATGTTCAAAGCGCCATGGAATACATTTGGGTCTGTTCTTGTCCCTTTCCCTTATCTTGTCTTGCAGTGCCTTGTAAGCCACATGATACTCTTTATCCCGCGCAGGGTCGCGTTTTGCTTCTTCTTTCAGTTCGGATGTTATATCTTCCAGTTGCCTTATGGACATGTATTTGTAGCGGTCGGCGCTTGAGTTAATGACAATTCCTCCCATATTGCTTTCGCCCGGGGGCGGTTTTGTAATTAATACTCTTTTAATAGGGTTATATAAGGTTATGGTGGATGATTTACCCGCTCCCCCCCACCATCGCCTTCCTCACCAGTACATGCGGCGCCCCATCGCTCACAGGAACAAGCTGTCCGGCCTTCCCGCACCTTCCCGAATTCATCTCGCGGTCATTTCCCACAGCAGCAACGCTATTTAAAATCTCAAGAGTATGCCCGGACAGCGAGACATCCCGGAGCGGCGTCTTGAGTTCCCCGTTCTCTACCATGAACCCGCGCTCGGCGTTGAACTGAAACACTCCCTCGCCAGGATTCACCTGGCCGCCGCGTGAGCCTTTCAAATAGATGCCGTCCTTTAATTCAGCAAGCATCTCCTCGAACTTCATCCCATCAGGAGCTATGAACGTATTGCTCATCCTGATAACCGGGCGGGCATATCCCTGTGCGCGGGAATTCCTGCTCGCCCCTCCCAACTGTCCCGCACTTTCCCTTGAATGGAGGAACGATTTCAGCACACCGTCTTCTATCAGCGTTGTTCTCTTTGACTCCGCGCCTTCGTCATCGAAAGGATAGTAACCGTATTCGTGCATGGAAGGGTCGTCATATACTGTAATAAGAGGGGAAGCTATTTGCTCGCCTATCCTTCCCGCAAGTATGGAATTCCCCTCAAGAACATGGTCAGCCTCAACAGCATGCCCCACTGCTTCATGGATGAACACGCCTGCCAGCTCCTGGTCAAGTATCACCGGATATGTTCCAGCTTTCGGCGTTTTTGCAGACAATAATTCAACCGCTGTATCTGCTGCTTTCCGCGCCAGTTCAAAGGCATTGTGTTTCTTGAAAAATTCAAAACCCGTGACGCCAAACCTGCTTTCCCTTCCAATCTGGTATATTCCTTCAGACTGGGCAATGGCGCTTACTGCAAAACCCACGCGGTTTAACGAATATTCGCAATCAAGACCTTCAGAATTTGAATACTTGACTGTGACTATAGACTCTGAATAAATGGCATTTGTACTTTTAATGCCTTCAATCCGAGCGCTTTTTTCAATCTCCGAAAGTAATTTTACTTTATCCTCGATCGGGATATCCTCCGGGTTCTCTTTGACCTCAGGAAGATTCTGCAAATTCGGTTTTTCTATCGGGGCAAGCCTGAGAGGGTTCCTTGGACTTTTGATTTTGGCGGCCTTCGCAAGCCTTCTCGCAGAACCCAGCGCAGCATCCAGGGATCCCACACCGTCCTGGGACACGAATCCCCAGGAGCCTGAATCAAGAACTCTTACCGCAGCGCCGCTTGAAAAATTATTCGAAATCTCCCGTATCTCGCCGTTATCAAGAACGATAGCTGTGCTGGCGCTCTTTATGACACGGGTATCATAAAAATCCATGTAATCTCACACTACTGTGATAGGTTTTGGTTCAGGCAGAGGTATGCTGAATTTAGTCCTCGATGCAATTTTTTTAAGTGTTGCGATAAGACCTTCTTTCTCTCCTCCAACAAGACTGTATTCAAGCACCTCTTCGATATTTGACACCGGGATTATCTTGATAACGTCCTTGTATTCATCCTCAATGAGAACATCTCCGAGGTTTGATTTCGGGATTATCACAGTTTTTATCCCTGCAAGTGCCGCGGCTTCTATTTTGTATGTTACGCCGCCAACAGGCAGCACATCGCCCCGTACCGAGAGCGAACCGGTCATGGCAACGCTCTGGTCAACCGGGATTCCCTGTATTGCAGAGAGAACCGCAGTGGCTATTGATATGCTGGCTGAATCGCCTTCCACGCCTTCATACGTTCCAACGAACTGGATATGGACATCCATCTTCGAAATATCCTTGCCTGTTGTCTTTTTAATCAGCGCTGACACGTTCTGGACTGCTTCTTTTGCAATGTTCTTAAGCATGCCTGTAGCAATAATGTGGCCTTCTGATATGGATTGTGTGGGTGTGACCTCTGCTATTATCGGAAGAACAATACCTGAATCGTCGCCCATCACAGCTAGACCGTTAACCCTGCCAATTTGAGCTCCCTCTTTTACGAACAGCTTGTAATCCTTCCTGCGCTCAAGATACTGGTGCGCAAGCTGCTGCTCGACCGAGCGCGCGATGCTCTTTGCTTTCAAAACATGCTGGGCTGTCGTGAGCGGCGCATTTTCACCATGCGCTATATCGCCTGCGACACGGACAAGACCCCCAAGGTCACGGAGTTTAAGCGTCAGATGTCCCTTTCTTCCTGCCCTGCGCCTCGCTTCGCGGATGATTTCCTCCACGGCGCTCCGGTCAAAATGCGGGATTTTTCCGTCCCTTATAACTTCTTGGGCTACGAACCTGACAAGCTTCTGCCTGTTTTCTGCGGTATCTTCGATGGTATCGCTCATATAAACTTCATATCCGTATCCTTTGATACGCGAGCGCAATGCCGGGTGCATGCCTTTTATCGCGTCAAGGTTTCCGGCAGCGACCATTATGAAATCGCATGGAACCGGGTCGGTTTTTACCATTGCCCCGCTTGAACGTTCCGACTGGCCAGTGACCGCAAATTCCTTTTCCTGGAGGGCGGTGAGAAGATTCTGCTGCGACTCGATTCGTAGCGTATTTATCTCGTCGATGAACAGCACTCCCTTATTGGCTTTATGTATTGCCCCACACTCAACCCTGTCATGGGCAGGTGTTTCAAGTCCTCCCGACTGGAAAGGGTCATGGCGGACATCGCCAAGAAGAGCCCCGGCATGAGCGCCTGTAGCATCGATGTAAGGCGCAACTTCCTTGCCTGTATTTGATACAAGAAGTTTCGGAATCAATAGTGTTTCCTTTGGCATGAACTGGCGCATCATCATTGCGATTAAAACCGCTGCTATGATTCCGAGAAGATATTCCCTGATAAAAAATGAATAACCGACAATACCAAGCACAAGGAGCATTATGAACATGTTCCGTGCCGTGGTTCTTTTCTGGGCTTCAAGCTTGTGGGCGTCGGTAATTTCCTTGCCTTTACCTGCCGGAACAATTCGAATCTTCGGGTTATTCGGGTCGTCCGGGTTATTGTACACAAGCACATCCTGCAATTCTTCTTTCGGAAGTAATTCAGCCATTGCTTTTGCCAGCATTGATTTGCCAGTGCCCGGGGTCCCGAGCATCATCACATGCCTTCGCTGGTTCGCTGCTTTCCTGACCACTTCGACAGCATGTTCCTGGCCAATGACCTGTTCAATTAGCTTCTTGGGAACCTCGATATCTTTTGTGGATGTTATCTCTAGACCGCCAAGAATATCTTGGTTCTTTAATTCGTTTTCAGTATTTTCTTTTTCAGAATTTTCCATATGTTACCAACTGATAATTAATAAATAATATGTTATTCAGGCTTAATATTATCGCACATTCAGGGGACTGATAATAATAAAAATAGCCACTTATATCTTTTTCGCTGCTATATCCGCAAAGTCTATACGATTTAACCCATATTATGCATATAATAATTAGGGAGGAATTTCATGAATACGTCAATCCAGATAGGGAAAATAATGGGAATCCCGATTAAACTGCATATTACGTTTATATTAATACTGCCTGTTTTTGCTTACTATTTTTCAGTGAATCCTGCGCCATTTGGCTTTAATGAAGTGCAAATATCAATAACCCGTTATGCTCTTTCTTTATCTGCAGCAATTTCACTTTTTGTCTGCGTATTGCTGCATGAGCTGGGGCATTCAGCCGTAGCCAAAAAGAACGGCTCTAATATCCAGAGCATAACCCTGTTCCTTTTCGGGGGCGTTTCAGCCATGGAAGAAATTCCGAGGAACCCCAAAATTGAATTTAAAATGGCTCTTGCAGGCCCTACGGTCAGCTTTTTGATAGGCATAGTGCTTGGAATAACCTATTTGATTTTTACGCCGGCAAATGAATCTTACATAAGTTTTTTATTCATAAAAATGACTGATGACCCTTATCTGCGCCTTGTCTGGCTTATGGGGTATATTAACATAATTCTCGGTATATTCAATCTCCTCCCTGCATTTCCGATGGACGGCGGCAGGGTGCTGCGATCATGGCTTGCAGGCAGGATGTCCTATATCAGAGCTACACGTACTGCCGCAGGTATAGGCAAGATGTTTGCTATTTTCATGGGCATTTTCGGATTTTTGACCATCGCGGCTGGCGGTTTTTGGTTCCTTCTTATCGCTTTCTTTATATATATCGGGGCCTCAGAAGAAGAAAAATCTACAGAGGTCACAGTTGTTCTGGAAGGAGTCAAAATCAGGGATATAATGTCAAAAGATGTAACTTCAGTGACTTCAGGAATGTCGGTTGAAGAACTTGTAGATATTATGTTCAGGTTCAAGCACATGGGATATCCTGTTCTGGATGATTCCGAAGTGAAAGGTATAGTGACCTTTACAGATGTGCAGAAAGTCCCGAAGGAGGATAGGAAAAAGGTCAGGGTTTCAGATATTATGACAAAAGAGCTTATTACCCTAAGGGAAGATGAGGACGCAGAGAACGCAATAAAACTCATGACCGTGAACAATATCGGGCGGATAGTTATTACAAAAGAAAAACAAATTGTTGGCATTGTGTCAAGGACAGATATTTTAAGATCTGTGCAGTTACTGGAATAACATGGATAACGGTTCTTACGCAATCAGTTTCAATTTCAATTATTTAAACCCGGCCGCATCAACCGGCAAGGTCACTATTGTCGGGACTGCTCATGTTTCTGAAAAGAGCATTGCAGAGGTCAATCAGATAATCGAGCGGGAAAAACCCGATATCGTAGCTGTTGAGCTTGACAGGGGAAGATACCATGCATTGAAAGGGGAAGAAGAGGTCCGTGAAATTAATGTCAAAGACCTTTTAAGCGGCGGGAAGTTCAACTACTTTTTGCTGCAATGGCTGCTTGCTTTTGTCCAGAAAAAAATAGGCGCTGATATGGGTGTCAAGCCTGGAGCCGAAATGCTTGCAGCCATTGAAACCGCTGAAAAATCCGGCGCGCGCGTGGCTCTTATTGACAGGGATATCCAGATTACGCTCGGGCGCTTCTGGAGTAAAATGTCCTTTTTTGAGAAATTGAAACTTTTCGGTTCCCTTATCGGCGCAACGTTAGGTTTCGGAACTGAAGAAATCGACATTGAAACCGTTACTGACGAGGATGTCGTGACCCAGCTTGTTGCTGAATTAAGGAAAGTGGCGCCAAGCGCAGCGTCGATCCTCATAGATGAAAGGGATGCGTTTATGGCAAAAAACCTTCTTGATTTATCAAAAGAGGGCAATGTCGTTGCCGTGGTGGGCGCAGGCCACAGGGAAGGAATCAAGAAATATCTTGACGCTCCCGAATCACTGCCGCCAATCCAGGAACTGACCACGCTTCCGAAAAAAGGCTTTAGTTGGTTTAAGGCTGCTGCAATAGTTATTATAGCAATGGTAGTGGGAATGCTTGCCCTTCTTGTATATTCAGGCGGCGTTTCTCTTTCAACCCTTTTGACTGCGCTGTTAACCCTTTTCATTGTGCAGGGAATACTTTCCGCCGTCGGTGTCATTATTGCAAGAGGACATCCGCTGTCAGCCCTGACCGCATTCAGTCTTGCCTGGTTCGGCTTCCTGCATCCTTTTTTAGCAATAGGATGGCTTGCAGGTATTGTGGAAGCTCATTTTCGTCCCCCGACGACAGAAGATTTCAGGACAATATCGAAAGCTGAAACCATAAAAGAATTAATGCAGAACAGGCTGTTTCGCATAATACTTGTTGCAGGCCTTGCCAATCTTGGAAGCATGGTCGGGACTTTCGTTGCGATTCCGATAATGGTTCATTATCTTGGTATTACAGACCCTCTTGCTATTCTTAAGACCGCGCTGGAAACTGGATTTAATGCATTAAAAGCATTGATTTAAAGCCCGCTTGAGGTATTTTAGTTAATTTAATAACCTAACAGATTAAAAAGGGCAGAAATTCTAAGAAACAATTTGAGGATACTTATGACACAATATAAAATCCCCGTAATCCCGGGCGACGGGATTGGTCCAGAAATAATCAGGGAAGGGCGCAAGGTTCTTGATGCCGCAGGTGAAAGATTCGGTTTCGATATCGAATGGCTTGAATATCCCCACGGCGCAGACCATTATCTCAAAACAGGCGAACTCATCTCTGAAGACACGCTAAAAGAGCTTTCACAATACAGGGCGATTTATTTCGGTGCTATCGGCGATGAGAGGATTAAACCCGGAGTACTTGAAAAAGGTATTCTTCTCACGATTCGTTTTTATCTTGATGAATATGTGAACCTGCGCCCTGTGAAATTGCTTGAAGGCGTCTGGACGCCCCTCAAGGATAAAACACCGAAAGACATTGATTTCACTGTTGTGCGCGAAAATACCGAGGACTTCTATATCGGCATCGGCGGGCGCGCCAAAAAAGGAAAGAGCAAGAAAACGCTTGAAGTGGCACGAAACCTGTATAATGTAAAATTCGGGCTTGATATCAATTCTGACAGCGATGAAATCGGATACCAGCTCGGTCTCATCAGTAAAGAGGGCACACGAAGGGTCATCCGCTATGCCTTTGAACTTGCAAAAGACAGTAAAAAGCATCTCTCATCGGTGGACAAAGCGAATGTATTATCGGATATTTACGGCTTCTGGCGCGAGGAATTCTCTTCCATCGCTACCGAATATCCCGATATAAAGACCGATTTTAATTTCGTGGACGCCATTACGATGTGGTTCGTGAAGAATCCGGAATGGTTCGATACCGTTGTGGCGCCGAATATGTTCGGCGACATCATAACAGACCTCGGGGCGATGATACAGGGCGGTCTCGGTCTTGCCCCTGGCGGGAATATAAACCCCGAAGGCACAAGCATGTTTGAGCCGATACACGGAAGCGCGCCCAAATACAAGGGGCAGAACAAAGTGAATCCAATTGCCACGATATGGGCAGGGTCGCTTTTGCTTTCACAGATTGGAGAGAAAGAAGCTGCGGATGCAATCGTCAAGGCCATTGAGCAGAATATCGTGAACGGTGAAGTGAAGACCTATGACATGGGCGGCTCAAATACCACATCCGATGTCGGGAGAGATATCGCGCGATTAATAAACGAGATTTAAAAAACCACAAAGAGCACAGAGGGCACAGAGACGAATTAACACATCTCTGTGGTCTCTGTGTCCTCAGTGGTTAGCGTTAATTTCCGATACGTTGAAAAAAACAAATCGCAGATAAACTCAGATGAAAGATGTTGAGCTAATTGAAACAAGCTTAGATAATGCCTTTCTTTTAGTAGAGAAAGGCTCAAAAAAGCTTGTCACAAGAAACCTTACACCCGGAATACAGGTTTACGGCGAGAAACTCATAACTATCGCAAACGTGGAATACCGCTTCTGGGACCCTTTTCGCAGCAAGCTTGCCTCCATAATATTAAAAGGTTCCTCGGTTTCCATAAAAAAGGATTCGGCAGTTCTATATCTTGGCGCAGCCAACGGCACAACCCCAAGCCATGTTTCAGATATTGTTTCCGAAGGTGTCGTTTTTGCGGTGGAATTCTCACCGCGCGCGATGCATGACCTTATCCGCGTGAGCATCCCCAGGATGAACCTTATCCCTATACTTGCGGATGCGTTGCGCCCCGACTCATACAAGAATATGGTCACACAGGTCGATTTCATTTACCAGGACGTGGCGCAGCGCGAACAGGCAATGATTGCCCTCAGGAACGCAAAGCTGTTCCTTAAAACAGATGGGATTCTTGTGTTGATGATAAAGTCAAGAAGCATTGATTCTACTGGAAAACCAGAAAACGTGATTGATAATGAGGTGAAGAAGCTGAGTGGGTTTTTCAAGGTATTAGAACTGATAGAGTTAGAACCTTTCCACAGCGATCATGTGGCGGTCGTGGCGCAAAAGGTTTGAAAAATCCAATTCTACAATGGAAAACCACCTTCACACTCGTTAGTTATTTATACTCATGTTATAATGATTAAGCTGGACTGATATCTAAAATGATTATAGTCAGTGAAGAAGAAGATGATAGCGACTCTAGTCCGTTATTTTTTTTGAGGCAACCAGTGAATGACAGCGTACTTAATATCAACCATGACTACAGGTATTTGCGGATGGGATATTATGTATCTGCGCATGCTGAAACCTATGGAGTAGAAGTCACACCCGATTGTACTGAAATAATGGATGCATACAGGAACCCGCTTTTAATCGAGAAAGCGAAAAAGCACGGCCTCAGGACCAGCGGTTATAGGCTTGTAACATCACCTGATACCAAACTTGCCGCACCGGTTTTGTTATTCGCTGTAAATCCTTTCACCAACAACTCGATGAAAGTGATAAAGTCAGATTCAAGACTGCCCGGAATGATTAATAAAATGAGCTACGATGCGCGGTTCCCGGTTTCACTTCATCCCCTGACGGGAGAGGTGCATGAGATAATCCAGATGTTCGGGGAATCAACCTGCGAAGAGACAGCAGAATTCACAAGAAAATTCTATGAGATATTCAATATCCCGATATGTAAATTGATAGTCCAGATAGATGATGATGGCGTTATACTGGACCATTGTGAACCTGCATTGAAAAATGAAGTGAAATGGGATATAGTTCATGATAAAGTGCATGAGATGAAACAGGGAATGTAATATTCCATGAAAATAGCCTGTTTTGTCGAAGCATATAATTTCAGGGACGGCTCCGAACACAGAGCCCTTTTGAAATTCAAATCCACAGCAAAATCAATGGGGCATTCATTTGAATTCATTTTCAAGGATGATATTTCAAAAATCCGGGATTACGATGCGCTGTTCATAAGAGCAACGACTGACCCAAGCAGCTCCGCATACATAGTTTCGCGGCTTGCAGAACAAAACGGACTTAAAGTCATTGATGACCCGCATTCGATAAGAACATGCTCGAACAAAGCAATACTTCATGACCTTTTCCTGAAAAATAATATACCGTCGCCAAAATCCATCCTATTTTACGGGGATTTTGCGGCAGGAACTCTTGATACGATATTCAAGACCTTGGAATTCCCTGTTATCATCAAAACACCATATACCCGTTTTTCATCCCATGTCGAGAAAGCAAATAATGAAACTGAATTTATCGACCTGACAAAACATTTGCTGAGGAAAGCAAAGGTTCTGGTGCTCCAGGAATACATCAAATCTGGTTTTGACTGGCGCGTGGGGGTACTCCGCAACGAAGTGCTATACCTGTGCAAATACTGCATCCCGGAACGGGGGTGGAAGGTGAAGTCAAAGATAAACGGAAGGAATGTATGGGGCGATACGATCGCATTATCGCGGGAATCTATTGCCCCGGAATTAAAGGATATCAGCATCTCGCTTTCAAAATGCGTGGGAAACGGGCTCTATGGTCTTGATATTAAAGAAACAGACAGCGGGTATAAGGTTATCGAGATAAATGATAACCCCAGTATCTATGATGGATATGAGGATTCAGTGGACACGGACATTTACGAAAAAATAATCAATGCGCTGGTATCATAATTTCCTGGAAAGGTGTAGCGCATCATCCCCGTTCTTGTAATAATTGTAGAGTTTGTTATCCACGACAAAACCCTTCGATGCGTACAGATTCTGTGCGGGTTTGTTATTGACCCCTACTTCAAGTGTTACTTTCTTGACCCCTTTTTCTTTTAGCAAATCCATAGTTTTATCAATAAGCAAACTCGCTATCCCCTGCCTCCGGTGCTCGGGATGCACATTTAACGAATATATCCTTGCGTTGTGGATATTATCCCGCAAAAGAACGAGAATTGATCCGATAATGCCGCCGTCCTCTGCAACCAGTACAACCGACCTTGCTTTAAGCAAAAGATACTTTAATTGTTTCCAGTGAAATTTTTCTTCCTTGAAACATATCTCCTCAAGATAAAAAAGGGCATCCAGGTCCTCTTTTTTCGCAGCGCGAATTACGGGTTTCAAGGAACGGTCACGCGCGCCCTTACGCACTCCTGCACCTGTTTTACAACTTCCGGATAGTCGCCAAAGATGTAACCAAGGTCAACAGTGCCCACCAAATCCACAACGCCTATGGCAGCGATGCCATATCCTTCCTTATTCCTTACGGGTACGACTATCACTGGAATACCCGAATATTTGCCGCTTGTCGGGATGATGCGTATGGTTTTATTCTCTTTTAATACCGCCTCAAGCACAGGACCGCTATAATTATTATCAAGGATTTTTCCTTTTTCAATCCTGACGCCTTTTTTGTTCAGGCTCCTCATGGTCACAGGCAATCCAAGGAGTTCATGTATCGCCAGCGCAAAAGGTGCAATGTCTTCAGGGCTTGAATCCGCTGAAATCTCAATTTTTTTAAAGTTCATATTTCCCACCCGATTTTAATATCATAGGTTATCTTGCAACAAGTACAGTACATTCCGCATTCCGTACCACGTTCTCGGCAACGCTTCCCAGAAGGACTCTTTTTATTCCTTTCCTGCCTTCTGAACCCATCACGATTGTATGGACTTTGAGGCTTTTTGACACATTCAAAATAGTCTCTGCCGGGCTTCCAAGCTTCAGGATTTTCTGCACCTCCACACCCATTTTCCCCCCATCTGCAACCACTTCGTCAAGAACTTTTTCACCGTATTTTATCAATTCGTCCCGTTCGGATGCGGAAGGGACATTCACAACAAAAAGCGCTGCCATCCTGATGTTATACGATTTTGTGATTTTTAATGCCGCAATTTCCGCTTTTTTTGCCGATTCAGACCCATCGGTCGCAAGAAGAACTTCAACTTTTGCCATATGTGAATTTTATACGTTAAACATAATAAGGATTGTGTTATCGAAAATTTGGCTTGCAGAAATTCAGGTTAATGTAAAATACTCAAGTTAATGTTTCGAACAATTTTTTTCCAACAGGCGTCAGGTTATAAAATTTCTCGCTGTCCTGCTCTATAATCTTATGTACTCTCATCACCCTCATGTGAAAATTTAACTTGGTAGGATCTTCAATCCCAAGCCCGCGCTGAATCTCTGTGAACTTAAGCTTACCTTCACTGTATAGAAGTTTTACTATATCTTTTCTTATTTGATTTGAGATCGCTTTGATTAAATCAGAATCAAATAGCTGGAATTTTTCAAACTCAGCTTCCGCAAGAACTTTCCGGATTTTTGTTTTCACCTCATCCACTCTAAATGGTTTTGTAATATAATCTGATGCCCCTGCTTTCATGGCTTCAACTGCATTATTGATTGTTGCATATGCAGTAATCAAAATTACGATGGTTCGGGGTTTTATAAGTTTCGTTTCCTTTAAGACTTCCATTCCTCCAACAACAGGCATAACAAGGTCCGTAACGACAACATCAAAATCTTTTTTCTTGATATTATCAAGTCCCAATTGACCATTCTCGGCAGAATCTACCCCAAATCGTTCTTCTTTTAGTATTTCCACTAATCCATCCCTGATTTCCTTTTCATCCTCAATTATTAGAATATTCTTCATAGCATCAAATTGTCATTTCTATTGCAAACGTCGTTCTTATCCCATCACTTTTTTACGTCAACCTAGCCATTGTGGTTTTTGATAATGCATAGCAAAGCACGAGACCATATTTCTCCGCGTGCCGTTATGGATTATACTGAATTCCTTCTCCACACGTTTTTCCCTATTTATGGGATAGATTCTTTAGTTGATAAATATATCGAAATAATCTTCTAGTAACAAAAACGTTGCAATGGACTTGAAAATATGTAAATCACGGTCAAGAGAATATGGACACGTTTGTTAAAACATCATGTGCCGATACCAGACTCAAAAAGAGCAGAAACTTTGGTGCAAGATGAATTGGGATAATTCTAAAATGAAGCAATAAAGGCATATTTCTCATCCTCAATTATTAAAATAGTTTTCATAACATCAAATTGGCAATATTATTGTAAACGTTGTTCCTATTCCAACTTCACTTTTCATATCAATTGAACCATTGTAGTTTTTGATAATGCCATAGCAAATCGAGAGTCCAAGTCCTGTTCCTTCACCAGGATTTTTAGTTGTGAAGAATGGGTCAAATATTTTAGCGATATTATCCTGAGGAATACCACAACCGTTATCAGTTATACTAATTTCTATATTATCCTTTTTTGCTGAGGTCTTAATCATTATTTCTCCGTTTGTTGTTATGGATTGTACTGAATTCATCAGCATATTCATAATAACCTGTTGAATCTGCTCACTATCTGCTATAATGGGTGGGAGAGGTTTAAGAATAGTTGTTACCTTTATACTATTTAACTTAGGGTCGAGGATATCCAGTACTTTATCTATTTCACTATTAATGTCCACTGGACTTAGTTTTGGTTCTGACTGGTGAGCGAATTCCAGTAATCCCTTCACTATTCGCGCCGCTCTACAGGCTTCATTATCGATGATCTTGAGTCTGTTGTTAGTGTTCTCATCCAATGTTTTATTTGACAATATTTGCGTATGGAGGGATATACTTGTTAAGGGATTGTTGATCTCATGGGCTATCCCTGCCACAAGATTTCCTAGTGTGGCAAGTTTATCGGATTGTAATATCTGCATTTCTAACTTTTTTTTCTCAGAAATGTCAGTATTGATGATAAGTATCGATTTCGGTTTCCCTTCCTTATCGCGTACCAGAGTCCAGCGGCTTTCTACAATGATTTCCTTACCTTCTTTTGTTCGTTCCCGCAGTTCGCCTGTCCATTCTCCTATCTCTATCACCTTTTTTCTGATGTCAATGGGCACAGGTGACTCTTCTCTATTTAAGAACTCATCGGGATTTTTGCCAATGGCTTCCTCTTCTGTAAAACCATACAGTCGCTCAGCGCTTTTATTCCAATAGGTAATGCGGTGTTCCATATCCCAAACAAAAATAGCATCCCGTGCCTTGTCAAGAAGAGCGGCCTGGTCACGTATTTTTTCCTCAGCACGCCTGCGTTTGGAAGTCCCCTCTATATTGAAAATGTTCACTATATGCCAAAGAGACCAAAAAATTCCCACTATAGTCACAGTACGGAAAACCACAACAGGAGTTCCAAACAGGTAAATAAACGATGTTTGGTTCATCACCGAAGCTGGAAAAAAGCTATCTCTAGAAACGATTACTCCCAATATTCCATAAATTCCAAAAAATAAAGCAGCAAAAATAAAATATTTTTTAACGTTGATTTCACTTAATTTTTTAGATTCGCTCTCATAATATAAAAGAAATCCGATGGCACTTAAAATCGCACCTGGAAAACCCAAAAAGTAATTTGATATATCTTCCAATTGATTATAATTATTTCCTTCTAAATATGTTATAATTTCAAAAAACAAAATCAATATTATTGATATAAACCATATGCTTGGGGGTTTTCTCCGGTTGATATTAATTAGTTGATAACCGAATAAAAACAAGCAAAGATATGATATAAATAAAAAAGTGGGATTTAGAATATAAAATGAAAAAACAAATTTATCATTGATTGCTGCAAACATATTGATCAATATCTTCATAAATTCATATATTCCATAAGAAACCGCAAAAGATGCCAATAGCCACAAAATGTTCAACAATTTGTATTCGCTTTTTTCTGTAACCCTAAGTTGCAGGAAAATAATGGTTCCGAGGATTACAAAGACCAGCCCATGAATGAAGAAGACAATATCCGGATATTCATTGAAAAAGTCAGTTAACATACGTTATCATCCATTGCCTGTTAGACTTATATTAACAGCTCGTTTTATTAAACCTGCGTTTTAAATCAATAATATACAAACATTATTTGACATTTTCATGAAAATAAAAAGAATAAAAACGAGCCCCTGCAAAAAACTTTAACAGATTTGGATAGGAGTTAATGATTTTACTGCAGAGGTCTAAACAACCATTTAAAATTAATGATATAAAAACTTTTTTGGAAATAAAGTTATAATCAAGCTTTTTTTTTGGAAACAAAGTTATATGTAGAACTTTTTTTCTAATAAAAGCTATTTAATCGAAATATTTTGCGAATTAAGGTTATATCATGTCAATTCGAATGTTATGTTAAGCCCAATCATGGGCTTGGAAGGATAGGATTCGTTTGGAACATGTTTGTTAGGGAGTACATGGCTATTTGGACAATCGTGCTCTGTTCCTAAAAGCGAGCCTATCAAGTATAAAAAATAAAGATAGGAAGTGAAAATATAATATGAACGCAAAATTTACTTTAGCCTTAGTTGCGCTAGTAAGTGTAGGCGTGTTCGCCCTGCCGTCAACGGTGGCGTTGTTTTCGGGGCAACATAGTTTCGTCAATATTGACGCAACAGGAAACCAGATTGACTGTATTAAATGCCACGCCGATGTAAATGCTGAATTAACATCTGTAGCTTCAGCACCACATGTAAATTTTACATGTGAAATGTGTCACAGGATTGAAGCGGGTAAAGCCAGCGGTGATTCCGTGATATATTCATTGGCATATACAGATGGCACGAACAACAGAACATTGGTCATGTCAGAAACAGATTATCAATCGGGATTATTCCCGGCAAGTATTCCAAACAATGGTACAGTGACAATTGCCGGAGCACTCGCTTTCGCAGTCAGTCCCAGCAACAATCCAGCTAACATTGCAACCCTTACACCAATATTGAGTCATGGGAGTCCAGCAAAAGCATCACCAATAGAGCTACTGAATGCAGACGGTTCACCAAAGGATACTAATGCTACAACCAGATTTACTGGTGTAAGACTTTCCAGTGTAAAAGCAGCACAGTGGAACATGGTAGGATACCCTTCAATCATACTTGACGGACTCGGCTCTGAAGTAGTCAACCCCGGAACGACATACCACGCAGCATCCCTTGTATCATGCATGGAATGCCACGGGGGAGAGGCACCCCTCGGTCATGAGCAAGGCGCCCTTTCAGACTGCTCGAAATGTCACTATGGCGGCGGTTCAGCTGGCGGTCAGCAGATGAGAAATCTCTGGGCAGGCGGCTTTGGTCTGACGACAAAAACTGGCGACACTGGTGTAAATGAAGCACACACCGCGTTCCAGACCACAAACGACACGATCACCAGACAGAAAGACGGTGCATCAAATGGTGCTTGTGTAGCATGTCACACTCACGTTGCAGTGGACATTACTTACCAGAGGCCTACGACCTATAAGTTCGATTCCAGCATCCTCGATGACGGAACAACTACCGTCGGCGGATTCTCTACAACAGGAGTAACAACAGCGGAAGTCAACAGCACAGGAAGCTGAACAAAATAAGATACAATCGGGATGGGTTTATCCCATCTCTTATTTTTTTAAAAAACAGGACGGCGAAATCCCATGAAAAACACAAAACTAAAGATTTCGGTAAGCCTGATTCTAATTATTACACTTCTAACTATCCCGGCACTATCAACAGTGCCGAACAGCCACACACAATTTATCTGTAATGATTGCCACAATGGGCGATTCTCTTACGGGGCAGAGGAAACTGGGGATGATTGCGGTAATTGTCATGATTACAGGGATGCAACGAATAAAATGGATATTCCAAAACTTGAAGCCCAGCACAACCCGAACACCTGTAAAATATGTCACGAGGTCAAAGACTTAAATGTGTTCCACACAATTCACGGGAACGTATCCGGCTCATGCACGAGATGCCACGGTGATAACGGCAATGCCATACCGGATAAAACTATTAATGAGTGCAGTGGATGTCACGGCGGGCAGGTACATGTCATCCATAAGGATAACCTCACCCAGATATGCCCAAAATGCCACAGCTCACGCCCGGCATCGAATCCGGCATCCGGATCTACCTTATCGACCAACGAAGTGACACCAGGGATTTATGCTAAAGTTGTAAATTATAAGCAATTCACGCTGTATGAAGTGTTTCAGCGGATACTATCCTCATACAGCATTTAATAATATTCTTATGAAAAATGCACCTTAAAGTATTCTATATTAATACAACATAAAAACTAATAACTATGAAGTCAATAAAAAAGTTGATAAATATGAAAAAATCCACGGTCTTTATAGCGATCATCGTTGTCGCGCTCATAATTGGGGTAGTATATGTACCTTTTGATAAGATAGAAAGCACACTGAACTTCGGTAAACCAGCGTTGAAATTAACGATCTCAACAGGTGTCAACGAATCAGACGGCTCGCCAATAATCACAAACATGACCTTCGAGCAAACCCAGGTTATCTATAAAGGTGCTGATTCCGAGGTACATTTCCCGGATATCAGCGTAATTGCAAGGAACGAATCCCTATTAGGTGACCCAATAAGCTATTGGGCCTCTGAACCCTTTGTAAAAGGGAAAGAAAAACACACCCTTACTATCACATTCAGAGACTCTTTCAAACCCACTCCTGGTGATTTACTGATCCTTACGATCCGTTTCACCGGTAACAGAGGGGATATTATCGGAAAGAATACAGCATTCTATGAATGGAAATAAATATGGATTCTTGCTTATAGCACTGGTAGGAATAATACTGTGGAATACTCAAAGCACAGTACCTCTATTAGTTGATTCCCACGCATTCTATAATGGCAGCGCCCTATGTTCCAAATGCCATGGGGATATTCTGGCTCAACTTGAAGACACAGGAAGCGTGAACGCAATGCACCGGAATCTTGACGGGGAAAGCGGGTGCAGATCATGTCACTCAAACCCTATCAATATATCGGGCAGGAACGTCACTGAAGACTATCATTCAGCATACAGACCAGAATGCATCGAATGTCACCAGAACGTTTCATCTATCAATAATTATCAAGAAGCGCACTCACTGATTGTCAGTGAGGCGAACAAGTCCTCACAAAATCTTGGACTGAACGAAGCGTGTATCATGTGTCATACCACTTTGGTAAGCGAGGTAGTAGTAAGGAACCGTCTCGTATTCCCGTTCGAGAATGACAGCGTTGCAGCGAACGGGTCGGTAGAATATAACGGCACATACACTTCTACCATCTCAAACCCGGAACCTACTGGACTTCACAATTTCAATAGTGGAGTCCAATGCATTATGTGCCATGCACCTGTGCAAGATATCATAAGCCAGGACCGTGTGCCATATTCAAATCATAGTGTCCTCGGATGCAAAGATTGTCACAGGAACACGACCTCAAGTCCGCAAGAATTTCATGCAGCAAAGATTATATATTGTAGTGATTGTCACGACCTGAGCATTCATCAACCATTATTATCAAGGGATTGCAACAAGTGCCATGAATCTCATGGCGGTCTGAAAGCGAACTGGAGCGAATGATGATAGACCTGACCTTCAAAGGGACAGATATATCGGAAGGGCTTATTGTATCCGGATTTGTCCTGATCCTGCTTGCAGTATTCTATCTCTACAAAAAAGAGAACAGAATAATAATCGGTCTCTTGGCTTCACAATACAAACCCCGACGTGCAGAATTAAAGAAAGATACAACTGGAACGGACTGGCTGCTATTCATAGTCGTTCTTGCCATGGTAGTCATCCTTGGTTTGAAATTGGTTTCACCTATGGTCATCGTTTCAGACTCGATGAAACCGGAATTTCAACGGGGAGACATGATTATCGTCCAATCTATATTTTTGACACCAGAAGTTGGTGATATCATTACGTTCAGTGTAAAAACCAACAATAATGATATAAGCCACAGGGTAATAAGCATAAGCAGCAGCGCAATAATAACAAAAGGCGACAACAATCCAAGAAAAGACGAATACCACACGACACAGGAAAATGTTAAAGCCAAAGCTATCCAGTTCAACAATCATCCTCTCGTTATCAGGGATCTGGGCGCATTGTTCATCACTGATTATTCGAAACAAGGTGTCATATATAAATTCGGAGACAGGTTCACTTTCATGCAGCAGCTTTCAGCGGCTATTAAGGCCTGGGGAGTGGTACTTACGATTTTCTCACTGTTTGGTTATATCATGATGATGCAGAGGGATAAACGATGAGCGATCCAGAAATAATAAAAGAACAGGTCAAAAAACCAAAAGGAAAACTCAAGTTAAAGCTTGCTCCGATATCTTCGATATGTTCGATCTTATTAGGCGGGGTAATAGCGTTAATCTCTACGTTCTCATTCATAGTGAATATATTAACGACCCAGAACCCGGTGGCTTTACTGATAGATATTTTTGTTATGACTTTATCCTATCTGACAGTGTGGCAGGGCATTTACTATTCTATTCAGGACAGGATAGCAAAAGAAAGAATGGAAGAGCAATGGGATTACAGGATCCAGCCTATCTTGAACCTTCTTACAGAGACATCAGGCAGGATAGATTCAATAGAAAATGAAATGTTCAGAACGAATCATAAGCTGAACACGACACTGGATTATTTCATGAGATCTGAGGATATGGACGCATCAAAGGCTTTCATTCTCCCTGGTGTATCATTCAAATTCATTTCGAAGATACTTGTACTGATATTCTTCACATTTTCAGCATTGGTTTATGTTTCATCATACCCGCTGGGTATAGTCCATTATTTTATCCTTGTAATCTATCTGTCCTGGTGGGTATTCATTACAGCAGAGTTCAAGCTTTTTGGCAATTCGACTGCATGGATATGGGCTATCGGCCCTATAATGACAATTCCGGCGGTTGGTATCATAATGAGCGCGGTATACGGGCTTAATATAATGATAGGGATATTTTTCTTAGCATTGCTGATGTATGTGTACTTTTACTATTCATGGGCAAGTTTTTTTGTAACTGGCTATAAACTGATTGACCTGAAACCTGTGATCCGCGAAATAAAAGAGAGAATAGAGAAAAATAAAAAACTGAGTATCAAAATAAATAAACTCAAGGATTTACCGAGTATCAAAGTAGATAAACTCAAGGATCTTAAGAAATGAACGGGAAGATAATTTTTCTGATATTAGTACTACTGATATTTTCTTCATTTCCAGCCGCAGGCGAGAAGTACGTGGTGTTTACCGATCGGGAATTCGGATTCTGGGGTGTCAGATCATACAATATTAACCATACTATAAATTACACGAGCAGGACTCTCAATATCAACACAGGTGATTCTATAGAATGGATGAATATGGACAACGAAGACGACAGGATCACTATAGTGAGCGACAACCTCCTCTGGGAAGGCGGAAAAACTCTTGGGGGCGTAGGATCAAGGTTCAGGTTCACGTTCAACAGTTCCGGTACCTATAGATTTCATACTGTCGAGAACACTAGAGTAAGACTGAATGCATCGAATTATTCTGAGAATGAAACAAAAACAACGACCATAACATATGAAGATGATGATGGCGAACTCCATACGATCATTGTAAATACAGGAGGACGCAACAACCTCAATGATGTAGTGGATCGCAACTACCTCAATGATGTAGTGAGCACTGAACAGTATTATTATCAGCAGCAGACTATTAAAGTAACCGGTCCAACCATTGGGAACGGGACATATCCGGTAAAAACCGCACGGCAAATACAATCACAATTCGCAGCAGCTATTCGTCCTGTGATACAGGTTAATGCCCGTCCAACTTCAACACCATCAGAATCGCTCACCCAGGCGGTGGCAGCGGCAGCCGCTCCGAAAACGCTGGAAAGTTATCAGGAATTCACTATATATGAAGTCCTTAAAAGATGGTATGCAATACTTGAAAATGGTTAAAGATAATGAATTGAATCCGGGATAAGATAATTCATATATTACTCATATAAAAAAGATTGATGGTGGGTTACTAATCCTATCCAAAATATTAGTTTTCTGTGTTCTCACACACCCATTATCTATTAATCATCTATTATTCTGACTTTTCAACCTGTATTTCTTTCATCTGTATTACAGGACTCATCACTATCAGGTTTTCAGAGCACCTGGATTTATATTTGGTGCCGTTGGAATTAAGCACATTCAAAAGGATTTTTTCAATTGCATTTATAGCACGCACATCCGTATTTCCATGATAGATATACAAAGTGTTCTCGTTCACGTCGATTCTCTCTACAATCCCCATGAATTCATACACCGATTTCATCGTCGGGATAAGGATTTCCAGAGGTATGTCACGTATCGGGATCTTATGGATTGCCTCTATAGGCGCTGTGAGATAACTTGGCGCCTCTTTTCCCATTAAAAGTTCATTATAATAATTTTTTGGGATGGTTACCATGTTATAATTGGTTTGTTTATAGAGATTAACAATACATTTCCAGAATTCCTGCTTTTTCACAATTTCACACGCTATATCGTCCAGATCCCCAAAATAATTAACAAGCGATTGCCTGGCAAGATTCATATTCACCTGTTTCTTGAAACTAATCGTGATTTTGTTGGACATCTTTTTCAATGATATGATTTCCTGCTTTTTATGCATGATTAAATAAGAAGAAATCATTCCACCGAGAAATTCCATTTTATATGTGCTGTTCCCGGAAAGTGTGACCTTTACATGCGAGGGATGAACGTTATCATCGTAGTCATCTATTTTTATAGTTGTCTGCCAGCTCACACCTGATGTCATGTCATCAAGATACCGCTCAAGATCTGAGAGCATCACTATCTTTGCAGGGTCTATAATGCTGTTAAGATGCTCCGTATCTATCAGCCTGCCGCGGGCCTGTTTAATCAGCCAGTAAACAATTGTTTCTGTGAAGTTGTTATCAGTTTTTAACCCGTCTATAAGTTTATTTACAGCCTCAGGATCTTTAGTCATTATATCTATAAGATCTATTATTTCACGCATCGCAGCGCTGAAATTCCCGTTATGTTTTCGGACAAGTGGTTCCAGTTTCTGGAGATGTCCTGTTTCCAACGATATGTTTTTTCTTATAGACATAAAAACGTCCTTTTAGCGCGCAAAATGTTCTATGGTTCACCTGAATATAAACGAAGTTGTGAAATTTGTGTGAATAGTGAACATGATATAATGAAAACCAGATATCACACTTATTCACAACAGCAGTTTTATCATTGAGAAAGAATTAGTATATTGAAGATTAAAAATGGTTTCTAAAAATATTACAGTCCTGAGTTTTTTACTTCCTATTGCCATGACTTTAGGTACCACTCTTGCTTTATTTTTTTATGAATTTTATTCATTGACATTACTTGTTCTGTACGCGGCCGGAGGATTGCTGCTTTGCGTGTATGTATTGGTATTAAGGGCTGACCGGCACAGGTCTGTAAGGTAGATTCTAATTTTAACAGTTATTATGATTTTAAGGTTGTTTTCAGACCCCGGCAACAAGTTTTAATTTGGAGCCGCAATACGGGCATATGAGCCAGCTCGGCTCGATGTTTTTCTTACAGAATGGACAATTCTTGGAAACTTCCACTTTCTTTATCAATTGGCTGCCGCAATATGAACAATTATTCCATTTCGGGTCTATAAGGTTCTGGCATTTATCACATAGCTTATATGTCGAAGCCCATTTCTGGCTCTTTAACTCAATCCCGCATTTGGTACAGAACCTGTACGAAACCACTACGCGTTCCCCGCATGAAGTGCACATGGGCACGTCGTGCATCAGCGTCGGATTGAGTTTCTTTTTAAGATTCTCAAGGCACACCCCGGCTTCACGTTTTACCATTTCCTCCGGGTCTTTTTCTGCCTGGACCTCAATGATCCTGACAAGACTCTTGGTAAAATCAGGCATTTCCATATCCATTTTTGCAAAATCCACCTTGTCCTGGTTTATCGAAGAAGAAATGTATTTCAGGGTCATGAAGCGTGTGGCAACTATTTTACTTTCAAGCTTTTCAAGCATGTGCCGCCGTTCTTCTTCGGATAATATCTTGCCGGCCATACTATTCAGTTATCTCCTCAATCGATATGGATAATTGTATCGCGAATACAAAAAAGAGAATCAAGGTCACAGACAATAAAGCTTCAAAAACGGGATAGAACCCTTCAAAAATAATAGTTCCGATAGATCCGACCGCCCTTGTAATACCCAGCAATATGAAAAGATTGGTCATTATGATGAAATTCTTCCACATCAGGTCCATCGCCTTTAAGCCTTTCAGTTCTCTTGATATCCCGACAAGTAAATTAAAGGAAAGAACACTGCAAACCATTACTATCATGGAGGCAACAGTATTCAGGACAACAAAGAATTCTTCATTCATCTGAATCCTCCTTGCTGAACACACTCCACGGCTCATTACGCATAGCATTTATTATCTTCCGAAGCCCGAAAAGGAGAATTACGAATACAATAACCTCTATAACAGGGTCAAGAATCCTTACAATCGCATAATAAGTGTTCAGGGCATCCGCCGATATGGCAATTTCAGGCCCGGCTCTTTGCGCTGTCAGCACATCCAGCAAAATGCCAAAAGCCATTATGACATTCCAGAAAACGAACAAAACCATGGAAATTGAAAGATATTTCCAGGTCTCGGACCCTTTTTCCGCCCTCTGCCACAATCCTGCAGCTAGGTAAGTCGCGCCGCATATGCCAAGAAGGAAGGATATTAACCTTACGATTGTCCCGCTGATGTCAATCCCGTTACTTATGCCGTTAGCAGCCCGGGCGACATTCAAGTCAGCCAATAATAATAAAAAAACACCAACAGTGGTTATTGTTTGTTTATTCATAATATCAAGAACCTTAATCGTTTTTATTCTGGAATTAAAACTTAATGTTAATTAATCAGGATATAAACCGATTTGTGAAAAACGTGTGATACGGGACAAAATAATTTAAGGATTTGATAATATAAAAAATTAAAATTTAACGTCTGCTAATCATCTATGGAAATTATGCCTTAACGGATTTATACCAATCGCAGACCATGCATGTAGCATGTTTCTGGGCATCCGTTCCCTGGACTTTGCCTCCGCAGAATGTTCCTGCAACCATCCAGCAGTCTCTTCCATGATGTGGATACGCCGGGCATACGCCCATTTCTTTAACTTTTATTCCGCTAAGTTCTCTTCCGCATTTCTTAAGTTCCCAACAATTTTTTGGTGCCATAAGTACTATCGTTGTTTTCACATATTTATTAAGTCTCATGTGAAGGATGTGTGAAAGAATCGGTAAGATTTCCTTGATGGTGAAAACTATAATATGATAACAGTTAATTGTGCACCTATGTTCACAATCAAAAATCATCTTGAAATCAGGAATAATCACCTGGTAATAGGGGGAGCTGACACCACGGAGCTTGCAGCGCGGTACGGTACTCCGCTGTATGTTACCAATGAGTCCCGTGTTATCGATAATTTCTCTACTTACATGAAAGCATTTCCGGATGCCGATATATACTATGCGGCTAAAGCCAACGGAAGCTTTGCAATACTTCGGATGCTTGCCAGGAAAGGGGCAGGCGCTGATGTTTTTAGCTACGGTGAGCTTTATATGGCGCTCCTTGCAGGTATTCCGCGAGAGAAAATACTCTTTAACGGCAATTCAAAAACAGATTACGAGCTTCAAAAAGCCGTGGATATCGGCGTAAAAGTGTCCGTGGACTCAAGAGATGAGCTTCATACACTTTCTGGAATTGCAAAAAGCCGGGGAAAAACCATAGAAATCGCATTTCGTGTAAATCCGGATGTTTCTACAAAGACGCATCCCAAGATATCCACAGGACTTCGGACTTCCAAATTCGGAATACCTGCCGAAGATGTAGTAAATATTTATGGAGAAGCAAAAGAGCTTCCCGGAATCTCACCCTCAGGAATACACTGCCATATCGGTTCGCAGATTCTGGATACAACTCCATTTAAGGAAGCTGCCCATAAAATGATGGACCTTGTTGAGAAGGTGACCGCGCTCGGCATCAATCTCAAATTCGTGGATATGGGCTCGGGTCTTGGGATTCCATATAAAAAAGATGAGAGCGCCCCGACGCCGCATGACCATGCGAACGCCATTCTCCCGGTATTCCGGGAAAGAACTGAAGCCCTTGGAATCAAACCGAAACTCATAATTGAGCCAGGGCGATATATCGTGGCTGATACCACAATCCTTCTTACCCGTGTCAATACGGTAAAGAAAGCGGCTAAGAATTTTGTAGGTGTGGATGCAGGTTTTAATCTTCTTGTGCGCCCCACGATGTACGATTCATACCATTACGCTGTCGTGGCGAATAAAGCTGCCTCGCCTTCCGAAGAATTATATACCATAGTCGGTCCGATATGCGAAACCGGGGACATATTCGCAAAAGATAGGGAGCTCCCGCGCGTGGAAAAAGGTGACCTGATAGCGCTTCTTGATGCCGGAGCGTATGGGTTCAGCATGAGCAGCCAATATAACGGAAGACCAAGATGCGCCGAGGTGCTTGTGAAGGATGGGGAGGCTGATGTTATCCGGAACGCCGAAGATGTCGGGGATTTACTGGCTAAGCAGAAATTACCGGCGAGGCTGATGTAGATAAAAGAAAAAACCTAGACCTTTTTGTAATATTTCTATCTTCAACCCAGAATTTCAGCCATTTCTGCAGGGGTTACCATTTGTCTCATTGCCTGGTCTTCCCAGAGCTTCCTGAAATAATAGAAGTACTCATATAATTCATAAACATCTTTTGAATATATTATCTTATTACTTTTTATGATATTGATTTGAATATAAAGCGGCAGCTCTTCAAAAAACCTGACATCGTATTTTTTTGAAAATACATCCAGTTTCCTGTATATTTCATTCAATAAACTCTTCTTATCTTCACATGAAGGTGAAACTATACAAATATCAATATCGCTTTGCGACGTATCCTCACCTTTTGCAACTGACCCGTAAAGCAGGATAGCAAGAATATCTTCTTGCAAAGACAGGAAATAAAAGTCTTTCCTTACAGGTTCGATTTCAACCATATCTCAATTACCTCTGAAAAATCCGAAATCGCTTTTAAATGTCCAATGATTGAATCAAATGCTAATAAATCATCTAACCCATTATAGCGGTGGACAAGCCTGTTCCTCAAACCATTGGACTCAGAAAGAGCATTTTTTAAGCTGTTATTAATGATCTTTTTTTCAAATAGCAGGTCGATATTTGTATAATCATCCTTCGGAATTATTTTCAAATCTTTACATGCCATTGCAGCAATATCAAAAGATGCCTCCACAAGTTCTTGGAATGCCTTATAAACCGCAAGTCGTGTCTTTTTATCAGCAACAAAATCAGAAGAATCATAGCCCGACATCCATTCTTCAATATCCTGTTTCCTTTCAGAAATGAAATTCAGTTTATCCTTGTATCTGCCAATTCGTTCGATATCCATCAATATCTCCGGTTTTATTTAATTATTATGACCAATAAACTATATCATAGTAACTATGCACCATTTTTCATAGAAACCTTATCGGCGAAGTCCCCAACTTCTCGTCAAACACCCTCTCCGCAGCAATATCCATCTCAACTATAAATATTTCAACAACCATGAACGCCTGCGCCTTTTTCCTGAAACATCCCATTATCATGTTTTTGCTATTTCCCGCAGCACCATGAAGATGAACCTTTGGAGCGCCGTTCTCCCTGAAAATGTTCCCTGCGCCAACTATCTCGCGCGCATCGTCGAATGCCGACCAGACTGTGATAGGCGGCACTGATTTTTCTTTTGGCCCTGTTACGAGTTCCGCTTCTGCCATCGCCCCGAGCATAACAAAAAAGGCTGAGTTTATGTTTTCTTTCGATGCTAATTTGCATATCTCTGCAATTACATCTTCGCCGTGGTCAATCCTGACTGCAAAGAGCCTCCCTATTGAACCTGTCCGATAATCCATGAACAGTATATCATCAAACCAGATTTTAAAATTTGTGATTGGTTTATAAACAGGTTTCAATAACTATTCAACCGTTAACTTTTTGAAGCTTTAGCATATTAACGGTAGGAGATAATATATGACAAAAAAATTATGGATATCAGCACTGCTTATTATTACAGTCTTAATTTCAGGATGTATTTTCGACAAACAGCAAGTAGCCCAAAATTCGACCTCCGGGGTTATTCCGCAAACCAATTTACCGGCTGGATTCACGTATATGGGAACCCATGAAACCCCCGTGGATATTGGAGATACCACGATAAATGCAACTGAAGGAGTTTACAGGTATAATAACGTCGATGATGTTTATGTTCAATTAATTAGAAATAACAATCCACAGGAGCTAGTTATCCAGTATAAGTCGAAGTACAAAAATGCAAACTACAATCCATTTGAAGAAGTTTCATTTAACGGGCATAGTGCAACAAAGATCAAAGATTATTTTACAGAAAACGCCAAGCAGGTCGCATATTACAGTATAATGTGGACAAACAGCAGCTCGATGATTATCGTAGGCTCATCGCCCGATGCCAATGCTATGTTATCACTCGCAACTGCAACTGGTAATTAGAGCAAATTCATCATCTTGTGCGTTTGCGGTATCGCACGCACATCTTTTAATTTTTCCCCGGCAAAATCCATAAGCTCAGCCAGTTTCAACGAGGAAACCCTTGTACTTGAAGTGACTGGCTGAAGCACAAAGGGAATATTCCTGTCGATTGATACAACACCGTCTATTGCAGAAGATAATGATTGCTTTGTGGTCTCGGGGAGGATTATCACCTTTACGAAAGTCTTTGAGGTTTCGTTAAATATCGAAATTGTCTCAAGTTCGTTTTTTAATAATTCAGCATAATGGTCAGTAGATTCGTGTTCAGGAAGCTTGATGTCGCATGATGCTATGGCAACAATGTCTTTCAGTTCCCGGGCTTTTTCCGGAAATCCTGCATTTGTTTCAAGATAAATCGGATATCCGATATCGAGCGTTCTTATAAAATCCGAATGGATGAGAGGTTCTCCCCCGGTCAGGCTTACATGCCTTGTTGAAGGCGACCATAATTTCCGGATTAATCCGGCTACTTCATCCCTGTCGAGAGGGGTTTTGACAGCATAGAAATCCCCGCTTCCGGGGTTTTTCTCAATCCTGCATGAGCCTGAGACATTCCTGGTTTGCGGCGTATCGCAGTATCCACAGTGAAGCTGGCACCCCTCAAACCTGACAAATACCTGCCGTACGCCTACATACGGCCCTTCGCCCTGTATTGAATTGAAAATCTCATTTATGTATGCAGGCATTTAAAATTGTTATTTGACAAAATCAATTCCGTATTTTGCAGTGCGAATATCTCCCGATGTGTTTTTGCCCATTATCTGCGGTGACTTTACGCCTGTGACCACTATCATCGTCCTGACTATATTCTCAAGCTCAGGCTCTACAGCGGCGCCCCATATCAACCTCGCCTTGGAATCGATACGGGTATAAAGTTCATTCACCACACTTTCGGCTTCTGCTATTGTCATATCCGGGCCGCCCACGACATTGACAAGTGCGCCTGTCGCTCCCGAGACATCCACATCAAGAAGCGGGCTTCGAAGCGCCTTCTGGACAGATTCGATTGCCTTGTTCTCTCCTTCCGCTTCTCCCAGGCCTATCATTGCCACGCCGCTTTTTTGCATAATTACCCTTACATCTGCAAAATCAAGATTCACAAGTCCCGGCTTTGTTATCAATTCAGTAATACCTTTGACAGACCGCATTAATATCTCATCGCAGACCTTAAATGCAGTTTGTAATGGAAGGTGGGGAACCACTTCAAGCAATTTATCATTGGGCACAACGATTACCGTATCAACGATATCGCGAAGCCGCTCAAGCCCGGCTTCTGCATTTTCCAGGCGTACTGACCCTTCAACCGAGAAGGGCAGCGTAACCACGGCTATTGAGAGGGCGCCTGCATCCCGCGCAATCTCCGCCACTACGGGAGCTGAACCCGTACCGGTTCCTCCGCCAAGGCCGCATGTGATAAAAGCCATATCGGCATCTCCTATTGCTTTCTCAATTGCAGCCTTTGACTCCTGGGCTGCATCCATGCCTATCTGGGGAAGGCTTCCTGCACCCAATCCTCTTGTCCTGCTTCTTCCGATAAGGATTTTTCTTTTTACCTTAATATTCAACAAATGCTGGGCATCCGTATTGAGCGCATACAGCTCTGCGCCCTGAATTCCTTCTTCATACATTCTCTGGATTGTGTTTGAGCCCGAGCCTCCGCATCCTAATACCACGATTTTAGTTCTTAATTCCTGCAGGATTTCCGCAAGTTCCTGGTCTGTATCCCCGACAACAGGTAATGGCGATTCTCCTGCTCTTGAAATTGCCTCTTTTATTATTGATTCCATACTTTATCTCCTTCACTCGTTTAACTTGCCTAATTTAATGGCCCTTTTGTTTATTTCATATACCATCTCTGGATTTATAGTTTTTCCATCTATAATCACAGATTCGCCCTGAGCCAGTCTTCCAAAGAGAGGGCCTTCGCATATTCCATATGATTCTGCAAGTCTGGGGTTGAATTTTTTTTCTGTTATTTGCAATGTCCCGTTGTCCAGTTTTACATCATAATGGTTTTTAAGTATTTTTACGCATTCATCAGTCAATTCTTCGGCCGCCAGTCTTGCGCAGCGGTCATTCAAACCAATCAGGACATGGGCGAACCTGCCGTCTTCATATTCGATATATGCAATGTTATGGCTTGAGAGGAATTCTTTCAACCTGTTCCTGTCAAGTTTTTCAGCTTCAGATAATAAAGCCGGGTTTATCCGCGCAATTTTCACCTTCGGGCAGATGCAGCCCTGGCATGATGAAACTTCACATTTTATACCGTTTGTTATCACCGGTTTGCCTGATGGACAAATCTCCTTTACTCTCTTCCGGAGTTGTGCGCAGAACTCCCAGGGTATGCCGTCCATATCTTTTATATCACTTTCTTTCAGCACTTCAAACCCGATATTTTCAACGAATTTACGCAATTTTTCGCGCTGCCCGCTTTTCATCGATTTCCTGTCAAAATAAGCAAAATCCGCTTTTGATTTCATAAACGCCTGGCGTACCATATCCTCATCCAGTACATCGAGTGCGTGGGAAGGGAATATATGCCCGAATGCGATATCCGATGACAGGATAAGTGCGGTCTGTCTCGGGGCGTAATGAGTTCCCCCGAAACCCACAGCTACAGGCGAGTCGTCTTCTTTTAACATGAGTATTGCGTTTGCAACCAGCCTTCCTGCAATTTCATCTGTCCACTGGGATTCGCCGCTCCCGATTTCAATGAAAACCGAAGGTACACCGATATCAGTTGGGCCGTGGTGAGTGCATTCAAGAGTAACTTCATATTCCTCATTTTCAGCCAGTATTGTAAGGGAGCGAAGTAGTGAGCGCACAACCTGCGGCGCTGCAACTGCAAGTTTCTTCGGGCTTCCCCCGAATACGGCTTCACTGGCGTTGCCTGTTGAATGAACTGTAAGAATAGCCCTCATGTCTTTGCTCCTGTGTTTTGATGCAAAGATTATAAGGGATGCCGGAAAACCCCACGCATTTAATTTTTTATCAATCCCATCCAGGTGAATCAGGGATTCGCTTATTTCAACAATCCTGAAATCCTTGTACTCAAGGGCTGTACAATCAGAATCGGATATAGCCTGCCATTTCCTGCTATTCAGGAGATTGTTTTTAATATTCTGGCTTGCCCTGTCCAGAGTTGAGCAAATTATTGTGACTTTTATTTCACCCTTCAAAACATTGCCTTCTGATACCGCCCCGGATTTTAAAAAAATTTAATCAAAATCGCTGCCAGTTATCAGCTTTTTATCAACGATAGCGTAATCCTTTGCAGCCCTTACAGCTTCAAATGGTACCAATACGTAACCATTCTGTGTCTTATATTTTGAAGTTTCAACCATTGCTGCAGGTTTAACAACCAAATATATCAAAGCTCCACTCTGGGTATCTATAACCACGTTGCTGGCAAATCCTAATTCCGACCCGTCAGTAAGCATTACCCTCTTATTAGCTAAATTTTTTGCAAGTATTTTTGCCATAGTAATCTCCTATCTTTTTTTATCTATAACCTATATAAGACTTCTGTTCCTGCTTTGTCCCGCCCTTGAATTGTTCCTGCAGCTTCTCGTAATATTCCATCATATCTTCGGCAAGCGCAGGTCTTACTTTCTTTTGTGCATCAAGGAAATGTTTCATTTCAACCTTCTCGGTTTCGAAATTCTCCCTTAGAGCAAGCATCACGGCTTCCCTGCACAGTGATTCTATATCAGACCCCACATAATTTTCAGTAAGGTCAGCAAGTTCTTCTATATTCACGTCATCCGAAACAGGGATATTTTTCATGTGTATCCTGAATACACCTATCCTTCCTTCCCTTGATGGCGGTCCTACGAAAACCAGCCTGTCAAACCTGCCTGAACGGATAAGAGCAGGATCGATTATCTCAGGCCTGTTTGTTGCTGCAATCACCACAACGCTCTTTAAGACTTCAATCCCGTCAAGCTCTGTAAGCAACTGGTTGATTACGCGTTCCGAGGTCTTGGAACCGAATTCAGTGCCCCGGATAGGAGCTATAGCATCAAGTTCATCAAGGAAGATTATAGACGGCGCCACTTGGCGCGCCTTCTTGAACACTTCCCGTATCGCTTTTTCAGATTCCCCAACCCATTTGGATAATAACTGCGGGCCGCGGACGCTTATGAAATTAGCAGAGCTCTCGGTCGCGACTGCTTTTGCAAGGAGTGTTTTCCCGGTTCCCGGAGGACCGTAAAGAAGTATTCCCCGTGGGGGACGGATACTCATCTTTTCAAATTTCGACGGATGATTAAGAGGCCATTCCACAGCTTCTTTTATTTCCTGCTTTGCCTCATCAAGCCCGCCCACGTCATCCCAGGCAACCTTCGGGATCTCTATCATCACTTCCCTCATTGCCGAGGGTTCAACCTCCTTGAGCGCATCTTCAAAATCGTCAGCCGTGACGCGCATGCTTTCAAGCAGCTCACTCGGAACTGCTTCATCCTGTTTGATTTTGGGAAGGTACCTGCGAAGCGCTTTCATTGCTGCTTCTTTTGCGAGGGCTGATATGTCCGCCCCTACAAAACCATGCGTCCTGTCCGAGATATATTCGATTCTCACATCATCTGAAAGCGGCATGCCGCGCGTATGTATCTGGAATATCTCGATTCTTTCATGCTTGTCGGGCACTCCTATCTCTATCTCGCGGTCAAACCTGCCCGGGCGGCGCAGTGCAGGGTCAATGGCATCAATGCGGTTCGTTGCTCCTATCACTACCACCTGACCCCTTTCTTCAAGCCCGTCCATCATTGTAAGAAGCTGCGCCACAACGCGCCTTTCCACTTCTCCTGTCACTTCTTCCCTTTTTGGAGCAATGGAGTCCAGTTCATCTATGAATATAATCGACGGCGCAGCTTTGTTTGCCTGTTCGAATTTCTCGCGAAGCTGCTGCTCGCTTTCACCGTAATACTTGCTCATTATCTCAGGACCCGCGATAGAGAAGAAATTCGCCCCTGATTCGTTTGCCACAGCCCTTGCGATAAGCGTTTTACCGGTCCCTGGCGGGCCGTACATCAAAACACCCTTTGGCGGCTCTATTCCCAGCCGTTCAAATACTTCAGGGTGTTTCATGGGCAGTTCTATCATCTCACGCAGGCGCTGGATTTCATCAGTCAGGCCTCCAATGTCCTCATAGGTTATTCCTGTCCCCCTTACTTTCAGTACCACGGGTTTTTCCATGAGTTTTATTTCAGTACTATCTGTAATCAGAATAACACCGCCGGGCTCAGCTTCTGTTACTATAAGAGATATCGCCTGCCCGGTTACAACCTTTCCCAGGAAAGGATGCGCCATTGTACTCATAACAGGTATTATATCCCCTTTTGTGAGGGGGCGCTTCATTATCTGTCGTTTGACCATGTCGTCAGCTTCACCTTTGAACTGGATGGATGTGCCTTCCGAGGGTGCAAGAACTACCATTTCAGCCGGTTTGACCTCGGCTTTCTTTATTTTAATTGAGTCACCGATGCCGACTCCGGCATTTTGCCTGATAAACCCGTCAATCCGGATAATATTCTGTTCCCAATCATTCCGGTCTGCGCGCCAGACTTTTGCAGACGTTGTTTTTTTCCCTTCGATTTCTATGATATCTCCGGGCACAAGCTGTAATACCATTAATGTATGCGGGTCAAGACGCGCTATTCCTCTTCCTGCATCATTCGGGTATGCCTTTGCAACTGTGAGCTGGTTGTTATGCTTTTCGTCCATTGTTAATATCCCCTCAGATATTTTGATTTTCCTTCGATTAGTGCATTTAAATATATTGCTGGCTACTTAATAGTATCACATAGATAAAACAGTTTGCAGGATAACAAAAAATCGGGAGACAGATTGAAGTTTAAACCCCAATCTGCAGAATTACCTGCCATCACCCAATAAAAATAGTATAAATTATAAACGGTGCAATTACAATGGCATTATAACTACCAGAATTTCCACCAGGGTTTTTCCCCGCCCATGCCCACCGGCCCGCTCTTTAAATATTTTTCAGGCTCGGACTCAAACGCCTTCTTGCATCCCGGGGCGCAGAAATAATATGTCTTGCCTTTATATTCGGTCTTATACTGTGCGGTTTTTTCATCAACCTGCATTCCACAAATCGGGTCTATCTGCATTTTATCTTCTCCTTTTTACTTGAATTCCGTGGTTTCAAAATGAACATATCAATTTATGTACTTTACGGTTAATGTAAAATTATACCCTCAACCTGTGCAGCAGTTCCGTTATCTAAAATGCGCAAACTAATTAAATAGGGAGATACAAAAAAGAAAATGGATAGAGAAGTGAACGATGTTTATAAATGAATTGTCTATAAATGAACTGATGCTTGTAGTATTCCTGATAAACCTGCCATTTGGTTATTTGAGGAGCAATGCAGCCAGGTTCTCAAAGCAATGGATGATGGCAGTGCATATCCCGGTGCCGTTTGTGTTCTTATTAAGGATTTTTTCAGGTTTGGGCCTGGCTGCTATACCATTGCTTGTGATATCAGACATCGCCGGGCAGATAGCAGGTGGAAAGCTCAGGAAGCGCACGTGAAAAGGGTTTATTAGAGAATTTTGAATCCATTTCAATTTAAGCTCATATTTAAATAAAACCCCCACCTAAAAGCAGAATAACAAAAATCTGCGTTTATCCGTTTAATTTGCGGTTTAATCCTGATTGTGAAACTTTATGAGCAAAATCTTCGAAATAACCCATCGCGACGGCGCTGCCAGGATTGGCAAACTGGTTCTGGAAAATGAGCTTTCAACCCCCGCCGTTATAAATATTCATGAAAAAGATAGCCCCATAATCGATTCCGGCTCTCTCTGGAAAAGAACTGCACCTCCTGAACCTGATGCCGGAAAAATATTCATCCTCCCTCATAACTCACTGCCCCTCTATACAAGAGAGGAAATCATAAAAGAGCTTCAGGAGGGAGTAAAACTTGTATCAAATTTTGCCCACACAGGCGCTGTCATCCATCCATTTGCTCTTGAATACCCGGAATCAGAGCTATACGTCCTCGGCGACGCAAAACAGCTTGAAAACAGGGCGCGTGAGCTCGTGGAATCCATCATCAGGCTCAGGGAAAACACCCGCATCGACTCGCTTCTCTATGCGCCGGCGCTTGCCACACCCGAAAACCTTACCATGCTTGTGTACATGGGTGTCGATATCGTTGATGAAACCCTGCCAGTAATCAAAGCGTACCAGGATATTTATTTAACAAACTCTGGCGAGCACCACCTTGACAGGCTGCATGAATTCCCCTGCGCCTGTTCAGTATGTCTTGCGAATAACCCTGCGGAACTTCTTAAAATGCCCAAAAAAGAGCGCGCTGAATTGCTGTCTTCACATAACTCATTAAAACTCAGCGAGGAACTGCGCGCCGTCCGCGAGCAAATAAGGTCAGGGCATCTTCGCGAATACGTGGAGCGCCAGTGCAGGGCGCGCCCGTGGCTTACTGCGGCGCTTCGCATTATCGATGCCCAATACGAGTTCCTCGAAAAAAGAACGCCGATATTCAGGGCGGCTATGCTCTATGCCAATACATCAGAATCGCTAAACCGGGTGGAAATCCGGAGGTTTGCGCAGAGGGTCGTGGAACGCTATACTGCGCCAGAGCTTGATACCCTCGTGCTTCTTCCGTGTTCTGCAAAAAAACCTTATTCAATATCCCTTTCCCACCAGAAATTCATCAATGCCCTTGGGAAGTACAGAAAATTTGTCCATGAGGTGATAATCACGTCTCCGATGGGTGTAGTCCCGCGCGAGCTTGAACTGATGTACCCTGCTGCACATTACGATACTCCTGTAACAGGGCACTGGGATCTTGAGGAAAGGGCATGGGTAGGTGGCTGCCTGCGCTCGTACCTTGAGAAGAACAAATATAAATATATTATTGCGCATGTGCACGGGGCATACAGGGAAATATGTGAATCAGTGGAAAGCGAGCTCGGACTTGGGTTTATTTATACAGCGGATGAAGGCGTCACTTCAAACACATCCCTTGACAAATTGAGAGATACAGTTTCAGGGCTTGAACATACAAAAAAGCGCACAAGTGATCCGGCAAACCTTGACATTATGCGCGCATCCGTGGATTACCAGTTCGGGCGCGGCGCCGGGAATATGCTTGTCACGAATGGAGCCAGTGTAAGAGCGCCGTATCCAAAGTTCCAGTTATTCGAAGGAAAGCAGCAGCTTGCAACTTTAATCCCGCAGTACGGGACAGCTGCCCTGACAGTAGAAGGTGGAATGCGGCTTCGCAGCTATCCCTTCTATAAGGTGAAAATAGGCGATTTCACTCCGCACAGCAGTATTCTTGCGCCGGGTGTGCTTGATGCTGACCCGCAAATCCGTCCCAATGATGAGGTGATTGTTGAAGGTGAAACGTTCTTCGGTGTGGGGCGTGCGCTGATGAGCGGCTGGGAGATGAAAGGGTGCGGGAAGGGTGTTGCTGTGGAGCTTCGGCATTCGATGAAGATTGACGCTAAAAATCAGTATTAAGCCGCTGGCTAAAAAACTGGTAAATAAAAAAAAGACTGCGGGCGCAACATCAGCGCCCGTTATGTTAATTAAAATCTCTTTGGTCTATGGTTCTGGTAGCATTCCCTGCAATATACCGGTCTGTCACCGGATGGCTTGAAGGGTACTTCAGTTTCCTGTTTACAGTCAGCGCATGTTGCTTTGAACATTTCTCTCGGACCCATGTGCTGATCTCTCGGACCACTTGGTCTGAAACCGCCGCCGCGGTCATTTCTTTCAAAATTCATATATATATCTCCGTTGATTTATTTATTTTAGTTTTTTGGCGCAAGTGCTGCAATTGCAAATTTTCGCATTACTCGCTCAATCTTAATCGTTACCTGGTCTCCGACCTTCGTGCCAGGCACGAAAATCACTAAACCTTGAATATGTGCTATTCCATCCCCTTCCCTGGCAATGCCGTCAATAGTTACATCGTGGACATCACCTGTTGAGACAGGAGAATTCATGTCTTGTTCTAACAAATTTTTACCTCTGTTTATTTATTCAATCTACCTAAAAAAGAACAAACAGATGGTCAATTCCAAAATCTATAAGTTACTAATTAGCTAACTGACAGTGGGTTAATGCGCGTTGTTCATATATAAACTCTATGTAAGCTGTCCATACCTAAGTCAAGAGTATCTTCCTCTGGATTCGATTTCCGCCACTCGCTCAAAGACTTTCGCTGCATCCTGGAAAGTCGTCGCATATCCTTTCTTGAAAGCTTCTATGAGTTCTTCATGGTTCTCATGCGTGCTCTCAAACGTCTGGAAAAGTACATGTATATCCACGCCCCTTGCTTCCAGCGTCTTGTCAAGATAGGCAAGGCCAAAGTCTATAAGGAACAACTTCCCATCCTTATACAAAATGTTAGACGTGGTAAGGTCGCCGTGGATAATCCCGCATGTATGAAGGCGTCCGATAAGCTTTCCTGTTTCTTCTGAAAGCGAAGGGTTCACAATATTCTTGAGCGCCGTTCCCTCGATATACTCCATCCGGATTTCAAAATCTGTAACGTCCCTGATTATCGGTGTGGGGACGCCGCATCTTCGCGCTTCGGAAATCAACCGTGCCTCGATTTTTGTCCTTTCCCTCCTGATATTCTCATCTATTTCTTTCAACCTGTAGCGCTTTTCTATCCTTGTCTTGATTATCGTATTTCCTTCAAGCGCTATCATCGCCTCGGCGCCGCTTGCTATTATTACCTTCGGAGTGGTGCTGCTCATCGCCATTTCACCACCGCATCGTCAGGCCTGAAGTTCGGATTGACCTTGGAATCCTCAATAGCTGTTCTGTATCCTGATTTATACATCAGGAGACCAAGATATGCTATCATGGCTCCGTTGTCCCCCATGAACCTTTTTTCGGGCACATAAAACTCGATTCCCCTGTCCTCGCACATTATTTTAAGCATTTCGCGAAGCCTGCTGTTTGCCCCAACGCCGCCTGCAAGTAGAACTTCCCGCTTTCCTGTGTGCGCCACCGCGCGTTCCGTCACCTCGACAAGCATCGCAAAAGCTGTTTCCTGGAATGAATGACAGACATCAGGCAATGCGGCGTTCTTTGTCGATTCCTGCGCCGCTGTCGTCAATCCGGAAAAAGAAAAATCCATGCCTTTTACTGTGTAGGGCAGCTGGATGTATTTTGTTGCTGCTCTTGCAAGCTCCTCGACTTTTGGACCTCCCGGATGAGGCAATCCTACCGAGCGTGCGAATTTGTCAAGGGCGTTCCCGATCCCGATATCAAGCGTTTCCCCGAATACCCTGTAATGGCCTTTCCTGTACGCCAGAACCTGGGAATTTGCGCCGCTGACATAAAGAGTTACAGGGTCTTTCGCAGGTGTTTTCCATCTTCCTACCTCTATATGCGCGATGCAGTGATTGACCCCGATAAGAGGAACGCCCAGTGATAATGCAAGAGCCCTTGCAGCCGTAGCGACGGTGCGAAGACACGGCCCAAGCCCCGGCCCCTGGGAAAACGCCACTGCGCTTATCTCACCGTTGCCTTTTTTCAGGGTTTCCTTTACCACTTCGGTGATGTGGTTTGCATGATGCTGTGCTGCTTCACGCGGATGGATGCCGCCTGTTTTTGGCATATATGTGGCTGTGGTTTCAGCAATCACATCGTCCTCATCAACAATTGCTGCGCTCAGGTTCCATGCGGTTCCCTCAATTCCCAGGATTGAAATTTTTGACATGTTTGTTTGCATGACTTCATTAAATTGATTTATAAAATAAGTATCGCAAAATTTTAAAAATTTTTTGATTTTATTATATCAGTAACCTTTACATAGAACGGAAACAATAAAGACAAATGATGAGGTGTTTATACTGAAGAAGCGAGAAAGTAGCAGCCAGCAGCCTGAAGAATTTACCAGGGTTCGCATTCCGCAGAAAAAAGCAAATGAAATACTGGGAACTGTAGAAAGTTTGCTGGGCGCAAATAAGCTCAGGGTCAGGTGCATGGATGGGGTGGTAAGACTCGCTCGAATTCCGGGGAAAATGAAAAAAAATGTCTGGATCAGTGAGGGGGATGTCGTTATTCTGGTCCCATGGTCTTTCCAGAATGAAAAAGCCGATATAATCTGGAAATATAGCGGCCCTCAGGTGAACTGGCTTGAGCGAAAGGGATTTTTGAAAAGTTAAGTTTTTAGTATGGCCAGGGATAAGCAAATTCAACGGATGGATGACAAAATCGATGAATTCCGCACGCGTATCAAGGATTCTGACCTGAGACAGGTTTTTGACGATGTTTTTGATAATGCCACATTGATGGCTCTTTATGAACTTGCAAGAAAAGGTTACATTGACGCGATAGGCGGGTCTTTCAGCACGGGAAAAGAAGCAAATCTTTTCCATGCCATATCGAAAAACGATGCCAGTTCTGAAATTGCTATAAAAATATACCTTATTTCCACTGCAAATTTTAATGCAATGAAAGATTATATCCTCGGAGACCCGCGATTTGTAGGGATTAAACACAGCAGGAAAGATATAATTCTTGCATGGACTAAAAAAGAATATAAGAACCTGAAGCGGGCTGAAGAAGCGGGCGTGCGGGTTCCAAAACCGTATATTACTAAAAGGAACATCCTGTTGATGGAGTTCATCGGGAAGGACGGCGTCCCGATGCCGCAATTAAAGGATGTAAAACTGACCACAGAGGAAGCGGAACATATTTTTAAAAAGATTGTCGAATATATGGGCCTCCTGTATTCCAAAGCAAAACTTGTTCACGCCGACCTTAGCGAATATAATATACTGGTTGACATGAATAATATGGAGCCTGTGATAATTGATATGGGACAGTCGGTCACAACCGACCATTACCATGCTGAAATGTATTTGCAGCGCGATGTTGTCAATATTGCAAGGTTTTTTAAAAAATTGAAGATTCCGGTAAATGAAGATGAGATGATTTCAATAATAAAAAGTAATAAAGAGGAAGAAAAATGACAGAGCATATTAAAATTCCACTTGAGAGGGTGGCAGTTCTTGTTGGCCCGAAAGGGACTATTAAACAATTGATTGAAGAAAAATCAACTGCAGCGCTAAATATCGATAGCCAGAGCGGGGATGTCGAGATATCGGATCCAAAGGATGCTATCAAAGGATTGAGGACAAAAGAAGTAGTCCATGCTATAGCGCGCGGTTTCAGCCCCGAAAAAGCCCTTAAGCTGTTTGATGAAGAGCTTCTGCTGTTCGAAACAATGGACCTTTCAAATATTGCAAGAACAGAAAAAGACCTGCAGCGTATCAAAGGAAGAATCATAGGTAAAGGCGGGAAATCACGCGAGGTTTTTGAGAGCCTTACCAATGTGCAGATATCGGTTTATGGAAAAACAGTGAGCATAATAGGATTTCCTGAACAAAATGCGGTGGCAAGAGCAGGCATTGATATGCTCCTTGCAGGATCAGCACATGGCCCGGTTTATAGTTTCCTTGAGAAGAAGAAAAGCGAATTGAAACGCGCTGAGCTTGGGTTATAGCTTTTGTGCAGGGCTGCATTTTTGGGCGACACTTATTAACTTGACAATTTACAATTAAAACTAACCAGACAAAAAAAAGTATGGCACAAAAAATTGAAAGTGATAAACTACTCGTTAGAGATGTTTTCTCAAAATGGTTTCGTATTCCAGAATACCAAAGACCCTATGTTTGGGACAAAGACCAAGTAACCGAATTGCTTGATGATGTAATGCAAGCAAGGACTTCTAATCCTGATTCGCAATACTTTTTAGGTTCAATGGTTTTGAGAAAAAAAGAAAAAGAAGAAGGGCATACAAAGTATGAGGAGTTTGATTTGTTAGATGGACAACAAAGATTGACCACCTTATTTCTGATTACTGCCGTAGTAAGGGATTTAACTCCTTCTACAAATGAAAGCCTTTTGAAAACTTGCAACGATACGATTTATCAAATGGCAAATCCTTATGATAATATTCCAGAGCGCCTTCGTATCGTTTTTGACATTAGACCCCAAGTAAAGGATTTTATTAACGAGTTTGTGAAGGAAAAAGGTGGAACAACAAGAGAAAACGAACTGAATTTAAAAATTAAAAATGAAGAAGAAGATATTTCAATCAAGAATATGTCTAAAGCGATTTTGAATATCCGAGAATATTTTTCCACAAATAACATTGATGATTTCTTTACTTACTTGCGTTCAAATGTTTTGATGATTTATGTAGCTGCCGAAGAACTTGAAGATGCGTTCAGGTTATTTACAGTTATGAATAGCCGAGGAATTAAATTGCGTAACAGTGACATTATTAAAGCAGATAATCTTGGAAAAATTAAAGATGATGTGAAACGGCTTGAGTGGGCTAAAAAATGGGAAGAAACGGAGGGTTATTTCGGTGAGGATTTTGACGCTTTCTTATCCTATTTGAGAACAATTTTAGTGAAGCGAAAAGCATCTGTCAGTTTGCTAAAAGAGTTTGAAGACAATATTTATAATCCAAAAAGTTTTGACAGAAATACAAAAACATACACTAAGTTAACGCCAATTCTTCAAAAAGGTGAAGATACTTTTAAATTAATTGATAAATACAAAAAACATTATGAACAGCTTTTTGAAAATGACAATTACAACTTGACCAACAGCTTTGAATTATACAATCATCTACATTTGATGCAAAAGGGATTTGAAGCAGATTTTTGGATTGCGCCTTTATTGAGATATTACGATAAATTCAACACGGTAAAACTAATTGATTTTGTAAAGCAACTTGATAATAAATTTGCAAATGATTGGTTAGTTGGCCGCACTCCTACTGACAGAATAGAAAATGTAAATGCGATTATTCAGGCAATAGATGATGCAAAAAAAACAGATGATGTTTTAACTAATGCAGTCCTTTCCCTTGACAAAGATTTGCTTGATACCTTGACTGGAAATGTTTATGGCAAACGGGCAGCAAGATATATTTTATTAAAACTCGACTTGCTTTATCACGGCCATACTACAAAACTGGAGATGCCAGAAACAATAAGTATAGAACATATATTGCCTCAAAACCCCAACGATGGCAGTCAATGGAAAACTGATTTTACCGATGGCGAAAGAGAGGAATGGACAAACAAACTCGGAAATTTGGTTTTGATTTCAAGAAAAAAAAATTCAGCGCAAGGGAATAAAGAATATGCTGAAAAAAAGGAAAAATACTTTAAGAACAATGTTGAGTTGTTCAGTAACTCTGTAAGAATTTATAATCAATATTCAACTTGGCAATTGAATGACTTGAAAAAAAATCAAAATGATGTTTTATCTAAAATCAAGCAAGGGTTTGGGATAAACATAGCTCCAGAACCACAAACTCTGAATGAATATTGGGATGAAAAATCCTTTGAAGAACTCGATTGTTCGACATTTATGGAACTTGCCAAGAAAGCAGGTGCTGATAAGTCGACTATCGAGAAAATCAATAAAACCTTCAAACTCCAAGAAGATAATCCAGCGAAGTTCAAGAAAGAATTAACAAGTATCTACAAGGAAATCGTTTAATTTATTTTATTCAATGCCCGAAGATAGACCACATCCACACAATAAACTGTGGGTATCAGACAAGTCTATCAAATAAGGAGGAATAGCAAGGGTTGGGTTGTAAAATGACAAACACAATACTTGGCACGACTGACCTTCGTGGACAAAATAAAACGGCAGCCAACATTGAATTGCCGACAATATTATTTTGCTGGGCTGACGTGCAAAACGGAAGTGTATGCAATAAATTTACTTTTGTGCGTTGACGGTGACGAACTTTTAATCCCGCCAAAAAATACTGAGGCAATTCCTCACCGTTATATGAAAATTCTGCCCATCGCCTAATTTAATAGATTTCAATACTCTTTTATTATCTCATAATTCGTCGTTCTTTCGATCGGAACCCTGCCCGCATTTCTTATTAATCGGATCAGCCTCTCTTTTGGCATATACTCAGGCGTTGCGCCGCCGGCAGCATGCGTGATGCGTTCTTCCATCACAGTGCCGTCGATATCATTTGCGCCATAATGCAGCGCTACCTGCGCCAGTTTCTCGCCTACCATGACCCAGTAAGTCTTGATATTGTTTATATAGCCGTTTAATAAAAGACGTGAGACTGCAATTATTTTAAGGTCGTCAAAACCTGTTGGGCCGTATAGCACGAGCCCTTTTTTTTGAAGTTCGGTGTTCTCAGGGTGAAATTTCAGGGGGATGAATGCATTGAACCCCTTTGTTTTTTCCTGCAATTTTCTTATCCTGAAAATATGGTCTACAATGTCGGAATGCGTCTCGATATGCCCGTAAAGCATCGTAGCATTGCTTTTTATTCCGAGGCTGTGGGCGGTTTCCATGACCTTGAGCCATTGCTCACCTGTTATTTTATCAGGGCAGACTTTTTTTCGCGTTTCTTCGTTGAATATCTCGCCGCCGCCGCCCGGAAGACCCGTAAGTCCAGCTTTCTTAAGACGCAGGAGTACTTCTCTTGCATTCATGCCCGAAGCTTTCGCAAGGTGGGCAATTTCAACAGCAGTGAATGCTTTGAGGGACATAGCCGGATACTTTTGATGAAGCCTGTTAAGCACTTCTTCATAATACTCAAATGGAAGCGCTGGATTTAGTGAACCCACGATGTGCAGTTCAGTTGCACCCATATTCGAGGCTCTTTCTGCTTTCTCCAGTATTTCATCGATGGTAAGGGTGAAAGCTCCTTTTTGCCCTTCTTCCCTGAAATAAGCACAGAACCTGCATTTCGAGGTGCAAACGTTGGTATAGTTTATGTGGCAGTTGGTCACGAACATGACACCATCACCGACGGTTTTTTGCCTTACATAATCAGCAAGCACTCCGATGAGAGGGAGGTTTTTTGACTCCATAAGGAGCATCCCGTCTTCAAAATCCAGTTCTTCTGAAGATTGTATTTTTTCTATTATTCCGGAGAGTTCTTCCATTGAACTATCTTTTATATGCAGATGGTAAATAAGAGCATCGTTTAGAGTTGACTTTTTATCTTATCGTATTCTTTTTTCAGCGCCATCGCATCAGCTTCAAGATTCGGGCTTTCACTGATAACCATTCCCTTTATATTAAAATCTGAAAACGCCTGCGCAAGCTCCTTATATTTGAAATCCGACTCAGAAAATACAAGATGTCTTTTCTCGCCTTTCTCCGAGTATTCTATCCCTGAAACGTGTATATGCATATTGTCAAGCCCAAAACGCCCAAGCCTGTCCTCCACGTGCGCCAGAATCGAGGCAAATTCTTCCTTTGAATTATATTTCCCTGTTATCGCATGCAGGTGAGAGAAATCAATACAGGGCAATACTCCTTCGAGTTCAGTAATTTTAAGAACTTCATCCAGGCTTCCGAATTGGGAACCTCGTCCCATAGTTTCAATGCGCAGCGTAATATCCAAGCCTTCGCTTTTTAATTGCTCTTGAATCTCTATTAGCTGTTTTTTAATCCGATCATAAACCGCTTCCCGTGAATCTCCCTGGATAAAACCCGCATGTACTACTACGCTTTTTGCCCCGCATACGCTTCCGATTCTTGCTGAGTTCAGGATTCTTTCCTTGCTTTTGATCAGGGTTTCACCTTCGGCATTAAGGTTGATATAATAAGGGGCATGCACACTCAATCTTATTTCCAGTTTCTTTGCCACTTCCCTCACATTGCGCGCCGTCTTCTCTCCCATCTTAACGCCGCGGACAAACTCAAGTTCCATGCAGCCAAGACCCAATTCGTGCACGCGCTCAATGCCAGATAAACTGTCATTTCCTTTTGAGCTTAATGGTGTGCCTGCTGTGCCAAAGAGCAGGTGTTCCATTCAGGTTCAACCCTCTATCGTGGGAGGGGAATAACCATACCAGGAGCCTTCCTGCTCAAGGTAATATAACGCATCCTCAAGGGTCTTTTTATGTTCCTCCTCGAAATGCACAAGTGTCAGGAACAAATCCTTACTTGACTTAACATCAATCTTTTTTGCGCCGGTTGAATATAGCTCAATAGACCTTTTCTCAGTCCGTATCCCGAGGGTCAAAACATCCCTAGTTTCGGAGATGCCCAAAGGCTCAAGTGATTCCGGGAAAATCTGCTTTGCTTTTTCCCTGTTCTCTTCATCAAGCTCTGTGATATCTATCGGCTTCCCTGATACTTTTTTGTACTCTTTCTCAAGAAGTTCCCTGTGTTCACCCTCGTCCCTTGCAAGTCCTTTGAAAATAGACTTTGCATTATCATCTTCGACAAGTTCGCTGAATATCGAATAATATTCCCTGCCATAAATCTCGATCGATATCGCCTCTTTTAAAATATCAAGAAGCATCCTGTTCTGGTCGTTCGTAATGTTCACCCATTAAAAGTTGATTGCAATGGGTAATAAAGATTGGTATATACAATACTTTTAAAAAGGGAAAAGCCATTTACCAAAATAACATGACCGACCATCCAAAAGTCAAGAATTATATGACACAGGACGTAGATACCGTTTCTCCGGAGAATACAGTCAAGGATGTCATAAATATGATTCGAAAGACGGGGCACGATGGTTTTCCCGTGGTAGAGGACAGCAAAGTCGCCGGGTACGTATCGGCTTCAAATCTGCTTGAAAAATCACTCGATGAGAAAATCTCCAATGTCATGACGCGGGACATACTCGTCGCTGATACCGAAATGGAGATGAGCGATGTGGCGCGCGTCATATTCAGGTCAGGTAAATCAAAACTGCCTGTCGTAGACCAGAACATGCACCTGCAGGGCATTATTACGAATTCCGATGTCATCCGTTCGCATATCGAGAGAACAAGCCCGCAAAAAGTCTGGACGCTCAAGAAGACGCTTGAAGCAATCCACAATATACATGTTGACGTAGTTCGCGAAACGGTCAACATAGATGAACTTGTGCCAACGCAGCCCAAAGTCTATGCAGACGAGCTTGACGGAAGGATATATGAACTTAAGAAGGGGCTTGCCGAACCGATAGTTGTGATTAAAAAAACCAATAAACTCATTCTCGTGGACGGCCATCACAGGGTCATAGCAGCAAAAAAACTCGGAATAAAAACTATGGATGCATACGTCATTCCGCTGGGGGATGAAATCCATCTCGGGATGGAAAAGACGGCTACCACATCAGGGCTTCATTCATTATCCGATATCAAAATTCTTGATTATGCAAAACATCCGCTTATTGAGATAACAAAAAGACTTAAAAAAGATGATGAGAACGGTCTTACAAAATTCTCCCAGTAATGCCCGTTCCATCGGTTAAAGCATTTTTAATAAATAGCGAGCTTGCCCAGGATATCTGTTTTTGAGATAAGACCGACGAGTTCCCCGTTAACCTTTATCATGAGCCGTCCAACTTTTTCTTTGTTGAATACCTTTACAACTTCATAAAGAGGGGTTTCACCATCAACAGAGATTATTTCTTTTGTCATTATGTCTTTTATTTTCAGGCTTGTCTTACCTTCTGCAAGTGTTTTTCCAATATCTGTAAGGGTGACGATTCCTACAATCCCGTCTTTGTCCTTTACAGGAGCGCCGTGGATATTGTTTTTAACGAGTATCCTTGAAGCTTCCTGTATTGTTGCAGTTGCGGGGATTGTTATCGGATTTTCCCTTATATAGTTTTTAACCGGTTTTTTGGGAAGGGAAATCATTTCCTGGATGACGAACAATATTGAATTCTGGGTATCATCCCTGCCAATGACCGAGCCGCGTATTACAAGTTTATTTACAGGGGTGGGTCCTATTAAAATACTGTCCCCCACATCGAATTTTCGTATATCTCCGATTACATGCACGGTTGCATTGCACAGGTCAGGATGCCTGACGGTCGTAAAACTGATTTCTGATGCCGTGGCATTTTCAATTATTTCATCATTCCGTCTTATGGGCACGTTTGTTTCTTTGTCCATTTCGGATAGGCTTAATGCCCGGTATGTTGCGCCGGTTGCTTTATATCCGCCTTTGGGTCCGGGCACTCCTTCAACCAATCCAAGTGCTTTTAGCGATTGCATCTGGTTACGGACCGTTCCAGGGTTCCGTTTTATGATCTCTGCGATATCTTCTCCTTTGATTGCCTGTTTTCTTGTCCTGTACAGGTTAATTAAGGCTGTTAAAATCTCTTTCTGGATTGGCGTGAGTTCCATTTTTCTTATATTCTCCCTTTCTTGTTAGTATATCGG
>JBAVMS010000051.1:0-137428 GCA_049690315.1 Candidatus Methanoperedens sp.
ATACCTGTATGTGTCCCATTCGAAAGGCGTAATCAAAGGAAAAATAAAATATATTGTGGTTTTCCAGGATGTCACGGAGAATAAAAAATTAGAACAACAGATTAAGGAATACAATGAAAAATTAGAAAAATCCTACGAAGAACTCAAAGAGGCAGACAAGATAAAAACAGAGTTCATTTCAAATATAACACATGAACTGATGACTCCCCTTACCTCCATTAAGGGATTTGTTGAACTGCTTGATGACGAAGCAATAGGCACGATAAATGAAGAACAGAAAAAGAGCCTTGGAATAATCCATCGCAACTCAGAGAGGTTAATACATCTTATTAAAGAATTACTGGCTGCTTCCTATCTTGAAAAAGATAAGCTGGGACTGCATTTCGGATTGGTTTCGATAAACGATATCCTGTCAAAATGTATTTTGGATATCCAGCCCCTGGCAAAAGAGAAACAAATTTCTTTATTCAAAGACACCATGTCGCTTCCCAGGATATGGGGGGATGAAGACAGGCTTACCCAGGTTATAATAAACTTACTTGGAAATGCAATAAAATTCACTCCCCAGGATGGGAAAATAACCGTGATATCACGTGACTTACCAGAAAAGGTTAAAATAAGCATAAGAGATACGGGCATAGGCATCCCCGGTGACCAGCTTTCACGCATTTTTGAAAGGTTCTACCAGATAGACGGCTCAGCGAAAAGAAAATATGGCGGTACCGGAATAGGGCTTTCCATATGCAAGAACGTAATTGAAAAGCATTATGGTTCCATATGGGCAGAGAGCGATGGGAAGGGCAGCACGTTTCATATCCTGTTACCTAAATTAACATCAGGAAATGGAGTCAGGAATGTTAGCACCGAATCTTGAAGCTGGAAGGATAGGCGCTTCATTTTACAAAAGCTGGATAATGGCGAAACGGAATTTCTTTACCATTTTTGAGGTAATATTCTGGCCTTTTATCGGTCTAATGTCCATCGGTCTTATGGGTACTTTTTTTTCGTTGAGCCCGAATACCATTTCTTTTATCCTGATTGGCGCGATAGCGTTTAGCATCATCCAGGTATGCCAGATAGATATCGCATACGTGATGCTGTTTGACATGTGGAGCAAAAGTATAAAACATACATTCATAGCGCCAGTCAGGGGACACCACCTTATTATCGGCTCTCTTCTTTTCGGAATACTTCGAAGCAGTGTTGTTTTTATTATCCTGATGGTTCTCAGCTTCTATGCTTTTGGTTTTAATTTCCTCGTAGCAGGTCCTATTCCGGTGCTGGTTTTCATATCAGGACTGTTCCTGACCTCGGCTTCGGTGGGGATTCTGGTCTGCATCTCGATTCTCAGGTTCGGCCAGCGCGCAGAGGTGGCAGCATGGACGATATCAGGCATAATTATGTTCATTTGCGGCATTTACTATCCGGTTTCAGTGCTGCCGGGAAGCGCCCAGATTGTGGCGCGTGCGATTCCTCTTACGTATTTCCTTGAATATATGCGCTCATTTTACGGTTTTGGCGAGGCGAATGTGATGATCGGCTTTGGGCTTGGGATTTTCTATTTCGCTATCGGGTTAATTGCGCTTGAGAGGGCGATTATCATGGCGAGGCGGTCGGGGATACTGCTGCGGCTATCGGAATGAACGGCTCACCGCAAATTGGTGAGAAAAAATCAACAACTAACTCGTACGAACTGATACGAACTCACGCCACCGGAGTTAGTACGAGTTCGTATTAGTTCGTTGTTACGGTCTATTTTCATTTGTCTGCCGTGTGACAGAATAACATTCCATACAAGCTTCAAGCCAGCCCGTACATATCCTTTAACCCGTGCCCTGTCGCAAGGCAGACCACGGTCCCAGGCAGCTCCTTCTTCAAGAATCCTGCGTATGCAACTGCACCGCTGGGTTCAACAAAAATACCGTTCCTTGCAAGCGTATCCCGTGCAGAAAGCGTCTCGCCATCGCTGACCTTGATTGCAAGACCGCCTGAATCCCGGATTGCCCGAAGCGCAGCAAGACCGTCTATCGGGTCACCGCATGCGATTGCGGTTGCTATTGTATCCGGGTTCCGAACAGGTATTATTTCAGAAAGCCCCTTCTCCCATGCATCTGCCACCGGGGCGCAGTTCTCAACCTGCACGCCGATAATACGTGGTATTTTGTCAGTAATCCCGACAAGGGAAAGCTCCCTGAAAGCCTCATAAATGCTCCATATAAGGGTCCCGTTGCCTACAGGCACCACGACATAATCGGGAACATGCCAGTATAACTGGTCAGCTATCTCAAAACCAACGGTTTTTGTACCTTCGCTGCGCCATGGATAATCGCCTGTTAAAAACGAGTCGCTGTTGGAAAGAACATATTCTTCAGCCCGTTTCATTGCAACTGAATAATCCCCTTCCACAAATATGGTTTCAGCGCCGTAGGCTTTTATCTGCATTATCTTTTCCTTACCTACAATATCAGGAATGAATACTTTGCACTCAAGCCCTGCAAAAGCCGCATAAGCAGCCATAGATGCGCCCATGTTGCCAGTGGATGCGAGCGCAACCTTGTGTTTTTTGAACTCAAGCGCTTTGGTTATTTCAAGAGAAGAGCCGCGGTCTTTAAAGGAACCTGTAGGATTTACGGCTTCATATTTTATAAGCAATCGTCCCGCTTTTGAAAGTCTTTTGTTTTCAAGAAGCGGCGTACCTCCTTCACCCATTGTGATGCACTTTGAGAGGTCTTTTACAGGCATGAAAGCCCAGTATTTCCAGTGAGTGGGCTGGCTTCTCATGAATTCATCTCGGAGGATGACTTTCTGTATCGATTTGTAATCATATTCAGCATCGACCGCCGAGCCGCATTCGCATCTCGGTATCGGGAGCCTTTCTATTTCCTGGGGTTTATGGGTTCTCCCGCACCTGAAGCACTTAAAACCTGTAACATACACCATGATTATTAATTCTCGCGCTTTTGTTAAATATTATTCGACAAAAACCGGAAATGTTTCGGATGGGTAATGAGACTTTTGTCGTCAGGGCAGAAAAATCAAAAAATTGTAAAAAATATAGACTTTTTTTCGCTGTTTTTCTCTCTTTTTCCGATATATTTTTTGGTTTTATTATTGGATTTTTAATAAAAATTAAAATCGCTATGCATTGAAGCAATAAGGTATATATGCCTTGAAAACAATTAGACCCCGAAGGAACTAAAGTATTGAAGGCATGAAATTTGGATCGGATATTGTTACAAAAAGAAATTTTTTATAACAATATATTATTATAACTATTAAAAAGGTACTCGATATGAACGATGTCAATAATGGATATGGCGCTGAGCAGATACAGGTACTTGAGGGGCTCGAAGCAGTACGCAAGCGCCCGAGCATGTATATAGGCAGCACAGATGCACGCGGGCTTCACCATCTTGTGTATGAAGTCGTGGATAACAGCATAGATGAGGCGCTCGCAGGCTACTGCAACAATATCGAGGTGATCATAAGGTCAGACCACAGTGTCAGGGTGGTGGATAACGGCAGGGGCATCCCTGTTGAAGTCATGCCAAAATACCAGAAATCCGCGCTTGAGGTTGTCATGACAATGCTCCATGCCGGAGGGAAATTCGACAACAATGCCTATAAGGTCTCAGGAGGCTTGCATGGCGTAGGAGTTTCAGCAGTTAACGCCCTTTCTGAATGGCTTGAAGTGGAAGTCATCCGCGATGGCAAGCTGTACAAGCAGAGGTACGAATGCGGAAAACCTGTTACCGCAGTGACTCTCATAGGCGAATCAACGAAGGCAGGCACAACGGTTACATTCAAGCCTGACAAAACTATTTTCGAAACGCTTGAATTCAATCTGGATATTCTGGCTGCCCGGCTGCGGGAGCTTGCTTTCCTCAATAAAGGCGTCAAAATATCGATTAAGGATGAATTCACGCAAAAAGAAGAGATATTCCAGTACGAGGGGGGCATCGTATCGTTTGTTGATTTTCTGAACAAGAACAAAAACCTCCTGCACGAGAAGCCGATATATTTCCAGAAGCAAAAAGACACGACTGTGGTCGAAATCGCCATGCAGTACAACGACAGTTATACCGAGAATGTCTATACTTTTGCCAATAATATTAACACCCATGAAGGCGGGACGCATCTTGTAGGGTTCAAGGCTGCGCTCACCAAGGTTTCAAACGACTATGCCAAAGCAAAGGGATTCCTGAAAGGCGAGGACAAATTATCGGGCGACGACGTAAGGGAAGGACTGACCGCCATAATCAATGTCAAACTCACATCCCCGCAGTTTGAGGGGCAGACAAAAACGAAGTTGGGCAACAGCGATATAAAAGGCATCGTGGAAACGCTGGTTTCCGAGGGCTTATCTGAGTTCCTCGAAGAAAATCCTGCAGCTGCAAAGAATATCCTTTCAAAGGCTCTTGAGGCTGCCGAAGCAAGGGAAGCAGCACGGAAGGCGCGGGAACTCACGCGCAGGAAGAATGCGCTTGAAATAAGCTCGCTCCCCGGAAAATTAGCTGACTGCTCCGAGAAAGACCCGAAGCTTAGCGAGATTTATATCGTGGAAGGAGATTCAGCCGGTGGAAGCGCTAAGCAGGGACGCAACCGCAGGTTCCAGGCGATATTGCCACTTCGCGGCAAGATATTGAACGTGGAGAAGGCGCGGCTTACGAAAATCCTGAAGAACGAAGAGATACGCGCGCTAATAACCGCCATAGGCGCGGGCATTGGAGAAGGAGAGGAATTCGATATTGAAAAAACAAGATATCATAAGATAGTGGTCATGACTGATGCCGATGTTGATGGAAGCCATATCAGGACATTATTGCTTACATTGTTCTACAGGTACATGCGTCCCCTTATCGATAGCGGTTTTATCTATATTGCCCAGCCTCCGCTTTTCAAAGTGAAGAAGGGAAAATCCGAATTTTACGTGTATAATGAGGAAGAACTCAACAAGAAACTTGCCGAGATAGGCAGGGATGGTATCGCTATGCAGCGCTACAAGGGTCTTGGTGAGATGAACCCGCAGCAGCTCTGGGATACTACCATGAATCCCGAATCGCGCACCATGCTTAAGGTCACTCTTGAGGACGCCATAAAGGCTGATGAGATTTTTACAATACTGATGGGAGATAAGGTAGAGCCACGGCGCGAGTTCATCGAGAGGCATGCGAAGGATGTAAGGAACCTGGATGTTTGAGGAATCAAAATCATGAACAGGGAGATTCAGGAGAGGTTACAAAAAATAAGCGAGCGGTTGAAGAAGAATTATAATGCTGAAAAAGTAATTCTTTTTGGTTCTTATGCAAGAGGTGAGGAAACCGAAGATAGCGATGTAGATCTGCTGGTAATAGCGTCTCAAAAAGAAAGGTTTTTTGAAAGAATAGCATCCGCAAAACGTCTCATCCGTGACCTGAGAAACGGATTACCGGTTGCGCCTATCGTGCTTACCCCAGAAGAAACCGAAACGAGACGAAAAGTTGGTGACCAGTTCATAATGGACATACTGGAAAACGGGGTAAACCTATGACGGAGGCTTCCTTACCTTCGGATTGGATGAACATAGCAAGAAAAGACTGGAGCCGCATGCTTCACATGCTCGATTACGATGACGTGGAAGCATCGGCTGTATTTCTTCAACAGGCTTTGGAAAAATATCTCAAAGCTTTTCTTTTACAGCATGGATGGAAATTAAGGAAAATACACGAACTTGATGCTTTACTGGACGATGCTGCCAAATACAATCATGAACTGGAAAATTATCGGGACTTATGCGAGCGGGTGTCAGGTTACTATTTCGCTGAAAGATACCCGCCTCTTGGAACTTTTGATATCCGGTCTGAGGATATCAAAAATCATCTGACCGAAGCAAAGAAATTTGTTAAGGCTATGTTTCCTTATGAGAAATTAAAGGAGTAATCAAATACTTTTATGCAGCCATTAACCGATGGACTCATCCAGGAAATTAAAAACCGCATCGTTAGTGAAGTCCATCCTGAAAAGATAATCCTTTTTGGCTCTTACGCTTACGGAACCCCGACAAAAGACAGCGACCTGGATTTACTGGTAATTCTCCGGACGAAGGAACCAATGCATAAAAGGGGGCTTCGGATAAGAAAATTACTTCGTGATATCAGGATTCCAAAAGATATTCTCGTTTATACACCGCAGGAAGTTGAGAAATGGAAAAATGCTTCTGCGGCTTTTGTAACTTCAATCATTAGAAAAGGAAAGGTCATATATGGACAATAAAGATGTAGCCAAAAAATGGTTCAATAAAGCAAATAACGATCTTATAACAGTGGAATATCTGCTCACAATGCAGAGCCCTCCCACGGATACAATATGTTTTCACAGCCAGCAGGTCGCAGAAAAATATCTTAAAGGATTTCTTGCTTTTCATGGGAAAGAAACACCAAAAATACATGACCTTGAGGAATTGATTTCAATTTGCAAAGAAATCGATTCTAAATTTACTGACTTTTATGATATTGCGTCTGAACTATCGGGATATGCCGTCGAAGTCAGATATCCATTAGAAGAAGATTATGAGATTACTTTTGAAGAGGCGCAGCAGGCTTCTAAAAATGCTAAGAAAATCAAAGAATTCGTTTTAACCAGATTAAATCAAAATTGAGCTGATACCATGACCGACCCAGAACCCAAGAATCCCCAGCAGAAACTCGTCGTCGAAAAAATCACAGATGTTAACATCGAAGTTGAAATGAAACGCTCATACATCGACTATGCGATGAGCGTCATCGTGGGGCGCGCTCTCCCTGATGTCAGGGACGGCCTGAAACCTGTTCACCGCCGCATTTTATATGCGATGAACGAGCAGGGAATGACCCACGACAAGCCATACAAGAAATCCGCAAGGATAGTGGGAGACGTTCTCGGTAAGTACCACCCGCATGGCGATATTGCTGTTTACGATTCTCTCGTAAGGATGGTGCAGGAATTCTCGCTTCGTTATCCTCTCATTGATGGACAAGGCAACTTCGGCAGTATCGACGGCGACAGCGCAGCAGCAATGCGATACACTGAGGTGCGGCTCGGGAAAATAGCTGATGAAATACTGGGCGACATCGACAAAGAGACTGTTGATTTCGTACCAAACTATGATGATTCCTTAAAAGAGCCATCCGTTCTTCCCTGTAAGCTCCCCAACCTCCTCATCAACGGTTCGACAGGCATCGCAGTCGGCATGGCAACCAACATGCCGCCGCACAATCTCGGGGAAGTTATTGACGGAATTATAATGGTCATAGATAATCCCGCTATCGAATGGAACGAACTTATGACCGCAGTCAAAGGGCCTGATTTCCCAACAGCCGGATTCATATATGGGCGGCAGGGAATCCGGGATGCGTACTCGACAGGCCGCGGCTCAATAAAGATGCGCGCCCGTGCAATAATAGAGGAAGTAAAGAACAAGGAAACGATAATCGTTAACGAGCTTCCCTACCAGGTGAACAAGGCAAAATTGATAGAAGATATTGCAGGTCTTGTAAGGGATAAGAAAATCGCGGGGATAACCGACCTTCGTGATGAATCTGATAAAGATGGCATCCGCATCGTAATGGAGATATCAAGGCAGGCGCAGGCGAACATCATTTTGAACCAGCTGTATTCGCACACCCAGCTTGAGACCACTTTTGGCGTTATCAACCTTGCACTTGTTGACGGTAGGCCAATTGTTCTTCCGTTAAAGGAAATAATTGTCCAGTATATCTCACACAGGAAGCAGGTCATTATACGAAGAAGCCAGTTCGAGCTTAAGAAAGCAGAGCAGCGCGCCCATATACTCGAGGGATTGATTATCGCGCTTGACAATATCGATGCAGTCATTAAACTCATAAAAGCCTCAAAAACACCTGATGAAGCGCGTGACGGTCTTGTAGCTAAGTTCAGCCTGAGTGTTGAGCAGGCAAAGGCTATACTTGACATGAGGCTTCAGCGGCTCACGGGTCTTGAACGCGAGAAGATAGATGCTGAGTACGCCGAGCTTTTGAAAACGATTGCCTGGCTCAAGGAACTTCTGGCAAGTGAAATAAAAATACTTGCTGTCATAAAAACAGAACTTGCAGACATCAAAGCCCGCTTTGCAGATAAACGGCGGACCGAGATCATTGAAAGTACAGGCGACCTGGTTACAGAGGATCTCATTCCGAAAGAGGACGACGTCATCACAATCACGAACAGCGGCTACATCAAACGCATCGCTGTAGATTCATATAAACAGCAGCGCCGCGGCGGGAAGGGTGTCATGGGCATGGAGACCAAGGAAGAGGATTTCGTAAGCGACCTCTTTATCGGCAATACACATGATTATCTCCTTTTCTTTACTGACAAAGGCAAGGTTTACTGGCTGAAAGTATATGGGATACCAGAGGCAGGAAGGCAGGCGCGGGGCACGGCTATCGTCAACCTGCTGCAGCTTGAGCAGGGCGAGAAGATAAACGCCTACATACCTATCAGCAAATTTGATGAGAATCACTTCCTGTTGATGGTCACGAAGAAAGGCACTGCGAAGAAGACAGCACTTACCGAGTTCGGAAATCCCAGAAAAACCGGGATTATCGCCATCTCGCTTGATGATGGGGATAAACTCGTATCGGTGAAGCTCACAGACGGCACAAAAGAAGCGGTAATCGGGACAAAACACGGAAAAGCGATTCGGTTCAACGAGAACGACGTGCGCGACATGGGACGCGGCGCATACGGTGTCAGGGGCATGAGACTTGTGGGCGAGGACGAAGTTGTTAGCATGGCTGTTGTGGAAGAAAGCACAACGCTTCTCACAGTGACCGAGAACGGCTTCGGGAAGCGCACGGCATTTGAGGAATACCGAACCAGCAACCGCGGCGGACAGGGCGTGATTACCATTGACGTGAACGTGAGGAACGGGAACGTTGTTGATATCAGGAGCGTGCGCGAGGACGATGAGATAATGGTCACGACCTCGAACGGTATCATTATCCGCGTGCCTGTGAGCGGGATTCGCGTGCAGGGAAGGAATACGCAGGGTGTCAAGATAATGAATGTCGGGGAGAAGGACAGGGTGGTCGGGGTGGCGACGCTTGCGAAGGAGGAGGAGACGGGGGAGGAGAAAGCGGTGCAGGTGAAGCTGGAAGAGGAAGGATCTGAGCAAGGAAAATCAATAGGAGCGGATGAAAGAGGATAAAAACTATAATGAAAAGATCTGTGATTGAGCTTCAAAATTTAATAAAAAAAGGTAAAATACTTATCAAAAAAAGACCAAGAAAAGATGCGGTTAGTGGTACGTATATTGGCAGCGAAGAAGAAATAAAAAATACAGCAAAATGTCATAAATGGTTTATAAAATGCTCAAAATTATTAGAACAAATTTTCACAAGAAAAAGTAGCGAATACAAAATATTCAATTCATTTTATGTAACTTATGATTGGGAAAATCTTCTCGGCACTAAACGCGGAGAAGTAAGTTTCACTAAAGATGATATGTCAAAGCAAATTTCTCATTTAGAGGCTATTGAAGATATCTTAAGAAATAAGAAGCAAGAAGTAACTGTCTCTTTATTAAAACCTAACCTAAGGATTTTACATCCCAAAATTTGTGAAGTCAGTAAATCATTATATGAGTCTGGTCATTACACTCAAGCAATATTGGAGGCATTTAAAGCAGTTAATAATTTTGTAAAGGAAAGGGCGGAAAACAACGATGTAGATGGTAAAACCTTGATGAGTGCTTGTTTTAATACAAAAAATCCCATACTAAAATTGAATAGTTTGAATACGACCACTGAAATGGATGAACAAGAAGGATTTATGCATTTGTTTATGGGAGGAATGCAAGGAATAAGAAACCCCTTGGCACATAAAATAATTGTTGAATCCGATCCTATCAAAGCATTTGAATATTTATCATTCGCAAGTTTATTAATTAGAAAGGCTGAGGGCGCAAATAAAGTTTAAACGCACATTCTCTTTTGCGCTTCCGGCTCGATGACAGGGCGGCGCCGCAGATAAATTTGAGTTCGTAGCAGTTCGTTGCTAATAACCGGCTCAGAAAGAATTTATAATTGTGTAGAACAGATATTACATGAATTCATCAATAGATATGGGGTTAAAAAACGTTGTGGGAGCTTAACATGACTACTTTCGATAATATATCAAGTCAATATAAAGAAAAATCATTGGTTCAGCAAAAAGCAGCACTGAAACTGCTTGATCTCTTAAAAGTCGGCAGTACAGATAGCGCTATTGATGTTGCCTGCGGACCGGGGCATATTACGAATTTGCTCAGTAAAGTTACAAGCGGAAGAGTAATAGGAATAGATATTTCTGAAGGCATGATTAAACAGGCTAAAGCATTGTATCCAGAGATAGAATTCAGGCAGGTCGCTGCTGAAGATATGGATTACAATAACGAATTCGACATTGCCTTCTGTAATTCTGCACTGCCGTGGTTCAGGGATCCAGCTAAAGCGATAAAAGCAGTTTTCAAATCGTTAAAGATATCCGGTAGATTGGGGCTTTCCTGTCCTGGAACCTGTAACTGGGTACCGTGGAATGATAGAATTATATCTAAAGTTGTACAGAATGAAAAGATTAAACCCATCTTTTCTCACTGGAGAGACCCGTGGTTTCGCCTTCCAACTAAGAATGACTATAAGCTCTTTTTTGAAAAACAGGGTTTTTCTACTGTTTTAATTGAGGTAGAATATGAAGAAAATTACTATTCAACAGAAGACGCGTTCAGCATATATCTTTCAAGCACTGCGAATGGATATACTGGAAGGGAATACTACGACATTGAGATTGATGATGATTATATCACCAGTTTTAATAATGGTGTGAAGGAAGAGATTAAGAGACAGTCAAAAGATGGGAATATAAAGGTGGATTTTATTCGTTTGTATTATATAGGCAAAAAATAATTTTTTCCTATTACTCCTATTTTCCGCACTTCTCCTCATTCAGGCGTCTCCTCCCGCTCGATGACAGGGTGGCGCCCCTGACTATAACCTAAAATAAATGCAGATGATACTCCGTTACCATCTGCCTGAACGAATAATCGAAACAAGCAGCCCGAGCCCGAGAATACCTGCAAGAAGAAACCCGAAAATCCCAATAAACGGCACACCAAAAAGGCTCGGCTCCATTCTTGTCTGGATAATGAGGGCAGAACCCACAATAAGCGCAGCAATTATCACGCTAAAAGACAGTCTGTTGCTCAGTATATCGAGTTCCTCGACAAGACTTTCGAACCCGCGGTGTTCCAGTTCGAATTTTATCGTTCCTTTTTCTACTTTTTTAAGAATATGGTGGACCTGCTTCGGCAAACCTTTGAAAAAGCGCTCATAACCCCGCAAATCCTTTTCTATTTCATTTACAATATACGAAATACTTGTTCGCTCTTCAATGATCTTCTTAATATAAGGCTCCACAAGGTCTGCAAAGTTATGCTCGGGATCAAGCAATCGGCTGATTTCATCCCTCATGAGAAGTGTTTTTGAAAGAACCATTATATTATTCGGGATTCTTCCACCGTTTTTTATCAACACATCAATCAGGTTATGCAGGAACTCTGTGGGATCTATGAATTTGACATTTAAACTGTAATACTCGTTTATGAAATCCTCAAGATTGGCTTTGAGCATTGGATCATATTCACCGATATCTTTTATCAATCCGATTTCACTTAGTGTTTCCATTAGCAAATCTATGTCGGCCTTCTGGACGGCCAGCATAAGATTGACAAGATTTTCCCGAAGGTATGGATCCACAATTCCGGCCATCCCGAAATCAAGGAAAATTATCACTCCTTCCGGAGAAACAAGGATATTACCGGGATGCGGGTCTGCATGATAGAATCCATCCTCGAATATCATTTTCAAATAAGCATTAGAAAAGTCAATTGATACTTTTTTCCTGTCCAGCCCCGCCTCTTCAATTTTTGCTATATCAGTAATTTTGAAACCTTCCATATATTCCTGGGTAAGTACGTGTTTTGTGGTATATTTCCAGTAGATTTTAGGGATCCTGACGGTCGTAATTCCTGTAAAATTCTTGTAAAACTTATCTGCGTTCTTGGCTTCATGCGTGTAATATATCTCCTGCCTCATTACACGGGAAAACTCTTCTATGAAACCAATTGGATTAAAGAATTTACTTGCTTTTACATGTTTTTCGAAGAATCTCGCCATGCTCATTAATATTAACAGGTCATTCTCGATTATTTCTTCAATTCCCGGTCTCATCACCTTGACCGCTACCTCTTCGCCAGTTGAAAGCCTGCCACGATATACCTGCCCTATTGAGGCCGAAGCTATCGGTTCCTGGTCAAATTCCGAAAAGATTTCATCCATGTTCTTCCCGAGTTCTTTTTCTATCATTTTTTTCGCTTCAATGAACTCAAAAGGCGGAACCCGGTCTTGTAGTTTTGAGAGTTCCCTTATGTATTCCTCAGGGATCAGGTCATGGCGGGTGCTCAATATCTGTCCGAATTTTATAAACGTGGGCCCGAGTTCTTCAAAAGCGAGGCGTAATCTTTCCGCTTCGGAAATCTGGAGTAACTGTTCCCTTAATGGTTTTGGTCTCGTTATTCTCTCTTTCAGCGAGCGGAAAGGGCGAAGGCCGAATCTCTCAATAGCATACCCGAAACCATGCTTAATCAGTACGGAGATTATCTCTCGATAGCGTTTAACGTAGGCAAAGCCCCTGTCAAGCAGACGCAAGATCCACTCCCGGAATTAATGGTTTATTTTTTCCCCATCGAGTGGACTGTTTTTTCAAGTTTTTCAATTTTCCGCTCAAGAGCCGCCATATCGCTTTTCATCACAACCCCGCTCTTTTCAAGCGTCTCTTTCACTCTTTCATTTACTTTATTTTCAATATCCTTCATCTGCTTTTCTTTCTCTGACATGACTTCCTTTACGAATTTCTTCCCTTCTTCTTTGCTCAATTCCCCTTTTTTTATCATTTCCTGGGAAAATTCCTCAATCTTTTCCTGTGTCAGGGAAATTACCCCGATACCGAACAGTCCCATTTTTCTAACCGTATCTGACATTTCTGACATATTTTTCCTCCTTAATAAAGTACTAACCTTTTTCAGGCGCAAGATTTAATATAACGCCCCAATATGAAATTGGTTTATAGATTGATAATCTTTTTGATAAGGAGATAAATGAAACTGGTTTTTAGCGGAATAATGATTCCCGTATCGACAATCGACTGGTATGGCAGGTCTGCGTCTGTTGTTTTCTTTAATGGCTGCAATTTTAAATGTATTTATTGCTCAAATAACAGGTTTATCGAGGTATCAAACCGCCTGGAGCCGCTCTTTAAAGGTGGGGCTGTGGTTGATATCGAAGAAATCGAGAAACATATCCTTCACGCAAAAAGTTTCATCAGCGCCGTGGTTTTTTCAGGCGGCGAGCCGACTACGCAATATGACGCCCTGGAACACCTTTCAAAATTCGCAAAAAAGCAGGGTTTGCTTGTGGGGATAGAGACCAATGGGTATTACCCTGAGCGCCTTTTACGATTAATCCAGCAAAAACTCCTTGATAAAATTTTCCTTGATATAAAAGCCCCGCTTGACGATTCGCACAAATATAGCATGATTTCAGGCGGTAAAGAGGATGCAGCAGGGCGCGTTTTACAATCTTTGAATCTCAAGGGAGTTCCTCTTGAGGTCAGGACGACTGTTTTCCGATCGCTTGACAGGGTTTTGGAAATTGCTAAGTTTCTTGCGGACAAAGATTGCACTTATGTGCTTCAGCAGGGTATCCCGGAAAATGCCCCGGATGAAAGAATCCAAAAAGAAAAACCTCTTTCCAGGGAAGAATTAATCGACCTTGCCCGTACTATTTCTTTTTTAAAAGATGTAAGGATAAGGACAAAGGAGAAAGGGGAAGAAAAAATTATTTAATAACATCACGCAAGTTATTTTGCATCGTAAACTATCTAATGCCAGATGAAACTCATCCTGAATAAGTTTGAAGGATACGGCGAAATAATAACCGCTTCAATCCTCTGGAGTCTTGCAGGAATACTTGGAAAACTGATATTCGGCATGTCAGCCCAGAGCATTATATTCTACAGGCTCGCGTTTGCATGGGCAATCCTTTTTATTGTCCTTTTGATTTCAGGTAACCTTAATAAAATCAGGCTGAAAGAGAAAAAAATCTACCTTTTGCTATTCAGCATAATGCAGGCAATGACCATGATAACATATTTCACAGCCTTTCAAAAAGCCTCGGTCTCGGTTGCCGTGTTATTACTATATACAGCGCCTGTGTACGTGACCCTGTTCTCTCCATGGTTATTGAAAGAACGCTCTACGAAAAAAGGAATAATCGCCCTTATCCTTTCAATCATAGGTATTCTGCTCATAATTAACCCGGGAAAACTTGGATTCCAGGGATATTATATCGGGATAATAGCCGGGATTGTGTCCGGCATAACATACGCTTTCCAGATAATAACATCGAAATATATAAGCGAGACATACCGCGGATATACACAGGCATTCTGGAGTTTCATAATCGCAGTCCTGATTCTCCTCCCGGTAGGGCTTGCGCCGGTAAATATAGTTTCAGGCAACATGATTAATCTTATCCTGCTTGCGATATTCCCGACCATACTTGCAGTATCTCTTTATTTTAACGGCTTGAATAAAGTCCGGGCACAAAGCGCCAGCATCCTCGGGTTAATTGAACCCGTGAGCGCTGTTATTTTAGCAGTTATTATCCTCAAAGAAGGCATTTCAATCCTGGAATTAATCGGCGGCGCGCTTATATTGATAGGAGCAGCATTAGTTACAAGGGAAAAATGAATCATACTATTCATGATTATTATCTGGACGCAGGGAAAATCGCAGCAGAAGTCAGAGAAGAATCTCTTGGCAAAATAAAAGAAGGCATTCCTCTGCTTGATATCGCCGAATATGTTGAAAACAAAATAGAAGACCTCGGCGGAGTGCCGGCATTCCCATGCAATATTTCAATAAATGAGGTTGCATCCCATTATACCCCGCAGGATAAAGTGCCGTGTTTTAAAACAGGTGACGTTGTTAAGCTTGATATCGGGGTGCATATAGAAGGCTATATTGCAGACACCGCGACCACAGTAGAAGTGGGGACAAATAATCACCAAAAATTAATAAAAACCTGCGAAGAGGCGCTTGAGAACGCTATTGCATCGGTCAGGGATGGTATCCAGACAAATGCCATAGGCAGGATAATCGAGGAAACCATTAAAAAAAATGGTTTCAATCCAATCAAGGATTTGACAGGGCACAGCCTTGAGAGGTACAGATTGCATGCCGGCGCTACCATTCCCAATTATAATAGTTTTTTTGGCAATAAGATAAAAAAGGATATGGTTTTTGCGATTGAGCCCTTTGCAACTTACGGTAGGGGTAAAATAAAAGACGGGAGACCTTATATTTTTGCAATAAACGATGGATGCAAAGGAGAAATTGCGCAGGGAATCAGGGAGAGATTCGGTCCGCTGCCCTTCACGCCCAGATGGATTCCCGGAATAACGGGCAAAGATCTGAAAGGGGCAAGGGCATATTTTGAATTGATAGAAGAAAGCGGTAATATTGTTGCCCAGTCGGAACATACGGTGATTGTCCAGGAAGAGGGTTGCGAAGTAATAACAAAATGAGGAAAAATGATAAGAGCTATCAGACACAATTAACTATTGTGGGAAAATGACAGCCAAAGATACCATATTATATGAAGCGCATAACAACCTGTATCTCAATATTACGAACAGGTGCACTGCCGACTGTGTTTTTTGCATCAAAAGATATTCTGATGGTGTTTATGGTTATAATCTCCGGCTTTCAAAGGAACCCTCATTGCAAGAGATCATTAAACAACTTTCAGAGCTTGAACTATCAAAATACAAAGAAGTTGTTTTTACAGGTCTTGGAGAACCACTTGTGCGTCTTGATGATGTCCTTGAGATCACAAAATGGCTCACAACCCGGGGCATCCGCGTCCGGCTTGATACTATCGGTCATGCCAAACTCCTGTATCCTGACAGGGATGCAGCATCGGAACTTGCAGAGTCAGGTATGAAGGTTGTCTCTATAAGCCTTAACGCGCAGGATGCTAACACATATAACCAGTTGTGTGACCCGAAATACATCAAGGCATACGATAAAATGCTTGAGTTTGCCAGGGATGTTTCAAAAGCCGGCCTTGACCTTCGGTTCACGGTGGTTAATCTACCGGTCGTGGATATTGAAAAATGCAAGAAAATAGCGAAAGAATATTGCGCTGACTTTAAAGTCCGGGGATATGGCGGTACAGAATAAACTTTTTTACCATAAGCTATAATTATTAGGATATTCATGTATCAACTGTGACCGGATAGGAGCGGAATTTTTGAAGAAGCTACTATGGTATTTGATTGCAGGAACACGCGGGGGGCATACCCGTGCATTAATCCTGAAGTTGCTTATTGACAGGCCTTATAATGCGAACCAATTAACCGAGGCTATGGATATGGATTATAAAACCATCCGGCATCATCTCGATGTTCTCACCAAAAATGGCGTAATCACAATGGAAGGCGACAAATACGGTGCTATGTATTTCCTTTCCAAGACTATGGAGGCAAATTTAAATGAATTTAATCAAATTTGGGAAAAAATTGATAAGCAAAGTAAATGAACATACACAGGAGGAAATTTTATTCAGATAACTGATATCGCGTATTATATCACGGCAGGTAACATCGTGCTACTGCTTGTACTTCTTGTTTCATATTTGCAGATATACGGTGAGATAAAGTCAAACTTTACACTCGGACTTATCATATTCACTGTAGCGCTCCTGCTTCAGAGTTTTTCACGCGCTATCCTTTTATTACTTATCATTGCATCTCCTCCTCCACAGCAGGTATATCCCATAATAATTAACTTGTTGGGATATAATCCGATATACGTGGTAATACCGGATGCGCTTGAATTTGTGGCGTTAAGTATCCTGCTGTATTTCACCAGGGAATGAAAAGAGACCAGTCCTTTCCCTTTTCCCTTTCTATTTTCTTAGTCGTGCTTTTCGGGATTCTACAATTTGTTCTGATGAAAATATATTAAGCACCAATCCCAATATTATAATGGGTGTCAGAATGAGGATTTCATGCGCGTCATTGTTTCTCTGGGAATATGATGTCTATGACATAATGGAGATACTGCTGGATGCGGGTATAGAAAGCGTTGAATTCTGGGCAGAGACGCCGGATTATTGGATGAATAGAAATGATGAGATTGCCACAGCAGGACTCGTGGAAGCAATCTCCATGATGCCAGGCGGGTGCACCTTGCATGCTCCGATAATGGATTTAAACCCGTCGTCATATAATGATCTTGTCCATGAAGCTTCAATAAAGGAAACTTTATGGTCGCTTGGACTTGCAAACAGGCTTGAGGCAAGAGCTGTCACAATCCATCCCGGCAAAAGGACAGCCCGTCGCACCCCGACGAATGAGGACTGGGACAAATTCAGAAGATATTTAAATATTTGTAAAAACAGGGCTGATGAACTTGGTATTAACCTTTCGCTTGAAAATAGTATGAGGGATGTTTCATCAATGTGCTCGATCCCGGGCGAGATGGAAAAAATCCTCAATGAATTTCCCGGCCTTTTTTTTACTTTTGATGTGGTTCATGCTTTCATGGACTCTCCCCAAACCGCCCTCTCCTTTATCGACAGGCTTGGCGACAGGATAATTAACGTGCATGTTGGGGCGCCGCACGACGGGAAGCCGCATTATCCTTCGCATCGCGTGAAGGAGAATATGGATGCAGTGTTGCGAAAACTCAAGGGTTCCGGGTATAACGGCGACCTGACCATCGAGATTGACGATAAGGTCTATACTGAATCCCTTTCAAGAAAAGATAAAGTAAAGGAACTGACAGAAGAAAGAAAATACCTGGAATCGATATTTGGAATCTGAGGGTAATAAGAATTACCCCACAGACAAATTCACCTATTTTTCTTGCTTAAAATCCCTATCACGATTAACGAGACCAGAACCGCAAACCCTGCAAAACCAGGCGATGGTTTCCCGGTTCCTCCTGATGCAGTTTCTTTAGCCATTTGTTCGGTTGGTGCCGGAATTGCCTCCTCTGTTATCGAGACTGCACTCGCGAGCGGGTAATTATCCTTTGCGTTTGTCCCGCCCAGAATGCCTTTATTTACATTCCAGTAATTGCCTGATTTGCCGTCATCCCATGAATTCAGGCCGCTGTTATCATAGGCCTGGTCATTGTTATCAATCAGGTTATTCGAATAAATATGGTTGGTACGTGCAGAATCACAGTATATTCCGATTTTATTGATTCGGATGTTATTGTTGTATATCTTGTTATCACTGGATGAGAATATAAAAATGCCATATTTGTTTGATTTTATATCGTTACCGGAGACGATATTGTTGTTGCTCCCGGAATATATCGTAATTCCATTTATATTATTTACAATGATCATATTTGCAATAATGTTGTTGTTTGCAGAATAGAGACTGATACCACCGTCCGACTGGCCGCTTCCACCGCTATTCTGCACTGTGAATCCGCTGACTTTGACATTATTTGCCTCAATTTTGACGGTGCTGCCTGTTTTTTTTCCGTCAATGATTGTTTTTTCTTTATTATCACCTATAATTGAAATCCCGTTCGTCTTTACTACAAGGTTCTCGGAATAGGTGCCTTCAGCGACAGAAATTATATCGCCCGTTTTTGCAGCATCTATTGCTGACTGGATTGTGGCGTAAGCCTGCCCCTGCCCGACATTAAGAGTGGCTGCGCTTGCGAATCCGATATTAAGAATTATTAAGCAGATACCGATAATTATTTTGTTGTATGCCATAATCTCACCGTAATGGAATCATTTTCCAGCTTTAAAAAGATTGTGAATTAATGCAGGCTCACTGGCTTGCATTGCTTGCATTAATTCTCACACTGATTGTCTGTGTACTCGGGGCTCCTCTCATCAGATTGTAATACAGACCGAATCTGTAATCACCTGTCGTATTGAATATATATTTTGTTTTTCCGTCCGCCGGCAGGGTTATATTCCCGATTTTTTTATCCATCTCAGCTATCGTGTAGGAGATATCCTCGTCCCTGTTGTCCCATACTACTTCATCACCGCCATTTATCTGGAGACTGGCGGGATAGAGAATGGAATTCATAACCTTTGCAGGAACAAGCTTTCCTGTCGGTGTAGCAACGACTACAGGTTCAGGTGTTGGCGTTGGAGTCGGTGTAGCGTTGATTGTTGGCACCGGTGTTGGCGTGGGTGTCGGGGTCGGTGTGGGAGAAGGCGTAGGCGTTGGTGTAAATACCCTTGTTTCTCCTGAAAGCAGCGTTATAGGGAATGTCCTCGCTTCTATCTTCTGCCCATTTGCTGACAGGGTAATAGTGACATCATAAGTGCCTGCAAGACTTCTGCCCTGTCTTTCCTTCTCAGTCGGGAAAACGGCGCTGAGCATTTTCTTTTCCCCGGGTTTAATCAGGTAATATGGATTATCTTTGGAATCAAAATCTATTGTTTTAGTGCCTGTTTTCTTGTCATCGCTCATGGTTTTCAGGTACATGTTCGCAAGAGTATCATCAAGCGAGGTTACTTTGGCTTTTATTTCGACGGTTTCATCGGTGATATTTTCTGTCCCGGCATTCAGTACCATAATCTCAGCCGTGACCTTTTCCCCGGCTCTGATGTCATTCCTGTCAAATTTTATTTCCGTCACTGTCGCATCAAGGTTTGGGTCGGTATGTTCGAACCTTTGCACCTCTGCTTGAGCTGTATTGATTGAAGTCGTTGCATTAGAGCCAGTACATCCTGACAGGGCTGTTGCAATCAGGATTATTAATATGATGGGGAGCGTTTTATTCATCAAATCACCGATGCTGTGAATGGTATTATTGCTTAAAAACATTTCTCATGAAGTGCAATAAAATGATTTTTTTCGAATAAACTTTATATTCGGACATCAATCCAGTTATAATGCGCATGACGAGCCTTATATTATTACTGGCCTTTTCGGTAATTGTTTTTCCCGCATCCGCCGAAACAACCCACTGGTATGCCTACGAGGAAGGCATGCTGGAAGCGGGTTCTACTGGAAAACCGGTTATACTTGACTTTTTTGCGGACTGGTGCCCGCCATGCATAGCGATGGAAGAGGGAACATATCCTGACCCCGGGGTTGTTTCGGAAATGAAGGATTTTATCGCCATAAAAGTGGACACCCAGAAGAGAATTGATATAGAAAGCAAGTACGGCATAACCTATTATCCCACAGTTATAATCCTTGACCCACAGGGCAAAGAGGTGTCCCGGCATATTGGATATCTGGCCCCTCCGGAAATGGTGAATGAAATAAAACAGTCGCGCGGGAAATTGCCGAAAGAAAATCCGGGGTTTGAAATCATATATCTGGCGCTTACGTTCCTGCTTTTGTTCTTAAAAAGAAAGCTATCGTGAGAATTTCTTGAGATTTTTCTTCATCGATTCCACAAGCGATGGGACATCTATCAATTTCTCTGCTTTGATAACATCTTGCGGTTTTGCAGCGGTTGAAGGATATTCCGGGACCGCCATGCAGCAGGTCGCAGGTTTGGTCGAAGGCCCGAGAGTGCCGATTTTTCGGGCAATATCCGTAATCTCAAGCTTGTCTAACCCGATAAGAGGATGGTAAATCGGGTATTCCATGCCGTACATCTCGGCAAGCATATTCTGCGAAGTCTGGGATGCGACCTGGCCGAGCGAGGAGCCCGTGATAATCCCGTGCGCTTCTTCAAGTTTCAGGACTTCTTCTGCAATCCTGTACATCATTCTCCTGCACAATACGCAGTTCAGCCTGTTATCGCAATTCTCAAGGAAAGCGAGCAGGTTCTCACCATGAGGCGCCTCGTAAACAGTGAATTTTTTTTGCGGTGACCATTTCTGGAGAACGTCAATGCACTGCATCGCCCTCTCACGCGTGGTCTCATCCGAGAATGGCTCGTTATTCATATACAGGGGCACTATCTCACAGCCGCGTTTCATCATTAACCAGGCAGCTACGGGCGAGTCAATGCCTCCCGATACAAGCGCCACCATTTTTCCCTGGGTTCCCATGGGCAGCCCGCCAACTCCTTTGACCGATTCTGTAAAAACATAAGCCTTATCCTGCCTCACTTCCACGAATATCTCAACATCGGGATTATCAAGGTCGACCCTGACGTTCTTATTTATACTGTCAAACACCGCATCACCGCATGCCACGGCTACATCGCGTGAAGTGAATTCATGGTTCCCTGCCCTTCGCGACCTTATGGCAAATGACTGGCCTTCCTTTATTATCCCGCCAGCAACTTCAGCAGAGAGAAGTGCGGCTGATTCAAGGTCGGGTTCGCATGTAAAAACCGCGCTTGCAGAAACAACGCCAAAGACTTTTGCTGCGCTTTTTACTGCCTCCGGGTCTTCGGAATGTATGAAAATCCTTCCCATTTCCCTGCTTATTTTGGAATATGAGCACCCGTCTGCATTGAGCATTGCTTTTATGTTCTTGACAAGAATCTGCTCATACCTTGTCCTGACCCTTTTGCTTTTCAGGGCAAGCTCGTCGTACCTGACTAAAATCATATCTCTTTGGCTCACGCCTCCCCCATTGTACTTTGGCGATTTAAGGCTGCCGAATACAGGGATTCGTAAGATTTCAGGGGAAAATTAACCAGTAATCATGTTTTTCAAGAAGGATTTTTCCTTTTTCTGAAAAATCATCGGGAATACTTTCATGTCGCTTTAAGAAAACTTATTTGCCGATTGATGCTATTACAGCTTATATGAAAACCGTTTATCTTGCAGCGCCTCTTTTTTCGGAAGCCGAGTGCGATTTCAACCGCAAACTGAGGGATTTGATTATAGACGAGGGCTTTCTGGTTTTCCTGCCGCAGGAGGACTCAAACAATATTCATGTTGAAAAAAACCGCCAGGAAATAATTTTCAATAAGAACCTTGCTGCATTAGATGGCTCGGACATAATAGTTGCAGTGATTGACGGGGCAGACGTTGATTCAGGTACGGCATGGGAAATCGGTTACGCATATTCAAAAGGTAAACCCGTGCTCGGGCTGAAAACAGATTTCAGGACGCTGGGTATTGAAGGCACGGTGAATCTTATGATAGAGAGGTCTATTGTTCTTTGTACAAGCGTTTCGGAATTATTAAATCGTTTAAAACCAATGCAAGAACATTGAATAATTTGTGATACACATTCGGGATTCAGGTAATGGACGAATATCATTTAATCAAGCAATTTTCAAAACCCGGGGAAGGGGAATATGTGCCTATAACCTTCATCGAGTTCAAACGAAAACTCGTAGGATGGTCGCCAGAACTAAAACGAAGCGTGTATATCGGGAGCGATGAGGATAAGTCAAAGCTCAAAAGGGTGAGGGAGATAAACCTCTTGATAGCGATAAACCACCTTTCCGGAAAAACCTCGTCTATCGAACTCACAGATGAGGAGAGGGTGCAGTTTGAGGAGGTTTACAACTCATTCCTTGAAAAAGGAGGGCAGCTTATGTACACACGCAAGAAGACCGGGGCAAAAACGGTATCCTTTTTTGAGCTCAAGGAAAGCGGGAGAAGGGTTTCCGAGGCGCCGGGGAAAAGCCTGCTATCTGAAAGAATATGAATAAAGGTTAAAAAGGGAAAAAGCAAACTGATGATATTTTGAAATTGACCCAGTAAAATATATAACTTTTGCAATAGATAGGTGCATAATGGTCAGTAAGCAGGAAATTCTTAAAATTTTAGAGGGGTATGATAAGGAGAACCTCGCTATTGCCACAGTCTGCTCGCACAGCAGCCTCCAGATTTTTGACGGGGCAAGAAAAGAGGGATTCAGAACCATCGGTATCTGCATGGGCGCGCCTCCGAAATTCTATGATGCATTCCCGAAAGCAAAACCCGATGAATTCTTTATCGTTAAGGATTACAAGGAAATCCTTTCAAAATCGGATGAGCTTGCCTCCAAAAACGCCATAATTATCCCGCATGGCTCTTTCGTGGAATATCTCGGAGCGGATAATTTCCAGAATCTTCGCCTGCCCACATACGGCAACCGCAGGGTGCTTGAATGGGAATCCGACCGGGAAATGAGCCGCAACTGGCTTGAAGCTGCAGGCATAAAAATGCCGAAGCAGATAAAGAATCCTGAAGATATTGATTCACCCATGATGGTGAAGTATTATGGCGCTAAAGGCGGAATGGGGTTTTTTGTAGTGAAAAATTACTCCGACTTCAAGAAAAGGATAAATCCGGCTGAAAAATTCACCATACAGGAATTCGTTCTTGGAACACGATATTACATGCATTATTTTTATTCGCCAATTAAATCCGACGGCTACGCATTGAGTAAAGGCACGCTTGAACTCCTGGGCATAGACAGGCGCGTGGAATCCAATGCGGATGAGATATTCAGGATTGGCTCACCCACAGAGCTTGCTGAAGCCGGGATTTATCCCACGTTTGTAGTTACGGGAAACCTTCCCCTCATAGTGAGGGAATCGCTTCTCCCAAGGATATTCGATATGGGGGAAAAGGTAGTTGAGAAATCGCTTGAGCTGTTCGGGGGCATGATAGGGCCGTTCTGCCTTGAAGCCGTTGTGACCGATTCGCTTGAATTGAAAGTGTTTGAGATTTCAGCACGCATTGTTGCAGGAACAAATCTATTCATATCCGGTTCTCCTTATTCTGATTTAGTGGATGAAAAACTTTCGATGGGACGGCGTATTGCACGGGAAATAAAGATAGCAAAGGACAAGGAGCTGCTTTCAGAGGTAATCTCATGACGCAAAAAAAGGAATACGATGTTATAATCGTGGGCTCAGGACCTGCCGGCATGTTCGCAGCAGATGAACTCGCAGGCAAGATGGATGTACTCATCATAGACCAGGGACGCGACATCGATGAGCGCGAATGCAAGATGAAACGCATGGGCGTGTGTACGCACTGCGACCCCTGCGATATCATGTGCGGCGTTGGCGGCGCTGGGACATATTCGGACGGGACGCTCAACCTTCGCCCGGATATAGGCGGAGACCTTGCAGAGCAGACTGGCGACCCCGATTATGCCTGGGAACTGGTTGACCATGTGGACAAGGTTTTCGTGAGATACGGCGCGCCTGAACAGTTATACATTCCCAAGGGAGATGAAGTCGAACAGCTAAAACGCCGCGCTGCAGCCGTGGGAGCAAGGTTCATCGAGATAATCCAGAGGCACATGGGGTCTGACAATGCGCCAAGGGTTATTGGTAATTTTGAGAAGGACTTGAAGGAAAGGGGCATTGAGTTCCTGCTTGATACGAAGGTATCAGACCTGATTATCGAAAATGACACATGCAGCGGAGTGGTATTGCAGGACGGGACAGAGTTACGCTCCAGGTTCACGATAATAGCGCCAGGAAGGGTCGGGGCGAAATGGATAGATGAGATTATCCAGAAACACAAAATCGGGGCGAAATACGCACCTATTGACGTTGGTGTCAGGGTGGAAGTCCCGGCAATCGTAATGGACCCGATAACGAAGATTAACCGTGATCCGAAATTTCATATACAAACCAAGACCTATGATGATTTTGTCAGGACATTCTGCACGAACGAGCATGGTTTTGTTGTCAAGGAAGAGTATGAGGATTTCATAGCCACTAACGGGCATTCCATGACAAATATGGAATCCGAGAACACGAATTTTGCTTTTATTGTCAGGGTTGAGCTTACCGAACCTATTGAAAATACCGTGCGCTACGGGCGGTCGATAGCAAAGCTTGCTACCACAATCGGCGGAGGAAAGCCGGTGCTTCAGAGGATGGGCGATTTGCGGCGCGGAAGGCGCAGTACCGAAGCGAGGCTCAGGAAGAATGTTGTGGTTAATACCCTTAAGGACGTGACGCCGGGCGACATATCCATGGCGCTGCCGCACCGCATCGTCACGGATATCAGGGAGGGGCTTGAGGTTTTAAATGAAATAATTCCAGGTGTGGCATCCGATTCCACGCTTTTGTATGCGCCTGAGGTGAAGTTTTACTCCATGCAGGTTCTTGTGGATAGGAACATGGAATCCTCGGTCAAGAACCTGTTCGCTGCCGGGGACGGCGCAGGGCTTTCGAGGGATATTGTGAATGCGGCGGCGACGGGAGTGATTGCGGGCAGGGGGATATTGAAGAAAACAGGAGCTTCCCGAAATTGACAATTTTCAAAGAGGTTAAATGTTATCAGAAGAGCTTTCAAAAAAGATAGTATTCGAATTAAAAGACATGTTTTATAGCGAGCTTCGAAGTATAATTTTATTCGGCTCGTATGCAAAAGGGAAAGCTCAGACATATTCCGACATTGATATCCTTATAATTCTTAACAGGAAATTCGCAAACTGGACGGAACGCCGAGACCTTGAAATAGAACTCAGGAAAAAGTTTTACCGAACAATAGGTCAGGTTTCTCCAAAGGTTGGTTCTATCGAAGAACTGAAGGCTGCATTAGAAGCTTATAATCCTCTTATACTAAATATATTAGATTCCGGCATTACATTATACGATGATGGCACCTTTAACAAATTAAAGAGACAATTTGAACAAAAAATTTCAACTGAACTTCAGAAGCATACTGATTACTGGGAAGTGATGGCCTGACGCAGAACATGGATATCGCAAAAGCTTATCTTATTGAAGCTAACAACGACTATGATGTAGTGTCTTTACTTATTGAAAATAAAAAATTCAGTGCTGCAACATATCATGCTCAACAGTCTATTGAAAAATTATTGAAAGCGTGTCTTGCGGCAGAAGGTAAAATCGGCATCTATAAACATGAAATCTTCTCTTTTTTCCTTAACGAGTTCAAAGATAAAATTGACAACACGACTATGGCTAAACTTGAAGATGCAGTCATACCCCTTGAAGAAAATTGGGCTATCTCAAGATATCCCGATTGGAGCGTTAAGCCGATATGGATTCCATCCCAGCAATTCACCCTTGATAATGCTATTATGAGTGAAACAAGGATGCGAACAGTTTTCGAGATCTTAATTCCATTTTTGAAGAAAAAATATAAAATTCAGGTATAACCGATGGATCCATCCCACATCGCCCGCTGCGCCCAGCTCGCCATGATTCTTGAGGTCTCAGCCACACCCAAGCCGGGCAACATCGACAGAGACCACAACTACACAGACACCCGCTTTGAGCACTTCCTGGCAAGCGCCGTGGGCGTGTATCCAGTGCTGGAAAAGGCTGCGCGCTCAAAGTCCGGCGTGGGCACGCTCATCTATGAGGCTGTCGCAGAGAGCGGCAAATGGCAAAAAGGTGGGAACACACATTTCGGGGCGTTTCTCCTGCTCATCCCGCTTGCGATGGCTGCAGGCAGATGTGAAAATAAAACATGCCTGAAAGCGGAGGTTCAAAAGGTTGTAAGAGGAACAACCGTGGAGGACGCAATTGAACTATACGGGGCATTTTCCGAAGCGAAAGTGAAAGTTAAACCTGTCGATGACCTTGACCTTGGCGATACGGCATCTGTTGATAAAATTAAGTCAAAGGAATTGACCCTTTATAATCTTATGGAGATTTCCTGCGGTTATGATATGATAGCAGAGGAATGGATAAACGGTTTTGAGAAAACTTTTGAATGCGCCGCATCCATCCGGAATAAGCTCAAAAAACACGGCATCAATGATGCAGTAGTCATCACGTTTATGGAACTCCTTTCCATCAATAAAGACACATTCATCCAGACAAAATTCGACAGCAAAAAAGCAGAGGAAGTTTCCATGCGGGCAAAAGAAATCCTGCAAAAAGGGAACATGGATGAGATAAGGGATGAAATACGTTCTTTTGATGAGGAGCTGTTGAACGAAGGCGTGAATCCCGGCTCAACCGCAGATATAATAATCGCAGGGCTCTTCGTTTCGCTTTTTGAGGGGATGAGATTTTGATCGCCAGCGGCAAAGCGGCGCTCATCGACATTGAAGATTTCGGGATACATGACGGGATATCGGAAGTGATTTTTACAACCATCTCTCCCGATGGCATCCCGAATGCTGCGCCTATGGGTTTGTATAACAGGGACGGCAGGCTCTTTGTGAGGATTTATAATTCAAAGACCCTGGAAAACATTTTGAACAAGCCCATCGCGGCTGCAAATATCGTGGATGAACCTCTATTGTTCGTGCAGTCGGCGCTTTCTGATGTCGAGCCGGAAAGATTTGAATATGTGGAAGGTTTTCCGGTTTTGAAGGATGTGGTGGGGTGGATTCTTTTTGAATGCAAATGTAAAAAGGGCGAAAATATTTCGGTTGTTGAGCTTTCTCCCATTAAAGGAAAAATAACTACTCAAAACATCAAGCCAATAAATCGTGGTTTCAATGCGGTCATCGAAGCTTCGATTCATGCCACAAGATATGTTGTGTTCAGGGAGCAAAAATATCTTGAACATATCGAATATTACAATTCCATAGTCAAAAAATGCGGCGGGGCGCGGGAGAAGGAAGCGATGGGTTTGCTTTATGAGCTGATTGGACTCAAGAAATAAAGGGATATTCCAATTATTTTTCCGAAAGTTCAGCCTTGATGACTTTCATAATCCCATGGTCTCCCATCCAGATATTCCTGGTCTCAATCAGGTCTATTCTTTTCCTGTAATACGGTGCGTCAAGCACCAGCGATTCGTATTCGCCGCCCTCTCCTGCAATATGAACCCTATACTTATTATGGAGCGCTTTCAGGCCTTCTATCATCTTTTCATCAAAGCGCCGCCCGAGCCAGGATTCATCCATACCGGCGGCCGCGACCTTGACCATCCTGATATCCATGTATTTTATCATTTCGCGAAGAAGCTCTTCGGGTTCTTTATGCCACAGCGGCGCATACATCTCAAGGCCGAGTTCTTCGCAGATGCGCCTCACGCGGGAAGCCTGGTATTCGGATTCGATAGCGCCTACAGCAATGCCATCAACCTTTACTCGGCTCAGGGCTTTTTTAAGATCAGCAAGTTCCTTTTCCTTTTCACCTGTTGATGTCTCTACTGTTAGCGGAATTCCGCTTGACAGTGAAATCAGGTCAGTGAGATGGATATTTGCAGAATGGAACATGTACGAATCTTCATTTGCCGGCTTTATTGTGATAAGGTCAGTGACTTCATGACCTTCCTGCAATGCCTTAAATATTGCAAAAGACGAGTCCTTGCCGCCGGAAATCAGCGCTGCCAGTTTCATTCTTCTTCTGCCGTCGGCTTCCTCTTTTCTTTCTTCTCTTTTCCGCCTTCAAACTCCTCGACATCCACAACATTAAGAGGAGTGGTTCTTAATGCCTTGCCTATAGTGGACTTTGCAATCCTTGCCGCGTGTTCTTCGCTTTCGGCATCATATACTTTCATTTCAAGCAAGATGCCAACAAGCGCGGTCCCTGCAGCCAGAAAAACACTGTCAAAAGCCTCGCCGCATGCCGGGCAACTGGTAGTGCCAACTTCTATCTCCACAAAGTTCAGGTCAGGATTCAACAGTTTTCCAACCTCTGAAATCGCTATATTCATTGCATCTTCAACGCTTTCTACATTTTTCACAAGCCAGCCGGCTTCAAGTGTAACAATATAATTCGACATTTTATTATTCCTCTTTTAAATCGTAAACAGAGCTTCATCACTCACTTTAAAAACACCAAGTTTCACACCTGCATCCAGCCATGCATGCCCATAACTGAAACAGGCGAGGGCGTTCACCAGATCCCCCTGCTCAATGAAATATTTGCCATCCTTATAGTAAGACCCTGCCATATTGGAAAAATCCTCTGCAACTTTTCTCAAATGGGAGTTTTCCTGCGGGGCTACCTCAAAAGACCCGAGAGCCCTGTGCAACATGCCCTCGTATTTATCCACTTTTTCCGATAGAACTGCATGGCGTTTCATCAATACCATAATACTGGCAAAGATATGTAAAGGTTGTTGTAAAATAACTCACAACGTCTTTGTTTGAGATATTAATAAAAGGTAGAGGATTACAAGAATTCATGGATAGGTTTGGATAGGATAGGAAGTGAATCTTGGTAATTATTATTTATCCTCTACAGAACACATGTTTCTTTTGTCATATATTAGTATTTTCCCAATATTATACCCAAATTACTTCCAAATCACGAATAAAAAACTGATTTCCGAATCAGAAATCAGTCATTATCCTGTACTGGTCTATCTCTGGCTGCTTGAGTTCTTCAAGGAACTGCTCAGTCATAGAGCGTACATCCTTTGCCTTCGTTATCGCGCGTCCAACCACGATTATATCCGCGCCTGATTTAAGCGCTTCCTTGACAGTCTCAACACGGATACCGCCTGCTACAGCCACGAGCAGCCTCTCTGACAGGCCTATGCCATGTTCTTGACGTATAGGAAAGTATAAACACATACCTCTATCTTGAATTCCTTTTTAGTTCAAGGATTAGTTTTCACCGTATCAGGTTTTTTAATGTATCAATAGATTCTTTAACGCTATTCGATTTTAATATATATGATCCTGAGACGAACATATTTGCTCCTGCATCATTAATTAATTTGATCGTATCAGGCGCAACGCCGCCATCAACCTCGATATCAAGGTTAGGTTTTATCTTTCTTGCCTCTCTTATTTTGTCAATTGTATCTGGCAGGAATTTACTTCCATAGAATCCTGGATTAACGGTCATGATCAACAATTGATCAATATCATCCAGATACGCTTTCACATTATCAATCACAGTCTGGGGATTAATTGCAAACCCTATTTTTTTACCTTTGTTTTTGACAAAACTTATGATCTCTTCCGGTTTATCATATGTCTCAAAATGAACGATGATAGTATCAACTTTCCACCAGTTTTTTTCAATCCACTCTATAGGATCTCTGATCATTAAATGAGCTTCGAAACTGATATTTCTGCCTGACACATCAAAATCAAAATCAAGGGAACTACTTGGGACAAATTTCTCATCCATAATGTCAAGTTGAACTAATTCCGAATAATCTTCAACTTTGCTTAAAAGTTCATCTAATTCGTTTTGCGTTTTTGCAATAATTGCAGGAATGATCAGTTTCATATTTTCATATGGTTCTTGTGTTAGCGTTCCATACCTGCCAATAAACACTGCCCTCTCATTTAACAACCTTTTTCCAATCCTTCAAGAATTTCTCCAGCCCAATATCTGTTAACGGATGCTTAAACATCTTTTCAATGACACCATAGGGAATGGTAGCAACATGTGCCCCTGTTTTAGCAGACTCAACCACATGCAGAGGATGCCTGACGCTCGCTACGATAATTTCAGTTTTAAAATCATATAACTTATATATCTGCACTAGGTCTCGTATTATTTGCATCCCATCATGCCCGATATCATCCAGTCTTCCAATAAATGGACTTACATAGGTCGCTCCTGCTTTGGCAGCCAGAAGCCCCTGGTTCACTGAAAAGACAAGCGTAACATTTGTCTTGATGCCTTTTTCATTTAATATCTTAACAGCCTTTAATCCCTCAGGGATCATTGGTATCTTTATCACGATATTTTTCGACCAGTTGGACATTTCAACGGCTTCTTTAACAATGCCCTCCGCATCAGTACTGATTACTTCGACGCTTATGGGACCATCAACTATACTCAGTATCTGATTTACGATAGACTTAAAATCCTTTCCCTCTTTTGCGACAAGTGTTGGATTTGTAGTAACACCATCAATAACTCCCCAATCATTAGCTGTCCTGATTTCATCAATATTTGCTGTATCAATAAAAATCTTCATTTTTTATCACCAATAAGTTCTATTGCATTTTTTACTATTTCAGCATCATTCAACCCGAATTTATTTATCAAATAGTTATAATCACCAGATTCTCCAAACCGGTCATTTACCCCCATTATCTTCATTGGTACAGGATAATTCTCAACAATGATCCCGGCAACAGCGCTGCCCAGGCCGCCATAAATATTGTGCTCTTCTATCGTTATTATATGTCCTGTCTCTTTTGCAGATTTGATGATACTATTCTTATCTATCGGTTTGATCGTATGCACATTTAATACTCGTGCATTTATGTTATCTTTTTTTAACATTTCAGATGCTTTGATTGCCTCTGATACCATAGTGCCTGTCGCAATTATTGTTATGTCCTCCCCTTTGCGAATTTCAACTGCTTTACCGAATTCAAAATTATAATCATCAGTATTAACAGCCGGTGTACTTAATCTATTCATCCGGATATATGAAGGACCTTTTCGATATACTTCATTGATTATAATTTTCTCAGCTTCAATAGCATCTACCGGATTCAATATACTCATATTCGGCAAACAGCGCATTAGTGCAATATCCTCAAGACATTGGTGAGAACCGCCATCTTTTGAATCGGTTAAACCAGAATGACTTCCCAATAATTTTACATTCAGGTTATCATGTGCAACAGTGTTCCTTATCTGTTCCCAGGCACGCATCAAGAACATGGCAAATGTGGCTGCAAAGGCAGTCTTTCCGCCAATAGCTAATCCTGCCGCTGTTCCTATCAAATTTTGTTCTGCACATCCAACGTTAAAGAACCTGTTAGGGAATTTTTCAGCAAATTTTTTTGTTTGTGTGGAACCCGAAAGGTCAGCATCCAGTACAACGAAATCTTTTTCTTTGTGACCCATATTCAGAAGGCTTAGCCCACATGCCTCTCTTGTAGACAGGAGATTATCCATTACTTCAACTCCTCCAGAGCCCTTATCTTTTCTTCATCTGTTGGGGCTTTGCCATGGAAAGAGCATACGTTTTCCATAAATGAGACTCCTTTTCCTTTACATGTACGTGCAATTATCACTGTTGGCTTTCCTGTGCGATTTTCAGTTTCTTGAAACGCTTTTATGATCTCTTCAATATTATTTCCATCTATTTCAATAACATTCCAGCCAAATGATTCCCATTTCTTTGATAGTGGTTCAAGGGACATTACATCTTCTGTTTGACCATCTATTTGAAGACCATTCCGGTCAACTATTGCAACTAAATTATCCAGTTTATAATGGGAAGAAAGCATAGCGGCTTCCCATATTTGCCCTTCATCGCACTCCCCATCACCCAACAATACAAAGACCCTTGATAGATTCTCATCCAACCTGGCAGAGAGAGCAATTCCATTTGCGCAAGACAGACCTTGCCCTAATGAACCAGATGAAACCTCAACGCCTGGTATGCTTGAATCAGGATGCCCCTGAAGGTATCCTCCGTTCTTCCTCAACGATTCCAATTTGCTTATTGGGAAATAACCACTTTCAGCCAACGTGGCATATAATGCGGGGGCTGAATGTCCTTTTGATAAAATGAACCTGTCCCTTTCACGGTCTTTTTTTTGCGGATCATGTTTCATCACATGGAAATATAACACCACAAGAATATCTGTGCATGATAAGGAACCACCGGGATGACCTGAACCTGCACTATGTACCATTTTTATTACATGTCTGCGGATAACTTTTGCTTTATCTTTTAATTTTTTTATCTCGTCAGATTTTAGATCCATCATTGTATCAGCTCTGATATTCCTTCTTTTGAGGACGTATAGTTTTTCTTGTGTATCCTGGTACCATTGAATTTACTAATTACATCCATTTCGGTCATCCAACGTTCATTTGGGGCATAATTCCTTTCAATTCTTCATATATCTTCCTATGATGTCAGTAGTTCCATGGGTCACAAAACCCCGCAAATTTAGCCAGGTCATAATGGATAGAATTTATAACATGCCATGACATTTAGGCTCGAAATATGCCAAAAAGAACAGACCTCAAGAAAGTACTGCTCATAGGCTCAGGCCCCATAATGATAGGGCAGGCTGCGGAATTTGATTTTTCGGGCAGCCAGGCATGCCGCTCACTCCGTGAAGAGGGTATCAAGGTCGTCCTTGTCAACAGCAACCCGGCAACAATAATGACTGACACCGACATGGCCGATGCCATCTACATCGAACCTCTTGAACCTGAAATCGTTGCAAAAATCATAGAAAAAGAGCGTCCTGATGGCATTATTGCAGGTCTTGGCGGGCAGACCGGCCTGAATATTACAACCGAGCTTGGCGAAATGGGGGTTCTCGATAAATTCAATGTCGAGCTTCTTGGCACATCGCTCCAGGCAATCAAGGATTCGGAAGACCGCGACCTGTTCAAGAAAAAAATGATAAGCATCGGCGAAAAAGTCCCGCGTTCAAAAGCCGTCAATACGCTTGCCGAGGCCGAGTCGCTGATTGAAGAACTCGGTCTTCCGCTCATCATCCGCCCCGCATACACCCTCGGCGGCGCAGGAGGCGGCATCGCCTATACACGTGAGGAACTACTTGAAATCACAGAGCGCGGGCTTGAACGCTCACGTATTCACCAGGTGCTGATAGAAGAAAGCATCATCGGATGGAAAGAGTTTGAGTATGAGGTGATGCGGGACAAGAACGATACCTGCATCGTTATATGCAATATGGAAAACTTCGACCCGATGGGCATCCATACCGGCGAGTCCATAGTTGTAACGCCTTCCCAAACGCTGTCGGATGCCGACCACCAGAAGCTCAGGAGCACCTCGATAAAGATAATAAGGGCGCTCGGCATCGAGGGCGGCTGCAACATCCAGTTCGCTGTCCGTGATGACGAGGTCAGGATCGTTGAAGTCAATCCAAGGGTTTCGCGCTCATCCGCCCTTGCCTCAAAAGCCACAGGTTACCCGATAGCCCGTGTCACTGCAAAAATCGCAATCGGCATGACGCTGGATGAGATAACGAACGACATCACCAAGAAAACCCCTGCATCTTTTGAGCCCACCATCGATTATACCGTAGTCAAAATCCCGCGCTGGCCTTTTGATAAATTCGTGACTGCTGATAAGCATCTTACGACGGCAATGAAAAGCACAGGCGAGGTAATGGCGATAGGAAGGACGATCGAAGAAGCCCTGCAGAAAGCGGTGCGCTCGCTTGAAGTGGACATGTACTTCGGATTCAGGGAGTGGAGCAATGATGAAATTCTGGATATCCTGCGCCATCCCACCCACGAGCGCCTGTTTGTCATCTACCAGGCTTTGCGAAACGGCATGCCAATCGATGAAATTTCAAGGCACACCAATATCGACCCGTTCTTCATCAGGAAAATAAAGAATATCATAGACATCGAAGATACGATAAAAGAAGAGCTGTCGGCTGATAACCTGCGGAAAGCCAAACGCATGGGTTTAAGTGATGAGAGGATAGCGTTCCTGTGCGGAAGGACACGCGAAGAGATAAACGATATGCGAAGGGAAAATGGTATCATTCCCACCTACAAGATGGTGGATACATGCGCCGCAGAATTTGCAGCAGCCACGCCGTATTATTATTCAACTTACGAAGACCAGTGCGAAGCGGCTCCCACCGACAAAAAGAAGGTGCTCATTATCGGTTCAGGTCCCATCCGCATAGGACAGGGCATCGAGTTTGACTACTGCACAGTTCATGCCGTGACAGCATTGAGGGAAGAAGGTATCGAAACCCATATCCTTAACAACAATCCCGAAACAGTTTCCACGGATTACGATACCTCTGATAAACTCTTCTTTGAGCCGCTTACGCTTGAAGATGTTATGAACGTGATAGACAGGGAACGTCCTTATGGCGTGATGGTGCAGTTTGGGGGACAGACGTCTGTAAACCTTGCGATTCCACTTAAAAAAGAGCTTGACCGGAGGACCGACCTGGATACTGTCATACTCGGAACAACCCCGGACAACATGGACATTGCAGAGGACAGGGGACGCTTTAACGCCATGATGAAAAAACTGGGCATCCTCCAGCCCGAGGCAGGGTGCGCCACCAATTATAAAGAAGCGTTCATTGAAGCGACAAGAATCGGATATCCTGTGCTGGTGCGCCCGTCATACGTGCTTGGCGGGCGGGCGATGGAAATCGTTTACGATGACCGCGACCTTGAGCGATACCTGAAAGAGGCTGTGAAGGTCTCAAACGAGCATCCTGTGCTTATCGATGATTTCCTTGATAATGCGGTGGAAATCGATGTGGATGCAATATGCGACGGCAGGGAAATTCTTATCGGCGCAATAATGGAGCACATAGAAGAGGCGGGCATTCATTCCGGCGATTCGGCATGCGTCATTCCGCCGCAGTCCCTGAAACCTGAGATTATCGCTACTGTTCGTGATTATGTTAAAAAGATAGCTCTTGCCCTTCATGTGGTCGGGATAGTCAACATACAGATGGCTACAAAGAACGGCCTGGTTTATGTTCTTGAGGCAAACCCCAGATCGAGCCGCACCATACCTTTTGTGAGCAAGGCTGTCGGACTTCCGCTAGCAAAAATTGCGGCAAAGGTTATGGCAGGCCATACGTTGAAAGAGCTTGGCTATACCGGCGATATTATTCCAAAGCATGTTTCTGTAAAGGAAGTGCTGCTGCCTTTTGATAAACTCCCTGGCGCCGACCCTGTGCTCGGGCCTGAGATGAAAAGCACCGGAGAAGTTATGGGAATAGATTATGATTTCGGGAGAGCTTTTTTCAAAGCAGAATGGGCTGCGGATAATACCCTGCCGCTTTCAGGAACGGTTGTCATGTCGGTACGCGATGAAGATAAGAAGCATATCATCGGTGTTGCAAAAAAAATGCAGGATGCAGGTTTGCATATCCTCGGCACGCGTGGCACGGTCAGGTACCTCGAAAAGAACGGGATAAAGATTGATGTTATAAACAAGGTAAGCGAAGGCACGCCAAACATCGTAGACTTAATCCATAAAAAGAAGGTTGACCTCATTATAAATACACCGACAAGCAAGCAGACCGTGAAGGACGGTTTCCAGATAAGGCGCGCCGCTGTTGACTTCAGCGTGCCTTATATTACCACGATACAGGCTGCGCTTGCGGCTGCCGATGCAATCCGGGCCATGAAGAACGGGGAGATTACGATTAAGTCGCTGGGCGAATACCACAAATAGTGATAACGGCCTGATTACGTGACTTTGAGCACAAATTCATCACCATCATGGGCAATATTTTTGCGATTTTTTGGTTGCGAGTTTTCTTGAAAGTTCTTTCGGGAACCACCCGTCATATCGGCGCCAGCAGCTCAAAATCTGATGTGTATTCCTATGCGCCAGCCACATTTACAGGTTAATTTGTGCTTCACATGGTTTAGGCGAAGGTTATATTTAAAGAAATGTAATATCTATATAAATTGTAATTGAGGTACATAAAATGAAGTATGAACTTCTTGATGAATTGGAAGAGTTAGCTAAAGCAAAACACGAGGATATTTCAGATTTAATTGCAGAGGCTCTGCGAATTGGTGTGTCTAAATTATGGCAGGAAAGAGTTTTAAGCATGTATCTGCGGGGAGAACTCAATCGTAAAGAAGCTGTCAAACGTGTTGGTTTAAATATAGTTAAGCTTGCTGAAAAACAGAAAAAAGCTGCTATGGAGGATGTTAAGTGGGGCTTATATGGCTGATGAAGCCGTATCCGATTCTGGACCACTTATACATTTAGCGCAGATTAACAGGTTTAATCTACTCAGTGTGTTTAGCAGGATATTCATTCCCAAAGCAGTTTACGATGAAGTCTGCATAGAAGGTAAGCCTGGGAATAAAGAGCTTCATAGAGCTGGATTTGTAGAAGTATGCGAAGTTTCAAATGATGATGCAGAGGCTATTAGCAACCGCATAGAGGTAGTACTTGATGAAGGTGAAACTAATGCCCTGGCACTATGCCTGAAACTTGATAAGAATGTATTTTTGACTGACGATCTTGATGCCCGTGAAGCAGGATTATTGATAGGACTTGAAGTACATGGTTCGGTGGGGGTTATTGCAACAGCATATAAACAGGGGTTGATTAATTTGATTGAAGCAAAAGCAGTATTGAATGACCTCTATAATGTGAGTAACCTTTTTGTAGCCAGAGCGATAATCGAAAGTGTTATCGAAGAAATTGAAAAGTATTAATTGTTTAAAATAAAAAAGTGGAGAACGCTTTTCAGCGCCTACTAACAAGCAATGTCACGCAAAACAGAAATCGCCCTCCTTTTGAAAACGCTTGATAAAGCCCTCAAAATCGACGAAACGCAGCTTGCGGATGAAATAAAATCCATCGGCTTCAAATGCCGCCGCTGCGCTCATTGCTGCCAGGCTGAATATGGCGATAACACAGTATTTGTCTTTCCTTCTGAGATAAGATGCATCATTGAAAAAAACGGGCTCAAACGTGATGATTTCGTAATTCCAACGCCTTCCGAAGACAGGGATTCGGAAGGGAATATCCATACCTTTGAGTGGGTTCTCAGGAAAAACGGAAACTGCATTTTCCTGAAAAATGGCTTGTGTGAAATTTACGAATCAAGACCACATATCTGCAAAACCTATCCTTTTTATTTGCTGGATGGACGCCTAATGATTTCTGAATGTGAAGGCATCGGGGGCGATATCACAGAAGAGGAGAGTCGCAAACTCGCAACTCTTCTCAAGGAAAGATATATTGCTGAGATTAAAGAGGCGATTGCGCTTTTTGAGAGATTTAAGGGCTTCAATCCTTCTGGAAGTGGGATATGCGTACACGACAGCGAGGGCGAGCACTGGGTTTGAAGGTGCCTATATTCCTGACCGCATTTTAGAGAGATGTTACATTACGTGTTGATAAATTGAAAATGATATTAAAAAAATGAATATTACAAAAATTATACGCTGATATCAGCAGATGGACTATTAATTAAGAGTTATCAAGAAATAGGACTATGTTTAAATCCACAGGGAATGCTCTTCTTAATCATAAAGGCTTTTAAAAGTAAAAATAGATATAAAAAACCATAAAAATATAATTAATACACCATATAGAAGGCCGCCGTAAAATGAAGGATAAAGAGCAAAAATCCCTCTTGATATAAATGGCAAAATGGCTATTGCAGAGAAGCAAAATGAAGTAAAAGTAGTACCAATTATAATTGAAATTGAAGTAAATGTACTTACTGCCACCGAATATATTTTAGGATTAGATATCGTGAAATAATAAAGCAGTGACCCTGTTATGAAAAGCCCCAATAATATATTCATCGGGTCATTCTCATTTTGAAACCTTAAGCCTCCAATTATTCCTCCAACAACCAGTAGAATTTCTATAAATTTTAATTTTTGTTCTCTGATTTCATTATTTCTTATATCAAACATGAAAGACTACCATAGTCTATAACATATTAAAACTATTGTGAGTTGGATAGTTATCATCTATTACTTCCCTTTTGTCCATCCATCTACTTTCATAGGGTAATTACCAACACGAATTGTAGCTAATCTATTCTATCTCAGCACAACCAACCCCAATTGAAACCGTCTCATTTTTAACATTACAATTATAAACATAGAACTGATATTACACCCTATGAAGCTGCTTGCACTATCAGACCTTCACGGCGATTATTCCCATGTGGAATCCATCTGTGAGAAGGCAGGGGATTTTGACGCCGTATTGATAGCAGGCGACCTGACGAATTTCGGGCCTGATGAAAAAGCGATTGAATTACTCGCAATGTTCAATAAGCCGGTTCTTGCAGTGCCCGGGAATTGCGATAAACCCTCACTGCTGGGGATACTGGACAAAGATGAAAATACCATAAATCTTCATAATTCATCTCATCAATTCGGGGGGCTCAACTTTATTGGTCTTGGCGGCTCAAACCCCACACCGTTCAATACGCCGTTTGAACTTTCGGAAAAAAAGATAGGAGAATATGTCGGCACATTATTAAGCAGATTAAGCGGGAGGATTATTTTATTATCCCACGCCCCGCCGCGCAATACTACCGACCGGTTGCCGCACGGGAATGTGGGAAGTGAGGCGCTGGCGCGGTATATGGGAAGATTTGACCTCATAGTTTGCGGGCATATCCATGAAGCGCGGGGGATTGTCCGTGTGAACGGAACGCAAGTGGTTAATCCCGGTACGGCTGCCAGAGGCCAGGGAGCATTAATTACGATAAATGAAAATATAAACACAGAGTTTATTGATGCTAAATGATTAAAATCGCAATCTCAGGAAAAGGCGGCGTGGGGAAGACAACGATATCAGGCACGCTTGCCAGGCTTTTTGCAAGAAAAGGTTACGATGTTTTGGCTATCGACGCCGACCCGAGTATGAACCTCGCCTCAGCGCTCGGGATAAAAAACCCGCCAAAGCCTCTCACAGAATTTAAGGAACTCATTGATGAAAGAGCCGGGGGGCCAGCAGGGGTATTCAAATTGAATCCGAAAGTCGATGATATTGCAGGGAAATTCGGGGTCACAGGACCCGATAATGTGAAATTGCTGGTCATGGGCACAATAGAACGGGGCGGGAGCGGATGCATGTGCCCCGCAAGCTCTTTTTTAAAAGCCCTCATGCGCCATGTGATTTTGAAACTCAACAGCGTGGTCATCCTGGATATGGAAGCCGGTGTTGAACATCTCGGGCGCGGAACCACAAAAGGAATCGATTATATGCTCATCGTAGTGGAACCGGGGGCAAGGTCAATCGAGACTGCGGGAAGGATTGTCAAACTTGCCCACCATATCGATATTCACAAATTCGGCGCTGTAATCAATAAAGCCGGAGGCAGCGTAAAGGAAATCGAGGATAAGCTTAAAGAATACGATTTACCGGTGATAGGCGTTATACCGTTTGATTCCGCACTCGTGCAGGCTGACATGGATAATATTGCCCCTGTTGACACAAACGGCCCGGCAATTCTGTCTATAAGAGAAATTTTTGATAAATTATCGGAGGGATTTCCATAAAACAAGACAGGATTCCCTGTGGATGCAAATCCATCGACGAGATGCTTGGTGGAGGATTTGAAACCGGCATAGTTACTCAACTTTACGGCGCTTCGGGCACCGGGAAAACCAATATCTGCATCCAGCTCGCAGTGGAATGCGTAAGGAGCGGAAGAAAGGTCATTTTCATAGACACGGAAGGATTCTCGGCTGAAAGGTTCAAACAGATAGCCGGCGAGGAGGCAAAAAAAATTGCAGGTGATATAATCATATACGAACCCGCAAATTTTGAGCAACAGTATTCCGCAATTACGGATATTGAAAAATTAATGAACGAGAAAATCGGATTGATAATCCTGGACTCTGCTGCGCTTTTTTACAGGCTCGGGCTTACACAGGATGATTCAAATGAAGAGAACATGGCGATTCGGCGCGAACTTGTGAACCAGATAGGGATACTTCACGGGATTGCGCGAAAGTACGGGGTCGCCGTGGTAATCACAAACCAGGTTTTTAAAGATGTAACCACAGGCGAACTGTGTCCGGTCGGAGGGAATGCAATGGAGCATCTCTCAAAAACAATTATCCTGTTTGAGAGGACTGGCGTCAACAAACGAAGGGCTGCTTTGCGGAAACACCGTTCAATAAGCGAGGATATGTTCGCAGATTTCACACTGACCGATAAAGGAGCTCAATAGCTTATGATTTCGGTTTTGAATTCGGTTTCTCTCCTTTCAGGACTTTTCCCAGTTTTTTGGGGAATTCCTTGAGCTGATTCACTATTGAGCCGGCCTGTTTCCCTGCCGGGGCCGCAGGCACTATCCTTTTCGCCGGCGTTTCCCTCAAAAGGTACCACGTCAGCACTTCGGCATATGCAACTATCCCGATAAATGCAGACCAGATAAGAAGCAGGATATGAATATTATATACAGGCACAGTCCCGTCCACAAACGAAAATTGCTTTATCGAAAAAAATCCTATGGCTTTAACAGGCAGGATATAAATAGACGCAACAGGAGCCAGGATCATGACGAAAGCAGAAAGCAGCGGCGAGACGTAAACGAGAATAACCAGTATGAGCAGCGAGTATATGAGAAATAGTATTAGTGAAAGAATATCCATCATCCCGACCTCGTTTTGAATCTTGTGATTAAATAAGCCGCTAATGCCACGCTGCCTATTACTGCTGCAATCAAAAGGAACGATGATACCATAAATATTATTATTTCATTCCGCCCTGCATTTATAGGTGACGTTTCACCGGGAGTATCGGAAGAAACCACTTTTTCGGTTTCGATAATATTTGATATTGCCTGTCTCGTGGTGCCGCGGATATCGCGGTACGTTGCATCAGCAGCAGGAAGGGACACGATATTCCCCTGTAATGAGTATTCGATGGAGACATTATCGTTTCCCTCGATTAAACCCGACCATGCCGACTCTCCAAAAACAAGTGGATAAGCATCGGGTATGTTATCCGATACCGTTACAATCGCAGGCCTGTCTCCTGTATTGCTGATAGCGAGTTCCACATCCGTAAGACTTCCATTATTTTGTGCTTTTTTTGTGATGGTGATATACGGCATATGCACGGTCGTTTCTGTTGTTCTGGATACCGAAGATTGGTTGTCCCATACGGCTATTGCAGGCTGGAGTTCATATTTCCCGGGTTTTTGCGGTGTAATATAATACGTCAGGTTTGTTGATTTATTATACCCGAGTTCAATATTCCAATCAAGTTGTTGCCCCACGGTAAACCCGGAAGGTATGGTGTCGTGGATGCTGATATTTTTGTCATCCATTCCTGAATTATAGACATACAATTCAACAGGCACGTTTTCATCATCCGTTTCTTCAGGTATATGTTTTGCAATAGAGATATTCGGGGTGATTTGTATATCTTTACTCACGGTTAAGAGGCGGGTGTTGTTGTAATAATCGCGTGTCTCAACCTGTGCGGTTAATTTAATTGTAGAATTCGGGGGCAGCCCGGTCATCCGGGATTTAAAGGATTTTGTGCCGTTAATGCCTGAAATTGAGAACACGTCGGGCTGGATTTTTATCGGGTTATTGCTATCCAGGATTATACCCGCAATATTCTGGGTATCATCGCTTGTTAAATTTATTATGACCTCTACCGTTTCATCGGGATAATATTCGTCCTTATCTGTGATAATTTCGGCTTTGACCTCAGATGGGTTATATGTCATGGATTCAAGTTCTACAAAACCCGTTCTGTTTATGCTCCTCACGGCGATTCGCAGGTTCCCCAAATCCTTGAAGCCGTCTTTCTGGAAAATCCCGGTTTCACTCATGGTATTATTTGATATTGTCAGGTTCACGGTATCGGTTCCAAGCGCATCAATACTGATTGAATAATCTTGAATTGAATAGTTGTCTCCCCATTTTAAGGTCGTTGTTTCCATGGGCGTCCAGATATCCCTTTCTTCAAGTTTGGAGAGGGCTATCCAAGAATAATCACCACGTATCCCGAGCAGGGATACCCCGATGTCATTATAAATTTTAAAATCATTTACTTTATATTCGCCTGCCGCTACCAGGGACTGGTCCTTGTATAAGGCTAAAGAGGAGTTTTCCCCATCTGACGCCGTTACTTTTACCAGGTAATTTTCATATGCGAGAGATTCGTTCAATTTGATATAACCGGAGGTTTTGGCTGCCCAGACTTTGTCTGTTGTGACGGCGGACGCGGCAGGGAGAAAACAGATTATTATGAAACATATTACAATTTTTATGTTCATTATACTTCAAATTGAATTCAATTGGTTTAAACCTTTTCTTGATTTTATAATTATATGTATATCCTGTCTCCATTGACAGGAGCGAAAGATTGAACTCCGAGTTCTTCCTTTATCCATTTTGCAAAGCCGGCTGTGTTGTCTCCGTGCATAACGATTACTGATTCAGTGCCGTTGTCTGCGAAATTCGTTACAACTTCTTTTAATTGCACATCCCCGCAATGGGCTGAGAAATCATATAGCTCAAGCCTGCAATTAAGCTTGATCGTGTCCCTTCCATCCACAATATACCCGCTTTGCAGCGCTTTTCTCCCGTTCGTATCTTCTGCCTGGTAACCTGTGAGATGGACTTTGGATTTCGGGTCGTTATGAATTTCGCCCAGGTAATAAAGTACCGGGCCCCCGTTTAGCATCCCTGCGCTTGTCACGATTATTGAAGGCTCGTTGATAATCTCCTTACGCTTTTCGGGCTCTACGATACTTGAACTTGAGAAGGCTTTTTCCAGTTTTTTAATATCACGCACATTTTCAGGCGACCTTGCTATGAGGTTGAAAACGTCCACACCCATGCCGTCAACATAAGCAAAGAGACCGTGTTTTTTCAGGATGAGCATTATTTCCTGTGTCCTCCCGATACTGAAAGCCGGGATTATGGCTTTTCCTCCGCTGTCGATGGTCTCTCTAACTGATTCTATAAATCTCTCTTCAAGTATCTTTCGAGGCGTGTGGTTTTTCCCGAAATAAGTACTTTCAATAAGCAGTATATCGCTTTCCGGTACCTCTTTATCCGCACCTTCCTGAAGTTCTGTCTGGATTGTGTTTATGTCTCCTGTATATAACAGGCTCTGTTTGTCTTTTTCAAGATAGACAAGGGATGAGCCTGGAATATGTCCTGCATCGTAAAGACATGCATTATATCCGGATGTCTTGAATTCCTGTCTGTACTTTGTTGCCCTGGCTTTGCGCTCGAATTCCTGTATCTCGTCTGTATAATAAGGGATGACATGACCTTTTTTTGCGGCTATTTTGAGCGTGTCTCTTGCAAGGAGCGCTGATAAGCGGGCTGTAATGTCAGTGCAGTATATTTCAGGTTCAAGGTCCATTAAGTTCGGCACAAGCCCGCAGTGGTCAAGGTGGCCGTGGGAAACTATCACGGTTTTGGGGCGGAGACCGTTTGAGGGATATTCGGGCGGATCAGTGGGTTTTATCCCGTAATCAAGAAGAAGTTCCTCATTCACCAGGATACCGGACCTTCCAACTTCCCCCGCCCCTCCTAAGAATCGTAAATTTATGTTATCGCCTCAGATTATTTTTATTTATTGGCGTAAATAGTTTACATCAGTCATAAGTTTAACTATTGCACCTTTGTTCTAAAAATCATAAGCCGCAGATGAAGGCGCCCCGAGTCACGCCTGTCTTCGACACGCTTTGCGAACGGGAGGGCGTATTCACGTATGGCTTCGCCATACGTGTCAAATCGAATAAACGCAGATTTTTCAAATACTTTCTTGCTGCCCTGGCTTTGCGTCCTCGCGGTGTAAAGCACCTGTTTATTACCCTTTAGGAAGTGAAAAAAAAGTTACCAACGGTTTTGGTTCGTCTTTAGTAAGTGCCTCCATGCGATAGAGAAAAGTGTATCTATCATTAATCATAATATATGATGGGAGAATCACTATGTCAAATATTCTATACGTCCAGACAAGCGGAATCGATACGCCTGAACGCCTGTATTCCCCTTTCATCCTTGCCCAGACTGCAAAAGCAATGGGAATAGATGCGACAATATATTTCCTCGGCATGGGAATTACAGTCGTCAAAAAAGGAAATGCGGAAAAGATTAAGCTCGGGAAATTCCCATCTCTTAAAGAGGTAATGGACCAGACCGTGAAGGCAGGGGTAAAACTCATGGTCTGCGAACAGAGCTGCCAGCTCATCAACCTTGCAAAAGGAGATTTTATTCCCCCCGCCGAAATCGTTGGAGCCGCCACTTTGAATGACCTTGTGCTAGATGCCGATGGGGCGATGTGGTTTTAGGTGGGAAGTATGAAAATCCAATGGAAATGCTCCATGTGCGGCTACCAGTTCGAAGGCGGAACGTCGCCGCCTGACAGGTGCCCTTCGTGCAAAGAGGCGTGCGCATTCATCGATACGACCTGCTACATCCCCGAATGCGAGGGACCGGAAGGCAGGGATAGAAGGATCTAAATCCTGTGTCTTGCGATAAAAATCTACATCGCAACCACGTTTCATAGATAACAATGAAAAATAACAAAATGAACATTAACAGCGAACTAATACGAACTCGTACGAACTCCGGCTGCGTGAGTTCGTATCAGTTCGTACGGAGTTAGTTGTTGATTATTCATACCAAGTCAAAGAACGAAAAGTGCTTACCGGATATCGCTAACTAAAAAGGAGAGTAAGAATGAAACAGGTTTACATGGATTACGGTTCGGCATCGCCCGTGGATGCGCGGGTGCTTGAAGCCATGATGCCGTATTTTGATAATGAGGTCGGGAACCCTTCCTCCCTTCATTCGCCTGGAAGAAAAGCCAAACGCGAGCTTGAAGGCGCGCGCATAAAAGTTGCAAACCTGATTGCAGCGCCCAACCCCAAGAGCATAACTTTCACGTCATGCGCCACGGAATCAAATAACCTGGCACTTCGCGGCGCAGCGCTTCGGTATAAGGATAAAGGGAACCACATAATCACCACTTCTGTTGAGCACATGTCTGTGATGAATACATTAAAAGACCTGCAAAGAAGCGGGTTTGAGGTGACGTATATTCCTGTTGACAAAGACGGGCTTGCGGATGCCGAGAAAATTAAGAACGCAATAACGGATAAAACCATTATCATTTCTGTCCAGTATGCCAACGGCGAAATGGGAACGGTGCAGCCGATACGGGAAATCGGGGAAATTGCATCGGATAAGAAAATCCTGTTCCATGTTGACGGAACAGCAGCATGCGGCAAAGTCCCGGTTGATGTCGAAAAAGACCATATCGACCTTCTTACCATTTCTTCAAATGACATGGGGGGGCCGAAAGGTGTTGGAGCCCTCTATGTTAAACAGGGAGTAAGGATATTGCCTTTCATGTTGGGAGGAGGGCAGGAATTCGGCATGAGAAGCGGCTCTGAGAATATGCCGGGAATTGTCGGCATGGGAAAAGCAGCAGAGCTTGTCATGGCTGAAATGGTTGATAACGGCGCACGGCTTATCAGGATGCGCGACAGGCTAATGGACAAGATCCTGAAAACAGAATACACATATCTTACAGGTCACAGGACAAAGCGCCTCCCCAACAATGCAAGTTTCAGGTTCAGCTTCATTGAAGGTGAGAGCATCATATTGCAGCTTAACGACCTTGGAATATCCGCAAGCACAGGCTCGGCATGTTCCACGAAAACGCTTGAACCCTCGCATGTGCTTATTGCAATGGGATTAAGGCATGAAGAAGCCCACGGCTCTCTCCTGCTCACGCTTGGAAAATCGAATACTGAAGAAGATGTTGATTATGTCATTGAATCCGTGCCTAAAGTAGTGGCTAAACTTCGGGCTTTATCGCCGCTGTATCCGAAAAAATAAAAGCCCGAAAAAAGAAACCGCCGATGAACGCGGATAAACGCAGATGTATTAATAGGTGAAAACATGGAAGAACAATTCGAATACTCAGAAAAAGTAATGGAGCATTTCAGGAACCCGCGCAATGTTGGAGAGATTAAGGACGCCGACGGGATTGGAAGAGTCGGGAATCCGGTTTGCGGGGATTTGATGGAGATACAAATCAAGGTCGAGAACAATATTTTAAAGGACGTGAAGTTCAAGACATTCGGTTGCGGCTCTGCAATCGCAACAAGCAGCATGATAACAGAGATGGCCATTGGTAAAACGCTTGAAGAAGCTCTTAAAATCACAAGGGGAGATGTGGCGGCTGAACTTGACGGCCTGCCTCCTATCAAGATGCACTGCTCAAATCTTGCTGCCGATGCCCTTCATGCTGCGATAAAGGATTACATGACCAAAAAAGAGGAAAAAGCCAAAGTCGAGGCAGAAAAATACGATTTCGATGTAATCATCGTGGGCGGGGGACCTGGCGGGCTGACGACCGGGATATTGTGCGCTTACCGGGGGCTTAAAACCGCGATATTTGAAGCTTCAAACTGGGGCGGGATACTTTCATGGCTTTGCCCGAACAAGATGATTGAGAACTTCCCCGGGCTGTGTGAGAAATCAACATGTACTGACCTTGTTGGAAGCTGGGTGAATGAAGCAAAGAAACTGAAAGTGGAAATGAAAAAAGAACGCGTGAATGAAATCACACAGGATAAGAAAATCATCGCTGAAAGCGGCGAGTACAGAGGAAAGATTATAGTTCTTGCAACTGGCAGTTCGCCATCCTCAGGCGGTATTATAGGCGAAGATAAATTCAGTAAGAATGAACGCGGCGTTTATTATTATGTCAGGGATCCCCAGAATTTTGTGGGAAAACGCGTTCTCGTCGTCGGTGGCGGTAATTCCGCAGTTGATGCCGCGCTTTCCCTTGCTGATACAGCCGACCTCATCACCATTGCGCACGGGAAGGATGAGCTAAGAGTGGTGCCGCAGAAGATAGAGCGCCTGAAGGCGATAGATAAAATCAAGGTGCTGTATAATACCGAGGTTCTCGAAATTGCCGGAACTGAAAAGGTCGAGAAAGCAATCATGAAGGACTTAAAGGAGGATGAAAACATCCAGCAGGTGGTGGATTCGGTTGTGCTGGCCGTAGGTTTGACGCCGAACACGGAGATTTTCAAGAAACTCGGACTTGAGATGGATGAAAAAGGGTACCTCAAGACCGATAAAACCCAGAAGACCAATATCGATGGGATTTATGCGGTGGGCGACATAGCTTCTGACCTCCAGCTTGTCGTGGTTGCGGTTGCGCATGGGGCAACGGTTGCGCATAATGCGTATATCGAACTGCGAAAACCTTATTGGCGTTAAAGGTCAAATGCCTGTTTAGGGGAATAATATGGCAAAAGTGGCAATAATATACGATTCTGCAACGCATAATACCGAGATGATGGCAAAAGCCATAGCAGAGGGAATAAAATCAGAAAAAGTGGATGTAAAAATCTCTCATGTCCATGAGGCAAGGATAGAGGATATCAAGGGGATTGACGGCCTTGTTCTCGGTTCGGGAACATATCATCATGAAATCATGCCTGCACTTGAGGTTTTCATCGAAATAGTAAAGGATGCAGGCATGAAGGGTAAAGTAGGGGCTGCTTTTTGTTCCTATGGCTGGTCTCCTGAAGTTGTTGATCTTATCACGAACAGGTTGAAAGGCTTCGGGATGGAGACGATTGAAGGTCTCCTTATTCATGAAAAGCCTGATGAAGCCGGATTGGAGAAGTGCAGGGAGTTTGGCAAAAATATCGCACGAAAAGTAAAGGGTGGTTAAATTGGATGATATTGAAAGCCAGATTTTCGAATGGGCAAAGGACTACGCAGAAAAAAACGGCTTGAAATTGAATTCTGATTATGATATAGTCGTTCAGGCAGTAAAAGGTCTTGCGCAGAATAAGAGGGAATACGGAGTACAGTATTGCGGCTGCCGTCAGGTTACAGGCAACACTGAAAAAGACAGGGATTTAATTTGTCCCTGTATCCACAGGACTCTTGACATACGAAAAAAAGGTTCATGCAAATGCGGGCTTTTTGTTAAATGATTGAGATGATGCGAGCGATAAGGTAAGGAGAAGGAAGGTTGCGACTTTTGATAAGGATTTTTTGGGGAGGATTGAGGTGGAGGTTGCGGGTGGGTGAGGGGTGGATGGTGTTATTTGAAGGAGAGGCTTGAAACTTAGGATGAGGTTTGCTGATTGAAAGCGGAGGTGAAGCAGAAGGCTGGCTGAGTTATGTGAGGGAAAAGCATTTTTCAATTCTCACAAATTAGAAGTTTTACAACCTTTGCTGAAAAATGTGGATGAGTTAGATATATTTAAGAGATTTCACAAATTATAGATAACAGAGAACTCATAAATATAAGCAATAAATATAATGAGGATAATTTTTATATATTTAATAAAAAGCATCATTTCATGATAAAAGAGTTGATATACAGACAATGGAAATAGAAAAAGAATTAAGTTTGATTAAATAATTCTTTGGTAGGAAAATGCTATTGAATCATAAAATAAATCTAAGAATACCAAGAGCCTCTAACCTAGTAGACCTGAAACTTTTATTAATAAATTCTCAAGAAAAACAAAAGATAAGTGAATTACTAAGTATTGAAAAATTTAAAAAGGAGAACTATTTAGAAGAGTATCTAAAGTTACTAAGACTTCTAGGTTTTATTCAAGAAGACAAATATCTTTTTCTGTTAACTAATAAAGGAAAAGATATCAAATTCAAAATATCAAAAACTAGTGAACTAACCGAGGATGATAAAAAGATTCTAAAAGAGGAGTTTTCTCAACTTGATATTGTTAAAATATTTCTAAAAAATGTATTCTATTTCGATGTACATAAAAACAATTTCCCAAACGAAGAATGCTTGACTAAAGAAGATATTAAGGGGAGATACCTCAAATATAGAGAACTTAATGATGCCGTGGCCGAAAGAGAATCAAGAATAATTTACAATTGGTTATTGGGTTTAGAACTAATAGAACCTCTTCAAATACTTGATAATAAAAACAAAGGATTCAATGTTTGTTACCATATAATTGGAAAAGATTTGGATTTTGATGAATTTAGTAAAAAGATTAAGTCGACTATTTTTAACGCCTTGAAAGATAATAGACAAAAATCTGAGTGGGTAGAAATTCCTAAAGTTGGGAACTTATTTTGTATTCAAAATAATATCTCTAAAAAACAATTCAAAAAATTTTTTATAGAATATGTAATTAAAAATCCCTTAAATTTGCAATTGAGCACTGGTAGCCTTTTAAGAAAAGAGGTAGAGATTGAAGGAATAGAAATGAATAATAAATTATATTTTTATGTTAAATTAACATGAGGTAATTAAAATGAGTAGAATGTTTGAATTCCAACAGGATGAAAAAATTAAAATAAATTATGAAAGAGTTGGACTTAAATTTAATCCATTCCCCTTAGGAGGCGAGCCCTCTAAAAACGATCCTTATATTGAAATTTCAAAAAAAGTTACTGAAGAAATTACGGAATTTGTTAATACAGTAACTGCTACTAAAAGGTGGCAAGGCCTTTCGGTATATGGAGACAACGGAACAGGCAAAACAAGACTACTTTTTATGATGGAGTCTGAGATTAATAGCCAATTGAAATATGCAAATGCAATATATGTAAATGAGCCGCCGGCGGATTCAATAAAATTATTTCAAAAGGTAATTGAATCATGCGATTTAGACAAATTAACTCAAATAATTGCTAATAATCCAAATGACCAAGAAAAATTTTTAAAGATAATAGAAAATAATATGGTAAGAAAACCTACATTATCGGAGGAAAAAGTAGCCAGCATATCAGACGAAAAAAATTTGGTACAAGAAGTCGAAAAATATCTAAGAGATAAGCTTCCTTTAGATGAAAATATACGAAAAGGATATTCAGTATTAATAATATACCATATTATTTCGAATAAATTACGGGATCTTGAGGTTCTGTCATTGGCGGACACAGCAATTTCAGAAACGAATGAAATAAAGAGATTTTTGGCAGGAGGAAATGTATCAAGTTCTTTGTTAAATAGGTTGGGTATAAAAACTATTAAAGTTGATAATAATGTAATGGAGAAGATTATTTTTCCATCCTTCTTAAATTATAATCAGATGGCGGATAAAAACATTGTATATGCTTTGATTGATGAATTCCAGAGTGTTATTGAAAATGTGTCAAAACCAAAAATTGTATCCATTTTAAATATGATTATTGCGTTAGCTCAGACAAATACTACGGGATTCTGCATGGTTATTTCATGTTTACCAGACTCATGGAATTATGCAACAAGGATATCGAATTCTTTTTCAGAAAGGTTTAACAAACAGATTTCTATGCCTCTTTTAAGTAAAGAAGTTGCTATTGTAATGGCAAAAAAATATCTTGATTCAGGAAGGATAGTACCTAGCGAAAATTTAAATCCGTTTACAGAGGAAGCAATCCGCAAAATTTTAGAAATGAATAAGTACAATGCAAGAAATTTTCTACAATCAATGGGCCTTGTATTAAATATATTTGTCCAAGATAAAAAAGCCGAGTTAATCGACGTTGGTTTTTTAAGGGATACAATAAAAGATAATCAACCCCAGGCAAGTCTTGAATCATGGTTTTGAGAAATTTATTGGATAGGGTCTCATTATTAATATGTACTAAGATCCCTTTAAATGAGTTTAAAGAAGCTTTTTCAGATATCCTTTATGTAGCCGGAGGAACTGTAGATCATAAAGTATTGGATTTTGTAACTACAGTTAATCTTTATAAAATTAAAAAAATTATAATACTTACACCATATTCAAATTTAGATAAAGCGTTTATAACCTCTTGGAGTGGTCTATCAAAGTATTTGTCTGATATGAAAATCGAGCTAAGTATGAAAGCTCCTACAGAAAAAATCCCATCAGATGTTTTTTTCTTTGATAAAAAATCCAGTTTTTTTATTCCACGAAACTATTTTGAAAAAGATATTTCTGAATGTTGTATATGCACTAATTCTAAATCGATAAGTCAAATAACGAATGCTTTTGCTTCAGCAGAGGATTTCACTCATTTAAGAGGAGATGATGTATATAATAGAAAATTTAATATGTTATTCCAAATAGACCAAAGGTATCTAAGTGATAAAGAGAAAGATAAAGTCTTAGATGCGATTCATTTATGGGAAAGTAGCGATTATGAGGATTTAGAGCCGCTATGGAGGATTCTCGAAAAAAAAGTAAGAACCTTCATTAAAATTAGATTAGAACAAGAGAATCAAAACGATTGGTTCACGGTAAAAGTTCTTCCTTGTTTTGAGGATGAAGAAATTAGGGGACTTATTATTACTCGTTTCGAAAAAACCAAGGGTCGATTGGGAATAACTAATATTGATGAACATACAAATCCAAACGTATTTTTAGTTGCAGAAAATTATGAAAATATTATAAATAATAAAGAGAATAGACGTTTATTTAACGATTTTCGTACAAACAAAAAGTATGTAGAATATTTTCGCGATTGTGTAAAAGCTCGAAATCCCTCAATTCATAATAGGCCTCCAGATGAAGATACGGATTTGTACTCAAATATAATCGTGAAAATTCTTATGACTCTTGAATGGTTAAATCATTTGGATGTTAGATTACTATCAGATAATTTACCATAGTTTCTTAATAAATTTGAGATTTTTAATTTTTTGTTGCTTGGAAATAATGATAAATAATAACACAATAGCCTAGAATTCCTAGAAAATCCCTCCAATCCATGTCATCCGTGTTCCGTCACCCGGCTGTTTCACTAACCAGCGCAACCAGATTAAGAACACATAACCCTATCCATCAATAGACTGTGCGGAAGCCTCTCTCCCTCTTTTTCGCAAGCCTGCAACCTTCCAGAGCAATCCGCCGTTCTTGCCCCGGCGCCGGAGATTAATATTTATAGTATTATAAATATTTGGCGCAGTAAAAAATGCTATGAAGAGCAAGACTCTAAATCTGCGTTCATCTGCGTTTATCTGCGGTTTCGTTTCTATAAAAACATTGAAATCTTAATAAAATCTGTGTACTCCAGCCCCCCGTGCTGCTGTCACACCTGCTGGAAAGAAGAGGAGGACGGCGGCGCGGTATTTTGATGGATATTGGTTGCATGGGGATAACAGGCGCCACATTTTTATCGTAAAAATAACATAAATATAATCTTTGAGCCTCTGCGGCTACCATTTCAATACGCCTTCCTGGCAGAAATCGCGGCCAGAATCGAAAACAAACAGAAATTGGAGGATATCTTTATTTAAAATCAGGTTAATCAATATAATATCATGGCAGAATCAATACCCGCCATTTACGAGGATGGCATCTTCAAACCTCTTCAAAAAGTTGATATTCCGGATCACAAACATGTACATCTCATACTTATCCCGGACGAGGAAGCCACTCTCATAAACGCCCAGAAGAAAGAATTAACAAAGATAATTGGCATTGGAAGCAGTGGAAAAACCGATACAGCGCGAAAACATGACAGATATCTTTATTGAAGTGATACTTTTTGCCAATTTTTGTTGATACAAGTGCATGGTATGCTCTTCTTGATAAAACGGATTCTGATCACGTTTCTGCTGTAAAGTTCAAAGAGTCATTGAATCATTCGATAGTGACCACGAATTACGTTGCAGATGAGATAATTACACTGGCTAAAGCACGTTTGGGTTATATGAATGCAATTGAGATAGGCAAAAAACTTTGGAATGAAACAATAGCTACTCTTATTCGTGTAACACCACCTGATGAGAAGAAAGCATGGGATATTTTTGTGAAATATAGCGATAAAGGTTTCAGTTTTACAGATTGCACAAGTTTTGCGGTTATGGAACGGTTTGGAATCATCGAAGCTTTTGCTTTTGATGAACACTTCGATCAATATGAAAATATAATACGATTGCCGAAGTATTAAACGGATGAAATATAATAAAAATCCGTCCAATCCGTTTCATCCGTGTTCCGTCACCCGGCTGTTTCACTAACCAGCGCAACCAGATTAAGAACACATGCCCCTATCCATCATTAGACTGCGGAAGCCTCTCCTTTTCGCAAGCCTACAAGCTTTCAAAGCAGTCCGCCGCTCCTGCCGGCGCCGGAAATTTAATGTTTATATTTTTATAATATTCTCACAGTATCAAGAAACCCTGCATAACATTCAAAAAGCCTCAAGGTTTAAGTTATTAACAACCACTACTAATAATTATAGTGTCCAGAACAAGGGGTTAAAAATGATTGAGAAAATCAAAAAAAGGGACGGAAGAATAGTAGATTTTGACAGCACCAAGATAGCCAATGCCGTCTTTAAGGCTTTTATCGCCACAAAAAGCAAGGACGGTAAAAGGGCAGAAGATATAGCAAAGCAGGTTGTTGAGATTCTCGAAAAAAGAATCCCTGGAATCCCCGGCGTTGAGGATGTCCAAGACACAGTAGAAGAGGTTTTGATTAAAAACGGCTATGCCGGCGTTGCAAAAGCATACATCCTGTACAGGGAAAAGCGCTCACAGATACGGAAAGCCAAGGAATTTCTCGGAGTAAAGGATGAACTGAAGTTAAGTGTTAATGCCGTGAGGGTTCTCAAAAGGCGCTACCTGTTAAAAGATGAGGACGGGAACGTGATTGAAACGCCGCTTCAACTTTTCGGGCGCATCGCAAAAGCCGTGGCTCTTGACCCCGAATCCGAGGATGAATTCCTCAACATGCTGGTAAACCTTGAATTCCTGCCCAATACCCCGACGCTCATGAACGCGGGCACAGACCTGGGACAGCTATCCGCATGTTTTGTCATTCCTGTCGAGGATTCGCTTGTGAGCATTTTCGATGCTGTAAAAGACATGGCGCTTATCCAGCAATCCGGCGGTGGAACGGGTTTTTCATTTTCACGCCTCCGGCCTTCGGGAGATATTGTAAAATCCACAAAAGGGGTCGCATCGGGACCGGTTTCTTTCATGCGTGTGTTCGACACCACCACGGATATAATAAAGCAGGGAGGAAAGCGGCGCGGCGCCAATATGGGGATTTTGAGGGCAGATCATCCTGATATCATTGAATTCATCACTGCAAAAACAAAGGAAGGGTTTCTCTCGAATTTCAATATCTCGGTTGCTGTTGATGATAAGTTCATGAAAGCAGTCAGGGAAGATGGCGAATATGGATTAATAAACCCGCGGAACGGGGAAATTGTAAAGAAAGTGATGGCCAGGGATATCTGGAATCTCATAATAACAATGGCGTGGAGAACAGGCGACCCCGGGGTTGTGTTCATAGATGAGATTAACAGGCACAACCCGACGCCGAATATCGGGGAAATGGAAAGCACAAATCCTTGCGGAGAGCAGCCTTTGTTGCCCTATGAATCCTGCAACCTCGGTTCTATAAACTTCGCCAAAATGGTTAAGAATAGCAAAATCGACTGGGAAAACCTTGGAAAAATCATAAACAATGCAGTCAGGTTCCTTGACAATGTAATAGATATAAACAAATACCCGCTTCCCCAGATTGATGAAATTACAAAAGCAAACAGGAAAATCGGTCTTGGGATAATGGGTTTTGCAGATATGCTCTTGCAGCTTGGCATCCCGTACGATTCTGAAGAGGCATTAAAAACAGGCGAAGAGATAATGAAATTCATCCAGGAAAAGGGCCATGACGCTTCGGAAAGACTTGCGGCTGAGCGGGGCGCTTTCCCGAATTTCCCGGGGAGCATGTATAATAAACCGATACGCAATTCAACTGTGACAACTGTCGCTCCCACGGGTACCATCAGCATCATCGCAGGCTGTTCAAGCGGAATCGAGCCAATGTTTGCTGTTTCTTTCGTGCGTAACGTCATGGAGGGTACAAAGCTCCTTGAAATAAACCCGTATTTTGAGGCAGTGGCGAAAGAGCGTGGTTTTTACAGCGAAGAGCTGATGATGAGAATTGCAAAGCAGGGGACGCTCACTGGTATCGATGAAATTCCCGATTATATAAAGCGCGTGTTTGTGACCGCTTTTGACATCGCGCCTATCTGGCATGTCAGGATGCAGGCGGCTTTCCAGAAATATACGGATAACGCAGTATCTAAGACCATCAATTTTCCAAACGATGTTGACATCAAGGAAGTTGAAAAAGCATATATGCTGGCATACGAACTGAAATGCAAGGGAATCACGGTTTACAGGTACGGGAGCAAAACCCAGCAAGTGCTGTATTTGGGTGACAGGCTTGATCAATTTGTATCAGCTGATGATGAATACGCAGGCGGGTGCCCGGCGCCTGTGTGCCCGGTGTAATTATTCATAGAGATAATGGAGAAATGGCTAAAAGAGATTCTATAAAATTGGAAATTGAACTATTTAAGAAGCTTCATTCCATCTTTCAGTAAATAACTCTTTTAAGGAATTCTCTACTTCATCTAATTCTCTTATAATAGTGTCTTTATTTCCTAAATCTTTAATGCTGGTACCGATAGACCAACATTTTTTTCCGCATATTAAATACCTATCATGAATCTTATTATTGACTTTTGTTTCTACGGGGATGTTCATTTCTTTCATAAATTTCTTTTTATATTCTAAAAATTTTTCATGATCGTATATATTCGAGCAAAGGATTTTTATTGCTTTTACTTTATTTTTCAAAACAGAGAATGGGAATAATGTAGAGGATGAAATATGAGGGTCGCACAACAATATTTCAATATCATTTATTTCAGAGGTTAGAAATTCCTCAAATAGTTTTATTGCTGTAAAATTTCCTCCAGATTTTATTAAATAGACTGGAGTTTTCTCTGTTTGACCGACTGCCTTTTCTATCCTTTTCAATCCATCAATACGAAAACATATTGCTTCCTCTTTTTCCTCTACCAAATTCTGTTTCTTAGCACCGAACAGATTTTTTCTAAAAGAATCTTCTTTTCGACCTAAGCTAACAAACAATTCTTTGAGGTCTTTATAAGAAGCGCCTGATTTGCCGGTTTTATGTTCAATAAGATATAATGACAAAAGAAATACATTCAAATCTGAAAGAGAATCATCTGCTAAAAATCCATCATTGTATTTGCGGAGTAAACCGCTCAGATTTGGTGGAATAGTTAGCTTCATTGTGCCTTATTCCTCTTTTAGATTATTCTCAACAAACCTTTCTCCCGAACTAGTCAAAGTGAACGATTTTAAATTATCTTTTTTCTCTTTGGACTCCATCATATAACCTTTTTCAATATTTCTAAAAATTTTATAATTTATGTTGTCAGGGACAGTTTCTTTAGCAGCTCTGAATGCATTTTCTATGTCTTTTACATTAAATGATAGGAGCCCATCGTATTTTTCTAGATAATAACCAATTACTAAGGTCTTCTGAACATCGCCAGTGGGCGATTTGGACAAAATAAATTCCTTAACCGATAAATTCTTTTTAACGTTTTCAGGTTTCGATTGGAATAAACTTTCTAATTGAGATATTCGCCGCTCATGGTTCTCAAGTATCTTACTTATCTCATCATTCATTTTCTTACCTCCCATTTGTCGTAGGTAACATCTTGTCAAATATTTCTTTTATCCTGTGGTATGCTATACCATATTTTTTCTCAGGTAGTATCTCAACAAAACCTTGCTTAACTATGTCTCTCATTGGGCCTGAGAGGGAGGTCACTGGACGACCGAGTTCTTTTGCTATTTCGGAGATGCTCATTGCTGCATTTCCTATTATGCCAAGTCTGTTGGCAAAGTATTTGCCAATCAGCACCACTAAAATCCTTTGTTTATCGCTCAAGCTACTAAAGTTTTGGAATATGATTCTACCTGAAGGTTTTTCTATTTTAAATATTTTTGTTGCTTCATCAATTAGTTTTTCCAGGTCTCTAGTAACATCTTTCTCATCTATTATTAGTTTTTTTAGTATTTCACTTTCATCTATCATTTTTAAATACCCTCATATTAATTATTTCATTAATGATTTTATAACTATATAATATTTTCTCTTAATGTTTAAGCTTATCGTTTGAATTAATAAATCTTCATATTATTTTTATAGCATTATCTGTAACATAAATATTTTTAAATTTTATTTTACGATTTTTCAATAATATTATTTTAAATTTTCTTTCTATTGATAGCTTTTTTTATGTAATTGCAATTTTAAAATCTTATTAAATTTTATCATAAAACTCTGGTAACACTTAATCAACTTTCAATATGATAATTTCTTTTTGTATTTTTTACATCTTAGCTTGTCGATTATTTAAAAAAATAAAATATGATTATTTATCATATAACATTTGATTAAATATTTTAATTATTTATTCCATCCAATTTTCCGATACTATTTCACATATCTTAAAGTGAGATTATCAGTTTCTATTTCCATGAAACTTAATGTATATTATGGAAACTTCCCACAATTAGTCACAATAAAAATCAGTTATAAAATGATGTTCCCCTTAAAATTTAATAATATAATTAGTAAAGCCCGGCATTATCCATCTGTATCCTCGCCATCTCCACTGCAATTTTTGTATAATCCTTCCTGCTCATTTTTCCACGGGTAAGCCAGCCTATAATGCCTTCCTCGTACCCGATTTCAGGCTTATTTGAGACAGGTAAAAATGCCTCCGAGATTGTTATCCCCTCTTCGATTACCTTTCTGGTGCATTGGGGCGGGTACTCAAAAGCTGGCCCAATACCCAGAAAAACCCGCTTTCCATCGAACACGGCACAGCAGCAAAAATTCATATATCCGCTTCGTGTTTGCGGCACAGGGGCTATCCCGTCTTCAATTCCAACCGAATATTCGCAATCACCAAAAACCGATTTTGCCCTGAATACCGCACCCTCAATTATTTCATCAAGAGAAAGGGGCTGTTCCCTGACGCCTGACCTGCATTCCATCCCCTTCACCTGATAGGAGGGAAAGACCTCGCAAACAGCATTTACCTTATTTTTGTTAAGCGATGCCACATGGATACAATTTTTAACCATAATACTCTTAATCTTTATTCGTATCTTTATAGAATTTCTTGAAATACTTCCACCCGGTTTTGCAAAGATGCTTCCTCCCCTCCGGGTCTTCTCTTACCCAGTCCATGATATAGAAAAATTGCGCTTTGTATTCATCCACGGTCTCCTCAACGATAGCGGGCGGATTCGGGATGCCAAGCGTGCGGAGATAATCGATGAACATCGATTCTCCTTTCTGCTGGGCAATACCGTCAATTTTCATGACCGTAAATTTATAGCCCTCGTTTTTCAGCCACTCGATTGTCTTGTCGTGAATACAGCCCGAACATATCTCGATATCCTCATCATGCTGGACTTTCAGTTTAATGAAACCTTTCTCCACTATTTTTTGCGCCCCCGCATTATAGGTTTTCTTTTTGAACATTTCTTTTCCAAAATACTCTATCGGAACGATATCATAATGCAATTCTCCGGTCTCTTTTCTCACTACTATGATACCCACTCCCCCGATTGGCGTACCCCATCCCTGGTCATCTATCTGGATTGTCATTGCTATTTCCTTGTGTTTTTGGATGTGTTTTGATTCTACTTATATTTATTTTTGCAGGGATAAAAAATTATTCCTACATGGCGGGTAATTTTTGGCTTTCACTTTTATTAAATTTAAATAAACATTAAATAGGATAAGCAATATTAATTAGCTCATTATATTTAAGGAACCGAGATATGGGATTTGAGACGATTTTCAGGAAAAAGAAACCCATTTCCGAAAGTGAAACTGCAAGTGCGCCTAACAGCGCAGATGCGGGCGTATTGGCCAATAAGGGCAATGAGCTTGTCGAGAGCGGCATGTACGCAGAGGCTGTCCAGTATTACGATAAAGCCCTCGGGATCAACCCGAAATTAACCGAAGCCTGGAATAATAAAGGGCTTGCGCTTGCAAGAACCGGGAAATATGCAGAAGCCATACAATGTTATGATAAAGCCATCGAACTCAAACCTGATGACGAAGAAGTGATGTATAATAAAGGCATTGCGCTTGCCCAGCTCGGGCGATTGCCTGAGGCCATTGCGTGTTATGATAAATTGCTTGAAAAAAATCCCGCTGACGCTGCCGCATGGTGTAGCAAGGGCGATGTGTATTTTGAAAGCGGCAATTTTGAAGAGGCGCTTCGCGCATATGACAGATCAATCGAAATCAATCCAAGGGACGAGACGGTCTGGAATAACAGGGGATTAACTCTTGTAAAACTTAACCGGTTCGCCCAGGCTATAGAATCCTATGATAAGGCTCTTGAAATAAACCCGAAAGTTGAGAAGATCTGGAGCAATAAAGGGCTCGCTCTTGCAAAAATGAAGCAGAGCGCCGAAACAGTCGATTTACAAAAGATTGCTTCATCCATACCGAAAGAGGAGGTTCCCGCAATCGAACCACCGGTTATCGGGCAAACTGTCATTACGCCTCCGAAGCCTATGCAAGACGCGGTGATCGAAAAGCCTGCTCCTTCGGGAGGTATCAAAGAACAGGAAGTTATCGAACCGCAAGCCGTGGAAAGGCAGGTTATTAAGATGCATGAACCGGAGACGGAAACCGCTATCATGATGCCCGAACGTCCTGCTGAAGCAGTCAAAGGACAGGTATTGGAACAAGCCGTGGAAAGGCAGGTTATTAAGATGCATGAACCGGAGACGGAAACCGTTACCAAGATGCCTGAACCTCCTACTGAAACCATCAAAGAACAGGTATTATTGGGACCGCAAGCCGTGAAACGGCAGGTTATTGAGCTGCCTGAACCGGTTGCCATAATTCCTGAACCAGCTCCTGCTGAGAGTATCAAGGAACATAAATTAATCAAACATCATCCTGTTGAACAAGCTGTCACTAAACCCGAACCTGTTGAGAGCATCGATGAACAGGCATTTATCGAACCGCCCCCTGAAAGGTCAATAATTAAGAAAGAAAAACCGGAGCCGAAAACCCAACAGAAAAAGCCAGCCCATGAAATAGCCAAAAAAGCTTTAGATTGCCTTGTCACCGGAAATGCGCTGTATTCCATGAAAAAATATGAAGATGCGATTGATTCGTTCAATCAATCGCTTCTGATAGATCCCGAAAATACCATTGCCTGGAACAATAAAGGTCTTGCACTTTCGAAGTCCGGAAAAATCGATGAGGCAATAATCTGCTATGATAAGGCGCTGGGAATCGAGCCCGGCGACTATGTATTTTTAAATAATAAAGGCAATGCGCTTTATAAAAAAGGGAATATCAGAGAAGCTCTTAAAAGTTATCAAAGGGCATTTGAATTGAATCCTGAAAGCTCTGCTGCGATGAAAGGAATGGAAATGTGCTTGGGTTCCTTGAAAAAATCCGGAAATAAAAAGAAAAAGGTACAAAAACCAAAAACTCTGTTTTAACTTATCATCATCATCATGCATTTTTAGTAAACTATATTAAGTCAGAAAAAAATAACTGTATAATTAAAAAAGGGAAAAAATGGCAAATGGAAAAAGAATATCTTTAGCAGACACTTTCACTAAAAAACCTGTCCAAAGTAATGAACTGCTGGCGGTTTCAATCCTGGAAGGTGTTCCCGAAAAACAAAACCGGACCACCGGCATATCTATTCTTGACCGTACCCTCGGAGGCGGATTGCCATCGGGTTCTGTTGCTTATATACACGCTGATGCCACTTCAATGGCTGAAGTTTTCTTATTCCAATTCACGCAGGCCCGCAAAACTTATTATTTTTTAAATGAAAGGCGCCCGGTATATGTTATGCATGATATCCGGAATTTTGGTTTTAAAACAGATGATATTACATTTGTGGATATATACAGCGAGTATTATATCTCGTCCCATGGAGAGATGGTTGATAATATTGGCAATGAATTCGTCGATGCCAAGATAGTGGAATTCACGGAATATAACCTGAAAAAAATCCTGGCTGAAGATGAACAGGATATAAACATAATTTTTGACTCGTTCTCTTTCTACCTGAACCTGAACGTTAATCCGGGATTAATCAAACAGCTCATCAATTTGATATACGAAGCAACAAAACGCGTCAATTGCCTGACTTTTTTATACGGCCTCAAGGATACTCATGAAAAGAGACTCGAAAATGAAATATTAAAATCATGTGACGTGATTTTTGATGTGGATTCTGAAAAAAATGCGGAAAAGATTTCAAACAGGCTTTCAATACCGAAAATAAGGGGAAGAGTCCCGTCGATAGAAATGATAAGGTTCAAGGTCGGAGACGGTGTCCAGATAGATACCACAAAGGATATCGCATAAAATTCTTTGTTTTTTTTTGAAAAATTAAGATTCAATTCGACATTTTTCTTATTTTTTAACCAGAACTAACATAACTGATAAGTATAATATTATCAAGTACACAAATACATCTGGAGAGTATATCATTGGAAGACGCTGTCATTAAAATAAAAGGCATGATGTGCGGCCATTGCGAAAAAACAGTGACTGAAGCCGCAATGAGTGTTAAAGGGGTGACGAAAGCCAGGTCGGACTTTAAGAAAGGCGAGGCAAAGGTGTCGTTTGACACAAATGTCACAGACCTTGAGACAATAAAAGCGGCTATCGCTTCTTCAGGGTATGAGGTAATAGATGAAGGGGAAGCCTGCCCTGTTCCGGTAAAGCAGGCAGTTATACCTGAAAAGGTTGATATTAAAGAGAGCGGGTTAAAAAAAATCTCTTTGAAAATTACAGGGATGACCTGCGCTTCGTGCGCCCAGAACATTGAGACTGCGCTTAAAAAGACAGAGGGTGTTAAAGACGCCTCAGTTAACTTCTCTTTTGAAAAAGCAAGCGTCGAATATGATGCTGCAACGGTGACACCTCAAAGGTTGGAAAATGTGGTCACTTCCCTGGGATATGGCGTCGCCAAGAGCGATATCACGCTTAAGTTAGGAGGGATGCACTGCGCTGCCTGTGCGCTTAATATCGAGACTGCTCTTAAGAAAACAGTCGGTATTATTTCTGCTGATGTAAGTTTTCCGCTTGAGCGGGCAAGGATTGCCTACGACTCTGAACGCATCTCAGTATCAGACATGATAAAAACAATTGAGAGCGTGGGCTATACGGCTTCCGAGAAATTGGAAAAATCCGATGCCGATAGGGAGCAAAGGGCGCGCGAAGAGGAAATAAAGAAACAGAGGATTAATCTTATCATTGCGGTTCTCCTTGCCGTCCCGATATCACTGGGCGACATGGGGCGAAACATTTCTTGGCTTGCACCATATTCCCCTAAAATATTCCAGAATGACATAATACTTTTCATCCTTGCGACAATCGTGATGCTCTTCCCGGGCAGGCAGTTTTTTGAGGGCACTTATAAAGGCTTAAGACACGGCATGACCGACATGAATCTCCTGATAGCAACAGGAACAGGTGCGGCTTATACCATCAGTGTTGTTGCCACATTCCAGGGCTTTTTGAACCTTAATCTTGGCGAGGCATACAAAATGACATATTACGATACTGTTGGATTGCTAATCATGTTCATCGTGCTCGGACGGTATCTTGAGGCGCTCACCAAGGGAAAGACTTCGGAAGCTATAAGGAAACTTATGGGGCTTGCGGCAAAGACAGCACGCATAATCGTTGGCGGGGAAGAGAAAGAGATTCCTGTTGAGGATGTTAAGGTCGATGATATCGTTGTTGTTAGGCCCGGGGAAAAAATACCAGTCGATGGAAGTGTTGTCGATGGTCTCACTGCGGTTGATGAATCAATGCTCACCGGGGAGAGCATACCTGTTGAAAAAACAACTGGCTCTCCGGTTATCGGCGCCACAATGAACAAAACAGGCATGATAAAATTCAAAGCGACAAAGGTAGGCAGGGATACAGCACTTTCGCAGATTATCAAACTGGTGGAAGACGCCCAGACCCGGAAAGCCCCTATTCAGAAACTCGCCGATATAGTGGCGGGGCATTTCATCCTCGCTGTGCATATACTTGCGTTGCTTACGTTTTTCTTCTGGTTCTTCATAGGTTTTGAGAAATTCAGCGTGCCTGCGACCTACGGGATGGGGCTGACGTCTCCTTTCCTTTTCTCTCTCCTGATTTCCATAACAGTGCTCATCATATCCTGCCCGTGCGCTGTGGGACTGGCGACGCCCATCGCTATCATGGTGGGAACGGGGAAAGGCGCTGAGAACGGCATTCTGATTAAAGGAGGCGAGGTGCTTGAGAAAGCGCAAAAGCTGGATACAATCGTGTTCGATAAAACAGGCACGCTCACAAAAGGCGAGCCCGCGCTCACAGATGTGATAGCCATAAAAGGCGCCGGGAACGATGTGCTGAGACTTGCCGCCATTGCGGAGAAGGGGTCGGAGCATCCGCTCGGTGAAGCTATCCTCAAAGGTGCTAAGGAACGCGGTATAGACGTGCCTGACGCAGAGGAATTCAAGGCGATACCGGGACGCGGCGTTGAGGTAAAATACGGCGGGAAAAAAGTGCTTATCGGAACGCGAAAGCTGATGACCGAGTACGGGATGGACGTCGCGCCTCATTCGGGAAAGCTTGAGGAACTTGAGCATGCGGGGAAGACTGCCATGCTCGTGGCGCTTGATAACGAAATATCTGGTATAATCGCGGTTGCAGATACACTTAAGGAGAATTCAGCCGAAGCTGTTCGTGAATTGCATGATATGGGTTTCTCTGTTGCCATGATAACAGGCGATAACAAAAGAACGGCTGACGCAATCGCAAAACAGGTGGGTATCGACATGGTTTTGTCAGAGGTTCTTCCCGAAGATAAGGCCCTGGAGATCAAGAAACTCCAGAGTGAAGGCAAAAAAGTGGCAATGGTTGGCGACGGGATAAACGATGCCCCGGCTCTTGCGCAGTCTGATGTGGGTATAGCCATAGGAAGCGGCACTGATGTAGCTATCGAATCTGCCCAGATTGTGCTTATCAAGAACGACGTACGCGATGTGGCAAAAGCAATACGGCTGAGCAGGCTTACGCTCAATAAAATAAAGCAAAACCTTTTCTGGGCATTTTTTTACAACTCGGTGGGAATCCCGATAGCTGCGGGCATATTGTATCCGTTCATGGGAGCTGCAGGGTTGCTTAATCCTGCGCTGGCAGCAGCAGCGATGGCTGCAAGCTCTGTTACCGTAACGATGAACACGCTGCTCATGAAGCGTATCAAATTAAAGGGGTAATGATATGGAAAAAAAGCCTGGATATTACCTTGTTGTTGCAAGCCTTGCGACTTCGATTGTTATAATGTTCCTGTTCTATATTCTTGGAATGCAGAGGATAAGCACAAACCCGGCGGAGTATGAATCGGTGGACGTATATGCAGGGATGGTGTATGTGTTCATACTGTCGATGATCGTATCGGCATCGATATATGCAATGGTTCCGGATAGGTACAGGAAAGTTATTTATTATGTCAGTCTGTCGATAATTGTTATTGCGGCTTTTTACTTCAGTTATGTGTCTCTTTTCCCGACTTCATCATTGAATTTCCAGAAGAATCTATCAAACGACGTCTACAAAGTAAAAGGGTCAGTTGTTTCAGTAAATTATGATTACAGCGTTATTACTGTCCAGCAGGAAGCAATTCCCGGCGTTATGCCTGTAAGGGTCGCGGTTTACAATCTGGAAAATTTAAATGGAATAAGAATAAGTGACTTCGTCGAAGGAGATAATGTCATGCTCGTTTTAAGGCGGGACCTGAACAATCCAAATTTTGCTCTAATCCGTATTACTAACCTCAATGGTAGAATAAAAGGGAAATCTAACACTTCAAGCAAATCGGGAATGACATGAGATGGATAGGTTGAAGATATAACACTTTTTTGGGCTATCTTCGGAATTCTGCAATCAGAATAACCGTGTCATAAGTAAACCCGAGCCTTCCGTTTTCAAGCTTGGCACGCAAACCTGTACTGTCATCGTTCATGCTCTGCCTCATCAAATCTTCAATGATTTTTAGCGTCTTTGCATCGGTTCCAGCCCGGCTTATCCATTCATCGAAATCTTGCGGGATATCCCGGTGCGTCAAAGCCGAAATAACAGCCCCTGAATCTTTGACCATTTTTTCCATTTCACGGAGCGCGTATATCCTGACATGCGAGGGGTCGCGGAGCTTTTCGATACGGTTGTGGAACAGGCTCTTATCGCGGTCTTCGGACGAGACGCCGTCAACTATGATCATACGGTTTTTACAGACACGTTTCATTTCAGCCAGGGCTTTTCCCGGGTCCGGAAAATGATGGAATGCGAACCTGCATGAGACAATATCAAAGCTCTCATCAGGAAAAGGAAGGGATTCCACGCCAGAAAGCAGAAATTCTGTATTGTCCAGCCCTGAAATTTCCTGCTTTTCAATGGCTTTCATGAGCATGTTGCGCGTGATGTCGCAGCCAAGTACAGTCCGTGCATTTTTTGCAAACTCAAGCGCGAGAAAACCCGCGCCTGTAGCTACATCAAGAACGCGGTGGTTCTTTGTCACACCTGACCTTTTTACTATTTCGGAGAGATGAACGCCATCCACGAATATATTCCCTTTCGAGTATGCTTCCGCCCTGCTTCCGAATTGCCTTATAGCGTTTTCCTTGATGCCCATTATTGGGGTTTAGAGACGGGTTCAGGATATATATTTTCTGCAAATTCTTGGGTGTAATATTGGTGATGTTAAATCAAAAAGCAAAATAGCCACTGAGACGCGGAGGTCACAGAGTTTTATTTCTCTGTGTTCTCTGTGCCTCCGAGGCTTATTTTTCGTCTAAATCCAAAATATTCTGCAGTCCCACATATCCTTATCAGGAAATCTATATACGGCACACAGGAAATAATGACCTGATAAACACATTAAGAGAACACCATGAACTTTGAAGAAGTCATAGCCCTTCGAAAAGCTTTTAATTCAGTGAAGGAAAGGCAGGCTCTAAACCCGCCAAAAGACTTTTCAGAAAAAAAATTAAAGCTTATCTCTACACGGAAATCCTGTGTCGGGAACAGCGAGCTTCTTGCGGCTGCAATCGAGCGCCTGAAAAAGAATGGCTTTAAAGTCCATCTTGTGAAGGAAAAGCAGGAAGCTATTGATATTATCCTTGGCGAGCTTGGTAGTGAAAAACTTGTTGTCAAATCCAAATCCAATGTAACAAAGGAATTAGGATTGACAAAAGCCCTTGAGGAAAAAGGTTTAACAGTAGTAGAAACCGACATCGGAGACAGGATTTTACAGGCATTGAAAGCAAAACCGTCCCACCCCACAGGTCCCGTAACCCATCTTTCTGCAAAAGAAATCGCAAAGGGACTGTCAAAATACTATAATATTCCCATAAAAGATGACCCTGAGGAGATTGTAAAAATAGTGAGAGCCGATGTGATTTCCAGCCTGGATAAGGCAAAAATCGGCATCACGGGCGCAAATGCCATAACTGCAGAGGAAGGCTCGATTGTGATGGCGCATAATGAAGGGAATATCTACGAGGTCATGCGCAAGGAAAAACATATTGTTGTAACTTCAATAGACAAGATATATCCCGATATCGAATCAGCCATGAACATGCTAAAAATCCTGAGCTTCAATGCCACTGGCTCGATACTTCCTTCTTTTGTGGAAGTGATAAGCGGCGTGAGCAAGACCGCGGATGTGGAGAAGAAATTTATCAAAGGGGTTCACAGTCCTTCAGAGATTGTATTGATATTGCTTGATAACAAACGAAGCGATATGGCAAAGACCGAGTTTAAGGAACTCCTTTACTGTATCGGATGCGGGAATTGCCTTCTCCATTGTCCCATGTATAATACGATCGGAAATGAATTCGCAAGCGATAGCAATCTTGGGGGGAAGGGGATTGCATATCAATCACTTTACAGCGAGGAGAGAAATGAGAAACTTGAGTTCTGTCTCACATGCGGCAGGTGCAAAGAGAACTGCCCTCTGGAACTGGATATACCTGCAATAATTAAAAAAATCAGGAGCGATGGGATTTCTTCTGAGATATATTATTTTTTGAAAGCGCATGTGATATGGGGCTATTATCAGGTTCTGCTGAGGTCGAAAGGTCATTAGACCCGAAAAAATTAATGGCGCTTCTTATTTCCAATTCGCTCCAGTAAGGAATCCAAAGAGAAAGGAAGAACCTGAAACTAAGATGCCAATCCAAATATCCAAGTGTAATATTGTAATTCCTATTGAAGAAACAAGAACCAAAAGTATGGAAATTGTCATGAGAGCTAAGAAAAGTATTACACAGGATCCTTTAAAAATCCCATGAGGGTTTTCTATTAAAACGTTTGATTTTGAGTTGGCCAATTTAACCACGTTCCGCATCTCGGACAATTTGCAATCCCTTCTTTAACAACCAATTGACAATTTGGGCATCGTGTAATAGGTTTGTTTTGAAGGAATTTCCCCAGAAGCCAAGCCGCCCCTAAGAGTATTGCAGTGCCACCAATAACATTTATTGCCTCATCTTCATCTTTTCCCATTTCTAATGCCTCTTAGTTAGTTTTTATAAAATGATTGTATTTGATATATAGTTTATTGAGAATACATGATTTTAAGGTCTTTTCCTAAACTCAAAGATGTGAATCCAATGTATGGCACTTGCGTTTGTTCCCATTTATAAAATCAGATGCACCGATCGGGATTTGAACCCGAGTTATTAGCTTGGAAGGCTAAAGTCATAGCCACTAGACCATCGGTGCAAACGATGTTTCCCTAAGTGATTAAAAGCATTTAAGCTTATCTTTTATAATGCCTTAAAATAGAACTTTATATAACTGCCAAAGCTATACTCATTTTTACAACAGTATTGATAGAGCTGTACACGTCGCAATTTTTGTTGGAATAAAGAGAGATTTATTCTGAGCTTTAATTTTACTAAATATGGGGCAGTATGCTCTTGACAAACCCACCATCAGCATGCAGGGGTATTCATCGCATTGAAAACAATATTGAACATCCTTTTCTTTTGCACATTTAAAAATTAAGCATCCACTTTCCAATCTATTTTCCTTTTCGCATCCACAGCACCCCTTATCAATAAAGTGCTTGCATATTTCGCAGGCAAAACCACACCTGGCAATTTCCATTTTTTCACTCCATTTCCACTCAGGTTATTTTGGTCTGATTTTAACAATATAAATGTTTATCTTATATATTATTTTTGAACGTGAATATTGCTTTATTTAAGCAATTATAGTTAAAAACCTTCCAGGCATCTCGTTTGTTCGGTAAAAAGCATTTAACGGTTTCGCTATACAAACAATTAAGTTATTTTTGTGCATTGAAGAAAGATGTGTTATACTATCTGCCTTTCGGGAGAACAGAAGTTTCAATCGACATACCTTCAAAGTACAACGTCAAACTCATAAAACCATGTAATTCCGAATCGTCCGGGGATGAAATAAAAGAGATAAACCGCGCGCTAGAAACACCCCTACACAGCAGGCGTCTCTTTGAGATTGCGCGGGAAGGCAGGAAAGCCGTAATAATCGTCAGCGATACGACCCGCCCCACTCCTACCAACAAGCTCCTGCCTCCCCTGATTTCCGAATTGAAAGCAGGCGGAATCGAAGATGTGACCATTGTTTTCGGGCTCGGGATCCACAGGAAACAGACAGAGGATGAGAAAAAAGCCATATTGGGCGAATTGTACGGCAAAGTAAAAGCAATAGAGCATGATGTCAACGATTGCGTAGCTATCGGGACTACAAAAAGAGGCACGCCTGTTGAGATATTTAGAATGGTTGCAGATGCGGATATCGTAATATGCACCGGGGCTATCGAGTTCCATTATTACGCTGGTTACTCAGGCGGCGCCAAGTCCATACTTCCTGCTGTTTCTTCAAAGAGGAGCATCGATGCGAACCATGCCCTGATGCTTGACCCGAACTCTTCGGCAGGGCGGCTCGACAGCCCTGTAAGGGATGACCTTGAAGAGGCGGCGCGAATGCTGGAAATCGATTTTATCCTGAATGTCGTGCTGAACGACAGGAAAGAGATTATCTTTGCAGTTGCGGGTGATTACATAGAAGCGCACAGGAAAGGCGCAAATTTTCTTGATAAACTTTCCAGGATCGAGGTTGAGCCTTCGGATATTGCAATAGTTTCGCCTGGAGGCTGGCCCAGGGACATCGATATATTCCAGTCCCATAAGGCGCTTGAGCATGTCAAAAATGCGGTGAAGGATGGCGGTTCGATAATCCTTGTCGCAGAGTGCAGTGAAGGCTACGGCAACAAGGTGTTCGAGGAGTGGCTGGAATACGACCGTGATGAGGTTATAGAGAAATTCAAAAAGGGGTTCGTGATGGGCGGGCACAAGGCTGCACTTATTGCGGCGCTCTCTAAGAGATTAGACCTGTACCTTGTATCTTCGCTTCCCGATGATATGGCGAGGAGAGCATATTTTATTCCTGCGAGTTTAGAAAAGGCGCTGGAAGCGGCGCTTGCGAAGCATGGGGAGAAGGCAAAGATAATTATGATGCCGTACGGCGGGTCGACGCTGGCTTTTTGAGATATATTAGTGGGCCTGACCGGATTTGAACCGGCGACCGCCCGGTTATGAGCCGGGCGCTCTAACCGGACTAAGCTACAGGCCCAAAAAAAACGAGCTTGTCCGGTGTACGCCGCCAACAGGGCTCGAACCTGTGACATCCTGGTTAACAGCCAGGCACTCTACCAGCTGAGTTATGGCGGCACATCAAAGCGAATCTCTAAAGGCATACTCTGATTTAAGCCTTTTGTTAATGCTTACGGTTAATACTTCGATTCAATTCCTGCCCTGTTTTCCCAAGGCCATTATTAGCCACGGAGGCGCAGAGAACACAGAGAAATAATGACTCTGTGACCTCCGTGTCTCAGTGGCTATTTTGCTTTTTGATTTACAGAATGGATTTTACAAACCCACTAAACTTAAAAAAGTATAAGCCAAGGCCCAGAGTCGAACTGGATTGGAATCGCTCTGCAGGCGATTGCGTAGCCGTTCCGCCACCTTGGCAGCGACGGCTACATACACATGATAGATAATAAGGTTTTTTATACTAACAATATAAAATATTTGTTCTTGCTCAGTATATATTGTAATTAAATTATAATTTTACCTGACCGCAATGCTTATATAGAATTATAAACACTGAGAATTGCTCGTACAAGCGTATATTTGTACATTACATAGTAAAATATTTTAACGGAGGCTTATTATGGCAGGACAATTAGGAGGACAGCCAATCTTTATTTTAAGAGAAGGCAGTCAAAGAACAAAAGGAAGAGAAGCACAGAATAATAATATCATGGCTGCAAAAGCCGTAGCGGCAGCAGTCAGGACTACCCTTGGACCAAAGGGCATGGATAAAATGCTCGTGGATTCGCTCGGGGATATCGTAATCACAAACGACGGGGCAACCATTCTTAAGGAAATGGATATCGAGCACCCGGCAGCCAAGATGATTGTCGAGGTCGCAAAGACCCAGGATGACGAGGTCGGGGACGGCACAACCACGGCAGCGGTTCTTGCAGGCGAATTCCTGAAGAATGCGGAAGACCTCCTTGAGCAGGGAGTACATCCCACAGTTATCGCAAGCGGATACAGGCTTGCATCGATAAAAGCAAAGGAAATCCTCCAGACTCTTGCACAACGAGTAACGGTGGATGACAAGGATTTATTATTGAAAATCGCAGCAACAGCAATAACAGGAAAGGGTGCTGAAGCATCCAAGGATGTTTTCGCAAACCTGGCTGTAGATGCTGTCCTTGCAGTGGTTGATACTGAAAATGGTAAAAAGACCGTTGATGTCGAAGATATAAAAGTCGAAAAGAAAGTTGGCGGCAGTGTTGAAGATTCACTGTTGATTGAGGGCATGGTAATAGACAAGGAAAGAGTCCATACCAACATGCCAAAGAAGGTCACTGATGCAAGGATCCTTCTCCTCAATGAAGCACTTGAGATCAAAAAGACAGAAGTCGATGCTGAAATCTCGATAAAATCGCCCGACCAGCTCCAGTTATTCCTTGACCAGGAAGAACAGATGATACATGACATGGTCAACAAAGTTATCGACTGCGGCGCTAATGTTGTTTTCGTGCAGAAAGGCATCGACGACATCGCCCAGCACTATCTTGCAAAAGCCGGCATTTATGCGGCAAGGCGTGTCAAGAAGAGCGATATGGACAAACTCGCACGCGCAACAGGCGCAAAGGTACTTACAAGCCTCAAGGAAATCAACGATTCCGACGTCGGGAAAGCGGGTCTCGTTGAAGAGAAAAAGATTGGCGATGAGGCAATGACCTATGTCACGGAATGCCATAATCCAAAAGCTGTCTCGATAATCCTTCGCGGAGGAACAGAGCACGTTGTGGATGAGGCAGAACGCGCGCTCCATGATGCACTGCGCGTAGTCGGCGTTGCAATCGAGGATGAGACTCTCGTAGCTGGCGGCGGTTCGCCTGAAGTCGAACTGGCCATGCGCCTGCGCGAATACTCAAGCACCTTGAAAGGAAGAGAACAGTTAGCAGTTGCAAAGTTCGCCGAAGCCCTGGAAATCATTCCCAGAACCTTAGCCGAAAATGCAGGTCTTGACCCGATCAACATGCTTGTTGAAATGAGAAGCCAGCATGAGAAAGGCAACAAGACCGCTGGACTGAACGTGTTCAGCGGCAAGGTCGTGGACATGTGGAAGGAAGGCGTAGTTGAGCCGCTTCGCGTAAAGACCCAGGCAATAAGCTCAGGGACCGAAGCAGCCACCATGATCCTGCGCATCGACGATGTGCTCTCAAGCAAATCATCGCCAGGCGGAGGAATGCCACCTGGAGGCCCAGGCGGAATGGGAGGCATGGGCGGAATGGAAGGAATGGATTAAGCGCCAGAGTTGCGCGCGCACACACACGTATGCCCTGCGGGGGCGTACGTGGATTTTTTTCTAAGGGTTTTTGATGGACATACTTGATACTTCAAAACATACAAAAGAAGAATCTGCAAAGATTCTCTTAAAAGAACTTGAAGAGCATCCTATTTTAATATTGACAGGACCGCAGGGCGGGGGGAAGACAACCCTGGCGATCCATCTGCTTTCTGAGAATGTCGGGGCTTATTTTGAAGGCCGGGCGCGTGCAGCCCAGCCCGTTGTCCTTATCCGGAAAGATTTTGTTGAGAGAATGAAGGGAGAGCTTTATGAAAAAAGAAAGCTTCCCATCTTCGAAGGCGATGAACCGGTCTATGTAGAAGTCTCGGTATACGACCAGGTCAAATTGCTGGTTGAGAATATTTTTGACGTAATGGAACTGGGCGAACCTGAATTGATCAGGCAGATATCCTTATTGATAAAAAAAATGGGAGCAGTACCAAAAGGGATTGAACTTATAGCCAGCGATGAAGAGCTTGTAAAAAGAAGGCTGTCGCGGCACCTTGACGCAAAAGAGCGGCTTACGACTTTACTTCAGAAAGAAAAAAAGTACGGCATAGAATCAAACCTCTGGAGTATCCAGGGGGCGAGGGTTACTGATATTATTGTCCGTGACGGGGTTACGGATTATGATGAAGACCAGATTTCAAGGACTGTAAAGGATTTTGACAGGATAATCCCGACAAAAGGCATGACAGTTCCGGATTGTCTTCAAAAAATGATTGAAATCTCGAATAACGAAAATAAAGAGAGCGGTTTTCTTGTGCTTCACAAAGATGCAGACGAAAAGATAATCAGCGACCTTGTTGTTGGAAAACAGGTCAATTCCCAGATAGGTGTAACGCTTCTTGAGATATATGTGGGTTTCAGGCAGAACAGGGCTCTTTACCGCGCTTATAAGCATGAAAAAGAGGGGAAACTTGAGATTATCCATTCATACACACCAACACTCCAGGAACTTGAATATCTGGCAAATCCCAATATTCCGCCGCCGTCTGAGGCAATCCCGATAATGTCATCGGCTGATATTGCAGCAGCTGACCGGTTTGATGTTATTGTATCTGTTATAGAGCCAGATGGAAAGGTGGAGTCATCGAATAAGAAGAGAAAAATTGAACTGCAAGAGATTGTTTCCGGGATAATCGGGACTGAAAACTAAGATTTCAGGGCGTCATCTGGAACGGTACAGGTGTCAGGCAGAGAATCCCAAGTATAAATGCAATTACTCCCAGAATCATCCTTCCTTTCCCGAGCGGGATTTCATCATTAAGGGGTTTGGGATGTCCTGCCGCCGCAAATAATGACAGGAATAGACCCCATATTACCCATAAAAACCCATCGCGGTTCTGGAAATAAGTCAGGTAGAATCCAAATGAAATAAGAATAAATGGTATAACATTCGACACATACGAGGCTTTTTCACCAAGCATGGCGCGAAGTACATGCCCCCCGTCAAGCTGCCCTGCAGGGATGAGATTCAGGGCTGTCACGAACATCCCTACCCATCCTGCAAATGCAATCGGATGCATGCCGGTTCCGTTTGCACCCGGGATGAGGCGCGTTATGAAATCAAAAAGCAGCGGGATACCCAATTGAACCTGTAATGAGCCCGGGGTTTGAATTACAGGAGGCTGGAGAAGGCCTATGATGGTGACTACTACCGAGACAAAAAGCCCTATTAAGGGACCGGAAACTCCGACATCGAACAGGGCTTTCCGGCTGGGTATCGGTCCGCTGTGCTTGATTACAGCGCCCATCGTGCCTATCATGTTCGGGAACGGGATAAAATAAGGGAGGGATGTGCGCATGCCGTGCCTTTTCGCTGTGATGTAGTGCCCGGCCTCATGCGCTCCAAGTATAGTCATTATTGCGACAGTGAAAGGGATGCCTTTCAATACATCCCATGGATTGCTTATGGGATCGGCTGCAAAAAGGAACGACCCCACGACCATCGTGGTTATAACAGTAGCAAGCGCCAGCACGACATTTATCCATCTCCGCTCCCTGGCGGGTGTAAAAGGCGAGGCTATGAGGATGTGCTCGCCCAGCTCATATTTAAAGGTGAACTGGTAACCCTTTTCGGAAAAAGCCTGCCATAATTTTTCGTAGATTATCCTCAGGTCTTCCTTCGGGACTCCAAAGAAATATATATTGCCGTTCTCGTGCTGGATATCATATATGGAGAAAAACTGGTTGATTTTTTCTGCCAGTTCTTCATCTGCCTGTGACTTATGAAAAAGATTATTCATTTCTTGCTTAATTGATATTTATTACGCCATTACCGCTCTAAAGGGATAAATTTTGTCCCATAATATATCATTCCCCTGTCGCTTTCTTCGCCGAGTTTCCTGAATGCGGATTTTACCTTCATGCCAATATGAACCTCTGACGGGTCGCATATCACCTGTGAAGTAAGCCTGGGGCCTTCATCCAGTTTGATTATTGCAAGTATATAGGGGGTAAGCATCGCGTAATCTTTTGCTGCGCTGTGCACAATCGTAAAGGTCACAACCTCGCCCGTGCCTTTGTATTTGAACGGGACTATCACACCGTTCCTCCTGCATTTGGGACACATGTTCCTTGGCGGATAATAAAACCCGCCGCATTTTTCGCAGCGCGTTCCGATAAGATTGTACAGGTTTTTTAGCCTTCTCCAGAATCTTGGAACTGACATTATCTATCCCTCCCGAATATATGGACCACAGCAGTGCCGCCAGAACCCCCCACATTATGGGTAAGGCCAATCTCGGCGCCATCTATCTGCCGTTTGCCCGCTTCGCCCCTTAACTGGAGCGTAATTTCCACAGCCTGTTTAACTCCGGTCGCCCCGACCGGATGACCGCATGCTTTTAATCCGCCCGACGGGTTTATGGGAATCTTCCCGCCTAATGCTGTCATGCCGGATTCAGTTGCCCCTCCACCTTCGCCTTTTTTCACAAAACCAAGGTCTTCAATAGCGCATATCTCAGCTATGGTGAAACAATCATGCACTTCTGCAAAGTCGATATCTTTCGGGGTGATTTTTGCCATCTTGTATGCCCAGTTCGCCGCAGCTACTGTCGCATCAAGCGTGGTAATATCAGGCCTGTCATGAAGCGATATGGTACCGCTTGCCTGTGCAGATGCTTTTACGTAAATCGGAGTATCAGTAAATTTATGGGCTATGTCAGCCGGGGCCAGAACGACGGCAGACCCGCCATCAGTAATCGGCGAGCAGTCAAAGACCCGCAGCGGGTCTGCCACCATGACAGAATTAAGGACTGTTTCTATCGATATTTCATTCTGGAACTGGGCTTTCGGGTTCATGGTGCCGTTGTGATGGTTCTTGACCGCAACAGCAGCGAGTTGTTCCTGTTTTGTCCCGTATTTATGCATGTGAAGCCTGGCTATCATGGCATAAAGACCCGGGAAAGTAGCGCCCATTATTCCTTCCCATTCCCTGTCTGCTGCGGCTGCAAGAGCGTCTGTTGTTGTCTCAACACCCACGTCGGTCATTTTCTCGGCTCCTCCAGCAATCACAATATCATGGTAACCAGATGCCACTGCGATAATCCCCTGTCGAAGGGCAAGACCGCCAGAGGCGCAGGCTGCTTCCACACGTGTTGAGGGAATATGCAGGCTTGCCAGACCCGAATAATCTGCTATCAGCGAACCAAGATGTTCCTGCTCTATAAACCTTCCGCCGCTCATGTTGCCTACATAAAGTGCATCGATTTTCCCGCCCTGCACATTGGCGTCTTCTATTGCGCTGACTCCTGCCTCTACAAAAATTTCCCTGAATGATTTATCCCATAATTCGCCGAATTCCGTGCATCCGACTCCGATAATTGCTACGTCTCTCATGTGATCACCTTATAATTTGATTTTCCCTTTATGTCTCGCATAGGTCGCATAGTTAATATACACAGGATTTGTCAGCAGTTTTTCAACACTTGGCGCCCCATTGCGTATTTCTTCGATTTTATCAGTTACTTCAAAGCTGAAAGCGTCGCTTCCTGCGCCTGAACCGAACGATGTCATGAATATCCTGTCGCCCGCTTTGGCAATATCAAGGGTTGCAGCCAGCCCCATCATGCACGAGCCGGAGTACGTGTTCCCAAGGCGCGGCACAACAAGTCCGTGTTTAATCTGCTCATTTGTGAAACCAAGCACTTTCGCAACCCGAGCCGGGAATTTGCCGTTTGGCTGGTGGAATACGGCATAATCGTAATCAGAAGGTTTTGTGCCCATCCTTTCCATGAGACCCTGGGCCGCAGACGCGACATGTTTAAAATACCCGGGCTCGCCGGTGAACCGCCCGCCGTGCTCGGGATACGGCATTCCTTCTCGCCTCCAGAAATCTGGTGTGTCTGTGGTGAACGAATATGTGGATTCGATTTTTGCAACCTGGTCCTTTTTTCCTATTATGTATGCAACTCCGCCAGCTGCTGCCGTATATTCAAGTGCGTCGCCAGGCGCTCCCTGTGACACATCAGAGCCAATCGCCATGCCGAGTTCAATCATGTCCGAATCCACCATGCCCATACATGTCTGGATGGCAGCCGTACCTGCCTTGCAGGCAAACTCAAAATCCGCCGCTGTCAGGTTGGGTGTTGCTCCGACTGCCTCAGCCACGACCGTGCTTGAGGGTTTTACTGCATAGGGATGGCTTTCCGACCCCGTGTAAATAGCCCCGATTTTTTGGGGATTTATCCCGGCGCGATTAATCGCATTACGCGCTGCTTCCACCGCGATTGTGATTGCATCCTCGTCCATGTCGGGCACTGATTTTTCATAAACCATAAGCCCGTCAATTATACTATTTGCATTTGCACCCCATACTTTAGCTATCTCTTCAACCTTGATCCTGTAACGGGGTATGTAAACACCATATGAAACAATTCCAACACTCATTTTTCCACCTCAGTTTGTATTTTAAAATAGACATTAATGTTTTATATCATGCGTTTGAAGGGCACGAATCAGGTCTGTCATTGGCATGACAGTAGCGATGAGCGGTATGTGTTCGATTTCAGATATTTTTGCTGCAATCTTATCGACCTGGGGCGCCGGAATCCCGTGGATTACAACCAGGGCAGGTTTCAGATTGGTCACTCTCAGGGCTACCATTGGCGATCTTCCTGTGGAGACCTCGGTATATATCATTGCCCTTTCTGAACTCCATCCGTACAGCTTCTGGAACTCGGTGTAAGAAAGCTGGAGTATTGCCCGTAAGCTGTTGATGATAGTGTATCCGTACAACGGTTTTATAAATTCGCTGCCAGGACTGTACACAACTTCCCCGTCCACCAGTTTTGTTATTTCCTCCACGGTGATCGGCGAAAGGTACTCATGAATATCATAAATCGCATCTGCGCTGAAACCTCCTCGCAACATGCCTTCGTAGGAACGGATTTTTGCTCCTCCCTTTGCGGCGTCCATTTCGATGATAGCCTCAACAATCTTGCTCACTATGAAAATACCGGGAGATTTTCGCCTCCCGCTTTCGTAATCGCTTATTACAGAAGGAGATACTTTAAGGTTTGAAGCAAGGTCGGTTTGTGAAATCTCAAAATTGGCGCGCCATTTTTTTAATGTTTCTCCGGGATTATCCGATAGTGTAATCTCACCTGCCATTTTTTCTGCAAGTTTATTTCGCAAATCCTGGTCAGAACCATTGAGGGTAGGATTATTGATACTCGAAGTAAGAGGGGCAGGCGACGAAGCTACGGCTGCTTTTTCGGTCATGTTAATGGCGGGTTACGATGGGAAGGCATATAAAACTAACGAAGAGTACTTCGTCAAATAACGAAGTAAACTATCATAAACTCAAATCAGTTCTCTCGGGTCAGCAATCTCACCGCGCAGAGCGCTTGCCGCCGCTGTTTCAGGCGATGAGAGATAAATAAGTCCTCCGGCTCCCATCCTGCCCTTGAAATTTCGGTTGGATGTAGAAAGGCATGTCTCACCTTCGCATATCACTCCCATATGCGCCCCGAGACATGGTCCGCAGCCTGGCGGCGCAATAATAACGCCAGCCTTCAAAAGCGCGGCTATTATGCCCGATTCGGTGGCTTTAATCAGCACAGAACGTGAAGCAGGGAGCACAATTGTCCTGACTTTAACTTTTTTGCCGCGCAGGATTTTTGCAACAACCTCCAGATCCTCGTATCGCCCGTTAGTGCACGAGCCTATGAAAACCTGGTCAAGCGGCGTTCCTGCCACTTCGCCTACGTTGAAAACATTATCCACTTCATGAGGCTTCGCAATTTGTGGCTCAAGTTCACCTGCATCGAAATTGAATTCTTCGTAATAACTCGCGTCATCATCGGCATACAGCGGTGTGTATTTTTCCCTGGCTCTTCCCTTCAGGTATTCAAAGGTTTTGTCATCTGGCGGTATGATGCCGGCTTTTGCTCCCATCTCGATAGACATGTTGCACAGCGTCATGCGCTCTGCCATTGATAGTTCGCTTATTGTCTCGCCATAAAATTCAATTGCTTTGTAATTTGCCCCATCTGCGCCCACATTTTTGATGATATAAAGGGTCAGGTCTTTTGCAGATACGCCTGCTTGCAATCGCCCGCTCACGGTTATCCTTATGGTTTTCGGGACGCGAAGCCACAGTTTCCCGGTTGCGAAAATCTCAGCCATATCGGTTGCGCCCACGCCCGTTGCGAATGCCCCGAAGGCGCCGTAAGTGCATGAGTGCGAATCCGCCCCGATTATGAGTTTTCCCGGCATGGCAAACCCCTGTTCGGGTAATACCTGGTGGCATATCCCTTCTCCGACATCGAAGAAATTTGTGATTCCCTGCTCTTTTATCCAGTTCCTTATATTCTGCTGCAATTTTGCTGCTGTCTCGTTGTTGGCAGGCGCAATGTGGTCAAACGGTATTATTATCCGCGCCGGGTTCCAGACCTTCTTTGCGCCCATTTCCTTAAATGCCCGGACGGCGAGCACGCTTGTCCCGTCGTGCGCCATCGCGTAATCGATATTTGCGACGACAAAATCATCCGCTGAGGCAGGTTTGCCGCATGCGCGGCTGAGTATTTTTTCACTTATTGTCGGCATCTCAGGGATATAGGGTTTTTAAAAATAAAAAGGTATTTGCATGTTTGAACCTGGTCAAAACCAAGTTTTATTATGAATTAAGCCTTCCATAAACCAATGAAAATACTGGTCGCAGAATATGCCGTGGGAGCGGGTGTAGATGAATTCATGCTCGAAGGAAGAGCCATGCTCGGCACGCTTGTGCGAAGTTTTATTTCATGCGGCCATGAAGTCTTCTATCCCACAGCAGGCGCAAGGCTTGATGCCGGGGAGGCTGTCAAGGCAGGAAAGTTTGAATATGCGCTTGAAAAATTATCCATGAAGTGCGATGCGGCTCTTGTTATAGCGCCGGATGAGATGCTCGGGGACATGACAGCGATAATCGAAGAGAACACAGTAAATCTCGGATGCCCGTCCGGTTCCGTGCGCCTGTGCGCCGACAAGCTAGAATGCACGCGCGCCCTTGTGCTGGCAAAAATTCCTGTGCCTGAAACCATAGGAAGCGGGGAATATGAAGGCGATTTTGTTATAAAACCAAGGTCTGGCTGTGCTTCCGAGGGAATATACAGAAGCAGGAGCGGCATGTTAAAAGAAGGTTTCATCGCCACACGGTTTGTTGATGGTGAACATCTAAGCGCAAGTATGATAACAGGCAGGACACAGCTTCCCCTCACTGTCAACAGGCAACTTATTGAAATAGGCGAAAACATTTCATACAAGGGCGGCACTGTGCCGTATTACTGCGGCAGGAATGCCGAGATTATCGAGGTCGCAAAAAAAGCAACAAAAGTCCTGGGATGCCGTGGGTATGCGGGCGTTGATATCGTACTTGGGGATAAGCCGTATGTTGTTGATGTGAACCCGAGACCCACTACTTCAATCATCGCAATTGCAAGAGTGCTTGATGTCGAGATAGCTGACTTGATTTTAAAATCAAGCTTCGGGGAACTTCCGGAAGAAGTAACCGTAAAAGGCAGTTTCACTTTTCAAAAAGACGATTTAGCCGGTCTTTAGCGCACCCCATAAATAAAATGCCCCAAGCACTGTATTAAACCAGTAGGATGCCAGCCGATACAGCAATGTTGCAAGCAATGCCATTTCCAGAGGAACACCGCCGATATTAAAAAGAACCGCCATGGTTCCGTCCACTATCCCGAGACCCCCGGGCAGGAAGAGAGGGAGCCATCCGCTTATCATCGCGATGGTGTAGGTTATGATAAGTATGCTGATATGGATATTGGTTTCACCTATTGAAAGAAATATTATATATATTGCCATAATATCAAATATCCATCCGAAATAAGAGAACAATATAGCTTTCCCAAGCCCGTATCTGTTATGGCTGATGTTCGTAAGACCACCATGGAAAGAATCAATCGATTCCTCCACGGCTGCGGTATACGCCTTATGGTCGAAACCCTTTTTCATCAATCCTATAAAAGGTGCCAAAAATCGTATGGCTGACTGGACAAATGAAGAGAGTTTGTCCTTCCTCAGATAGAAATAGATGATGAGCGCGAACCCGAAAATAGCAAGCCCGATAGAGAACAGCATTGCGACAATTTGCCAGGTTGCAAGCTGGAAATTCCTGGGTTTTGTGAATAAGAGCCACATACCTATCATCCCTATTGTAAAAAAAGGGAACATGTTAAGCATTCTCTGCGACACCACGCCTGCAAAACATTCAGCCTTGCTGATGCCGGTTTCCTTCCCGAGCAGCATTGCTTTTACAGGTTCTCCGCCGGTCCCGAATGTCGGGGTTATATTGTTGATAAATGTCCCTGCCATATAGAACTTGAATAATTTATGAAGGCTGATATCAGCAGGGGTCAGTACCTTCCATGTGACCGTGTATGATATAAGGTTCAATAAGTTGAGAAAAACAGCAAGCAGGAGGAGGGGAAGGCTTACGTTCCCCATTAAGACCAGGAATTTCCCGAATCCTATCTCTTTCGTGAAAACAGAAAAAACGACCGCTCCGATTATAGCGACATACCAGATATTCCTTGCTCTAAAACGTTCCATGAAATCTCTCGATACTTGCCCTGACAATAAATATAATTGCTGGTGGTTTGGAAAGCGACACCTCGCTTTATGCGGTGTCCACGTATGGCAAAGCCATACGTGTCTGCGAAGTAAAGCGTGAAAAGACAGCGGCCAAATTATTTAAATAGCTATAAGTAATCTAATTACTGCCTCTGGATTCAAGTTTAGAGGCAGAAGGGTACAACGAAATGGCAAATACAATGAGTGAAGATGCATTATTTAAAGCATTATTAAAGAACAAACCACCACAGAAGCAGACACCAAAGCCTCCAGCCGCACCCGCGCCAATAAAAGAGACTTTCAAACCTGCAGCGCCGCCTGTTGAAATTCACGAGATGGAAACACCGGTTATTGAAAACAGGCCTGTTAAATCATCTCACGATACCGACCAGGTTGCAGAGTCGATTAAAAACCTGACATCAAGCGTGAATATGATGTATGGGCTCATGAAGACCGTAATCACCCCCGTGCTCGTACTAATTCTGATTATCGGGATTGCTATACTGGTAAAGGGCAGATAAGGATTAAATCTTCGAATATTGGGATGCCATCAAAAGCGACATCTTGATCTGCTCATTGGCATCTTTTATTACTACATCCCCATGACCGGGATACATTACGCTGACATCAAGCTGCGTGAGCTTTTTTATGGATTCAATCAGCTTTGACGCGTTTCCCCCGTAGAGGTCTGTACGGCCGAAACTCCCATCCTGGAACACCGTGTCGCCTGAAAAAAGGCTTTTTGAGCCTGCATCGTAGAGGCAGATTCCTCCGGGCGTATGGCCGGGCGTATGGATGACCCGAAGCCCGCCGATAAGTTCTCCGCCCTTTAAGAGAAGATCCGGAATAACCGCGGGAGCTTCCATCCCGAATAACTCCGAGGCGCTTGCGCGTGCGTTCCGGAGGAGCGGCGCATCGTCTTTGTGGATGGCAATTCTCGCGCCCGTAACTTTTGCGACAACTCCGGCGCCGCCTGAATGGTCATAATGGCAGTGGGTGAGTATGATGGTTTCAAGGTCATCGGGATGGATATATTTTCTTAATTCCGAGAGTATAAATTCGCCGTCCATTCCCGCATCGATGAGGATAGTTCCATCAACCAGGTATGTATTTGCATCATCGAAAGAAGTTGCCAGTTTAGTAACCTGCATATGAATTCACCTATACTCCGGATTCAATTAAAAGTTTCCTAAACTAATTAAGTATCCACATACAATTGAGTATCAACCATGCCCGACCTAGTAATCAAGAACGCCCGGATTTTCATCAACGATGCCATTCAGCCTGCGGAAATAGCTGTGGATAAAGGCAAAATTACAAAAATCGGGAAAATCGTGGCTACGGAAGAGGTCAACGAGGTAATCGACGCAAAAGGCGCGCTTGTGCTACCTGGCGCAATTGATGTTCATGTTCATTTTCGCGACCCAGGGATGACAAAAAAAGAAAACTGGTACACGGGGTCATGCGCGGCGGCAGCGGGAGGCGTCACCACCGTAATCGACCACCCCAATACGATTCCCCCCACGATAGACGCCGATTCCTTTAAGATTAAGAAAAAAGAAGCGAAAAAATCCATAATCGATTACGGGATTAATGCCGGCGTCACTGTCAACCTGGAATCCCTTAAAAGCCTCTGGGAACTCGGAGCCACAGCCTTCGGGGAGATATTCATGGCGGAATCGACAGGTTCCCTCAATGTAAACGACAGGATACTGAAAGAAGCTCTCCAGCTTATTGGAAAACTGGGCGCAGTTGCATGTATCCATGCAGAGGATGAGGAGATAAGAAAAAAATATGTTCACTTACTCAAAGGGAACATTGCACCTGAATCATACTCAAAATCGCGCCCCCAGTTATCTGAAAAAATAGCAGTGGAAAAGGCAATCAAGTTCGGCGGGGATACAAAGCTTCATTTCTGCCACATAAGCGCCCATGAAAGCCTCGAAATCATAAGAAAAGCAAAAGCGGAAAATGCAAATATAACATGCGAAGTGGCGCCGCATCATCTGTTCCTGACCACAAGGGACTACAGGCGCCTGGGGACGCTTGGGAAAATGAACCCTCCACTTCGTGATTACCAGTCACAGCAGAGCTTGTGGAAAGGCCTGAACGACGGCGCTATCGATATTATCGCCTCAGACCATGCGCCGCATCTTGAGGCTGAGAAAATGACCGATATCTGGTCTGCACCTGCAGGCGTACCGGGTGTTGAAACTATGATGCCTCTTCTATTGATGGCGGTCAAACGTAATCTCTTCACCCTGAAACGATTGATTGAGGTCACAAGCCAAAATCCGGCACGGATTTTTAATCTCGGGAAAGGTGTTCTTGCTCCTGGCTATGACGCCGATTTTTTGATTGTGGGCGAAATGCGGGAAATCCGGAAAGAGAAATTACACAGCAGGGCGGGATGGACGCCCTTTGAAGGTATGGACGGGATATTCCCGAAAATGACCCTTTCAAGAGGTGAAGTTGTTTCGGAAGACGGTGAGATTATCGGAAAAAGAGGGCATGGCAGATTTATTCCGGGGAAAGGATTAGTTACAAAAAGTGAAACCGGCGAGTGAAAAAGGTAATATACTGTAGACCATAATATTAGATTGGATATAATTGCAACCAGAAAATATTACAAGGAGGGCTTTAAAGGTTTAAGAAGATAGCCCTTGTCACCGACGACTTCCCGGTATATCACTCAATTATCGAGGAGGCGCGTGGTCGTAAACTGGATTTGCTTGTTCTCAATCCCGGACATCCCATTCCGGCGCATGTTGGCGTGGTCATTACCACTGAAAAAGAGTCTGACAAAATTATTTTTGACCGCGATAAGATGATATTCGCAGACGGCAAACCTCATGCCGCCCTGGATAAAGCCCATTACATGTTATTCGGGGAGGATATTGAACAGATAATAATAGGGATTGACCCGGGGAAATATCCTGGTGTTGCAGTACTTGGAAACAATAAAACGGTTTCTGTGCATCATGTTTCTGTGGGTGAAGTCTGCCCTCTCGTAAAACGGATTATGCGGGAATACGAGAACAAAAAAATCATTGTCCGAATAGGACACGGGGCAAGACTTATACGGTCGCAATTGATTAACGGGCTCCTTGACCTTGGCCTTGAGGTAGAAATGGTTGACGAGACAGGAACGACGCCGCATCTTGGAAAAGGCGTGCACGGCCAGGTAATCTCGGATATCATAGCAGCTATAAATATCGCCAGGCTTCCGGGAAAAAATGTAGGGAAACAGTATATAGAGCCTTCTTTGGGCGAAGTCAGGGTTATCCAGGAATCAAGCAGGGAATACTCAAACGGGCGCCTGACAATTCCACGGGTTCTGGCCAGAAGGGTTGCAAAAGGGGAATTGACTCTGGACGAAGCCATGGAAAGGCATAACAATGATTAGTTTTTTAGAAGCATAGAATGGGGTCACACCCAGTGTTTTTTGCCTGGAAGCCGCTTCCTGGACGACTTTGTGGAAATCCACGCCCCTGTAACCGCTATTAAAACAGCGATTCCCACCGTGCTGATTAAGAACTCCCGCCCGTTATCGAATATTGGCCAGCCAAGAGCTGCGCTTATGACCAGGATATAAGTGCTGCCTGCCCAGAACAAAATTCCTCCCGCGAGTATAAAAAAAGGATGTGACCAGTACCTTCCGATTTTTTCTTTTGCAAGATATTTGTCAATAATATTCCCTGCGTTGATCAGGACCCCGGCAGTGACGTACCACACTATCGAGGCATTGATAAAACCCATAAGCAGGATCAAATAACCGACCATTATCTCCTGGTTATAATAATCCCATACTTGAATTCCGCCGCGTACGGTCCCGATCAAAGACAATATTATGGCTGCGAGATACATTACAAACGTAATTTTTCCGCCGTGGAGAGAGTTCGTCATAGACGCCCTGAAACCATCGACGATATCATCAACACCCGTGCCGCGATAGAGCATATAAATCCCTATTGCAGCAGTTATAGCCATAACCGCAATTTCGGGACGGGCATAAACCAATGAAATAGCATAAATGAGAAATACAAGACCAATAGGCACGAAAAATGTATGCGATATTTTGGGGTCGTTAAACGCTTTTTTGATTATATAGTATGTGCTTTCAAGGTTTTCATGCTGTTTTACGATTATCCTGTGAACAGCATCGACTTTTATCCTGGACTGGATGATGGGGAGCACGGATTCGTCTTCTGCTCCGTCTGAAACGAGGATGGCGTTTTCTGGTTTTAATTGCAAAAGAATCCTGTCAAGCTGCTCTGAGATTTTCCTGTCAGAAACAATCCCGACTTTTTTGTCCCCTGCTATTGAAACTATCTCAACACCATTATCTTCCGAATCCTTATTTTCCAGAATCAACCTGTCATATAAATTTATCCCGCCGAAGATGGTATTGGTATCAGAATCTTCCGGGTCCTTGGAAGCCAGTTTTACTGCAGCATCGATGTTGGCGGCGCGGCCTATTATCGGGCTTGGAACGCCCGCCTTCTCCCCGAGATCATTATCCCTGTCAATACATATAATAAGTGTATGCATTTATAAACTCTAATATTCATGTTTATATAAATAACATTCGCACCTATTTTATAAATAAAGACCACCAGTGAATTCCTTTTATCAATAAATAAACAACAAGAGTGCTTTTAATAATCTTTGCCACTGAAATCAGTATCATAAACTTCTTCGTTTCGTAGTTCTCTATTCCTGCCACCATCGGGGCGAGGTCGCCTACAATGGGAATCCACGGAGAAACAAGAAGTAACGCCGCACCGTATTTACGAAAGTGCCTGGTCACCTCCTTCTCCCTTTCTTTCTTATGGAACGGCATTAGTTTCTGAAGCTCGTATTTTCCAACGAGATAACCCAGCGACGCACCTATTATCGAGCCGGTTATTAACGTTATTATTATTATTTCTGGATTTTCCCCAGCACGGAGTAAAGCCACGATGACAAACTCTGTCGGTATCGGGATAATGGATGAAATAACGCTGACACCGAAAAGACCCAACAAACCATAAGCAATGAATAACCTGAATACCATTCTGCGGTTAACTCTGCTTTATTATACCATAAATATAATCATGGCTGTGATTTATTATTCTCTTTTCCCTGCTCCTTAACAGTACCCTTCTTCTCTTCTTCAAGTTTCTTCTGCCATTCAATGAAATTGCAGTGAGGGCATCCGATTTCCCAGGGGCGCTTTCCTTTATTCAGTATCTTGATAAAATATAGACCATGTTCTTTGCATTGCTTATCAGTTACCACAATCTGTCCGCTTTTGGGAAGAGGCAGCGTAAAATCGCATTTCGGATAACCTGAGCATCCGATGAACCGCGAGCCTTTTTTGGATTTCCGGATCAAGAGGTCGGATGAACATTTCTGGCATATCCCAATAATTCTGTCCTCATACAACCCGTTCCTGAGAGACTCTGAAATGAGTTCTTTATTTTTGGACATGTCCATGAATACTTCCCCAAGCATGTCCCTGGATTCTTTAATCACGTAATCTTCAGTAATTTTACCTTCCGATATTTCATCCATATCATGTTCGAGTTTACTTGTCATTTCAGGTTTTGTGATGGTTTCAGCATACTTCTCAAGCGCTTCTATGACAGCAAAGGCTGTTTTTGTGGGCTGGAGGGGATTGCCGTGGACATAGGCTCTTCCGTAAAGTTTGGATATTATTTCATGGCGTGTGGATTTGGTCCCAAGGCCAAGGTCTTCCATGATCTTGATAAGATGACCCTGCCCGTATCTTGAAGGGGGCTGCGTCTCTTTTCCTGCAAGGTTTACCTCTTTTACGTTCAGGGATTGTCCTTCTGAAAGCTTCGGCAATATTCTGTCCTCAGGCAAATTATATGAATAATACCATCTCCATCCCGGTTCCACCAGTCTTGCACCGTTTGCCCCGAACTCCTCGCCGCTTATATCCACGGTCACAGCCATGGTTTCCCACAGTGTTTCTCCCGCAAACGTTGCAAAAAAACGCCTGACTACGAGTTCGTATATCTTCCATTCATCCTCTTTCAGGTTGCTTCTCTTAACAGGCGTTGCGGGATGGATAGGCGGATGGTCTGTGGTTTCTTTTTTGCCCCTCGTGGGCGTGAGCTTTCCGGAAAGTAGCTTCTGTGCATATTCGCGAAATTCCGTGTTCAGGAACGATTCAATGATGCCTTTGGTGTCAAGGGTTTCAGGATAAACGGTATTATCTGTACGCGGATATGAGATAAAGCCGTTGACATACAAATATTCAGCTATTCTCATGGCGTTAGCAGGCGAGACGCCGCTTGCGCTTGCAGCCCTCAGGAATTCTGTTGTGTTAAAAGGCGTGGGCGGTTTTTCGCTTCGTTTCCCAAGAACAATGCTTTTTACTATGCCGGTTTTACCGAGTTTTGCCAGGATTGCTTCAGCTTCAGCTTTATCCAAAAATCTTCCTTTTTTGTGCTGGGCTTCAAATTCCCCCCCGTTCACCAGCGTCGCGTAAAGCTCCCAGTAGGGCACAGCTACGAAAGCTTCCCGCTCTTTTTCCCGGTTAACTATAATGGCAAGCGTGGGCGATTGTACCCTGCCCACTGAAAGGAACTTATCACCGAGGCGCCCTGAACTTAACGAGACAAAACGTGTAAGAACCGAACCCCACACAAGGTCTATTACCTGCCTTGATTCCCCGGCCGCGGCAAGGTTGAAATCGACTTTTGTAGGAGTGGCAAAGGCTTTTGTTATCTCTGCCGGCGTTATGGTGCTGTAATGCACGCGGTCAGCTGGAATATCAGGGTTTACTTTTTTAATTACATTCAAGGCTTCCACGCCGATCAGTTCGCCTTCCCTGTCGTAGTCAGTGGCAACGGTGAGACGTTTTGCAACTTTTCCGAGTTTTCGGAGCGCTGTGACTATGTTCGCATGAGTGGGAGATGTCAAAACATCAGCCTGTATGAGTTCTTTCAAGTCGGTCTTTTGCCAGTTGTTATAGTCTTTCGGGAAATCCACTTCCACAATATGCCCTGAAAGACCGATGACGGTCTTGCCGTCGAATTTATACGTATCAACACCGTTCACCCGCTCTCTTTCCGGCTTCTTTTCAGCAAGTATAGCCGCTATTCTTTTTGCAGTGTCATGCTTTTCTGTTATTATTAAATGCATCGTACCTCAGAATCGTCTGGATTAGAATATACCTTGCTTAAATAGGTTTCCCAACCCATAGGTTTTTTGCCGTAACGGTAATGTTATAAAAAAAGCGAGATAATGCGATGAAGAGTCGCATTATACCAAGAAAATTTACAAAGCAAAGAATTTTGAATTAATACTTTCATTGAATAGATTAAGGAGTAGTAAAGTAAGAGGAAATGATTATGCAATCGATGATGGATTTGATATTAGCAAGAAAAGTTCTTGAATTGGTGGAGTGGGGTAAATAATGCTGCCCCCTGCTGAAAAAGAGCACCTGAAAAAACACTTTGAAGAGATGGTTGGCGATGTGGAGCTTATCGTTTTCACGCAGGAGCTTGAGTGCCAGTTCTGCAAGGAAGCTCGGGAGCTTGTGCTTGAGCTTGCAGCATTGTCGCCAAAAATAAAACCGAAAATCTATGATTTCGTTTTAAACGGCGACGAAGACATAAAATACAACATCAAAAAAATACCTGCCATTGCAATTGTGGGAAGCTCGGATTACGGCATAAGGTATTATGGCATTCCCGCAGGGTATGAATTATCAGTTCTTGTTGCCGGCATAATAGAAGTTTCAAAAGGCGTCTCATCTTTACCTGAGACATTCAAGAAAAGGTTGGCTGAGATAAAAAAGCCGGTTCACATACAGGTATTCGTATCGCCCACCTGCCCTTATTGCCCTGCTGCTGCAAGGACAGCTTACCAGTTGGCAATCGAGAGCGAGTTCATAAGGGCCGATGTTATCGAAATGACAGAATTCCCGCAACTTGTGCAGAGGTATGGAATTATGAGTACTCCCCACATCGTAATCAACGAGGATACGTCCTTCGTAGGTGCCCAGCCGCCAGAAATATTTCTTGAGCAGATAGGCATTGCCCTGCGCCGGGACTTCAATCCGATGTATTCATGAAGAAATTTTTCTGGCCTCTATAATGAATTCATCCGCAAAAAGATTCTTCCACAGCATCGCAAGCCCGTACCAGAGGAAATTCAGTCTCTCCTTGAAAAGATAGATGCTCGGGGTAACATCCAGCCATATAATCCAGTATCCTGATTCAGATGCTAGCCTTTTTGCAGAATTGAGATTATAAAACCGCAGATGCGTCCTGTCAAATACACCGCTTTTTTCATATTCGAATTTTCCCAGGAAAATAGTCATTCTTGAGTGCCAGTTGACTATGTTCGGGACAGAATAAATTATGGATCCGTCAACTCTCAGGTATTTTTTAAGTTTCATTAGAATTTCAGAAGGCTCTCTAAAATGCTCAAGGACATTTCCAAGAACGATATAATCGAAAAAACCACACTCATAAGGCAATTCTACAGTTTCGATATCCAGGTTCAAGACCTCCACGCATTTGCTTTTAGATATAAATGCAAGTTTATGCTGTTTCTCAATACAATATACCCGGCATTTTTTCCTAATTGAAAGAAGGTTGGCAAGAATGCCCGACCCGGAACCTATTTCCAGGACTTTCGAACCGACTCGAATTCGCTCATAAATTTTCAATCGCGAGGTATAAGTATCGATGTACATAGGTAGATTATATTGATTTTATGTTACTCATCAGCACAATTTTTAACTATTAACCCATTAAAACAATCTGACATCCACAATATATAACCCTATTCACTCATCTTTTCTGAATTTGACAGACTTGAAATGCGGTCCTCTCCAGTATACCATTTTCTCGATATTGATCTGCACAATCACATCGTTTTCCCCGAGCGGTTTGTTTTCTATTACTTTCTGGTATTTGCTTTTAAATTCCATATAGATGTCATAGTATAATTCCAGAGTCTCCTCGGAAAGAAAATATATAGGCGCTTTTTCGGTTATAGTAACTGTGCCCTGCGCCATTACGCCTTCGTTGTTGAACGGGTTTATCTGGTCCCTGATATCGACCGTTATGCTGACGTTCGGGTTTTCCGATATGTTTTTGATCTTTTTTGATTTATCATTGGTGATAAAGAATATTTTCTGGGAATTTTCGTCATATACAAAAAATACGGGAGTCAGATGCGGCTGGTCATTCCTGTCGCTCGTGCAGACATAACCGAAATAATTCCCGTATAATATATTTCGCATCTCAACTGGGATTTTCATGATTACACCGGCACACTTATCTGTTTTGCCCCTCTCCAGTAAATTATTTTGGCAGGTTTCACTTCCACGAGTATCCTCGATATGACAGGCGTCAACTGCCATGCTTTTGGCAATTCGGAAGTTGAATATTTCCTTGTATATTCGGGGTATTTTTTTATGAAAAGACGGAGCGCGGAAAACATATCAATGAGCCGCAGAATGACATCAAGGACACCATAGATTTTGGTTTCACCCATGAATAAGACAGCTTTGTTTTCGTAGATGTTACTCATATCCCTTTTATCTATCAGGAATGCGACTTTTTTATTCTGTTTCAATGTTCTCAATTTTTTTGCTTCTTTTGATGTATTGAAAAAAATCTTCTGCCCGTCAAAAACATAAACCACTGGCGTGACATGGGTAATTCCCCTGAGGGATGTCCCGATATAAGCGAAACTTGATTCGTTTACAAGATTATAGATATCGGGCGGAAGCCATGGCACTTTTGATACGATATATGCTGAAATTACCGAAATCAGGGTTATGAAAACCATGAAAATGATTATACTCGCGATGAGAAAATCATCGGCCCGGAAAAGGGGTATCAGGAGAAGTGAGATTATTCCGAAAAAGGCGTTATTAATATCCAGCCTTCGAAGGGATCGGAGTTCAGTATAAGGCGTATGCTCAAGCTCGGTTCTTTTCTCAGCAATTTTCTTGAGCCTGAGCGACCTCCAGAGGGCGAGGACGGATGTCCATATCCCGAGCCCCATCCTATAACATATATCCCAGATGAGCAGGCTTACAAATAACAATAATAAAATATGCGGGCTTTCACCTAGCCAGTTTTCCAATAAATCCGGGCCGAAATAGAAAAGATACAGCATAAACGGAATGAATATAGCGATTCCTGGTATCGCTTCGTAATGATTCCTATGGAAAAGTATTCCTTTATACCGCTCAAGCAAATCATTTTCATCTTTGCTTAACGGCGCCCTGAATTTGCGCAATGTGGGTCCGAGCTGCAATATGAGAAGGCTCCACGATACTGCTACAAGGATGGCAAGCGAGCCATAGAGCAGCGAAGCCGTTTTCAGGTTAAAGATAAATCCGAGCGCCAGGCCAAGAACAAGAAGGAAGAACAATTGCAGGAGGATACTGTACTTGTACGAAACCAGTGAAAAAGGAGGTATCCTGCCTACGATTTCTTCGTAGATCCATTTCATCTCCTTTTTTGCGGGATTAGCCATACAAGAACTTGAAATGTAAGGCATGAATAATAAACTTCTCCTATAAACCGCTATCAGAGAACAAATCGATAATGTTATTTATGGCCAATACAATTGTTGACCCCGGTGACGTATGAAAAACATCAAATTAATCCCGATTATTCTTATCATATTATCATTGGCTTTTTTAGGGTGCGTTAATCCACCTGCAGCCACACCAACCCCGACAGCCACGCCAACTGCAACCGAGACCGTAAAACCAACGGTGGTCGCGACAACACCAGCTCCAACGCCCACGCCGGCACTCAGGGAACCTTTAATTTACAAATCGTTTGTAGACCAGGATTATGGATTTAAAAGGGTAATTGAAACCAATTATCGGCCATTTGTTTACAAGAATCTTACACTCAACATCTTTACCGGAGATACTGTCATATGGGTAAACGATGCAAATCCTGATGAAAAGCTAACGATTATCAGTGAACAGGGTTTATGGAGTAATACAAGCGCTATTTTAAGGTGGAACTATCAAAGTTTCAATTACACATTCACCAAGCCGGGGACTTATGGTGTCTATATTAAAGAATATTCTCGCAAACCGCACCAGATAATCATCGTGAATCCATAAAACAGTGATTAAAAAAATTGATCATGAAGAATCATTAAGATTAAATCGTAAAATTTAAATATTCGAAGATAGGAATAAGTTTTCCTTCCAAACCATTTTAGTATCGGATACAGTTCAAAAGAACTAGGATTACTGCATCGGCAGTAAACAGTATCAACAATCAGGAGGCGGTTTTATACACAAGGAAGAATTGATTCAGCTACATACACTGATGGTGCAAATGAAGAAGTTTTTTGAGGAGAACGGGCAAGGTGAGTTTTCCCATTACCAGTCTCTCCAGATAAGCCCCATACATGTGCATCGCAGCAAAGCCGAACACAAACACGCAATATTCATCCTCGGTAAAGAAATTGCATCAATAATGGCACACGATGAATTCTCAGGAGCCGGAAGGACTTCGGTACGGATGCAGGAACTGGCGACCCGTGCCGGGGAAGAAATGTTGCACTAAAAACGTCTTTTTTCTTTTTTCCCCAGAACATTTCGAAGCATATATTAGGTACTACAGTAAAAAGTGATTTATTTGATGACCCTTTTTAAAATGAGGAATTCTTTTGGGTTCATCAAAGCGAGGGATATTCAATGGAACTCAATGGAGTAGAGATAGAAGATACATTTGCGGAAGCATTTCCGATAAAAATAGCAAGAGTATTGATTACGGGAGCCTCCAAGAAATGGGCTCTGGTTGCGGCGCAGGAGGCAACCGGTTTTGGGACTTCTGTTATAATGTGTCCTGCAGAAGCAGGCGTTGAAAAAGTTGTTAATGGCGATGAGACCCCTGACGGAAGACCTGGCGCGTATATCCAGATTTGTACGTTTGGTTACAAGTCCCTGGAAGAACAGTTGTTAAAACGCCTCGGCCAGTGTGTCCTGACAGCGCCAACCGCGGCTATGTGGAACGGGCTTCCCAAAGCTGAGAAACAATTCGATACCGGATTTAAGCTCAAGTTCTTTGGGGATGGATTTGAATCCGAGACAAATATCGGCGGAAGAAAAGCGTATAAGATACCGATGATGCAGGGGGATTTCGTAGCCGAGCATAACATCGGTGCGCAGGACGGCATTGCCGGAGGAAATTTCTTCATAATGGCGGACAACCAGATGGCAGCACTTGCTGCTGCTGAGAATGCGGTTGATGCAATTGCCCAGCAGGAAGGGACAATCACTCCATTCCCCGGCGGAATAGTGGCAAGCGGCTCGAAGGTGGGCTTTACAAATTATAAATTCATGAAGGCAACCACGAACGAGAAATATTGCCCTTCAATCAAAGCCAAAATCAAAGATACGAAAGTGCCGGCAGATGTGAATGCAATATACGAAATCGTGATTAACGGCTTGAGTGTGGAAGCTATCAGTAAATCCATGAAAGCCGGAATAGAAGCGGCTGTGAAAATCCCGGGTGTTAAAAAGATAAGCGCCGGGAATTATGGCGGTACATTGGGACCGTATAAGTTCAATCTGAAAGAGCTTTTGTAAAAAATAGGGGGTTAATCCCCTTTTTATTTTTATTGTATTCTTTTACTGCCAGATTTGAAAAATGTCTTATATTAAGAATAACAATCAAATATGGGTGAGTTATTTTGAAAGACATAATTGAAATAATCAAAACAAGGCGCAGTGTGCGTGAATATAAAGAAGACCAGATTCCCGACGAGGATATTAAATTCCTCATCGATTGCGCAAGATATGCTCCATCAGGTTTTAATACGCAGCCGTGGAGTTTTTTAGTAATAAAAAATAAAGATGTAATGCGGAAAATCTCAGAGCACGGTAAGAAATCCATGATTCCCATGCTTGAACCAATGAAAGATGTTTCCCCAAAAGCCAGGGACTTCCTCGTCTTTCTCAAAACAAAAGGCACGGATATGTTCTATAATGCGCCCCTCCTGATTATAATTCTCGGGAATAAGAATGCCCCGACCGTAGATTACGATTGCCCCATGGCAGCCCAGAACATGATGCTTGCGGCGCATTCAAAAGGCATAGGAAGCTGCTGGATTGGAGGCGTGCAGCCTGCACTCATGGATGAGGGGTTTTTAAAAGAACTTGGGGCGCCTGAGGGCTATAAAGCCATAGCGCCGTTGATATTCGGGTATCCGAAGGGAAAGACCGAAGTGCCTGATAAAATTGAGCCGCAGGTGAAATGGTTAAAGTGAAGATTCAAATTCTCTCTTAAGTCCATTCACATACTCATGCGCAAGCCTTACGGGCTCGGGAAGCTTGTGCCCGCGAAGACACGCTTTCACAATCGAAAGAGAACTATCAAGCGAAACCCTGTGACCCGGCGCGACAACTATTGCCCTGCTTCGATTGGTTGATTTAAGGAGCCATCCCACATTTTTACCTTCATATATCAGCGGATTCGCCTCGCCGACCTGCGCAGGTTCTTTCCCCTCACCGCATAGGATCTTCTTCGTTATTCCGATGGTGGGCACATCAAGCGCCACACCGATATGCGTGGCAATACCTGTGCGCCTGGGGTGATTGATGCCCGCGCCGTCCACAAGCAGGATATCAGGAGGGGTTTTTAATTTCTTAAAAGCGCTGACGATTGCGGGTCCTTCCCTGAAACTCAGGAACGTGGGAATGTAAGGGTAATTCACAGGCTGGATGGAATGGACACGCTCTACGACCTCAAGCGAATCGTATTCCAGCACTACGACGCCTGAGATGATTTTGTCATCCATGAATGACTGGTCAACGCCGCCGATTTGCCGAAGCTCGCCGAAGTCGTCTTCGGTGGTGACAAGGTCGGCGACAAGCTTCTGTGCGGCGAGAAGGGAGTTTCTGGAGGTGTCAGAGGGAAAGAAATCAGATGCTACTAGCATGATGGCTTAATAAATGTCCTGATTCCAAATAAAATATCCTCAATAAAGTTTATGAGTTCTCATGAACCAAGTATAGACACGCTGTCGCTTGGAAAATCTCAACTATAACGTAATGAGTGACAAACCATGGAGAAAATCACATTCAAAACAAAAGATGGCGTTCTGATAACGGGCAATTATTTCAAACCGCAAAAAGAGCATTCACCGGTTTTTCTCCTGCTGCACATGATGCCTGCGGCCAAAGAAAGCTGGAACACCTTTGCGCTGCGTCTTTCAGAACTCGGTTTTGCCTGTCTTGCAATCGATTTGCGGGGGCATGGCGAAAGCATCGATAAAAACGGGAAAAGAATTGATTACAAAGAATTCAGCGACGCCGAACACAGGGACTCCATGAATGATATCGAGTCTGCAAAAGAATTCCTCGCAAGGCAAAAAGACGTCGATATTTCAAGATTCGCAATTGCAGGCGCAAGCATCGGGGCCAACCTTGCTCTCTGGCAGGCGTCTATGGATAAGGATGCCATGCTTCTTGTGCTTTTATCAGCAGGTCTTAACTACAGGGGAATCAATGCGCCCGAACTTGCTCCAAAATATCCGGGTTCTGTCTATATTCTTGCAAGCGAGGGCGATACCTATGCAGCAGCCAGCAGCAGGCAATTATATGCTATATTTCCCGGTGACAAAAGATTGAATATAATAAATGGTAAATTGCATGGTACAAACATGTTCGAAGCATACCCTGAACTTATTGACGAATTACTGGAGTGGATCGTACAAATAATATCACCATAATTATGATACAATTAAAGTTATAAACTTATAATGACTATATTTGTAAAAAACAGGAAAAACGGGCAAGCCAGGTCGAAGGAATAAAATATGACAGTTCGGGTATACACCATAGCCTCAGGAAAGGGCGGAACCGGTAAAACCACCACTACTTTAAACCTTGGCACCGCTCTGGCCATGCTTGGCAAAAAAACGATAATCATAGACGCTGACATTGGTATGGCAAATCTCGGGCTGATGCTCGGTCTTGAAAAAAGCAAAGTAACGCTGCATGAAGTATTAAGCGGCGAAGCCGAAATAAAAGATGCTACTTATTCAGGCCCTTCCGGTCTCCTTGTAGTGCCGAGCGGTTTGACTTTAAAGGGATTTCAGAAAGCGAACCCCGATAAGTTAAAAAATGTAGTGTCAAAACTTACAGAGGGAATGGATTATGTTTTGATAGACGCTCCCGCAGGCATAAGCAAGGACGGTTTAATCCCGCTTACCATTGCCGACAGGATTCTTCTTGTGGTCAATCCCGAACTTTCCTCGATGGCGGATGCCCTGAAAATAAAAACTTTGGCTGAACTTCTTGGCAAGCCTGTCGAAGGTGTAATCTTAAACCGCGTCGAGCTTGATAAAACCGAAATCAGCCGCAATAAGGTTAGCGAACTTTTAGGTCTGGGCGTCCTTGAAATGATACCTGAGGATGTAAATGTCAGGCGTTCTGCAGCATTCAAGACGCCTGTTGTGGTGAGGACACCCCGATCCCCGGCATCGATTGCATTTAAAAGGCTTGCGGCAAAGATATCTGGTGAGAAATTCACGGAGGATAAAGGCAAAAAGGAAGGCTTTGTTGACCGCCTTACAAGGACAATCTTCGGAGGGAAATAGAAGATAGTATGGATGAGATACGCGAAAAAGTGCGCGGATTCATAGCTGAATTTGCAAACCCGGATGAAAAGGATATCCAGAAATTCATAAGCGATTTATCTTCCCAAAACCCATCTCTTGATTCTGAAAATTTTAAGAAGAACCTGACAAAGCTTGTTAAAAATGCAAAGGAACTGGCGGCTTATGAAAAGGAATATTCTTTATTGGAAGGGGGGAATGCGGAGCTTGCAGAAGTTTTAAAAGAAGCAAAGACCGGGCAGGAAAACTTGGAAGATATTTCAGATGAATTAAAAACCGCAAAAAAAATCTTAAAATCCGCAGGGAAAACCAGGAAAAAACCGGCCGGGGATGAAGCGAAGAAAAAATCCACAACAGAAGATGGCGGCACGGTATTAACCGGGCAAGAGAAAAAACCGCAAGAATCAGAAGAGCATGCCGGGAAAATTGAGCCGGGCGAAGAGATAGAAAAAACAGTAAAAAAGAAGGGCAAAAGAAAAGAGGAAAAACCGGAAGCTAAGCCGGAAAAGCTGCCTGAAGAAGTGGAAAGCCTGATGCACCACCTTGATTCTGATGCGACAAAAGATGTTATCAAAGAAAAGATGACAACGGAAAAACAAGCTGCTTTTCTGCATCTTGAAGAGAAATTACTGTCAGATGTCGAAACAGGCATAAAGAAACTGAAATATTCCACATTTGAAGAATCCAATGAGCCTATATTAGCCAGGCTGAAATCATATTTAACAAAAGAAACCGGAGATATAGATGCATACCATCAGTCGCTGCACGGTGACCTTGTCACTTTTGAAGGCATGGAAGGATACAAGGAAATCGAACGTTACTGGGTGAACGAACCATATTCCTTTGTGGTAATCCTGTTCAATCCTGAAAAAAATTCATATCTTTATTATGTGGCAGAGCCGAAACTTTCCGATTTTGAAGACCTGCTCCTCAGGGAAATCAAAGACAGGCTCAAGGACATACTTCTTTTTGAAGATGTAAAGAAGGACGAGGATAAGGAAAAAATCCTGACAGACAAGGTCAAAAAAGTAATAAAAGATTATGCGATCGATATAACCCCATTAACCCTTGAAAAAATACTATATTATACGCGAAGGGACTTCATAAAATTCGGTAAGATTGACCCGCTCATGCATGACAACGGGATAGAAGACGTTTCTGCTAACGGTTTTGATATTCCGATTTACCTGTACCATAAGAAATACACCAATGTGCCCACAAACATATTTTTTACAGAAGGTGAGCTGGATTCTTATGTGATAAGGCTTGCCCAGAGATGCGGTAAACACGTCTCGGTAGCGGAACCGATGGTGGATGCTACCATGCCTGACGGTTCCCGTATCCAGATGACACTCGGCACTGAAGTGACAACCCATGGTGCAACATTTACAATCAGGAAGTTCAGCGAAGTCCCGATAACGCCTGTTGACCTGATTAACTGGAATACGTTCTCGGCAGAAGAAATGGCATATCTCTGGCTGTGTATCGAGAACAATAAGAGCCTGATTTATGCAGGGGGCACGGCTTCCGGTAAAACATCTTCACTTAATGCTGTCTCCCTCTTCATTCCCTGGCAGGCAAAAATAATCTCACTTGAGGATACGCGGGAATTGAAACTGCCGCATCCTAACTGGATCCCAGGTATAACAAGGGACTCATTTACGGCTGACGGCAGGGGAAGTATTGATATGTACGACCTTCTCAGGGCAGCGCTCAGGCAGAGACCTGAATACCTGCTGGTGGGCGAAGTCAGGGGTAAGGAGGCATTGACGCTCTTCCAGGCGATGAGTACCGGGCATACCACATTTTCGACGATGCATGCGGATTCGGTGTCGAGCGCCATACATCGTCTTGAGAATCCCCCAATCAGCGTTCCGAGGTCAATGATCCAGGCTCTTAATATAATAAGCATCCAGTCCCAAACTTTCGTGAAAGGAAAAAGAGCACGCCGCAATATGAAACTGGTTGAGATTACAGATATAGACCCAACTACAAGGAACATAAGGACAAACGATATTTTTGCGTGGGATGCCCTTACAGATAAATTCAACAGGGTGGGCGAGTCAAAAGCGTTAAACGAGATAATGATAAGACGCGGATGGAATATCGGGGATTTGAAAAAAGAGCTCAGCAACAGGCAGAAAATTCTTGAATTCATGGTAAATAACAAAATATCGGATTTCAATGCGATCGCTACCATCATTCATGATTACCAGGTTACTCCTGATAAAGTGTTAAAGAAGTTGAACATCTCCGGATGAGCGCAATGGCAAGTAAAATCGAATTTTATTTCCAGAAATTAAAGACGCTGCCATTTGCTCTTCTCGGCGAAAAGATGAAAGAAAGGAAAGACCAGTTCAGGGATCTGCGGATGGCGATGAGACAGGCGCGCATCCCCATGTCGTATGAATTGTATATTTCAAACTCAATGTTCTATTCAGTGCTGGCAGGTATTGCAGGAGCGTTCTTGGGATTAATAACAACGTATATACTGCTCACGTTTGTAAGGCTTCCTGAAAGGCTTACACGACTTACTTTTACACCACAGACAGCATGGCTTATCCAGTACAGGAGCATCTCGATTGCGATTTTTATAGTTGTTTTTCTCACCATACTTTTTGGTGGGATAACGTATGCGCTTTTTCTTGCCTATCCAGGATTCAGGGCCGGGGAAAGGAAAGGTGCAATCGATAAGAACCTGCCCTATGCAGTCACCTTCATGTATGCGCTGAGCAGGGGAGGTATGAATGTTATTGAAATATTACGTTCCTTGAGCAAAAGCACGGATACGTACGGCGAAGTGGCAAGGGAAGTGGACGTCGTTGTGAGGGATATGGATTATTTCGGAAACGATTTGAGAACAGCTCTTCACAACATCTGTGAGATTACTCCGTCTGAGAATTTCAAGGATTTGATGTATAATCTTCTCACGGTCATAGACAGCGGCGGGAATATCTCCACATACTTCCGTGATAAATCAGAGCAATATCTCAACAGGGCAAAAATTGACCAGAAAGGATTCCTGGAAACGCTTGGATTAATTGCAGAATCCTATGTCACGGCATTTGTGGCAGGACCTCTTTTTATCATAATTCTCGGCGTGATGATGTCTGTAATGGGTTCAGGCAGCCAGGTAATGATATACGCTATAATTTATGCGGTGATACCGATAGGTTCGTTGATGTTCGTGGTGATGGTTGATATTATCACGCCCGGGGCTACCGGAGAAGCGCCGCTTCTCGCCACTCAAAGTTTTGTCGGTGAAATTGTAGTGCCTGAGACTGATGAAAAGACCGTATTTTCCAAATTCGTCAAGTCAAGAAATTCAGTTAGAATAAGAGCGATGTTTCACGATCCCCTAAAACCGCTTAAAGAAAATCCTGTGTACTCTTTGATAATAACAGGACCTATTGCTCTTATTTTTATGTTAATCTCGGTTTTTAATGCGATGAAAGCGCCGGATTTTGTGGATTATATAGACGACAGGATAATTTTCACCGTGTATATCCTGGTTATCCCGCTTATGATTTTCCATGAATACAAAAAGCGAAGGGAAGACAGGATACAGTCGTTGATACCCGATTTCTTAAAAAAGCTTGCCAGTACCAATGAAACCGGCATGACGCTCCGTGACTCTATCAAATTGATGACGCACTCGGATATCGGTTTAAGCAAGGAGATCAAAAAAATCTGGAATGATATTGAATGGGGACTTGCGATAAACGAAGCGCTCGTCAGGTTTGCCAACCGCGTCAGAACGCATCTTGTATCGCGGTCGGTCACTTTATTAACAAAAGCCAACGAGTCAAGCGGGGATATAGGTGAGGTGCTGAATGTCGCCGCAAGGGATGTTGCTGCGGAACAGGAATTGAGGAACGAGCGAAGGACTAATATGTTTATTTACGTTGTAATTATTTACATATCATTTCTTGTATTCGTGGGTATTATATACATAATTTCTACGACGTTCCTTTCAGAAATGGTAAAGGCCGGGGAGAAAATGTCAACAAGCGGCGGCGGGGCAGTACCTCTCAGTCTATCGAGGGAGAAATTGAACGTTTATAACCGCATGTTTTTCCATGGCGCCCTGATTCAGGGTTTTTGCTCCGGGCTGATTGCAGGAGTGATGGGAGAAGGCAATGCACTTTCGGGATTAAAACATTCGGTGATAATGATGACTATCGGTTATCTCCTGTTCACGATGTTTGTGCTTTAGAAAGAGGTAAGAATAAGTCATTTGAATGCCCAGTCAGTATTATGGGAGCTTTTAAACTCGTTTCCGGATTTGAACCGAAAGGAGACCAGGAGAAGGCGATAGAAAAACTCGTTTTCGGTACAGAACAGGGTATGAAGCACCAGACCCTGCTTGGAGTGACAGGTTCGGGCAAAACCTTCACGGTCGCGAATGTGATAAATAAAATCCAGAGACCAACACTTGTCATTTCCCACAACAAGACCCTTGCAGCGCAGTTATATTCGGAATTCAGGGCTTTTTTTCCTGAAAATGCTGTTGAATATTTTGTGAGCTACTACGATTACTACCAGCCTGAGGCGTATATTCCGCAAACTGACACCTATATCGAAAAGGACGCATCAATCAACGAGGAGATAAACAGGATGCGCTTATCCGCCACACGCTCGCTGTTTGAGCGCAGGGATGTGATCGTGGTGGCAAGCGTATCATGCATATACGGCATCGGCTCCCCGCAGGAATGGAAGGAAATGTCCATCCTGCTTAAGAAAGGCGAGAATATTGAGAGGCGGGTTATACTTTCAAGATTTGTGGATATGCAATATGAACGCAATGACCTTGATTTCAGCACCGGGAAATTCAGGGCGCGGGGGGACACAATCGAGGTATTCCCGTCATATGCTTCAAACGGTATCAGGATAGAACTTTTCGGAGATGAGATCGATAAAATTTCCGAATTTGACGTCCTGACAGGAAAAACATTGAGTGAGAACGATGCTGTGGTAATATACCCTGCAAAGCATTTCGTGATGCCGCAGGAGAAGATAGACGCTGCCATCGAGTCAATCGAAGCTGAACTCAGGGACAGGTTACATGAGTTAAAATCCATGGGGAAAATCCTTGAGGCCGCACGCCTTGAGCAGCGAACGAAATTCGATATCGAGATGATGCATGAAATCGGGTACTGCCAGGGAATTGAGAACTACAGCCGCCACATGGACGGGCGGAGGGCAGGCGAGCCGCCTTATACGTTACTTGATTATTTCCCGAAAGATTATCTTATCGTTATCGATGAATCGCATGTAACGCTGCCGCAGCTTCGGGGAATGCACGCAGGCGACCATGCAAGGAAAGAATCGCTCGTGGATTATGGTTTCAGGATGCCTTCTGCTTATGATAACCGCCCGCTGACTTTTGATGAGTTCAGTTCCAGGGTGAACCAGTTATTGTATGTGTCAGCCACGCCTGCTGATTACGAAATGGCCATGAGTGCACAGGTTGTTGAACAGATCATCAGGCCCACAGGGCTTGTTGACCCGGAGATTGTGGTGAAACCTGTGCAGGGGCAGATAGACGATTTGATGGCAGAAATCCATGCAAAGACTGAAAAAAAATACAGGGTGCTTGTTACCACGCTTACAAAAAGGATGGCAGAAGACCTGACAGAATATCTCATCGGCGCGGGAATAAGAGCGCGGTACATGCATTCCGAGATTGAAACACTTGAGCGCATTGAGATAATAAGAGGACTTCGCCTCGGCGAGTTCGATGTGCTTGTGGGCATTAACCTCCTGCGCGAGGGGCTTGACCTTCCGGAAGTTGCGCTTGTGGCAATCCTTGATGCAGACAAGGAAGGTTTCCTGCGCTCTGACCGATCGCTCTTGCAGACAATAGGCAGGACCTCAAGAAATGTTGAGGGGAAAGTTGTGATGTATGCAGACAGGATGACGGGTTCGATGCAGAGGGCGATAGATGAGACAAACAGAAGGCGGGAGAGGCAGGTAGAGTATAATAAAGAGCATAATATCACTCCGCAGACCATCCGGAAGGCTGTGGAGCCGCGAGCGGTAACTGAGGAAGCGGCGCCCTCGAAGGAAGAGATTTTCAATTATATTATTGAACTTGAAGCTGAAATGCACAGGGCTGCTAAGAACCTTGAGTTTGAGAAAGCGGCGGAGATCAGGGACAGGATAGGGAAGTTGAGGAAGGAGATGTGAGTTAGCAAGCGGCTTTTGTGGGTTTTTGTTTATTTTTGGTTACAAAAATTTAAATAGTATGTTCTTTAAATAATGCTTCGATGGTGAAAGCTTCTCTTAAAAAGGTTTTTATTAAGAATTTCAAGAGTCTTCATGATTGTGAAATCGATATTGGGAAATTGAACGTTGTGGTGGGGGCGAATGCTTCGGGCAAATCAAATTTAATTGAAGCATTCAGGCTTTTGAAAAAGATCTACGTTGATAAAGATATAAATCCATTTTCAGAATGGTGGGGATATAATAATGTTGTATGGCAGAGAAAAGAAGAACTCTCGATAACAATTGGGCTGCTTTTTGATATCGAGGGTCATGAAGTTTATTTTGAAACGACCTCTACTGGTGCAGGCGGTAAATTCCAGATTTTACGCGAGATATTGGAACTCAAAGATTATGTGAAAATTGAGAAAGAAGGGGAATGGTTAATTATTAAACATGACCTGAATTTTGTTGATTCAGCCATTAAAAATCTTATGGAAGAATCAGAATATGGCGTTAAAACCGTACTGAAAAAAGTGAAGCAATTAAGAAAAGAAAGAAAATATTGGATAAATTCAGAACAGAGGCTTCTGGAATTTTATTTCGGTTCATGGAAATACATTGAAAAATATATTCTTTTTACAAATGTTTTAAGAACTCAACAAGATGAAAAATATGAAGAGTTGACTATTTTATGCCCTGCCGCTGATTATAAAAAAGGAATTGATGATCACTTTTATTTAGGTCGCCAATCTTATAAGCCATTTTTTGAAATTGCTTATGAAACGATCTTCTCAGTCATTAGTAAGCATTTGATTCTTTATCCCTTAAATATTCGATTAATGAAATCACCTCAGCCTTTCAGAAGGGAAGAGATTCCCAAAGAAGATGGAAGCAATATCGCAAGCGTATATCATACTATTTATCTTAAAGAAGGAAAAATCCCAGAAGAAATTTACAATCCCTTTACAATGGTTTTTCCAAAAATAGATGTGCGCCCACATATCACTGACGACGGCAGGGTCATGATAAAATTCTTTGAGGATGGTCTTGAACTTTTACCACCCAATACCTCCGACGGATTCTATAAAATTTTAACTCTACTTACAGCGATTTATTTAAAACCGCCCCTGCTCATAATCGATGAAATTGAGAACTCCCTGCATCCATCGACATTGGAGCTTATTTTAGATACAATCGGAATAGGTGACACGCAGGCAATAATCACCACTCATTCGCCCGTTGTGGTTGACATGACAGAACTAAGTAATATTATTCTTGTCGAAAAAGAACAGGGAGAATCTAAATTTAAACGCATAAAAGACCCTGAAAAAATAAAGGAGTTCCTGATAGAAAAGGGCATAACTTTTAGCGAGGGCTGGATTTACGGAGATCTCTTTAAAACTGAAAAACAGGCATGAACATTAAAATAATCTCCGAAGATGATTACGGCGCCGAATTTTTAAAGAACGTAATCGCACAGCTTAAACCTAAAAAGCTGGTTGGAAACGTAACCGTAAAAGGCTCAAAGCCCATGCGCCCTTTATGTAATTTCAAACTCGACCGGATTTTGAAGAGTTTCGATGACTCATGCGATAAGATAATAATCATGCTTGATTCTGATGGTCCTGAAAAAACTGAAAACAGGCGCGCGAACATTGAACGTCATGTGCCAAATGACTTGGAAACTCCAGTCGAAATAATCCTGACAGATTATGAAATTGAAGAGTGGATATGCATCAGTAAAAATCTAAACTGGAAACACTCAAAGCCTTCTGAAAAGCTAAAAATTGAATTTGGGTATGTAAAAAGCAATCTTCCAAAGTACGCCGCCGAATTGGATTTCGATGAACTTCAAAAGAAATGTAAGTCCTTTAATGAGTTTCTCAAAGCTTTGATGCCATTGCGGAGATAAACCAATTCCTCATCTCAAATCAACCCCTCAAGCACCTTCCTCCCTGCCCTGACATCCTCAATTGAAAACACTTCAAGATTATAGACTCCATCAAAATCGAGCTCTTTGAGAACAGAAAAATCTATTCCCCCTGTTCCCGGCGCTCCATGAATATCTCCCCAGTACTTCTCAGTCAGAATGCCGCTGTTGTCGTGAACATGGACGTGAATTACATATTCCTTGATTTCACGCGCAAAATCCCGCAGTTTCGACGCATCCCCACCGCATGTCAGGTTTGCATGACCTATATCGAATGTTGCCCTCAAGTTCGGTGAACTTATCTGGTCTATGGCTTCTATGAGTTCAGATGCCAGGCAGCACAGGTTCTCCGGGCCTGTACTTTCCTTGTTCTCAAGTCCGAGCATCACATTCCTATCTTCAGCAAACCGTGCGATTCTGGATAATCCTGATACCATGCTGTTAAAAGACCTGTTCCTGTCCGTATCCATCCTCCCCGGGTGGATAACCACAACACTTGAACCAAGTTCCTCAGCTATCGTTATGCTTTCCTTAAGGAGTCTTTCCTCCGTTTCATTTAACTTCGCAGTATCGACGACCAGTTCATGCGGATAATTGGGGACGTCGCTGAAATACGGGGCATGGATAGATGTGGATAACTCGCTTGTTGAAAGGAAATCCCTGATTTTCCCAACCCTGCTTTTTATTAATTTTGTTCCTTCATATAAACCGAGTTTCGGAACGTATAACTCAATTGATTCAACAACTTGTTCCAATTCAGGAAAACTCCCTGCAAAAGACGATGCTCCTATAATCATTCCCTGTACGAAAGGCAATCTCTGTATATTATGATTTCTATTCGCACTCCACTATTTTTGTTATCGCGACAAATTCTTGTGAATCTGCCAATCGTTGACGATTGTAACTCATAATAATCATAAAGGCAAGCGTTATATAATATAATGATTAATACTTTAATTTGCTATAGTGCGGGAAACTATAGTGGGAGCTAAAAAACATGAAACCCATATCAGGCTGCGCTATCGGTAAAGGATTGTTTGCCTCATTTGCCGGTTATGAGAAGACGGATACATTGCCATTGCGCCTTGTCACCGAATGTAAGCAAAAGCTCACAAAGTATTGCAGTATAGATATTTGCCCGAGATTCAGGAGCGGGGTTTCGGGTTCGCACAGGATATCCTGGAGAAATGAAGGCGCTACAATTTGATAATTTGAGGTTAAACACGAATATTGCGGTCATTTAGCCTGCCTTTTTTATATATTGGTTTTTATCAGGAAAGCATCATCTTAAGGAATAATGATATTTTTTTATATAATCAGGGTGCTTCTGGAACCGTAGCAATATCCATGGCGACAAAGCAGGGCATTCACAAATCCAGGGGAGGTCTCATAAGAGCATTCGCTGCCGCGGAAAATGGAATCATCAAGGATATAACTATTTCAGGAGATTTTTTTATGTTCCCTGAAGAAGCGCTCTTCATAATAGTTGAACAATTAAAAGGTACACCTGCAAACCGTACAGCCCTCCTGAAAAATATAGAAGAAACATACAAGAAAGAAAATATCCAATCCCCGGGAACGTCGCCGTCTGATTTTGTTGAATCCATAATGAAAGCATTGGAGGGATAATTTGATGAACTCGTCTAATAAAGAATTGAGATATTTGAGTTCATCAAAAATGGAAGAATGGCGTTTCATTGACTTTGGACTGGTGGATATACGCGATATGATGGCAATGGATGAAGCCATATTGAAGGGCGACGGCGGTAATACTTTCTTTTTCTGGACGCCGAAAAAATCCATAATCCTCGGGTTTTTCCAGAAGGCGGATATTGAATTAAACCTCTCCAGCTGCAGGGATTATACCATCACCCGGCGAATAAGCGGAGGCGGGATAGCCTTCTCGGATGACAGGTGCAGGCAGATAAATTACGGCGTTGTCGGGACGATAGACAATGAATTGTTCCCTCTCGATATCATCGAATCCTATAAACAGATATGCGGCGTCCTCATTGACACGCTTGTTCATTACGGCCTGAATGCGGCGTTCCGCCCCATTAACGATGTGGTTGTGGACAATAAAAAAATATCGGGTAACGCACAGACGCGGTGGGAAGGGAAACTGCTCCAGAACGGCACCCTGCTTCTTGATTTTGATATTGAGGAAATGCTTCGGATATCCAACATCCCGGAGGAAAAATTCCTTGACAAGAAAATCGCATCCATCAGGGAAGGGCTTACCTGGCTTGACCGGGAACTCGGGGAAGAGCGCGATATGGAGGAAGTAAAGGATATAATAAAACAAAAATTTGAAGAGAGATTCCATATCGGGTTAAAACCCGGGACTCTTAGTAAAAAGGAAAAAATGGTTACAAAGACACTCTTGCCGAAATATTATTCTCATGAATGGACATACCGCTGATTATGATGTAATCGTGGTGGGCGCAGGTCCTGCCGGATCGATAACCGCAAAAACGGTTGCAAATGAAGGATATCGGGTTCTTGTGCTTGAAAAAAATACGTCATGCAGGTCGCCGTGCGCCGGTTATATCAGCCGTACAATCAATATAGAGATGCCCGGTGAGTCTGTTATCCAGTCAAAAATAACGAGAATGCGCACGTATTTTCCTGATTTATCATTTCACGATTTCCAGTTGAACGGGTTTGTGGTGGACAGGCCGTTATTTGATATGGAGCTTGCAAGGAAAGCCGTGGAATCGGGCGCGGAAATTAAATGGAATTCACCGCTTGTCGGTATGGGAACGGAAGGTGTCAGATTTCGCGAAGGAAAATCTTCCGGGAATATAATCGTAGGCGCAGACGGTGTTTTTTCAAAAACAGCCGCTCTTTCAGGCTTGGGGAAACAACGTTTTGCAGCCTGCGCCCAGTATCACATGAAAGGAATACATACATTATCGCAAACAAGTGAGATTTTTTTCGATACAATTTACGCGCCTGGAGGATATATCTGGGTATATCCGACAGGCGCAGACTCCGCTAAAGTGGGTGTGGGAATAACAAACGGTAGAATTTCACCCCGCGAGCGTCTTGATGCCTTTATCTCTAAAGCAGGACGGTTTTGTGGTGAAAAAAAGGAATATATAACAGGCGCTCTGCCGGTTGGTGGGCTCCGTGAAAAACTCGTTTTTAATAATGTTCTTCTCGTGGGTGACAGCGCAGGAATGGCTGACCCCGTCACCGGCGCCGGCATCAACAATGCAATGCTTGCAGGCGAGATTGCGGGAAAAACAATAATCAAAGCGCTTGAAAATGACAATCTGGCAGTCCTGTCAGAGTATGAAACCCATATCAAAAAACTGCTTGGAAAACCGCTTGCAAGAGCGCTTGAAAAAAGAAAACAAATGGATGCCTGCTGTAATAACGAGCTATTACAGGAGCATCTGCCTGAATTGTGGGTGACTTTTAAGAAGTACTGGCTATGAGGATGGCGTTAATGCTGCCGTCCTGTCCCGGCCTGTTCGTCACGCGGGCGCTTCCAATCTCTGTTTTGATAATAGAGCCTTTTGTAACAATATTTCGCCTGACATAGTGAATATTTGCCGGGTTTCCTGTTACGGTCTCGACCTTGACTTTCTTTGAGGTCTTTGTTTTCGGGTCTGTAACTATTGCGGTATTATCCCTCAAGAGACGGACTTTTTTCTCCCCGCCAAGTGTTTTCACGGTCTTCCTTATGGTTTCCCCAAGATGGGTATTTGCGGTTTCCCCGCCGAGTTCGAATTTTCTCTTGCCTCTTGACTGAATCAGCCTGCCGCCTGTGTATTTGCGAATTGATCTTCCCTGGAATTTCATAATTATCCTCTTTGAACTTAAATTATAGAATAATGATTTTCCTTCATAATGCAGTAATGTAATAAAAACCTTCCCTTAACCAGAGAAAGGCTTATTATGAATGGAATTCGACTGTTAATAAAGAATAAAAGGGCGTGAATAAGTGTTCAGGAGATTTTTGGAATCTTATATAGATGTTTGTAATAATATCGTAACCGAAGCCGCTAATTCAGTTTTGATGTTTGAAGCCGGGGAGCAGGCTGCGCTTGATATTAAAACCTCGAAAATCGAAGATATCAATCCGGAATTTGAAAAGGAAGGTCTTACAACATCCATAGAAATCACAGAAAAAAAGGTTATATTCCATGTTAAAGGATTAACTTTCAGAAATAATAAATGTGAATATTGCGATATTTTAAGAGGATTCTTCGGTGGACTGGCAAAAAAACATATCGACCCCAGGTTTTATTGTAAAAAAGGCGCAGAATGTGTGATTGAGGGAAAAGACCAGTGTATTTTCGTGGCGGAGCTGATAGAATGAAAAAATGTATACACGACCTCCAAGCCAGAATAAAATTTTTTGGAATTTTGGATAGGAATTAGGTTTCTTTTTAAAAGGTGTCCAATGCCAAAAGATTTGAAAGTAACCCTTAGCGACATAGAATATGAGATTCTTAAAAAAGTGAAAATAGTCGAGGGTGAAGATGGCGAGAAACTCAGGAACCTTTTAAGGATGTACGTTTCCACGATACCTGAATTAAAATCATCCGATTATGCTTTAAGAAGGGTTGAAAACAAGGACAAAATAGAAAAAATCTTAAGGGATGTCTGGGCTGCCTATGAAATCACGGATTACCCGACAGAAAAATGGAGCGAAGACAAAATCAACAAGCTGAACAGCGACCTTGTTGAAATCAATGTTCTTATGAAAATTGGTGATAAACAGTATGTTCCGTCCAATAAATTCAGGAGCCTTTTCAAAATGCTGCTCCATGATATTACAAATGAATCCAAAGATCTTGATGAATATTCTGCAGCTTGTAAGGCTACAATCCAGTTATTGTGGGAGTTCAGCGCAGGAACCTTAAGCGAGGAAATAATAAGGGATGCGACGATTTTAATAAATGAAGGGTGGATGTTCGTTTACGCAACAGCCATGAAGAAGGCACGGGAGTTCATGAAAACCAAAAAAATGTTCCCGGAAGCGCAAATGCCTGTTCCTGAAGTATCATAGGAAATCCATAATGCCATTTGCATGGCAAAGCACCGGGTCAGGCCCTGAAATTCCTTTGTATTGTTTTGCCCTGAACCTGCAGCCTCCCCTGCAATCATGGATAAGCCTGCAATCTCTGCAATCAAGCGTATCAAGCGTCCACAGGTATTTTTTACAAAGCTCTGCCCATGCTAAACGCAGGTCATTAGCATCCCCGACTGGTTCATGGTCGAAAAACCCGCATTTACTTACCTTGCCAGCGGGAGATACGGAACACATATGCGATCCGCAGGTATAATCTCCTGAACTTTCATGGGCGCCAGCACCGAAACCATATTTCAATAACAGCGAAGCCTCCTCCACATTAAGAATAAACTCCCGGTTTTCCGAAAGCTTCCCGGTTACGCATGGCACGTCAACACTCCATGAGAGCACACCCAAATCCAGGAATGACTGCTGCATCTCCTCGAATTCGTGAGCATTGTATTTGTGTATCATTGTCGCTATTGAAACCGGAATCTCATATTTTTTGAGATTGGAAATCCCGCGCATAGCCTTTTCATACGAGCCTTTGCCGCGTATCAGGTCATGCGAGCCGATGCCGTCAATGCTGACCTGTACTTCATCTACATAACCGGAGAGCTTTTTTGCCGTTTTTTCATCGATCAAAGTACCGTTTGATAAGAGTACCACCCTTAATTCATACGATGGAAGGATTTCCATAAGACTGAAGAAGCGGGAATGAACAAGAGGCTCACCTCCGGAAATCATGAGTTTCAGTCCGCCCATATCTTCAAACTGCGATACTGCTTTTTCAAATGTTTTTAAGCTTATCTCTTCTGCCCCCGATTTCCCAATATAACAGTGCCTGCAAACAAGATTACATTTATTTGTTATATTTAATAAGATATATCGGAGGGATGGAACCGGCGAGGTCCTGACTTTTAGGTCTTTCGCTTCGTCTCCCATCCGGATTATCCCTTCGGTTAGCATGTATTCAAGAGATTCCCTGGCGCCTGCACTGTCTTTTGAAAGTTTAGAAACCGGATTTCTCCCATTGCATTTTTTCAGGAATTCAAAAGCCTCGTCATCCAGTTCGTACAACTGGTCATCATACATATTATAAACAAATGGCTTCTCAAGCTTTCGCAGGGCATAACCTGCTGCGAGAACCGGATATTCATTTGAAAGCATCTTTAATCTCTTCCGGCGATATCCTGCCTTTTGCAAGCATATCTTTTAAAACCTTAAATGCAGCGCATTCAAGCTCGATGTCATCTTCCTTGAAGAACTCGCAATGGGTGCAGATAAGGGTTACATAGGGATTTTTTTCTTTTTTTGTCACAAAATCACCCACACATCTCTATGCTTGAGGTCGCGCGGACTTTTACTTTGGTCATAGTTATACGTATAATGTTATCGATAAATAATTATGGTATTCTAATTAGATATGCATTATATACCAAAAATCATGACGGTAAGGATAAAGTTGTATAAATTAAGGATTGCTTAAATTTTGTCCCTTAAAAGCTGATTGATTGCAGCCACAAGCGCTTCCACCGACGCCATTACAATATCCTCGTTCGTGGCGCGTGCTGAAACAGCCCTCCCTTTTTCATCTTCGACGCCTATTATTACTTCTGCAAGGGCATCCGAACCGCCAGTTATAGCCTCTATCCTGAAATCGCGCAATTTGACATTATAGTCCCCAAGGAGGCTTGTCACAGTATTGAGCGCCGCATCTACCGGCCCTACGCCGATATGAGCCCCGATGCGTTCTTTCCCGTTCACAATTGCTTTAACGGTTGCAGTCGGCGTTATAATATTGCCTGTCATGACCGACACTTCCTTCAGGATGATGGCCTGCTCGCCTTTTGAAGTGCTGCCCATTATCGACTCTGCAATCGCATACAGGTCGGCATCAGTAACGCGTTTTCCTTTGTCGCCTACATCTTTCAGGCGCTTCATTACAGCATTTAGCTGGTCGTCCGTGGGATGAAGGCCGGCGAATTCAAGAGACTGTTTTACTGCATGCTTGCCTGCATGTTTACCGAGTACGATTCGCCTCCTGTGACCAACCATCTCGGGAGTCATGACCCCGGGTTCGAAAGTATCGGTTCTCACAAGGACGCCGTGCGTATGAATGCCTGACTCGTGGGCAAAAGCGTTTTCCCCTACAACCGGCATTGTTGGCGGCATACGGACTTTGGTCAGCCTTTCTACAAGATGCGAGGTCTCAACCAGATACTCGGTTTTGATGTTTGTCTTTGCGCCGTATAGTGAGTGCAATCCCATAACGGTCTCAGCAAGGTCGGCGTTTCCTGCGCGTTCCCCGAGCCCGTTTATCGTGACCTGCACCTGGCTTGCACCAGCTTCGACTGCGGCAAGGCTGTTCGCTACCGCAAGCCCGAAATCGTTGTGGCAGTGCACATCGATCGGTATTTTCACGTTTGAGGCAATCTCACCTATGAGTTTAATCATAGCTGAAGGCACGCACACGCCCACCGTATCAGGCACATTAATAATATCGCAATGCGCAGATTCAACACCTTTATAGATATTGAGCAGGTAATCTATATCGGTCCGTGTGGCATCCATGGCAGAGAACATGCATTTAACGCCGTGGTCTTTTATGTATTCCACTGCGTCTATCGCCATTTTATAGACCTCATCCCTGCTCTTCTTTATGGTGCTTATCCGCTGGACGTCGGATGTGGAGACGAACGTATGCACCATGTCCACATCGCAGTCAAGGCACGTATCTATATCAGATTTGATGACACGCGCCAGTCCGCATATCTGTAAATCCAGCCCCGAGCCGGCTATCCTTTTAACTGATGCCTTCTCTCCGTCTGAAGACATCGGGAAACCGGCTTCAATGATATCAACGCCCAGTTTATCGAGCTGCTGAGCAATGAGAAGTTTCTCATCGTGTGTAAGCGATACCCCCGGGGTCTGTTCCCCGTCGCGAAGTGTGGTATCAAAAATGCTTATTTTTTTGTTCCTGAGTGATTCAATTGTGTAAAAGACGATCCCTCACGTTTATCATGGTTATCGTATCTCAGTACCGTTTTATTGTATAAGGCTTTTTCTATGATTGTCCAAATGATATTATTATATTATACTATTTAACAATCGAATTGTAGAAAAGTATATATATTATAAAAGAAGATTTTTAGAATAGCCGAGGGGCTTTATGATGGATTCGCTAAAACTTCGAATAAAAAGACGACTTGAGACATATCTCGAGCTTGATATCGATGGAATCAGGAAATCTATAATAGATATATTGCTCAAATTTAAAAAAGTGACAGTAGACATGCTTTACAATGAACTCAGCCGCAAATTCAAAATTTCCTATAGCGCAGTTGGTTCAACATTGGGATATATCCATTCCAAACTCGGGATTCTTCATGCATATAAGGAATCATATAAAACACCGATTGTATATTCATTGAAAGAGGAATATGTAGATTTAATAAAAAATGCAATGAATAAAAGCGTTATTAATCCATCATAGAATTAATTTCGTTATTCAGTTCTATGAACCTGCGGATTGTTTTGTCATCAAACTTTTTTTTCCTTAAATTTTTGACCATCTCATCCGGAGTCCCTATAATATTTCCGAAAACAAGATTATCCGCGTGCGCGACTATTTTCTCTTCAATCGTAACAGGCATGTAATCCTTTTCGGGAAGTTCTAGACCCACTGCTTCTTCTTTCGGGATTCCGGCCCCTATATGCCGTTCTATGATATTCACTAATTTATCATCCAGCCCATTTTCAACCGCTATCGCCACACCGGCAACCGCATGTCCTATACCATGCGTTTTTGACCTTCCGATGTCGTGGAGCAATCCTCCCAGGTAGACTGCATCCATATCGATATCTATTGACTGCCCTTTTTTCCCTGCGCTTTTTATGATATTAATTGCGATTTGCCTGGCATATTCAGCCACGGTTTTGCAATGCTCGATTACATCGGGCGAGCATCCTGAACTTACAAGAAGCGCTATTGCATCTTTTTCTGTCAGGTTATGACGGGAATCGCTCATTTAAACGGAAGCGCTTGAAATGGTTTCTTCAAGCTGGTCAATTCTTTGTTTCAGGGCTTTAATAACTGGTTCGTTTTCCTGGTATTTCAATTCCCCGCCGCAGATAGGGCATCTGAATTCCAGTTCGGCCGCCGTTTCAAAAAGAAATCGCCCGTCCTGTTTTTCGCATACATAAAATATTTTATCTTCCTCGAATTCAAGTTTTGTCTTAAGATTTTTAAGGAGTTTTTTGGATTCAAGCTCAAGCTGGTTGTTCAAATTTGACAGGTCAAGCTGCCATAAATAAGTCAGCCACCCGCTGTCCGTATCTCTTTCCCTGCGATATATTGCAAGCCTGTTCTCGTATAGAATGAATAGCGTACGCCTTACAATATTCAATAATACGCCCGTCGCCTGGGCGATTTTTTCATCAGTGACTTCACCTTCGGGCATATTTGCCACAACTTTAAACCCTTCATCCCCGACTAGATTTATGAGATAGCCTTTAATAACAGGATCATCTAAATTAACCAAAAATATCACCATCTTATTCTTGTTTTTATATGACATTAAACTTCCTGTATATAGTCGGCACATTATAGCCAATTATTTTATTTCGTATTTATACGAACCAAAACCCTTAATATGCCGCACAGCTTTTACACCAATTGTAAAACATGACACGTTGTGCGAGAAGAAAAACGGAAGACAGATTGCACTGCACATTCAGTGCGATAATCGATATATTTGAGATGGAAAACAACAGGGAACCGACAACACAGGAAATAAATGACCTGATATTTTCTATAGGTGACCGTGCTGTGCCCGGTTTAATAGACCCACAGACAAAAGCGGAAGACAACATCTGTATAATCGGAACAAATGAAAAATAATAATATTATTCAATCTTTGAGGTTATAAGTAACACTATTAATAATGATGCTACGCATCGTCAAAAATCGAAATCTTTAAAGCTAATTATACATACTAACATTATCAATAATACCATCTACATCAAAAACGTTACAAACCAAAGAAACGTTGGTGGGTACAAACGAGTAACGTAAAATCCTGTTATCAGTGCGGTAAATGCACATCTATTTGCCCGATGCGCCGAGTTTCAAAGACTTCGCCGCGCAGTTCAATTTACAATGCCAATGTCTACGGGCTTGAATCCAGGGATATATGGACATGCCTTACATGCGGATTATGCCCCCAGGAATGTCCGCAGCAGGTGGATTTCTTAAACTTCATACAAAATGAACGCGAAGGGGGACAGCCGCTTGATGTTGCGCATCTTGGCGTTTTCACCGGGCTTGCTGAATTGAGTTCAAAGCTCAACGGGAACAAAATCGATAAAATCACTGATTCAAAATACGGCTATTTCCCTGGATGTGTGGATTCGCTGGGTTTGTTCTTGCATGATGTGAAAACCGATTTCGGGGAAATTACTACATCATCCCTTAAGCTCCTTGATAAACTGGGCATCAAACCCCAGCTATTGCAGATGAAATGCTGCGGTCATGATGTTCTCTGGCAGGGCAAGAAGGATGTTTTTGACAGGCTTAAAAATTATAATACTGAGTATCTTAAAGAGAGCGGCATAGACACCCTCATAACAAGTTGCGCCGAATGCTACCGCACCTTTTCAAAAGATTACGAGCTTGGAATAAAGGTTATCCATATTTCCGAGCTTCTTGATAAACTCGGACTGAAGATAAATGCTGAAGTAACATACCATGACCCGTGCAGGCTCGGAAGACACATGGGCGTTTACGAAGCGCCGCGCAAGGCTCTGGTCTCCAATGGCGTCGTACTGAAAGAGATGGAACATTCAAAAGATAAAGCCCTTTGCTGCGGCGTCAGCAGTTTCATGAACTGCAATGAGCAGACAAAAGCCCTTCGCATAGCCAGGATGGATGAGGCGGCGGCGACGGGGGCAAAGACGCTGATAACAACCTGTTCAAAATGCCTCGCGCACTTCAACTGCCTGAAGAGCGAAAAAGACGCGGTGAAGAAATATGATTTCGATGTTGTTGACCTTACTGTGTTTCTTGCACGGCAACTGGAGGGGGCAAAATGATTAAAACAAGCGAACTTGACCCTAATTTCAAGTATGAAATAGCCAGTGAGCCCGGCGGTGAGAATATCAAACGCTGTTTTAACTGCACCGGCTGCACGGTGGGCTGCCCGGTCACAGAAATTGATAAAGGTTACAACCCCCGCAAGATAATCCGGAAAGCACTTCTTGGCATGCGCAACGAAGTCCTGACTGACGACTCGCTGTGGCTCTGTGCTTCCTGCTACATCTGCTACGAGCGCTGCCCGCAAGACGTGAAGATAACAGAGGTCATGGGCGCGATTAGGGCGATAGCCCAGCGTGAGGCAAAAGCAGGAAAGATCAAGCTCAACAATCCAAAACCGCTTTTTGATAATCTTTTTATCAACTCTGTCAAGAGCAACGGAAGATGGTACGAAGCAGGCGTCAGCGGTACATTCATGCTCAAGACAAAAGGGCTTGGCGGCTTGATAGGATATGCACCGATGGGAATGGAGTTGTTCAAGAAAAGGAAACTGAGCATCCTGCCTCATAAAATCAAAGGCACCGACCAGCTAAAGAGAATCTTTGAAGAGGTGGAGAAATGAAGCTTGCATATTATCCGGGCTGCACCCTGCACGGCACGGCGCGGGAGTATGACGCTTCCACAAAAGCGGTAAGCAAAGCCGCAGGTATTGAGCTTACCGAGATAGAGGACTGGAACTGCTGCGGTGCGCTTGAGGCTATTTTCGATAAGGAATTATCCATGGGACTTTCAGCAAGGAATAACGTGCTGGCGCAAAAGACCGGGCTTGACCTTGTGGTTCCGTGCAGCATCTGCTCGCATAATCTCTCAAGAGCCGATAAAGCCATGAAAACCGATGATGCTTTCAGGGCGAAGATTGAAAAGGCGCTTGGGGAGAGCTATAAAGGCGTTAAGATAAAGCATCTTCTTGATGTCATGATAAACGATGTTGGGACTGAAGTATTAGCTAAAAAATTCGTAAAACCATTAAAAGGCATCAAAGCTGTGCCATACTACGGCTGTCTTCTTGTCCGTCCTTCGGAAGTATCCAGATTCGACAATCCTGAAAATCCGACATCTCTTGATAATCTTATAAAAGCCACAGGCGCGGAATGTCTTCCTTTTACCCAGAAGACAAAATGCTGCGGCGGGAATCTCCTGATGAGCAAACAGGATTATGCATTCATACTTACAAAGAAATTATTCGACGAGGGAAAATCAGCGGGTGCAAACTGCATAGTTGTGGCGTGCCCGATGTGCCACATGCTGCTTGACGGCCAGCAGTCAATGGTGGAAAAAGCGCATAATACCGTCATCGGATTACCAATACTTTATTTTACACAGCTTATCGGTCTTGCGATGGGACTGAGCGAGAAAGAGCTTGAGCTTGATAAAAATATGGTATCACCTAAAAGTCTTATCGAATCCATAAACAAACAGGAAGAGAAGAAAGTAGAAGTTAAAATAGAAACCAAAATTGAAAATAAAGCAGAACCGAAAGCAGAAGAAGAGGTGGCTAAATGAAAGGCTCGGTAGCAGTCGTCGGAGGCGGTATAGCAGGGATACAGGCAGCTCTTGACCTTGCAGACAGCGGATTCAAGACATATCTTATAGAATCAAGACCAAGCATAGGCGGAACGATGTCGCAGCTGGATAAGACCTTCCCGACCAATGACTGCGCCATGTGCATCCTGTCGCCGAAACTCGTGGAAACGGGAAGACATCCCAACATTGAATTACTCTCATATAGCGATGTTAAATCTATCACAGGCAAAGCCGGGGATTTCAAAGTAAAAGTTGTTAAAAAAGCGCGGTACGTGGACGATACAAAATGTACCGGGTGCGGCACCTGCACAGAGAAATGCCCGACAAAAGTACTTGACGAATATAATGCAGGCATGAGCAAGCGCAAAGCTATCTACATTCCTTTTGCCCAGGCAATCCCAAGGGTTGCGACTATCGATGCTTCAAAATGCATATATCTCACAAAAGGCAAATGCGGCGTGTGCAAGAAAGTATGCGGCCCGAAAGCGGTGGATTACGAGCAGAAAGATAAAGAGATTGAGCTGGACGTTGGTTCGGTTGTTCTTGCAACCGGCTTTAAGCCCTTCGACCCTTCTGCGTTGACACAGTACAGGTTTGACCATCCTGATGTCATCACCTCGCTTCAGTTCGAGCGCCTGCTGAGCGCAAGCGGCCCAACGCAGGGACATGTCACGAAGCAGTCGGACGGCAAAGTCCCGAAGAAGATCGCTTTTATCCAGTGCGTGGGTTCGCGCAATCCGCGAATCGACAGGAAACACTGCTCCTCAGTGTGCTGCATGTATGCCACAAAAGAATCAATAATCGCGAAAGAACATGATTCTGATCTTGATATTACTATATTCCACATCGATATACGGGCGTTTGGTAAGAATTTTGAAGAATTCTATAACCGCGCGCAGAGGGAGTACGGCATCAAATACATCAACTCCCGGCCGCCTGAAGTCAATGTGGATGCAAAGAATGCCCTCTCCGTGAAGTACGAGGATTTCAATGCGGGAGAGCTTAAAACCGAAAACTTTGATATGGTCGTTCTCTCGATAGGTCTTGACCCAGCGGACTCAACACGGGCTCTTGCAAACTCCTCAGGAATCGCGCTTGATAATTTCGGGAATATTGCTACTAACATGGGGAACCCCGTCGAGACAAGCGTTCCCGGCATTTATGTTTGTGGTGTCGCCCAGGGACCAAAGGATATCCCGGATACAGTTGCCCAGGCAAGCGCAGCAGCTTCAAAAGCAGCGGCACTTCTTTCAAAAGAGCGCGGCACTATGATAAAAGAGAGGAGATTCCCTGAGGAAAAGTCACTCTCGCCCGAACCAAGAATTGGTGTTTTCGTATGCCACTGCGGGATAAACATCGGAAGCGTGGTCAATGTCCCGAACGTGGTGGAGTACGCAAAGACACTGCCAGGCGTAGCGCATGCGCAGGAGATGCTGTATGCCTGTTCTTCGGACTCGCAAGTCACGATAAAAGATGCTATTACCAAAAATGACCTGAACCGCGTAGTTGTTGCATCATGCACGCCGCGCACACATGAGCCCCTGTTCCAGAATACCTGCCGCGAAGCAGGGCTTAATCCATATCTTTTCGAGCTTGCCAATATACGCGAACACTGCTCCTGGGTGCACATGAAGGAAAAAGAAAAAGCCACCGAAAAGGCAAAGGGTGTAGTGCAGATGGCTGTGGCAAAATCAGCCCTTTTCCAGCCCCTGTACAAGCAAAAAGTATCTCTTATCAACAAGGCGCTTGTGCTCGGAGGCGGCGTGGCTGGCATGACCGCAGCGCTTGATATTGCAAATAACGGTTATAGCGTTACACTCGTCGAGAAGGAAACAGAACTTGGCGGGATGCTTAAAGAAATGACAGAATTGTACGACGGAAAGAAGCCATCCGATGTATTAAAGGAACTCATCCGGAAAGTCAATGAGAATAAGAATATCGTAGTTGTAAACGAGGCGAAACTTATTAAAGTCGAAGGCTATCTTGGCAACTTTAAGGGAATTGTAGCGGCCAAAGGAAAAGAGACGGCTGTGGATTTTGGGGCTGCTGTAGTAGCAACGGGGGCTCGGAACTTTGAGCCTGCCGGGTTATTCAACTACGGCAAAGATTCTCGCGTAGTTACGCAGGCACAGCTTGAGAAAATGCTCGGTAGGGGTATCAGCGCAAAGAATATCACAATGATACAGTGCGTTGGAGCCCGCAACAAAGAAAGAGAATACTGCGGGAGAACATGCTGCATCGATGCGGTAAAGAATGCTATAAGGATTAAAAAAGCAAACAGCAGTGCCAACGTCTATGTCCTGTACCGCGACATGAGGACGTACGGGGTCATGGAAAGGCTGTACGAAGAAGCGAGAGACCTCGGTGTATTATTCATCAAATACGATGCTGAAAAACCGCCCGCAGTCCAGGATGGAGCGGTAACAGTCCACGATTCAATGCTGAATGAGGACATTGAAATCGCATCAGACCTAATAGTGCTGAGCACTCCTTTAGTGGCTGGGGAGAACGAGGAGATAAACCAGTTGTTCAAGATACCTCTTGATAAGAACAAATTCTTCCTCGAAGCGCATCCAAAACTCAGGCCAGTGGATTTTGCTACTGATGGCGTGTTCCTGTGCGGGAGCGCACAGGCGCCCAAGCTTCTGGATGAGGCAATATCGCAGGCGAGCGCGGCTGCCTCCCGTGCATGTACAATTCTTTCCCGCAAGTTTATCGAAACAGAAGGTGCAGTTTCCGTGGTCAATGAAGCCAAATGCATCGGCTGCGGAACGTGCGTTACCGTTTGTCCGTACAATGCGCCGTCATTGCAGGATGTAACTGTGAAGGCTGAAGAAGTAACCTACACTGCAAAGAAGTCGCGCATCAACGCTGCGGCATGCAAGGGATGCGGTTCATGCGCTGCCGGATGTCCTGCCGGAGCAATAACTGCGCAGCATTTCTCCTCAAAAGAGATAGGCGAGGCAATAGATGCTTTTGATAAAGGTGTAAAGAGTATTTCAATTGAGAAAAGCGTTGTGGAGGTGACCGTATGAGCACGGAAGTGGCTGCAGAAATACCAAAAGGGGATGGCTGGGAGCCAAATATCCTTGCGTTCTGCTGCAACTGGTGTTCGTATGCAGGGGCAGACCTTGCTGGCGTGAGCCGTTTCCAGTATCCTCCGACAGTCAAGATTTTGAGGGTCATGTGTTCAAGCAGGGTCGAACCTTCGTTCATCCTGAAAGCATTAAATGACGGAGCAGATGGCGTTTTGATAGCAGGCTGCCACATAGGTGATTGCCATTATATCGACGGCAACAGGAATGCTGAGGTCAGGATTAATAATACTAAAAAAGCGCTGGCAAAACTGGGGTTCGATAAGAGGCTCAGGCTTGAGTGGATATCAGCCAGCGAAGGATTACGATTCTCAGAAGTTATTCGGGATTTTACAGAAGAGATTAAAAAATTGGGTCAAAACCCGGTCAAGGAAGTGAAGAAATGAACGATATTAAAGGTACTGAAAATAATAGTGCCGTTCCAACAGATAACGACGAAAAACGGGTAGGCGTGTTTGTATGCGAATGCGGAGTGAATATCGGAGGCGTAGTTAACACAAAAGCTGTGGCTGAATACATCGGAACTTTGCCAGGTGTGAAAGTAACCTCCGTGAATAAATTCACATGCTCTGATTCAGGCCAGGCTGATATCCAGTCGAAAATAAAAGAACACAACCTCAACCGCGTTGTTGTGGCTGCGTGTTCTCCCAAAACACATGAACCAACATTCCGTGCATGCATCGAGCAAATGGGTCTTAACCAGTACTTCCTTGAATTCGTGAATATCAGAGACCACTGCTCATGGATACACATGTGGGAAAAGGAGAAAGCCACAGAGAAGGCAAAAGACCTCATCCGTATGGGAGTTGAGCGCGCAAAGCTGCTTGAACCGCTTCAGGCAAGCGAAGTCCCTGTGACTGATAAGGCGCTTGTTGTAGGCGCCGGAGTTGCAGGAATGCAGGCTGCTCTTGACCTTGCTGATATGGGTTTCCAGGTCTATCTTGTTGAGAAGGAACCCTCAATCGGCGGCAGGATGGCGCGATTTGATAAAGTCTTCCCCACGAACGATTGCTCTATTTGCATCCTCGGTCCAAAGATGGTCGAAGTGGCAAGGAACAAGAATATCAAAATAATGAGTTATTCTGAAGTAAAAGCGGTTGAGGGGTATGTGGGCAACTTCAACGTTAAAGTGGAGCATAAACCCAGATATCTTGACGTTGCAAAATGTACTGGCTGCGCCAAGTGCAGTGAAGTATGCCCTGTTGAAGTGCCATACGATTTCAATGAAGGATTTGGCACACGTAAGGCAATATATGTGCCGTTCCCCCAGGCTGTGCCGCTGCGTGCTGTTCTTGATAAAGAGAATTGCATTAACTGCAAGGCATGTGCCAAAGCGTGTCAGAGCGGAGCCATAAATTATGATATGCAGACTTCTTTTACTGATCTCAATGTTGGTGTCATCATCGGGGCAGTCGGTTTCAAGACATACGACCCAGAGCCAAGGCATGATTTCGGATACGGTTTGTATGATAATATCATTACAGCGATGGAATTTGAGCGGCTTCTCAATGCCGCAGGTCCCACAGGCGGTCACGTTGTGCGGCCATCGGACTGCAAAGAACCAATACGCGTGGGATTCGTGAACTGTGTCGGGTCGCGCGACAAGGCTACAAATATTTACTGCTCGGGTGTGTGCTGCATGGTCACCATAAAGAACGCGCAGCTCCTTAAAGAGAAGCGTCCTGAAACTGACCAGACGATAATGTATATAGATATCAGGACACCCTTCAGAGGCTACGAGGAATCATATAACAGGTCGCGAAACCTTGGCGTGAAGTTCCTGCGCGGAAGACCTGTGGAAGTGAAAGAAGACCCGGTTACCAAGAATATCAAGGTGCGGGTTGAGGATACACTTGTAAATGAGATACGAAATCTCGAATTTGATCTGCTTGTCCTTGCAACCGGCATTGTCCCGCATGAAGGTATAAACCAGATACAGCAGCTTCTGAAACTTTCAAAAGCCGCTGATGGCTTGCTGATGGAAGCGCATCCTAAGTTGAAACCTGTTGATACGACAATTGATGGCGTGTTCCTGGCTGGCTGCGCTTCAGGGCCCAAGGATATTCCCTATGCTGTTTCCCAGGGAAGTGCATGTGCAAGCCGCGCAACGATTCTTCTCAAGAACAAGAAAGCCATAACGGAAGGCATCACAGCCGTTGTGAATCCCGATGTATGCGTGGGATGCCAGGTATGCATACCCATGTGCCCGTTCCAGGCAATCAAAATGGATGAAAAGGCTGGCAAGGCAAATGTAGTAAAAGCGCTCTGTAAAGGATGCGGAACGTGCGTCACAGCCTGTCCGACAGGCGCGCTTGAGCAGAGCCACTTCAAGAATAACCAGGTGCTTGCGCAGGTCAAGAACGTGTTCAAATTCCAGGAGGTAGCGGCATGAGCGCAGAAGCGGTTGCGGCTCAGCCTGCTCCTAAGAGTAATGGCTGGGAACCCAAAATCGTGGCGTTCTGCTGCAACTGGTGTTCATACGGAGGTGCTGACAGCGCAGGTATGGGAAGGTTCCAGCAGCCGGCATCGACAAGAATCATACGCGTCATGTGCTCAGGGCGAATAGACCCGCTGCATGTGTTCAATGCGTTCCTTGAAGGCGCTGATGCAGTTTTAGTTACGGGATGTCATATCGGCGACTGCCATTATGTTAACGGTAACGACAAGACAAAAATAAAATACAAATACCTTGAAAACATTGCGCGTGAGCTTGGTCTTGAAAAAGAGAGACTTCAGCTTAACTGGATATCGGCAAGCGAGGGCGAGAAATTTGCTAATTTTATCCGCGACGTTACTGAGCAGATTAAAAAGATTGGGCCGAGTCCCTTGAAACCTGAGGGGGTGGCGTAATGCAAAAAGGTGAGATGTTTGTTGGATGGTCAACGAAAGAGGATGTCAGGAAGCGAGGCGGTTCAGGCGGTCTTGTTACGTCAGTACTTGCGGCTGCACTTGATAAGAAATTAGTTGATGCTGTTGTGGTATTAAAGAAAATAAATGAGTTCGAAGCTGTGCCTGTAATAACCTCTGACGTAAACGAGGTTTTAAATTCAGCGGGTTCGCTGCATTCTGTTCCCAGCAACTTTGCGAAACTCATCGCCAATAAGGAACTGAAAGTGGCCCTTCCGGCAAAAGGCTGCGATGTGCGCGGGGTCATCGAGCAGAGCAAGCGTAATGCTGTAAATCTTGATAATACTTTTATAATCGGTCTTAACTGCGGCGGGTCAATGCACCCGGTAGTGACTCGTGAAATGCTTGAAGTGATGTACAAGATAAAGCCCGAAGATGTGCATGGTGAAGAGATCGAGAAAGGAAAGCTCATTTTCGAGACAAAAGACGGAAAAGAGCACGCAATAACCATTGACGAGCTTGAAGAGAAAGGATATGGACGCAGGGAGAGCTGCCGGTATTGTACTATCAAGATACCGAATAATGCAGACCTTGCTTGCGGCAACTGGGGAGTTACCGGAGAGCTTGCAGGCAAAGCCACATTCGTGGAGATCAATTCAGAAAAAGGAGCAAAGCTACTTCAGAATGCGATCGATGCCGGATATGTGCAGGTACAGAAACCCGATGAAAAAGGGGTTGCGGCGCGCACCAAGATAAAAGGCGTTATGGAAGGTCTGGGCAAGAAATGGAAGGATAAGGTATTTGTCCCGATCGATAACAGGCTTGAGTATTTCAGGAAAGAGCTTGAGAACTGCATTGACTGCGGCGCCTGCAAAGCAGTGTGTCCAACGTGCTCGTGCGGTGACGTTTCAAAATGCACCGAATTCCACTTCCGCGGAGATGCTTACAAGATGTCGATGTATCATCTGGTGCGCTTTTTGCACCTTGCAGATTCATGTATCGGGTGTGGGCAGTGCAGCGATGTGTGCCCTGTTGATATTCCGCTCACAAGATTGTATAGACGCTTTGCAAATCCTGTGCAGGAGCAGTTGAAGTATGAGCCTGGCATGGATATGCGAAAACCGCCGTATTTTGAGGTGAAGTTAAATGAGTGAAAATCATCAATTTAATGAAGACAAACCGCAGGTAAATGCCGATAAACGCAGATGCGGATTGGATTTATTTGGTTCATTGGGAAATTCTTCAGGGTTAACTCCCCTGAGTTTTGATGTCGATGTTCGCAATAATAGAGATTCTGTAAGTAACGGATTTTCTACCACAGAGCGCACAGAGAACACAGAGATATTGAGAAATTCTTCAGGATTATCACCACTTCGTCCCTTTGGCGAAATTAACAATAGGAATATGAGCGATTATTTAGGCGAAGGATTTACAGCTACTGAAAGCACAGACACACAGAGAAGTTTTTCAGGTCTCTCTGTGCCTCTGAGTCTCTGTGGCGAGATTCACAAAAAGAATATGAAGAGCGATTATTCGGATGAAAAGGAATCAACCATTGACGGGACGGATATATCGGGAAACTCATTTGGATTAACTCCTTTGCATTCTGGTAGTGAGATTTTCAAAAGACGGGTGATTGAATGAGTGAAACTGTTTATTCAACCATCTGCCCAGGCTGCAATTTCGGCTGCGGATTATACATTCGAGAGAACGGAAAATCTGAAGTTGATTTCAGGAAATCCTCTCCCGCCAATGCCGGAAAGCTTTGCAGGTTCGGGATGAACCTCTCCCGCCTCTATACACCTGTTAAGTCGACAGTAGATGGAAAGGAGACCTCGCTTGAAGAAGCTGCAAAGGAAGCAGCTAAGAGAATGTCGGCAGGCAAAGGTTCAGTTGCTTTTCTCTCGTTCGGCAACACCACATGCGAAGAGCTTCTGGCATTCCAGAAAGTTGCTGAATCATATTTATGCACGGGAGCGAATTTCGAAGCGCTTCCAAAAGACGCATATCAGACCCTGAGCGTAGGAATAACATATAGCGAAATAGAAACTGCAAAACATATCGTGCTCTTTATTGACCCGTATGAGCAGTATCCTCTGATAGTCCGGCGCCTGCTTTCAGCTAAAAAGAAAGGAGCGAAGATAACCTCAGTATGGTGGAAAGACTTACCTCTTGCAGATGAAAACATCCGACCTGCTGATATTTCAAAATTGCAGCTCACAAAAGATTCGCTTGTTATTGCTGATTTCCACCCGCTTTCGGATATCGAACTGGTGAAAAATGTTCTCTCTCTTGCTAAAAATGCGGGAGCTAAGATAACTTTCATGAAGCCTTTTGCAAATTCGACAGGCGCGTACCTGCTGTCAAAGGATGCCAAGCAAAAGTCCCTGGCGCAGCTTGTGGAAGATATCAATAAAGGAACGATTAAGACTTTGTTCTGCCTGGAATCCGACCCTTCGGAGTTAATCCCGAAAGATGTGCTCGGAAAGCTCACAAACCTGATAATCCAGACAGGGCAGGCGAGCGCGGCAAAAGCCAACGTAGTCATAGCCCACGAACCCCTGTACAAGAAAAAAGGCACGCTTATCAATAACGAGGGAAGGGCACAGGCGCTTGGCGGCGCGGGAACAAGCGGGCTTGATGCGCTTGGCATTATTGCTGGCGCCAAATTTGATTTCAATGCTCTTCATGAATCAGTTAAAAAGTCTATCGGCATTGCGTCAGTCGATGAATTCGCAATCCCGAAATATGACAGACCTGCTTACGGCGCGATACAGGCGCAGGCAAAGCCGATGGATGCAAAACCGGCGCTCATCAATGTGTATAATCCCTTCATGTGGTTCAATTTAGCAGATGATAATGATTTCGTGGAAGTGAACCTGAACATGGTGAGGGCGCTCAAGCTCTTAAAAGGCGGGTATATTAAAATAAAATCCAACGGCAGTTCGCTTGAGAAGAAGTTCAGGGTGGCGCCTGTGCAGGATAATGTGCTGCTTACTGGCAGGAAGTTTGGGATAGAAAAAGGGATTATAACGCCTGTTGAGATATCGAGGTGATGGAATGATGGAAGAAAAAGCAGCTAAAGAAGCGGCAAATGCAACATTACTCGGGCTCGTGAAACCAGAAGCAACAAATGCGGTAGCAGTTAAAGCACCGTCAGAGGTTCGAAAAACCGAAGCTGTTAAAGAAGTAGCCAAAGTAAAGCCGGAGGCGCCGAAAGCTGAAGTTAAAACAGAGGTCAAACCCGAAGTTAAACCTGAAGCAGCCGAAGTGAAGAAAGAAGCCGACCCGAACAAGGAGTTTGTGGACGGCATCATGACTGAGATGAGCTTAAAAGGCGCTTCAAAGAAGAGGCTTATCAAAAAGCTTGGAGAGCAGTATGGTTTTGATAAGCAGAAGGTGCTGTTCAGGCTCAGGCGCGCGCTGATTACGGAGAGGTATGCGGCGGCGCATGAGGCGGGAGCAGGGCATTGATTTAGAGATTTTTTTAAAGGTAAAATTCTCCTCTATTTTAAATGCAAGTTACCTACCTCAACGTAATTGTGATTGATACAAGCCTATAAAAGTTATATTATCTATTCTAAATTAGATTATATAATGAAAAAATATCAACGAGAGATATACTATAATCCTTATCAGCTTCCTCCTAGAACATTTTGGAATATAAACGTTGAAGTAACTCGATCGGAAGCTGGAAAATTTTGCGAAGGCTTGTATTCGGTGATAAGCGAATTGATGGGCGGAGCGTTCTATTATCCTGATATAAAGACAAAAAAGACTAATCATCGTTATGAATGGCAAATTCCTTTTGGCAAGAAGAAATTTGGGATTCGATTAGGCATTATCTTCTCTATTAGCAAAGAAGATTTAAAAACAGTTGAAGTTTATGCAACATATGGTGATGAATCAGAAAAATATGGTTCAGTGCCATCGTTTTCTGAGAATGAAATATCTAAATTTAATGATGAGATTGAGAGAGTTATTAAAAGAGCATTTAATCGTTCGACTCCGGAAAATCAAAAACCTTACCATATAATCTTTTATATCGAGTTGCCACCAATTAGACGCATAGCAGACATAGTGAAATTACCAGAATTTGGTGTTACTGTTTTTCCAACTGTCATTCTTCGAAAGGATAGTAAAAGAGTTTCAGCTATTACAATTACAGTAGATGAATATTCTTCTAAAACAGCAAAGGCAGTAGCATTGCAACAAATAACTACTGTCTGTGCTTTACTTACGTTAGCACGTGGAAGTATATACAAATTGTACTATCCCGAATGGCCAAAAAATCGGAAACCAATTGAAGTTTTAGATTCTATTGATCAATTGACTCCATTGGAGATTTTGTATCCTTACAGACGTTGGCAACCATGTACAGATAATATTGATGATAATTTTAGTGAGTGTCTTAAGAAAATTCTAACTCTTTATTATTCACTTTCAGAGTCTAATCGTACTGAATTCATTGATCCATTATTCGCTTACTACGCAGGAAAAGAACTGCATAATAATCAAAATCAACCAACATTATCAGTAGTTGCATTTTTGGCAGCTTTGAGTCCATTCGGAAAAGCTGAGAGATGCCCCGGTGAAGTAAGTTGCTCTATATGCGGCAAGCTAAAATTTGACATCAGTAACCCATTTCGACATAATCTAATTGGAGATCGAATTGCTCTTGTAAATTCTTTATGTGAAATTTTTAATATAAATCCATCAAGTGAGATGTACGATGAGGTAAACCTTCTAATAACTCGGCTTTATAGAGAACAGCGTTCTGCATTTGTTCATGGAGCAATGCTACGTCATGGAGAGTACTATCGAAATTATAATTTGCCAGCAACATTACCAACCTCCGAAGCACCATATTCTGACATGTTTCTTTACCGTAGGGATTTAAGTTCTCTTGAGCCACTAGTCAGGCGTGCCCTTCTAATACTCTTATCAAATGAAACAGGTATTCCTCTCGATGAGAACCTATTTGGCTTAGGAGAACTTGGAATTTACAGAGAAACCGTCTATGAAGGGTCTATTACCCTACCCAAAAATACAAAGGTATATCCGTGCAAAAATAATTATTCAAAACAAGATAATCCTTAATATCTTAAATTCATCACTTTTTTCATTATTCCAATCTATGTATGGCGTCACAGACTGCACTATTTTCATTCCACGAACACGAATCCGTGTCAATCCGCGTCATCCGTGCGCTCCGAGTTCGATAACACCGTGCTACCCGAGTCCGTGCAAGTTCGTATTGAGTTCGTTATTTTTAAAAATTGCTTCCGTTGCTTTGCGTTCTTCGCGCTCTTTGCGGTGAGTACGCCACAATGGTTGCCTCGCTTTTCTATCGGCGCCTCAACTGTATAAATAATTTAATTAATAGGTTAATCCCATTAAATCAACTATTCTTCTTTAAGATACTTCGTATTTTCCTTCAGGTATCTTTTGAAAAACCATTGAAGAAAAATCATCTCATCCTTTTTTATCTGAGACCGCTCCAGAGCGCTATAATAACCTGCTCTTTTTTCATAGGCTATATTGAGCATAGGGAAGCCATGCTTATTTAAAACAAAGTTCATCATCAGCCTGCTTATTCTTCCGTTCCCGTCTGAGAAAGGATGAATAGTTACAAGTTTCAGATGGACAAGCGCCGCAAGTTCCACAGCGTGCATTTTGTCCTTATTTTTGCCATACCATCTGAAAAAATCCATCAGCAGAGGATATATTTCTGCGGGAAAAGGAGGTGTAAACCTGCTTCCTGCGATTGTCACCTGATGCTGCCTTATCATCCCGGCTATGTCTTTTTTCGTGTTCTCAAATAATTTTTTGTGGAAATACAATATGAGATCAAGCGATAAGTCCTTTTTGCAATCCATCACCTCATAAAATACGCTCCTGTGTGCTTCCGCCTCTTTTACATCGCGCATAGGTTTTGCATTCGGGGTTATGCTTTTTTCGAGTAGCAAAGAGGTTTCCCTGAATGTCAGGGTTGAGCCTTCTATCCTGTTCGTATCATAAGTGAATTTGATAGCAAAGTTCTCCAATTCCTTTTCCTGCGCCGATGGAGGGATTGTTTTTCCCTGCGCTGAATATTCTTCTTTTATTTTGTCAAAAAGGTCAAACCATTTCTCCCTGTAAATCTCAGAAACAAACTGTCTTTTCAATTCTTCGATGTTTTGCGGCAACGTTTTCCCAAGGTATTTTTCCTTCTTTTCCACCCTGCCGTTTTCACGGAAGCTGTGCTCGATATAATAATATACCTGTTTGCCAATCGTCTTTTTTCTAATTGCTGCCATAAGACTATATTACCCCTACAAGATTATAAGTTTTGTGTTTTTTATAAATTGTAGGGGTAAGTATGGCCTAACACTTTGGCGCTGAGTTCGTACGAGTTCGTATCAGTTCGTTGTTTTTAAAAAATGCCACTGACTTTGCGCTCTTAGCGCCTTTGCGGTGATGGCCGCCCCGCTCTACATAAGAAGTCGATACCATAATCCAAATCCGAACTCATCCCAATCCCCCGATTATCCCCATCACAGAATCAATATCATTTGCTTTATTAATCTCTATACGCACCGATTTTATGTTATCTATGCCCTTTGTGAAATATTGCGCATTTAGCTTCAGGTCATTTAAAGAGAGCATCTCATATTTGCTACACAAAGCCGTGTACTCATAAAAATCCCGGAGCCGCTCAGCTATTTCCTGGGGAGGTAATAATTCCCCTGTGGAAAGATAATGTAAAAGCCTCCTGAATATATACGGGTTCCCGATTGCAGCTCTTCCTATCATAAGCCCGTCGCATTGTGTATATTCAAGCACATCCTGGGCGGATTTCTCATCGTAAATATCACCGTTTGCGATTACAGGAATCGATAGTTCTTTCTTGATACCTTTAATGAATTCAAGGTTGGAGCTTCCCGAAAAGCCCTGTTTCTGTGTCCTTCCGTGAACTGTAATAGCGGCGGCGCCGGATTTTTCGATGGTCCTTGCAATTTTTAATGTTTCATCAAAACTATTCATTATTCTTATTTTCGCTGTCAGTGGTACATCAAGGGTAGAAGAAAGCCGTTCTATTATTTCCCTGATGATTTCAGGATTTTTCAGGAGCGCAGACCCGAAGCCGTTTTTAATTACGCTCTGCGCCGGGCAGCCAAGGTTTATATCGAAAAGGTCAGGATTATATCTTTCCTGCAGGATTTGCGCAGAATTTACAAGGTCAGCCGCATCAGAACCAAGTAACTGGATTCCGAAAGGTCTCTCATCTTCAGATGTAAGACATCTATCCATGCTTTCTGCATTTCGCCTGACAATCCCGCCTGAGCAGACCATCTCAGAATACACAAGCGATGCCCCGTATTTTTTGCAGAGCAGCCTGAAGGGCAGGTTCGTGACATCAGACATCGGGGCAAGAACAAGATTCCCGTCCAGCCTCATTTTACCTATTTTTAGATGAATCATACCTGCTTTAATTTTTTAAAATATTCCATCAAGCTTTCAAGACTTGTAATTTCCTCTTTAACCAATGAAATTTTTGCGGTAATATTCTTGAACTCGGGAATCCCCTTTCCTCCCGTATCGCCCGATACAAGAACATTTGACCACGGGCTGTTCACCATGAAGGCTACACCGCCGGGTTCATCTCTTTTAGACTCCCTGACCTCGACTACAATGCTTCCATTATTATTGGCAACTTTCACCCTGTCTCCCGACTTCAATCCCATTTTTTCCATGTCGTTTTTACTCACCACAATGCAGGCGGACAGTTTTTCATAATCCTTTCCAAACCTGTCTCGTTCCTGCGCCTCGACCTGGAAAATATCCCTGTATGTAATGATTTTTATCTCATATTCCGGGTTTTTCAGGAACTTCCCAACATCGATTCCCATTAAAGCGCCTCCATCAATCGCACAAGCAGCTCTTCATCTGTGGGATAATCGCTTTCAATCATCTTCGATAGGTCAATTTTTTTCCCGTCCATCCTCACGGCTGTGCCACCTGATTCAACTCCAGACACAGCGCACGGGATTGTTACGGCGGCTATCTTTGATGTCATGGTAACACACGGGTCTATGCATATAACAGGTATGGATGCAAGGTGCCGGATTAATGAACGTGGAAGGCTTGATAGCGGGTCAGAACCTGCAACGAGCAGGACATCGAAGCTTTTTTCCCGAAGAGCCTCAATGATTGAATATTTATCATCATGAACCGCTTTGTCATGAAACCTAACCCTGTTCACGAACCCGGTTTCTTTGAACAAATTCTCATTAAAGCCGCGCATATTGTAATGACCTACCATGGGCATAATATGGAAATTCGGGAGCTTATCTGCCAGTGAAACCAAGATATCAAAATCCTCTTTTATCGAATATGTTAGCCCGATGCCCACGCAAATCACCCCGAACTCTGCCTTTTTCAATATGGCTGCAAGCTCAAGGATCTTTTTTGGCTCATACGCAGGGACTTTCCCCGAAAGGGCGTCTATCAGGGCAAGGATAAATTCCCTGTCGCCCTTTGGCTGTATCCTGTAAAAGTGCCCCTTGCATATCTTTGCGGTATTGGATTCGCGCACGTCTATCGCTATGGCGACCCTGTCTTCCTCGTAGCCGCGCTGGCGGGATTCACCGCGGGGGAAATATGAGAACCTGGAGAGATGCCGCGGCTGTGAGTCCTGTGCATTCGACCCCCAATAGACAAGAACATCAGCTTTGTTCCTTACATCTTCAAGCGTGCATGTCCTGAATTTTTTCTGGAGTATCCTTTCTATCAGGAGCCCCTGGCAAAATGATGATGTATCGTCGATTATTGCGCCCAGTTTCTTTGCCAGTTGGATTCCTTTTACCTGGGTTTCGCATGTTGAGTTAGTAAATCCAAAAAGCATCGGAGATTTTGCATCCTTAAGTATCCCGGCAGCCTTCCTGATTGCGCTTTCAATGTCCGAAGGCTTCTGGTCTATAGTCGGCGCCAGCCTGTTTATGCAGCCCTTTATCCTTGCCGTCCCCCGCCTGCATGTATTTCTCGTCTCTTTTATCCTGCCGCTCTCAACGACGACCTCAATATCATCGCATAACAGTGCGCATCCGGGGCAGGTTACCATTAAAAACACCTACACGAACTCGATTGCGCCGGTCGGGCATGGGTCTATGCACGCATAACACAGCACCCTGTTTTTTCCGAAACGGCGGCATTCCTTGATATTTGAAGCCAACACTTTGCCGTCAACCACTTTGAATATCACTTTATCGTTTGTGGGAGCGCACCCGATAGCTGCGCCTTTGGGGTCGTTTGCCACGTCCACGGGGCATGCAACCACGCAATTACCGCAGCCCGTGCACAGTTCCGGATGAACTATCATGCCAGTTTCTCCTGCCCCGGCTGAAGGTAAAAGAAGGGCTTCCAGTTTTTCTTTCTGTTTTTTAAAATTCACTTCAAGTATAGGCGTACATTCGGATATGTTCCTTTTCCTTCCAAGCAAAGCAACCGAAAAGGCCATGCATGTGGATTCACCGCATATCTTGCAGTTGGTTTTCGGCAAAAGCTGGTAAATCTCCAATACTGTAACCATGGCTCGGGAATTGGTTTTATAATGGATAAATGTTATGATTCCGGTTCCTCTGAATAAAAAATATAAATAGTAGAATTACCAATGAAATATTATGAAAGTAGTTTTCAGAATTATTGGCGGAGAGGAAGACCTCAACGATATTGAAGGGAAAGAAGAAAATGTGCATTTTTGTTTCAGGCCCTCTGAAAAAAACATTTTTGAGCTTGTGACAAAAACCCCAAAACTGAAAAGGATACAATTGCCATCGTCGTATCATAAAACGATTTCCAACACAACGAAAACGCTTTTAAAAATGAAAAATATCAAATTGTTAACCGGGGATATCTGGGGTCATCGGACTGACATAGACAGGTTTGCCGAGATAGAAATTTAAAATTGACGATTCTGTTGGTCAGGGCTGGAAGTAGAGGAATACTTTCTGCACGGAACTGCGCAGCTTCGCGAGGATTTATAGGCGAAAAACGATAGCAAGCCAGTAGCCTTCAAGTACGGGTTATGCTAAATTGTAGTTACACTAATACCACTTCACATATAGTCACCATAAATCAGGTTCTGTCAAGTCTTCGGGGGATAGAGTGACCTGTCAAAAGTCGGGGGATGGAAAAATAAAACATACGATGTCAAATTTAGGTTGTTGTGATTTTTAGTATATCGACATCAATCCAAAAAAATCTCTTTATTAAGCACATTTTTGTTGAGTATTTTAATGAGTGAAATGATGCTGGTTCTGAAACTTTCAGATTTTTTTATAGTTATTTGATGGTCTAAATACTTGCTTGTAAGTGTTTTAGGATGAATTAGGTCATTACGAAATTTTTCACATCTCTGTACTTCTTCCCAAACAGTACTCTTTCTGAACTCTTCAACGTCTTTATTCGAAAATCTTCGTAAAATAAATAAAATACGTTTCGATGTTGGTGAATGTGACCGAACTTCAATAAAAACCCCATCGTCGTTTAATCTCAGTTCTTTATCCAGAAGTAAAGCCTTTTCATGCGCTTCAATTTTAGCTTTTGCTAATATCTCTGCCAAATAATTGACGTAAGCTTCAAGCAAAACCCAAGAATTGATTACTACTGATAAAGCAAAGGATTTACGTTTTATTGCACTTTTTTCTGTTTCTGCTAATTGTAAAAATAATTTGCTTGACCTGTTAAGCATCTTAAGGTAAGTCTCGGTCATACTAATGCCATTTTCTCTGCCAAAGCCAACGCCTTTTTCTCTGCCAAATTACCTTTTGCTACTGATTCGTCTGCGGTAAACTTATGAATTGCACCCATGCTTAAATCTTTATCAATTTTGTCTTTGGTGGAGCGAGAGTACAACAAAAACAATTTCAGGATTCTCCCACGCTCGCTCGGACTTGACCGAGTTCCCAAACCCCTATATGTTGGCGAGTCGATGTCTTCAAGCTTTGATGTACGCAATACTTCAACATTAAGTGGGTCGGTAGTCCCTGATTTTTCTGGTAAACTATAAAGTTTTTGCAAACGTATATTATTTCGTTGCAACACACCCGCTCCGAAAGCCCACGCAGAAATAATAGAAGGGGTGAGTGCTTTTTCCCTGAATTCTTTTTTACCCTTCATTTTCTTCGTATCGATTATTTGGAATTGTTTCTCATGCAGTTTTACAAAATTTTTACCTGCTTCAAGTAAATCTGATTGCTCTTTGAATGGTTTTATTTTATTCTCTCTAATTTGGTCGTATATTTTTCTATATTTTACAGACCCCACATCTTCAGCACGAGGCAGACATAGTTCTGGAATTACAGGCTCGTTATCAAAATCCCCATTGTAATTTTTTCCATCGAAAAAGTTAATTATGAATGTTCGTATAGTCCTTACTGGAATGTCATCCTTTTCGGTTGCTTTTCTTTCGGAGAAGTCTTTTCCCTTTTCTAACAAACCAATTTCCCAAGCGAACTCTCTAAGCTTATTCGGTGGTAACAATCCTTGTTCTTCCAATCTATCGAGTAAATCAGAGGGGACGTCAATATTTGTATTTGAAACAATATAAAGTTCGGTTCGTTTGTCTTTATTTAAGTTGAAATATACTCTTATGCCGTGGTATTGGTTAGTTGTTGGCAACGATGCTTTAATTGCCTCACTTCGATGTTGCCCCCCCAAAACTTTCAATGGTCTTTCTTGGTTTTCGTGTTTGGTGTCATATTCTATAATTATATCTGAAAACTGCCTTCCCTGTTTACTATCTTCTTCCATTTTTATAAAAATTTGGTCGTTGGGTCGAAAATCTCTGTTTGCTCTAAATTGGGGTTGAAAATCTGGGTCAATAGGTACATCAATGTCCATTTTTTTGACCAACGTTTCTGCTAAAATATGGCATTCAGTATATATTGCGTCTGTTTTTTTATCGTGAAGTAAAATTAGTTTTCCGTCTAATTTTTTCTCAAGCGTATCAATTGAATCATAAAATTTTGTTGCTTCTGTTAAAGTTTCATTATCAATTACCCCCTCATCCTGTTTAAGAAATTTGCCTCCCCGAACTTGTGATAGATTTTGTTCTATAATCTTCTCGATTTCTTCGGATATTGAACCTTTTTTTACTTTTCCTTCTTTGGCTAATTCTTCTCTAAACTTCTTTTCTATTTCATCGGTTAGAACTACTTGTATCCTGCCCATAGTTATACACATATACACATAAGTTTATATACTTTTGCATACTATTAAGATATACACATATACACACAAAGGTGAATAAGATGCTGGTGGATAATAACAACATACAAACCGTAGGCACAAGAGAGGAAAGAGGCAAGGCGATAGCGGAAAAAGACGGTCAGATGATACGAATTAATGACAATTCATATAAAGTAAAATCACAATCAAGCGATATTCTTTATGACGTAATATCAACCGAAATAGGATGGAAATGCAATTGCCCTGACCACACTTCCAGAGGGGTAAAGTGCAAACATATCTTTGCGGTTGAGGTAAGCTTCAACCTGAGAGAGCAGGTAAAAAAGAGCATTGAAATTAAGCCGATTGTAATTTCTGAATGCCTCTATTGCCATTCTGCAAACATCAAAAAAGATGGCATCAGGCACAATAAGAGTGGGGATATTCAGAGATTTATTTGCTATGATTGCAATAAGAAATTCAGCATTAACATAGGATTTGAAAAGATGAAGCATAACCCACAAGCTGTTACAACCGCTATGCAACTTTATTTCTCAGGAGAATCGCTAAGGCATACAAAGGATTCACTTAAACTTCTTGGTGTTCATGTTTCACATCAGACCGTTCTTAATTGGATTCAGAAATATACTGACCTGATGAAGCAGTATGTCGATAAGCTGAAACCCAATGTAAGCGACACATGGAGAGCGGATGAAGTTTTCGTTAAATTTAGTGGTAATATGAAATATCTCTTTGCTCTTATGGATGATGAAACCCGCTACTGGATAGCTCAGGAAGTCGCAGATACGAAGTTCATGCACGATGCAAGGGGATTGTTCAAAGATGGAAAGAAAATCGCTGGAAAAAGACCTAACACACTGATAACTGATGGATTACCGAGTTACCATGAAGCCTTTAACAAGGAATTTTTCACACTCAAAAACCCGAAATCCAAGCATATCAACGCAATAAAGTTGGATGGCGACATGAATAATAACAAGATGGAGAGGATAAACGGAGAGATAAGAGATAGGGAAAAGACCATGCGTGGACTAAAGAGTACAGATACTTCAATTATTGATGGCTATCAGATATTCCACAATTATATGAGACCTCATGAAGCCTTAAAGGGCAAGACTCCCGCCGAAGCCTGCGGAATTAAAGTTGAGGGCGATAACAAGTGGATAACACTGATTCAGAACGCCAGCTTTCCAGCGAACCATAGTAGAACATAGGGAGTATATATATTCAGATTACTAATATGAAATCTTATGACTGAGACTGAGTATATAAAAGCAAAACTTGAACTTTGCAAACTTGTGATGAGTGGATTTGTTGTCGTTATATTCTCTATCTTCTTGTTTGAGTTGAAAACTGGCTGGACTTTTCCTTCAACGGTGGCGATAATTTTTTTTGGTGTTCTATTACTTTATTATGTTCGTAAATATAAAAAAAACCTGAAACCATTGCGAAAACTGCGTTCTGATGAGTGATTTGGCTCACATTTTCAATTTCTGCCAATCATCCCCCGAATTTTGACAGCCTATCCTATCCCCCGAAGACTTGGTGGTTACCAATTCATGAGTTTGCCTTATAAATTTAACTGTTTTTTATGCTTGCAGTGAAACCAGTGTAATAGTTACAATATGTTGAGTTAAAATTATGTTAGCAAAACTCTTATACTATTGTAA
>JBAVMS010000052.1:0-1727 GCA_049690315.1 Candidatus Methanoperedens sp.
ACACCGAGCAGAACAACCGAGACCGCCGCCGCGCCGGCGGTGTTGCCCGATTCGATCTGGTTGAAGATGAAGACCGAGGAGACTTCGGTCCTGAAGGGGATGTTGCCGGTGATCAGGACCAGCGAGCCGTACTCGCCGAGCGCGCGGGCGAAGGCGAGCGCGACGCCCGCCGCGATCCCGGGCAGCAGGTTGGGGAAGATGATGCGGCGGAAGATCGTCAGCCCGCCGGCGCCGAGCGAGGCCGCCGCTTCCTCCATCTCACGGTCCATCTCCAGCAGCAGCGGCTGGACCGCGCGGACCACGAAGGGCAGCGTCACGAACAGCAGCGCGAAGGCGACCGCGGTGCGGGTGAAGGCCACGTTGAGGCCGATCGGGCTGTCCTTGCCGTAGAGGGTCAGCAGCGTCAGCCCGGCGACGATCGTCGGCAGGGCGAAGGGTAGGTCGATGAAGGCGTTGACGAGCTTCTTGCCGGGAAACTCATCGCGGACCAGGACCCAGGCGATGATCGTGCCGAAGACGGCATTGATCGCGACGACGGTCAGTGAGGCGACTACCGTCAGTCTCAGCGCCGCCACCGACTGGGCGCCGCTGACCGCGTGCCAGAAGCCCGAGAGGCCGCCGTCCAGCGACTTCGAGAGGACGGCTGCCAATGGCAGCAGGACGATGATGCTCAGATAGAGCGTGACCAGGCCACGGTCGGCCCAGACCCCCGCCACGCCGGGGAGCCCGGAGCGCTCGGACGCAGCGACACCGCCCCCGGGCGGCGGGGGGAACCCTGGACCGGGGGCGGTGAGGGCGCCGCTGTCGAGCTCAACCGGCAGTTGAGACCCCCAGCCCTTCCTCGATCTTGGTGATCGAGCCCGTGCCTTCTTCGAAGAACTGGTCCTTCACCTTTTCCCAGCCGCCGAACTTGGCGATCGTGAAGAGGCCCTTCGGCGTCGGGAACCGCTTCGGGTCGACGAGCCTCTTGTTGACCGGGCGGTAGCCGTTTTCGGCCCACAGCTTCTGTCCGGCGTCCGACCAGAGGTAGTCGAGGAACTTCTGCGCGGCGGGTGAGGCCTCCTTGGTCACGGCGATCGGCGTTTCGATCAGGATCGTGTTGTCGGGGACGACGTACTCGACGTCTTCGCCCGCTTTTTCGGCGTTGATCGCCTCGTTCTCGTAGGAGAGCAGGACGTCGCCCTGTCCCTGAGTGAAGGCGGTGAGCGCGTCGCGGCCGCTGGCCGGCTGCACCTGGGTCTTGGAGAGCACGGTCTTCACCGCGTCCAGCGCTTCGGCGGGCGATTTGCCCTCCTGGATCTGCGACCCGTAGACGGCCATGATGTTCCAGCGGGCCGAGCCGGAGCTGAAGGGGTTCGGGGTGACGATGCTGAGGTCCTTGCTGAGCAGATCGTCGAAGGAGTGGATGCCCTTCGGATTGCCCTTGCGGACGACGAGCACGACCACCGACTCCTCGCCGATGCCGTGGTAGGGCCGTTTGCTCCAGCTCGCGGCGACCTGGCCTCCTTCGACCAGTCTGGTCATGTCGCTGCCGACCGAGAAGTGGACGACGTCGGCGGACTGGCCTGCCGCGACGGCGCGGCTCTGGTCACCGGAGGCGCCGAAGGAGTTGCTGAAGCTGACCCCGGAGCCGGGGGAGGTCGCCTGGAAGCCGGGCTCGAGCGCTTTTTCGTAGACCGACTGCGGGGTGGAATAGCCGACCACGGCGATCTTTCCGCCTCCCGAAG
>JBAVMS010000053.1:0-34169 GCA_049690315.1 Candidatus Methanoperedens sp.
CAATAATACCATTCCGGATACCAACATTAAATATCCATTAAAAGCATTAGAGTATAGGAATGGCGTTATTTGATTTATTTATATCCTATGGCATGGTTGGTCTTTTTATCCTCAGTATTATCTCATCCATCATACCGATACCTACAGAACCTGTGGTATTTGGAATGCTTGGAGTAGGAGGAAATCCCGCATTAATATTTTTAGCTTTGACAACAGGCTCAGTACTTGGGGCATCTTTAGGCTATTTCATGGGAAAACACGGCCTTACAAAAATTACCCATTCTCATGATAAGGAAAATGAAAAAACGACCTCTATGTATTTTCGGAAATATGGAGTGTTGTTCCTTTTGATTTCACCGTGGATTCCTATCGTGGTCGACCTTGCCCCCATAGTAGCTGGCATCGGAAATTATGACTCAAAAAAGTTCCTGGTTGTTATTTCAATTGCAAATATTATTAAGAGTATCGGAATTGTTTATTTATCCGTAACATTAATTTCCTGGTGGACACTGTACATGAAATATGGCGGATGTTTTTGGTGGTGTGATTGAACGACCGGGATAATTAAATTACGCATAATTTTATTAATACACAGGTTATTGAAGTATACGGTGACACTGATGAATATTCTTGAAGTTACAGAGGATAAAATCTTCCAGACATTAGGTAAAGGCAAAGACGCAAAATTTAAACCCATAGATAAGACAAAGCTCAAAAAATCCACCGAGCCTTTTGATTTTACCCATCTCCTGAAGTGAAAACATACTTATAATTTCCAGTTGGAATTAATCTCCTCCAATCCCCAGCCCAGGTATTCCTTGATAATCACGTAAGCCATTTCAGGAGGTATCGCCCCAACTTCCGTGCATATCAAGTCAATATACTCGCGCGGCGTCACATCGAAGGCAGGATTCTTCACCTTTACATTTGAAAATTCAAGGAGTTTTTCTTTGCTAATCACTTCATCGCTATCGCGTTCCTCTATTTCCACAAGTTCCCCGAGCAATGTTCCCGGGCTGAATTTATATGTCTCGGCAGCGATTATTACGTTTTTCCTGGCTTCATGGGCGGCGAGAGCAACCTGTGACGTCCCGATTTTGTTGATGACAGAACCATTGGCCGTAACAGCGTCGGCGCCCATAATCACAAGGTCTGTATCCTTCATGAAATACCGCACCGCAGAGTCCACGATCAACGATGTCTCTATCCCGAGTGAGTCAAGCTGCTTAATGGTTAGGTGACCCTGCATCCTCGGGCGTGATTCCGTGGCAATCACATTAATATTTTTCCCGCTGGCATGCGCCTGTGCCATAATCGAAATGGCGGCAGATGAATTGCAATGCGTCATTATGGTATCCCCGTCCCTCACTCTCCGCGCTCCTATCTCGCCTATTTTTCTTACAGCATTTTCGGAACCGGCAATGAATTCATCAGCAAGTTTTCTAACGCTGGCTTTTGCTTCAGCCGGATTTTCCCCTTGATACCTCATCACAGCCCTGACAGCGTTCGGAAGCGATACCGCAGTCGGCCGCGTGCTGATAAGCAATTCGGCAGCATATTTCATCTTTTTATTAAAATCATCAAGGTTCCTCGTTGTGATGCGTCCTGCATAATCGCGAAGTTCGGCCGCCGCAGCGCGCGCAATCCGTCCCGCCCCCCGGATTTCCATGCTTTTTATTTTTTCCGCCGTCTCCTTAAGCTGTTTCATTGTCCCTCCAGAATACTATATATCAGGTTCATATTTATATGAGCTTCAATGTGTCGTGCCAGTTCCTCTATGCCGTCGCTCATGTTTCCTTCTGTATAGGTAAGTCCTTTGCGATTATATAAGTAGCCAAGGAAAGACTTCCGTAAATTTTCATTTTCAAATATCCCATGAAGGTATGTCCCTATGACAAGCCCGTTCTCGCTCTCGCATCCATCATCGCCGAAAGCGGCTTTTCCCCCGTCAGTTTCACCCATGTGTATCTCGTAACCTTTTATTTTCTCGCCTCTGATGGGTGAAAGAATACCGCCTTTTCCCGTGACAATTTTCTCGGTCTGCTTTGTTTGTTTTTCATATTTTCCAAACCGCGTTGAAACCCCAAGAAGCCCCAGGCCCTTTATCGAACATGCGCCGTTTGTTCCTTCTATCCCGCTATCAGTGATTAAATCGCCAAGCATCTGGTAACCGCCGCAGATTCCGATAACGGGTGTCCCTTTATTTGCTTCTTTTATTATTTTTTTATCCATTCCGCTTGCGACTAATTCTTTCAGGTCATCCATGGTGTTTTTTGTCCCCGGTAAGATGATGGCATCGGGCTCATCGAGTTCCTCATCAGGTTTCACATACCTGACAAAAGCATATTGTTCAAGCGGTTCAAAATCCGTAAAATTCGATATGTGTGATAACCTTATCACCGCAATTTTTATCGGCTGGCCGTTTTGATTTTGCGTTTTATCCTTTATGGAAACCGAATCCTCTGACGGTATTCTCATATCCGTGTACGGTATGACGCCAAGCACAGGAAGAGCCGTCAGTTCTTCAAGCTGTTTTATTCCAGGCTCAAGCAGTCTCATGTCTCCCCTGAATTTGTTTATCACAAGCCCACATACAAGCTGTTTTACATCAGGAGGCAGCAATTGTAGAGTTCCATATATGCTTGCAAATACCCCGCCGCGCTCGATATCACCGATAAGGATTACGGGCGGCCTTACAAGACGCGCCATACCGATATTCACTATATCGCGGGAATACAGGTTTATCTCGGCTGCGCCGCCTGCTCCTTCAATAACTATTACATCATGCAAGCCTGACAGGCGGTTATATGCCCCGGCAATGGTTGACCTTATTTCATCAATTGAATCATAATATTCGCCCGCTTCCTTATCCGCATACGGTTTTCCCAGGATAATCACCTGCGAGGTGTGATTGCCTTTGGGCTTAAGGAGAACAGGGTTCATATCTGCGCTGGGTGCAACTCCTGCCGCTTTTGCCTGGATAGCCTGTGCAATCCCTATCTCCTTGCCGTCCTCTGTCACCCATGAGTTGAGGCTCATATTCTGTGCCTTGAAAGGGGCAACGTTATATTTTCTTGAAAGAATCCGGCAAAGCGCTGTCACAAGTATGCTTTTTCCCACATGGGAACCTGTCCCCATAACCATGAGGTTCCTTGTCATCGTGCTTCCCTCAAGCGCCTGTAAGCTGCACAAACACATGCCGTTAAAACAAACACCATTGCGCCCGTGCCTGTGCTGTCTGAAATGTAACCATATGCCGTCTTCCATCCGGCGGCGTATGGCCTGAAGCCGTAATCGAATGTCCAGAGTAAATTATTAGTCTGGCTCATCTTGAGGCTTGCATCCACAAACGCCATCCCGTTGTATACCGGATAAAAAAGAACGACTCCGCCTGCGAACATATCGAGCAGCACATGGGATGCGATATAGGCAGAAGCAATCAGGAAAATCGCCCTGTATTTCATGATTAATAACCCGGACAGCGCAAGGATTAAGGGAATAAAGATATTGTGCAAAAGCGCCCTGTGCTGGCTGGCGAACGTATCAAAATCAGGAAGCAAGGCAAGCGGCAGCAGGAGAAAGACATACTTTTGATTCTCTTTCCTGCTGACAATCAACAGGGCAAGCAGTGGGACAATTAAGTGTACCGGCCAATCAGGCATGTTATTCTATTTTATCCACTCTTGTTACGCGCAATAAGGCATTAAGAGGAACACCTGAAATATCATCAATACCTTTTTTATCTATCAGTACGCCAATCGCAACCGGTTTGGCTCCCAGTCCTTCAAGCACTGCCACGGCTTCTTTGAGTGTTGTCCCTGAGGTGACAACATCGTCTATCAAAATACAATTCTTGCCCTCAACACTTGCGAAGTTCTGGCTTACGGTGCCCTTCATCTCTTTTGATTCAGGCTCCCAGCGCTGTTTGTTGGGATGATAAGTGGTAAATTCGCATCCGAGTTCATCTGCTGCCAGGTTTGCAAGAGGTATTCCCGAAAGAGCAACCCCGACAACCACGTCTATTTCCTCATCCCCGAGGCAGTCAAGTATCATGTCCACAAGCGCGCCCGCTATCAGCCTCTGCCTGTAAGAGCTTCTTCCGATGTTGCTCCAGTCAATGTAAATATCCTTGGGTGCAGCTGTGGAGTCTCCTTTTTTCGCATGGACAAGGAGCCATGTTGCTGTCTCGCGCGAAATATTGAGTTCATCTGCAATCTGACCTGTTAAAAGCCCCGCAGCCTGTAGTTCAATGGCTTTTCGGGTTAGTTCATCGATTGTTTTCATAAAATCACCGGGATAGCAATACTTCTTTTTCTTTGTATTTAATACGTATTGATAAAACCTAAAGCAAGAATATATAACATAAAAAACACCTTATTTAATAAGCAAATGGCAGAAAAGAACCAAATTGATAGGAAATCAAACCTGCCTCTCATATATGCAATAGTGGCTGTGCTGGCAGTGATTGTTGTTGCGGCTCTGGCATTATATTTCTATTCAGCCCCGCAGGGGAAGCAGATGGGGAATCCGAATACGACACTTCATCCGATAGATGTTGTTTCGGTTCAGGGAGTGATGCCACCGGTTCCCGCCGGAGTAATAATCAGAGTAACTTTGAAAGCTAACTCCACCGCTGATGCGCCGGTTACTAAACTCACTGCCAAGCTGTTTATTATCGGAAAGAACGGAACATTCAACTTCCTTAACATAAATCAGTCAAACCCGTTAATATCAGGTCAAACTGCGTTGCAAACTTTATCCATAATAGGCCCGGCAGCTTATTTCTCGGATAGTCCTTATCCTCTGCTCATAGAAGGTACACTTCAGAACGGTCAGACGTTCAGTTACTGGACAAATGTGACAATATCCGAGCCGCCTATAAAGCCGCCGACGAAGACACTTCGCCCAATAAGTGTGGTTGCATCGGCGCAATCGGGTCCGCCTCCGTGTACTCCTGTAGGCAATGGTTATGAGTGTAACGCGGCAGGGCCGCCGTCCTGGATATCAGTGACCGTGAACGCAAGCTCTACCGATGTGCCTGTTATACAACTGTCAACGGTGGTCTTGGATTATGACAGAGAATTCCTCGTCTGCGACAATTTCGGCATAAATGAGAAGAATCCGCTGATGCCGGGTCAAAATATATCTACGACCTGTGGTTATCGAGGTTTGGGCGCACCAGTAGATTTATTCATTGTTAATGGTACTCCTGCCGTGTTCGTAGAAGGCATGCTTCAGAACGGGCAATCGTTCAGATACTGGACAAATGAGACAAATCCATAGATTTGCTTCGACGAGATTGCTCTCATCAGCCGAAATGGTTATAAAAGATAAACCTGAATAAGCAAGAGAATGGCAAAAAAGAAGAAGCAAAAGCTCCCTGAGAAAAAATCAAACCGGACTCTGGTATATGCAGGAGTGGCAGTGGTTGTCTTTGTGGCGCTGGTATTATTTTTACACTCTACCTCACAGAAACCAGTGGAGAACCCTCTAACAACCCAAGAACGTGCGACGCTAAATTTTTCCACAACTTATGAGCCAGGAAAGATTAAAATCATTGAGTTTTTGAAATTCAACTGCCCTTTTTGTTATATTCTTCATACGAACATGCCCCAGGTTCTGGAAAAATATGGCGATAATGTCACGATAACTTATGTTCCAATAGTATGGCCTGGAGAATCAACCAAGAGCATAGAAGCTTATATCATTGCGGACCAGATGGGGAAGGGCAAAGAGATGCAGGATGCCATGTTTAAAGAGGCGGCTGCCGAAGGATTAACAAATGGAAATGAAAATTTGATTATGATGAGTAGCGTGCCGACCCTCGAACGTGTCGCTGCGAGCATAGAACTTGGCGCAGACTTCAACGCGAAACTTGAGGGAAATGATGCGAGGGGAGCTGCCCTCGTAAATCTTGAATTCATGAATAAATACGGCGTACAGTCGACTCCAACGATAATAATTAATGGTAATCCGGTCAATCCTCCGACAGCAGCGAATCTGGACGCGGTTCTCAGTTCACTTAAAAGTTAAATAATCCCTCATACATAAAAACCGCGATTGCGAGCAAAGTAATCCCGGTTACCAGCCGCATCGCAGCCCTCTTTTCTTTCCTGAACTTTTCGACCTTCTCAGGGTTCAATCCGAAAGCAATCGCGGCGCCGAGCACAAGCACAGGCAGGACAACGCCGAGGTTGTAAGCTGCAAGATATACGTATCCTGTGCCTTTACCGCTTCTAACCATATCAAGAATCACAAAATAAACCGAAGCCACGCATGGAGCTTTAATCAGTGAGAAAAGCGCACCCATAAAAAACGCTGCCGGAAGACTGACTTTCTTTGTCACGCTCTCAGTGAAGCGGATGAAAGCTTTCGGGGTATAGAACGAGGATTCTTCATTCTTCCTGAGATGATATGCGTCATAGACATGCCAGAGCCCCAGAATGCCGATAAGGACTATGAGGAAACTCTTAATACCGGACTGCAAACCTGGCGCCTTATCTAAAATATTTAGAAGTCCGATCCCGACTATAAGGTAGGTCATGAAAATCCCAAGGCTGAACATCAGAACGATAAGAAGGACGTTTCGTCTCCTGCCTGTGGTTGCAAGGGTGACCGATGCGATAAAAGCAAGTATAGCAAGAAGACAGGGGTTAAAACCTGCAAAGAAGCCCACGGCAAGAACAAACGGCACTGAAAGCTGAATGGCTTTTCCGGATGAGATATTTGTGACCTGGGGCGCTGTGTATGCCCTGTCAATCGCTTCTCTCAGGAGCATCTCAAGCTTTGCAGTATCGCCATTATAATTTTCATATGAAATCAGCTTGCCATTGTCCCCGTTAATGACCACGGAAGGTGTTCCCGGAATCCCATACTTAATGGCAAGACTGAGTCCTTCTTCGTTGGCATTATATTCTGTGAAATTCACCCTGCTGCCATAGGTTTTTATGACAGCTTCGATCACAGGCGTTGCTTTTTCGCATTTTGAGCATCCCGGGATGTAGAAATACTCAACTGTCACACCCCCGCCATGTGTATTGTTTACAGGTCTAATCGTATCATTAGCTGATACTTCCGGCTGCTCAACCGGGACAGTCAGATTTTCCCTTTCAAGCGTGATATTCCTGAATGTCTCAAAAGTATTGCCTCCGATATTGATTGTAGCGTTGACAGCATATACACCAGGTGAAAGGGCTGAACATGCCTCGCAAGACGGCGTCATGAATTCAAAATTGAAAACATTGTTTCCTTTAATAAAAGCTGCATCTCTTGTTTCATTTATTAAAGCCCTTCCAAATAAGTTCTTTATTCCTGATACCTGGATTTTCCCCTCGCCGCCATCAGGAGAATTAAAAAATACCCGGATTTTAAGCGTTTCATTGGACTTGTAAACATCTTTTTCTGTAAATATCGTAAGGGTATTATTAATGGAGACGGGTTCCAGCGACCCGTTTTTAAATGTACCGCATACGAGCGCAAGAGTCCCGTTTGCCTCGTCGACTGAAATAACCTGGTTTTTCCCAATCGGGATTCCGGAAATTGCATTGTCGTTTAAAATCCCGTTGATACAGACTTCTTTTCCTTCAAAGGCAGCCGGATTTGATAATAACTGCGAAGGTGAAACTTCTTTATCATTAGATGGCGCCAGGCATCCGATTGCCAGGAAAAAGGATAAAACAAGGATTATCGGTAAATATTTCATTGGTACTATTTTTGCTTATGTGCTTTTCTATTTTTCGAAAAAATTCCTGAGGAACTTCCTGAACTCATTGTCTTTGATGCTTAATATCTCTTCATCTTCCAGAACATGAAATTCATTTCTGATGCTCGCTGCAAGATGTTTTCCAAGCGCGCAATTCAGTATCTCGGATTCAACAAGTTTCTTTGCCCGGTCATACTTCCTTGGGATTTCGACCATGAACCTGCCGTCCCGTATAAATACATTGGAAAAAGTATCTGAAGCGGCGTATTTGGACTTGAAAGCCAGCGCATGTTCTTTTGCCCATACCTGCGGGCCTGCGTGTATTTTTACATGAGGAAGCTTTGAAGACTCAAGTTCGAAAAGAACAACCGCAGACTTTTCCGCCCACACGCTTTTGTTATACACATGAAAATCATATCTCTCAAACATTTCATGAATGGATTCCCGGACTTTATAGAGCTGGGGGAACAAAACATCCTCAACTAAATCCGGAGCAGCGAATTCAACAGCGAGCAATGAAGTTCCCCTTGCTTTTATGATTTCATTAAAACTTTTATCATCAAGAGGTTCCCAAACCTTCACGCTAAAATATGCTTCGTCAGGATTTTCCAGGAATCCGCATGCCCTATCTATAAAAACACACATGTTATCAAGTGAGAGCGCAGCTGCGACATTTCGTGCCGGGTCGGTGGGGTCAACCACTACAATCGGGTCTTTATGAACAAGGGTTCCGTGTTTTTCGATGTCAATGGTTATACCGCTTTTCCACTCGCATGCGGCTTCAAGAGCCTTTACGAAAGAGCCGTAATTGATTACAAGAAGTTCAACAAGATAACCTGAAAACCCCTGTGTTTTTAACTCAGAGCCGTAAACCCCTATCCCTTTCAGGAATTGTTTTAAAACCAGTACCTCATCTTCAAGCCCTTTTATCATCGAGGCGACATATATGTTATGGAACGGCGTCCTGTCCACAGCCGACTTTATTTCAGACGCCCGCTCCACTTTAAAAGCCGGGACGAGGTCAACCTCGAAACCATCGAATATCGCATGAATATACGGATGTTCTGCATATCGCTCTTCAAAACTTTGTGAATCCTTCGCAATTTTGCGGGCGATGTAAAGCCCTTTTTCTTCAAGCTCTTTGCGTTCCACCTCGGGCTGGAACATGATGAAAATATCAAGGTCGTGCTCTCCTGATATCCATGTCCCGCGCGCGGATGAGCCCACAAGTTCCCCTTTGATATTAAGCCCTTCAGCTTCGCCGATGGCGTTAATTCGCGCAATTATGCTTTCTGCAAGGGCTTTGAGCCTTGCTCTCTCTGCTTCTGTGGGTTTTATACGGGAGAGAACTGAGGCGCGGATTTTATTGATGTCGTTCATTGTAATTTTATTTCCCTCAAGGTCTCATAAATCGGCCCCTGCGGCGTAAGCGTGCTTTTTTTGAGGCTTATTGTTCCCACATTAATCGTACCAAGGTCTATATCCTCAAGCTGTTTTAATTTTTCAAAAAGCGCTGCCTTATCCCTGAGCTGCTTTACGCGGGCAAGCGTTGCATGGGGAGAGAACTGGTGGTCTATTTCGAATTTGAATGGAGCAAGAACGCGTTCAACTTCGTCATGCAGCGCATCAAAATTACCCTCAGCCCCGAGCCAGATAACCTTGATATAAGCAGGTTTCGGGAATACGCCTACCCCTTTTATCCTGGCTTCAAACGGTTTGCAGCCGACCTGCGATAGCGCGGATGCGATGGTTTCCACGTCATTTTCCTGGATATCACCGAGGAATTTAAGAGTTATATGCACCTGTTTTGGTTCAACGAGCCTGATACCCGGCGTGTCAAGGACAGATTCGATTTTTTCTATTTCCGGCACTAACCTTTCGGGCAATTCGACAGCTATGAATGAGCGCAACATAATTGTATTAACAGTTTATAACCTTAAAAAATATTCTGATTCGATAACTTGATAATAAAAAGAGTGCCTTAAGGAATAAAGGTGCAAATAAATGAAAAGAGACCTGATGGATATCCTGTGCTGCCCCATGTGCAAGGGCGACCTCGTGCTTGAAGTGACAGAAGAGAATGATAAAGAAATAGTAAAAGGGACACTGTATTGCGGAAAATGCAAAGAGTATTATCCCATCGACGACGGAATCCCAAATATGCTGCCGCCGGAACTCCGGGAATAGCAGATTCCCGTTTATATCAATGATTTCAGATTACGAAGACATCGCGGAATTTATCCTCAATAATTACAGGAATAAAGTCGTGGAAATAGGAGTGGGCAATTTACCCCAGGTGGCTTTATTATTAAAGGATAAACTGGATGTTGTTGTGACCGATATCAATGAGCAGACATATGCCGGGGTCAGGTTTTGCAGGGATGATATATTTGCGCCGGACATGGGGATATACAGGAACGCATCCCTCTTGTATTCGATAAGGCCTCCGATAGACATTCAGGATGCAATGGCAAAGACTGCAACAGAAGCCGGGGCTGACTTCATTGTCAGGCCTTTCGGGAATGAAAAAGCAGACTTAAGGAAATATTATAAGGATTATAAGCTTGTGAATTACAAGAAAGCGCGGTTTTATTTATACCGGTTTACGGATATTACTTCTTCCTGACCTTAAAGACGTATATCAGCAGGATTATTACAAACCCTGCAGCCAGAATACCTATATTCCGAATCGTCGATGCAACTTGTTTAACCGGTTGTGTTACGGCAGCATTTGTAACGTTTGTAGCATTTACCGTCGGCCCGGCAAAGCTTGTGGTATTTTTGATGAACTTAATGGTGATTTCGCCCCTGTCGCCTGATACCGGGCTAAAAAATCCTGCAAGTTCAGTGTGCGTATTGATTTTTTTTGTGAGATTATTAATGCCGCTGGTATTGACGACATCCATCCCGGGCGGCAGGATTATTGTTACCGGGGAGTTTGACTGCCCCAGGAACCAGATACTGCTTGCGTTAAAAATACTATCCTTCCACCTGTATGTGACATTGTACCTGTTTACAATTGCATCGGCGCTGTAAATATTCCCGATAATCCCGGGTGATAATGTTGAATCTATATCGACTACCTGAATTCCCTTGGACTCGTTATTTATCCTTACATCAAATTCCTTGTCGATTGAACTCTGGAACTGCTTTCGTATTTCCTTATCGGCATTGAGGAGTTCCCAGGCATTTACAAAACTATCGTTATTACCGAATTCCCCGTCGATATATGCCCTGAACATTATTGCATCATTCCCTGAAAATGATTCGGTGTAATCCCAGGTCATATTGTATTCGCCAACTATGATACTATTGACCCACCGGGTCTCTGCCGCTGCGGTGCCCGCACTAAGCAACACGAGAATAAGAGCAGCAAAAATCCCCATTTGGCATTTCATCTCGTAATTACCTCGCATCCGTCTTCTGTAACGATGATAGTATGTTCAGCCTGCGATATAAGCCCTCCCTGCACCTCTTTCAGTATGGGATAAGCCTGGATAATATCCGCCTTGACAAGCTGGATAATCGCAAAATCAACACGTTCCCCGAGCCATCTTTTCGCAAAAGGGAGCGTCTTATATTTCTCTAAATCATGCATTAATGCCCTTGCTGACGGGTGCCTCACCGGCCTTTCTGATACCAGGTGATAAATTTCGGCATTCCCTGCATTCCGTATCCTTCCCGCGCCGTTGGTTGCAAATGGTTCAATAGCAACTATATCGCCGGTTTCAAGTATAACGCCGCCGGGCGTCCTTTTATTGGGGATTGCAGGAGGAGCATGCTGTATGTATTGCGCAAGCCCGTGCCCCGTAAGGTTGCTGATGGGCTTAAAACCGAATGAGCCGATTGTATCCTCGATTACGCCGCCGATATCCGAAGTATTCACACCCGAATGGATGAATTTTATCGCTTCTTCAAGGGCTGCATTGGCGGCTTCCACAAGTTTCGGATTGCCCGAAAGGTCAACGGTAATTGCAGTATCAGCGATATAACCATCGATATGCACCCCGATATCAAGCTTGGTCATATCGTTGCCGAAAACAGCCTTATCATTGAATGACGGGGTTGAATGAGCAGCCTCGTCGTTTCGGGATATGTTCACAGGAAAAGCAGGCTCTCCGCCTTTTTCGCGTATCAGGTTCTCGGTGAATTCCGCTACCTTAAGCAGGCTTTCACCCACAGTTACCATTTTTGCGGCTTCAGCCCGCACATCGGATAATATTCTTCCTGCCAGCCGGTATTTTTCAAGTATCTCTTCGGTTTCGCTCATTCCATTCACTCTTCATAGCACCAGATTCTTTTCAAACATAGTTATATTCTTGCATCCTTTTTGCGTCACGACAACCACATCCTCAAGCCTGACGCCGCCGATTTTCCTGTAATACAGGCCCGGTTCTACCGTAACAACGCATCCTGCTTTTAATTCCTTTCCACTTTCACTGATGCTTGGACCTTCATGGATGTCAAGCCCCACGCCGTGACCGGTTGAATGGATGAAGCCTTCGGTAAACTCGCTGCTTTTACCTCTTGCAGTTTCGTATCCTTTCTCTTCGAGGATGTCGCATACGATGCCGTGGATTTCACTGCCTGTAACGCCTGCTTTTATTTTCTTTATAGCGGCGACCTGTGAATCAAGTACAGCCGAATACATATCTTTTAATTCACCATCCGGCTCGCCCCGCAATACCGTCCTTGTCATATCCGAACAATATCTCTCTTTTTTTGACCTTGGAACCATGTCGATAACGATTGGCTCTCCCGCCATTAATTCGCCTTCGCCTTTCCAATGCGGGTCGCTGCTTCCCTTTCCGCATGCGATGATGATATCAGGCGCCTCGCATCCGTATGACAGAAGCGACCTCGCGATTATAGTCCTTACGTTTTCCGTTGTGAGAGGCGCATTATCCTGCCAGAGCACACCATTCCTGATTGATGCATTTCTTATAGCGTCGAGCGCCTCGGAAAGAGCTTTCTCGCCTGCCCTCTGCGCAGTTTCAATTGCTTTTATTTCTTTTTCATTTTTGATATCACGCATATCGCGAAACGGGCTTTTGACAGGCGTAACCTCAAAACCCGCTTTTCGCAGGCAATCGGCAAGCTGCACCGGGAAATTATACGGTACCGAGATACACTTTTGCTTCTCTGAGCGCAGGAATTCGATAATCATTTCGCAGTATGCGGCATCCGCATCTTTGCTTTTTCGTATCTTATCCATAATGTTGTATCTGGATGTAGGAATCACATCATGGACTTTTGATTCTTTTCTTGCCCTCCCGAGTTCCATATCCGATACGAGGATTTTGTCACTTCCCGAATTCAGGTAAATGAAGGAATCATAAGCCAAAAATCCAGTGGCGTAGTACATGTCTGCATTATGTTCGCTTTCACTGACCATCAGGTAAGCGCCGGGAAGATTCAGTTTCATCTGTCACAAAAAGGAAATGATTGTACATATTACCTTCGGAAAGTTGCATAAGCGGAAATAAATGTAAAATCAGTTTCAAGAAACAAAAATAAGCAAACGCACTTCTTCAATCTGAAATTGTCCCGCTGCTTGCATCGGTGGCGCCAGCATTCTTAAACAATCGCAAGAATGCCTATAGTTTCAGTCACACCGCCGTTTTGAAAAATTGACCATCGGCGTTTTTGCATCAGGTTTCAGTTCATGTTAAAAATCTTTTCGGCATTCTCTCTTTCAATTTTTTTTAGAATTTCAGGGGGTAACTGGCTTAATACTTTTCTGTGGTCTTTTACATAACTGATTTCACCCGCCCTAACGCCAAGTTTGATATCACTTCCTATCATGAAGCGGTCAGGATAATCGTTAAAAAGCGCCATCCATTCGGGTGTTATCCTGCCGTCGTTATCAAAGATGCTGACCGCTGAACCGACCATTTCTTTTCTTATTTTGATACTTGTGTACAGGTTTGGATGCCTTTCCATCAATTGCCTCATTAACTGGGGAGTGGCTTTGCCCGTGTTTGACCAGCCAGCATGGTCCCAGATGATCTTTGTGCTTTTATTATGGTCAAGGAGAATCTCAAAACCCCGAACGGTATCATCTGTAGCTTCCATATGGATATCGATGGGCACATTATATTTAGCTGCAATATCGCTCATGATGAACATCCACGGATGGTCGCCAGGGATTGTCTGGTTAGCAATATTCTTCTCTTTAGCGGGAACAAAATGTCTCAGTCCGATCTCTCCAAACCCCCTGTAACTTCCGGACTGCATTTCTTTTTCAAGTAGATTAATGTATTTTTCTTCATCGGCTTTTGTGTAACTCCCGGATGTGGCAGCCGATTCAAGCATGGCGATTGCTTCGCCGCCGTACAATGCTATGAACCTGTCCGGGTACTGTTTTGCAGCATCCGGTATTCCATACTTTGCCTGGTTGGGGTTCAAAGAAGCAGGCACATTCATTATAACCATCCTGTCTATGCCTTCGTTGTCCATGTTTTGAATTATTTCGGTAAGCGACATTTGACTTGGTTGTATGTGGACATGGACGTCTATATACCTGCCTTCGAACTTGATAGCAGGCGTGGGTGTGGATATTTGAGTGGGCAGTGTTTCGTTTTCTGCCTGTAAAGGTGAAGAAATCGTCCCGGATGTAGTCGGCGCTTCAGTTTCTGCTGGTAAAGCCGCTGTTTCATTTGGCTGTGTTGGAGTCTTTTCTTGTACGCAGCCGCTTATAAAAACAATTCCGATTGTCAATAAAGCCAAAATTATAAACATCGTCAATTTGTTAATCATTTTGCCACCATGTAACCAAAAATATACTATATTATATATATCTTTGGAAAGGTTAAAAAGCGCAGATTTTCCAGGCGCGCGTGACTTTTGGAAATTAAAGACAAGAATAATGGGATGGTTCGCGCTCTTCGTGAAAAAAGAAATACTGATACCCGAGGAGCCCCAGATAGTGAAAGCGCTGGGGCGCTTAAAGTATTATACTGAGTAATGTCTTTCAGTAAGTGGATAGAAAGCCTCCCCATTTTCCTGGCGTCGATTGCGTTAGTTCTCAGAATGATATAATTATATTAGTTCCTATGACATGAATTTTGTTTATTTTTAGTGTTATAGCTTTGATTTAAATAAAACTTATTTTTAACAAATAAAAAACTATAACAAACTTAATTGAAGCTTTAAAAATCGAATAAAAACTCAAAAATCATCGATGTATTTATGTCCAATAAATGTATATTATTAACTAAGAGGAGCCGAACTCTCCACCATACCAATGGATTATACCTGTTCCATAACCTCTTTTTTTGGCTCCTCCATAACCCTGAACAAAAGGAGTAGTAATCCCAACGAAAATCTTTTGACTGTTCGGCGCCTCCGCAGAGTACAGCGTCTTCGCTTCCTCAAAGAGGGCGGTGCGGCGGGTGGTGAAGGAGATGCGGCGGATTATATTTTTTAGAATAATTCCATGGATTTAAGAGAATCTCGAAATTTATAAATAATATTTGATGAAAAGTTTATATATTGTAAACACGAATTAGTGTTTGTATTTTTATGCTTAAAAATTTAGATATTCCCGGAGAAATAAAGCAGATAAGCAGAAATATGAAAATCGTTTATCTTGGTGTAGAGATACAAAAAGCGAAAGACCCATGGGAACGGTTTACGGGAAAAATCATTATGAAACAAAAAGTGGATATAGAAGAGATGCTACATTCCAAAGGGTTTGAGGATGCCTCATAAAATTCATGGCTTTGAGGAAAAACCACCAAGAATAGCCTATGTTGATCCGAGTTTTTTCTTAAATCTGATGGTAAAGGATTCTGTATTTTTTGAAGAATGCAAAAGTTATTCCGGGAAGCTAAAAAAAAGCAAAACTGTTCTTGTGATGTCAAATCTGGGACTGGATGAAATCTGGTACGTGCAGTTAAAATTGTTTGCAATGAAAGATTATGGGAAAAACTGGCAAAAGATTCTGAAAGATGAACCCGATGTTGTTAAAAAATATTCAGAAGAGATAGAGATTTCCACGCTTGAACTCTTGCAGATTCCAAACCTTTTGCTGGCAGAGGTTTCAGTTGATCAGACAATGTTATCATTAAACCTGATGAAAAAATATGGTTTATTTCCAAGGGATGCGATACATGCAGCAGCTACTATTGCTTCCCGTATAGAGAATATTATTACAACAGATAGTGATTTTAAAAGAATCGACGAATTGGAAGTTTATACCTGCAATGAATAAAAATTCGTTTTTTAGGTGATGAAGTATCCCAAAAGGGCGGCAGTGGATTCGTTGCTCAGGTCGCCATCACTTCTACAGGAATATTCACTTTTTTATCGATTGAAAGATTCAATTTTTCAAACCCGATGACCCTGTTATCCTTATCCTTTTTGAGTATTACTTCTTCTCCTGTTTCTTCGCTTATGAATTCCTTCTCAGGGTCGTCAAACCATACATCGAGGGTGTTTGATTCGCGGTTGAGAATCACTTTGATTTTTTCCATATCTGGATGCCGCAATTATCAGGATGATTTTTTCAATTTTCTGGCTTTGGTTAGAGTATCCATGCCTTTTATAAAATCACTTTCCGACAGGTTCAGAGGGATTCCTATCTCCTGAAGTTTATACATGAAAAATCTCTTGGGAAGACCTGCCATTTCTGATGCTTTTCCCAATGAAACCGAACCTTCGGTATATTTCCTGATGGCTTTTCTGAGTTTATATTCCTGAATATATTTTACAATAGAGGATTTTATGAGTTCTTCTTTTTCAGTTGAAGTCTCTGTTGAGATCTCACGCAGCCATTTTAGATAATCATCCTTGAGATTTACGGTTATTTCCATTTTAGTATCACGTCTTTTGCTTTTTCGATAACTTTGTCACTTATTGATATTCTAAGTTTATCGAGCATAAGAAGGGCTTGCTCTTTTCCAATGCTGCCGGTTAAACAGGCATCAATAACAATATGCACTGATGATATATATTTTATTCCCACTGGCGGCGGGCGGGTGGGGTAGTGAAGGAGATGCGGCGGGTACTTGCTAATACTATCATTACTTCATTCACCTTTAGATGCATCTTTATATTCGCTCATCAATTAATGTATGGGTCGAAGTATATGGAGTCTCAGAGTTTAACCAAAGAATTAGAGGAATTAAGGGAGATGGTAAATCAAAGCTCTGAGCATACGCAAAGGCAGTTACAAAATATTGATAGTGGTCTTTTGGTCGGTTCACTAATCTCCCTTATACTTGCTTTAGGAATTAGCTTTCAATTGAAAATTCTCATTTATTGGATACCCGCTTCTTTTATATTATTTTTTATAGGGATATTGTACTGGCTACTTCCAAGAAAAGATGCTTTTAAAAAAGAAGCTTTCGAGGAAGTTATTACTGCTTATCAAACGTTTGATAAAAAATTTTACTTAGTGATAGATTTAGCTTTTAAAAGTATGTCTCCTATCACGACTGCAATAGGTCTTGTTTACATTGTTACCTTAATTGCTTTGGGGCTAATAGTAAATAACACAATAACTGTCAGTCAACCGTTTAATATACTAATCCCTTTCATCTCAGCTTTATTAGGTATATCTCTTCCATTAATTTTTGAAAGATTAATTGAGAAGTACGTTAACAAAGTTTTTTCTGAATTAGTTAAACGAAAAGAGACCGTTAAACCCAAAGAATGGGACATTATTGTAGGCGTAGTAAATGTGGTTATTATTCTTATATTAGTTGGCTTGCCTATATGGGCATTTTCAACAACACGTCCTATAATTTCCGATTACATATTTCTAATAATTGTTCTATTTTTGCAATTTATGTTTATGGCCGTCTCTGCAAGTTATTTCAGCTCGCTCTCTGTAAAAAAAGAATTGAATAACACTTTAACAAATTTTGCAAATCTTGATTATCTGATAAATGATTTTATTTTGAGTAAAAATATAAATGAAGAAAAAGTTAAAAAACTGAAAGAGTTATACTTGACAGCAAAGCAATATGATGTCTTAGTTGACTCATTAAAGTTTGTAAATCTCTATTACATTTCAATGAATAATGTATACTTTAACAGAAAATAGTTATTCCGATTAATGTCGTTGCATCATGTTTATGTAGTTAGAACAGTTTGGATTTCAAACATCTAAACTAAATTCAGATTGGGAGCTTTATTATTCATGTTACCTTCGAATTAAATCAAGATTGTAGAATACCGAACCACAACCATCGGCGCCGCATACTGCACGGCGATATTATCATTCTTATTTACGGCGCCTGCCAGCATCCCGAAAGCGCCCCCGATAAGCGTTATCCCTCCTGCGAATAAACAGGATGACTTTGCCTATCCCTTCAACTTCTCCCTCACCAGACTCGCCGACCCCTTCGAACTGAACGCCCTGAAGAACACAAGCGCTTCTGCATACACCATAGCCTCAATCGCTCTCTCCGTATCCTCATCCACGCTGTAAATCCTGTCAAAGAACTGTTTGATCGCGAACTTGCAGTTACTCCCGAAAATCTGGTTATCCTTCTTGCCCGGGTTCTTCGGCCGGTAGGTCTCAACAGTCCAGTTCCACATATCCCTGTAAAGTTCCGGCTCATAAACCTTCAGCACATTAAACACAATGTCCTGCCAGTGCGTAGCTACATTCCCCTTGATGATATCGCCCTTGGGGAACTGTGTATTTATTAATTCCCTCGGTGTTCCCGTGATGCCGTGCTGCGCAATACCCACTTTTAAATTATTATCCCTCAAAGCCTTTGCCACAGCCTTTGTTTGCGGGATATTGATTGAAACCTGCTCTACCATGTTCCCGCGCTCATCATATACATTCCCGTGAACGCTGCCGTTTGCGATAGCAAGCACATGGGGATGCACGCCGTTCTCATTCAGCGCTTTTATGAACGTGACAGCCTCTTCTGGTCTTGTAAGCACAAGTCCATGCTCGTCCTTCCTCCCTATCTCTCCCACCTCGACCTCAAGCCCGAACTCCTTTCCCTTCATCCTGTTTTCGATGTATTTCGCCAACTCGGTTGTGACCCTGATATTCTTATCAAGCTCCTCTCGCAGGTTCTTTCCCTCAAAATTAAAAAGATGCGAGGCATCTATGGCAAAAGAAGTGTAGCCAGCCTCTATCTGGCCATCTATCAGTTTTTTTGTATCATCGATTTCCTGGGATTCGCCTGTCTTTATTGTGATATGGTCTGCATGAAGCGCCCAGATGTCGCACTCTACATCGATAGCTGCTTGCCTTACCCTCTCTGAAAACGTCTTCGGCGTAAGCCCCGTGTATCCGCCTTTAAGATCGCATTCCGAGCGCGCAAGTTCCATGAAAACCGCAGAATCCGTGTCCTTTGCAGCCCTGAAAATCCCGCGAGCGACCGTGGTAACCCTCGTATTTGTCGCCATAACGATCATTTTCCTGCCAGCGATACTGTTCAGAATGGTAGAACCCGGAATTGGTGCGAAATTGCTCATAATCCTCCCTCCCTGATTGTCATCATTGTGCCATAAACTTTTCAGCCATTTCGATTTCCTTTTTCCCTCCTGCGTATATGGGAGTTAGCTCATCGATAGCTTTCGGCTTGATGGACAGGATATTAATTTTTCCGTTGCTGATTGCCCCGCCTGCATCTGTAATTATTTTTCCCATCGGGTTTGCCTCAAACAATAACCGAAGTTTTCCTTTTTCTTTTCCCCGGAATCCCGGGTAGGTGAACATGCCGCCCTTGTGTAGAATCTGGTGCATATCAGCGACAAAGGAGCCGGAAAAGCGCAGTTTGTAACCCTCGGCCTCAAGATTTTCGATAAATTTAGCATGCTGCGGGAGGTAATCCTTCCTGAGGGCGCCGGGTGCGTATAGCTTGCCTTCCGGGATTTTGATATCCCGCTGCGTGAGGTTGAACACTCCTTTATCATCCATTACAAAATCATGCACTCCATTGCCGGTTGTTAGCGTCAGCGTGGTAAGTGGTCCGTAAAGGATGTACATTGCCGCAATCATGGTATTGCCGGGCGCTAGCACACTGCCCGGATAAATTCCGATAATTGTCCCGACTGCAAGATTCACATCTATGAGGGATGAGCCGTCAAGCGGGTCAATGACAACCCCGAATTCATTTTTCGGCTTCTCAATCTCGATAATATCTGGCTGTTCTTCAGTTGCTATATACCGCACCAGCCTTGTTTTTCTAAGCCCGTTAATTAAAACGTCATCAGCCCATTTATCAAGAGCCATCTGCTCTTCGCCGTAAATGTTTTTTGTCCCGGCTTTATTCTGGCCCCGCAAGAACCCGTTCTTTATTGTTTGTCCCTGCTCGCTGAAGAACAGGATCAATTCTGATAATCCGGGATCGGTTTTGGTCTGTAAAAGAAAATCTTTCAGGTTAATGCTCTCATCCTCTTTTTGATTTCAATTTAAGCAATCAGGCTCTAAATAGTTATCGTTTCATGGGTGTGTAAAATCCAACTGAAAAAGCAAAATAGCCACAGAGACACGGAGGTCACTGAGTTATTATTTCTCGGTGTCTCTGTGCCTCCGTGGCTAATATTTTATATCAAAAATCAAACTTTTTTACAGTCCTGTTTTATGCAGGTGTTTATTTCAAAAAACTTTGGGAAAATTTTATCAAACGAGGGGTATGCTGTGCATACCCAGCACTGCAAGCCGAAGTTTCGGCTTTCAATCAAGAAAAATTTATATACCGTCGATTTTAATAAAGAGACGGTGTTAAAATGGGTATTTTCGAAAAAATGAAAATTAAAGATTACAAAGCTTTTGGTTACGGTTTGCTGATAGCAGGCCTGATTATGATAATCTATTCCGTCTTTTCCATGTACAGCGTTTATTCTGGAGGTACACCCCCGCCATCAGTAATCAAAATGAACGGTGTTACTATATCGCTTCCCACAAACCCTGGAAATCCTCCAGTGCAAGCAGAGCTTATTTCGGGAAGTGATTCAAGCAAGCTTGTAAATATGGGGATATGGTTTGCACTCATGACCTTTGTTGCCTCGGCAGGCGGAAGGATTGGGAGTCTGGGCGTCCAGTTGATTCGGGAGATAAAGGTCGAAGTGAAGCGCGAAAGTTAAAATATCAGCCCCGATAACAAAGATATAAATGAACAACAAAAAAATAGCGATATTGGCTGCACTCGGGGCGGTTTTTTTCGCTGCGGGATTATACCTTGGCAACAGCTCCTATGAATACCTCGGTATCGGAACATGGCTTTCGGGCATTATATATTATACACTTTTCCGGGACTATAAGGAGGTAACCTCCCTTATTCTAGGCCTTTTAATACTTCACACCGGCGTCATCCTACTTCTTGTTGAAAAGCTCACGCATCCGAAACTGCTCGGGTTTTTGGTCTTCACTGCAGGGATTATTGTTGTTCTGAATTCAGGTTTTTCTGATTACCTGAAAAGAAGAAAATCAAAAAAATAGCAACTTAGAGTTTTTTATCTTCTTTCATTGCCTTCAAAAGCTCAAGCACCGAATACCCTGCCCTTGTGACTCCCATGCTGCGGTTATCGGTATCAGTCCCTGCAAGATACAGGTTTGGAACAGGCGAGCGCGGCCCGGCAAAATAGCCGTTGATGGTTACAGCCGCTTTTTCAGGTATCGTTACCTGGTAATGCGTCATTTCAATCATCTTCTCTATACCGGGAACGGCCCGCAGGATTAAGTCAAGCGCCCGTTTCTTTTCGCCTTCTACGTTGTTCTTGTCTTCAATAACGAACGTGAACCCGACCAGTTGTTTACCCTTTGGCGCAATACAGGCATCGTAGTTGCTAATCGGCATAGCCCAGTATGCGCCGTCCTTGAACCATACCTCGGAACCTGTGTAATCGAATTCCTTCATTTTTTCTTTCAAACCAAGCCATATCGTGAGACTGAGCGTCTGCTCTATCCGGGAAAGTTTTTCAGTAAAATCATCAGGCAAGGCAATAAGCTCAGGAAGGCTCTTCATGAAACCAGTGTAAACAACGATGCCAGAGGTATATGAATCGTTATCTGTAGCAACTCCTGTTGCCTTCCCGTCTTCATTTAATATCTTTTTTACAGTTGAGCCGGTTTTGATAGTCACATTTTCAGGCATCGAATACAGCACAGCATTCAAAAAGGATTTGAGACCCCCGCGCGGGTAGGCCTGCGCATACGCTACCTTGTTCGTGGCGAGCCTGCTTAATGTTGAAAGATGGCTCGATATCTGGTATTTTAACAGTTTATCTGTTATAATGGAAGTGTATGAAGGTGGTGGTGGCTCCTCTGCATCAATAAAAATATCCTCCGAGACCGAGTCCCTGACAAAACTGCTCCCGTATAGAACCCGGCTCACAGACGTTTCCTTCATGGATTTCCCTGAAAGGAAATACGCTATTGCGTTGACAAAATCATATGTGTCCTTGGAAAGCCCTTTTGGAAGGTAATCATAAATCGGCTGGTCGCCATCAAGCATTCCGAATGTCATTTGCGTCAGCGCTTTTGTTAAAGCCTGCGAAAGGAAAAGCCTGTCTTTCCGTGGAAGCACATCAAAAGTGACAAAATCCCTTATATTCGAGGGTATTTTCGTGAGACCTTTCTCTGTCCGCACATAATAATGCCCGTAATCCACGAACACCGGAACATAAGTGAAATATTCATCCATCAACCGCCGAAGCGGTCCTTCCCGCAGGTGGGTTATCGCATGAGGCCCGGTATCAACCTGGAAACCATCCACGTTATAACTATTGCAGTTGCCTCCGACGATGCTGTTTTTTTCAAGAACAAGTACCCTCTTCCCGTGCTTTGAAAGTGTCAGGGCAGACATCAGGCCGCTTATGCCTCCGCCTGCTACGATTACATCATATTCCGGCATTTTACCTCGTCCTGCTACAATGGTTCATCCTTATAAAAAATCTTGCTGTGGAATTATTTTCCGAACCTGTTTAGCCTTCGGAAGAACCCACGAACCATTTGGATAAAGACAACATACAGGGGAACGACCCGTCCGCCGGAACGACTTTTGCCTTCCCTGATTGCGGATAACACCGATTCCAAGTCCGGTTCCGTATCTATTTCCGTGAAACCAAGACCGATAGTTGCAAGCATATGGGAATCGCTTCCACCAGTTTCAGGTTTTCCAAGTACATGCGCCATCTCCTTTGCTTTCGTATTTTCACCGAATATGCATCTGGAATTGAAGGTCTCGATAGCGTCCACATCAAGACCATCCACATTGCCAATGCTTCTTATTTTGAATGGATGCGCTGCCACTACAACGCCGCCTTTTTCATGGGCAATCCTTACAGTCTCCTCTGGTGTAAGGTTTGGCTGGATATTTTCTCTTATCCCGAGTACGAGCAGATGCCCTTTCGTTGTTGATACTTCAACAGCCGGAAGCACCAGTAAAGGCAGACTCAATTCAAGAGCGCGGTTTCGGGCATGAAGGCTTCCTGCAACTGTATTATGGTCGCATATCGCAATCCCGCCAAGCCCTTTCTTTACTGCCTGTTTCAGGATATCATCAATTGTAAGGCCGCTGTCCGATGAGTAGTTTGAATGGATGTGCAGGTCAAAACGCATTATTGTTCAGTAAACGGTCACGCTTTTTACGCCTTTTATACCTGTGAGTGTATTCACAAGTTCCCCGCTTACTTTGCCCTCCGTGATTATTGTAAGTTTTGGCTCTTCTGTCAAATACGGGTCGTCCGAAACTGCCTGCCTGATTGTGATCCCGTGCTCTGACACGGCAGTCGCCACAGCGCCCAGAAGTCCTTTTCGGGCAGCGTTATCAGGTGCTATTACTATTACTCCAAGACCCAGCAGCGGCGCGACTTCCCGCAGGAATGGAATGGTACGGACGTTCCTGAATATCTGCATAAGCGTCTTATCCGTGATTATGGTTTCACAGGTGGAATCGACAACGCGCCTGTCCACTGCTATCTCATTTGCAATCTGGGTGTGCGGTATCTCAATCGTTCCCGAGACGACCCTCCCCTGCTCATTTACCTGGAAACCTCTTTCCAGCAGCATCCGGATGACTTTTTCCTGTGCAGGATGATTTTTGAATTTTTCCTGGATTATACTCCACATTATTTTTCTTATTATGTTATATTAGATACAAATGTTTTTGTATCAAAACCGGAAAAGCAGCGAAAAAAAAATCAGTTAGAAATCTTGAAATAGTGAGAAAAAATAGAAAAATAAACAAGCTGAGGCTCAGCCTGCGCTTTTCTTCACCTTATTGGCAAGGTCCTTTCCCAGGCGCTTGCACTCTTCAAGGTCTTTATCCGTGGGCTGGTACTGGATACGCAGAACCGGGTCAATCACTGTCATTCCGATTTCCCGCATCTTTTCAGCTATCATCCCCGGCGCCTCACCGCTCCATCCGTAAGAGCCGAAAGCTGCCCCGAATTTACCTTTGGCGTTCGCTTTCGAGAGGCTGTCAATGAACTTCTCCATCGGAGGCAGCATCTTGTAATAGAAAGTAGAGGAGCCAAGCGCGATAGCATCTGCGGATTTTAGGTCTTCTATTTTTGCTTCATGGAAATTCATGGCAACCGCGTCAATGTTTCTTGAAACGGCGCCCTCAACGATAGCATCTGCCATCGCTTTTGTGTTACCAGACGTACTGAGATATACAACTACTAATTTTGGCATATTTTTCACACCCGTGTCTGAGATTGGAACTACATTTTACACTATCCCTTTCTCATGATAATGTTATAAGTGATTTCAGATAAAGCTTTCGCGGTTGTACTGGCACAATATTGTCAGTATGGGCAAAGCACTTAAATGTTAAGCACTTTTAAAACAGCATGATTGTTATCGGAATCGACCCCGGGCTTGCGACAGTGGGCTTTGGAGTCATACGAACCGAGAATAACAATATAACTCCTGTAAGCTACGGAGCCATTCGGACATCGGCTGAAAAACAATCTCCCCAAAGGCTGCTGGAAATATACACAGAGGTCAACGAGCTTTTTGTGAAATACTTACCTTCAGCTGTGGCGGTTGAAAAACTTTTTTTCAATAAGAATGTTACAAACGCCATGAGCGTGAGCGAAGCAAGGGGCGTCATAGTCCTGGCTGCAGAGCAAAATCATATTCCTGTGTTTGAATATACCCCGAACGAAGTCAAGCAGGCAATAACGGGTTCAGGGCGGGCTGATAAAAAACAGATGCAGGAGATGATTAAGAGGCTGTTGAATCTTAGCGAGATACCAAAACCTGATGATGCGGCTGATGGGCTTTCGATTGCTTTATGTCATATAAATACTAAAAACTTTTCTTTATATCAAGAAGCATCCTATATACCGTGAATTTCGCCGCAAATAGCACACGGGTCTCCATAACCGGTGGATTCCCAATAATAAGAACCATTATCATTTTTGAAGAAAGTTATTGAAATGCCTGCATCTCCATGTATGCAATGAATTGCTATTTTTATCCAATCTTCGTCATCAGATTGGATAACGGGCTTATAGTCGCAAGATGTTATGAAATCTAAACATGCTTGTTTATCTTTAAAGGATTCTGGCGGATTCTTGAATGAGTGTTCCTTTTGTTTTTTGCTATCTTTCATGTTATAGCCAGATGGTTTTCTTATTCTTATTGGCTTTGTCATTTTTTCACGTTCCTTTTTAACAGTTATGTTTGCGTAATGGTATTTAAATATTAACTCATTTGTACACACGATTTTTCTTCTGTTCTTGGCATGGGGCGCTGGGTGCCCGCTTTAGCGGGCTGCGCCCCTTCCCTTGGTCGTTTTAGAATATTTGTCGAATGCGAAGTTATTGACACGCCGCCAAAAAGATATAAGTAAGCTAAGGGAATAATTGTCTATGGATTGGAAAGAATTTTTTAAACCGAATAAGAAAAAAATTATTGTCTTTTTGATACTATCGTTCTTGCCAATTCCATTCTATGTGAAATCCTATTGCAAATGCTATCCGGCAGGATGCAAATGCCCAGAAGTACTTGTAATTCTCTTATTGATATTAATTATACCAATTCTGCTCGGAGCAAAATTTTTTTTAATTGGGGTAATAGTTGGTTCATTATTGAATTATCTACTGTCTTGTCTCATGAGCTGGATATATGATAAGGTGAGAAAGAGATGAATGGAAAGAATTTTTGAAACCTGATATAATTAATTTTTCGGATTAGGCTCTCAAAGTAAAAAATACTTGATGGGAGCAATCCTTGATGACTCTGGAATAAGATAATTAATTATAATATAATTTTTAAATATGTAAACGCTCCCAAAAACGAAACTAAAAATACCGGTTTCGACAATACATCAAAAAAAACAAGTGTGTATAGATAATATGAATAATTACATAATTTCAGATTTAATTTAATATATTGAGATAATATATGATTTCGCATATTTATGGTGATATAGCGCAGTGCGGTGAAACTTTTGTGGTTATCGATGTGGGAGGCATAGGATATCAGGTCAATGTTACAAAACCGGAAGCGTTAGAACTTATTAATAAAAAAGAAAAGGTAAAGCTGTACACCCACCTCAATGTCAGGGAGGATGCGCTCACCCTTTATGGGTTCACAAGCCCAAGCGAGCTTGAAATGTTCAGGCTCCTTATCAGCGTGACAAGAATCGGCCCCCAAATCGCAATGAACATATTGTCCCAGATAAAAATTGAGGAGCTTGCATCTGCAATTTTCCGTGAGGATGAAAAAGTCCTTACCAGTATTTCGGGCGTTGGCACAAAAAATGCCAAAAGGCTGATACTTGAACTCAAAGATAAAATGAAAAAGAAAATAGAAGGATTTGTTTTCACGGGTACAAACAATATCAATTACGACGCCGTCAGCGCTCTTGTTTCTCTCGGATTCGGGCAGCGTGAGGCGCAGGAAGCGGTGGAAACCGCATCGGCTGATATAAAAGAACGCACAGTCGAGGCATTGATTAAAGCAGCGCTTTTGAAATTGAAAGAATGAACATGGAAGAAAGAATAATAGCGCCGGTATCGCTAAACGAAGAAAAGGAAGATACAACCATCCGCCCGACAAGGCTTTCTGAATTTATCGGGCAGAAAGCGCTTAAGGATTCGCTAAAGATATTTATCGAAGCTTCAAAAAAAAGGGAAGAACCACTCGACCATGTTTTGTTTTCCGGTCCCCCCGGCCTTGGGAAGACAACGCTTGCCCACATTATTGCGCACGAGATGGGCTCGGATATAAAAAGCACTTCAGGCCCGGTGCTTGAAAAACCGGGCGACCTTGCTGCAATACTGACGACACTCAAGAGAGGAGACATTCTCTTCATCGATGAAATCCACCGCCTGAACTCTGTTATTGAAGAAATCCTGTATCCTGCAATGGAGGATTTTGAAATAGATGTCATGATAGGCGAGGGGCCAAGCGCCCGCTCCATAAAACTCACGATCGAGCATTTCACACTCATAGGCGCCACAACGAGGGTGGGACTTCTGGGTTCGCCATTCAGGGACAGGTTCGGCTTCATTTCAAGGCTTAACCTTTATTCGGTGCCTGAACTTGTGGAAGTTGTATCACGAAGCGCATCCATCCTGAAAATCCCGACAACAGAGGAAGGGGCGCTTGAGATTGCCAGGCGAAGCCGAGGAACGCCGCGCATCGCTAATAGGCTGCTTCGGCGCGTGTGGGATTTTGCTCTTGTGAGGGCGGAGGGGAAAATCACGCAGGATGTTGCGGATGCAGCTCTAACCATGCTGGGAATCGACAGGCTCGGACTGGATGAGCTTGACAGGCGTATCCTTAGTATAATTTCAGGGGATTTCGGGGGCGGTCCAGTGGGAGTGAAGACAATTGCAATATCGGTGGGCGAAGAGGTCAGGACGATTGAGGAAGTTTACGAGCCCTACCTTATCCAGATAGGGTTTATCAAACGGACTCCCCAGGGGCGGGAGACAACCCCTGCTGCAAAGGGACATCTGGAAATTCAGTGAGATATTGCAGAAATGGGCGCGAGTTTCACCGCAAAGACGCAGAGTTCGCAGAGATTTAATTCAAACACCCACATCCATTTCCTCATCCGCCTTCACTTCCGGCGCCTCATGCTTCTCCTCATACTTCCTCTGCGCCTGCCACATCGCCGGAGCATCCTTGCTCCTGCCCTTCGTATCGCTCGTGAGCCTCTTCCTTATCCTCACAAGCGTCGGGGTATTTATCGCCACGCCTGAAATTATCGCCTGCCCTTTCGCAAGTGATGGAAGCTCTGAAATCATGTCCCTGCTCGCAGACTCGATGCTCTGCGCAATCTGCTGCTGGTCTGTTGGGTTGATAATTCGCATAGTTATCTGTGTCATGCATTGCGAGAGCGAATCCGCGTCTAATTTACTCGGGCGCTGTGAGACAAGGCACACGCCTACACCGAACTTCCTGCCTTCGGAAAGTATGGTTTTCAGAATGCTCTTTGATTTTGCCTCGCCGCTGTGGGGTGCGAACCTGTGAGCCTCCTCGATAACTACGAACACAGGATAGGGAAGGAACTTATCCACATGGGATTCATTGTACCGGTTGTTCTCAGTGCCCTCTCGCGCATCGAACAGGCGGCGCAGCATGACAGATGCAATCAACTGCTGATATGCTTCCTCGATTCCGGAGACGTCCATAATCGTAAGCTGTCCGACTTTGAAGTAATCAGTTAGAGGAATGGTCTGGAAATCATCGAATATGGAGCCGTACAGTTTCCCGAACCGCCACATAATACCCTCTATCGTTGACTCATTCGAGGAATCTCGCAGCGCTTCTATCTCCTGCTTCAATTCATTTCGGGTGAATTTTTTCTTGCTGTTGTTTTTGAGATTATGATAAGCAGACCGAAAGAGCGTCTTCATCTTATCCGACATTGTCCCGTCATCCATTATGCTGATAAAATCGCTAACTGAAAGGTCACTTATCCGGATTTTTATAGTCTCCGGTTTCACAGTTTTTACCTTTGGACGATACGATGGAGTGATAAATTCGGGCATGTTCTGTATTTCGCTCAGCGTGGAATATTCGCCATGAGGGTCGAAAATCAGGACCGGGGCCATGTTATAGGGTTTCAGCAATTCCTCGACCAGGACTCCCACCGTATATGATTTCCCCGCGCCGGTAGAGGCAATGACCGACACATGCTGGCTCACAATATCCCTCACGGATAACACAATTTCCGTATCCTCTCCAAAAACATTTCCCACAGAGGCAGAGCCTGAGGCACCTGCTTTTACTTTGCTGATATCCTTCAGGATATCCACTCCTGCGCGCTCTATTTTTGCGCCGCATGGGGGATTTGTTCTCGGATTAATAAACTCGCCCATCGTTGCATCAAAATAACCGACAACTGCGGCTGAATAAGTGTAGTATTTGAAATCCTGCGGGTCAAGACCGTAAAACCCTGAAATCTCATCCGCATCAAGTTCATTATCCAGAAGGAACTCCTGCGGATATTGGTTCAGCGGTTCGCCATGTTTTACCATGCACAGGATTTTTTTACCAGCTTCATGATAGCATGCGAACATACCGGCAGGCAGCCGCTCACTCGATATGAAGGTAAATCCTTCCTCATCCGAATAATTGACAGTCCCGATCATGTTTCCCTCTCTATATATTTCCGGACAAGCCTTAACATCGCGCTGCATTCAGGGAATCCTGCTTCAACCTGGCCAATCATGGAAAGGAGGACGTTTTTTGGAAGTGCATCCCGGCTGGCATGAAAATACGCGACACTGGGCTTGCCATTTAGGATATGAAATTGCTTTAGCTCATCAATTTTCAAAACATCAATAGTATCTTTTACATCAGGCGGCGAGTCTATATTGTATTCCACGCTCCCGTTACGTATTACACCAAGCCCATGAATGACGTAATAGCTGTTCCTGAAATCCTCATTGAAAGGAGCGTACTTGGGCTGCATTGAAGGTTCGATATAAGGAATCAGGTCTTCACGTATCGAATGTGTGATGTTTTTAATAACCCCGACAATTATTCCTTCATCTTTTTCAATTTTAACGAACCTGCCTATGCGCTCTTTTCTGGCATCCGGCTGTATTTTTACCACATACGTGTTTGCATCATCAACCCTGATTATGTCTCCCAATACCATTGAATCACCGTCTCATTGTCTTATGGAAATGCTTTGCGCTCTTATTAATCTTAATACCGTGCGCCTTGCAGAAATTATCAAACATCCCGTAAAAAAGGTCATGCTCGCCCATCCGTATCACAGCGGCGTCATGCGCCCGCATAAGTATATCGGGATAATTTCCCCGGATAACACACTGGGCGCGAATGATATCCGCGAGCTTATCGATATCTTCCTTTTCATGCACCCACGCAGGGAATTCCACACGCGAAGGAAGACCGTTACTCAGCCTCATATAAAAAAACGCTATGCTATTCTTAAAAAGCCCGTAGTTATCAAGCACAGAGCTTGAAACATCGCCACGCCTGTCATCCCTGTCGCAGAGAAAAGCCGCTGTTCGTTCTCCCCACAAAAGATGGGAAAAGAGATGCGTGTCTGAGAGCTTTGTCCTTTTCAACCCGAAGAGGAAATGCATCATGAGAGTAATATCGCGCGGCATTGTGGTATCAATAAAACCGATAATGGTATTGCGTGTTTCCCTTGAAGCGGAAAGCAACTTCATGATTGCATCGATGTAGATATTCCTGATATTCCTGTTAAGGACATTTATATGGGAAAGTATTAGGGCGCCGTCAAGGAGGACATAGATTTTCTCATGTTCTTTCATTAGCCGTATGATAGTGTCACATTCCATTGAAAACCGGCGCGCATCCACATATTCACTCCCGAAGGAATACACGCTTGCGGCCTCAAACTCCCCGGGCGTGATGATGGATGCTCCTGTTTCCTGTTTATAATCGCTATCTACGGTATGCCTGTTAAATATGCTTGAAGTCTGGATTACTGCGATAGGAATCTCAAAATTCTTATCCGAATATATCTGACTTCCGTCAACGGCTCCCACCACAACCCCTGAAAGTACGGAATCCACCCACTCCATCGCTTCGTGGCGGTTTTTCCAGTTATAAGGAAACGGATGAATGAGTTTTCCGGTTTCAAGAAATTTCGCGCCGCTGTATGAAGGAAGCCTTTCATTCATTGAAATATCGATATTCTTACATTTTGCAAGCTCATTCCTGTACTCTTCTGTCAGTTCAGAGCGTTCAATATCATAAGACATTATAGAATCAAGTTTGTCATCAAACTGTAAAGAGATGTTTTTCAGATCAATCATGCCACAACCCTGCTTTCGCCATTGGTTTTTTCGATTTTCACCACATGCCCGTATTTTTCATTGAAAGTGTCGTCATGGGATATTACGAAAATTTGTTTGAAACCCTTAATGTTCATTATCTGCTCCGAGAGATTCTCCCTTCGTATCTCATCCATGTTCTGCGTGGGCTCGTCGAGAAACACGAAATCAGAGTTGGAAAGCATCTTGAGGAGCGCAAGTCGCAGAGCAAGCGCAGCCCCCATTTTCTCGCCGCCGCTTAGCTGCTGGAAATTTTTCTCCTCGCCGCTCTCGGTAATTATTATCTCGTAATCCTCGCTCCATCGCAACTCCTGCGAGAAGTCGTCCATGATGGCACAATAAAGACTGTTCGCCTCTTCGCTTATCTCACCTATCAGCTCAAGAACGATATGCTGCGCCGAATCCCGAAGCGTTTCGCGGATGAACTTCGCGTACTCTCCAAACCGCTTCTCGTTTTCAAGCTTTGCCTCAAATTCACTTATCTTTGCAAGATAGCTCTTCATTTCAGCTATCTCTTTATCAAGTTTCAGGAACTGGCGGTCTTTTTCTTTTATTTCCACTTCAAAACCGCGAACTTTTGCCCCAAGCTCCATGCACTCATGTTCGACGCCCTCAAGCACCGTTGCGCTAAAACCGGAAGCCATCCCGTCATATAGCTTTTGCGAGCCCGCAAGCGTTTTCTCTTCCCCAACGATTGTTTTTCCAAGCTTCTCGCACTCATTCCTATATTCCACAGACTTTCCTGCAAGTGGCTGGTTCTGCACATATTTCTTGTAGACAGGTTCAAGCTCTGCAAGCTTTTTCTTCACCTCGCTAGCATCCATATCAAGAGAATTGTATTTTTCAAGTGCAGATTTAAGCAGAGACGCCTCGCTTTCTTTTTCAGGGATTTTTTCTATTTCCCAAGATATTTTTTCAACATCCTGCGCACCTTTTTTCGCAAGCAGTTCAAGAGCCTTCATTTTGCTTCGCGGGTCGCCCAGAGCTTTTAATTCTGAGTTCATGGTATTCAGTGTCTCTTGAGCAATCCCGAGTCTTTTCTGCGCGTCCGCAAGCTGCTCCCTGAAATATGATGAAAAATCCGTCACTGTGCTGCACCGTATACCTTTCATCACAGGGCAAAGGTTCTCAGTGCCGGCGATGCTCATCCTGCTATTTATATCCTTGATCTCATTGAGCGCGACAGCATGTTGCCCTTTTACGATTTCAAGCTTCTGTTCAAGCTCATCCTGTTTTTCCGATAGAGGTATGAGCGCGGTCTTTTCACAGGCGTTCTTTTCTATCTCGGCTTTCAACGCCATAAGACGCATGCGTTTTTCATTCAATCCTGCAAGCTCATTTCCAAGCTTGTTTAATTTTTCCTTTAACGCATCACGTTCTTTTCGCATGCCTTCAAGCTTTTCCTGTTTCTTTCTCTCTTCTTCGTATCTTTCTTTATCCGCCAAAAGGCTGGAAACGATATTTTGTGCTTCTTCGGATTTCTTAAGCTCTTCTTTTGACTTTTCAAGAAGCTGCTTCAATCCTTCTATTTTTATGCGACCCTGTTTTATCTCATTTTCAAGCCTGTCCATCGCATCCTTCTGTTTTTTGAGTACATCCCGCCTGCTCTTAGCCGTATTCAGGCTCTCGCTGCACTCTTTCAGGAGTTTCTTTATGCTCTCAATGGTCCTGTTAAGTTCATCCCTCTCAATCTTTTTTTGCTCATAATTCTCTGTCCTGATGCGCAGTTTCTCGATGTCATTCTCTATGCCCCTGACACTTTCATCTATCAGGCTCATCGCGTTTCTGAGATTCTCGTAGGCATTCCTGTACTCGTCAACCTTGAGTATTTCATCGAATGTCTTTCTTCTCTTTGTTGGGGTATCCATGAACGCCGCCGTCAGCATTCCCTGCGGCACTCCAATAGTGTTTTCAAAAATCCGCGGCAACTCATCTTCTGTGGATACGGGGAATATACTGCTGATGAGCCAGGAGAGAACGTCTTTTTTGCCTGTGATATGGAGATTCTCTCCCCTGACACGGTATTCGCCACCGAGTTTTCTTGTAAGTATGTAAGTTAAATTATTTGCAAGAACTTCAACAGAAACCATACCTGATTTCTCCCCGCGGCGCAGGAAGTCTGCATCTTTGTAAGGCAGGTAGTCAAAAAGGACGTATCCTATTGCTTCGAGAATGGTGGTTTTTCCGTGCCCGTTCTGGCCGCAGATGCCGTTTATGCCTTCTTTGAACTCGATGGTTGCATGACGGTAAGATTTGATATTCTTTAATTCCACGGATTTGATAAGCATTTATTCCCCCATGCGTGAAAGTAAGGTCTGCTGGGGATTTTCAGTCTTATCTGTCCTGATATTTTCTGAGGCACCGCTTTTTATTTTCGCAAAACTCCATCTCAATTCTTTAAGGACCGAATTTGCTTCGACATTCGCAGCAGCCATCTTTTTCACTTCGACCATTATCTTTACGACATCATCCACATTATCCCTGTACCTCCCGTCAAGTTTTATCCTGTCTGAGAATACACGAAGCTCTATCTGCTCGCGCGTGAGCCCCCGCACGTCCCCCTCTTTGATGGCATATGGCGAATTTGTCCGCTGGAGCTTGACCTCGGACCACAGGGGTTTAAACTGTTCGATAAGCATATCCCTGATTCGCTCCAGGTTCACATCGGATTTAGGGAAGTTCATCTCCCCATAGAGCATAAGTTCGACAAGCGGTGCCTTGTCTGATTGGATTGTTGGCTCTCTTTCGATTTTTGCGCTGATTTTTGAATAAATGTCATCGGGAGTGGCAATATCGCTCATGTCAAGCTTGATGCGCCTGACCGGGCGGGTAATGGGGGATATGAGTTTTGCACCATTTTCCCGGACATGATAGAACCCTTTTGACATGTCATACTCGTTAAGGGACATCATTTCAACGCTGCCCGGGTTGAAAACCCATCCATCAAGTTCATATTTCGTATGATAATGCCCGAGTGCAAGGTAGTTAACAGCATCTTTCAGGGGGAGGAGAGAATTGTATGGGATTTCCCCCGCAACTTCCTGCTTTACCTGTCCTTCAATGCCAAAATGCATCATCAGGATAGTGAATTTTTCCCCATTTGCGGCATTTATTTTTTTTATCTCATCTGCAATCTGGGGGATTATGGAAGCTGTGCTTGCACCAAGGTATTTCACCCCGAAAATACGGAAATTCTCAAGCTCGACAAAATCGCCCATGAGCTTGACGCCATTGGCTTCTTTTAACC
>JBAVMS010000054.1:0-1874 GCA_049690315.1 Candidatus Methanoperedens sp.
GTTTTATTCTAGCTTATAAAATTTTTAGAAGTTAGGGGGAATTTACAAGTTAATCGACACCCTCCATAATTATTGCGAGAAAGCCTTATTAATGTTAGACATGTTATTTAAGATTTTCTACAGTCAATTTTATAAACGTCAACAGCATCAGCTATCAGGAATGCCCCCCGCCCTAAAGGGAGCACGCAAAAGCGAATGTGCGCCTACCCGCAGGAATAGCCCTTCGGGACGGTTAGCCTAAGATTGGAGGTTACTTGGGATATGAAAAGGTTTCTTGTTCTTTTCAACCGACCAAATAATTCGAATTAATTTCTTGGATGCTGCACATCTTGCAGTATTGTAATGCTTGCCTTCAGCGATCTTCTTCTCAAAATATGGAGCCAGGACTGGATTAACATTCTTGGATTCTTGCACAGCCCAACCTAATGCCCATCTAAGCGTACTCGAACCTCTTTTGTTTGGTCCTCCAATAACTTCTCTATTAGCAGATTTCCTAACTTTGGGATCAAGTCCAGCAAAAGCCACAATCTGATCCGGATGTTTGAAATTTTCAATATCTCCGATTTCAGCCCAGATCATAGCTGCTCTGAATTCACTTATTCCAGGAATCGTCTGTATGTAATGTTTGTCCTTCACCTTATCCCAAATGGCAAATATCCTATTCTCCAGAGAATCTAAGTGCTTTTCAATATTTTCGATCATATCCATCATTATTTGAAGTTCAAAAAGAGAGGATTCTTTCAGAATTTCTGACGGGATAGTATCCTCAGCTTTCGCTATCAATTCCCTGGCTTTTTCCTTATCAATGTGGTTCTTGCTTGTTTTTTTCATTAATTCAAGCAGTTTTGCTTCTCCCATTTCCAGGATATCGTCAGGTGTTGGAGATTGAGAAAGTATTTCTCTTGAAGTCTTGGTAAAATCGTTCTTGAATACCTGATCATAACCAGGAAATACAAGATGAAGGTTACGTTTGAACCTTTTCTTTAGATTCGTCTTTTTATTTGTTAGCTTCCAGTGAAATCTAACATATTCCCTTAGTTCAAGCCGCTGCTTATCTGAATAATCTGTTTGTGGAGCATTTCCAAATCTCAACATATTTGCGATCGTTTTAGCATCGATTTTATCCGTCTTAGAACCTCTGACATTTACTTTTGCAAATGCATTAATTTGTACGGGATTGTATATGCTGATCTTATGGTCATCAGATATTTTGCTAAATAGTGAATACCAATATATTCCAGTAGCTTCTAACCCTATTCTTACTTCTGCACCATGTTTCTCAGAAATCATTTTTATTTGTTCTAAGAATTTATCCAAACTTGTTTTTGTGTTCGTGAGCTTCATGAATTTTCCGATCTGCTCACCGTTTTCATTCACTATACATGCATCATGTTTATTTTTTGATACATCTATTCCTATATTCAAATACATTTTCAGCCCTCAAAGTTTTTAATAGGCTGAGTACCAAATATCCTTCAGCATCAACGAAATGTAATCTCGTGGGCAATAGCCAGACATCTTTAAATAAAGAGCTGTCACATGTTAAATTACCAGAGAATCGTAGATGTGAAGGTGGTAGTCTAAGTTTGCCGGATTTGACCGTAAGAGTTCTAGCCTACCCTTCTCAGCCTACGTTCAACAATTCTGTTGAAGCACCTTTTATATATCGGGTGCAGTTATCCTATATACGAGATAAACGAGGAGAAGTATGTGAAAAACTTAAGAATACTGAAAATAAGGACATCCTGGAAAAAGGGGAAATTATTAATCAAATGTTAAATTATTTCCAAGACAATATAGATATTCCACGAATAAGAAATATTCCAATTGGAGAACGAAAAGATAAAATTATTAAAATCGCAGCAGTACAGCTT
>JBAVMS010000055.1:0-1538 GCA_049690315.1 Candidatus Methanoperedens sp.
ACGTCAAACTGCACTTAAATTTTGCAACCGTTGTGGTGAGACGTATTATTTGCAATATCCAACACAAAAATACTGTGATAGGTGCGCACTCGCGCTATTACGACTAACGGCCATGAAATATTATTTATAAAGAGGTAAGCTCAATACTGTGTATTTATTTATGACCATCGGGATAAACCAACTAAAGTTGGGTTAATATTTTACTCATTTTATCACAATCTAATATATTCGCAATTGCACGGTCAATATCGTATTCTTCTTCACACAAATCGATAGATGCATCAAATCGTAACCTTTTTACCTTATGCATATTCATATGCACGCATACCATAAGCATTGCCTATGCAAAAAGCACGCTGCATAAGGTCCGCTACCCTATGTAAAACTGCATATGCATATGCATATGTTGGGCTTGTATGAGGTTGATTATGGATACTGATGAAGTACTAAGTATCAAGCAAGCTGCCGAAGCGCTCAACGTAAGTGTTGATACAGTAAGAAGGCGTATCAAAAACAATTCGTTGAAGGCGGAATTATTGAAGGGCCCTCGCGGTAATTACTACGGCATTCGCGCGAGCGAAATTAAAGTAGCGAAGGAAGTTAAAGACGTTGTAACTTTGCATCATAATTACACACCAAAAGAACTGATGAACATCTTTAATGAAGTGCTTTCAGAGCGAGACGCGGTGATGATGCAAAAAATTGACGAAGTAGCAAAAGAAGTTAAAGAACTAAATGCGAACCTTAGCTTAATTCTAAAAACGCGTCAAACTCAGCCAGTTGATAATGATAATGTAGAATCTCCCAAGCCCAAGCGCAGCATAATTGATAGGATATTACGACGGAAGGCTAAACTTGATTAAAAGATTATAATAATTTCTCTGATTATTAAACATTTATTTGAAAAAGCCCGCCACCGTGATGCCCATAATGGTTGGAATTGCTAGAACTATCAAGCCGCCTACTATGCCGCCTACTGTACCACCTAATATAGACGCACCTATGAGAAAGAAGCACATATAGTTTCACCTCCTCTTTTTCAAAACACACTTTTATGTGTTTTAATTAGTTAAGTATTGTGCCTTAGAAGGAAGAAATAAATAAGTTTACAACTATGGGACGCCGTAGTTATGGTTTCAATCCTTGTTTTAATGGATGTTGCTCTGAAATTTCGACACCGGAAAGTCATAATTAAACTCACGCGCCTTCTTTTCCCAATTGCTAGACATCTCGAATAGGCGTTCCTGCGCGCATGATTCCATTCCTAAGTTCCAAAAACAGTTTTCATATTCTACTAGGTATATTTTTTGTTCTGCATCGTATGTTACTTTCATTTAAGCTCCGCCACTCCTCTTTCCATATAGTGTTTCAATCCTTGTTTTAATGGATGTTGCTCTGAAATCCTTTTAAGAAGCTACAAAGAAGATATATATAATATATAGTTTCAATCCTTGTTTTAATGGATATTGCTCTGAAATGAGAGCTGACCGACAAGGACCCCATCGTTTTAATTGTGATTGCACAATACGAAAAAAGGT
>JBAVMS010000056.1:0-1854 GCA_049690315.1 Candidatus Methanoperedens sp.
CAAGTGGATGCGCCGGTCACTGTCCGCCGTTCGGCGATAAAGCGAACCTCTGCATACTAATGAATCTACTACACGGCTGGCGCGAGAGAGGGAAAGTCCCATGACTTTAGCTACCTGATCAACATTGAATTCATCGGCGTGCACCGGCACGGTCAAAATGCAAGCTAGCTGAGAAGGGGTCAATACGAGTTTGCGGCACATTTCCATTTCTTGCCGCTGGCAGTAGTCACGAACAGAGCGAACCAACCCAAGCAACAGCGGGACTACAGTATTTTCTTGAGCAACTTTCATAAATGCACTCGTTAAGTACGCCAAGTCCCATGCGCAGAGAAAGGAAGCGCTCAAGAAGCATGCCTCATCATTAGCTTAACACTACTACGTTAAGTTATCATGGAGATCGTGATAAACGGTCATGATTTATTTTTCTACGGCAGATCGGGCATGTTCCCGACCAACAAGCTATCAGGCGTTGCATCTCCCGTCTCACTTTCGGGAGGGTCAACCCAGAAGTTTTTTTTACTGCGTAAGGTTTCACGCAGGAGAAACCCATATGCCAACATGGTCATTGTGACATGGTGATGCCATCCCAAATAGCCCCTGCCTTCATAGTGATCGAGCCCCAACTCCTCTTTGAGTTGTTGGTAGCTTTGCTCGATCCGCCATCTCACCTTGGCAAAAAAGACGAGCCGGCTAATCCCTGCCTGCGAGAGCAAGTTGGAAAACCAATATTTCGTGGGCGCAGGCTCCCCCTTGGGCCATTCGATAAGCAACCACTGCCTGGGAGGGCGCTTTTTGACCTGAGCCGGCCGGTGAGCCGGAACTACTCGGACAGCGGCAAAACGAGAAACGAGCCTACCCTTGGTTCCCTGGCGCCATTTAATCGTCTTCCACATGTAGGCAGGGAGTTTGAGAGCAAAGTCTTTAACCGTAAAAATACTCACTTTGTCAGTCAGGTTATCGGGAGCCGGGTCGCCTACTCGGCGCCTTGTTTTCCGGGGTTCATAAAAGACAATGGTCTTGGCTTCGATTTCGGCTACATAAGAAAGCTCCCGATCAATGAGGCCCTGCCGAAAGGGGTTGCCGTTCCCGTAAGCGCAGTCACAGACCACGACACCTTTGGGGATGTCCCAGGAATGCGCCTGGTCAATCAGATCCAAAGCAATCTGCCATTTGGACCTAAAGGAGAATCTGTCTGGCACTCCCGCTCGCTTCAACCTTCCTGGATCGTCTGCCCAAACTTTCGGAAGGTAGATCTCGAAATTGATGGGCATGCAGACCTCGTCTGTGGCCAAATTGAGCGATACCGCAATTTGGCAGTTTCCAACTTTGCCCAGAGTACCCGAATACTGACGGGCAACACCGACAGAATGTTTTCCTTGTTTGGGGAACCCGGTATCATCAACAATCCAGGCAACCGCAGAGACCATTGCGTCGATCATCCGTTCGGCAAGCTTTTTTCGAACAGGGTTGTGGTCCCAAGGACTTTGACCCACAAACTGCTGCATCGCCTGAACATTGGCGTCTGGCAACCGAGCAGCCATAGGCTCAATGGACTTTCGTTCGCCATCCAGCAGCAACCCGCGAACGTAAGCGTTACCCCATCTGCGCCTTTCCGGACGCCCCAGAGGCTCAAGAAGCTCCGCAAGGAATGCTTCGAGCCTGCTCCGACACGATTGTAGTTCCTTGCTGTCCATAGGTATCCCTCCCGGTACCTCTATAGGACAACAAGAAGAAAATGTCGACTACTTAACGTAGTAGTGTTAATTAGTCTCCATCCGGAAACCTCGGATAAGAGACTGGCAGTTTCCGAACCGGAAAGGAGGCATTTTTGGTCTTGGCAAGGAAATCAAGGGG
>JBAVMS010000057.1:0-2217 GCA_049690315.1 Candidatus Methanoperedens sp.
CAATGAGTGAGGCAGTCAGAGCATCGGTCAAAACACCCGATACAAAAAAAGAGAATCAGGTTTCACAGGCGAAGAAAGGTAATTTCTACCAGCCACGCAGTTTACCAGTTGAACAAATTACCTTACCGTCAAATGGCGACCCCTATAAATCCCAAAGAAACCCTGATGGGTATCTGGAAAATCGCCATGGAAATAATAACAGACGAAATCGCAAACCTGAAAAGTGCTTGGAAGAAAACATCTGAACAGCAGCTCTTTCACGAGTTGGAAACCGAATATGGATTTCCAAGAGCAACATGCAGATCGCTAGTACAGCTAATGCATGAATTCATCGGACAAAATTACGGAAATCAGCGTGAAGATAAACAAATCATCTATCATGCAGTCAGCAAAGACGAACCACCGGGAAAACAGTTAGATAACATAAAAATTGTACCGGTAAAGCTCACAATAACTCATCCGGAAGATGCCGATATTCTTGAAAAAAAGGGTATCAGTGGGCTTCGTCAACACAAACTTGTGAGATTCACAACCGAAGCATACGACCAGGGCGGGCTTCTTGTACAGGAAGATCTTGCATTACTTGTCAATAGTAGTCTTCGAACAATTCAACGAGACATGAAAGAACTCAGGGATCAAGAAATCGATATTCCTACACGAGGTTCAATCCAGGATATCGGACCAACAATATCCCATAAAACCAAGATCATTGAACTTTGGCTCAAAGGTTTTGAATACACAGAAATCGAGTTGAGGACAAATCATACAGGATATGCAATAAAGCGATACCTTGTTGATTTCTCAAGAATGGTCATGCTGCAGGACAAAGGTTATACTGTAAATCAAATTCGTGAGCTCACAGACAATTCTGAGAAAGTTGTAAAGGAACATCTCGATCTCTTCAATAAATACAAAGATGAAGGCAAAGACCGAATTCAACAGCTTCTCCAGCCATCGAAAATAGCTTTGGATGAATCGATTAAAAAAAAGGAGGTGAACCTGTGATTTCAAATATCGAAGCAAAAGGAGTGGGATCAGCCATCAAATTTCTTCTCAATTCCGAATATAAATTCCTTGGAGGAGACAAGATACAGGAAATGTTTGTTGAAGATGTTCTGAAACTATTCAAGAGTCATAATCGTGATGCATGGAGTCTTGAAGCAGGTCAGACATTCTGGTTTGCAGTTCACAAGGATGAAAAACCAAGTTACGGTAAAACCCTTGAGAAGACAAAGATAGTTCCTGTAATTCTTTCTGTTACGCATGCCGAAGATAGAGAACTTCGAGCTAACGGTTATTCGCATAAGGAGATCCGGAAGATGAGAATTGCAAGAATTCTTAAAGAAGCATATGAGCAGAACGGTGTATTGACTCAGGCTGATGCAGCGGAGTTATTGGGCATCAGTATCGGAGTTGTTGGAAAGGATATCAGGGAGTACCAAACTGAAAATCAAGTTGTACTGCCTTATCGAGGCACGATACATGATCTCGGAAGGGCTATGACTCATAAAAAGATCATAATCGGACTTTACCTGAAAAATATCCCAACTCCTGACATTGCCAGGATAACAGGTCACACAGAAGAAGCTTGTGATCGGTACATTAAGGCTTTTAAGAAAGTCAGAACCCTACATGGAAGGATGGATGTTCAGGAAATTTGCAGAACTCTTGAGATGAGTGAATTTCTGGTTAAGGAATATATCGCAATAATTGAGGAACATAACAAAAAGGAGGAAAAAGTTAATGCTAATGCAAGTGTGTAAAAAGTGGGACGTCAAATGTCGTCATTTCAAGGTTCTCCAAAGACCATGAAACTCACCAACAACACAAACGAGATGCTCCGACATTATATTGGAAATAGAAAGAAGGGACCTATTTTCATTAATGAGAGAACTGGCAACAGGCTAACTCTCAGGCACTTTGAAAAGGAAGTAAACAAGTGGGCAAGACTTCTGAACATCCAGCAACTTCAATCCATTAAGCCAAGTGGCAAGGAATACCACCTTGATACCTTGATGGGTTTAAGAGAAGCCGGCGAGAGGCATCATGACCGGAATGGGGGTGATCCTGATGTATCTGCGAAGGCAGCGGGCCACAGCAAGGAAACGAAAGCCAAATATTACAAAAAGGTGAGCTTTGAAGAAGCCCAGGAATCCTTTGCGAAACATCACCCGGCATTTACGGAAGGGTGGTAATAATGCAACTGCAATCGAACAC
>JBAVMS010000058.1:0-19741 GCA_049690315.1 Candidatus Methanoperedens sp.
CTTCAAAGCATGCGGATTATACCTTAAAAAACTCTAAATATATTGTTGCTTCAAGCGACGGCGTGATAATCGATGAAGCAGAGAGGGTAGTTAATTTCCTTAACTGCCTTGTGTCAAGATTCGGCTATCTGGAAGAAGGCGTGGTGCGCATGCAAAATACTAATCGTTCTTCCTCTTCATTTTAGCTCTTACAATCCTTATTTCCCCATACGAATAATTTTCACCCAACTTTTCCTTTATCGGCGTCAGGGTCTCTCCTCCCATTTCAAGGATCACACTCGATATCACTTTGGCCTTTTCCTTCGTAACGAACTTCTCGACCTCGATATTTTCTCCCGTTAGGATCAATTTCTCAATATGGTCATAAATTGTATTCAATGATAAATTCCTTGTTAATGTGATTTCATCAAGATCCATTCCCTGATTTAGCATCTCCATGGTCACATACTCACTGGAGCGTTTTTTCACAGGCTGGCTGCTTTGTTTCTCGCAAAATCTCCGGATCTCGCTAATGAAAATAGCGCCATATCTCTCTAGCTTCTTATCTCCCACACCTGTAATATTTTGAAAATCCCCATTAGTGCACGGACGCCGTGCAGCCATCTGTTTCAGGCTGGCGTCATTGAATATCATATAAGGTGGATAATTTTCGGCGTCGGCAAGTATTTTCCTTAATGTCCGAAGCGCCTCGAACAATCCCCTGTCATCGGAATCCTGCTCTATCATTGCTGGTTTTGTTGCAGGTTTTTCAACTGCCTCGGGTTTTACAAGGTATATTTTCTCAGGCGTCATATCATCTTTAGAACCTGATAATAAATCCCTGCTCTTCTGGCACAATTTCAGGATAGGATATTCACCCTCCAGGTTGAGATAACCGCGCCGGAGGAGTTCTCTTATGAACCCATGCCACATTTTTTTTGGCAGGTTTTTCCCGGACCCATATGACTTCAATGCCGCGTGACCATTTTGTACGATGCGGCTGCTCTTACTTCCGGTAAGTACATCTATGCAATAATTTATCCCGAATTTTTCTTCCAGTTCTTCTATACAGGACAGGATGACCAGTATTTCACCTGTTGCTTCCATTTCACCCTTCGGCATGAGACAGTTATCGCAGCCGCTGCACTTTTCCTCTTTAAATTCCTCGCCAAAATAACCCAGGAGCAGCTTTCGCCTGCATGCGGTAGTTTCACAAAAATTTATGATGTCCATCAGCTTATTATGCGCTATTTGCCTTTCCTTTTCGTTTGTCATCTGGTTAATAAAATACTCTATCTTCTGCCTGTCGCCGTAACTGTAGAAAAGCACGCAATCGCTCCTCAGCCCATCCCTGCCTGCGCGTCCTGTTTCCTGATAATAGGCTTCAAGGTTTTTGGGGAGGTCATGATGTATCACAAAACGTATGTTGGGTTTGTCGATGCCCATTCCGAAAGCGATTGTTGCGACAAGTATTTCTACATCATCTTTTATGAACTTTTCCTGGTTCGTGGACCTTATGCTCGCGGAAAGGCCTGCATGATACGGAAGCGCCCGAAATCCTGCAAATTTCAGGTTTTCTGTGAGAGATTCTACGCTTTTCCTGCTGTAACAGTAAATTATACCTGATTCATGGGGCTTTGTTTTTAAGAACTCTACTATCTGCCTGAAAGCATCCTGTTTGGGTTTGACATAATAAACAAGGTTCTCCCTGTTGAAACTTGCAATATATTTTCTGCAATCTTTAAGTTCGAGCTGGTTTACGATATCTTCCCTGACCTTCGTGGTCGCGGTGGCGGTGAGTGCAATTATCGGAATATCAGGAAAAGATGTGCCTATAATTTTTAACTGCCTGTATTCGGGCCTGAAATCATGCCCCCATTCCGAGATGCAGTGGGCTTCATCAATGGCGAAAAGGCTTATTTTTAATCCCTTTAAAAATGAAAGAAATGCTGGGATGGTCATTCTTTCCGGGGCAATATAGAGCAACCTGACCTTGTTTTGCAAAAGATCGGATTTTATTTTTATGATTTCTTCATAATTCAATGAGCTGTTGATATATTCGGCCCGGATGCCATTCGACCTGAGGCTGTCCACCTGGTTTTTCATCAGGGAAATGAGAGGAGAGACAACGATAGTTAATCCCTTAAAAAGCAGGGATGGATACTGGTAGCACAGGGATTTCCCGCCGCCAGTGGGCATCAGGACAAGTACATCGTTCCCTTTCAGGACGTCAAGTATTATATCCTGCTGGAGCTGCCTGAATTCGGAATAACCAAAATAGCGCCTGAGTATTTCTTTATCGATAACTGTGGACATCCCATCTTTCTGCGCTTGGGGTTTTACCGTTTTTTCAACGGTTTTCGATTTTGGGCACAGGTCAAATAGTCCTTCATCTTTTAACCCACACCTCGTGGATTCTTCGCATGTACCGCAAACCTGCATGAAAGCTATTGACAATTCCAATTACATTAACGGTTTCTATGAGTCTGTGGTTGCGGCTGTTCCGGACTGGATTCTGCCATCGCGAGAGTTGTTCAGCTCATTTCCTCTTTGCGATAAGCTCGAAGCCACCTCTTGCGCACGCGGGCGGGCGACGAAAGATTGATGGCGGCTATTGTGGGAGGATGCAGGCGGAGTAACGGGAAAAGCAAATAAGCGATTAAACCAATTATAATCTTGATAAATACATGATTAAAGACAAAATAGCAGAAGCCATTAAATTCTTTGAGAATTGTTTGAAAGAAAAAGGATTGAAAGTTTCAAAGATAATTTTATTCGGGTCGCACAGCACGGGAAAAGCAACCATGGAAAGCGATGTGGATATTTTGATTATTTCTCCGGATTTTCAAGACAAAGATATTTTTGAAAGAGCAAGATTAACGAAGGAAGCAGAGATTAATACCATAAAAAAATTCCGAGTGCCTCTTGATATCATCACTCTCACTTCTGAAGAATTTGAATCCGGTAATTCTCTTATTACTGAATTTGCAAGAAAAGGCAAAGTAATGTATGCGGCATAACCAGCGCAGCATCCAACTCTCGTCCCTTGCGAGGGAAATATATTATCATACAGGTTGAACCAAAGGTCGATATTCTCATGAAAAGAGTAGGGATAGCGGTAACCGATCCTGATGACTGGACTGGCCTTGCTTTTCAGAATGCCATCAGGCAATATGGTATGCATCCGGTCACATTCAGCTTCGATGATGCGACCTCGGATATCTTATCTGGAAAAATATATGCTGGAAAAATAGATCTTACAGGGCTTGATGCTGTTATTGTAAGAGACTTGGGACCCGCGACCCACAACGACGTCTCGTTCAGGTTTGATATCCTCTGCCAGCTAAAAGAATTTGGCGTTGAGGTCATAAATTCACCCGAATCAATAGCCAAATCGGCGAACAAATATGTTTCAAGTTTTTTATTCCAGAAAAACGGCATACTAACGCCCAAAACTATTGTGACGAACAACTTCGACGAAGCCGTCGCAGCATTATCTTCTTTCGGGCGCGCCGTGGTGAAACCCGTATTCGGGTACAAGGGGATTGGTGTGGAGTGCGTCAGGGAGAACAAAAACGGAGTTGAGAAACTCAAAAAGCTCTTTAAAGAAAAAAGATTGATATATATTCAGGAATTCATACCAAATCCGGGCAGGGACATCCGGGTTTTTGTTGTGAACGGGAAAGTTGCTGGCTCGATATACCGGGTTGCGCCGCCCGGTGGCTGGATAAATAACCTGAGCCAGGGCGGAAGCGCAAAACCCTGCGTGTTGACCGGTGAACAGGAAAGGCTGGCTCTTGAAGCCGCCCGGGTTATCGGTACGATATACGCAGGCGTGGATATTATAGAGGGGGATTACGTTATAGAGATAAATGGAACGCCTTCGGGTAAGGGAATATTCGAGGCGTGCGGGGTGGATGTTACGAGGATGATTGCTGAATATTTGGAAGGGTTGATTTAGAATCTTTACCACTAACTTAAATTAACTCGCGCATCATATAACGCCCAATGAAACAGGAAATGTCAAGCGTGGACGTGACTGCGCTTATCAAGGAACTGCGCCCCCGTCTTCTGGATGCCAAAATTGCAAAAATATACCAGCATTCAGCAGATGAAATCAGGATAGGACTTCATATTTTCAAGGAAGGGAGAACAAATCTTGTTATCGAAGCCGGAAGACGCCTGCATCTTACAAAAAATCCTGAAATCGCCCCGAAGTTCCCGCAGTCTTTCCCGATGCTGCTTCGAAAACACCTGACCGGAGGCAGGATAACCGACATTTCGCAGTATGATTTTGACAGGATAATCGAGATGCAAATCCAGCGCGGAGAGGATAAGACGATTCTTCTTATCGAACTATTCTCAAGAGGCAATATTGTACTCCTTAATGCTGAAAAAAAGATAATCCTCCCTCTAAAATCCATCAGTTTCAGGGACAGGAAAGTCAGGGGCGGTGAACCCTATGAGCTTCCGGCGCCGCAGCTTTCCCCTGTTACGGTCACGGCGGATGAGCTTGCGGAAATGTTCTCACATTCGGATTCTGATATTGTCAGGACGCTTGCGACACGGATGAACATGGGAGGGCAGTATGCTGAGGAACTATGCCAGCGCGGCGGTATTGATAAGAACACAACCGCAAAGCAGTTTAGCGATATTGCTTCGGTGCAAAAAGCGCTTGCGGAAGTATTCATGCCGCTTCGTACCGACCTTAAACCCCACATTGTCTTAAAAGATGGGAAACCAGTTGACGTGCTGCCGTTTGAGCTGTCGCAATACGGGAAAAACGAAAAGAAATACTTTAACACTTTTAATGATGCGCTTGATGAGTATTTCAGCCCTGAAACCGAGAAAAAAGGCGAATTAAAAGAGGAAAAAAATGTTGGGGAAAAAGCCGAAAAACCGGGGCTGTATGAATACCGCATGCAAAAACAGATGCTGGCGCTCGGGAAATTCAAGGAAGATGAAGGAAAACTTGTACGCAAAGGGGAATTGGTATATGCGCATTACCAGATGTGCGACGGGATTCTGAAAACGATAAGGGATGCCAGGGATAAGGGATATTCGTGGGACGAGATTAAGGGCAAATTAAAGAGTTCTGATAAACCTGAAGCACGGGCGATAAAATCCATCGATACTGGCAGGGGGATAATCACTGTAACGCTTGATAATCAAGATGTAGACCTGGATATCAGGCTTTCAGTTCCCCAGAATTCGCAGGTCTATTACGATAAATCAAAAAAACTGGCCTCGAAAATAAAAGGCGCGCTCACTGCTATTGAAGGGACAAAGAAATTATCAGAAAAGAAAGAGGCGCCGCGGGAAAAGAAAAAGCAGGAAAAATTAAAACAAAAGTGGTACGAGCAGTTCAGGTGGTTTATATCATCTGACGGCTTCCTTGTTATCGGGGGCAGGGATGCCCAGAGTAACGAGGATATCGTGAAGAAATACCTTGAGAAACGGGATATTTTCTTCCACGCCCATGTTTCGGGTTCTCCGTCTGTGGTTATTAAAACAGAAGGAAAAGAAGTTCCCGAAACCACGCTCACCGAGGCTGCGCAGTTCACTGTATCGTATTCCGGCATCTGGAAATCAGGCCAGGCGAGCGGGGACTGTTACTGGGTTCTGCCGGAGCAGGTTTCAAAGACGCCTGAATCCGGGGAATATGTGGCAAAGGGGGCTTTCGTGATAAGGGGAAAACGCAATTATTACAAGGATGTTATGCTCGGGACGGCACTCGGTCTCGTTATGAATGAGGAACAAAGACTGATAGGAGGACCTTTGAGCGCGGTAAAAAGCAGGGCGCAGTTCGTCATGGAGATAGAACCTGGAGAGTTTGAGCAGAATGACCTGTCAAAGAAGATTTACAGGATGCTGAATGAAAAATTCAAAGACATGAAACTTATTAAGACGATTGCGTCGCCCGATAAGATTGCGATGTTCCTGCCTGCGGGCGGGTCGAGGGTAAAGGAGTGAGGATTAATAAATATTCACACTTCAGCAAGGTCTTTACATATTAATTTTGCCTGCTCCAAAACGGTCTCTGTTGCTTTCTTCTGCATATCAGGAGGATAACCATACTTCTTTAAAATCCTCTTTACCATGACTCTAAGTTTTGCCTGGACACTTTCTTTCAATGTCCAGTCGATTGTGACATTTTTACGGACTGTATCAACAAGTTCTCTTGCGATGATTACTAATTTTTCATCGCCCAGAACTTTAACTGCACTGTCATTTACTTCCAGGGCATCATAGAACGCAAGTTCCTCTTCATTTAGATTTAATTTTTTCCCCCTGAGTCTTGCCTCGCGCATCTCTTTTGCCAGTTCTATCAATTCTTCAATAACCTGTGCGGTCTCTATACTCTTATTCTGGTATCTTTTAATCGCTTTTTCCAGCATATCTGCAAAAGACTTACCCTGCATCAGATTCTTTTTTGACCTTGTTTTTATTTCATCATTCAGAAGCTTCCTGAGCAATTCAAATGCAAGATTCTTGTGGGGCATTCTTTCAACTTCGGCTAAAAATTCATCTGATAGTATTGAGATGTCAGGCTTTTTCAATCCAACAGCATCAAAAATATCTATCACTTTGTCCGAAACAATAGCCCTGGATATAATCTGCCGGATGGCGGAATCTAAATCTTCCTCTGGTTTGCCTGCTGTTACCGTGGTTTTAGCAAGACCCGACCGAACTACCTGGAAAAATCCAACATCATCTCTAATCTTTAAAGCTTCCTCATGCGGTACAGCAAGGGCGAATGCCTGCGATAACCGGGTTACATACTCCAGATATCTCTCTTTACCATTTTCCTGTTTTAATACATGTTCCATAGCCGCCGGAATAATAGACATCTTTTCCCTCGGCTGCGCTGTGAAGAATCTTTCATAATCGAAACCATGGAATAGTTCTGCCACAAGTTCATATTTTTCAAGCATTAATGCAACCGCTTCTTCTTTGTCAAATACAGTTTTACCCCTGCCGCCACTTTCGGTATAATCAGATAATGCTTTCTTTAACTCATCTGCTATTCCCAGATAATCAACGACAAGTCCTCCTTTTTTATCCTTGAAAACGCGGTTCACCCTTGCGATTGCCTGCATCAACCCATGGCTTCGCATTGGTTTATCGATATACATGGTATGCAGGCTTGGCGCATCAAATCCTGTCAGCCACATGTCCCGTACGATAGCAATTTTAAGAGGGGCGGCAGGGTCTTTCATTCGGTCTCCAAGAACTCTGCGCCGCGGCTTAGTCCTGATATGTTCCTGCCAGCTTACATCGTCGCTTGCGGAACCTGTCATGATAACCTTGATAGTTCCCTTATCGTCGTCCCGATGATACCATTGCGGTCTTAATTTAACAATCTCATTGTGAAGTTCAATGCAGATGCGCCTGCTCATGCAGACAATCATGCCTTTTCCTTCAAGAACTTCAAGCCGCTTCTCGAAATGATCGACAATATCCTTTGCAATGAGCTTTATACGTTTTTCGCTCCCGACTATGGCTTCGAGTCTTGCCCATTTGCTTTTCAGCTTTTCTTTCTTCTCTACTTCCTCGCCTTCTGTGAGGTCTTCAAATTCAGGATCGATCTTCGGGCGCTCCTCAGGCTTTAATTCAAGTTTTGCCAGTCTGCTTTCGTAATAAATCCTTACAGTTGCGCCGTCTTCTACTGCCTGCTCTATATCATAAATATCAATATAATTTCCAAATACGGCAGGAGTGCTTCTATCTGCTTTTTCTATCGGCGTCCCGGTAAAGCCGATAAATGAGGCATTGGGCAATGCGTCCCTCATGTGCCTGGCAAAGCCGTCAATAAAATCATACTGGCTTCTGTGCGCCTCGTCTGCTATTACGATGATATTTCTTCTTTCGGAGAGCAAAGGGTATTTATCTCCTTTCTCTTCGGGGAAAAATTTCTGTATCGTTGTAAAGACTACGCCACCTGAAGCAACCATGAGGAGTTCCTTTAATTCACTTCTTGAAGCTGCCTGTACCGGTTTTTGTCTCAGTAACTCATGGCAGCGGCTGAATGTTCCGAATAACTGGTCGTCAAGATCATTCCTGTCCGTCAGCACGACAATCGTGGGGTTGTCCAGAGCTAAAACAAGTTTTCCTGTGTAAAAAGCCATTGTAAGGCTTTTGCCCGAACCCTGTGTATGCCAGACAACACCGCAGCGTTTATCGCCCCTCGGGCTTGAAGCAGTAAGTGTTGCTTCAATTGCCTTATTGACAGCATGATATTGGTGATAGGCAGCAAGTTTTTTATGAATGTCCTGCCGTTCTTGTTCAAATACTATGAAATGCCTTATCAGGTCAAGCAATATTTTTTTATCAAACATCCCCTGAAAAAGAACCTCTAACTGCGGCATAGCCGAAGGTGCAGTCTCTTTTCCTTCGATCGTTTTCCAGGGCATGAACCTCTCTTTGTTTGAGGTTATCGTTCCTGCCCTCGCTTCAATTCCATCGCAGATTACTAAAATCTCATTGTAAGGGAAGAGCGTTGGAATCTGGGCTTTGTAGGTTTCAAGCTGGTTAAAAGCAGTCCAGATGGTTGCATTTTCATCAGCAGGATTTTTTAATTCAATTACAACCAGGGGAAGACCGTTTATGAAAAGGATTATATCCGGCCTTCTGTTATTGTTATTTTCAAGGATTGTGAACTGATTTACCGCAAGGAACTCATTATTCTGCGGGTTTTTATAATCGAAAAGCCAGACCTTATCCCCGGCTATGCTTCCGTCTTTTCTTCTGTATTCGACATCCACACCCTCAACCAGCATTTTATGGAAGCTCCGGTTGTTAATGATGAGCTGTGGGCTTTCTGACCTTAAAACCTTTTTAATAGCTTCTTCCCTTGCTTCTCGTGGTATATCGGGATTGATTCTATCAACTGCATCTCCCAGTCTATCAACCAGGACAACGTCTGAATAGCTTTTTCTTTCCGGGGAAATCCCATCATGAGCAATATCAGGACCATAAAGGATTTTGTATCCCAGTTCCGAGATAATCTCCAGAGCGACTTTTTCAACTTCTGATTCTGTCATTCCAGAGGTCATGAGTTCGCTCCTTTTTCAGAAAAAATAACTTTCATTTAGCTTCACCTATGAAAATTTCTATTTTTTCAAGAATTTCTTTTGCAGAATCCAGGGCAGCCTTTGCTTCTTTGTCGTCAATAGCGAAATCAAGCCCATAAATTGCATCGTGCCTGAATCTCCGGTATGAATCAAGAATATTTGCCAAGGTCTCCAGTTGCGGATACTTTTCCTTAAGATAAACTGGAATACATTCATGACTGCGTTCTTTTATGCCGTCCCTGAAAAGTATGGCTCTTGCTGCATGAAACATGGATGAATAACTCGAGATAGCCACGACCCTGTAACGATGTATGGACATATTCTGCTCCGCATCCTCGATATTGCTCTTTGAAAGCTCAAGGGAACGAAGGGCATTTTCCATATCAGGCGATGTTCTTTTCAACAGACCCTTCTGGAAGCATTCTGTCATTTTCATTTTAAACCGCTTCCATAGAGCAGGATGTGATTTTCAATAATCCTTTTATAAAATGCATCACCATTTTTTGCCATTTCTCTCCATTCTGATAATTTTAACACTGATAAGCTTACCTCTTTTTCAAGTTCATCCTCCAGCATTTTTGCAACTTTAATGAAACTTTCTTTACTGGCGCCTGTCACTATCAGAAAATCTATGTCGCTTTTTTCATCAAAACTGCCTTCTGCATAGCTTCCAAAAAGGGCAAGAGAGATGATATTCTGGTCTATTTCGAGGAATTTTTCTTTTGGTTTTGATGACAGCACAAAGGCAATCCCGTATGCCTTTTTCATGGGCGCAACCATGCTATTCTCGGAGTCCAGCCTGTAAATATGAGCCAATCCTTTTTCTTCCTTCCACAGCAGCCCGTCTTCCCCGAAGGACTTTACCGCACTGCTTACGCTTGCAGGGCTGACATTAAGTACCCTCGCAAGCTGTTTTATGTGGAAAGGTGTATTTGGATTGGCAAGGAAATGAGCCAGGATTTTCCATTTTACATATTGTCTGAATAGTTCAATCAATCGAACCACCGTTCAGTATATTAAACGCAAGTTCAGTATAAAAAACTATCTGCGCGTTCATTGCAGGCTTAATTGCTCACCCGACATCAGCTACTTTCTGCCTGAAACTCTCCCAATCCTATTACGTCTTTTAGAGAAGTATTCTTTTTAATAATATCTCTTCTCGGAATAATGTGCAAATAATCCCCTGTTATAAAAAACAACTCTCCAACCTGCAAACCAATATGATGAGCATCAAGAATAATCTCAACATCTACAAGGTCTATTCGCGTCAATCCGTCAAGTTCAAAAATATTATATATATCTTTATATGGCTTATCCCTTTTGTAAAATGTAATTAATTTTTCAATGGTATTAAAATTGACCAAACAGCGTGACTCGGTATCTCTTAATAATGTCCTTAATCCATTGATAATTTTATTTTTGTCGCTATTCGGATTAGAGTTTAAGAAACTGAGAATTACATCTTTTGAATAAAAAGTGTTTGAGAACGATTGCAGATTATCCACGTTTACAGATTTTGATTTATTTATCTCACCAATACTCTTCAGAATTTCCCTTTTAATTTTCCCAATATTTTTTTGGTATATGTCGGAACATTCTGCTTTGACCGTATCACTTGAGATTTTGGGGACGTGACACCCCATTACTTCCATCGATTTGGAATTCCAGTTATCGGTTTCAAAAATATAACCAATTAGAACATTATTATCTAAAAAAAAAGGCAATCAATTTGCCTCCATGGACATTTCATATGCCTTTTTCATTAACTTTTTAACGAGTGTTTCGTCTTTGCCTGATGCCTTATAATTAACTGAGAGAAGGCTATTTCGAATATTTTCGATATGCTTATGAGTTCTTGGAATTTCAGACTCATATTCTATTTTCCAGCGCTTTATGATTTCAGGATCCGGTAAATTCTGGTTGTGCCGAATTCGAACTCCTTTTGAAAATGTTTCCCAGAATAATTCCTCCAGTCCCTTGATGAGTTCATTCTCTTTTTTTCCTGATAAAAGATCAAGGCATAATCGTGTAGTGTCATCCCATTCTAAATAAGTATCATATAATTCAGAAAAATCTTTATCTGGAAACTCTGAGAGTAATTTATCAAGTAAGGGTTCCAAAGTCTCTTTCTTTGAAATAAATCCGGTTTCAGTCCTGTTTACAATGTCAATATATTCCTGGAAAATAGAATTGAATTTGTAGGGCGCATTAATTTCGTAAGATTTCTTCTTGACGACATACCCATAGCCTGGTTTGAATCCAAATTGTGTCCAAAGAGAACGAATAGTTAAATCAATTTTCTTTTTTATATCATCTAATATTTCATATTCTCTCCTTAGATTCAAGGGTGGAACAATAAATTCATCCATCATATAGAATTTGCTGAAATCTCTTGGAAGAACGCTATTGAGATGATTAATTTCTATATAAAAACCATATTTATACCAATAACCTGGTAATCCTATATCCACTCCCTGGTTTTTTAGGCGAGTGTCAAGCAAATTCATTAACTTAAAGAAATGAGCCTTTTTCATTACAGGTTTTCGTTCCTGATTGAAAGTCTTCAATAATGAATCAATAGCATATTCCAGCAAAAAATTAGGCTTTGTGACCATCTTATCTTTATCAAAATGAAATTTTATCTATTTATAATCTTTTGTGAATCGAATCCCATTTTTCTATATCAATTATTATTTTAGCTTTCAATACTAACCCGAATCTCGCCCGACATCAGCTTGGGGAGGAGGGCATCGCGGAGCGCGGCGAGGGTGCGGGATTCGTATAGATTGGAAATCCATTTATCAAATATTGGCTCAACTGCTTTATCAAACCGTTCAAGCACTCCATAATCTGGAATGGTAGTCGGGAAATCTGCCACAATTTGTTGGCTTAAATTCTGCTGCGCTGACCCTCTAGTTTGCCTCTCAAACGCTTCAATTGATAATGATGCTCGCAGATAAATATAAAACCTCATCTTTTCAGAGGGTATGAGACCACAACATGCCTGGTTTGCACACATCTCTTCTGCTAGAAAACAAACTTGACCTGCTGTTGCGCCATATAATGCAACAACTGTTGTTCCACTTGGCCAAAGTTTTGCACTGCTATTAGCTAATCCATCATTAGAGATAAAATTCTCTGTTGAGATAACAATGCTCTGTCGAACCTCTCCAGATGTAAGCCACGGAATAGTACCCGGCTCCCAGTATTTAGGTTCGCTTCTCTTGGGTGTTCCTCCGTTCTCAATTCGTTTACAACAGTCCTTAAATACTCCAACCCTCCACCCTTTCGGCATCTCCCCAAGCTCCGTCTTCACCATCTCCCCGCCGCTCGACCTGTAGGGCTTGCCTTCCTCGTTCGGGAATTCAAAATCAATGAACCAGTGCTTGAAAAGCGCCTGCCCGATGGCTTCGAGGGTGGAGTTCATGGAGCGGTTGAGAGCAATTTTGTCATCGAGAGCACCAAGAATTTCTGTAATTAATTGCTGTTCAGATAAAGGAGGTACCAAAACCTCAATTAAATCAAAAGTATCGCGTGTGATAGTATCAAATACAGAACCATGAGCACTAATTTTTAGCTTGTTTACTGCATGTTTAATAAGATAATATACAAAGTCATTTGTTGTGTTTTGTTTGGCTCTCAACCCATAACAAGATTGATTAAAAGCCATATCCCTCCCAAGTTGAGCTATAGCTCCAACAGTTCCACGAGCGGAGATTATGATTCCACCCTTTTTCAATATTTTTGTAGAACTATTTTTTAATCCTTCTTCAGTTATTGTTTTTTCAGTGGTATACACTTTTCGTAAATCATTGTTGAAATCAACCACAGATAACCAAGGTATGTCTCCACCCCAATATTCAGAAACGGTGGTCTTCGGTGTTCCTCCACCAATAATTTCTATAATATCTGAAAGTCTGATCTCAGACCAGCCTTCTGGAATCCTCCCAACTTCAGTTTCTTTGAATGTTTGTTTTTGGATCATTGGGTCTCTTTATTTTTCTTGTAAAAGCAAAGCTCCAACTCCAATTGCTAAAATTCCAAGGGTCACCAATTCCCGATTATGATTTTTCCTGTTGACATTATCAATTATAAAAGAATATAATCTTTGTAACTCCGCTTGTTCTTTTTCTTTGTCAGATAAGTTTACATAATTTGTGCTTACTAACATTGCTTTCGGTGTATTGGAGTCCAGCAGAATTGGAATAATTATTATATTATTTCCTTTTGCAACGCCAATTTCCTGTTGAACATACTCTGATTCTTTGGCATCCTTGCTAAAAAATACAAGAAAAATGTCCGCAGATTTTATCGTATTAATAATCGTCTGGATTACTTCCGAGCTCGGCTTCATATTCTCTTCTGCAAGAAATATCTTAGTGCCTTGTATATTTGAGATATATTTTGATATAGGTTTGATTTTCTCTAAATCATTTGTGCTATAACTAATGAAAATCTTCAAAATCCCGCTATCCGCCGTACGAGCCCCTTTCTTAGTCAAAAAACTATAATCTCTCATCCCCCCACCACCTCCCAGTACCCGCCCCTGTCAGCGCCGATGCGCCGGGCAAACAACACAAAAGAGTTAGTTCCTGCCAGATTTCTAAACTGGTCGAATTCGACCACTTTAAAATCAGGATTATTTATCCTCTCCCATAAACCTAAAAATTCTATCGTATCTTTCGATCTGGTCCAGTTTTTTATTACATCTGCAGGATGTTCGGGATTCTTATATCTTGCAATATCTGTAAGAGAAATATAATCTTCTTTCTTTTGTGAAGATAATGCAATTTCTGTTCCGAGTACTTTTATTTTTTTGCTCATCTAAACCTTAAATCCCAACCCCGCAAGATTCTTCCCAATCTCCTCCTCAAGCTCCCTCGACCTCTTGAACTGCGCCGCAAGTTCCACCGTCAGCCTCTGCATCTTCTCCTCAAAAGGCTCACCATCATCTTCAACCTCCTCTGCGCCCACATACCGCCCCGGTGTCAGGATATGCCCGTGCTTCCTGATTTCATCCAGCTTAACTGCCATACAGAATCCAGCCACATCCTCATACTTCCCGCCCTCCCCGCGCCATGCGTGATACGTGGAGGCGATTCTCTGTACTTCATCATCAGTAAGCTCCCTGTGCCTTCTGTCCACCATTTCACCCATCTTGCGGGCATCAATAAAAAGAACTTCTCCCCTTCTATCCCTGAACTTGTGGTTTTTCTTATCCCGTGCAACAAACCAGAGACAGGCAGGAATCATGGTATTGTAAAACAATTGCGAAGGCAAAGCAACCATGCAATCAACAAGATCAGCCTCGATAATGTTCTTTCTTATCTCCCCTTCACCCGAAGTATTGGAAGACATCGAGCCGTTAGCCAGAACAAAGCCTGCAATTCCTATTGGCGCTAAATGATGGATAAAATGCTGCACCCATGCAAAGTTGGCATTTCCAGTTGGCGGAGTTCCGAATTTCCATCTTATATCCTCACGCAGAAGATCGCCTTTCCAGTCGCTGTCGTTAAAAGGCGGATTCGCAAGGACAAAATCCGCTTTCAAATCCTTATGCAAATCGTTAAGAAAAGCATCGCCCCACAACACTTTTGCATCTATGCCGCGAATCGCAAGATTCATCACACACAGGCGCCATGTCGTCTGGTTTGATTCCTGTCCATAGATAGCGATATCTCCAATTCTTCCTTCATGGGCTTTAACGAATTTCTCACTCTGGACAAACATGCCGCCTGAGCCGCAGCAGGGGTCATAAACCCGGCCTTTGTATGGCTCAATCATCTCAACAAGAATTCTTACAATCGACCTCGGCGTATAGAACTGCCCGCCTTTCTTTCCTTCAGCATCTGCAAATTGGCCTAAAAAATATTCATAAACCCGCCCTAAAATATCCTTTGATTTACTTTCATAATCCCCAAGGCCAATTGTTCCTATCAGGTCTATAATCTCGCCAAGTCTTTGTTTATCAAGTGATACCCGGGCATAATTCTTAGGCAGAACGCCTTTAAGAGAGGGATTATCTCTCTCAATCCCATCCATTGCATCGTCAATAAGATTCCCGATAGTAGGCTGTTTTGCATTTTTCTGAAGATATCCCCACCTGGCTTCAGGAGGAACCCAAAAAATATTTTCCGCCCTGTACTCATCAGGGTCTTCAGGGTCTGCTCCTAAATTAGATTCCCTGATTAAAAATTGGTTCTTCTCTTCAAATGCGTCTGAAATATACTTCAGGAATATCAAACCAAGAACTACATGCTTGTATTCCGCAGCATCCATGTTATTCCTGAGCTTATCTGCTGCCTGCCAGAGTTTCTCTTCAAAACCGAGATTTGCTCCATTACCATTAGGTTTGTTTTTTGCCATCTCGCACCATACCCTTTTTTAATTCTCCTTCGGCGGATTAATCCAAAAATCATGTTGGAATAAACTTTCTTTTATATATTCTTCATATATCTATAGTTTATTGAAAATTTTGGCAACTGGGAGACGCTCCTTCCAGTATGCGACCCATCAACGCGCCCCGATAGCGTAAAATCGCCATTGTCGAAACTGCACCTTACATGATTTCAATAAGGTTTTAGGTATCGTAATCGCAATAGTGAATGCAGGTGTAGTAATGAATAAGTCCAGACGACTCGATGAAATGCGTAAAGCATTCGACCAGCATGATGTACAGGCATCAGCATTGGCGCATGCACCTGAGCGTATCGCCCAGGCAGCCAAAGAGCAGCACGGGGGAGCGAGCGACGTTTATATTGGTAACATGGTCTATGGCGGGCTGGACGGCATCCTTACCACCTTTGCAGTAGTCAGCGGCGTGGCCGGTGCCAAACTTGGCAGCAGTATCGTTCTTATCCTGGGTATGGCCAACCTGCTGGCTGATGGTTTTTCAATGGCCATAGGAGCGTACCTTTCTTCCAAGAGCGAAAAAGAGTATTACCAGCGGGAATGGCAGCGGGAAGCCTGGGAGGTTGAACATTTCCCTGAAGGTGAACGGGCTGAACTCTACGAGGTCTATCGAAACCATAATTATTCGGAGGAGGATGCACGCCGCCTCGTTGATATTCAGGCCCGGGACCCGGAGAGGTGGGTTAAAGCGATGATGATCAACGAACTGGGGATGCTTCAAGACGAACGCAAGCCGTTATTCAGCGCACTGGCTACGCTTGTGTCTTTCATCTTGGCCGGATTCATGCCGCTTATCGTCTACGTGCTGGGACTGTTCTACCCGATTTCTTCGACCGAATCCTTCACAGTATCTGTTATATTATCTGCGTTGACAATCTTTGGGCTGGGGGTTGCGAAAGTAACTGTTACCAAATTAAATCCCCTAAGAAGCGGCCTCGAGATGCTATTGGTCGGTGGACTGGCAGCGAGCGTAGCCTACGTGGTTGGCGCGTTGTTGAGGGGCATTGTTGGTTAGGATATAGCGTTTATGGCTATCATCTGCTATCTGAATTATGAAAATATAATCTGTCTGATATTCTCAACGTTATTTCTTAAAAATTCCAATACATCCTTCAGATAAGGTTCTGTTCCCGGAACAACAACAACATGGTTGCCCCAGCTATTTATGCAAAAGTCAATAGTTTCTTTACCACTCATTATCCGAACCTTATTCTCGTAAATATTATCGACGGCAAGATGCAGATAGTAACACCTGATATATTCTTTTCTCGTTGCCAGCAGCCATTTCAAGTCCTCTTTTTGTATCCATTCCTTTTTTCCCCGGTCTTTAAACTTTTCACTTGCCATCAAAGTCCTGATTGATACATTCAAGTGCCCGCAAACGAATATCTTTCTTTCAGTATTGTGCTCTTCAAATTCCTTTGGAGGATTTATATCATCCATGAATCGATTGATTTCATCGGATATCACAGATGGTATTCCTGCCATTTTCGCTATTTTATCGTGTTCTGTATTTCCTGCCATTTTTCCTTTATAAGATAATCGGTATTTTATTCAATGAAGTGGTATTTGCATGTAGAGGCGAATAAGCATGAAGGTAATAGCATTTAACGGAAGCGCCCGGAAACAGGGCAACACCGCAATTCTCATCAACCATGTGTTCAGTGAACTGGAAAAAGAAGGGATAGAAACAGAATTGGTAGAGCTTGCAGGCAAGAAAATCCAGGGATGTACAGCCTGCTATAAATGTTTTGAAACAAAAGACAGGAAATGCGCTGTCAAGAATGATATCGTGAATGATTGTATTGAAAAGATGGTGGAAGCTGATGGAATTATTCTCGGCTCACCAACATATTTCGCCGATATAACCTCTGAAATGAAGGCCCTGATAGAACGTGCTGGATTTACCGCAATGGCCAATGGTTCTATGTTCAAACGGAAAGTAGGCGCCGCAGTGGTTGCAGTAAGAAGGGGAGGCGCAATACATGCTTTTGACTCAATCAATCATTTCTTCCATATCAATCAGATGATAGTCCCGGGTTCAAGTTACTGGAATATGGCCATGGGAAGAGAAATTGGAGATGTTGATAATGACGAAGAAGGAATCCGGAACATGAGGAATCTTGGAGAGAATATGGCATGGCTGCTTAAGAAAATAGCAAAACCAATGTAGGGGTCTTTATTATTTCATCAAGCCTCGATAAACCTACCCGAATTTCACCACAGGACACGACCATGTGCATTTCCCGCATCGGGTGCATTTCCCGCTGATTTGTGCCCTGCCGTTAACACTTATCGCCCGCGCCGCGCACTTGCCAACGCACACCCCGCATCCCGTACACGACAGCGCGCGCCTGATGGTCTTTTCGGCAAGCCCGATTAACTGCCTAGCCTCATCCTCGTTGCCTCCTCTTGCTACTAACGCGCCGCTGGCATAAACGTGGACATTATTTTCTCCTCGCTGGGCGAGGATAACGCCGTCAATCGAATTCGTATCCCCGAGCATCCCAAGAAAGCCGGTCTCTTCAATCAGGGAAAGATTCAACGGTGTTCCGAAACTGCCTTCAGCTGTTATCCCGCCGGCTTTGCATGGCCGGTATCCCACCGTCATAGTAAAATTGACAGGTTTTTTCTCGCATACGGGAACCAGGTTTATCCCCTTTTTCTCTGCAATCATCCTTATTGACTTTGGCAGAACCTGCCAGCGCCAGAAGCCGTATGTTACCCATTCCTGCGGCAAGCCGTTCCTTGCGGCGTATTCCCTGAGATATTTTTCAAGCTTTTCGCTCAATTCTGGATGAATTTCCGAAAGCCTCGAAAAATCGGCCATGCTCGCCGAGGGGCACAACCAGCACCCAATCCTGTCGAATCCCTGCTCATAAAGTGGATTATATTTTGCCTTTTTCCAGAAAAGATACAGCCACACATGAAGCGCAGTCCAGTTCTGGATTGGCGTCGCAGCTATCTGGTTTCCTACAGAAGGGTTTTTCCAGATATGCTCGCTGTTTGCTCGAATCTCGCTTTCGTACTTCCGCTGCCCGACAAATGTCAGGCACTCATTCTCGTAATTGTTCTCGATGACCTGCGTTATCGCCCCGAGTTTGCAGACCTTGCAGCACCATCTTGCTTCCACCGTTGGCGGCCCGAAATTATCGATGGACTGCCAGAATGAATCACCTGACGAATGAATTTTCAAAGGTAATTTAAGCTCCTCTGCGGTCTGTTTTACATTATCGACGGTTTCTTTGAACTCAAGTCCGGTATCTGCAAAAAGAATATCGAACTCAGGCACGGCATCGCGCACAAGAAGCAGAGTGGTAAGGCTGTCTTTCCCGCCCGAATATGAAACAGTGACAGGTTTTCCTGTTGTTTCAGCTACGTTTTTTATGAAGCTGTGCGCCTTTTCTTCCATCTTTTTCAATATATGCATGTTGGCTGCAACGGAATCATCCCATGTCCTTTTTTGCTCCGGGCGCGGGCGCTCCGCAGGCTTCGGTTTCCCGTTCCAGCGCGTTTTCACAGCCATCCCCTTCTCATGCGTGAGCATCCTCTCAGCGCTCATCCGCGCCCTGCCTGTTGCGATTACCTCTTTTTCAGGCGACAGTATAATGACCTCGTCATCCTCAACAATACCAGCGCTGGCATCGTTCACCCCGGGCGCGAGCACCGATGCGCCTTTTACGATAAAATCCACAGCGCCTTTATCCACGATTATCCATTTCCTGCCTTCGGCGAGCAGCCTTGCCCCTTCAAGCCTGGGTATGAACACCCATCCCATCTTTTCAAGCTCAAAGCGAAGCGAACCCAAAACTTTGCCGTCGAATACCACCTCGTCCATCCTGTCCTCATAGGGCGCCTTGTTGAGAACCACAAGCCTGCCCTCGGGAATGAGCTTAACGCCGAACTGCTTCTCTGTGGTTTTGTTGATAAGGTCGATGTCGTACTGGAAAGCAGGCCTGATGTCGCCAGGCGGGGTTATGTCGATTTTTTTGGTGGCGGCTCCGCAGGCGCAGGTTTTCCCGAGTACGGGGAGGTTGCAGGAAGAACACCAGTATAACAGGAGTTCGCCGAGGTAATAGGGCATGGTTCTTCTGTTGGCTGAGGGGGTATTTATATGGTGCGTCAGGAGAAGAATGAAGACTCACCGCAAAGGCGGTTACCAATTCATGAGTTCGCCATATAAATTTAACTATTTTTTATACTTGCAGTAAAATTTATAATATTCATCCCCTCCTTAATATTTTAACAACAAAATTCCAAGAGGGGATGAACATTGG
>JBAVMS010000059.1:0-2371 GCA_049690315.1 Candidatus Methanoperedens sp.
GGATAAGGAGAGTATCGGCAGGAAATGGACAATTCAGACCGGAGCCATCACAGTACTTCAATGAGCCTTTTATCTGCCTGGATGAGCTTGATAAAACGACATCCAATGATCTCAAAAGGGTGTCAACAACGGTGTAAAATTCCCCAAATTCAGCGGTCTAAATTTCCCCATCTACTTATAAAGTTTTCTCTCAACTTTCAAATTTTCTAACAAGAAGTAACCCCTACTTTCGGGGGATTGCCAACCCATGTTTCTTCCGTTCTTTAAGCCTGTAACTTTCTCCTTTGATATTTATCGTGGTACAATGATGCAAAATTCTATCCAGCATAGCTGCGGCGATAACCTGATCATGGAATATCTCACCCCAATCACCATACGATTTATTCGATGTGAAAATAATCGAAGTCTTCTCATATCGTTTAGACACAAGCTGGAAAAAACAATTTGCACCATCACTATCAAAAGGCAAATATCCCATCTCATCGATTATCAGCAATTTATACTTGGCCAGAGTCCTGAGTTTATCCTCAAGTAAGCCTTCACCGTTTGCTTTCTTCAATCTTTCAATGAGGATTCCTGCATTAGCAAAATATACTGAAAGACCGGATCTAACCGCTTCAATACCAAGAGCAACTGCCAGATGAGACTTTCCCACACCAGGAGGACCAAGGAAAACCACATTCTCAGCATTATAAACGAATCTCAACAAAGCAAGGTCGGAGATAACTGCTTTATCTATCGAAGGCTGGAATTCAAAATCAAAATCCTCAAGCCTCTTTTTCACAGGAAAACCTGCAAGTTTCATCCTTGTTTCCTGTGATGAGGCATCCTTGGCATGTTTTTCCTGATCCATCAAATAATCAAGAACTTCAAGTGTAGTCTTGCCTTCCTTTGCAGCTATTTCGAGATAGTTATCCAGAATAGTGCCAACAATATTCAGTTTAAGTTTAACCAGATTTTCATGGAGTCTTTCATAAGCAAGATTTGTCATGGATTCATCCCTCAATTAATGAGTCATAAACTGAAAGGGGACGTTTCTCCACCTCAACGGTTTCGAATTTCAATATCGATTGACCTGATTTATTCATAGCAGCTTTATTTTCTTTAAGGATATCACTTAAAAGTCCTTTGAAATGCTCTTTAACCCTCGATACCCTTCCTCTTCCCGCAAGTATTTCATGTTCGCAGACCTGCTCACCGCCTACAATAACTTTAAACTTCCCACCGATTATCTGAAGTGTTGCCTCTCGACCTGCAAATCGATATGGGGCAGAATACATATTCCCAAGGTATGAAATAAAGCACTCCCTTGAGATCTTCCTTGCTTCCTCACGGATGACAAGATATTCAGGCACGCCGTTTATCGGTTTGAGTTCTTCTGCTTTGAAACGTTCCAGGGGTATTTCATGTGTTGTTCCATGCACTTCGGAATTGACCCTTTTCAGCCATGTAAGTGCCTGGGAATTAATATCAGAAAATGAACTAAAGTTTGTTCCGAGAAAAAAATCCCTTTTAACGTAGCCGACATTGTTTTCTATCTTACCTTTTGTCTGAGGTCGAAAGGGACGGCATAAATGAGGAAGCAATCCATAATGCTTGAAGAAATCTTCAAATTTGGAATTCCATTCTGATTCTGTGGAAATCATTGCTCGTTTTATCACTACCTGTTTCATATTATCATAGAGTATCTCTTTTGTGTATCCACCGAAATAACGAAACGCATTCAAGTGACATTGAATAAGAGTGTATACATCAATACTCAATGTAAATTCAATGTACCTCATCCTTGAGTAACCAAGAACCATATTGAAGCAGTATAGTTTTAAATTTTTACCGTCTATCTCGGCTTTCCCGAATTCTGACCAGTCAACCTGTGCCTGGACTCCAGGTTTTGTTTCAAATCTGTAAACGGCTTGGACTCCTGTCTCAGGTCGAACTTTTCTGACAAAATCCCTGACTATTGTACATTTTCCTTTAAAACCCAATTCCTGAATTTCCCGAAATAGTCGGGATGCGGTGAAGGGGGCTTCGTTTAGCTTCTTGATAATGTGATCTTTGTATTGATCAAGCATGCTTTCTTTTTTAGCCCGCTGTTTTGGTTCCGGTAATGTTGTTATATTCAAATATTTTTTTACGGTCTTCCTGTCATATCCTGTTTTATCTGATATGTCAGTGATGCTAAAACCTTTTGCGTGTAGTTCTCTTATCATAATGTATTCCTCAATTTCAAGCATATTCTCCAATCCTGGGATTTATGCCCAAGATTGTTAAATGGGGATTTTTATCCCGCTGAAAATGGGGAATTTTTGACCGCTATTGACAACCATGCCATTGAAAGCTTATCCCCGTCAGCATTTACGAAGATATGGCC
>JBAVMS010000060.1:0-24128 GCA_049690315.1 Candidatus Methanoperedens sp.
ACTATGGACCGGGCAGCAAATACTGCATTTAATTAATTTTGGTGACTTCCTACCCGTTCAAAAAAAACCAAACAAACAATCAGGTGATTTAAATGTCAAAACAACTTTTATTAGTCGCGGCGCCGGAAGGTGAACAGGCAGATCAGGCAGTAGTAGATACTAATCCAGTACAACAGGTTATATGCAAATCTCTTCGAACCCCTAAGACTCCGACCGCTGCCTCAGTCACCCCAACAGCCGCAGCAACATCAACAATCGCGCAAGAGGTACAGGAAAAAACCGATACCATAATGGAACTTGCGAAAAAGCATCCTGATATCGTTGTAAAATCAATCCACCTTCCTTCGGGATACATTATAAATTATAATCTCAAAGGCGGCAGCATGTTCACGAAACATCATGCTGAAAACGAATTCGTTCAGAAGATCATGAAAGCCATCCCCAAAACCATCCGCGCTAAACATGATTATTTCCGGGGTACAGTCTCCAGAAAACTTGACGGATTTACAGTATGGGTAGGAAACAACCAGCGATTCTGCTCGATCAAGAATATCCATGAAGTGTTTGAACTGTTCGAGAATGCAAAAAAGAATGGCGTAGGGAAGAAAGAAATCAGCATTAGCGGTATAATCGATGAATTCATGGCCCATAAGGATGAAATCAATGCCCGCTGCGAAGAATATGGTATAGCAGAACGTATCGTAAGCAGGGAATTGCTTGAAAAGAAAATACGGTTTTTGCCTCATATTTTCGATATAAGCTTTACTTCTTCTGCAATGGGCATAAATTCTGAAGAATTAGCAGAATATAAATCCAATATGGAAAAAGATTTCAAAGTTGAGATTGAAAGTGACCTGAAAAACAGGATGAAGAAAGTCTTTGAAAAGCTATCAGCCTCTCTCAAAGTCATAAAAAAATCGAGGAAAGGAAAACCAATGAACAAACGGACGCACGATTCACTGATGCGTAATATGGATGAGATTGAAAAGCTGAATATAACCGAAAGTGAGGAACTTAAAAACATGGTCAGGCTGTCAAAGGCGCTGGCAACTGCGCTCTCTACACAGGATATCAGAGCAGCAGCTAAGACCATCGATAATACCTCAGCAAAAACACCGGAAGAAATGTTCAAAGAAGCGTTCAGGAAATCGGCGCCTGAAATGTCAGTAGCGGCATCGGACGAAGATATAGCTTTAAATTCAATTATCGAAGAAATAGCTTCCCAATTGTAAAAAGTTCAATACAAATACCACATCATTTTTCAGAAGAAGAAGTTGGAATTGAAAATCTAAACGATAAATGGAGCATTAAAATGGTCAAGAAAACGACACCCCCGGCGAATCAGCCGACAGTACAAAAACCGTCCTTTGCACACCACGATAAGGTACTGGAAGGCCTCAACATGATTTTCGGCTCCACCCGGGAAAGCGTTAAAATCAGTGACTCGAATGTACTGGAAATGCTAAGGATCATACCTATCACGCCCAATTCAATATCGCTGCTCTCGGGAATCATGGGCACAGGGAAAACCTCGTATGCAAAAGCGTTTGTAAAGGTGTTCTTCGGTCCCGATGAACTCGGGATGATTAAGTGCGACCCTGACAAAACGCCGCATGAAACCCTTTACGGCACAGATGTCGCTTCCGAGACGAAATATAATTATGACACAGGTGGAAGCGGAAAAGTCGAAAGCACGCGGGAAGAGTTTATATTTGATCCTGAAGCGCTCTCGTTCGTCACGCGCCCGATTAAATTCGCAAATGAAATATCCCGCAGCAGTAAAGCAGTACAGGATGCTCTCCTGGGATTATTCCAGGAAGGTGAGATTGAGTACAGGGGAAAAGTGTTCAAAACAGAAAGACCTTTCATTGCCCTGCTTGACCAGAATCCCATGCATCTCCAGGGTATGGGGGCAAGAGAACTCGAACCTGCCCTGATAGACAGGATTGATGTTTCCATCAATGTCCCGACTTCGGGTATTTTCGATGACCTTGCAATTCAGCAGAGCAAAGAATCCGAGCATGAATTGAAGCAGCTTCTTGATTATAAAACTATGAAAGAAGTGTTTGCCGACGTTGAAAAAGTACGCAAGCCAATTGGCCTCAAATTCATAACAGTGGTAATAAGCCAGAGCCTGCGCGCCTGTAAATATAAAAAAGATATATCATCCCCGATATTCATAGAATCTATTGACTGCGTAAACTGTGAATATAAGAATGATATCTGCAGCGCCATAGAGGCGCCCATAGGACACAGGCATATAGAATCAATCCTGAAATTTGCGGCCAGCAGGGCATGGCTGAATAAACGGGAAGAAATCACCATCGAGGATATAATAGTCGTAATGCCTTTTGTGCTTTCCCACAGGCTGAAACTGAAAGCTAAGGCGTTCATGGAGGCAGATAGCACATACACATGGATAAAAGAAAATGCCCTGCCGTATATCGTAAAACAGCTTACCATCTATCAGGAAATGCTGGAAGAATACAGCAAAACGCTTGAAGGTTCTAAAGATGCACTGCTTACTGTAACTAAAAAAAGTAAAGATAATCTTCTTTACCAGCAGATGGTCCGTAGAATCAGCGAACAGTTATTAAACCAAGGAAATAGAGAACTCGATGCTTTAGAACAAACACTGATGAACCTGAAAAGTCCTACCAGAACCGAACTGGATTCGCTCATGACCGGTCCCAGCCTGAAAATATCAAAGATGGTATCCTCTCTAACCGAAAAAGAACTGAACGATATCGAATCGCAGACCGAGAGGTTGAGCAGGTATGAACTCGGAGAAAAGATATCCAAAGACCAAAAAAGCGGTAAAGACCGGAAAGAAATCACATACCAGCAAATCAATCCTTTCATAAAAAACATCAACAACCTGCGCCAGCGTCATGATAAAGTAAAAGACGTAATCAAACAAGCGCTTGGCAACACGAAATTTGAAATGGAAATTCCTGAAACCGAATTCATGAGCAAAGTATTCCCTGTAATTGTAACGCGTCTGGATAAGGATAAGATGCTCGAATTCGGGCAAAACAAAATAAATACTATAACTCAGAATATTGGAACATCTAAGATAGAGATGCAACGACAGAAAAGCAAAAGTCTACTTAAAGCCAATATGGGAAAACTAACTACAATAACTATAACTATCGAAGCTGAAAGCCAGGCAGAGCTAACAGAAGCCAGAGAACTGATTGGGATTTAGATAACAGAATGACGAAAAAACTAAATAAGATGAGGCAAGGTGAAGTAAAGAAAAAATGAGTGATGAAAACGAATGTAGTATGGAAATGGCTGGCAACCCCCTCATCATGCCGGGCATCGGTTTTGCAATGTGGTTATCTGGAAAAGGCGTAAACTTAATCGGAACCCCTCCAACAGATACTATTGCAAGAGCCACACTTCTCTGCGAAATAGCAAATAACGGGAAAATCGAATTCAGCGAAATGAAAACGTATCTTGAAGAGATTGGGTTAATGGTACCCGTAACTGAGAACTAAAATGGGATGCTTTATGACCAAGAATAAATCTGAAAAGATGTATCCTTTCAGCAGAGAGCAGAAGAATCCGCATGTTGGCTGTGAGTTCGATTGCAGATACTGCGCCTTCAGGAAGCTGACCCAGAGACTCGGCACATGCCCGGACTGCAGGGCCTACATACCACATTATCACCATGAACGACTCAAGAAGACCCCTAAGAAAACCGTTGGTGATGAATTCGTCAGTCTGTGCCTGAACGGCGACGTGAGTTTTGCAAGCGCTGAATTTATCCTGAACTTGATAAAATACTGTGAGCAATGGTATGACAGGAAATTTTTGATTCAATCGAAAAATCCTGCCCGATTCCTGGATTTCACATTCCCGTATAATGTAGTGCTGGCTACTACCATTGAAACAAATTATAGGCATATTGGTAAGGATAACATACCTTACTCAGATATCTCGAAAGCCCCTCATCCGGAGGAGAGATACCTCGCTATGAGGCGAATCCAGGACAATGACGTGCACGTTACTATAGAACCAATCATGGACTTCCACCCGGATGAACTCTGGAGTTGGATGAAGAATATCCCTCGATTGAAGGTGATTAACATCGGATACGACTCACGGCCAGAACTTAATCATCTCCCCGAGCCTCCGCTCGCAAAGACCATGGATTTGATCGCCAGGCTTGAGCAGATTGCAGAAGTCAGACAAAAGCAGATAAGACCGGCCTGGTATGAAGGGATAACATGAGCAAGAAAAAAGAATCCACAAAAACCAAATTCGCAACTACAATCAAACAAAAATATTTTGATTTGAAGATGGCCGATTTGAATGTGTCTGGTTATTTTGATGAATACAAAGATGCTACTGATTTCTGGAAAACAAGATTCGCTCATCTATCCCCGCCTACCGAAGCTATATTTCTTGTGGGCTCGGAAGTTTACCGGTTCACATTGATTGAGAAAAAAGCAATTTCAAGATCCGAAGTGCCTGAAAAATATAAGTCAATGATGAAAAACGAAGAAATCTTAGTTTTCAGATGTTCTCAGCCATAAGAACCATAAGACTCACTTTTTCAATTACAGTTTCTTTTTCTGAAAAAGTCCCCATACATAAAATGATAAAAATATGCTGCCCATAACCTCGTTCCTTGAAAGACTGGCAAACGAAGTCCGGAAACATTATGCCCTGACAAACGTAGATATTAAAATCGTATCCGACAGGGCTATGAAAGGTGTATTGAACACTGTCGGCGCCTTTGTCTGGAATGTAATATTGTTCAGTGATGGATTATTTAAAAAGAGCCGCAGCCTTCAAACAACTGTTCTCGTACATGAATTCGGACATAGAATCTATTTCCCCGAGACCAGGGCGAAACAGGAAGTGTATTCCTTAATAGCAGAACTAGCAGGAATACCTAAACACAGCATTGGAAGATTCCTTAATATCATAGGCGACCTGATGATCAACCGCGCCAACCTCTACGATATCTGGCATAAGCAGATGTACCGCGGCCTGAAAGAGAGTTATTTTTCACCAAAGGAAAAGCGCCAGGTCTATAATGACTATACATTTTTCCTGAATATCCTGAACGCCTCCCTTCAGGAATATCGAGGTTATAAACTACCGGCACAAACAGCGCTCGAAGAAAAAGCATATCATCTCTTATTCAGCGATTTGCGGCCGATCAAGGACCGGGTAAAAGACCTTGCGACACTTCTCAAACCGCTATTCCAATCGCCATCTGCGCCGCAAGCCAAAAAACGCGGGCTGCCTCTGCCTGGGGACGAGGCGCCGTTCTCAGACCCTCTTAATGATGACGACATGAAAGAAATCGCAAAGGAACTGGAAGATCTGTCCTCCGACTCTGACTCTGAAAGCGAACTGATGAATATAATAAACGATAATAAGAGACTGCTGCGTGAACTGAGGCGCCGCAGGGCGCTCGGCCTTGCGCTGCCCAGGATAGAATCATCTTCAGTAAATCTCAAAACAAGGATGCCATCCGGTATGTGGGCTCCAGGCCAATCCGTGAATGACCTTGATATTAAATCCAGCATTACATCATTCGGCAGGATCATCCCGGGCGAAACGACATTGGGAATAAAAGCCGTAGATGGCGCGATATGCGTGGATGGAACCGGCTGCCAGCTAACAATACTGCTTGATGTATCGAATAGCATGAGAACCAACGGCAGGGTTGAACGGATGATTGACGCTGCCGTAGCGCTGAACCGCGCCGCAAAGAAAAATAACTATTCCGTTAGCCTCATAACATTCGGTGAGCGCGCCAGAATGATACAGAAGCCGACGCTTGACCATACGGCTATGGAGGAAAAGATTTTCTGCATAGAAGCTGATGAAGACGATACTAAAATATATCCTGCATTGCAGTTGATAAAATCAAGCAGCAGGAAGCCTTTGGTGTATATCCTTACAGATGCGGGCATCTACGATATCATAGAGAGGAATGTAGCAGAAAACATAAGAAAAATAACCGGTGAAGGAAAATGTATCCTGTTCCTGATAGGAAATGAAGACGAACTGGATGATGAAGCAAAGAGAGCCTTTAAAGAAATGAAAATCCAGGCTTACCTGGTGCCGGATAATGAAGATTATACCGGGGCGATAGTTAAAAGTGCCTTGCAACTTACATAAAACACTATTTGACCCATAAAATTAATATCTATCAATCAAATTTCATTCATAAAAAACCAAACAATCCACAAAACAAAATAATAAAAAGGAGAGAATACAAATGTTTAAAGCAGAAATTAAATCTGACCGACTGAAAGACTCAATCGAAATTCTGTCTGTAATGATAGATGAAGCAAAATTCAAACTTACCCCCCAAGGAATATCTGCGCGAGCGGTGGATGCCGCCAATGTGGCGATGGTGAGTTTTGACCTTGAAAAGGATGCTTTTGAATCCTATGAAGCAACAGAAGGGGAACTCGGCATCGACCTCAAGAAACTGAACGGGGTAATGGAAATGGCAAATAAGGATGACAATATCGAACTTGAGCTTGACGAGGCGGCTCACAAACTGATTGTCAGGATGCGCGGGCTTGCCTATACGATGTCCTTGCTTGATCCTTCCTCAATACGAAAAGAACCGAAAATCCCTAACCTCAACCTGGCTGCAAGCGTCGTAATCCGCGGCGAGGATATTAAACGGGCAGTCAAAGCTGCGGAAAAGGTAAGTGATTACATGGCCCTTGGAGTAAAGGGCGATGTTTTCTTCATGGAAGCTGAAGGGGATACGGATAAGGTACTGGTAGAGATACCAAAAGACCAGTTGATAGGCATCAAATCTGCCGAAGTCAAAGCGCTGTTCTCACTTGAATATCTCCTGGATATGAGCAAAACCGCGGGAAAATCCGGCGAAGTCACCTTGAACATTGGGACTGATTATCCACTGAAGGTTGCCTTCCAATTTGCTGAGGGGCACGGCCATGCTGAATACATGATGGCTCCGAGAGTGGATAGTAGCTAATCTACTATCGAAAACAATAAGTTTATTGAGAGCTATATCAATTAACACAAGCCTGAAATTTAAAGTTTAAATAGAGACTAAAAACAATTAGCCTCGACCTTAAACTATCTCTTCCAAACCAAAGCAATAAAGTTACAGGAGATTTCAATTATGGACGGTCAGAAAAATGGAAAAACAAAGAACATGAATCTTGCCCAACGCTCTTTACAGGGATATGCACTTCCTCTATTCCCGAAAGTCAGGACTACTGATAACCATCTCGTGGACTGGAACCGCGATGCCATCACAAAGCAGCTTATCAAAGAAACGAAGCTGACTGAGACGCTTTTTGGAATCCCACCAATAACTAAAGAAGAAGCTGAAGAGATAGCAAAACTTACTGAAAAGTACATTAAAGAAATCAGACTGCACGAACTCAGCAGCGCAATGATCCGGGAAATAGTCAATACCATCCTGCTCGAAAGAAAGCACCCGGAATGGCGGAATGTATCTACAAGAGTTGGCACATCCGTTTATGATGCGCATCTGATAGATACCGGAGACAGGTTTGGGTTTGAAAAGAACGATAACGCTAACCTGCAGGATAATGCTGAAACTTCACATAAGAAAAAAGCAGACAAGATGTGCAAAGAGCAGTACCTGCTCATGATGCCGCCAAAACTTGCAGATGCGCACTTGAACGGAGATGTTCATATACACGATCTCGAATACTTTGGCACACGTCCTTTTTGCAGTTCATGGGATCTGCGATATTTCTTCTATTATGGCTTGATGCCGGACGGCTCTGGAACAAAAGCAAGTGTAGCAGGGCCTTCAAAAAAGGCAGAAGTCGCTATGCTTCATGCTGTTAAAGCTATGGGCAGCGCGCAGACAAATGCCGCGGGCGGGCAGGGGTTCTACAATTTCCTCACGTTTATAGCTCCATACCTGAAAGGCAGGGAATACAAGGAGATAGAGCAGTTAATGCAGATGTTCGTCTATGAAATGACACAGATGATGGTTGCAAGAGGCGGGCAGCTCGTTTTCTCTTCGGTGCAGCTTTCACCGGGCGTACCCAGACTGTGGCGGGATAAGCCTGCTGTCTATAAAGGAAAAGTCTGGGATGGGACACAGGCACCCTTGCAAACATACGGTGAATTCGAGCGTGAAGTAAGACTCGGGTTCAAAGCGATTATGACTGTCCTGCTTGGCGGCGACTACTGGGGTAAACCTTTCAACTTCCCCAAACCGGAAATAAGCATTGAACCTGATTTCATAGACTATGATGACTGGACTAGAACTTTTAACGCTGAACACCCTGACCTTCCTACATACGACGAACTCTACGACATGTCGTTCGTACTTGCAGCCAAGTACGGGACGCCGTACTTTGATAACCAGCTTCCGGAATACAGGGGGGCGGGGAAAGGCATCAGCTGTTACCAGTGCTGTGCCTATTCTTTTTCATCGGTAACCGCCCAGGATACGCTTTTCGAAGATAAACTTTATTTCAGGAATGGAAAACATTTCTCAATGGGCGCATGGCAGGTAATGTCCCTGAACTGTCCCCGTGCAGCATACAGGGCAGAGCACGATGATGAAAAGCTTTTCTATGAACTAAAAAGATTAATGGATACTGCAGTTGAGGTCTTCAGAGTTAAACGGAAATGGATGGATATTATTGTTAAATCCAACAGAATGCCCTTCTTCACCCAGCGCCCGATGGACCCGAATACGAGAGAGAAAGGCGAAATAGCAGTTGACCTGTCCGGTCTTGTATATGAAATCGGCGTTGTTGGCATCAATGAAATGGTGCAGCATCATACTGGAAAGCAGATGCATGAGAGTGAAGAAGCCCATAAATTAGCAATCCGTGCCATGTATGAAATGAAATTCTATGCCCAGGAATTAAGCGAAAAATATGGCATCCGCATAGCTCTTGCAAGAACTCCGGCAGAGACTACAGCCATGCGGTTTGCAGTTTCGGATTTGCTGCATAAAGAGTTCAGGGGATGCGCTGAGAAAGTCATTAAAGGAGATCTGAAAACAGCGCTGGCAAAGATACATGAGACCAGAGACTTGCCGGTATATTACACCAACGGCACGCATGTTTACGTTGGCGCCGATACGGCAATCACTGAAAGAATAAATATAGAACACATGTTCTTCCCGATATTAGATGGCGGGAATATCATGCATATATTCATGGGCGAAGCGCAGCCAGACCCGAAAGGACTGAAAGAATTTGCAATGAACATTGCTAAGAATACACAGACAGGTTATTTCGCTTTTACACGAGATATGACTGTATGCATGGACTGCTTCAAAACATCTCCAGGATTAAAGGATGAATGCCCGGAATGCGGCTCGGAACATGTCGAGAAACTGAGTCGCGTCACTGGTTACATTCAAGCGGTTTCCGGGTTCAATTGTGGCAAGGCTGAGGAGTTGAGTCAAAGAAAAAGACATGATATTAGGTGAAAAAATCGTTGTGAGTTGCCACAAAGTTTGCAATCCTATCCATAAAGTTCGCTAACCGATTCGACAGGCAGCACCGTTCGCATTCACAATCACCGTAAAGCATAATTTATAATTCATGGGTGAAAATAAATGTTAAAAAGTTGTAATACCTGTGCAAACGGTCTTATAGAAATAGAAGGCGCGAACCGCCAGTGCAGCGATCTCACAAGAGTCCTGGAGAGAAGGCTAAGCGGAATGCCAACAGACAAAGCAGGCAACTATCTGTTGTTTCACATCTGGTTGTTATTGAAAGAAGTAGGCGAGCAATGCGTCTGCTGGAAAGAAAAATAGAAAAACCTTATTTGGAGAATATGATATGCTGCAATCCTTACTGTTCAATTACCTCGATGAAGAAAAACCTAAAAATCATCCTGTTCAGGAAGCGATAGAAGCTGCGCCTGATGTTGATACTGATGCTGACATTATATTTAATACTTTTTTTTCGGTTAAAGAGATTGATAAGACTGAACCTGGGATTGAAACCCAACTAAAATGCGGCGTTTGTGGTGCAAAGTTGATGGATAAAGGCATAGACAGGGGATGCCGGGTACTCGTATGTGCAAAGAAATGCAGTCAGGGATACCGCATCCCGATAGGCCCGCCGCCGATATCGCCATGTGAGATGATGCCCATAACATCAGTAGATGAGACCTTTCCTTCAACAGAGATCCCTTCACCTGCTATCCCGCCAATAAAAACCTATTCATGCAGACAGTGTACTTCACCTATCAGCCAGGAGCAGGCGCAGAAAACATTTGCTGAGCAAGGCAGGGCGCTATGTGAAGGATGCACGGGAGGATAACATCAGAAAGGTGACCGATTATATCGGTCAAAAAGCATCAAAAGTGACCGATAAAATTATTTACGACGTGGGAATTAATAATAACCAGGGACAGGAAAGAGGAGGAAAGAGTAGACGCCAGAGAAATAGTTTACATGCCCCTCTGGAAATGGCTCCTGAATGTTTGAAAGTCGATCCTTTCATTTTTGAATAAATTCATTCATTTTCGAACATCGCCATACAATATCACAATATTGTAAATTTAAAATAGCCTTGGAAAATACGCTATGCAACAATCCTTTCTATCCAACTTCGGCAAAGAAGATAATGCCGGGAATCCCATCCATTCAGAACCTGTAACAAAAGCTAATGTAATACAGTTAAGCACCAAAACCACCAATGTAGCAGCGTCCAAAGAATCTACTTATGACACGGAATACCTGTGCCAACTAATCAGCAAAGACCTATCGATATTCGACATCCGGAGCTGGCCGCGCGGAATCAACCGTAAAGAATTTGATATCCTCTGGGAAAATAATTTTGTTCATGCTGGAGATGATCCGTGGTTTGCCGGTCATTTTGCTTTTGCAGTTAGAGATGCGAAGCGGCTTTTCCGCGCTGATAAAGATAGGGTGTGGGATTGCATGTTGATAAATAAGAAAGCGCAACTTGAAAGATGGATCCAAATATACCGCAAGGATGCGGAAGACAGATGGAATACATCAAATACAAGCAATACCCCTACGGATGTTGAATATTGGCTTAACCACTGCCATACCACATGGTCGGAACTCAACGTTGTTCTCAAAGAACTCGGGCTTCCAGAAGAACCTTTACCTGAAAAATACAAAATAGCATTCTGTGACCCCATGAAGTGGGAAGAAGAGATAAAAAACGATACGGTAAAGGCTATGAGAAAAAGGAAAGAAAAAGTCCAGACAGCTTCTGCAGAGTAATTTATATATATTTTTTAAAGATTAAATTCAAAACAATTAACTGAAAGATATTCAATTTGAAAGAATGTGATTAATATGGCAAGATATCCACCAACAACATTTATTCAGTCACGAGGACTTCCCGATGCCTGGGGACAGTTCACCAGTTTCAACTTATGGGTTCACAATTTCCATACAGCTATTCAAAAATTATTATAGTGGTATAAAATGTTTAAAAAGGACGTTAAGAAAGGACAGCGGATATGGCACCGGCAGTTCGGGCAAGCGGAATTCATCGGATGGTTCGACCATGAAGCCAAGGAATACGCAATTGTCAGAATCGCTGGCATGAATAGCAGGATAACACTCCCGCGCAAAGAGTTTGCCCACACTCCACGAAAAATCCGGGGCATTAAACCGGGATGGTACTCTTCAAGTGTTGATGGGCCTTCGCATTTCTGGATACCCGATAGCACAGACGGAACATATAAGTCAGCATGCGGCAAGGCAAAGGCTGCGGGAGAAGCTTTGATAACGGAAAAACAACCAAGATGCAAACATTGTGAGACTTCTGCGATTGCCTCTATTAAGACCACGTTGTTTGATTTTGAAAAGAAGACCGAGTTCTTCGAGAGGTTGGTTCAGAAGTAGGCATCAACACAGGAAAACAATATCGAGCAATATTTATAGATGTCTTAGAGAACATGATATCTGTGGAATCACTCAAAATCACCGTAGACCAAAAGAAATCCAGATGCAATAATGCCAATACTCTGGACAGAATGAGAATATAGAGTTCAAGATGTCGGATGTGGGAGATCATGTTGTCTCTGATAGGGTGGCATTAAAGGAAGACCATTATTGACATTCTACTTTTTCAAGGTTTTATCTATTTCCGCCAGAATCTTATCTATATGCCTAAACCCCCAGTATTCCATCTCAAAAAGAACATACTTAGTACCATCATTTTCATTTTTGATTTTAATGTGAGCCTCATCAATTTTATCCTGCTGGACAAAAGCATATTTAACATCGTCTTTATCCTTATTGGTTAATGTATCTGTGAATATACACGCACGAATCAAGGTGTATAGTGGTCGTCCATTACTGAACTCAAACCTGTTAACCCAGATAGGTTGATTTGCTGGGGGTTCCAGATGTGGTGTAACAAGGTTGATATATTCCGCGCTGTTCATGGGATACTCAGAGACAGGGCGACGGTCGAGACTTAATATTATTCTTAAAAGTTCTTCAGGAGAAGACATCAAACACATTTTGAAGAATGTTGGTGAAAATTTGAGGAATAATTTAAAATTTATTATCTCCTCTTCCAAAGTGCTTGGATTCGGATTGACCTCTAATTGCTGTCTAGAATAAATAATGCGAAGCTTCTGAAGGTCTTCTTCTCTTAACAGGTTTAATTTCGCTAACCATTGCTGTTTACAATCAATATCGTAAAGTTGCTTAAGGTCTTCCTCTTTTGGCAGGTTTGGATTTGCCAACCATTGCTGTTTCTTAACTAACAAGTTGGATACTATAATATTTTTCTGTAAATCCGATATAAGGACAGGATATTTTTCTAATATTTTACTTAATGCAGATATTTCATAAACGACATCAAAGGTTGTGGCTGGAGCACCTGGAGATTTTTGATTTGATGGAACCCTGTGAATGAATCCATACGACTCGAGTGTGTTCAAGTCAGAGTTGATTATATTATATCGAGGGTATTTCGTTTTCTTATCAACATATCCTAATTCAAGTGCTATTTTCCCAGTTGTTTTTGGCGATTCCAATAAACTCTTAAGGATTTTTTCCTTTATTGTTAAATCATCCATGTTAGTATATAATTGTCAGAACATATGATAATATATCTGTATTATAACGATAATCAATTTCTCGGTAAAAAATGAAAAAAGACTGATAATCTATTATTTAGGAAATATTACCGATAAAAAAACTTTAATTTGTTTAATATCCATTTATAATCCTGATAAGTATGTTCAAATTCAGAATACAAAACCAGGGAGGAATTTATGGATATAAGCCTTAGCAATATAGATCCAACGCAGATGGCAATTGATGGTATTTTGGTCGGATTCGGGAAAATGATACTGGATGAGATACGTACAAAATTAAGCAAAGGCAAGAAAAACCGAAAGAATCAGAAGCCAGTAAGAAAACGCTTGGCAAAATATTAATTTATGGTATCAAAGCCGATGTATGTTATGGAAAAATCGTAATTGGTTGATTATCAGATATTACTATAGGATTTGATAACTATCTAAGATGATGACTTAATGGTCTTTCAGATATGCGGTGATGGCGAGTAATAATGAATGCCTCCGTTTGTTAGGTTGGATTAAATTATGCACAATCCGGTGAATAAGGGTCATCAATAGCATAAACAAGAAAAAGACATTGTAACCTTCGGATGCTTTTTCCTTAACCGCAGGTTTCTTTAAAAAAATTTCCATAAAATCATTTGAGCTGATTTAATGAAACAGATGCTTTTATTTGAGTTTGTCGATACCGGAACGGATAAAAACACAGCGCCTGTAATTTGCAAAAAACTGCGACAGGGAGAGCAAACACCACAGATAATTGAAGACCCAATAATTAAACCTGAAGATAAAACTCAGGCATCAGGCGTCACGCTTGAAACTACTCCGATTACATCGCCTTCGTCTCCTGAAATTATACCTGATGTAAATCAATTCCCTGGAATAGATGAAAATAATCCCAATAAACCTCTCTGGGATGAAATCGAGTCAGGCAATTTTGATAGAAATTCGATTATCGAGAGATATAAAACACTCGGAGAAACTGCGGTAATCGAGAATGACAGGGGATTGATTGATTCACACAGGCGCCGCGCCGCTCACCTCGGGCAGTTCTTCACCCCTGCGCCGATTGTAGAGTTTATCACCCGGCTGCTGAAATTGGATTCCACGAATCTGAACCCAATAATCATTGACAATAGCTGCGGTGCCGGCGGGATGTTTCGATATCTTTCGCCGACATGCAGGATAGCGGGCATTGAGCTTGAGGAAAACGCATATCGTATGGCAAAGGCGCTTTATCCCGAAGCGAATATAATTAATGACGACCTCATTCACCATGCTGAACTTGATAATAAAGTGGATTTCTGCCTGATAAATCCCCCGTTCTCCATCCAGCTAGAAAAGAAAAACATGAAACTGGAGAATGCCGGCTGGGGAAAACTGGGCCCCAGTTCATCTATACTGAGCCACATCGCAGCAATGGAGATAGCAATCAGGGCAGCTAGGGGATATGTTGCGGCTGTGGTTCCGACATCGTTTTTTGAGAATGAAAGCACTCTCACCTTCGAGCGATGGATAAATGACACCGCAACTAAAGTAATGCGAATAGACCTCCCTGCAGAAGCATTCAAAGAGTATGGCACGGAATGGCATTGTTCAGTTGTAATTTACAGGCTTGCACGTTTCTACAGCAGAAACCGTACCGATAGCGAGCTTATTCACCTAAAAATAGACTCGTTAGCACAATTTGATGATGCTATAACCACCTGGAGACTTTCAGGCCATGAAACCGACCTCAACCAATTCTTCGAAAATATCCTGAAAGAATATCCACTTGAAGACCTGATACTCCAAAAACATGAGGAAGAGACCGAATCTACAACAAATATCAGGCCGTTGCCAATCACTGAAAAGGATTGTGCTAAGATAGTTCTCAGCGGAGATGCGTCCCAGATCCACATTAAGCCGAATGGACTCCTTGCAGCTTTGAAAAACCAGGAAATCATGGACGTCTTCGGCGAAGCATACAATAACGCGACAAAAACAAACGTACCGGAATTCAAGATGTATACCCGGAGAGCTAATATCATCGAGAACCCAGACAGGATATACGAACTGAAGAAAAAAGCCGAAGGGCTTGGAATAGAGACAGTAATCGATCCTCAGATATTAAACTGGCTCCGGAATAAAAAGAAATGGTTGAAAAGGCAGATGATACCTTTTGAGCAGTGGATATATCAGGAAAGCATGGAACAAGCTGTGAAAAACCCGTCTCTGGGCGATGTACTCATAGCGATAAATAACGTTGCTGACCGTCTCATAACAATTACTGCTGGTAAAGAGTACACCGTTAGAAAATCACCGTATAGAGATGCATTTGAAATAACAGATGATTCTGGAAATACTCGTGATCTTGGATACTTCGATATGAGTAATTTCATTCTTAAAGACTATGAACCCGGTAAACTTGTAGAACTTAACGCTGAAAATGGCATCAGAACCGTCTATGCAACCCTGCATAAACAGCGACTTAAACAACTCGAAAAACTTGGCATTGATTGGCTACATCCATTCCAGGGAGATGATGTCGCCAGGATGTCCTTGAAAGATTCAAATATTCTAGCTAATAAAATGGGCCTTGGAAAAACGAGAGAAATAATAGCACTTGGGTTACTGTACGGATGCAGACACAATCTCATTGTTGTAGAGGCAAGGCTAAAGAATGATTTCATCGATGAATTCAAAAAACTCAAGATTACCGATTACAAAATAATTGAAGATGAAAAAGACCTGAAGAACCTGAAGAAATTCAATATAATTTCATACAATAAACTTTGGAGGCCTCTGAACAAAAAAACTAAAAAGACGTTTGGAAAGGCCCTGCGCAGAAGGTTTGGATTCATAGCTATCGATGAGGGACATGGTATTAAAGCAAAGGATAGCAAACAAGCTCTTGCTGTTAGATGCCTGAAATCCAGATATAAACTTATCAGTACAGGAACTCCGAGCGCAAATTATCCGAGAAATATATTCAGCCTTCTTATATTTGGTTGGGGAGATGGCACAGAACGGAACGAATACGGCTATTATACACCTACCAAGAGACCGCATGGAGGTTATACATCAGGCACACGCCAGTTCAAGGAAGATTTCGTAACTATTGATTGGGTATCGCCCCAATTCGAACAAACCTTGGACTCCGGAAGAAAGGCTCGTGAAATGCCGCGTATAAAAGATATTCGGAAATGGCATGCAATGCTTGCACCGAAGATGATTCGGCGAACATGGGATGAACCCGATGTGAAAAAAAGCATTAAAATACCAGAGGCCAGAATCGAGGAAATGATAATCAAACCCGATGCTGCACAAATCACTCATTACAAGAAATGGCTCGATGAATTCGCAAACTGGTTCAAACAACAGCTTGAATTAGAAAAAGAGGGCGGGCATAGAATCGACCAGATGATCATCTTGGCACATCTGACAAAACTCCAATTTGCATCCACGATTCCGCAGAGCCCGTCAACAAACTTTACAGGGTTTGAGTGGACGGGAGAGCTCACTACAAAACAAGCAAAGACCATGGAACTAATAAAAGAGGCCATCGCCAACGATGAAAAAATCATTGTATACTCTGAGCGTCCGGAATTCCAGAAATTCATACAGATGGAACTTAAGAAAATCAACATTCCATCGCATGTATTCATAGGTGAACAGGGTATAGAAAACAGAAACGATTTACTGGACGATTTTAAGAATAACGGAACGAACGTACTGCTGGCAACTACAACCTGCGGCGGCACAGGCTTGAACATCCCTCAAGCGAACGTTGTGGTAATAGCTGATACGTCCTGGACTCCGGCACGCCAGATACAGGCCTATAGCCGGATACTGAGGCCTCAACAAAAGAAGCAGCCCAAGATTTTCCTCTTGAGATGTGATGGCACTATAGACATGTACATGAGGCAGCTCATGAATGAAAAAGCAAATGCCATAAACCAGGGGATTGATTATAGTGAGTATGAAGAGATTGATATGTCTAAATGGCTTTCCTATAGGGATTTCACAATCAAGATGTTGAAAGACGAAGGTTATGATATCAATTAAAAAAGAGCAAAAAATATCCAAACAAAATTTCACAAATTAAAAGAGGTAATGAATAATGGATATTAACGCATTAAGAGTGTTCAATGCCCTACACTCACTTTGCATTTCAGAGGAAGAGTTTGCTCTGATAGAAGGCGAGCAGGGGCACACAGAGAGAACAGGACTTTTCATCGGATGTGTCAAGAAAGGACAATCCATCTGTGTAAGTCATGACGAAAATCATAAGATCATAATCAAGAAGATTAAGGCGGAGTTCCCAACACCGTGCAGGGTGTTGTTCAAGACCGTAATTACTTTTGATGATTTGCCCCAGGAAGTTTATACACTCCATTCCATCGCTCAGTATAGGACATTAGATGATGATATCAAGCACAGGGCAGATAATCTTGAAGAACTGAAGGATAGAATATGCGACCGTTTTGTCGATAAAAACCCGAAGGATCTGGGCCACTGTTACGATGAATGTTACCTTCGTTCCTACAGTGATGATAAAAGACAGGAATGGAAAGACCTGAAGACTATGTTGGTAGATTCCCAACTCAGGGCACTTTTCTGGCTGTTCAATGAGGATTATCAGAAGTTCGAACGAGAAATAAAGATATCAAGAGACAATATCGCAAGAATCATCAAGGTGTTCGAGAGAAACAACCGGCGCCTGGCCATAATCCAAAGAACGGACAATTATCAGAAGAAACATACCGGCGGCTGCATGAGCGGGTACGGCGGCGCGTGGGATGAGACCATACTGGGCAGCGAGCTCATGATAAGGTGTTTCAAGCCGAAGGACCCGCAATACAATTTCGTGGATATTAACCGGGAGATGTACCTGCCTGCGGACTACTCGGGAGATACAGAGATATGGCTTGATGATACTCTTTTTGAGAAGATTGGGTATCATGAGCTAAAAGTATTGTCTAAGAGACTGTATGCCGACGATGAGGTACATGGAAGGCATTGGACTTTACTCAATGCTGATGAGTTTAACAAAAAACAGTCCTTAATCAGAATTGAGGTGATGAGCGCTGCAAGAAAAGAACAGGAAGATAAGGCAAAAGAGCGTCTGGTCGAGAATATCGATACGCAATTTAAGAAAGGAAAAGTAGTTCGGCAGGGGATAACATTCACAAAGAACAGCATTGAATATGAAGGCATTGAGATTAAGAATCATTTGCTGGGCGATTTCGTAATGAGAAACCATGTCCACTTGCAGCAAGAGCCAGACTTCGGGAAGATAGTACAGGACTTCATATGCCATATCCTGAACTTCAATGCAAATGAGAATTACTTTTCTAACCGGGTATCATATGAGTGCCAGTTCAAAGGCAATGAAACAATATACATCGGGAAGGTAAAGCTCCACATAAAGGGTGAGAATAATAATGTATTCATCAATGACCGCAGGATTCGTAAGGATGACCTGGTAGAGATTATATTCAAGGCTTTGACCTTCACTGACCAGGCCTCCTTTGATGCATACCTCGCTTACAGTTCAGGCGTCAATCTCACTCTGCAGAAAGCACTCACTAACGGCGGCATCTCGTTTGAATTGAACATTGATATCACAGACGATAATACCCTTCCTGTTAAAGCTGAGAAGATGTTGCTATCACTGCCCCTGAAACGAGTCAAGGGTAAGAACTATACGACTATCAACGGCGTCGATTACAAAATCCAAAACTTGCAGGCATTCTTCGATATAGGCAAGAATATTAACAGTGTAAGAGTCGGATATGCCGGCGGAGGGTATCTCCAGAGGACCATCAAGTTGCTTTATAAGGCTATAGAAGGCATAACACCGAAGGATATCGGCGACCTGATTCGTGACGGCGGGAAGGAATATAAGAGGCTTCAGGCTTTGCTCCATGAGGAAGATGCTAAAAAGTCAAAGAAAGCTGATGAGTTCGTTAAGCACGCAGTCAAAGTGAGCAAAGCGAAAACGATAAAGGATGGCTTTTTGGTCAAAGGCCTGAGCGGGAAGACTTATACAGTCAATGCCAAGACACGAGCCGTATATGAGCAACTGCAGGGAGGGAAGGAAAGGTACATCTGCATAGTGGATATGCAGACTCCAACAAACACTGAATGGGGCCAGAAGGATGCGCTGGCAAAGAGATTACTGATGCTATCACATGACATGAAGGTTGCCGACCAGGTGCATACTCTGGAACTTAAAGGATGGGAACTTGAACCCGAGGTGATGGAATTATGAGGCTGCTTATTTTGGGCGCAGGAGGGACTGGATCGTGGTTTATCGAAGAGTTGTGCAAGTCTATAGATCAGGAACAGATAGACCCGAACATAGAGATAACAGTCGCGGACAATGACACTGTGGAATTAGACCAGATACGGTACCAGAACTTTGTTTGCGATGAGGCTGGGCTCAACAAAGCGCAGGCGCTTGCGGAACGGTTTAAGCCCTTCGGGATTACCGCCATCAGTAAGCGGATTAAGACTGCCTCACAACTCAAAGGGTATGACTTTGTCGTGTTATGCGTGGATAACGACATTACCCGGGAGCTGGTGATAAATTACGCGTTCTCCAAAAATATTAACTTCCTTGATCTAAGAGCAGACGGCAGGAGGATTTCTGCATTTCCCAAGATGCCAACAAGGGAAGAAAATCTGAAACTCGTAGATGCAGGCGATGCAACTTGTTATTCCTGTCAGGATGCTGCTTCCTTGAGACAGGGAAGAATAGACAAGGGGAATAGAATAGTCGCCATAATGGGCGTGCAGATGCTCCTTAATCATCTGCGCGGATTGAATAATAAGATCATAAATTTGAGTATATAAAAAGGAGAAAAATATGAAAGACAACACAGAAAGAATACCCATGTTCGTTGAAAGCCAGCGTGGGGATGACCGAATAGGAACAGGCCCGGAAGGTAACCTGATAAGTGACCATGAAGCCAGTGAAAAAGGCACTCCATTTGAACCGGGAGTCCCGCAGGATAAGATACCGGAGGCAGTCGAAGCCCAACTAAAGGACGATAAATGGGTTGTTATCGAGAAGAAAGATGGCAGTTCGGAGCTGCTGACAAAAGGAGACCTGCCAAAGCCGGAGGAAATAAAAGAGAATGTTCCCTCGGAGAAGACCGGTGAAGGAACTGCTGGTGCAGAGGCAGGCGATCCCAAAGCCCTGGAGAAGCCGGTCGAAGATGATTGGAGAGCTGTCTTCAGTGCGGTTCCGGTGAAACCAAAGCCTGAACCGAAACCTGAACCAAAACCCGACCCGAAGCCAGAGGATGCTGCAACGAAACCTGCTGTGAAGCCTGCGTGTACCGCGGGACCAAAGAAAGAGAAGGAAACCTGGACAAGCAAATTTGAGAATATAAAGAGTGCAACTGCAACTCATAAAGGAAAAGGAGGATAATATGAACTTCAAAGATTTGTTACTGAAACACAAAGAGAATAAGACCCGGGTCATAATAAACGGCCTCGGCACTGGAGAGACAAAGGGTACGATTATAGCTGTCAATGACGATTATATTGAGTTCGAGCTCCTCAATATTCAGAAGGAGACGAAGTCAAACAAAGAGAAGACCACAAGGGAAGTAAAACACATCCCATTAACCAGCATTTTTGACCTGAGTGAGGGTGAGAAGGAGAAGATAACCGAACCGGGATTGGGAACATTTGCAAAGAAATAAAATATTTTGAATAAACCTTTTTTTTAAGCGTATGAAAGCAAAACAGAAGACCCTCATTCAGCTTGAAGAGGAGGAGAATCCTTGCGATGAAGAGCTTGAACCATTCAGGCTCGAAGGGAAGATTGTGCCAATAGAAGCAGACCGCATAATCGTAAAGAAAGGTGAGATAATCATCATGCAGCAGGATGGTTTCACAACACACAAACCTGTCAAGTTTGAGATAGTAGAACAAGCAGGAGGGCAATGAGGAGGACGCAGGGTACGTCCTGCGCTTCAAAGGCTCCCGGGGGCTCTGGAAGGAATTGAAGAAAGACCTCGGTGTAGGGTTACAGAAAATAGTGGATAGAAGAAAAATAAAGGAGGAAAGATGCAAGCATTTAAAGATTTAGGATTCATAGAAACAGGTGAGATAAGGCCTCCCAAGGCCGGTGAATATTTTATCGGCCGGTGCAGAGGCGAGCCATGCATAGCCCAGTCACCGTTTGACCTCAAACACCAGCCAAGAAGGATTCTGAGGCGCGTAGGCAATGACGTCGTTTCAGCAAGTGAAAAGGAAGAGGTCTGTGCATGTTATACCGAGGGTAAGTCTCTGTGCGGCAATAAACATTCCATGAACACAATTATCCATGCCAATGTCACCTGCAAGAGGTGTCTTGAGATACTGAGCCAGGCAAATGACCTCATCACAGCGGAAGAGATTATTGAACTTAGAGCCCGAGCAAAGAGGGTAACGATGAAAGAAGCGCTCAGGGAGTCTTTGGAAGGTAGGGCAACTGTCGCACCAATGAATTTGAAAAGCGGATATTGGGTCTCCTACACGATAATTGATAACCTGCCCAACTCACAGATTGAGGTACTCTCAGTCGGTGCGCGCAACAAGGCGGTAGACCCGGCAGATGCCGAGCGCCTTGCGAAGGCAGTGTTGGGCGAATATCTGTCAGTCGGGAATCTCATGAGTAAGGGCATGACCCATTTTATGAAGAAGGTGAGAGCATGAGAATTGAATGGTCTCACAAGAAGGAGAAAGCAACGATAGACTGCGCAGGTTCGGGACTCCATGGAGATTAAGACTCTATGGAGACTCAAACTGAGCATAGATGGGCACTGAGAAGTAATAAGGAAAGCTATTTGACGAAATAGTGAGTATCTGGAATTATGTATATGACCGCCGAAGATGTCCAAAAGATTAAAGCTGCGTGCTCCACCCAAGAAGATAGGTTGGTAATCTCTGAGCTGGCACGCACAGGTATGACTGTGAGGGAGCTTAGGACAGTGAAGGGTGGTCCCGTTCTATTCCCATGGTTATAAATGACCTTGTGAAGAAATCCTAAATCACTATATTTTAATCCCTAAAAAAATCCATACATTCAGTCGATTTTCATGATCAAAATCGACTCTGAACAGAAAAGGATACATTTCTTTACGCCATATCAGGCAAGAATAGAGAAAGGAACCCCACCGCCTTTAACATTCGACCTAATTTCTGCATACATTTGCCCAATATGTAACAAAATCCTAAGAGCTTACTATATTGGTGTAATGCCAAAAAAGAGCATCGATAATTATGTTGAAAAAACAGGTTCAAATGAACTACCTGAAATGCAACTTGTAGTTGGAAACGCTGGCGGCGGGCAGTATCTTAAAAACACATCACATTTTGACAAGTATTCACGCGACCGAAGCTGCAAATGGGAAGAGATACCGCTCCGGGGTGTGAAGACATGCCTTGAAGCTTTATTCGAAAAAATAGATACTCAAAAGAAAGGATATGAAATCCCTGATAAACTGATTGAGCTCGTAAGTAATAATGAATTTGAAGGAATAAAACTCGTGCCGGATGTGTGCGGAAAAGACTTACCTATGCTAATATTTAACGAGGATATACTCGCAGGCATGAAAACCAACAAAAATCTGAACATAAAAACACAAATTCAGCGCAAAGAGAATTTGATTAAATATATTACAAAAAAGCTTAACGGACTCAACCCCGATAATACTTTCACCACGCTTGGATAATCCCTATTAACCTATAATAGGTATACCTGAACTGATGATAAAAATGATTAACGGTCAGGCGCCTGCCTCTATAGATTTGAAACCAGACTTCATCTATCCCGAACTTGATAGACTGCAAACACAGCTCAATCTATCGCCGGAGGTGATAGAAACTGCTGATAACATCTACCTCAGGTCTATCGAAACAGGATTTGCAATTCGGAGAAATATAAAAATTGTGACTGCCGCAGCATTGTATGCAGCATGCCGGGGGCATAACATTCCGATAACACTGGACGAAATGGCCAAAGTATCGGGAGTTGATAGACTAAAAATCGGAAGAACCTATAAGCTTCTCTCGAAAGCTCTCAGCCTGAAAATAACACCAGCATCACCAATAGAATATGTGCAGCGTCTCTGCTCCCAGCTTAATCTCGATAAAAACACTCAGTTAAAGGCTGTCGAGATAATAAAACGGGCATCTGAACAAGAATTCACAAGTGGAAAAGGACCAATCGCCATAGCTGCTGCAGGTGTATACATTGCATCAGTCCTCTGCGATAATAGAAAAACGCAGCGGGAGGTAGCTATAGCCGCTGGGATCAGCGAAGTCACTATCCGGAATAATTTCAAAGAACTAAACGGAAAACTTGGCTTTAGATTGGTTGTGTGACATTTTCCTCAAGAAATCCGTATCTCTGAACCGAACATTCATCAATTTAAATCCCTTTAGTATTCGGTATTTTCTATCCTTTGACATGTATTATTTGAGCTTTACATGCTCGATCAAAAACTCCATACAAATGTGTGGTGATATCATATTGTCAGTTACAAAATCCGTATAACGGACATTCCAGCGGAGGACAGGCCGAGGAATAGGATTCTTAAATGCGGCGCCGCCTCCCTGAGCAATCCGGAACTGCTTTCCCTCATACTCAATACCGGTTCGGCCGCAGAGAATGCAATTGCCATGTCACAGAGAGTCCTATCGCAGTTCGATCTGAAGCAGCTCTCAGCGATAGATGCTTCTCAGCTCATGAAAATTCACGGCATCAAGTCAGGAAAGGCTGCTCAGATCGTTGCTTGTTTTGAGCTTGCCAGAAGATTGGAAATGTTTGAAAGCTCACCAAAGTTCAAGATCAACTCTCCTGAAGACGTCTACAGGCGCCTGTATCCGGCAATGCGGGAATCAAAGAAGGAACATTTTATGGAACTGTGCCTGGATACCAAGAACCAGGTGATCAGGGAAGATACCATATCCATTGGTTCGCTCAATGCGAATGTAGTCCATCCAAGAGAGGTGTTTCGCACCGCCCTGATCGAGTCGGCAGCACACATTATTGTAGCTCACAATCATCCATCCGGCGATCCCACGCCGAGCAGGGAAGATAT
>JBAVMS010000061.1:0-5723 GCA_049690315.1 Candidatus Methanoperedens sp.
ATGTAAGAATTAAACGGCATGATATGAATTAGTGTATCAGGGAAAGGCGCATTTAGCTGAAATGGCTGAATTTGAAAACTTGTAATAAAATTTAAAATTGCTAAGATCCATAAAACGAATTTTGATAAAATAATTCCATCATTAATAATATCTTGTACCATATTAGGCAAATTTAGCGCATAGATGAGTTTTGTCAAAAATATAAATACAAGTGCCACAATACTTGTTTGCTTTTTAGACACAATAAGTTTAATCTATATCATACTATATTAAGATTAGTGAATCCGTGAATCCGAAAATAGAAACAGAAGTTTTATGGTTAAAAAATTAAATACTCGATTAAAATGAAAATTATCAATCTAATTTCAATAACCTTGCTTGTCTTTATTTTATTTTTTTCAGGTTGTATTGAAAATAAACCAATAAGTAAAACTGAAATAAATACACCCACCCCTATCCCAAAACAGTACATCGATAAGGATTTTTCTGAATTTTATAATTCAATGACATCAGATAAATTGACACTTTTACAAAAACAAGATCTATTTAATTCTTACATTGGGAAATACGTTAAATGGAGAGGAGAGGTTATAGATGTTAGTCAAAACAGCATTCAACTTAGGGGCAACATTGGATCAATTTTTTCATCTAACGATATAGACTTATTTGTCGCTGAAGACCAAAAATCTGAATTAGTTTCTTTAAATAAAGGAACCATCATAACTTTTGAGGGTATGATAACAGTAGAAAGCATTTACGAAGGAAATCCCAAATATTACAACGCATTTCATTTTAAACTTTTCAATGGTAAAATAATAAGTAAAGGATAATATGCAAAAATCTGTGTTACGTCCATGAAAACCGCAGTCTATTATAACAATAACGATATCAGGATAGAGGACAGGCCGAAACCTGAAATAAAAAACGGGGAGATTCTGGTCAAAGTCAAAGCATCCGGCATCTGCGGGACAGACCTGATGGAATGGTACAGGATAAAGAAAGCGCCGCGGGTGCTCGGTCATGAAATGGCAGGTGAGATAGTCGAATCAAAGTCTGATAAATTCAAAATCGGACAGCGGGTTTTCGTAAGTCATCATGTCCCGTGCAACGAATGCAAATACTGCCTCGCAGGCAATCATACCGCATGTGAGACGCTGCATAAGGGGAATTACGACCCGGGCGGCTTTAGCGAGTTCGTCAGGGTCCCGGAAATAAATGTTGAGGAGGGCACTTACATCCTTCCTGATAATGTTACTTACGAAGAAGGGACGATGATAGAGCCGCTGGCATGCGTCGTGAGGGCTCAGAGAATAATCGGGGTTGGCGAAGGGCAGACTGTTTTGGTTATGGGTTCGGGGATTTCAGGTCTTTTGAATATTCGGATGGCTAAATTGCGAAAAGCAAAAGTCATCGCGACAGATATTAACGAGTACAGGTTAAAGATGGCAAAGGAATCAGGAGCTGACGAAGTATTCAATGCAAACGAAGAGCTGGATATAAAAGCTGACAGGATTGTAATGTGTACCGGGGCGATGCCTGCATTTGAAGCTGCATTCAGGTACATAGACAGGAAAGGAGTAATCATGCTTTTCGCCATCCCCAATAAGAATATTTCGATTCCTGTAGAAGATTTCTGGAGAAATGAGCTTGCGATTGTATCAAGCTATGGGGCGGCTCCTGTTGACCTGGAGGAGGCTTTTGAGTTAATCAAAACCGGAGAGATAAATGTAAAAGATATGATAACCCACAGGGTAAAACTGGTTGATATCCAGAAGGGTTTCAGGATAGCAGGGGAAGCGAAGGACTCGTTGAAGGTTGTGGTTGTTCCGTAGGATTAAAAAGCAGTATAAGTAGTTAATTTATGAGTTAATTTATGCGCCGATAGGCTTATTACTTTTAATTCAGATTGCAGGGAGCATTATGATTGAAAAAAAAGACCTTGAGCATATGGGATGGCTTGCCCGCCTTGAACTGAGCGAGGAAGATAAGGAAAAATATACGCCCAAGCTCAATTCGGTTCTTGATTATTTCGGGGAACTCGACGAGGTCGATACGGAAGGCGTTGAACCCACGTATCATATTCTTCCAATGAGCAATGTGTTCAGGGAAGATGAAATAAATGTACCTGCAAAGCCCCTCACACAGGAAGAAGCGCTTTCCAATGCCCCGAAGAAGCAGGACGGGTTCTTTAAAGCTCCAAGGATGATGTGAATGGCAACGATCAATGAATTGAAAGAGAGGATCCATGCAGGGTCATCTGAAGAAATTGTTGCCGAATATCTTGAAAGGATTGGCACCAGTAAGCTTAATGCTTTTATCACAGTCGCAAAGGAAAAAGCCCTTGCGCGCGCAAAAGAAATCGATTCGGAAGGGCATGATGGTCCTCTTGCAGGCATACCCGTTGCGATCAAGGACAATATTTCTACAAAAGGCATACTGACAACATGCGCCTCGAAGATTCTCACAGGCTATGTACCGCCATATGACGCTCATGTGATTGAGAGGCTAAAAGATGCAGGCGCCGTGATTATCGGCAAGACCAACATGGACGAATTTGCCATGGGCACCTCGACTGAGACGAGTTTCTACGGGCCAACGAGAAATCCATGGGATCTGGACAGGGTTCCGGGCGGTTCGTCTGGCGGGAGCGCAGCCGCAGTGGCAGGAGGCGAAGTGCCTCTTGCTCTTGGTTCTGACACAGGCGGCTCGGTACGCTGTCCGGCCTCTTTCTGCGGCGTGGTCGGGCTAAAACCAACATACGGAGTCATATCCCGTTACGGACTTATATCGTATGCCAATTCGCTTGAGCAGATAGGGCCGTTTGCCACGACTGTTCGCGATGTTGCTATGCTTTTCGATGTAATCGCAGGATACGATGCCCGCGATTCCACATCTGTTGATAAAGAAGTAAATTATTCATCTGCGCTCAAAAACGACGTGAGTGGATTAAAGATCGGGGTGCCTGAAGAATACTTCGGGGAAGGGACTGATGAAAATGTAGAAAAGGCGGTCTGGAATGCAATACATAAACTTGAGGACATGGGCGCAACCAGAACCGAGGTAAAGATGCCCCACACAAAATATGCCCTGTCAGCTTATTATATAATCGCCATGAGTGAGGCTTCATCAAACCTTGCACGGTTTGACGGCATGAGATACGGCTTACGCACCGAAGACAGCGACTGGCATACTACATTCTCGCAGACGAGGGCGGCAGGTTTTGGCGATGAGGTTAAAAGGAGGATTCTCCTTGGCACTTACGCACTCTCAGCCGGTTATCACGATAAGTATTACTTAAAGGCGCTGAAGGTACGGACACTTATCAAGCAGGATTTTGAACAGGCATTTAAGGATGCAGATGTACTGATAGCGCCCACGATGCCGTATCCCGCATTCAGGCTGGGTGAAAAAATAGACGACCCGCTGTCCCTGTATCTTGCGGATGTGGATACAGTGCCCATAAACCTTGCAGGCGTTCCCTCAATATCAGTGCCATGCGGTTTTTCACATGGGCTGCCCATCGGGATGCAGGTAATAGGGAAGCACTTTGACGAAGCTACAATCCTGCGCACAGCTTACACGTTTGAAGAGAATACTGATTTCCATACACAAGAGCCGGAGGGATTGTGATGTACGAGAATCCGGACGGCGTAATGATAGGGCTTGAAGTCCACGTGCAGTTAAACAAACTCAAGACCAAGGTATTCTGCGGATGCGCCACGGATTATCATAACGACCCTCCGAACTCGCATGTATGTCCCGTGTGTCTTGGGCTCCCCGGCGCTCTTCCAGTCATTAATAAGAAAGCGGTAGAAGCCGCCATAAAAGTCGGGCTGGCGCTTAACTGTAAAATAGAGGAGCACACGCAATTTTACAGGAAGAATTACTATTACCCCGACCTTCCGAAAGGCTTCCAGATAACCCAGTACGACTTCCCGATTTCAAGCGGGGGCTATATCGTGATAGAAGGAGAGGACGGCGAACACAGGGTGGGTATCACGCGCGCCCATATGGAAGAAGACCCTGGCAGGCTCGTGCATGAGGGAACAATCGACAAATCGAAATATACGCTCATCGATTACAACCGCTCAGGCATGGCGCTGCTTGAAGTTGTGAGTGATCCCGATATGCGAAGCCCCAAAGAGGCGCGGCGGTATCTTGACAAGCTGCGCAACATACTTGAATATCTTGATGTATTTGATGGAAACCTCGAAGGCGCATTGAGGGTGGACGCCAATATTTCGATAATGGGAGGACAGCGCGCCGAGATTAAGAACATCTCATCGCACAAAGGCGCTGAGCGCGCGCTGCTCTATGAAATTGTGCGGCAGAAGAACGTGCTGCGCCGCGGCGGCGTTGTGGTGCTGGAGACTCGTCATTTTGATGAGGCGCGGGAGATTACGCTTTCCATGCGTTCTAAGGAAGAGGCGCACGATTACCGATATTTCCCTGAGCCTGACCTTGTGCCTTTGAAGATTTCGGGATGGGCGCCTGCGATAAAGGAGACATTACCTGAATTGCCTGATGCAAGGCGCATGCGCTTTGTGGAGCAGTACGGAATTACAGATGATCATGCCAAGGCGCTGACATCGGAGCTGAAGCTTGCGATATTCTATGAAGATGTTGCTAAGAAGGCTGATTCCAGGATGGCTGCTGTCTGGATATGTGATGTGCTAAAAGGTGAATTGAATTACCGCGACCTAACTACCGATGCCTTCAAGAAAGAGCATATGCTTTCAATACTGGAGCTTCTCGCGAGCAAGAAAATCACAGAAGACGGCGCCGTGGATATAATAAGGACGCTTCTTGATAAAGGCGGCTCACCTGAGGAGATAGTAAAAGAAAAAGGGCTTGTAATAGTTGAAGATGACATCGTTTCAACAGCAGCAGAAGAAGCCATCAAAGAAAATCCGCAGGCTGTAGCTGATTACAGAGCTGGGAAGGAAAAGGCGCTCAACTCGCTTGTAGGCGCTGTGATGAAGAAGACGAAAGGAAGGGCAGATGCGAGGGCGGCGAGGGAAGTGCTGCTGGGGAAGCTGGGGTAGAGGGTAGTAAAAGGAGTATGTTTAAAGTGTTATTCTGATTTCAAAATTGGAAAAGTTCCAAAAACACAGAGATTTTAAGATATTATGTTCAATTAGTTGTCGTACCAAAGTTCATATCCAACAATATGAGTTTCTCTCTGATTTTCCGGCATGAAATAAAAGCTGGTTGCAACTTTCATAAACTGGATTCATATTTTTCAATATTTTATTTGTTATTACTTTTGATAACCACCAGGGGTTTCACGAAACCGCTACCGCAAACGGGGCGAAGCGGAATCGTGCAGCCCATGTTAGCCAACAAGGCTATTTACTGCAATCTATGCCCACCACTTGTGAAACATGTGGTTGTTCATACCGCGCGCGAAGCAATCGATGCGATTCTGTCCCCAGGATACCGCCGCAGGATTACCATCGATCACGCCTCCAAGGCTCTCCCAGCCGCTCCAGTTTGAGCCATCCCACCACTTATGCCACATGGCGTTGTCGGTTCCTTTTGCAAAACAATCGAGTCGATTTGACGCCCAAGAGGAAACTGCAGGCCCGGATGTAATAATGCCTCCGAGATCCTCCCAGCCACTCCACGAACCATTCCACCACTTATGCCACATGTGGTTGTCCATGCCGCGCACGAAGCAATCGATGCGATTCTGTCCCCAGGATACCGCCGCAGGATTACCA
>JBAVMS010000062.1:0-31292 GCA_049690315.1 Candidatus Methanoperedens sp.
ATAATAGTGCGCAAAAAAAAAAGAAGCGAAAATAATACTGTGGTAGTAATAACCTCCGGCTTAGATTTAGACACACCCAATTTTCTACAGAATCTCATTAAAATATTATTCGGTGCATTCTCAGGAAAGATTTATATTATTATATCAAGGGTTCCTTTTTATAAAAAAAAACCTTTCAGCGAAAGAGTTCATATAAAACAGATAATGCCAGAAAATGAAGCTATAAAGCGGCATGGTATCTGTAATAGGATTGTCAAATATTTATTGATGCAATTAAATATTTCCTATGTGTTAGCAAAAGAGAAGAAGGCTGATGCATATATATTCTTTCTTGCTCAAAGCTTAATTTTACCGATTTTGACTTTAAAGCTTTTAGGGAGAAACATTATCTTGGCTTCAGGAGCTTCTATTTCTGAATTATCCCACTCTAAGAAAGATCGTTTGCTTTTCTTTTCAAAAATTGAGGAGAAAATCAATTACGAATTGTCAAACCGTATTGTTCTCTATTCTCCATGCCTCATAAAACAATGGCATTTAGAAAAATACACAAATAAAATCTCTATCGCGCATGAACATTTTATTGATTTTGATAAGTTTAGAATTAAAAAGCAACTTAGTGATCGAGATAATTTAGTTGGCTATATCGGACGTTTAAGTGAAGAAAAGGGCTCGATGAATTTTGTTGAGGCAATCCCTACGATATCGATGTTGGACAGTGAAATAAAATTTCTGATTGGTGGTGATGGACAATTAAGGGATATAATCAAGAAATATTTGCTAGCAAAAGATTTAAATGACAAAGTAAAATTCGCTGGGTGGATACCACATGATGAACTTCCAGATTATTTCAATGAATTAAAATTACTTGTGCTGCCTTCATACACAGAAGGGTTACCAAGTATAATGTTAGAGGCGATGGCTTGTGGCACGCCAGTATTAGCTACGTCTGTTGGGGCAATTCCTGATATAATAAAAGATGGTGTAACAGGATTTATCATGAAAAACAATTCGCCAAATTGCATCGCAAAGAATGTCATTAGGGCTCTGGATTCTTCAGACCTGGAAAGGATAGCTAAGAATGCCAGAGCTCTTGTTCAAGAAAGATATACATATGAGAAAGCCGTGGAAAGATACAGTTACATACTTAATAATATTTAAAAATATATATTGTTTATAATGCCAAACAAAAGGTGCTAAATGAATATTTTTTTTTATGATCTTATTAGAGGAAAGAACATAGGAACAGAATCGACCCATATCTATGAGGTCTTGAACAATATTATAAACCAGGGACATAATGTATTATTGTATCATCCTGTTGAGCAAAGGTTCAATCGTGCATCAATTGTGAACACTAAGCCAAACTGCTGGGGTAATCTGGCACTAACCATACCTATCATTGGAATCTGTCTATCATATGCAGCTGAAGTTCGATTTTTTTTAAGAGCTATTTTTTTATTAAGAAGTGAAAAAAAAAAGATAGATATCGTTTATTATCGTCATACTTTGTTCAATTTCGGCTATTGGTTGGCAAGATGGCTGAGGGTTCCTGCAATAAAAGAAGTGAACGGTATAGTAGCAAACGAGATGCAGGTTACCGGAGAAGCCTCGGGATTTGCACTTGAAATCATCAACCGCATCGAGCGAGCGACGATAGGCAAAGCGAACAGGATTATTGTGGTAACATCAAAACTTAAAGAGACCCTGATTGATGAGTATAACGTGCCAGAGGAGAGCATCGAGGTCATCGAAAATGGCGCAAATACGGATATGTTCAGACCAATGCATATGGAAACAGCAAAGAAAGAGTTGAACCTCAACCCTGAGCATTCCTATGTTTGTTTTATAGGGAACTTTACTGGATGGCAGGGACTTGAATATCTCATCAAATGCGCTCCTCATGTGCTGAAGGCCTGCCCTGATGCCCGTTTCCTGATGGTCGGGGATGGGATATTAAAGGGCAGGTTGTCAGAAATGGCTAGAGAGTTGGGGATTTCAGAAATGGTGATTTTCACAGATATGGTTCCTTATGAGAAGGTGCCGCTATATATAAATGCGAGCGAGGTTTGCGTAGTGCCAAAGAAGCATTTGAAATCGGGATATTCTCCATTAAAACTTTATGAATATCTGGCATGTGAGAAAGCAGTAGTTGCAAGTAAGGTAGAGGGATTTGAGTGCTTGGAAGAACAGAAAGCGGGGGTATTAGTTGAACCTGAAAATCCAGATGAGTTAGCAAAAGCGATAATAAAACTTATGAAAGACGAAAAGCTAAGAAATGAAATGGGAAGGAATGGAAGGGAATATGTAGTAAAGAACCATAGTTGGGAGAGCATAGCAAGACAGATAGCCGATGTTTTTAGAGCGTCAATTTTGCTAAATTGATAATTATGACCAGTATTTCCTTTATCCAGCTAAAAAAACACTATTTTTCTCTGGACAGAATTTTCGCAATCATATTTCTATGTATAGCTGTCATTTTTATTGTTTGGTCTATCAGCCGACAACATTATGGAATACAATTACCTATTATTATATTGGTTCCATCTCTATTATACCTACATTTTAGAGAGAAATTACTCCAAGATATTTCTTTTCCTAGAATTCCAGATGCGAATAGAATTAGATTGGTTGTTCATATTGTATTTATTCTTAGTCTTTCGTTAATGGTATGGCTCTCTTGGAGTAACTTATATTATAGGCCACCTATATATTTTGTTATGGTTTTGGTAGCTGCGGCTTCTATAATCATCGACGTATTTTTTTTGAATGATGCAAAAAATTCCCACATAGCTATAAGTTTATTTAAAATAGTAATTTTAAGTCTTAGTATCTATACCAGCATGTATTACCAGTTTCCTGAAATTTTGGGTAATGATCCCTGGTGGCACAATGCAATGATTCAAGAAATTGTATATCACGGTCATATACCTTCAGAACAGATTGGGGGAGGGGCTAACATTTATTATATATTTCCAATATTTCACCTCATTGGTGCCATAGCTACAATTATAACAAGTCTGCCGATTTATAGTTCAATCTTTGGATCAGTCGGAATTCCTTTCGCAATTGCTATCATATTTGTGTTCTTAATCGGCAGAAAACTGGTTAGCGTTAAAGCGGGTCTATTGGCTGCACTTATCGTTTCTCTAACGGCGAGCACTATCGAAAGAGCTACTGCAATAATTCCGATGTCACTTGGATATATATTCTTTCTGGCTATTCTATACCTCACTTTGAGTTATGACAAGAGAAAAAACTCCTTCAGCATGCTGATCATATTATTATCAATAACTTTGATATTAACACACCCTATCGCTGCTCTGGTGATTCTGTTAGTTCTCATTGTTATTTTTGTTAGTATTAGGTTGTATAAAACATTAGAAAAATCTGATATCAAAAATGAAGCTGTTTCTTTGACCTTTATAATTTTTTTTGGCGTTACTATGATAACGAGGTGGATGCAAAATCCACCAAGAGGGATGGCTCTCTTTGATTACAGCCTCAGGAATCTCATTGGTTCGTTGAAAATCGATGCTCAATTTGTATTAGCGACATCACCATCTCCAGATACAACAATAGGAAATATATCCTCTGAAATTGCCCTACTTGAGCAAAGCGGGTTTCTTATTTTATTATTCCTTGCAATTATTGGGGTTTTGATCTTTTTACACAGTAGTATTCGAAATACGAAAAGGATAGCATTAGTATCAATTGCAGGATTGTTGATATCCATACCTTATATATTTTTATTGTTCAAATTAAAAAATATTCTGCCTGATCGATGGTTTATTTTCTTATACGTACCACTGTCTATCCTGACTATTGCAGGCTTACTATGTGTGTCCAACCTTATAAAAAATAAAGTGGGAAAGATGACTGTCGTTGCATTGGTTGTATTAGCAATCATATTTACGATGACTACAAATTCTATCGCAAATGGTGATAGTCCTCTATTTTTCAATGGAGTTGTGAGGATTGGATTCACTCAATCAGAACATACCGCTATCAAGACTCTATCGAAGATAGATGTTCATCCTATAACAGATGACTATTATATTTCGATATTTCCATATATAATAGGTTATGATAAATATAGTAATATGGTGCAAAGCAAGAATAGAGTCCTTATACTAAGGGACTATTATCTACATAATCCTGAATGGAATGAAAAATATCTAACACGTCTCTATGAAACTGGCTTTGGGTATTATGTTCCCGATATTATTTCGAATTATGCAAAGAATTATGAAATAGGAAAAAAGAGTTTGATATATAATAATGGTAATGTGAAAGTATATCCGATTTAAACGAGTGATAAATGGAAAGAGTGAGCTGAATGAAATATATCGTATACGAACCCGACAACTCCCTGAAGAAAGGATATCTTTCCATTTTCAGTGAAATATACAATGAATTCATGAGTAATAGATGGCTAACTTATCAATTATTCAAAAGAAATTTCTTAACAATATATAAACAATCCTTTATCGGTATTCTATGGGCGCTGATAATCCCGCTTGTAAGTGTCGCTACATTTGTTATATTGAATAGTTCCGGGATATTTGCAACTGGCAATATCGATGTCCCATATCCAATTTATGCAATACTGGGCATGGCATTCTGGCAGTTGTTCGCCACAGGTTTAATTGCCAGTTCGAACTCGCTGGTGAGTGCAGGTTCCATGATCGCAAAAATCAATTTCTCCAAGAAGGCTCTGGTGATCGCGTCAACCGGGCAGTCTTTGGTATCTTTTCTCATCCAATTTGTTCTGGTAATTATATTGTTTGTCTATTATGGGATTGCACCAAGCACTGCGATTTTATTCATACCGATAATCATAATCCCGCTTATATTGCTCACTCTTGGGCTTGGTTTTATCCTAGCACTTCTGAATGGTGTTTTGAGAGATATAGGTAATATTATCTCTGTGCTCATGACATTCTTAATGTTCTTAACGCCTGTTCTGTATGCAAAGCCTACATCTGGCTTACTGGCTAAGGTCACTGATTATAATCCACTCTATTATCTTGTCTCTGCCCCACGAAGTTTTATATTGCAGGGCTCATTCCCGGAATGGACAGGTTTTCTTGTCGCGAGTTTTGTATCAGGTGTCATTTTTATAGTGTGTCTGATAATATTTCATTTAACAGAAACCAGGGTTGCCGAGAGGATCTGACATGGATGACGATATTGCCATAAAAGCGGAGAATGTCTCGAAAAAATACTGCAAATCATTAAATAAGTCAATGCTTTATGGAGTGAGGGATATTGCAAGGAACATGGTCGGTTTGGGTTCGCATCCTGAAATATTAAGGGACGGCGAGTTCTGGGCAGTCGATGATGTTTCTTTTGAACTGAAAAAAGGAGAGACGCTCGGAATTATCGGTCCCAACGGCTCGGGCAAAACCACGCTTTTAAAGATGCTCAACGGTATTTTCTGGCCTGACAAGGGCAAAATTACCATCAAAGGCAAGGTCGGCGCACTCATCGAGGTTGGCGCGGGATTCCATCCTCTGCTTACGGGACGGGAAAATATCTATATAAATGGTGCAATCCTTGGAATGAGCAAGAAGGATATCGATGAGAAGTTCGATGATATTGTTGCATTCGCTGATATTGGGGATTTTCTGGATTCGCCGGTGAAGACTTATAGCTCAGGGATGTTTGTGAGGCTGGGGTTTGCGGTGGCTGTGCATTGTGAGCCTGATATATTGTTGGTAGATGAGGTGCTGGCTGTGGGGGATGGTGTCTTCAGAAATAAATGTTATCAAAGATTGAATAATATGAAACGAAAAAAGGATATTGCGATTGTTTTTGTATCACATGATTTGTATATAGTAGAGAAATTTTGTGATAAAGGAATTCTTCTAAATAATGGAATAATTTCACAGCAAGATGAAATTCATAGAATTGTTAAAGACTATCAATCTACAATCAATCAATTACTATATAATTCAGAAATTATAATATCAGATTCGTTAAAAAAACAAGGCACGAAAGATATTAGATTAATAAATGTCAAATTTTTAACGAAAGACGGAAAAGAACAAACAAGTTTTGATTTTGGTGATACAATAAGAGTCAGAATAGAATACGAGTCAAAAAATTTAGTTTCCAACCCTCGATTTCAAATATCCATTCGGAGGTATGACGGTGAACTAATTTCTGTCTTCGGCCCAAACTTTGATAACGTTGAGATTCCAATCATAGAAGGAAGGGGAATAATAGAGTGTTGGATAGAAAAAATACCTATTTTATCAAATAAATACTATTTTAATATTGGTATATATGACAAGACTGGTGCAATTACCTATGATTGGTGGAGTGGAGGGGAAAGATCCGATCTTTCTTTTTACATATTGCCAAATCGTGTCAGCGCAATGATGGGATCATATACAGGTATCTGTCATTTCGATAGTAGATGGGTAATAATAGAATGAAATATCATAAAACAAAAAAAAATATTGACGAAGTCGTCAAAAATGAACTTTGTACGGGTTGTGGTGCCTGTCAAGGTGTCTGTCCTATAAGAGCAATTACATTTCAATTTAGAAATGGACTATTTCAACCCAAAGTTGAGGCTAATTGTAATCAATGTGGACTCTGTTATGAAATTTGCCCTGGGCATGAAATTGATTATGATAATCTTAACATCAGATTTTTTGGAAAAGTTCCAAAGGATATTTTTATTGGAAATTATGAAAAAATTTGGGTCGGGCATTCAACGAATAATTCAATAAGATATAATGCAGCATCAGGTGGTCTTGTAACCTCTTTATTAATCCTTGCTTTGGAAGAAGGAATAATCGATGGGGCAGCCGTTCTTGGCATGAACGAAAATAACCCCTTAATACCGAAAGCATTTATCGCTAGAACGCCAGAAGAAATAATATCCAGTATAGGATCCAAGTATGTATCAGGATCCGTGTGCAGCATTATTTCAGAAATATTAAAAACAGAAGGTAAATATGCTGTTGTTGGCCTACCATGTCATTTAGAAGCACTGAGGAAGTCCGAAATTCATATTAAGAAACTCAATGAAAGAATTGTCCTTCACTTTGGGCTTTTCTGTCAAACAATTATTTCTCATACAGGGTTAAAATTTTGGTTTAAAGTTAATAAAATTGATTCATCCGAAATTACAAAACTATCATATAGAGGCAATGGCTGGCCAGGCGGCATGACTATTAAACGAAAAGATGAGGGAGAAAAATTCTACCCCTTACCTTTATATTGGGAATTTCTTGAAAATTTTTCTCCTATAAGATGCAATTTATGTGTTGATGGTTTAGCTGAACTTGCTGACATTTCCTTTGGTGATGCATGGCTTTCTGAATTTGCATCAGATAAAATTGGAACTTCGATCATCGTTGTTCGGTCAAAGAAAGGTAACGATTTAATAGATCTTGCAATCCGCAATAAAAAATTAATTGGCAGAGAAGCTACACAAGATATGTTACTTAGGTCACAAAATAAAATGCTTAAGTTTAAGAAGGAAGGATACCGCTTTAGAGCCAAAATCAGGTCACTTTTGGGCTTTAAAGTGCCGATTTACACAGGTGGCTTTATTCAAGATAGTCGGGATTCCTATGTGAAATCAATAGTTTTTTATTTAAAACGATACTCCTATGAAAAAGAATTCTTATGGAATTTTATTTTTCGGTGGAATACATCAATACAGCCACGATTTAAAAAATTTATGACAAGATTTTATTATCATACTGCAAGATTTGTATCCAAAATTCTTAAACCTTTTTTTTTCATTCTATCAAAAATGAATTATTTAATACTATGGCATCTGATTGTGAATAAGAAAAATTACCCAAAGATGGTTAAAAATGTGCTGATAATAAACCAGGCTGATATGCTAAACAAAGGAGATGCTGCTATTTTAACAGGGACGATGCAGCTTGTAAATAAAGCCTTTCCTGATGCCAAAGCTGTCATAGTATCTCATACTCTTCGAGTTGATAAGCCACGTATTCCTGTAAAGGTAGTATCGAGTTATAGGTTTCTTCAAAGCGGATACGACTTTTATTCGACTCTGAGAGTTGTTCGACTTTTAAGTTTTGTCATTCTTTACCGACTAACTAACTCATGTAAGATTTTTAGATTGCCAATAATTAATTATATTGCCAATGAAACTCTAATACAATATGCTAAAGCGGATATAGTAATTCATCGTGGAGGAGATAACCTGACGGAAGATTATGGAATGCCTTATCTCTACTTTGAATCTATATTTATTAGCATATTGATGCGGAAACCAACTATCATTTTGGGAGAATCGATAGGTCCTTTTACAACCCGTACTAGCAAACGTCTTGCAGAGATGATATTAAATAATGTTGATGTAATCATAGCTCGAGAAAAACTCTCTATCGATGTATTACATAAACTAAAAATATTTAAACCTAGAATATTCTTACTTCCAGATATAGCGTTTGTATTGCAACCATCGAGTATCGAACGGCTTCAAATTCTTTTGAACTCGGAGAATTTAAAAAACCTTAGAAGACCAGTAATTGCAATCTCTATTAGCTCCCTCATAGCAAGATATGCTTTTACAGATGTGATGGAAGACCAAAAAATTAAACATCTTATTTCAGCAATGACCAATACGATTGAATATTGTCAAAAAAAAATTGGGGCAACATTTGTTTTTATTCCTCATGTAATAGGTGAAGGCAACGATGATAGGGTTATCAGCAGACAGATTGTAGATAAGCTAAATAATCATAAAGATACTTTTGTCATCGAAGGTGAGTATTCCCATGAAGATTTCAGGGCATTCTTGTTAGAATATGCCGAATTTATTATCGGTTCCCGTATGCATGCTAATATCGCAGCCATATCAGTTGGTGTGCCAACATTGGCCCTTGCATATGGTCAAAAAACTCATGGTATTATCGGAGAAATGTTTGGGCTTTCAGATTTTGTGATTGATGTTCGTGAAGTAAAAAATGGAGAAGATCTTTTTATAAGAATGATTTCTAAAATAGATAACCTATGGGATCACCGGGATATGATTAAACAGAAATTGGTATTGAGGGCAATTGAAATCAAGAATGAAGCATTAAAGAGTGGCGAAATATTAGGAAATTTTTATTTAGAAAAGAATGGGTAACAATTTTATGCGATTTAATATATTTAACAAAAAACCAACGACTTTGTCGTCTGAATCCCAGAAGGCACTCGAATGGATTGAAGCAAACATCATCGATGGAAAAGGTATCGCCATAACATCTAAAAAAAAGGTTAATTATCCTGAAGTTACCGGATATACCATTCCCACATTAAATCAATGGGGTGAAAAGGATTTAGCCAGAAATTTAACTAATTGGCTAATTCAGCAACAGAACGACACTGGCTCATTTTCCGCACCCGACGGAACCCCTTATACATTCGACACCGGACAGGTGATACGCGGATTTGTGGCAGCACTAAACGACATGCCTGAAGTTGAGAATCCTTTAAGAAAAGCATGTGACTGGATACTAACCCAGATCCAGCGAGACGGAAGATTATCCACGCCATCAACTGAAATGTGGGGGAATATAGCCGATGATAGAATTCATCTTTATGTTCTGCCACCGCTTATCGATGCTGGGAAGAAACTCAATGAACCAAGATATATCGATGCTGCACACCGTGTTTTAATTTATTACAAACAAAGGAAAGATTTGACGGAATTCAACACACTCTCTCATTTCATTGCATACATAATCGAAGCACTATGCGATTTAGGAGAAATAGAATTAGCAAGAGCCGCAATGAAAGAGGTGGTCTCATTACAGAGAAAAGATGGAAGCATTCCAGCATATAAGAATGTCTCATGGGTATGTTCAACTGGAGTTGCTCAATTTGCATTAATATGGTACAAATTAGGCATGAAGGAAAATGCAGATAAAGCGATGCATTATTTAGAAACAATCCAGAACCGCAGTGGAGGTTTCTATGGTAGCTATGGAAAAGGGGCAGATTATTTTCCAAAAGAAGAAATAAGCTGGGCAGTAAAATTTTTCCTTGACGCCAATCACTGGAAAATAAAAACAGCTTTTGATAAAGAAGTAAATATCTTTTCAGATTCGATCGATGAAAAAGATGGCAGGGTACAAGAGATATTATCCTTCCTTGGTGATGTGAATGATAAAAAAGTAATCGATGTTGGATGCGGTAAGGGGAGGTATTTGAAAATTTTGAAAGAACGGTATCCCAAAAGCATTCTTTATGGGGTTGATATCTCTGAAAAAATGCTGAGTTTCTGCCCCAAAGAAATAGAAACAGTTTCCGGAAGTTTACTTGATATACCTTATCCGGACGTATTTTTTGATTGTGTTTATTCTGTTGAAGCACTTGAGCATGCGATAATGACTGAAAATGCAATAAAAGAAATGGTTCGGGTTCTCAAACCTGAAGGAAATATCATAATAATTGATAAAAACAAGAATATGTTTGGAAAGTTAAAATTAGAACCCTGGGAACAATGGTTCAATCCGAAAGAAATAATTAGTCTGCTTCAAAGATATGATGTAGAGGCGCATTATAAACCTATAACTTATGGAACCCAAACTCAATCCGATGGATTATTTATTTCATGGACAGGAATCAAAAAATAATATTTATAAAAATATAAATTTAATTATTCAAATATTTAGCATCTACCTGAAAATATATAAACTGAGCTAATGATAAAAGAAGTGAATGAACCTATGAATGAAAGCTCACCTAAAGTCAGCATCGTTCTGCCCACCTACAACGGCGCAAGATATATCCGGCAATCCATTGATAGCTGTCTGAATCAAACCTACAAAAATATTGAGCTGATTATTGTTGACGATTATTCTACTGATGAGACGCCTGGGATTATAAGGTCTTATAAAGACGAAAGAATAAAATATATCCGGCATGAAAAGAACGAAGGTCTTCCACATGCTCTTAATACAGGTTTTGCAGAGACTACAGGTGAGTATTTGTCTTGGACATCGGACGATAACTATTATTCTATGGATGCTATAGAAAAAATGGTATTTTTTTTAAAAAATAAAAATTGCAATTTTGTTTATTGTGATTTTTATAGATTCAAGGATGAAAATTCTGCTAATTTAATGATCGTAAAACTGCCTGAGGTTCTTTCTTTAGATAATCACAACGATGTAGGTGCTTGTTTTCTTTATTCAAAGATAGTAAAAGAAATCATAGGAGATTATGATACGGATGCTTTCGTGGGAGAAGATTACGATTATTGGATAAGGGTATCAAAAAAGTTCTCAATGTGCCATCTTGCTGAAACGCTTTATTTTTACAGAGAACATGCAAAATCGCTATCGCTATTAAAATTTTATGAAGTTAGAGTTGTTGATATTTTAGTAAGAATGAAGAATGAAGTCTTAGATGTTAACAAAGGCGAAGATCTTCTCGTAGGCCAGATAGCAAGAAAGTATCCAGGATATTCAAGATTTAATAAAATAATCATTAAAATTTTATTTTCCAAAAAAATTACAACAATTCTCACAGATTTCAAAAACAAGAAAATTAAATTCAAAGAAGCAAAATTAGCTTTGCTAAATATTATTGGTGGCTGAATTGTATAAAAAACAAGGTGGAAACCGTCTAAAAGTCGCAATTGGCCCAGTCTTCGATGAATTTGGTGGGGTTAGCCAGCACATATCTGGAATCAAAAAATTCTCTTCCCATGATATAGCAGAGGTGCCCTCCAGATTCGTCAGAAAAGCTCTCTGCAAAGGCAGTCGAAGAATTTGGCTGTATAAAAAAATCCTGAACAAACTTGGTCTGAATGGTTATGATGTGGTACATTCACATGTTGACCCATGGTTTACACAATTATGCATGGATTCACGAACAAAAACCTGCAAATGGGTTCATACATATCATACCTTGTACTTCGAAGAGGATTATCCTGATGGACTACAGAAATGGCAGAAAGATATTAACAGGGTTTTGATAGAGACAGCCTCCAAAGCAGATGTACGAATTTCAATATCTAAATGGTTGCATGATTATCTATCTGAAACTTATTCTATCCAAACAGAAATTATCCCGAATTGCTTTGATTCAGAATTATGCGAAAAAGCAAATGCTGATAAATTTTTTAAAAAATATGGTTTGAGCGACTTTATACTGTTTGTAGGCAATATTCAGGCGATAAAAAATCCCCAGCTTTTTATAGAACTGGCAAAGCGAATACCTGAAGCTAAATTCGTAATGATTGGCAGGAATATAGATGCATTGCATCTGATGAATAACTACAAAATATCTATCCCTAAGAACCTCATTCTAATGGCTGAGATGCCACACGCAGATACACTGGATGCCATCTCCGCATGCAGGGTATTCGTTATGACAAGCAAACGAGAAGGAATACCTACAGTTCTACTCGAAGCAATGGGATTCGGTAAGCCAGTTGTTGCTCCTGCACACAGTGGTTGCAGAGAAGTAATTCAAAATGGGGAATATGGCTTTTTATATAAGCCGGATTCGCTGGAGGATCTTGTTGATAAAACAAACCAGGCGCTTTTATCGATGCATTTTTGGGAGAAAGCTAAAGCAAGGGTACTAAAAAATTATGATTGGAAAATCATAACACAAAAAATCGATTCCATCTATGAATTATAAAATTGACGAAATGATTTCTATAGTAAACGGAAATTCCTAGAAGCTAATGTTCTGAATTATTTCAATTAAATCTTTTTCTCTTCTCTCAACTGGAAATATTTTCTTAATTCTTTCCCTCGCCTCCTTCCCTTTATCAGACATCAATGCTTCTTTTATCGCATTTGCAGTCGCCTCTGGGTCTCCATAAGGCACATAAAACCCGGTATCCCCGATCGCTGTTCGTATACCCTGAACATCGGTGCCAACAGGCACGCACTCACATAGCATGGCTTCACACAATGCATTTGGAAGCCCCTCGCGCATTGAAAGCTGACAATAGACTTTTGCTTTTTGATGATAAGGAAAAATCCCAGACTGAGGCATCTGAGCAACGAAAATAATATTCGAAGGTGCAATGTTCTTCAAATCATATAGTAATTCTCCTTGAACACCAACAAGTACAAATTTTACGTCTTGAAGATATTTGGCAGCATATACGAAAGTATCCAGTCCTTTCAATTTTGCTCTTTCCCAACTGTCTCCCACGGAAACCGTAAGCACTATATTCTCTTTTTCTCCATCAGGTTTTAATATTTCATAATCATAGCCTGTTGGGACGGTTTCAATATTTTCCCCTGTCACTCCAACGTTTTTAATGGCATCCAGCTTAAGTCCATCATCAACTGTCAATACTTTATCGCCATTTTTCAATATATACCTCACAATTCGAGCGTCCTTCTCATGTAGCATTGCCCCATACCCTATTTCTGGAACCATCGCCACCTCATATCCTCCAACAATCACGATAGATTTTTTCTTAAACAGCTTCGACAATCGAACTGCCCAATACGCATGATAACCGGCAAACCACGAAAATGTTATATCTGCCCACAAAACTCCTGAAATCATTTTAAAGGTAGTTACTAAAGTTCCCTTCAAATTTTTTCTGTTTAAAAGAAAATCTACTTCTTTTACATAAAAATGCCTTCTAAGCAGTTCGAGGTCCTTTTGGATGAATGACGATTTAGAGGTACGAACGAATAAAACTTTTATCCTTCTATTCATCTAGCATCTTCCGATTATCTTCATAATTCTTTCACTCGCGTCAGTGCCAAAAATAACCCTTCGCTTACCCCCAAGCTCAAAAGTGCTTATTGCTTTACTAATCCTCTCCATATCCGCCCCCACCAGCACATTCCACCCTCCCTCCAGCGTCTCCATCCATTCCGTATTCTCCCTCAGCGTGATGCACGGCACTTCCAGCATGTAAGCTTCCTTCTGGATACCGCCAGAATCAGTCAATATCTTCATGGCATTAGCCATCAGCCTCAGCATATCAAGATATCCCAGAGGCTTGATCAGCTTCAAATTCCCGGGCATCAGCAGCCCATATTCCCTCAGGTATTTCTCAGTCCTTGGATGCACAGGGAACACCACAACCCTGCCTGCCTCACCCAGCGCCTCGATGATGTTCGTCATATTCTCCCTGCTGTCCGTATTGCTTGGACGGTGTACTGTTATCACAAGATACTTACCCTTCTCAAGCGCAAGCTCCTCGATTATCCCGGATTTCTTCTCAGCTATCTTCAAATTATACTCAAGCGCATCAACCATCACATCCCCCACCAGATGCACACCTGCTGAAATACCTTCATTTGCCAGGTTATCCACCGCGGTCTGCGTAGGGCAAAACAATAGGCCAGATATGTGATCTGTCAGCACCCTGTTAATCTCTTCGGGCATGCTCCTGTCAAAGCTGCGCAGCCCCGCCTCCACATGAGCCACCCTGATGCGAAGCTTGGATGCAGCAAGCGCGCCTGCAAGGGTGGAGTTGGTATCGCCGTATATCAGCACTAAGTCAGGTTTTTCTTTCAGAAGCACTTTCTCTATTTCTGTGAGCATTTTTCCTGTCTGTTCACCATGGCTGCCTGAGCCAATGCCCAGATTGTAATCTGGTTTCGGGATATTTAGCTCTTCAAAAAAAATATCTGACATATCATGGTCGTAGTGCTGTCCGGTATGGACTAAAATTTCCTGGTGAACTTTGCGTAATTCGCGGGACAGCGGCGCGCATTTGATGAACTGGGGGCGGGCGCCAACGATTGAGATGATTTTCATGTTCTGCTCTTAGATCTAACGCGGGATATATAAAAAATCTGAGTATATGTGCAACATCTGTGTTATATTTTTTTTTGAATATGTTCAATTTTACGCCGCTGCCATAGGGGAACTTTCCTTAACAATCACATGGGCTTCATATCCAAGGCGGAATAAGAACTGTTCACAATCTTCCCACGTCATTCCAAACGCCTTTACATCTGCAACACCAAGCCTGCTGATAATATCGCGAAGAGTCTCAAAATCATGAGGATCAAAATCCGCTTCCACCATCATTGATTCAGCCCAATCTACCAATTCTGGCAATGAAATTTGATGCTGCAAATACTCGATGATTTTACCAGCAATATCTTTACGAGTGATTATCATAACTTTCATCTCTAATTTTTTTATGACCTGTGTCATCAGGATATTTTTGATGAATTTCTATTAGTATGCCATGGCTATTATAGATTTCCTGATAGAATTTTAAGGTTTTTTCCATTGAATCAACTTCCTTGACATATCGGGCCCTCCAGTTGTATCGACCTTTAATCTCATAAGAATAGCGACGTCCACCATCAGGTAATCCTTCCCATGTGCCAAATTTTCTTTCATTCTCCTTGCGTTTACTTTCATCCAGTATATCCATAGATTTTTTCAATACCCTTCATTAAAATAATGTAATAATCACGCCACCATCCGCACATTCCACCCTCCCACCAGCAGCAGGTTCGTAGTGCTGCCCGGTACCAGCACCTCCTCATGCTCCATTCGCAGTTCGCGGGACAGCGGCGCGTACTTGATGAACTGGGGGCGGGCGCCCACTATAGAGAGGATTTTCATGGAATCATCAACACCGCTTTTTTTTATTTAATAAGATGGTCATTCTTGTCACCGCGACCTATTCCTTTGTACACAAAACCTTCAGCTATAAAATCCTCTGGTTCTATCACATTCCGCCCGTCCACAATGACCGGACGCTCCTTGCCCATTAACCTTTTCAGTGTTCCTGCATCCAGGTTGGAATATTCATCATGACCTGTCAATATAGCCACCGCATCAGCGCCATCAACCACACCTGACAATTCATGTGAAATACTCACGCCGGGATATTCCATGACATAAGGATCGTGAACATCAACCATGCATCCTGAACCTATCAGCAAATTCCTGTACGGCTCAGACGGCGGGTTCCTGGCATCGTCCGAATTCCGGATAAATGCCCAGCCCAGTATAGCCACTTTCGAACCACCGGGTTTCTTCCCCGCTCTCGAAAGCGCTTCGACCGTCAGGTTATACATATGCACGGGCATGAAATCATTCACCTTTCGCGCAAGTACGAAAAGAGAATCCATGCCATCAGGATAATCCAGCTTTCCTCCGGATACCTTTACCCCTCTCTCAAGATGATAGGTATCCTTGGTCAGGCAGTGCCCGCCAACGCCTGCCCCCGGGTACAGCACTGCCCTTGTGATACCCTCGCCTTTCAGGCTGTCCACGCCTGTTCTCACATCATATACATTGATCCCCATCGCCTCGCAATAGAGAGCAAGCTGGTTGATGGCTGCTATCTGGAGGTCACGGAAAGTATTTTCTGCCGTCTTGGTAGTTTCTGCGGCAGTAGCCGTCATTGGGATTATCTTTCCTGTTCTAAGTACGGGCGAATACAGTTCGATAGCCCGTTGCGTGCTGACTATGTCAATACCTCCCACGATGCGGTCATGCTCCCGGATATTCCGAAGCAGCCGACCCACCATTACCCGCTCGGGAGCATGAGCCAGGGCAAAGTCCTCCCCGGCAGTGAGACCGGATTCCTCTTCCAGTATCCGACGCGCAAACCCGTTCGTGGTACCTGGAGTGATAGTGGATTCCAACACTACCAGTGTTCCCTCGGTGAGATATTTTCCTGTCAGCCTCAGCCCCTCGATCAATGCGCTAAAATCCGGCTCCAGGCTCTCATTACTTAAAAAAGGTGTTTGTATGGCCAGGGTTACCGCATCCATCTCAGATATCCTTGAGAAGTCAGGGGTGCATTGAAACTTTTTTGCCTTGACAACCTTTTTAATAAGTTCCTCCAGTCCCGGCTCCTCACCTTTTAGCGGACTTTCTCCTCGGTTTAGCATTTCTATCTTATAGCCGGATGTGGACGAATTGCGCTGGAATCCCAATACCAGCTCAAAGGCATCTGAATCTGCAAATAAAACTGCAGCAGGAATACCCACATATCCCATACCGATTACCCCGATTTTTTTAATAGGTCCTTTCCTATCTATTATTTTCGTAAGTTTGTTGCTCATATGTTCGACCATTGGTTCAAATTTTTATGGCGTTTTTCTGCTGTGCCCTTCTTTTTTGATATAAATCTTTTTTCCACATTCACATTCGTAAACAATATTTTTTTCGTTATTATCAATGGTTTTATATAATTTTTCCCCGCACTGGCAAACAAAACCTTTAAGGCGCGCAGGATTTCCAAATACGAGACCATATGGAGGTACATCTTTTGTTACGACACTTCCCGCCCCGATCATGGCATATTCACCGACAGTCACTCCACAAATAATCGTTGCATTCGCGCCTATACTTGAACCTTTTTTGATAACGGTTTGAATTATTTTTTCATTTTCCCAGATAAATGCTCTCGGATACATATCATTAGTAAAAACAACTGAAGGCCCAACAAAAACGTCATCTTCGATTTCAACACCTTTATAGATAGAAACGAAATTCTGGATTTTCACATTATCCCCGATTCTAACCTCAGTATCTACATAAACGCTTTTTCCGATATTGCAGTTCTTCCCGATGATGGCGTCTTTCCTTATATGGACAAAATGCCATATTTTAGATCCTTCCCCAACAGTGTCACTTTCAACTATCGCGGTGGGATGTTTAAAATAATTCATTAAAAGCCCTTTTTGATCTCTTCACATATCCTGAGATTATTCAAAGCCTGCTCAGGAGTGATCGGGAACTCGGAATTCTTTTTCACACAATCAATGAAAGTTTTTAGTTCTACCTTCAACGGCTCTACCTTATTTACCAATATCTTCTCAATAATGTTTTCCTGTGTATACTTGTCATTCTCCATCCTGTACTTCTCCGGTTTATTATATGTATAAATTTCCTGGGTCATAAAATCCCCTTCGATAGTGAAATCTTCTTCCTCGATATAGACCGTTCTTATTTTTTTTGAGGCTTTTCTACTTGCGGATAGGGATGCAATTGAACCATTGAAAGCTACCATTGCTTTACATACATCGAAATTGCCGGCGCTGTGCATTGTATAATTCTTCTTTGCAAAAAAAACATTGAATAAGATATCTATATCATGTATCATAAGGTCTTCAATGACAGACGCATCCGTTATTCTGGATGATGCCGGATTATGTCTTCTCATTTCAACGAAGAAAGGATTTTTAATAATCTTTCTGATTTCTGCGACTATCGGATTGAATCTCTCAATATGTCCCACACCAGCGATCAGGCTTTTAGTTTTCAATAGACCAACTAATTTTTCTGCCTCAGCCACAGACTGAGCGATTGGTTTTTCGATCAAACAGTGAATATCTTTTTCAATAACCTCTTTTGCGACCTGAAAATGGTATTTTGTTGGAACACATATACTTACAGCGTCAACTTTATCCAGCAATTCTTCCATAGAATCGCAAGCTAATGCTCCAAAATCTTTTATTTCAGTTGCATTTGTTTTATTTGCATCAAAAACATAGGTTTCTTCAATTCCTTTAAACTCTGAATATATTCTGGCATGGTTTTTTCCCATCGTTCCAGTGCCAATAACCCCAACATTCATATTATTGCCTCAAAATTGTTTATTATTTCCACAATATATTTCAAATCCTCTTCCGTAAGCGATGGATGTATTGGTAAACTCAAGACCCTATTCACTAAATCTGTTGCAACAGGACATTTGGCGATTTTCTCTGTATATCCCATATCACGATATAATGGTTGCGAAAAGATCGGTAACGGGTAATGCACCACGCATCCGATACCGTTATCTGTCAGGTATTTCATAAAAAAATCGCGGTCTATAGAATCTTTTTCAATCTTAACTACATATTGATGATATACATGTTTGACATTAGCTTCCTTATGCGGAGTGATTAATCCTTCTAAAGTTATATGTTTATTATAATACTCTGCGTTTTGGATTCTATTTCTATTGAATTCGTTTAATTTATTTAGCTGTTTTATACCTATCGCTGCCTGTATGTCTGTCATTCGATAATTATAACCCAGTACCGTATGATAATACTTTGAACTCTGACCATGATTTCTGAGCAACCTACTTTGTTTATCAATTTCATTATCGTTTGTTGTTATTATACCACCTTCCCCGGTAGTCATATTTTTTGTAGGATAAAATGAAAAACATCCAGTACCAAAACTTCCAACTTTCTGACCTTGATATTCAGCCCCATGCGCCTGTGCACAGTCTTCTACTAATAATAAGTTGTAATCATTACAAATTTTTTGAATCGACTTAACATCGAAGGGATGACCAAAAAGATGCACACCAATTATAGCTCTGGTTTTGCTGGTAATTTTATTTAATATTTCTTCTGGATTTATATTAAAAGTTTTTTCATCTATGTCAGCAAAAACCGGTTTAGCTTTTTGATATAATATAGAATTTGAAGTTGCAATGAATGTGAAAGGAGTTGTAATTACTTCGTCACCTTCTTTGATTCCCAAAGCCTTCAGAGCAACATCCAAGGCAACTGTTCCATTACTAACCGCAATAGCGTTTTTCACCCCGATATAAATAGAAAAAAGAGTTTCGAATTCATTTACAGCCTTACCCTGCGCCAACATCCCGGATTTTAACACTTCTTCAATGGCTTTTAGTTCCTCATTAGCTGTAATTGGTCTTGCTATTGGAATATATCTCATCATCTTCATACCTTATTAGTACATAATGCTGGAATACCTACCTCGTCAACTAATATAAGGATTTTTCCCTATATTTTTCCCGTCCTGTCTCGGCCCGAATACATTGAAATACCGAAGAGAGACAGTCTTAAGTCCATAAATATTCTGGAATACTCTGCAATAAAACTCTCCAGCAGCTTTTGTTACTGCATATGGCGACAGCGGATTTATAGGCATGTTCTCTGATTTTGGCAGTTTCGGGGTATCGCCGTAAACTGATGAAGAAGACGCACAGATCACCTTTTTAATTCCGGAATCTTTTGCAGCAGTCAAAACATTCAATGTGCCTGTTACATTTGCTTCATTTGAGCCTATAGGGTCTTCAATGCTGCGTGGAACGCTTGGAAGAGCTGCCTGGTGAAAGACATAATCCAAATCCTCCATTCCATTTTGAAGCAGATTGAAATCCGTAATGCTTCCTTTAATGAATTTCACATTCTTTCTTTTCACCAGTTCTTTTATATTTTCTATTTTTCCGGTTGAAAGGTCATCAATTATTGTAACTTCATTATTGTCTGCAAGCTCACCTGCCAGATGAGATCCGATGAAACCTGCACCACCCGTTACCAATACCCTTTTATTTTTCATTTTCTGACCTTTTGCGTCATAGGAATATTTAACCCTTTTTAAATATATATGAGTTCACCTGGTTTTTACCCATGTGGTTCCTTGAATTATCATGATATCTTTACTTTTTTTAAGATGGCAGTGATTGATTTAAAAGTTATGGATGCGGGTTTATGCATGCGCGGTTGCATGGGTTCGTATTGGCGCATGGAGTTTAATATTTATTGAGTGATAAATGTGTGGCGCAAGATGGTGATCAACCACAGAGAAGCGGTGTTGTTTCTCTCTTAGATAAATCTTGCAAGCATTCTTATCTATCTGCTTTTTATATTTCCCTATTCGTTAAAAAAAACAAATCAATTTTACTTGATTTAAAATCAATTTTTCTGATTGAACATATTTAAATATAAGCGCCACATTTCGAAAGACCGGTAATTCTTATGAGTCTAATCACTGAAGCAAAAAAAGGCAGCATTACAAAAGAGATGAAACAGGTAGCGAAAGATGAGGGCGTTGAACCCGAATTCGTGCGGCGCGGGATAGCGAGCGGCAGGATTGTCATCCCGGTGAGCCCTTATCGCTCCCCAAAGCCATGCGGTATCGGAAAAGGGCTTCGGACTAAAGTGAACGCCTCTATCGGTACATCCTCGGATATAGTGGATATCGATATGGAAATCGAGAAAGCAAAGGTCGCAGAAGCCACAGGCGCGGACACGCTCATGGAACTATCAACGGGCGGGGATTTTTATGAAATCAGGAAAAAAATCATAGAAGCGACAACACTTTCAGTGGGAAGCGTGCCTTTGTACCAGGCTTTTATCGAGGCTATCAGGAAATACGGAAGCACGGTGGACATGAAAGAGGACGAACTTTTCAAGATAACAGCGGAGCAGGCAAAGCTTGGCACAAATTTCATGGCTATCCATACCGGAATAAACCTCTTTACAGTTGAGAGGCTAAAAAGACAGGGGCGCTTCGGCGGGCTTTGCTCGCGCGGCGGCGCGTTCATGACCGCGTGGATGCTGCATAACGAGAAAGAGAACCCGCTGTACAGCGAATTCGAATACCTGCTTGAGATAATGAAAGAGCACGAGGTTACGCTCAGTATGGGTAATGGCATGCGCGCCGGCGCGATACACGACTCCACAGACAGGGCGCAGATACAGGAACTCATAATGAACTCGGAGCTATCAGACAGGGCGCACGAAGCAGGCGTGCAGACCATTGTAGAGGGACCGGGTCACATCCCTATAGACGAAATCGATGCAAACGTGAAACTCATGAAGCGATTAAGCGGCGAGAAGCCGTTCTATATGTTAGGTCCTCTGGTCACCGATATTGCACCCGGTTACGACCACATCGTAGCGGCAATCGGCGCATCCCTTTCAAGCGCAGCAGGCGCTGATTTCATCTGCTATGTAACTCCAGCGGAACATCTTGCGCTTCCCAATATCGATGACGTGAAGCAGGGTGTGATAACCGCAAGGATTGCTGCGCATATCGGTGATATGGTGAAGAACAATGACCGGCAGCAAGACCTTGATATGGGGCGGGCGAGGCGCGATTTGCAGTGGGACAGGATGTATGAGCTGGCGATTGACCCCAAACATGCAAAAGCAGTAAGGGACAGCCGCTCGCCTGATGATGAAGATGCATGCACCATGTGCGGGAATTACTGCGCCCTGAAGATTGTGAAGCAGAATTTTAATTTTGAGCGGTAGTAAAAAAAGATAAAAACTAAAAGAGTCACGAACTCCGCAATGAAATTTGCGGAGGATATCTTCCTCACCGCAATCTCAGACCCAAACCCTGAACAACCCGGTTTCCATTTTTTCAATATTGAATTTCACTGGGAGGAACTGCTCGGTCACCCATATATTGGTCTTTGTATGTGGAGTAATAATCCGCGTTGTAAATGAGCCGCCTCCCGCCAATGCAATATACGGGATTAACTGGTCTGCAAGGAATATATCCACGCCAGCACTCGAACTTAATTCCGAGAGTATCGCTTCTGCTGCGCTTTCTCCTACTTTCTCGGCTCTTAACCCAGGTTTCCCAAGAGCGCTCGCCCCAACAGTCCCGCACCACAATGTTATTCCACTTCCTGTCGATGCGCAATCATTTACTTCAAGAGAGATTTTTGAATCGAATCCAAATTCTTGCAACTTTTTTTGCGAAGCTTCCGCCTGTCTTTCCGCCACATGCGCCGGCAGGCCTGATGAGTGGGAAATTCCCTCTACGAGATTACAATGATTTGTATCAAAGCTTGTTTTTGTAAGGCTTGAAGGATTAATGAGAGCTTCAACGCAGCCGTCCCCGCGAGGATAATATCCTCTTCTGATGAGCCTGAGGTCGCAGTCGTATCCCATCTGCGAGAGAGCGCCAAGCGTCACGTACCTGAGATAATCAATAGAAGGCGACCACTGGACATCGGTTCCACCGGTAATCTTTATCCTGACGGCGCAAGGCGCATGCATTGCTGCGGGCATGAGGCATTGCAGGAAAAGGGATATGCTGCCTGCTGTACCTATGTCCATTTCGTAAGTTCCGCCTTTTATTTTTCCGGGCGCAAAATGCAGGCGGGTCGATTGCATGCAGCATCCTTCGATATGCGCTTCGCATATTCCTGCCAGGCTTTCCACGGCTTTTACATGCTGGGCAGAGAGACCTGGTTTTGGCCTTGCCCGCCTGATATTATCTATCTTGACCTCCTTTCCTGTCACTGCGGAAAGCGCCACGGCTGTTCTTAATATCTGGCCGCCGCCTTCACCGTAAGAGCCATCCAGTTCTATCATAAAGGGTTACGCCCCGTTATGACGTCCCGAGTCACGCCTGTCTCCGACACGCTTTGCGAACGGGAGGGCGTGTCCGGGTATGGCGTGCCATATCCGTCGTTTGATAAAACTTTCCTAAAGTTTTTTGTAGTTCTTTTCATTTAAAATATCCGGGAATAAAAAGGGCAACCTATATGAAATATTCCTAAGAGTAAAAAAGTTTGGTGTTGAGCGAATTCTTTGCGTCCTTTGCGGTGGAAAATCCTATACCGCAAAGTCGCTAAGAGCGCAAAGTTACTTTTAGGCGAAATATAACACCAAAAGATTTTACACACCCTGATTTACAAAAGAGTCATCCGCAAAATAATTATACTAATCTCCCCAGCCAATCCTGCCCATTACCACCTCGTACTTCAAAATCACATCCACACCTGTCGAGGGCAAGTTCGCCAGTTCCTTTGAGAGGGTATTATCATATAATATTATGAACCTGTAAGGGGTTTTAGAATACCTGCTTTTTAAATAATCCAGGAATTCATACAGTTCCCTGCCCTTTATTGAAGATACTGATGAAAAGTCAATGAACTGGGATAAGGAATCAAGCACTATGAAATCCGGTTCCAGCTGTTTGGAATATTTGTCAATCATTCCGATCATTTCATTTAAGCCTGATGGCGTAGGTTCAAACACGCAGTCCTGCGATTCTTTTTTTTCAAATACCATGCTGGAAACACAATCCACAACGAAAACTTTTGTCTTTACGTCTTTAAAGTGAGGCTTTATGGCATCATTGGTTTTGGTTAATGAGATATACAGTATTTTTCCGGTACGGGGGAATTTGTTAAGGAAACCTGCTATTTCTTTGATTTCCAGCGAATCATGAATTAATAACAGGGTATTCCAGAAATCCTGCGTTATTTTCCTGAACTCATTATTTACGGATTTCCAGTAGTTTACAGCAACCACCTCATAACCTTCTTTCATATTTTCATCCCTTTCCTATCATCCCATTTTTTGACAATTAACCTCCTATTGAAGAGCTTTCCTTACCCGATTTACGAGATCCGGCATATCGAACGGCTTAGTCACATAGTCCTTGATTTTGAATATTTCCATCAAACATTTCTGTTCTTCATCTGAAAAACGAACGACTGTGACAAGCATTATTTTAAGGCTATCCAATTTTTTTTCTTTTAATTCGGTCAGGATTTCTTTTGTTTTAAGACCCGGCATCATCACATCAAGCAGTACCAGGTCAGGCTTCACATTTTCAACCTTATCCAGAAACTCTTCTCCATTATATGCTGTTTCTGTCTCGTGCTTTTCTATTTCCATTATGGTTTTCAAGGTCTCTGCAATATCCCTGTTGTCATCCACTATCATTACTTTTGACATATTTATGACTCCTTTTCTAAATACTTCTTAAAAGCGTTGATTCCTTACCTTCATTTTTGATTGTATGATTATATGGTATTGTAAACTGGAACGTTGAGCCCTTCCCCGGCTCACTTTCTATCCAGATATTTCCGCCATGGTGTGTAACTATTCTCTTACAGATCGCCAGTCCAAGCCCGGTTCCCTCATATTTTCGCGTATAACTTGAGTCTACTTGCTGGAACGGTGTAAATAACCTGGCCTGGTCTTCTTTTTTGATTCCGATCCCGCTATCTTTGACTTTAACGAGGGCATGATCGGTAACGCCTGACAATTCGACCTGTATCATTCCCCCCACATCTGTAAATTTGATTGCATTATTTATCAGGTTCATAATGACCTGAGTAATCCTGTCCTTATCTATCGTTATCTCAGGAATCTTATCTTCATTTAATATAAGTTTCAGGTTTTTATCCCATGCCTGGATTTTCATGGTGTCAGTAGCATTTTCTATTATCTCGTTCAGGTTGGCCTGAGCCATATTGAATTTCATTACACCGGACTCAAGCTTTGAAATATCAAGAACATCACCGATTAACCTGTCAAGTCTTTTTGTGTTCCTCTGTATCATTTCAAGGCTCTTCATTTGCTTCTCAGTAATATCCCCGAAATATCCTGCAAGTATCATCTGGAGTTGGGCGTTCATGGGTGTAATAGGAGTACGGAGTTCATGGGAAACTACACTTAAAAATTGTGTTTTAAGTTCATCTGCTTTTTTAAGTTCGATATTTGCCCGCTTAAGTTCATCCTCAGCCCGTTCACGCTCGGTGATTTCAGTCTTTAATATTTTATTGGCGCATGCCAGTTCCTCTGTACGCTCCTGAACGCGCAGTTCCAGCTCGCTTTGTGCCCTATGCAGTACTTCCTCCGCCCGTTTGTGTTCCGTGATGTCCCTTACCACATAAATAAAAGACCTGGATTTTCCTTCCGCACCCACAATTAACGATGCATTCAGCTCTGCGGGAAAATGGGTACCGTCTTTCCTGAGCATGGTGTATTCTATATTTTTGATCCCGCCTGTCCTCAGGGTTTTTTTCAGATTATCCATTGCGTACTGGTGGTCTTCTTGCGAGATCAGTTCAAAGATGTTTTTTCGTAGAACTTCCTGTATATCCTTAAATCCATGCAGTTCCGCTGCACGCTGGTTAGCTACGAGTATCCGGCCATCCAGGTCCGAGAGCATAACTGCGTCAGGGGAAGTCTCGACAAGACCTCTGTAATGTTCTTCACTTTTCCGTAATTCATGCTGGGAATGTTCCAGTTCACCCAGCATCGTGTTTATGGAACCTGATAAATTTGATAATTCATCCCCTCCTGTAACTACTGTACGCATTGACAGGTCGCCTTTCAAGCCGATATTTACGACATCCGAGATGAGATGAGCCAACCTTGAAAGTACTGATCTTTCTAACAGCACCATGGTCACTGCGCCGAATACCAGGCCGATTATCAGGAGCGACAGAATAAAATAACGCATGCTAGCCTGGCCTTGTTGATATATATCCCTCGGCTTGTCTACTCTTAATATAACGGCAGGTTTCCCATTGACATCGCTGAGCATGGTGTAACCGGCAACTGATTTCTCGTCCAGGGGTAAAACGTAAATTTGCGCCCCTTTTGATAAAGAAGTGTGCGCTTCCAGGAAGTCGGCTGGCATCTGTGTGCTATTAAAAAGTTGTAGGGTAAGAGATAGATGAGTTATTCCGGACATTTGTTTTACTTTTTGAGTGTCCAGATAGCGTCCGAAAATAAGTGTTCCACGGATAGGACCTTTGCCTTCGCTTGTAAGGATGGGGCGGGAAGCAATGAGCATTGGTCCATTTGGAAGTAAAATAAGCCCTGCCAGGCTGTAGTTCGTATCCGGGTGGCGAAGAATGGCATCATTAACAGAAAGTTGCTCATATAAGCCCTGTGGAACCGGTACTTCCTTCTGTCTCTCCAGGTCAAAGGCTTTGCTGTAAACAATATGACCGGATGAGTTCACGAACACCATAAGGTTGATATTTATCTGGATAAAGGATGTATCTGTAGGATTGGTTTTAATGAATTCCGGGTTCGCATCCTGGATAAAGGCATAAGTATCATCCCAGTTCGCCCAGTCGCCGGTCTTGCTGTTCAAAGTGGAGAGGTCACCGGATAATGTATCCGTGATTCTTCCGACATCCTGTATCGTATCTTCTTTTTCCAATTTAGAGAAACTGCCCGCTACAATGGTTGAAGATACGGAATACAGGACAATGATAAGCCCGATAAGCGTAGCCCCGATGATGAGTAAGGTCTTTTCACGAAGTTTCATTTTACGTCCGTTTTCTATCGATGCTTTTTTCTAACACATCTGATTCTGATTTCTCGTCTTTAATTTTATAATTATATGGGATTATAAATTGGAATGCAGACCCTTTTCCTGGTTCGCTTTCTATCCAGATCTTTCCACCGTGGTGTGTGACTATTCTCTTGCATATTGCCAGCCCCAGTCCTGACCCCTCGTATTTTCGCGTATAACTCGAGTCCACCTGCTTGAACGGTATAAATAATTGCTCCTGGTCCTCTTTCTTAATCCCGATCCCGTTATCCTTGACTTTTACGATTGCATGATCGGCATTACCGATTAATTCGACTTCAATCAAACCCCCGGCATCTGTAAATTTGATAGCATTGTTTATCAGGTTTATAATAACCTGTGTAATTCTGTCCCTATCAATTGTTATCTCAGGAATCTTATCTTCTTTTAATGTAAGTTTCAGGCTTTTACCCCATGCCTGGCCTTTCATGGTTTCAACTGCATTTTCCACAATCTCGTTAAGATTTGACTGAGCTGTGTTGAATTTCATAACCCCGGCTTCCAGTTTGGAAATATCCAGAACGTCACCGATTAACCTGTCAAGCCGTGTTGTGTTTCTCTGGATCATCTCAAGGCTCTTCCTTTGCTTTTCCGTAATGTCCCCGAAGTATCCTGCAAGGATCATCTGGAGCTGGGCATTCATGGGTGTAATAGGACTTCGCAGCTCATGAGAAACTACGCTTAAAAATTGTGTTTTAAGTTCATCCGCCTTCTTAAGCCCGATATTTGCCTGTTTAAGGCGCTCTTCCGCCAGCTTGCGTTCAGTGATATCCCTGGATACATGAACGACCTGTATTATCCTCCCATTTTCATCCGTTATAGGCGATGTTGAGATCTCTAAGTACATCTTTTTACCGCCGGCCCCATAATGCAAATGCTCTACTACGGAGTGCTTTCCTGTTTTTACTGTTTCAAGCAGGGGGCAAGTATCATCCGGGGGCTCGCAAGGGCTCGATCTATGATGAGTTACATCGTAACAGGGTCTCCCGATAACATCTTCTCCTCTCTTCCCAATTTCATTTAAGAATACAATGTTAAATCCGGTTATTTTGAAATCATGAGCATCGATGATGCAGAGGGCATCGTTCATGCTATCAAGGATGTTCCTGGAGAATTCGTTTGAGCGCAAAAGTGCCTCTTCAGCCTGTTTGCGTTCGGTGATTTCCTGAAAAATTCCGTACATGGCTTGTTTTCCCTTGTAGGTAATAGGAATTGATACCACTTCGACATCGACAGAAGTTCCGTCAAGCCGGAGGAACTTTTCTTCCCTCAAAGGCGCTATTTCTCCCTGATATTGTTTACGAACCCGTTCTTTCACAATTTCATGATAATCAGGGTGTATGATCTGTAGCAGCGGTCTCCCGACAAGTTCCTCAGGGTTTATTGATCCCAGAATCTTCATAGCTGCTAAATTCACATATACAATTTTAGAATCTGAGTGAATTGCAATTCCAAACGGGGAGAAATCAACCAGACGGCGGTAGCGGTCTTCACTCTCTCTCAGCGCCTCCTCTGCTTTCTTGCGCTCGGTAATGCCTTTTACAGTTCCCATGCTGGCCGTTCTGCCATTATAATTGATGAGCCCGACATTCATATTGATAACGATTCTTTTCCCATCATTATGCAGCATGCGGAATTCATATTCCTTTGGGACATCATCTCCCGCCTGTCTTCGATGGTAGCGATCTGTAACCATTTCCAAATCCTCAGGTGCAACAAGCTCCTGAAAATCTTTCCCCGTAATTTCTTCTACTGTGTAACCAGCCATCCTGGCAAATGCCTCGTTCGCAAATTGAATTCTTGCGTCCTCGATAATAAAGACGCCATCCTGAATATTTTCTATTAATGAGCGGTACTTTTCCTCAGATACCCTTAGCGCTTCCTCTGCCCGTTTGTACTCTGTGATATCCCAAAAAATACCAAGTACGCCGGTAATATTGCCGTTCTCATCTCGAATAGGTGTTTTGACGGTGTGGACAATACCCTGCTGCCCGTTCAGGATATAATATTCTTCTATGTTTTCTGTCTTCCCCGACTCCATGATTCTTTTATCGTCTGCCCTGTATTTCTCAGCCATATCCTTAGAAAAGAAGTCATAATCGACCTTTCCAACAATCTCTTCAGGCTTGATATTTAAATCGCATGCAAAATTATAGTTGCAGGAAACGTAACGTAAATTTTTATCTTTATGGAATATTTTTTGCGGGATGTTCTCGAGCAATGTCCTGTACTTATTCTCGCTTGCCCGTAATACTTCCTCAGTTTCGTGTTTAAAGAGGGCTATCTCTACAGCCATTTTCAGTTCTTCTTCCCTGAACGGTTTAATGAGATATCCGAATGGCTCTGTTATTTTTGCCCTCCCAAGCGTTGTTTTGTATGAATAGGCGGTGAGATATATAACAGGAGTATTAAAACGGGAGGATATTTGTCTTGCAGTCTCAATCCCGTCCATTTCACCCTGCAGTACAATATCCATCAGCACTAAATCAGGACGATACTCATTTACTTTTTTAATAGCTTCCTCTCCTGAAGATGCTGTTGATGGGACGGCATATCCTAAATTCTGCAGGGTTCTTCTTATATCTTCGGCGACCAGAGCTTCATCTTCAACAACAAGTATCGTTGTTTCCAACATATTTTTACATTCCTGGATTTATATCTTAGAGCATTTCGGCATCAGATACTATATTAATGACAGTTTTTATTCTCATATCGAAATTTTCATTGATTTAAATAGGATACTAGTATGTTTTATATAAATCGACGTGTGAAATTCATGTGAATCAAGCGTAATAAATGTAAACGCGATTAACAATGAAACTCCACCCCTTCTAACAACACCGTCACTACTGGGATAATGGATAGCGACTGCTGCAGGCATGGGACATTTCAGGAAAAGGCCTTCTGCGGCTGTTCTTAATATCTGGCCGTATTCAAACCCGGCGATCTGAATCAACGGTTTAATGCAATTATTCCAGTTTTTCCAAATCCTTAAAATCAATAACAGTGGAAATCGGATATGTAGTTACTCTTATGCCCGTCTCACTTACGGCTGCCATCATATTAGTTCCAGCATATACCACAACACCAACCTTTCCCGGGTCAACACCTACGTTAAGCACCGACTTCCCTGGCTTCCCAATCTCAGCTATGCCTCCTATTCTGGCATCTACAACCGAACTCAGAACTTCTTTAGCCCCAGCAAGAGCCTGCTCCGGAATCTCGCGAAGATTGGCAAGAAGTTTGCCTGAACCTGTATTTACGGTATCAAGAACACGGGTCATTTTCTTTGATATAAATATCCGCATCGGGTCAATAGTAGTGCCGCTGTAAGCAATTATATCCTCAAAACAAAGTGGTTTATTGCTTTCTATTTTTAATATGCCGCCATATTTAGGATTGACCGAAATCCCATTTTTTAGCAAAATCCCATCAATTGTCATACTACACATGGTTGCAATTCCTGTTTTGCCTTCCGGGATTTCAATCTCAGAGCTGAAAGTACCTTCATCTATTAACTTGATATATGGGCTGAAGGGATAACCGGTATGTATCACATTTTTTAGTATTTCCAGGGTTTTATCAAAGTCATTTTTATCAATAACAGACATGTTGATTATTACGTTACCCTGCCTTGTTTTAAGGTCAAAAGTAGTATCCAGCATGAGCCTTTCTATTTTGGTGATGATGAAGCCGACCCGGTCTCTCACCAGCGCATTACTTAACTCGTCGATCCCCCGCCCGGTAATGACCCTGCCATCGTATCCCAGGCGTTTTGTGAAACCCCGCTCATCAAGGATACGGAGGTGATAACGGACAGCCCGCTCTCCGATAGCGTATCCTCGTGAATACAACCTGTCGGCTATCAACCTGGCTCCTATAGGTGTATGACTTTCACGGATTATCCTCAAAATCGCTATGAGTTTTCTTTGTACCGTCAAGTCCATAGTTGTTGTGCTCATACCCCTCAGGCAGTATCCGGCGGCAGGCAGGCCGCAAATGACAAACCTTATTCTATACCCGCAATGAAAAAAATGCATTCCAGCATGTATCATGCCGGAATAAAACTGGTTTAAATATCGAAGTACTGGTAGAACTCGAACGGCGTTGGCCTGATTGAGTTCTGCTTATACTCCTCGGATTTAAGTTCTATCCACATATCGATTGCATCAGCCGGGAATATCGGCTCAAGGAACTTCCTGTCAGATTCAAGCTCATCAAGTGCCTCTTTAAGTGAGCCAGGGCACTCCTTGATACCCATCTCCTTTCTTCTCTCTGCGGTTAGATGATAGATATTCTCATCACACGGATTTCCGGGATCCATCTTCTTCTTAATGCCATCAAGCCCTGCAGATGTGAGCGCCGCAAAGGCGAAATAAGTGTTGCAGCTCGTATCGGGCGGCCTGAACTCGATTCTCTTGGGTGCTTCCTTGCCTTTCTCATAGACAGGAACTCTTACGCTTGCAGACCTGTTGCGTTTGCTCCATGCGATATAAACAGGTGCC
>JBAVMS010000063.1:0-19948 GCA_049690315.1 Candidatus Methanoperedens sp.
TTCTTGACCTGCGGGAATGTTTTTCAGGGGACAATGAAGAAGCGAAGTGACTTTTTATCCCTTCATCTTTTCCACGCATCCTGAAATAACAGCAGGCACAGCCCCTATTGCAGTACAGGTTTCAAGCGAAACGCCTTTTGCTGTTATATCCAGATGATATTGAGCGAGTTCAAATAATTTGTCAGGAAGACCCTTATGCCCGAGGCCGATGAGAAATAGAAATGATTTCTTCCTGTTAATCAAGCCTGCAAGAGCGGGTAGCTGGAGCTGTTTTTCGCTGGAAGGGTGGGATGTGGTTACCACAACCGAACCGAACTGGGGCTGGAATCCTTTTTCCGGAAGGTCAAAAACGAAAAACTTTCCTTGTTTGAATAATTCTTCAAGATATTTTCCTGATTCGCCTATTGTGGTTTTATCTTTCACGAAATTGACAAGTTCTTCCGCGTTCATTTTGAAGGGATAATCAAAAAGAGCAAGATTGAACCCGAAAGCGTATGCGATAGGCGCCGCCCTGGCAATACTCCGGTAATGCGCCTCGTGGAGCTTTATTTTGTCGTAGGTGTTCACAATTCCAAGTGTCAGCATACTTTTTTCCAAGAGGGTTAAATCGATAATAAACCTGACGATATCAAATCGAACGTGGTTACTTCACTTCTTCAGCTTCGTAAGGTATTGCTTCCGAAATTTCGCTACCTTTGGCTCGATAACTACCCTGCAATACATCTGGTCCGGATTGCGTTTGAAGTACTCCTGGTGGTACTCCTCTGCTGGATAAAAAGCATTGAAAAGCGTTATCTCGGTTACTATCGGTGCGCTCCATAGCATTGCAGCTTCAATCTCAGCAATCACTTCCCTGGCGACATCCTTTTGTTCATTCGTATAGTAGAAAATCACTGAGCGGTACTGCGTGCCCACATCGGCTCCCTGTCTGTTTAAAGTCGTGGGGTCGTGGACTGAGAAGAAAACCATGAGTAGTTCCTTGTAAGAGATGACGCCCGGGTCAAATGTGACCTGGATAACTTCAGCGTGACCGGTTGTACCAGCACAGACCTCGCGATATGACGGGTTGGGCACACTTCCGCCTGAGTAGCCGGATACAACTTTCTCAACACCGCGCAGTTCGCTGAAAATAGCCTCAAGGCACCAGAAACATCCACCGCCCAGTGTTGCGGTTTCATTGTGTTTATCCATAATTAAATCTTCACTCCATACAACTATTAGAGTTCCTTCTTCAAATCATTATCCCCGCAAGCCTTATTAATGCAAAAACCATTCTAAAAATCGAGGTGATAATATGTGCCTTGTGGATTCCTCTACTACGATCGATATCGAATCCGGGGAATTGAATGCAGTTGAATATTATTGCATTGAATGCAAGAACAAATTCAAAGTATTCGGGAAACGGATTCGCTGTCCCTCATGCATGTCTGTCAATGTGAAAAAAGTTTAAAAACCAAAAAAATTATAAATCCAGGTACGTGTACCTGTTCATTACTTGTTTATAATTATTCATTATATCATCAGCATCAGCCTTTGACAACCCGTTCTCCCGCACTGCCTGGTTCACTTCCGATTCAAACGCTTCAAGAAGATAACAATTATTATATTTGACATAGCCAAGGACATCACAAATCCTGTCGCCGTTAACGATTTGTTTAATGTGCCATCCGCCGCTGTCATCAATTATTATATGCGCCTCGTTTGCAGCCCCGAATAAATTATGATAATCTCCTATAGTATCCTGGTACGCTCCAATCATCAGGACAGCGAGGTAGTAAGAGCCGTTGTTAAGCTCATGCAATTCAAGGACTTCTTTTACATCCTTTAAGTCCACGAATTTATCTATCTCACCATCAGAATCGCATGTGATGTCCACGATAGTGCCGTACTGGGTGGGTTTCTCATTAGCGCGGCTTACCGGAACTATAGGGAACAATTGCTTTATCGCCCAGAAATCCGGAACTGACTGGAAAACTGAGAAATTGCCGATATATTTTTTGGACAACAGCTTATTCAGGTCTTCGAAATCATCGGATTTGTTCTGGGTTTCCTTTGCAAATGCCGCGGCTTTTTCACATATCTGCCAGAAAAGAATCTCCCCCTCGGACTTGTCCTCAAGTTCAAGTTCACCGAGATTGAAAAGGGATAGAAGCTCTTCACGATGAAGCAGCGCATCGTGGTAATACTCCTCATAGTTTTTGATGTTTATTTCTTTTGACCCGTCGTACAGTTCTCTTATTATGTGGGGTTCATTACCGCGCAGCTCCACCTGCCTGTTGAGGTTTCCATTCTTGCTGCCCTTAATGTTGATAACCAGTACGGAATGGTACGCGGAAATCGCCCTCCCGCTTTCAGATAAAATTATCGGGTGAGAGACATTCTCCTCGTCGCATACTTCTTTTAAAGAATAGACCACGTTGTTGGCATATTCCTGGATTGAGTAATTGGCGCTTGCGTCCGACGATGTTTTGCTGCCGTCATAATCAAGCCCTAGGCCGCCGCCAATATTGAAATATTTGATGTTGATGTGCTTGACTTTGATTTTGGCATACACCCTTGCCGCTTCTTTGACAGCTTTCTGGATCCTTCTTATCTCGGTTATCTGGGAGCCGATATGGAAATGAAGCATCTGGAGCTGGTCAAGCATATTATATTCGCTGATGATTTTTACGCATTCAAGTATTTCAGTAGTGGTAAGGCCGAACTTTGCTGATTCCCCACCTGATTCGACCCATTTCCCGCTTCCTTTTGAGTATAACTTCACCCTTATGCCTATAAGCGGTTTTACTCCCATCTGTTTTGAAGTCTCAAGCAGCCTTCTTGTCTCGCTGAATTCATCGATTACGATTACGACCTTGTTCCCCAGCTTTATTGTGTTAAGTGCAAGTCTCAGGTATTCATCGTCCTTGAAACCATTGCAGATAAGGAGCGCGTCAGGGCTTAAATCAAATGACAGGGCAGCAAGCAGTTCAGCTTTTGTTCCCGCTTCCAGGCCCATATTGTATTTTTTCCCGGATTTTACGATTTCTTCAATAACCTCTTTTCGCTGGTTCACTTTCATCGGGAAAATTCCCTGGTACGTGCTGTTATATTTATATTCTGAAATCGAATTGGAGAACGCGCCGTTTAAGGCTTTTATCTGGGATTCGAGTATTTGCGGGAACCTGAATAATATCGGAAATTCGATTTTTTTGGAGTTGAGATTATCCACGACACTTTTCAGGTCTATAACCTGGGTGTCGTTTTTAGTTGGTTTGACAATCAAATCACCATTTTTATTAAAAGAAAAAAATCCATTACCCCATCGCTCAATGCCATAGAGTTCTATTGCGTCTTCGACTTTCCACATTTAAGTAATTTTCACGTCCTTAGTACCAGTAAATCTAGGTTATGAATACTTGTTGAGGTTTAAACTTTTCCATCGGGAAGTTCTGTTATCACTTCTTCGTCCCACTCTTTGATTTTCTGCAACTCATCAACCTTACTTGATAGTTCATTCGGAACTTCCTTGATCTTGTAATGCAATTTGCATTAGTAGAAAAGCCATATGAGGTTTTCGATTAACTAATGAAACATGAATCAGCTTCTTTTAAAAAGCTTATCGAGTTCCTGCCTGTTAAAAGAAACCATGGTTGGCCTTCCGTGCGGGCAGGTATATGGATTTTCAGTCATGAAAAGCTGCCGGACAATGCTTTCCATCTGTGAACGAGAACACTCTGCCCCCGCCTTGATAGCGCTTCTGCATGCAATACTTTTAGTCACCCGCTCAAATATCCCGGTTTCATCTTTTATCCTTCCCTCCGAAAGTATGTCAGCTATTATATCATGTATCAACTGCGGGTCTTCAAGTCTCCCGAGCACAAAAGGGACTGCGGTTACCGCAAATGTGTCGTGTCCGAACCCGGATATCCTGAAGCCGAACTCCTCAAGAAAAGGGATGCACTCTTTTATCAGGGCTTTCTCCCTTGAGTCAAGTTCAAGATTAACAGGCACGATAAGTTCCTGGGAATCCTCGCGTTTTGAATCACGCACCTTTTCAAAAAAGACCCGTTCATGTGCTGCGTGCTGGTCAATTATTATCAGGCCGTCTTTTGTTTCTGCAATGATGTACAGGTTGTCGACCTGCCCGAGTATATTGACCTCTGGCATTTCAGTGTTTTGTTTCCCGTTCCCCATCCTGAATTTTTCAGACTGCCTGAGCCTTTTCTCTGTGTCTTTAACAGGAGCCCTGAATCCGGTTCCGGTTTCCCTGACAAGAAGAGGATTCTGAGGAACAGTTTCATAAACCAGAGGCTGTTGTTTTGGTATTTTCACATCAGGGATAAGGGTCTCCCCGCTGAGAGACATTTTCACAGCCCGAGCCACCATGTCGCAAATCTCCCGTTCGTGGCTTAACCTGACCTGGTTCTTGGTCGGGTGCACATTAACATCTACTTCCAGAACATTAACATATATTTTCAAGACAGCAATCGGGAAACGCCCCTTCGGAATTAGCGTGCCGTAGCCGTCGCGCAGGGCAAAGCTAATAGCCCTTGAACTTACGTTCCTGTCGTTGATGAAAAATGACTGGAAGTCAAGGCTCCCGCGCACCATCTCCGGCTTTGACACGAATCCTGTTACCCTGGCAGGACCGGATTCAAAATTAACAGGAACCATCGCCCGCGCCACTTCCTGGCCGTAGATATGGATTATCGTATCACGAAGCTCCGAGGCCGGGGCGCGAAGTATCTCCTTTCCGTTATTGGATAAAGTAAATGATATGCTGTTATGCCCGAGTGCGTTCCTTGTTACAACGTCAATGATATGAGCAAGTTCAGTGCTGTCTGATTTTAGGTATTTTTTTCTTGCAGGGGTGTTGTAAAACAGCTCTTCGGCAAGCACGGAAGTCCCGTCGGCGGCTCCGGTTTCTTCGATGCTGATTAATTTTCCCCCGTGGATCACTACCTTCGTTCCAGATAATTCGTCTTTTGTTTTGGTGGTTATCTCTACATTGGCGACAGCGGAAATTGAAGAGAGGGCTTCTCCGCGGAACCCCATAGTCCTGACGGTTTCGATATCCTCGATTGCGCTGATTTTGCTTGTAGCGTGTTTCACGAAGGAAAGTGCAGCATCCTCTTTACTCATCCCGCATCCGTTATCAGTCACGCGTATCGAGTTTTTCCCGCTTTTTGCGACTTCGATGCGTATATCGGTTGCGCCGGCGTCGATTGAGTTCTCGATAAGTTCCTTGACCACGGAGGAGGGGCGCTCTATCACTTCCCCGGCTGCTATTTTGTTTATTGTCGCATCATCAAGTACACGGATTTTTCCCATATTCGTTGTATTACATGCCTGTCATTGTTATTCACTTTTTCGTGCGTGATGTTTTTTGGAAAGAGTTGTTCTGGATTCAGGTGGTCATTGAGAGGATGAAAAAGATTTATCAATTGGAGCCACGGTACACCCCGTATGATGTAAGAGGCCTGTAGGTACTTTTTTTGACTATATAGAATCTTATTGAATAACATTATAATTTATCGAGCCTTAAACCTAACTTTTTATGCAAATACGGTTTAGCTCCTAACCTGATAACTTTGGCAAAACCACATAACCACAAGCTCTCTGAAAAGGAGGTGCATCGACTGGCTTTAACTGGTAACTCCAAAATATAATAACATCCGTTTCCCGGAGCGCTTCCAAGAGATCAGGGAATCTGCCAATAAGCGGAATATCCCCGGTTAAGGTTTCACCGGGTTTGATAGTAATCCTGACAGGCCCGGGATCGTCTATTATCAAGCTCTTTTCAATCACGGTACCGAGGGCGTCAGTCTTGATTGCGGTCAACAAGATACTGTACCACCCCACCCATGGCAAGGAATGCTGATATATTGTCAGTATATCTCTGGATCTGTGAGTCAACTTAACATGAAGAATATAATCGCTAGAGCTTAATCCTTGCAGGTCAAGTTCTACTGAAATGTCCACAATATCCGAATTATCTTCAATCTTACTTTTCAATTTTGAAGCCATGATTTCAGAAAGAATCACGATAACTTTCCATCTGTGTTATCCTGGCGCTGATTGTCGCCCTGCATGCATCAGTATCCGGCCGTGCCCTCAAACAAGTAATCTCCGCATTAGAGGCTTTGACTTCAGTTGCTCTTCTTTCAGGCTGCGTATCCACTGTTACTATTCTATTGGCAGTCTGCCCGTTACAAACCGTTGCGTTCGCAGCCAATGCATCCGCCCTGTGACTATTTTCATGCGTAATTATACAATCTCTTAGACATGCGGTTTGTTGCGTATTCCCTGTAGCACCTGCCTGAACAGATATCCCGCCTGAGCCATCGCACACTATTGTATTAATACCGGGTGTTGGAGGTCCTGTTACCCAGGCCCGTTGAATTATCGCGCCTTCTTTTGTCTTCGTATTGACTTGAATTTCATTCTGTCCCGGATATTTCTGTCGTGCAAGAGAAGGACTTTGCTGCACAACATGCGCCAGTTCATGCGCCAGCAATTTATCTCCCACGGGTGTACCGGGTGCATATTCTCCGGATCCAAAAGCCACGTCGCTTCCTACTGTAAATGCCCGGGCATTTAATGCCCGTGCCACAGCCGTTGCATTCCCGCCTGCATGTATCCTTACATGGCTAAAATCATAACCAAACCTTGGTTCAAAAAAAGTCCGCGCCGATTCAGGCAGGGGCTGCCCACCTCCTTTTAAATTATCAATTTTAGATTGTAAGTTTGGGCAAACTTCCGAAGTACAATCATTGATTGCTTTTCTCTGGAGTTTTTCTTCATTTTCACCAATCGGAGGCGGCGACCTGTTTGAAAATTTCAAGGATATCAAAGGTTCTACTTCTTGTTCCTCATTTTCCTGCCTGTTCAGCATTTCTTTTTCACATTTTGGACATGAACGCTGAATAACCTCTGTAGGAACTGCAGTTTTACTTATTATCTGTGGCCCTGACATCTGCATCACCTGTTCCGCCACCCTGTCAGCTTCCTTCTCGTAAATATCCCCTGGCTGCCCGATTTTCAGTTTTGCCTGCAAAGTCCCGGACTTGATAAGCCTCCCTACTGCCTGATTGCCGATATCTCTTTGAAGGGACAGTATCTGTCTGACCGGAGAACTTTTTAACTGATGGAGATCAGCCTTTTCCTTAACAGTATTATGATTAACAGTATTATGGTATTCTCTTCTTACTTCCGGTTTTATTGATGTTGATTTCACCATCTGATCCATTGTTTTCCCTCATCCTTATAATATTTTATTATACTGCTTCCGTTCCCCGTAATATTTTCAATACAATGAATGTTTCATTGATCTCTTGGTCCACCTCAGGATATTGAAGAATATATGATAAATTAAAAATGTATATTATCATTAATATTTGTTTCGGTTGAGTGTTTGATGAATCTCGAAAAGTGCAGATACTATTCGGGTTTTAAACGGTTTATGAACCCGATTTTGGCAGTGAAGATGTTACAATTTAATTCTTTCTGTGATTAAAGTGTTTTTATGCTTATCACCGTTTCCGGGCTCAAAACAGTTATCACCCTCAGTCACAGCTATACGATAAATACTTGGCGGAAGCTCTAAAGCTTATGCCTGGCAAGATTAAGCAAAACCATGCTCAGGATAATGCAAATCGAAAGAGCATAAAACGTAGTATCCGTGCTGAGCCCCCCCAGCCCTTTCACCCAGATATATTTCATTCCGCCGACGGCTGCGGTGATTATGAAGGCAAGACACGCGGATGCTATCGCGCCGCCCACAAGCGACCAGGGAAAGACAGCGCCCCTTTTTTCAAAAAACACAGAAGCGATAACGAAGCCTATTGAGAACATGAACAGGATGAGATATGGCGGAAGCGGAGATGAATTGCTCTCCATAATATACGTAATTCCGTATGCCACCGAAATCATGATAAAAGCCATTCCAGCTACTATCCCGAGAATTTTCACGAAATCATTGGATTCGAATTTAATATCCATCCCTTCAAATCAAAATATAATTAAAAGTATTTAAACAATTTGATAGCCACCGTAATCAAATAGCAATAATTTAATAATAAAACGTATCAATATGTAAAGACTGTAAAAAATTATAGCAATACATTTGGGAGAAAAAAACTAATGAAACTTCCCGTCATCCACCTGCCAGATATCCAGGCGAACCTGCCTGAGATTCCGATTACATTGACACGCGTGGGTGTGACCGATGTCAAGAAACTTGTTGAAGTGGCAAGAAAAGACAAACGTCCCATCGTGCTTGTTTCCATATTTGATATCTTCGTGGATTTGCCCTCGAACCGCAAAGGCGCAAATCTCTCAAGGAATTTTGAAGCCATCGATGAAGTGCTTGAGGAAATGATTGCATCGCCCGTTTATGAGATAGAGGATTTATGCGGTGAAGTCGCAAAGCGTCTCATCGACAGGCACGAGTACGCCTTGAATGCAGAAGTGAGAATGAAAAGTGAATACATATTAAAACGCGAAACTCCGGCAACAAAAATAAAATGCCAGGAAGTCGTGAATATTTTTGCAGAAGCAAGAGCGATTCGCGGCAAAACCCTTACCATAAGGAAACTTGTCGGGGCGGAAGTCCTCGGAATCACTGCATGCCCATGTGCGCAGGAAATCATGAGAGATAAGGCGAAAAAGGAATTAAAAACACTGGGCGTGGAAAGCGATATTATAAGAAAATTCCTGGGCAAAGTACCCATGCCAACCCATAACCAGAGGGGGCGCGGCATTATTTCGATTGAAGTTCATGACAGCCATTTTGTTTCCCTTGAGAAGATTATCGAAATTATTGAGAATTCCATGAGTTCGCAGATGTTTGAACTGTTAAAGAGGTCGGATGAGGCTGCAATCGTAGAGAGGGCGCATAAGAATCCCAAATTCGTGGAAGATTGCGTGCGTACAATGGCACAGAAAATAGTAAATGAATTCCCGGAACTGCCTGATGATTCGGTTATAATTATCAAGCAGATAAATGAGGAAAGTATCCATCGCCACAATGCGTTTGCGGAGCGAAAATCCACCCTTGGGGAACTGAGGCAGGAAATTAATAGTATCCCTTAACCTGCAATATGATTTTTATAAAAAGAATCAACATAAATATAAAAACGATTACAGTAATAAGGATCAATGCATAAATCCATGATTCTTTAAGGCTGAATGCTTCCTTCCATGTGATTCTGTTTATCCCTTCCCAATCCTTTTCATACCAGGGAATCTCATTGGCCGGCTGATATCTTTTGAATTTATCTATATAACATGAAGGATATCGCACGTCTTGCGGGCACCTGACGGCTGCGCAGGTAAAACGGTGGCTGCAGAGAAGATTATGATCCGGGTCCGAATAAATATTCTGTTCCATGATTGCGCCATTTATACGATTTAAATCTTAAGCCGGTTCATTCTTTCCTTTGCAGTCCCGGGTATCGATATGATTTTTTTAAGTCTTCACGGCTCCATAAAAAAAATGACCTGTAGACAGAAGGGTACGCGCTGAAAACATGAAATATAGAGCATGTCACGCATCATCCTCATGTCTACAGGTTTAAGAAAATTGTTTATTCCTGCAATTATCTTCTTATTTCGGCTGAGGTGCCTTGCGGGCTCTCAGTTTTGCATTAAAAGCATCCATTCTCTTTTTCTCAGCGGGATCTTCTTTTGCTTTGACTTTTTTCGCATTAACTGCATTATCCATTGAGCTTTCTAGTCCGACCATTTTTTCACCTCCTGTTGAATCTATTCTTTCATGTATTTTAAATCTTTCGGCTGTTATAAAGTATTCGATACAAAAAAGATAAATTGACCATGAACATTGAATGCATGTGCCCAAAATCGCAATTACAGCTCTTGTGCCCCCTGAATTAATTTTTGCCTGCGGGGGAGAACCGTTTGATGTCAATAATATTATACCCGAATCTAAAAAAACACCAAGGAACAAGCTTTGCGCATGGACTGCAATCTGGCAGGAGATGCTGGTAAAAAGAGAACAGGAAATTGACTTATTAATCGTGGTCGCAGGCGGCGACTGCCATAATGCTCTTGTTGACGGGCAGAAAGCTGCCATGAGCGGGATTCGCACACATTTTTTCTTTTATCCATTCGACGGCGACGTGGAGTACCTTGAATCGCAATTATACAAACTAAGCGACTTTCTCGGGAAAATCGAATACCCGGAAAAATTCAGGGAAATCAAGAACCTCAAGAAAATCGGGCAGCAAATCGATAAGAAAAGGCTATCCGGGAAAATCTCATCTGTGGACGCTTTTCGCATCCTGGTTTCTTTTAGCGACCTTCGCGGCGATTTGAATGCTTTTCAAAATACCATTGCTGAAGTGAAGGAGAGTGAAATCGAATTGAATAACAGGGTTGCATTGATTGGCGTGCCCCCGATATACCATGATTTTCATGAAGTGGCGCAATCACTTGACCTTCAGATAATATTTGATGAACTCCCATATGAGTTTCTGAGACATACTGGAACCGATATACGTGAGATTGCAAGGGATTATTGCGATTATACCTTTGCCAGGCCGCTTGATTTCAGGATAGGATTCCTCCAGAAGGAACTTGAAAAACGCAAGGTTGACGGGATAATACATTATACGCAGTTTGCCTGCCATCACACACTTGAAGACGAGGTCATGAGGCAAAAACTGGATTACCCGATATTGACTCTCCAGGGAGACATGCCGGGAAAAACCCCGGAGCAGATAAAATTGCGCCTTGAAGCCTTCAGGGAGATGATTGCGCGATGATTAAACTTTACGAAAGTTTAATCAAAACAAGGGGTATGCTTGGCATACCCCTATACCGGATAAAGCGAGGTGTCGCTTTGTGATAGGGCTTGATGTGGGCAGCACGACCGCGAAAATGGTCTGGATAGAGGACGGCGAGATTAAATACCGTATAACAGAGACGCATAACTGGAAAGACCTCCTGAAAGGAATAGAAAACGAGGATATAATTTCAACCGGCTATTTTCGAAAATCGGTTCCACATAAAACATCGGTTACAGAAATAACGGCGGCGCAATTCGGCGTGAAACATTATTATCCTGACGTGGATGTGATTGTTGATATCGGCGGGCAGGATACAAAAGTAATCGACATAAGGAAAAACCAGTTCATAATCAACGACAAGTGCAGCGCAGGCACGGGGGCATTTCTTGAGTTTGTGGCAAATTACTTTAAAATTGACTTGAAAGATATGGGTTCACTTCACACCAGGGCAAAAAGAATCCCCCAGATAAACAACACATGCGGTGTATTTGCGGTTTCCGAGATGATTTCGCAGCTTGTGGCAGGTTATTCAAAAGAGGAGGTTATTGCAGGGATGCATTACGCTTTTGCGCGCCGTATCTCCTTTATGATACCCGAGGCAACGACGATAGTCCTGATAGGCGGGGCGGTTAAGAATAACGGGATGGTCTCGGCTCTTCGGGATATCCTGAAAAAAGAAATACTGATACCTGATGAGCCCCAGATAGTGAATGCGCTGGGGGCGCTTGAGTATGGGCATTGAGTTGATAGTAATCTATGTTGCAGAAAATATAGTTAAAGTTCCGCAATAATACCTTTCTTTCCCTTCTTTTTGATATCCCTTTTAAGTTCCTGATTCTCACGCAGGAACGTTGTCGCATCGGATTCGATTTTCTTCTTGTCGATTTTCTTGCCCTGTCCTACTCCGGGACAATCCACGACAGGTTTAAGCTTCATCATCGGTTCATCGGAATATGAGACCTCAACAATCCTGAAAGGAAGCAAACGGCATACAAGCGGCTCGTTTTCCCGGATAGTGCATTCAAGTTTTTTCCCGTTGAAAAAGCACTTTCCTTCTATTCCCTTAATCTTGAATACATTATTTTTTTCATCAAAATCAAGGAAATCATCAGGTGAATATCCCAATCCTTTAATCCTTTTAATATCCTCAATTGTAAGCTGGATACCTTCGGCGCAGCACTGTGCGCCGCATTTCTTGTATTCGCACTTCCACTTATCGATATTCTCAAGGATATGAATCATATGCTTTAATTGACTTTCTTATAATTTAAGGATACCCATATCTGGCGAGCATAAAATGACAATTGTATAATTATGGAATTGACCGGAAAGCGCGAATATGTCAGCTCATTTTATCCTAAATCTTCCATATACAGATACTCCTGCGCATACCCGCAATATTCCCCGAAATATTCCCGCGCAAATTCAGCTATCTTTTCCCTTTTTTTGCTCTTCGAACCTTTGAAATTGTCTCCATAAAACCTGTCCATTATCTGTTCGATGTGCGTGTCTACGGGAAATGATTCAAGCTTCCCGAATGCAAAAAGCAGAACACAATCCGCGATTTTATTCCCCACGCCGTCTATTTTCATAAGTTCCCTGCGCCCCTCTTCGTAGGACAGGTTTTTTATCCCATACAGGTCAAATTCATTTTTCGCTATAATGGACGCGATTTTAAGAACGCGGGGGGCGCGAAAACCGAGCCTGCACTGTTCCATGTCGCAGAGTTGGAGTTCAGAGAGCGAATCGGGTGCCGGGAAAGAATAATATCCATCAACGATTTTTTCTCCGAAACATTCGCACATGCGCCTTATGGAATTACTGATGTTCCTGATGGTGTTGTTGCTTGAGCAGATATACGATACCAGGCATTCCCACGGGTCCTGGCGTATGAGGCGCAGCCCCCTGTATTTTCTGATCAACGAGGCTATTTTTTTGTCTTTGTTAATGGACGCGTATATTTTCTCTATGTCATCGTCGAGCCTGAAATAATCCCGGATGAATTTTTTGTCAAGCTGCGAGTCGATGATAATCTCGGCACCCTCCTGGCTTGCCTTGATAAGATTTCCGTTTATAACCCCTGTCCACCACTCGTTTTTTTCCCACCTGAAGACCTGCCCGCAGGAAAGAGTAAGGTCAAGATTAAAATCCTTTGTATTGATGCTGTACACATTCATGGATACTTTACAGGCTTAAAATACATTACGGTTTTAAGGATGCACGACAATAAAATAAAATCTCATGAATTTCAGGACAAAGCAGTATCTCAGGAAAAGGTTCGGGGATTATTACCAGACTTCCAATCTTACTTTGCCGCCGGAACTGGAACGGCGCGAATGGGGTTTCATATTCTTTGATGAACTGCCGGAAGTGGTAATGCGCCGTCATAAGGCTTTTTCAAGAGAAAATGAAGCTTTTGATTACATCCGGGGAATGGTGCCGGCTCATGCGTACCATTCAGCGGCTTATTACAAGTTTCCCGGCGCCGCTACAATGAAGGAAAAGCAGTGGCAGGGCGCTGATTTGATTTTCGACCTTGATGCCGACCATCTGCCCGTGAAGGCAAGGTCGTATGCCGAAATGCTTTCCAATGTGAAAACCGAAACCATGAAGCTTCTTGATTTCCTGCTTGATGATTTCGGATTCCCAGAAAGTAACATTAGCGTCGTGTTTTCAGGGGGGCGCGGGTACCATATACATGTACGCGACCCGAAGGTTCTAAAACTTGAAAGTGCTGAAAGGCGAGAGATTGTAGATTATGTTGCATTAACAGGTTTCGATGATAAATTTGCATTAGGTAAAAAGAAAAAGAAAATTAAAATTCACGAAGGATTAAAACAACATCCAATGGCACATGAAATTGTTTATGAAATGGAGGAGATGTCAACAATCGGAAAACGTGTTGCAGAAGAAACCATAAAATTTTTCGAGAAAATTAGATTATTAGACAATGATGAAGCTATTATAGAACTAAAAAATATCGAAGGAATTACAACTAAAAAGGCGAAAGATATTCTTAAAGATATAAAATCTTTTGAATCATATGAGGGAATTCATAATAAAATTTTTGACGCTGGATTAGACCGAAATACAAGTATGGCATCCGTTCGGTCAAACATCTTAGAAAATGTAGGTGTAAAAGGCGTCAAAGGTGAAACAGACGAACCCGTCACAGCAGACATCAGGCGTCTAATCCGCGTGCCCTCGTCACTTCACGGCGGCTCGGGGATGCGTGTCGTTCCACTCACTCTTGCCGGGCTTTCAAAATTCGAGCCGCTGAATGACGCTGTGGTATTCAGCGAAAAAGAAACAAAAATCGATGTTCTGAAGCCTCTCAAACCGCAAAACTCCAAGGTTGAAATGAAAGGAAAAAGCTTTACTGTCACAGAAGGTATCAACACTTTGCCTGAATATGCGGCAATGTATCTCATGTGCCGCGGAGCAGCCGAATATGCCTGATAATCCTGAAAAACCCAGAATCAACCTCCATAATATCCTGAGAGAAGAGCGAAAATCAAAACTCGTCCCTCTTGAGAATGATTTCTATGAAAAAGTGGCAGGCCAGATACACGATCTTCAGGATGAAAAAAACAGGATTGAAGATATTTACGGCACAAAATATGCAATTATCGACGATGAGCTTAAAACTGCGAGGAAATCCATAGAGAACATTATCGAGAGACGAATCGGCAAGATAATCAAAGAAGCTTCCCTTCGCGCATCATCCAGACAGAAAGAAAAACAGGACATTGAGTCAATGACGCAGGAGGAACGCCGGTTCTATAACCGGCTGCTTGAACTGAATACGGAAATCAGGAGAGAACTTCTTGATAAAATATCCAAAAAAGAGAAACAAGCTGCCGGTTCTCAGGCTGCGGCAACCCCGGAAATCCACGATAAAGTTACTCAAAAAGAAACCCCAAAAGAAACCCCAAAAGAAACCCAATTGGAAACCCAAATAGAAACTCCTCTTGAAGACAAAAAGGATATAAGTAAAGAGTACATTGTGGTGCGTTTGCTAAAAGACATTCCGACATTTGTCGGAGTCGATGGACGCAATTATACTTTAGCAAAAGAAGATATTGCTGTTTTATCGACCGTTAATGCTAAAGCTTTAATCAACCGTAAAGCAGCCATTCAAATTACAGTTAAAAGGTGATTTCATGAAAATACCAAAAAATTTCAATACTTACTGTCCTGTTTGTAAAACTCATACTCCGCATGTAGTGGAAAGGGTGAAAAAGGGACAGGCTTCGACTTTGACCAGAATCGTGAGGCAAAAGGCAAGACATACAGGCATCGGGAACTCTGGAAAATTCTCAAAGGTACCAGGTGGGGACAAGCCCACAAAGCGCATTAACCTGAGATACAGATGTAAGACCTGCAAGAAAGCTCATCAGAAACCCAAATGCTTCAGGGCAGGGAAATTCGAACTTGTGGAGTCATAAGCATGGAACCTAAAAGCAGATTTTTAAAAGTAAAGTGTAATGATTGCGAGAATGAACAGGTTATTTTCGGATGCGCAAGCTCTCCAGTGACCTGTCTTGTATGCGGAAGAACCCTTTCAGAACCAACAGGCGGGAAGGCATTCATAAAAACGCAAATCGTTGAGGTTCTTGAGTAATGGAAAGAACCGGCTGGCCTGAAACCAGTGATCTTGTAGTATGCAGCGTTAAGAGGGTCACCGATTTCGGGGCTTTCGTAGAACTGGATGAATATGGACATAAAGAGGGATTGATCCATATTTCGGATGTGGCCTCAGGCTGGGTAAAGTACATACGCGACCATGTCAGGGAAGGACAGAAAATAGTCTGCAAAGTATTGTACGTGGATACTGCCAAACATCATATCGACCTTTCGCTCAAGGATGTTAATGAACACCAGCGACGCGAAAAAATCCAGGAATGGAAGAACGAGCAGAAAGCAGAGAAATGGATAGAGTATGTGGCCAAAACCACAAAACAAACCCCCGAGGATCTTAATAAATTAATCAGCCTCTTATATGAAAAGTTCGGAAGGGTATATTCGGCTTTTGAGAAATCAAGGTTTGATGGAGTTGCGGTACTGACGAAAATCGGGATTGACAAAGAGATTGCAGATGCAATCACAAAGGTGGCGCACGAAAACCTGAAAAAGCCGCAGGTGGATATTTCAGGCTATGTTGACCTGACAATTACTCTCCCCGACGGGATTGAGTATATTAAGAAAGCATTGATTGCAGCTAATGAAGCCGATGGGGAGGATGTAAAAGTGGATATCTCTTATATCGGGGCGCCGCGATACCGGATACATGTAATAGCCCCGGATTATAAAAAAGCTGAAGGCATTCTTAAGAAATCGGCGCAATCTGCCATTAAAATCATTGAAAAAGCAGGCGGAATCGGAGAATTCCACAGATATACTGAACAAAATACCTGAATATATGGTATCAAAATGGTATCAAAAATAAGAAAATGCCAGTGCGGGAGATATACGCTAAAAGAAGTTTGTCCCCTGTGCGGTTCCCCGACGAAATACTCCAGGCCTGCACGGTTTTCTCTTGAAGACAGATACGGAAAATATAGAAGGATGACCAAAAAGACATAATTATGATTAAAACTACAATATTGCGGGGTAAAAAACCGCGCCTCAAGAATCCTGTACTTATTGAGGGGCTGCCCGGCGTGGGGCATGTCGGGAAACTGGTTGCGGAGCATATGGTCGAGGAACTCGGCGCGAAAAAAATAATGGAGATTTACTCTCCTCATTTTCCTCCTCAAGTCATAGTCGAAGATGATGGTACAATCCGGCTTGTCAGGAACGAAATTTTTGCATATAAATCAAAAGGCAAACATGACCTCCTTATACTGGTGGGCGACCACCAGAGCGCCACAAACGAAGGTCATTATGAGCTTTGCGGCGTATTCCTTGATATTGCTGAAGAATTCAAGGTTAAACGTATATACGCACTCGGCGGCTATGGCGTAGGACAGCTCGTCGAAACCGAGTCCGTCATGGGCGCTGCAAACAACATAAAACTTGTCAAGGAGCTTAAAAAATACGGCGTGGAATTCAAGGCAAACGAGCCGGCTGGCGGTATTGTAGGCGCATCCGGACTGCTTCTGGGATTAAGTGAGCTTCGCGGGATCGATGCCGCATGTCTTATGGGAGTTACATCGGGTTATCTCGTCGACCCGAAGAGCGCCCAGGCAGTGCTGAAAGTGCTGTGCAAGGTTCTTGAAATTGATGTCGATATGGCAGCACTTGAAGAGCGGGCTGCTGAAATGGAAAAGATTGTCGCGAAACTTCGCGAAATGGAGCAGGGGCAGATGCCGCCCACTACGGATGAGGATTTGAGGTATATAGGTTAAAGAGGAATGGCAAAGCCATCCTCTCTTTATTCGACTTTCAGAGGCGTCTTTTTCTTGACCTCTGTCTTTGGCATTTTTATTTCAAGTACGATTGTACTTAAAATTAATGCTAACACAAAAGTTATTTGACAAGCCAGAATCATCTATAATCTAAAAAGGTGAACATCGTGGGAGATGAAAAAATCAAACTCTTCGGTATTTGTGGCAGTCCCAAAAAAGGAGCCACCGATTACATCGTGCAGGAGGCATTACGTTATGCAAAAGAGAAGTACGAGGTAGAAACCGAATACTTCTCCGCAATGGGAAACGAATTAAACTTCTGCATCCACTGCGATTACTGCATACGCGAGAAGAAAGGATGCATCCACAATGACGACATGCAGGAAGTCTATGAAAAGCTGAAATGGGCCGATGCGCTCATAATCGGCACACCAGTATATCAGGGCATGGTGAGCGGCCAGACGAAGGTCATAATGGACAGATGCAGAGCGGTTGCAGCGCAGGATATTCATTTTATCCGGAACAAGCCCGGCGCGGCTCTTGCCGTGGGCGGTGACCGAATCGGCGGGCAGGAACCATCGATTCAGGCCATACTTGGCTTTTATGTCATAAACGAAGCGCTTCCTGTCGGGGGCGGGTCGTTCGGGGCAAACCTTGGCGGGACTTTCTGGTCAAAGGATATGGGCGCAGATGGGGCAAAAGAAGACGAGGAAGGATTGAAAAGCATGCACAAGACCATTAACAGGTTAATTAAACTGGCTTTAATTATAAGGAAAACAAAAGAAACCCAGTAATTCCTAAATACAAAACCGCCGCCAAAATCAAATCCTTAGAAATATTCAAATAAAACTTCCGCATTATCTAAATCCATGAGTTTAGATAGTGTATTTGAACCTCTGGAAATTAATAGAATTACCCTGCCTAACCGTATTGTTTTTCCTGCGTGCCAGACAAATTATGCCACATCCGACGGGTTTGTCACCGAAAGATTGCTTCGGATGTATGGAAAGCTAGCAAAAGGTGGTAGCGGTCTTATAATTGTCGGGGGTGCGGTTGTGTCGGATAATGGAACCCCGAACACAAATGCTTTGAAAATCAACCATGACAAATATGTAAGTGGGCTAAAAGAACTTTTATCACTCATCAGGGAAAACGGCGCAGTACCTGCAGTCCAGTTGTTACACGCAGGAAGGCAGACCCTTTCGGTGATGACTGGGCACCCGCTAGTTGCCCCATCAGCCATACCATGCCCTGTTATGAAAGAGACCCCGGTCGAACTTGACAGGAAGGGGATAAAAAAGATACAGGATGATTTTGCAGATGCTGCCGGAAGGGCGAAAAAAGCCGGCGCAGAACTGATTGAACTTCACGGCGCCTTCGGATACCTTATTGGCGGATTCCTTTCCCCGTACTCGAATAAGCGCAAGGATGAATACGGCATGGATAAAGCGCTTTTCTTTACCGAGATAATAGAAAAAGTAAAAAGAAAAGTCGGGGATACGCCGATATCGTGCCGCATCAGCGCAGATGAATTCGTTGACGGCGGGCTTACCCTCAAAGAAACCGAAAAAATCGCTCCCCGCCTTGTTAAAGCCGGGGCAGATGTCATAAGCGTCGGCGCGGGAACGTACGCGAGCATGAACCACATGGCTCCCACAAAGGATATGGGCGAGGGTGTAGATGTGCACCTCGCTCGCGCTATACGTGACGCCGTAGATGTGCCTGTAATGTGCGCCGGCAATATACGAAGTCTTGAATTTGCAAATAGCGTTGTTTCGGAAAAGACTGCAGACTTTGTCGCGATATGCAGGCCGCAGATTGCAGACCCGTTCTTTGTTAAAAAATCAATGAACAACCAGCCCTTCGTGCAATGTAAAGATTGCGGCACATGTTTATTCTTCCTGCACGGGACGAGTGCAGTTTCATGTTCTCAAAACCCGGAACTTTAAAAAATGGAAAATATTGAAGAAAAATCAAAACTCAAAGCATTATCCGATATTGCGTCAATAGATATCTCTCTGGAATTTAACGATATCTTACATAAAATCCTGAAAATCACATGTCAAGGGACAGGTGCAAAATCCGGGACCATAATGCTGGTCGATGAATTAGATAACAACATCAGGATGGTGGCATCATACGGACTGCCGCAAAACTACATAGAACGTGTATATGAAGCTGCAAAAAAGGCGGGTGTGGAAATATCATCAAGTCCCTCCGGCACGGTTTTGGAGACAGGTAATTATTATCTTGTTCCAAACACCTTTGAAGAACCCAAAAATAAGCCCTTTAATGATTTACCAAGGGAACTTGGATTTTCATCCATGATATACACTCCCATGAAAAAAGGATTGAAGGTAATAGGTCTGCTGAATGCATATTGGGCAGACCCGCGCCAGTTTACTGATGAAGAGATTAATTTTGTAAGCATCGCAGCATCGCAGGCGTCATCAGTGGTTCAAAATGCCAGGTTGTGCGGCAGGTTAAAACACAATGTCAGGGAACTTAAACAGTATAAAGAGAACCTTGAAGATAAAATAAAGGAGACGCATAAGAAATTATATGATTCCGAAAGATATCTCAGGACGATTATCGATTCATCCTTTGATGGAATACTTGTAGTGGATGAAGAAGGCAGGTTTGAGTTCGGGAATGATTCAGCATTCAATATACTGGGCTGGCCAAGGGAAGAATTAATCGGACAATTTTTCATGAAAGTCTTCCCCGTGGATATGGAAGAATTCATGCTTGACCGCTGGCATGATATTCAAAATGGAAATGAAACGCCTTATGAAACAAGTATAATTA
>JBAVMS010000064.1:0-18711 GCA_049690315.1 Candidatus Methanoperedens sp.
TTGTAATACCAAGAGCCTATGCCGTTAATTTTTCCTTCTTTTCTAATAGACATATTCTCATCAGTTGTATTACTTTTTTGCGCTATCTCAACTTTTATAGTATCATTTACTCTTTCATCCGTTAAGACATTAATATCTGATAAGAAAAAACCGCCGAACCATTCATCTCCTCCAAAATGAATTATTCCTCTGATTTTTTGACCTTCGGAGACATTATAATCCCCTAAAACTATCATCCCTCCAGCTCTCTCAGCATTTTCTGCATATGATTTGCCACAAGAACCAACAATACCATATTGCTCTTCCACTTGCTTATACATGGTTATCTCAAGAATATCTAGTTTGACTGCATAATAATCAAAATCTCCTCTTGAAGGGCCCCCCGGAATATTTTGGAAATTAGTTCTGGTTTTTTCGATATTCAAGACTTTGGCAGTAATTTCACAATAAGGACTTGGGGCTGCTGAAACTGAACTGCTCGGTTGAGTTAGAAGAATAAAAATTATTAATGTGGAAATTAGAATAATATTTTTATTTACCATTTTATATCAATAAGATATTGCTTAATAATAAATTTTTTCAACTCTATTGAAAAAGAGAACCTTGGTTTTTTCCCAAAAAACAACCCTCAAAAGAACAGGCGCGCTATATATTCCTTCAGCATGCCATGATTCCCAATCACTACATCCGCCCCCTTCAACCTCTGCGCCTCAACATATGTGGGAATTCCTATGCAGAACAAACCCGCCCTCTTTGCAGATTCCACGCCCAGCGGCGCATTCTCGATAACGATACACTCATCTTTTTCTAATTTAAGCATCCCGACAGCTTTCAGGTACGGCTCAGGCGCGGGCTTTCCCTCTTTCACATCATTTCCGGTAACCACGACGTCAAATGTTCCCGGGAAAAAACGAAGAAGCAGCTCCATGACCACAGCCCTGTCAGAACCCGACACAACCCCGAGAAGGCATTTGTTTTTCAATAAATCAAGGCATTCATATATTCCAGAAAATACGGATACTTTATTTATCTTTGTAAAAATCTCATTTTTCTTCCGGGCAAGCTCTTTGAAATCATCTGGAGCCGGGGTCTTGCCTGCTTTTTTGAATACAAGCCTGATTATTCCTTCATGATTCGACCCCTCGATATCATAGATATCCTGCCGGTTGATATGGATGCCAATTTCGGCAAAAACTGCTATCCAGGCATCAGCATGATAGGGCATCGAATCCACAAGCACGCCGTCCATGTCGAAAATCACTGCCTTTAGCATCGTTTCATATCAACCCGAAGATATGATAAAGATATCCAATAGCAATGATTTTTTATACGGTCACTTTTTCAACCTCATCAAGGAAGTACACATCAGGCTTGTCGGCAACACCAGCCCGATGCATTGCCTTTTTCGTATTCTCGGATTTGACGAACTTCCGAGCCTTATCAAGACTGTCCCACTTAAAGATTATCACGATCTCGTTGGGGTCATCTGCATTGCGGAAGAGGCGACCCCCTTTGGAACCGTTTGCTTTGCGGGTAGAGCCGTGCTCATCGAACACAGGCTTCCACTTGTCATAGTCCTTGACTTTATGTCGGATAAGTAGGTATGGCATGGTATATCACCTCATTTTTCTTGATTTTCTGAATAAGCTTGTTATTTACTTCCATTCCCAGAATTTCGCGTGCGAAATTCCGTTCTCGTCCACTTCGTGTTCAAAGACGACGGCAACACTGTTGAATCGCGCCAATTTCGCTGACGATGTCTGGAAATATACGGCGCCACGAAAACTAACAGCAGAGCCCCGCCCCGTAAAGCCCTCCCACAGATCGCATGACTGACCAGTATGTTACCATATCGGTGGCATCCATTCCCAGAAGCTTGCCGCTATGCTGCGCATGGTAGCTCTTTAGATCGTCCTCGTCCATGACAGTAGTCACGCCCTAACCCGCGCTGGCAATCGGGCGCGGCGTGGCACCCAAGGCGAAGGTTGTACCCAGTCCGGCGTAGAGGTAGCGATCTCCGAATGCCTTCTTGAGCGCAGTAAACGTGGGCTCGCCGGTGCAGTGGCCAGGCGCGACGTACGCCACTTTGAAGGTGTCGCGCAGGGCGGTGACGATCTTCTCGATCTCTTCGTCCTTGGACACCACGAGGTGGAACCCGCCGGCGACAAAATGGATGTGCGGGTTGATCTTCGCCGCGGCTTCCACGATCTTGTCGATGCCGGGATGCGAGCAGCTCACCACGATCGCCATGCCCTCGGGCGTATTAATGGCCAGCGACAACTCGCGCAGTTCCAGCGTGCCCGGTTTGTCGGAGACCAGCGCGATCAGATGGATGCCGGGGGCGATCTCCGTGGTCTTGTCGATTAACTCGAAGTTGGCAGTGGGCCAGGCGGCTCCGAACCGCATGACTGCCGGCGGCGCGCCGTCATAGTAGCGCTGCTCCGGTGGCAGGGAAGCGTCCTTGCGATAGAAGGTGCTCGGCAAGTCGGCGCCGTAGACGCCGAACCCCTCCTGGGGCGCGTAGATTTTTACCTTCGGGTTCACGCTCAGCAGATAGGCCATGCCCCCCATGTGATCGCCATGGCGGTGCGACATGACAACGAAGTCAAGCTTGGATAGGTCGATACCCTTGGCCTTCGCGTTCTGCGCCAGGATGTCGGGATTGTTGCCGGTGTCGAGCAGAATGCGCTTGCCGCCGTACTCGATGAGGGCGGCATAGCCCCAGTCCTTTTGCATGGCCGAGGCCTTGCCGAAGGCGTCATAGAGAACGGTGATCTGCGCCTTGGTCGGGTCGGCGCTCGCCGCAGTCGGTGGCGAGGTCATTGCAGCGCATCCGCTAAGAAGCAATCTCTGGCGAAAGTATCATAGTCGTAGTGCTGGGCATGGATAATCGCGCTCCACCTTGCGGTGTAGCTGGCAAGGAATGCGGTCTCGGCAAGTTCCTCCTCGGTCGCGCCGTTCATCATAGCTGCGCCCTTGTGGAAAAGCGTGCAGTAAGGGCACTTTATGTTGGCTGCGACAGCCAGTCCCATCAGTTCCCTGTACTTAGCCGATATCTCGGTCTCTTCAAAGTTATACTTCTTGAAAAGCGGCCATTCCTGGACAAGGACTTCTTTCGGCAAAGCCTTCATGAAACCAGGAACTATACCCAGTGTCTTCTTTATATCTTTAAGCGTGTTTTCATATTCTCCCATACTAACAACCTCCTTAATTGGTTCGAGGAGAAAGAAATAGTGCTACCGATTCATTGACTGCATACACTTTCTCCCACTGCGACTGAATTTAAATTATGGTTTGTTCCATTCATAAATCTATGGGCGCGCATTGCAAAAGTATTTTATACCTCTCTTCAAATTGTAAGCACCATGAAAGCCTACGAGTTTGAATTCCCGGATGACAGGTATTACATGAAAAACCACGTATGGCTAAAGCCAGAAAAGGGCGAGATACTCATCGGGATAACAGAACTCGGCCAGTCACTTTCCAAAGGAATAGTGCATATAGACCTGCCTGAAATCGGGGAATCGGTCAAAAAAGGGGATATGCTTGTGGCGTATGAAACCATAAAAGCGGTCTCGCAGATATCCCTCCCCTTCGACGCCGAGGTCACGGGAATCAATGAAAAGCTCTGGGAAGACCCCAACATCATTAATGGGAAACCATACAGCGAATGGCTTGTAAAAATAAAAGGAGAGCTTAGCCGGGTCATGAAAGTAAAAGAGGCTGTGGAATATTATACAGGATTAATCGCAAAAGAGCGCGAACGGTATGCCGATAATTAAGTTTATATATGACAATGTTATTAACGAATTAAAAGAGGAAAAAATATGGTTGAAATAGAGGGATACAATCTTCCGGATGAGCTGTATTATACTAAAGATCACACATGGGCAAGGGTAGAAGACAACGGCAATGTGACAGTGGGCATGGATGCCTATGGTGCAAAAGCGGCTGGCAACATTGAGTTCATAGACCTTCCGATGGAAGACGATGAGTTCGAGAGCGGCGAAGCATTCGGCTCGCTTGAGTCTGCAAAATGGGTGGGCGGCCTGCTGATGCCCGTAGCTGGCACGGTTATTGAAGTAAATGAAAACATTGAGGACGAACTCGGTCTCCTTGCAAAAGACCCTTATGGCGAGGGCTGGTTAATCAAAATCAAGCCAAGTAACTTAAAAGACGACCTGAAGGCCCTTACTCACGGGGCTGATGTCGGTCCCTGGCTTAAAAAAGATATAGAAACCCGGAAGAAAAAATAATTACCAGTTTTCTTCTTTTTCTTTAAACTCGTAATCGACTATCTCAAGTTTGACAGGTTTTCCCTCTTTATTATAGCATGTCCAGCTTGTGATAGTATATGGCGCGCCCACAATTATGTGTATGCTGCCTTTTGCATCGAACAGTTCAAGGTCGGCGGCTGATGGTCTTGTGTTGCCTGTTGGATGGCTGTGCACTGTTCCCACGGTGCGTATATTGGGAAGCATGAATAATTGCATCACTGCGCTCTCATCTGTTGATTCTGTTCCCGGGACGACAACGACGTCTGTTATGACATCGCCATTTGCTGAAAGCATGCCTGCAAACTCTTTCGGATACGAGGATTTGCAGACTTCGAGTATGAAATTTAATGTATCTCGTGCAATTTTCATATGGTTAGATAAGTGCGAAATGTATATATTAAGATAACATTATTAGAGGAAAGCCCAGATGGGCTGGTAGCTTAGACAGGCAGAGCGTCGGACTCTTAATCCGACGGCCGTGGGTTCAAATCCCTCCCAGCCCGCTATTTTCACAAAGATAATTCGTAAACTTTAAATAACAATTGTCAACTAAAGATAACATATGTTAACTAAAGATAACAAATTGCGCATCCTCAGGCTTTTCTTTGAAGGTCCAAACGAGCGCCTCCATTTAAGAGAAGTGGCGAGGCGAACCGGACTTTCAGCAACGGGCGCAATGAAGATTCTAAGCGCGCTCGAAAAAGAAGGCCTGGTAGAAAAAGAGCGCACAGCAGTAACAGTAGTTTATCGCGGGAACTACGATAATGAAAACTTCATTGCCCTGAAAAAGTCTCTTAACCTTTATTCGCTATATTCCGAAAGCCTCGTATCAACATTGGTAGATTTTTACAAAATCCCGGAATGCATAGTCCTTTTCGGAAGTTATGCCAAAGGCGAAGATACAAAGGAAAGTGATATTGATATTGCTATCATGACCGGAATAAAAGATTACCCGCAGCTTGAAATGTACGAAAGTAATTTGAAAAGGAAAATAAGTCTGCATCTTATTGAAAACACAAAAAACGAGGAAAAGGATTTTATAAACAGCCTCGCAAACGGCATCGTACTTTATGGATACCTGGAAGTGGTGTAGTTGAAACCTTTCAGATTTTATATCGAATCCGGGCTTGTCAGGCAGGGTTCAAAAGATCCGGGCGAGGCAAAAGCCATGCTTGCACGGGCATCCAAGCGGCTTGAGTATGTAAAATCACAATCTATTAACGAAGATAATGTTTCCTTTTTATTCGAAGACATATATGAGACCATGAGGGAATGCGTTCATGGGCTTATGGCAGCAAATGGGTACAAACCATATTCGCATGAAGCGACTGTTGCTTTTCTTGAGGAGTATTACAAATCGTATTTCGGGGAGAGATTAGTTGGGGCATTTAACAGGTACAGGATAATCCGGAATAATATCATGTATCGTGCAAATTCTGTGAGTAAAGAAGATGCTGTAAAAGCGCTGGAAATAGCCGAAATATTTGTCAGGAAAACTGCAGAGTTGGTATAAATTTGCTGGTTCAAAATCTCTACCAACCATCGCGGAATATTGCAGGAAAACTATTAATAGTTTAAAGAAGGTCAAAACAACGAGCTTTATGGCTTTTCACGTGATGATAATCCCTACGCTGGGCTGTCCCGCTAATTGCAGCTATTGCTGGAGTTCAGATAAAGGTTCTCCGATAATGAGCATTGAAACCATTAAAGAAGTGGTAGAATGGCTCAAGGATTTCCGCGATGACCCTGTCACCTTTACATTCCATGGCGGGGAGCCGCTCCTTGCAGGCGCGGATTTTTACAGGCAGGCGCTGCCAATGCTCGCCCGGGGTTTATCTCATCTGAAACCGGCTTTTGCATTGCAATCCAATCTCTGGTTAATGACCCCTGAAATGGCTCAAATCCTGGCAGAGTATAAAATTCCCATCGGTTCCAGTCTGGATGGCCCCGAAGAGCTTACCGACTTGCAGAGAGGAAAAGGATATTACAAGAAGACCATGAAGGGCTATGAAATTGCCAAGGCCGGGGGTCTTAAGGTGAGCTTCATCTGCACCTTCACTTCCCAATCTGTAAAGCGGAAAGAGGAGATATTTAATTTTTTCCTTGAGAATGGAATAACTCTTAAATTGCATCCTGCTCTTCCATCAATCCGTGATGAAAACCCGGGAAAATATGCGCTTGCTCCTGAAGAGTATGGAGAATTGCTGGTTTATCTTCTGGATAAATACCTGGAAAACCTGGGTAAGATCGAGATTATGAATATTGACCACCTGTGTAAATGCGTTTTCACAAGCCGGGGCACGGTCTGCACCTTCGTGGACTGCATGGGTGATACATTCGCGGTCGGGCCTGACGGGAGCATCTATCCCTGCTATCGTTTCATAGGCATGCCGGAATATGTTATGGGCAATGTCAAAAACCATCCGGGCATGGAAGAGCTTGCCCAATCTCCCGCATGGAAGCTTATGTTCCGGTTTAAGGAATATGTGGACAAGAATTGCGGGGAATGTAAATATATCAAATGTTGCCGGGGCGGCTGCCCCTACAATGCCATAGCGCCGACTGAAGGCGAGATAAAAGGGGTTGACCCGCATTGTAAAGCCTATAAGAGGATATTCGACGAAATAACCGAACGGTGGGAGAAGGAGTTTTTCGGTTCCCCCGATATGCCGATGTTTACTCTTCCGAATCAACCCAGGAAGGAAGCCAAAGCCGGAATAATGCCTTTAATGATGAAGCGTATCCAGGCCCATGATTCGGGTTAAGTAGTAAACAAATTAAAATAGCATACTATGACAATGAGTAAAATGAATCCTAAGGTTGATTTTTATTTTAGTAATGCCAAAAAGTGGCAGAAAGAATTGGAGAAATTGAGAATGATCATTCTTGACTGTCAGCTAACCGAAGAATTGAAGTGGGGTGTTCCTTGTTACACGTTTCAGAAAAATAACATAGTTTTAATACATGTGTTTAAAGAATACTGTGCGCTTTTGTTTTTCAAAGGTGCCTTGTTAAAGGATGCCAATGGTATTCTAATCCAACAAACGGAGAATGTGCAGGCAGGGCGCCAGATTCGGTTCACCAATGTTCGGGAAATAGTGGAGATGGAAACCATCTTGAAAGCCTATATTCATGAAGCCATTGAAGTGGAAAAAGCCGGTTTGAAAGTGAATTTTAAAAAGAGTTCAGAATTCATAATTCCTGAAGAATTTCAAAAGAAATTAGATGAAATCCCTGCCTTGAAAACTGCTTTTGATGCATTGACGCCGGGACGGCAAAGAGCATACATTCTTTATTTTTCTGCACCCAAACAATCCAAAACCCGGGAGTCAAGGGTTGAAAAATGTATGCAGCAAATTCTCAATGGAAAGGGATTAAATGATCAGTAAATTCGATGAGAAAATAAATCAATCAAACTTAAAGATATTACCTCAACTTTGCGTACATTCGAGCTCCTTGTAGGAGAGGTTCTTATAAGGTATATTATAGGAAAGCAAGACATAGCAATTAAGGTGATAATATGAGTGAAGTAATAAAACTTCGCAAATCCGGTAAAAACCTGGTAATTACCATACCGGCCGAGATATGTGAAAAGTTAGAACTCAAAGAGGGGTCAGATGTGGAGATAGAGCCGTTTACCTGCAGCGGTGAACCCGGGGCGCGCATAAAACCAAAAAAATGATGGAATAGTATTTACATTGTAAACATGAATTGAGTGGTTGTGGGAAGCTCTTTCCGAACTTTCCGAAGATGCGGATAGTAAATTATCATGGACTTTTTCTCCTCTCTTATCTCCCCTTCATGCAAGACAGTATTTATTACCATACATTCAATCCTTCCTGAAATCTTAATCGCGCCCCTTTCCATTGAAGAGCTCATTTCAAGATAAATTGGAAGCCTCAATTTATCATGCTCGTATTCCGGTATCACGGATGCGAGCCTTTCAAGTTCTTTTTTATCGAATGAATGAGGGGAGCCGTCCAGGGTTTTTATACCGGGCTTTGCTTCCCGGAGCAACTCCTTAAGTGTTAATCTTTTGGCTGGAAGGTGCCTGTTCAGCGTTTGCAGGAATTTTATTGATATCTTTTCCTCTTCGTTGAACATGGATTCTATTTTGTGGTTTTCGCCGCAGCCACAATAATCGGCAGCGTGATGGTGGCATCCGAATAAACAGTTACGGCCCGCGCCTTCTCGCCCACCTTACCCCATGAGCGCGCCTCATCAAGCGTTGCGCCCGAAAGCCCGCCGGTCTCGGGCCTGTCCATGGTGAGCTGGATGGCATAATCAAAAGACCTCGGCGTGACAAGCATGGACTGGAGGATAAAATTCTTGGGAACACCGCCTCCGACAATCAACACGCCGGCGCGCTTTGCCTCGTAGCACCTGTCAATCAATCCCCGCATGTCTGCAAAAACATCCACGTTGAGCGGCTTTGTCTGTTTGTAAAGCCATGCCTGCAAACCAATTATCGAGTCCTGGATTGCAGGGCAGTAAACAGGGACGCCCATATCATATGCGCTTTTGAGTATGGAGTTGTCATCATCCAGTCTTGCGCCTATGTGAGAAAGAAGTTCGGTGATGGAAAGTTTTTCCGGGATTTCCCTGAAAATCGACTGGAGTTTATCCTCAAAATTTGTAAAATGGTGCTCGGGCAGGAACACATCGTAGATGCGGTTTACTGCATCATGTTTTAGCTGGACATCGTCAGCGACGTCAGTTCCCTTGTAATGGTGAAGCCCCATGGATTCGATGATATCATGAACGAGATTTGCGCCCGTGGAGACAAGAATATCGATTTCCCTGTCCCTTATCATGCCGCTCACAACCTGTCTCATCCCGGCAGGAACCATAGCGCCCGCAAGACCAAAGAACTTCGTGCATTCCCGGTCATTGACCATCTCCCTGTAAATATCAACGGCTTCAGAAAGGCGCCCTGCCCCGAAAGCGCAGCCGGAAAACGCTTCCACAAGCTCGTTCACGGTCATGTCAGGTACAATCTTCGCATGTTTGATGGGTCTTTTAAGTTCCATATTTATTACCTGAAACACTTCACACAGGATAAAATAATATCCTTTTCATGCGTCAATTTTTTTGCAAGTTCAATCCCGGCTGCAAGATTCCCGGCATAATGGATATTATTTCCAGTTTTGACAAGCGGCTTCATCCTTTCTCCCACAAGCACAAGAGCTGCAAGTTCATCGAAGTGCTTTTGGATGAACAGTTCAACACCCGAGGGGTCAAGCCCTTCACACACTTCTTTTGCCTCCTCGCCGAGCACCATGACGATTCTATCTCCCTCTGCTTTTGAAAAATCCAGCGCCTTCTCAGCGACCCGAATGTCCATCCCTGAGTTTGAATTATCTATCAGCGTTCTTCCGTCAAGGGTTGTCTTTTTCATGCGCCCCTCGGCGCCGCTAAATTCAGTAAGTGCAAGCCCGATTGTCTCGGCGCCGGTATCCATCGCGAGAGCCGTGGCAACCGCACATGCAAATGCTGTTTTATAGGCTGTAATATCGTAACCCTGCGCCAGAGGAAGACATATCCTGCCATGTTTTTTCCCAAGATAATACGCTATTGTTTTTTCGTCCTCATAATAAACATTGCATGAGGCATCAATCGATTCAGTAAAAGAAATAATATTCACGTCCCTCCTGCATGCACCGAAAAACCTCAATGCATCGTTGTTTACCACTACTGAACTTTTGGGTTTTGCATTAAGTATCATCTGGCGCTTTGCGTCGCTTGCCAGCCTTGTGCCGCTGGCTATTTTATAGTCATTGGCTATTGTGGTAATCACTCCGATATCGGCTCGTCCTGTCCCACCGAGAGAAATTTCTGAGATGAATACGTCAAATCCAATGCCAGCCTCTTCTACTGCGTCAAGCGCCGAAAGGACGCTTGCAGGCGTTATGCTCAACCCTTTTTTGACTATATTTCCGGCGCTCCAGTCTTCAATGCCCCGGCTTGTGTGCGATACGACTTTTTTTCCCCCGGATAAAATCTGGGCGAGCAGGATAGCAGTGCTTGTTTTCGCTTTCGTGCCTGTTATTTCAACCAGGGTTTTATTTTTCAGGTTATAGCCTGATAAAATTTGCCCGACTGCTGCATGATGCGATAAAACAGGTATATTATTCGTAGACGCCTCCCTGAGCATGGGATAATTGGAATCAATATGCACCGGGGCGATTATAATGTCAAAATCAGATGCCTTAAGGGGTTCGCGGGAAGTTATTATGCCGCAATTTTCAAGAGCTTCCAACTCGCCGGCGCCCAGCTTCTTATATACATCAACCGCAGCAATTTCGCTTACAAGATTCTTGAGCTTCCTAGCTATTACCGCGCCGCCGTGTGTCAGGTCAAGAACGGCTACTCTTGATGAGGATTTAAAATGCATCAATTCGATGAAAGGGCTTCCTTTGCCCTCTTGAATGCCAGTTCGGCGACCAGTTCATCAACGCCGAGCGGTTCCGAATATACAAGCGTTACATCCCTGCCGTCAATCTTTATCGTGGTTTTCCTCTCCTCCCGGCTTACGCCAAGGATCTGGGGTATGTCTTCAGTGGTATGAACGCCATGCGCCAGGAAAATGGGGACTGCTACAATCGTGGTCACGCCCGTACCCTTGAAAGCGTCAAGCCCTTCCTTCATTGTGGGATTGTTCATATTCATAAATCCGGTCCTGACAACTACATTCCTGTATTTCTTCGCGATAAGCCCGGCAACCCCTGTCACTACGTCTTTGTTATAGGGGAGTTTGCTTCCATGCCCGAGTGCAAGTATTCCAATTTTTTCGCTCATAAAATTCCTCGTTTAATCGTGATATTTGAATGGTTTTTTATGGTGGTGGCTTCATATAACCCTTTTGATTGGGCTTTTTGGGCATTAATTTAAATGCCAGCATGTATATTCACGTCAAACCTATGCGAATTACAATACTCCGTCTCGGCCACCGCATCCAGAGAGACCAGAGGATAACCACCCATGTTGCACTCACGGCGCGCGCCCTGGGAGCAGAGGGCATGCTGCTTGATTCTGATGATTCGGGTATCGAAAAAAGCCTGAACGAGGCAGCGACAAGGTGGGGCGGCTCGTTCTATGTAAGAAGGATTACAAGCTGGAAAAGCGAGATTAAAAAATGGAAAGAAGCAGGCGGGAAGGTGCTGCATCTGACTATGTACGGCGTCAATCTCCCGGATGCGATACCCGAAATCGCGGCTGAGGCAGAGAGTCTTATGATCGTTGTCGGCGCAGAGAAAGTCCCGCCTGAGATGTATGAGCTTGCAGACTGGAACGTGGCTGTGGGAAACCAGCCGCACTCTGAGGTCGCAGCGCTTGCTATTGTTCTTGACAGACTTATGGCTGCGCAAGGTAAGGACGCCCTGAGAACGCAATTTACAGGGGGCGAGATTGAAATTGTTCCCAAAAAAAGAGGGAAAGAGGTAATAAGCAAATGAAAGTGCTGGTTATAGCCAACAGCGCCCGCAGTATCGTATGTTCTGCAAAGAAAGCCGGATACACGGTTTTTACCCTTGACTGTTTTGGTGATGTGGATACATGCAACTGCTCTGATAAATCCCTGGTTTTTAAAAGCGGCGAGGAGAATGAATTGCAGGGATTAGCGAGAACTTTTGGTGAGGCAGATGCCGTGATTCTTGGGCCGGGATATGAGAAATTAAAATTCAATAACGTATTAAGCAACCCGCCGGCAGTCATGGAAGATGTCAGCGACAAATCAAAGCTCCCGAAGAAGCTCAAGTCAATGGATATTCCCCATCCTGAAACAGAATCAATAGACAAAGCCCATGAACTTGGATTTCCGCTGATGATGAAGCCAAAATCAGGTTCGGGCGGGATGCGAAACATAATCGTAAAAAATGAAAGGGAATTGGAAATTTTCAAAGAGAGAAACGATGCCAGTGAATTCATCGCACAGGAATATATTGAAGGGATACCATGCAGCGCATCCGTAATAAGCAGCGGGAAGGATGCGGTTGTAGTTGCACTGAATGAACAGTTAATAGGTGTTCCCTCATTGACCGGGCTGCCTTTTGCTTATTGCGGCAATATCACGCCATTCCATTCAAAATTCAATAATGAAATGATACAATATGCAAAACAGATTTCGATTGAATTCGGACTTCTGGGTTCAAACGGTGTGGATTTTATCCAGACAAAAGAAGGCATAGTGGCAATCGAGGTAAATCCGCGTTTCCAGGGCAGCATGGATACTGTGGAGCCGGCATTTGGAATAAATATTTTCGATGCGCATGTTAAATCCTTTTCAGGGGAACTTCCCGCAGTAAAAGAATCTGTATGTTTTGCAGCCAAGTCTATTGTTTATGCGAATAAGAAAACTGTGATAAGCAAAATGGTATCAGATGCGCTTAAAGGATGCATGGAAAAGGGGAGAGCAGCCGATGTACCGCAACCGGGAACTGTCGTTTCGCAGGATGAGCCTGTATCGACAATGCTCGAAACCGCAAGGAGCCGTTCGGCTGCTCTGGAAAAGGTGGTTAAATCCTCGCGCGCCCTTAGGAAAATGTTAGAAAAAGATAATTAAAATTGCTTACTTTGACTGCGGGACTGCACGGTCAAAACTCTTAACTATTTTGCAATTTATAATTGAAAGCATGGATAAAGTTGATGAAATCAGGGCGCTGTTGAAAAAAGAATATCCTGATGTAAAGATAGCTCTTGATTTTTCAAATCCTCTTGAACTCCTGATTGCTACTATCCTTTCGGCGCAAAGCACGGATAAGCAGATAAATAAAGTCACAAAAACCCTTTTTACGAAATACAGGACGCCGCAGGATTATGTGAATACCCCGCAGGAAGAGCTTGAAAAAGACATTTACTCGACGGGTTTTTTCAGGAACAAGGCAAAAAACATCAAAAACCTATGCGGGATTCTCGTTCAAAATTTCAATTCAAAAGTCCCGGATACGATGGAAGACCTCATCACATTGCCCGGAGTTGCAAGAAAGACGGCGAACATCGTATTGTCAGGCGCTTTCGGGAAAATCGAGGGCATAGCTGTGGACACGCATGTGAAAAGGTTATCTTTCAGGCTTGGCTTGACTGCGAACACCGACCCTGAAAAGATAGAAAAAGACCTGATGAAAATCATCCCGAAAAATGACTGGGATATTTTCGCGCTGCTGCTTATCCAGCACGGAAGACAGGTCTGCGAGGCGAAGAAACCCAAATGTGAAATCTGCGTCCTGAACAAGCTGTGCCCGAGCGCTTTTACTTTCGGGTGATGTCATGCCGCTTGATGAATATAATAAATTGAGGGATTTTTCAAAATCACCAGAACCGAAAGGCAGCGTTAAACCGCACGTAGGGAATATTTTTGTAGTCCATGAACATGATGCCAGGCACCTGCATTATGACCTGCGGCTTGAGATGGGAGGAGTGCTTCGCTCGTGGGCTGTTCCCAAAGAGCCGCCTGTAAAAGAGGGTGAAAAGCGCCTTGCGATCCAGACCGAAGACCATCCGCTTGAATACGCTGATTTTGAGGGGACGATACCGGAAGGGATGTACGGCGCAGGGGCTGTGCGGATATGGGATAAAGGCGAGTTCATTCTTGAAAGCGAGAAAGATAAGGAGCTGCTCTTTGAACTCAGGGGCAGGAAATTAACAGGCAGGTACGCCATGATAAAAACCAGGTTCAAGGGAAAGGATTCCTGGCTTTTTTTTAAAAGGAAATGAAACATGTGGCAGGAGATGGCAAAATTCGGGAGGAAACTCGTGGAGCGCGGGCTTGTGGAATCGCATTTCGGGAATATGAGCGTGCGCACCGGAAGCCGGATGCTTATCACAAAGAGCGGGTGCGCCCTTGATGAGATAACGGAAAACAGTGTTGTGGAGGTGGATATCGATAAGCCTTCAAGCTCTGACAGTATCGCTTCAACGGAAAGCCCGATTCACAGGGCGATTTATAAGAATACGACGGCGCTTGCGGTTATCCACGCCCATCCTGCATTTTCGGTCATCGAGTCGATGCTGGGGCATGATAAGATAATACCTCCTGACAGCGAAGGGCAGTATATCCTGCATGAGATTCCGGTTGTGAGAGGCGGCTTCGGGACAAAAGAACTTGCGGATAATACTTCGGGAGCGCTAAAAGACCACAAAGGCGTTATCGTTTTTGCGCACGGCACGTTCGCTGCCGGGAAAACGATTGAGGAAGCTTATTTTGTCACGGCGCAGATTGAGCATAGCTGCAAGTTGAAGTATTACTGCGATATGGCGAAGAGATAGGATGGGTAAGCCGCCATGGAAAAAACGCTATATGTAGGCGCTGGCATTAAGTCCTAGGTTTGTGAATGAATACGATAGGTTTCTCATGCCCTCAAAAAGCGATAGAAAAGTCTTAAAGTGCATTTCAGGAACTAAGAATAAGAGTGAATAGTTAAAAAAAATGCACGATAGTTTTATTTCAAAGTGGGTATCATATAATATTGTAGTGGAGTGGTTAAAATTAAATTCAATATACTACTACTCATAGTTATATTGTTGGCAGTTATTGCTTCAGGTTGTACCGGTACCAAGGATATAACCTCAACTATCAAGGCTTTACCTGAAGTCCAGCAATTTATGAAAGAACATCCGAATGCTACAATAACGGTGACTTACTGGTCAAAAGAAGATGTAGCAAAAATAGAACAAGAAATTAGCCAGCAGTGTGGCAAATCTATAACACCTGCTGCTATGTATAAAGCTACTATAATAGACGGCGACTTGAAAATTGTTTCATGGATTGATGCTGAAAATCAGATATTGATATGTTCTATAACAGAAGGTAAGAAAACTCAAGAGCCTGCACCCTTGATTCCAACGCCAATTTCAACACCCACATATGCGACGGTAACCGATAGAGTGAGGAATTTGGGGCAACCAGCAAAAGGTAAAAGCAACGTCTGGGCTCTTACTACAGGTCTTGATGGGAATATATACGGAGGTACTGGTGAAGGTGGCAAATTTTTTGTCTATGATCCGATTAATAACATATCTGAACCATTGGGGGAAATTTCAAGTGAGGATGCAGTTTATTCTCTCGTAACCGATGAAAAAGGTTTGATATATGGTGGAACTGCCTGGAATTCCAAATTATTTGTCTATGATCCCATCAACAAGTCTATTACATATTTGGGACAACCGATAGAAAATGGAGGAATAATTTACAGTCTTACGGTCATAGGCAGTAATGTATATGGAAGCACTAGCGATGGCGGGGATAATAAATATGTGGGGAGCCATTTATTCGTATATAACTCAACGACTAAAAACTTTATAGATTTGGGGCAACCAGTCGAAGGCGAGAGAAGTTCCAAAATAATTTCAGGTAAAGATGGAAAAATCTATGGGGGGTACTTCTCCTAATGGTTATCTATTTTCTTACGACCCTAGAAATAAATCATTTAACAATATCGGTCAGCCAGTTCATGAAGAGGCAACAGCTTTTCCGCTAATAGCAGGAAAAAATGATGAAATATATTTCTCACTTGATGAAAGTTTATATATGCTCGACCCTGTACAATCCAGAATAATTAAACTTTTCAATCTCAGTGATGTTATTCCTATCACTGGAGAGTTTTTCTGGTCTCTTACAGTTGGTTTGGATGGCAATATTTACGGGGGAACCGCACCTAATGGGTATTTATTTGCGTATAATACCTCAGATAACTCAATCGCCGTGGGAAGACCACTTGAATCCGAATATAGAATACGTTCATTAATTACCGGTTCTGATGGGAAAATCTATGGCGGGACTGGATGGGGTGCATATTTATTCTCTTATGACCCTTATTATATTCAGCAGAAAAATCAATCAGAAAGGGTGGTATCAGAAAAACATATTGCTGAAGTTGATCTTTCTTCATGGATACCAGGAACTTTGACGGTAAGTCCAGATAGCAGGCATGTCGCTTATTTCGTATACCAGCAAAATGTAAATAAGTATTTTGTGGTGGTAGATGGAGTGTCCGGGAGAAGATATGATGGTATGGGGATAGATACTCTCATTTTTAGTCCTGATAGCAAAAGGTTGGCTTATGTGGCTAAAAATGGCAACAATATCTTCGTGGTCGTGGATGGAAAGGAAGAAAAGCAATACGACGGTATTGGGAAAGGTACTATTATTTTCAGTCCTGATAGCAAGCGAGTGGCTTATTCGGCCTGGGTAGGCGATAAGAACATTGTGGTGGTGGATGGGAAAGAGGAAAAGTTATACGATGGAATCGGGGCAGGTAGCCTCATCTTTAGTCCGGACAATACCCATGTGGCTTATTTGGCGAGAGAGAGTGGAAAGGGGTTTATGGTCGTGGATGGAAATGAAGAGAAGGAATACGATGACTGCAAAGAGGGAAAGCATTTCTTTAGTCCAGACAGTAAAAGGATTGCTTATGTAGCAATAGAAGGCGATAAGCAGTTCGTAGTCATGGATGGGAAAGAAGACAAACGTTATGATGATATCGAGAAGGACACTCTTATTTTCAGCCCTGATAGCGAGAGAATTGCTTTTGGAGTTTTAGAGGGTAATAAGCAGTTTGTGGTGGTGGATGGAAAAGAGGGGAAGCAATTTGATAATATCAAGAATGATTCTCTCGTATTCAGCCCTGATAGTAAGCGGATCGCTTATGCGGCCATTGACGGCGCTAAACAGTTCGTCGTGGTGGACGGAAAAGAAGAGAAGCAATACGATGGCATCGGGAAAGGTTCTATCATCTTCAGTCAAGATAGCATGCGAATGGCTTATTTGGCAAAGGAGGGCGATAAGTGGTTTGTGGTAGTTGATGGAAAAGAAGAGGGAAAGCAATACGACAGCATCGGGAAAGATTCTTTCATCTTCAGTCCGGATAGTAAGCGAGTGGCTTATCTTGCAAAAAAAGGCGATCAGGTATTTGTGGTAGTGGATGGAAAAGAGGAGAAGCAATATGATGGTTTCAGTAGATTTTTCTTCAGCCCTGATAGCAAGCATTTGGCTTATGGGGCTCAATCAGGTCTTCAGCCGTCGGAAATTAAGCAGTCTGTAGTAGTGGATGGAAAAGGAGGGAAGATTTATGATGGCATTTTCATTTTTGGAGCAGGAAAGATATTTTTTGATTCGCCTGATAGTTTTCATTACATGGCACTGAAAAACAGTAACATCTATTTAGTTGAGGAGAAAGTAAATTCCATTCAGTAGGAAACTACCAGAAATTCGAGCATCTGCGTCTGGATGCCGTGGATTTTCGAATCCGAGGTCTGTGACGTAATCCATCAAAATAACAACTACTGTCAGTTTAAGAAATCCTCTCCCGAAACCCTTCCGCAAATTTTAAATCCTCAGAATCAGCTTTGAGATTATGCCAATCGAGGGATTTGTAGAGTACAAAAGAAGAGAATACTGCAACGATATCGAGTGTCCCATACAGGTGATAATGAATAAAAAGACACAGGAATCAGCAGATTACAATGACCTGCGGGAAATATGCATGAAAAACTGCCTGCATACAACTTATGAATTCCATCACTGGCTCATCGAAAAAGGTTACCTGCTGGTCAGGCCTGAATAAAAACTATAGGAGGATAATAATTATGAACTGGGGAATGAAGAACAGGATTTCAAGGATAATAAAGCCAAAAACAGGGCGCTGCGTCATGCTGGCGGTTGACCATGGTTACTTCCAGGGACCGACCACGGGCCTTGCGAACCTTGGCAAAACAGTTGAGCCGCTGCTGCCATACGCAGATGCATTGATGATAACGAGGGGCGCAATCAGGAACTGGATAGACCCTGCTGTGGATATACCGATAATTTTGCGCGTTTCGGGCGGGCAGAGCATCCTGAAGGAATTATCCAATGAAATCATAACCACCAATATAGATGATGCAATAAGGATTAACGCATCCGCTATCACTTGCTCGGTATATGTCGGCGGGGAATATGAAAAGGAAACAATAGATAACCTCTCAAAACTCGTTGATGAAGGGGAAAAATACGGGATTCCTGTCCTTGCTGTGACCGCAGTCGGAAAGGAAATGGCGCGCGATGCCAGATATCTTGGCCTTGCCTCAAGGATTTGCGTGGAAATCGGGGCACATATTATCAAAACATATTATACCGAGGATTTCGGAAAAGTTGTCGAAGCGTGCGGTAATGTTCCGGTTGTCATTGCAGGCGGCAAAAAGCTGCCAGAGATGGAAGCCCTGCAAATGGCTTATAATGCAGTTTCGGACGGCGCCATCGGGGTTGATATGGGCAGGAATATTTTCCAGAGCGACAGCCCTGTGGGTATGATACAGGCTGTAAAGGCAATTGTTCATGAAGGTAAGTCTGCGGATGAGGCTTGCGGGATTTATGAGCAAGAGAAAAAATAGATTATATAAAAACTACCAAAAGTTGTTTCTGGAAATTGAACGGTAAGTTTTGATTACCCAGATTATGAAC
>JBAVMS010000065.1:0-8863 GCA_049690315.1 Candidatus Methanoperedens sp.
TCTTTAAGATGTGCTGCCTCAATGACATTAATAAGGCCATTTGTTTTTCAGACCAACTATCAATTGAAACCTCAAGCATCAACATATTCAACAGTTTAGAAATCTCAAGCCTCAACTCTTGTATCGACATTGGCATAATTATGTGCCTCCTCTACAGAAGAAAACAATATCTCCATGTTGATCTCAATCTCAAGCATCTCAAGATGCAAGTATCCATCTGCGCTCATCATTTGTTGCTCACCACTTTTTAATTTTGATATTGTCTTATACTAATAGTGCATATGTATCTGATGCTAATACGTACAAACCATTAAGCAATCGTGTGCCTACGTGGCCTAACTTGCATTCCTTATCTGCGGTTCTTAGGTATACTATTATATCCTCACAGTCTCGTAATGCATTTACCACGATGAGATTTTGTGTATCCTTTTCTGATATAGTTCTCATGTTTGATTCACCTTTTTTTCAATAATTCTTTAATCTCCCGTAATTCTATAATAGACTGGATAATCAAAAAGCATGAAGATGCATCTACCATTGGGGCATTTTCTGCGATTTTAAATAATTCATCCAACGGGACATTTTCTTTTATTGTTACTTCCATCTTTGGTCGCCTAGTATTGCCTTATATAACATAAATCGGCTTTCTCAAATTGTTCTAATACTCTCTTGACTAACAATGCAAACAGTATTGCCAATACGGCAAATACTACAGCACCAATTTCCAGATTTGCTAACATTGCAATATCCATTTTTTAGCTCACCACTTTTATCTAAGAATATAGTATTCCATAAAACTACCTTATATATAAATCTTTTTAACTTAATTTTTTGTACTTCTCACCTAAAAATAACGAAACCCATTTAACCAACAAAGGCAGTATTAGAACTGTGCATATATTATTCATAGTATATGTATGAACCTTCCTTAGTGATTGCAGTATACTAGTATTTCAGTTATCAACAGTGATCTTTCAATGACATGTGCGCACTTATACACAGAGTTCAAGTTACTTTCAGTAAACAAGGAAGGATATTTTGAAGGTTATGCGAGCACTTTCGGCAATGTTGATCTACAGAAAGACATAGTTGAAAAGGGCGCTTTTACTGATACTATACTGAGCTGGCTAAAGTCAGGTAAGGAATTACCAGCATTTTGGAACCATACTATAACAGGTGTAAAAACCAAAGTTGGCCATTATATATCGCTTGAGCAGGACGATAAGGGGCTTTTTGTTAAAGGACTATTAGATCTAGGCAAGGATGCTGGACGGTTTGTATATGATCTCATGAAAATGGGGTTGTGTAGGGGCCTTAGTATTGGATATAATGTTGTACAATCTGCAAAACAGGGTGCAATAAGATTACTGCAAAAACTGAGTTTAACTGAGATCAGTTTTACACCAGTACCGGCAAACCCAAAAGCTGCTATTACTCGTTTTAAATCTTTATGCTCTGGTGAATGTTCTCTTGATGATTATTTTGATGGAATTTCTATAATAGATGATTCACTAGATAATTCTAATTTTACTGATAGTAATAATAACGAAACTAAATTTGTAAACACCACAGATGATAACATGAGCGAAAGCGAAAATAAAACAGTTGATGAAATAAAAGGTGTTATTCCGTTTAAGTCAACTCCTAAAGCTGATATAGGCGCATCTTGGGATGGGCCCAAAGAAACAGCAGCAGCAACGGTTGACGATTTAAAGATTATGTGCGCTTGGGTGGATCCCCAAAATTCAGATATAAAACAAGGGTATAAGTTGCCCCACCATGAAGCCGGTGGAGATCATGCGGTGGTGTGGAACGGGGTACGAGCAGCTTACGGCTCAACACAGGGGGCTCAAACTAAGTTACAAGTCCCTGCAGGTGACATACCCGGTATTGTATCACATTTACAGAAACATGCAAAAGAGTTTGATAAAGAACTCGGTGCATCGAACTCTGATTCAGGTTCTAATTCTAAATCTGAAACAGAAATAGAGGCAGAGAAAATGACAGAAGAACAAAAAGCTGGCCGTGTGTTAGCTCAGCAACACCTAGATACTCTTACGAAATGCCATAAATCTATAAAATCGGCAGTGGATGAACTAGGCGATCTTGTAAAAGCACTACAATTTAAACCAACGGAAGAACCACCGGCAGATCAGCAACAGCAACAACCACCTGAGGGTAAAACTTCAGAGATGACGGTTAAAGTCAAATTTGAAGTAGAACAGCCCAAAGAGGTTAAAACTGAATTAGATACTAAAGCAGTCTCGGATCTTATACAAAAGATGAGAGCAGCTATATCCGATTCAGATTCCGAAAGATCAGATTAATCAATTAAATCAATATAATCAATATAACAAGGAAGATAATATGGACAGCGATCTAGTTAAGGAAATGGAGACTGTATGGGGCGAAGTTAAAACTGGCTTAGACGGCCTTAGAGAGTCTCAAAAGAAACAAGGCGATGAGATAGCACAGATTAAAACAGCTATGAATCGGAGAGATCCGGTCACTCAGACAGAAATAAAAGCTACTCAAACACCACAATTTAAAGCATGGGTTCAATGGGTAAGAGATGGAATTGAAAGACCAGAGATTAAGACGTTACAAAATGAAGAGGGTAAGGCCCTACAGGTAGACCGTGACGATTACGGTGGATATTGGGTACCTCCTGTTTTAGCAGATCAAATTATTGAGTTTCAGTACCGAGTAGACCCACTAAGAAACATTGCAAATGTTGTTACACTACCTAACTCTGATGTATACGAGTTTGTACGTGAGACCGGAGCACCTGAAGTTGGGTGGGTTGCAGAAAGAGGTACTCGCGCAGAAACCGATACAACTCACATTGCAAAAGAGCGCATAGTTACACATTCGATGTACTGTTATCCTAAGACTACTGCAAAGATGTTAAGGATCTCATCATTTAATGTTGAATCATGGCTTGTTAAAGCAACCGGTAGAAGAATGGGATATTACGAAGGTACTGCATTTATTGCCGGCGATGGTGCTGGTAAGCCAAGCGGGTTAAACTGTAGTGCAATAGGCGCGACGGTGGCCTCTGGCGATGCAAACACCATTGCAGACTTTGATTGTCTCATAGAAATGCAGGATACTCTATTAGAACAGTATCAAGGAAATGCATCATGGCTCATGAACCGCGCAACCAAATCTGTTTTACGACAGATGACGGACGGAATAGGTAGATACATCTTAGAACCATCAGTTGTTGCGGGACAACCTGACCAACTATTTGGTAAGCCAGTATATTACATGCCTAGCATGGATGATATAGCAGGCAGCGCATTCCCGATAATTTACGGTGATATTGACGAGGCATATACGATCATCGATAATCCTGAGATTCAGATGATTAGAGATGAAGTTACCTCGCCGGGTTTTGTGAAACTCTTATTCCAGAGAGATGTAGGTGGATCATTAGTTGACCCACAAGCTGCTATTCGGTTAGAGATTACAGCATAAACTATTCCATAAATTGATAGTAAAAATAAAATTAAGATTAAGAGAGGGAATAAAAAATGACTGTAACAGATAAAACACCTGTGTATATACATGATGGATATGTGGACATCTTAGACGGTTCAATACTCAGGGTAAAAAGCGGGGCAGAATTAAAAGTAGATAATGGCGCTACTGTTGATTTAGACAGTTCACTTGTGTTAACTAGCGCCACATCGTTTGATGTTGGTGGAGGGTACGGAAGTACCGGTATATCACTATCGGCTGATGGTAATGTTGAAGCAAATGGTACTATAACCGTAGACGGTGCAGCAACGTTAAAGGGTGCTGTTACCTTCGGTAATGGTTACTCCGGTACTGGTGCAACCATGACGGCAGCAGGGGCTCTTTCGATAAAGGGCAACCTAGTCGTTGATGGGACTGTCGGTATAACTGGACTTTCAACGTTTGATGGTGGGGCAGCAAACCCTGCACTCAAGGTGACGGGAGCAGGTTCATCCAAAGGAACGACGGCTGGAACTGCATATACCTCTGGATCACCAGCATTTGCAGCAGCTCAGTTGTCTATAAGAGTTTACGTTGGTGGAACACCTTACAGGATTCCAGTGTGGGCAGATGCCTAAACGAGTTAAGGCAATACAATGATAACCAAAGAAGATCTTAAAGCAAAGATTGCTCAACTTGAGCATCAGAAAGTAGAACTAATAGCAAATGTCAATGCTCATAATGGGGCTCTTGAAGTTTCAAGGGGCTTCTTGGCTACCATTGAAGAACGAGAGAAAGAAGAAATCAAGCTACCATTGAAGAACGAGAGAAAGAAGAAATCAATAAAGTAGATTCAAAATTACACGATTTAGATTCAAAATCACATAAAGTAAAGTAGGCGATTAAACATGAAAGATGAATTTCATAATCACAAGGTTAAACACGTTTATATGCAGCAAGCTATGGGGAAGGCAGCATATACCAGCGATGTAATAGATCTCGCTGGATACGACTCTTGCACCTTTTTCGTACATTTAGGAGATATGGTAAATACCAACGGTGTAGCAGATACTTTGACAATTAGTATGTTAGAAGGAAGCTCAACTTCACCAGTTGGTGCAGTAGCAGCAGAGGACATGATAGCCGATGAGAATTACGGTCTTATCATGAACGGCGCAAGCAATGCACTCGATGACGGTGTTGCAAAGTATGCATACATCGGTGGATACCGGTATATCAAATTCGTTGCGACGAGTGGTGGAACGGCAGGGGTTATAACTGGCCCTATGTCAGTTGTTGCGATGTTAGGCAAAGCTGCTCATGAATGCGCTGCTGATATAGAAGCATAAAATATTCCATAATACATCAGGATGCACAGAGGGCGCGGCTGCCTAATCAGGATGATTAAGCCATTTTCGGCTAAAATCTTGAAAAAGCAAGATGGAGGGTTTGAAGTTAAAACCTATGAAGTTGGTGAGACTTACAATCTTCCATATCATATTGCTATTCGGATGGTAAATCAAGGGTATGCCGTGAAAGTTGGAGAGTTTGACGATGGGCCCTAATCTTAATCTTAATTGTAAAAGTTGCGAGTGGTTCGTACCTCTTGCTAACAGCAAAAAAGATGGTTGTCTTTTATCAGATTCTCAAGAGATTAGGATAGAGAAAGGTAGATGGGTATTGATAGAACCGAGGCCATTTTAAATGATAGATCTTGGAGAATTGTATGCTCCAAAGGGTGTAAAACCTATAAGATCTCAACTTTATCAAACAGGTGGATCTCTCATAGAGGTAACATCACCAGCAGTTGAGGTTGTAGATGTGGATTATGTAAAAGATATTGGCTCAATCACTATTAGCGATGACGATGCCATGCTTTCTAATTATATCACATCAGCGACCCAATACCTAGAAAACTGGCTTGGTAGGGCATTTATCACACAAACATGGAAATGGACTAGAGGCATCCGGGATTTTTTGGAGAGAAACGAAATACCTAGACCACCATTGCAAAAGGTGAGTTCCCTCACGTATATGAATACTTTAGGAGTAGAAACAACCATTGACCCTAACCTTTACACGGTGGATACACTCAACCAACCCGGTGTTATATGGTTAAAAACAACCTATGTGTGGCCTATCACTTTGATGAATGCTGCATACTATGCCTATTACATTGTAAACTTTGATTGTGGATACGGCGATAGTGCAGATGATGTACCACAACAGATCAAAGATGCCGTCGCCAATACGGTGGTATTTTGGTATGAAAATAGAGGGACATTGCCTATTCCCGGATCTATCACGGATGTATTAACACAATATAGGATATTCGACTTCAAGATCTAATCAAATAAAATGCCAGCAAACACCGCGCAAACAGCAGTAAATGAGATAGAAACACCTAAGCGGCTCCTCATTACACGGTTTGCATATCCAAAAGTAGGCGATTTACGGCATAGAGTGTATTTACAGGTCTCAACTAAGGTGATGGTGAATGGTCATGATGAGTACGGATGGACTAATACCCTAAGATTACCGGCAGATGTGCAGCAAATTAGAGGTAAGGAATTATTTGAGGCTGAGAGATACGGCCACAGTGTGACTTACCGAGTAATGCTAAGATATAATTCAGATATATCAACAAAAAACCAATTTTTGTTTGAAGATCGGACATTAAGGATTACTGATGTCATAGATCTTGACGGTAAACAGAGATGGTTAGAATGTCTATGTGATGAGGTGCAATAATGGGTTTTGGTGTATCAATCAACGGACTTGATAAACTCGGTGGAACATTGGCAAAGGTGGACTCGATTGCAACGACTTATCTGAATGATAAGATAAAGAAAGCAGCTTTAGCGGTTCAACAAGAGGCAGTTAGATTAGTACACGAGAACTCAACGGATACCGGCAAATTAGGACAGTCAATTCAAATTATATTTGCTGAGAAATCGGCAACAGTTGGCCCTACTGTTGAATGGGGCCCATTTATCGAATTTGGGACTAGACCACATATGCCACCGAGCGAACCCCTTGAAATATGGGCTTCCCGGCACGGCTTTGATGAGGGGATGGGGTTTGTACTTGCTAAGAAGATCTCGGAGGAAGGCATGGCGGCGAAACCATTTATGGGGCCAGCATCGGAAAAAGGACGAGCGATTCTCAAAAACGTGGAGGGGCTTAGGATCTCATTCTGATTTTGAATCTAAGCAAAACGGAAAATGGCATATCTTAGAGATTATCAGGTAAGGGGTTTCATAAATCAGGAATTACGAGATGCCGTCTATGCTCGTTTAACTTCCGAGATCACAGATGTTGTAGTATGGGATGGGACGGCGCCACCAGATGCCGATTATCCGTTGATCATTATTGGTGGAGCGCGAAATGCCGATGCATCATCAAAGACAAATTATGCAGATGATATTGTCTTAACAATTGACGTGTTCACACATGAACCGGCTTACGTTAAAAATACTATGATCTCACAGGAGATTTTGAAGTGGATCAGTCAGGGGCCACTATATGTTGATGATTCTTGGTTTGTAACGGGGGTTAAACTCGATACACCGTCGCTTATCCAGATGAGAGATGCATTTGCAGCGAGAGCTCACGGTATTTTAATGCTCAGGTTTACAGTAAGAAACAATGGTGAATAAATTACTCAATATTACATTCAATTCAGTTAAATTCAATTAAAAATCAGAAATCAAATTACAGGAAGTAATTACAGTGACAAATGCAATTAAAGGTGTTGATCTGCTCATTAAAGTAGAAATATCGGGCTCTTACACGTCCGTTGCAGAGCAGACCAATGCAACCTTAAAATTATCAAAAAAGCTGGTAACAGCGACTAGTAAAGACTCATACGAATGGGAAGAAAATTTGCAATCAACTAAAAACTGGCAGATGGATTGTGATGCCCTACTCGTAGAAGGTGACACGGCAAGAGCATATCTCGAAAATGCATATCTAAATGATTTAAACATTTCCGTGACTATGAAAACACCGGCAACCACAACCGGATATTACGGCGATGCCGTCATGTCAGATCTCACCTATGCAGGTGGAACGGAAGATATAGCGACCTTTAAGGCGACGTTGAAAGGCACTGGCGCACTCGCTAGGGCATAAACGGGGTTGAATAAAGATGACAGAAACAACCCTTACAGTACAAGATGCAGCAGAAACGGGTATCACTCCCTCTTTTGGTGCAGCAAGTGCGACAGGTTCAAAATTTATAAACGATGGCCGTGTGATTCTTGAGGTTAAAAATACCTCAGGTTCACCTATAAACGTTACCGTTGTTGGTGAGAAGGCATGCCGTTTTGGTGCAGTCGATAGCAGAGTTGTAGCTGTCCCTGCAACAACAGGTGATAAGATTATAGGGCCTTTCAAGGTTGCGCACTTTAACGATGCATCTGGATATGCGCACGTTACTTTTAGCGCTCAATCTAATGTGACAGTTGCAGCCATAAGGATACCTCAAGCATAATAAAAGGAGGCAAAGAAAATGGTAGAATCAACAATTACACCTCAAAAGGTTACTAAAGCCGGTGTGGCTATCACTCTTGCTGCGGCAAATGCTGACGGTTCTAAGTTCTTGAATACAGGACGGGAAGTAATCCATGTTAAAAATACGGATGCATCGCCGGTAAATGTGACACTTACACAGCAACATGATTGTGAGTGGGGAGTCTTACACGTAGATGTTATAGCAGTCCCGGAAACAATCGGGGATCTACATATAGGGCCATTCCCTGTTGCAGAGTTCAACGATGCAAACGGGTATATGCACGTTACATTCGATTCGGTGACAGCACTTACTATTGCAGTAGTGCAAGTACCACTAGCATAAACTATTCCATACAATCTCAGTTACACGATAACAGAATCCCATCAAAATTGGATTTTCTGTTATCTTAATAACAGAATAAACTATTCCATACGGGATAGACAAGAGAGGAGGCATCTCTATAAATCCATCAAAAATACACAAAAGAGGATATACCGAGATCGAACTAGATAAGAAACGACATTTGAGATATAGCTTAAATGCAATTGCCGAATTTGAAGAATTAACCGGCAAAACTTATTTAGAGATATTTTCGCCTGAGGAAGACTCACAGGGGAACGTCATAGAAAGGAAGAATCCTAACTATGATCCAAAGAAACCCGATGTCTATAAAGATGAGGACGGGGTTGAAATCCGAAATCTTGAGACTATACCTATCAATACAAAGTTAGGTGGTTCTGTTTTAAGGGCTATGCTTTATGTCGGATTAAAACATGAAGATCCAGAATTAACTATTGAAGGCGCTGGCGAACTTACGGATAGTTTTACTGATATCTTTTATGTTCAAATGAAAATTACGGAAGCAATGTCTAGGGACAGTCACGG
>JBAVMS010000066.1:0-1576 GCA_049690315.1 Candidatus Methanoperedens sp.
CATATAGTCGACGGCATAGCGATTGCCGGGATCATGGACGGCAAGACGGGCCATCACTTCGGGCCAAAGGCCGCTTAAATGCGGCAATTTGCTCTTGTCGAGCTTCTGAAAGAGACCGGCGGCGATCTCCCTTTCGAGAAACATGCCCGACGGCACGACGACGTCATAGCCGGAATGGCCGGCGAGCAGCTTCGTCTCCAAAGCCGCGTTGGAATCATAAGTGTCATAGACGATTTTGATGCCGGTCTCCTTGGTGAAGTCCTCCAGCACTTTCGGGGCGATATAATCGCTCCAATTATAGACATTGACGACGCGCTCGGCCGCCATCGGCTGGCCGGCGCCGGAAAAGGCGAGCGCGAACAGAATCATGACTAGCGGAATCGGGAAGGCTCTCATTACGCGAATCTTCGCAGGAAAGGACGCTGCGCTGGTGTCGCGAGCGAAGGCGCAGCTTGTCAAGAGGCGATGGGCACGGGAAAGCGCCTCAATGTGAATTTCTGCTGCGGCCGGGAGCGGAGGCTCGTGCCGGTCGCGCATCGCGCCAAAAGTCTACTCGTCTGAAAATTTGATGCCGGCGGAAAATTCCTCCGGGGAAATTTGGCTACAGAATTTTACCGCAAATCCTATTTCGAAAGTGCGCGTTACCTCCGCCAAATGCCGATGCGCGCCGCGGAAGGTGATGCGGCTTTTGAGCGGCGGAACGATCCGCGCTTTGATCAGGGCATCGACCTGCGAAACGTTGACGACTACGCCCCGCCTCAACGTCCCCGTGTGGTCGATGAAGCTGCAGCTTCTGATGTTCGGTTCGATCCTCGTGAGGCTCGATTTCACGACCCCGGAAGCGTCGTCAAGGCTGACGGCGTGGGTGGCGACCATACGAGAGAGCTTGGTGCGCAGCATAGGCTTGCATTCGTCATCGACGGCAACCCGAAGCCCTTCCCGTTTTTTTGAGGCGACGACGCCATGCAAAGGGCCGATCTGATCGAGGTCGAGATGCACGGCCGATCCGGCTCGTATTTCATCCGATCGCTTGGTCGCAGGGCCGCCGGTTTGCACGTCATAGACGAGGTTGACGGCTTCCGAACTGATCGATGTCGTCCTGCATTTCGTGGAGCCGCCGTTGGGAATGCGACAAGTGCCCTGCAATTCCACCTCGATCAGAGGTCGAAAGTCATAAAGTGCCATCAAAGCCACGAGATTTTCGATTTGGATTGACGGCGCCGGTTCCGGCTTTTCCCGCTCCCCCGGCCCATTCCCGGTGAACTGCCAAATCTTGTAGCGATGCGTCGGTCGCTCATTCATCGGACTTCTCTCGAGCACGATCGATTGGCAGACGGGCGTGGGACTTCGCTCACATTGTATCGCCCCGATCTTCAGAATTATTTGCCGGAACATATCTTTTAAAAGTTAATGGAACGGTCGAAACTAGGCTTCAAACTCTCGACCGCCCGCTATTGATACGATGTTGTCCCGCTAGAGCCGATTCCGATCATGTGGAATCGGGCTCTTTGGCACATCGGATATATCCGATGTGCTTGAATTGCGATCCGCGTGAGGGAACAGATTGGGCCCACGT
>JBAVMS010000067.1:0-21988 GCA_049690315.1 Candidatus Methanoperedens sp.
GCTGTAGCCTGTTTTAAATCAAAAGTTAAGTATAAAAACGAAGACGAAATGCCAGAGTTAAATGCAAGACTTTTTAAACTATATTCAGCTCATGTTGCCGAATTTTTTGAAGGTATAAATATTGAAGCGGCGATTGTAGATGTATGTTTGCCGAGTGATTCTAAAATATCTATCGCAGAATATGCTGTAGAAAGAATGACTTCCCAAAAAGAAAATGCAGGAAAAGAAGTTATTGTAGAGAAGGAATTTATTCCTGCAATAATAAAATCCCCAGAAACAGGTAAACTTGATTTAATTACTAATAGGGGAACATTAAATATCGATGATTTTATAATTGATGAAAATACAAGTATTCAAATGACTGAAGATGGAAGATTTTTAGTTGGATTTATAAGTAAAAAGGACGGAAATAGATATTATACTGAAGTTCCAGAAGAACAAGGAAGAAAGTGGTGGAATGAAACAAAATGAATCACAAAGAATTTTTAAAAAGAAATCCCGATGTTGTTCGAGGTCATTAATTCTTCTTGTATTATTCTTTGGAGTATTATATGAGGACTTTTGTAACAGCCGACCTTCATCTTGACCACAAAAATATTATAAAGTACTGCAAACGTCCATTTACAGATGTTAATAAAATGAACAGGGCTCTTGTGAACAATTGGAACAATATAATTTCACCGAAAGATACCGTATATTTCTTAGGAGACCTTTCATTTCATACCGAATATTGGATTCCTAAACTCAATGGCGATATTACTTTCATAAAAGGAAATCACGACAGATTTCATGAAACAAAATATTATAATAACTATGTTCTGAAATATAGGGGAATATACTTTTACTTAACTCATAGACCCGAATACATTCCAAAGGACTGGAATGGATGGGCAATATATGGACATGTGCATAACAATTATCCAAAAGAATGTCCCTTCTTTGAGAGAAAAAACAAAAGGTTTAACGTCTCAACCGAAATGACTAACTATAAGCCTGTGAACATGGATTATATAATGGAATTAATTAATAAAAGAGTGGAAAAATTATATCCAAGCAAACCTAAGAAATGGTGGCAATTCTGGAAATAAAGTATCAACGATGGCGAACAAGTCAATGACCCAGTTTTCGAAAAATGGGGCATCCCAGCGCGGGTGCATTAGGTTTCTCATATAGTTACGATAACTATTTTACTCGGTTAAAATAATATACTTTTTAAAGGAGCGAAAATGAATCTGAAAGATTATATAATCCTCGTAGGAGTTGCCGCAGTGTTGGCTTATATGAAAACCACTAATGGGGTTTACAACAGTCCAGCGGAGCATGCTGGCTCTTTTGTTGCAGTCTGGGGATTTTCCATGATAGTCATGATCTGGTTGTATAGACAGATTGAGTCTAAAACCTTGATGAAATCCCTTGGGTTGAAATCTGATAATTCCGTAACGGAGAAGATATTGATGAAATATACTTTAATAGCAATACTCGTTGTTATTTTTATAATAATAGTTCTCAGTATAATATATCTGGGTTAACATACTGATCACTTAATATTTTCATTCCGCTATTGTGCAGCGCCTAATGCATATTCGTGCCCCATTTTTAGCGCCACAATTGTTATTTTGGTTCAAGTTATTCTAACGGATGCACACAACACCTATCGCCTTCAGTCACTACCTCGGACTCTGCTTCGCTAAAGTCCGAGGCATCAACGAGGGTGCATGAGGTTTTCCATCGCTTATTGATTGTTTTAGCCATTGTCAATAGGAAGGGGCACGGAACGGGTATATGAGTAATCACTCTTATGTGCTTCTTTTATCAGAATAGTTGTGGATATAAGGTCGGTAAAATTCCTATGAAAATAATGAGTTTGGCTTTTGAGTTCATACATCTGGCATACTACTACGATCTCAATTAAAATTCAGGCCATGCTCAACTCCTTACTTTTCGGTTCTTTAGACATCTAAAGACAGAGCATCTGCAATAAGTTTTTTAAAAGCCTGAAAAATTCTCAAATGCTCCGCAGAAAAAAGTTCTGGCAGATGTACCTCCTTAGCCCAAATCAATTGCCCTTGCTGCCGAACTTCAAATTCGGCTGCATAATCATCAGGAATTGTTCCTGAGCTAAAAAGAACTGCTTTAATAGCGGCCAGAAGTACACTTTGTGCAAAATTGAATGTATCGGATGAGTAGGGCGTTACCTCTACAATTGCACCAATTGTATCTTTAATTCCAATATTGAATCCCCCCAACGGGCGCATCTCTTTTTCCTTTGGAGGTGCATCAATATTGGAATAATATGAGTCCTTTAGCTTTGGAAGCTTCATATAATTCTTAACCCACCAATGAGGTCCAAGCACCACACCTACGCGGCTAAAGTGTTGATACATTACTTCATCAACTACCTCCTGTGGGGTTGTCTCTGCCAGGATAGCGGCAAAGTAGTTTAAGTCCAACACGCGTCCTGTTGCGGTGAGAATCTCACTTAGCTTAGTAGCTTTTTTTCTGGCCTCCTCGTTGGTATTTGCGTTGGTTACAACAAGGATAAACTTGATACCTATTCCATCTTTCTTTATTTTATCCGTAGTAAATATTTCACTGGTATTTATAAAAAGCTCTTTTATTACTTTACCAAAATATGGATCTTCAAGAAAAGCTAACAAATTAATTAGAACCGCAATCTGAATGGTTAACTCTGCAACTGCTGCTGAGATTACTTCTCCACCGTCATGTGCATATATAGTATGTGTCTTTCCCGTCCCTAAATTAGTGATGAAGAATGGCTTTTTTGTCGTGTATATGTTAAGATTACCATTTTCGGTCTTTGTAATAAAATCATCGGTTCTACCGTCATCGATTTCTAATTTTACCTCGGTTTTTTCATTATTAAGTTTTAGTAAAATAAAATTTTTTCCATTAGTTACTCTTATGGTCTTACCGTCATCGATTTTCTCAATTCTTGCTGTTTTTACCCAATCAATACTATATTCGTAAATATTTAGCTTACCAACTCTGTCCTGTGGGGTATGAGTTTGTTGTAAAAGGTGAAACGTTTTTTCTGTCCTCGCAACGATTTCATCGGTTCTACCATGATCGATTTTTAGGCTTACCTTAGTTTTTTCATCGTTAAGTTTTAGCGATAGAAAATTATTTTTGAAAGATAGTCTTATAGCCCTACCGTCATCGATTTTCTCAATTTTTGCAGTTTCTATCCAATCAATATTAAATCTCTTCTTTAGAAATTCTATGAGTCTCCCATTATCGTTTCCTGGAATTTCATCCCAGCTAAACAAATACCTAAATTCTAGTGTTAAATAATCATGTATTAGAAATTCTATGAGTCTTTTGCTATCGTTTCCTGGAATTCCTTCCCAGCTAAATAAATACTTTGTCATCTTCTTGACTTCCTTTTCCAACAATGCCAAAATTTGCTTTTTTTAACAATATCTATTATTGATGCTTTTGTCCTTTCAAAACTGAAAGATACAACTGCTCATCGACGGGTTGGCTTATTTTAGGCGTCACTTCCACTATGCCAATATTATGTTCCTTTAGGCCCTCCACGATTTTCGGAGAGTGAAAGCCACCAGCAATCAATACGGCAATCCGTTCTTTTGTTTCATCCATCTTTGCCAAAATATTTTTGATCATTTCCTTTTCGCGCGAATGTGCAATCTCATATTCATTCTTGCGAATCGGGAGTTTACTTTCGAGCTCCAATAATTGTGCAATCTCCACGCTTGATAAACATTGTGCAGGAAGATGCTCTTCTATGAAGCTTGACCAGTCATTTACAATGCCTTTGATAGATAAGCTACAGAAGTCTTGGTAATCTGTTGGCGTAAGATGATGAGTGAGCAACTTCTCGATTAGTTGCAACTGTTTGTCGATGGTCACAAGTCTTTTGCATTGGGGAGTCGGAGCAAGCGTAATTCGTAACCGTTCAACTAGTCGATCAAGCTCATCTACAAGCTCAGGCACACGGATTTGTGAATTTAGCTTTAGGGAATCGAGATAGATTGAAAAGGTGCCATATAAAGATAATTCCATGCCTGCACTCAAAACAAGCCTTTCCAAGCCTATATAATAGTATATATCCGTGATCTTGCCTTCTTTAAACTCATTACTCCTTTTGATAAAACCGTATATTTCGGCATCACTGAATCTTTGTGGTGCATACTTCATTATTTGCACAAGTTCTCTCACAAGCGTATTTCTTTCAAGCTCAACCCTTTTGAAGTCAATAAACCTCTCAAGCTGAAATACGTGGAGAAAGCAGGAAAGATTAGGATATTCCTCTGGATTGATTCCGTGATACGTTGCAATCCTTATCAAATAGTTGGTAAAGTCTACTAAACGAAGGACTTTCTTTCGATAAGCGTCATTTTTGGACTCAAAATCTGCCATGACACTATCCTGCCACCTCACTTTCAACAGGTCATTTTTCTGACGCAAGGAAGTCAATATTGGCAGAAGACGTTCCCTCAGTGCCTCTGTCTCCATGAAAGCTTGGTGATGTTTTTCATAGAGGTTATTGTCATCAATCCCCCAGATAATAAGCGGATAGTCAGAAACAATATCCAGATATTCCTCTGGTCCTATTTTGAGGTTCTTAAGATATTTCTCTGCGACCTCGATTCGCCCCTCTTTAGACGCGTAGTTTCTTAAAAATTTTAAATTCACATCTCCAGAGCCGCCTTCAACAAGAATAAGTTTCAATCCATATTGTTTGATCAAAAGCTCGATAATACTCACCATGTGTTTCCGTGCCTCATAGCTAGAGAAAGCATCTTTGATATTCACGATGATAGATGTTGGAGATGAAAACGTACCATGAAGCGGGCTTATGAATCCAAGCTCCGATGGGATAAGGGCTTTCTGCTGTTCTGTGACGATGCTAAACATGATAGAAACCTGCTCCCTATTTGGGATGTTAGCAGGCAATGCCTGTAGTGCATTCTCGAAATCACGAAGCAAGTCAAAGTTTGCAGAAAGTGGAATTGGGTTGACTGCCAGTATATTAAGTTTTGCTTGTAAAAAATCCGGGTCTGTTAGCATTTCGCACAGATCGTCCCACTTTTGGTCTTCAATTAAATCGGTTGGTAAATGACGAAGACCGTATATTATATTATCAATATTAAATTCCATGAGCCTTTCACCTTCTAAAGATTTCCTTTCCCAAGTTTCAACCACTTTTTTACCTGCTGTTCGATCACTTCAGTAATATGCTGGTGTGTTTGTTTTAAATCCACCTCACCCACTTCATCCATTTGTTTTAAGAAATCTTGGAAACTTGTGTGATATAATTGATACCGTTTTTCACCTATGGCTCCACTCTCCTTTAGGAACTGCCTCCAATCAGCAATTACAGAAGCCACATCGGAGGGTTTCAGTTGGGTGGGGGTCAACCTGCGTGTGAGTTCTGCCACCTGCTTCACAGTCACTGGCTCTCGAACGGAAGCTAAGACACAAATCACCGGCTGTTTCAGTTCTGACCAATTTTCAGAAGATTTCATCTTTTCCCAATGCCGATTGTAGTATCCTATGAGGCCTTGTGGTAGCTCGCCTATACTTATGTTTCCACTTTCAAGTTCGGGGATTATATAGTGAAGGTACATGAAATTTCCTTCGCTCTTTTGTAATAGAGTTTCAACGAACTTATTCACATTGAGTTGAGCAGCTTGGAGCTTTATCAAAAGTGGTCCTCTTTTCAACATAAATTCGATAAATTTTCGAACATCGGTGAAATTATTTGGAGAACTCGACTCAATAGAGAAATCTTTTCTTGGGCATTCAACGAACAACTGCATGTCGCTAAAGCTGAGAGGACGCGTTGTCACAACAAAATATACACTCGGGGGCAAACGAGGGGGAAGATAAAGACGATTGGGTCCCGTTTCCTTCTGAGCTTCATCTAGCGCATCAACAAGAATGATGAGACGTTCTCCATTAGGTAAACTTCTACTTATATTCTCTAAAAGTTGCATTAAGTATAGCCCATCCTTGCAATCTCTATCGGGGATAAATTGCCAACTCTGCTTGTATCGTGAGGTCAGTTGCATACAAACGTTCCTTAGAAAGTTTTCTGCTGTAACTATATTTAAAAGTTTAACGTTGAAATGACAAATACAATTATGCTTATTTGCCAGATAAGCTATAAGCGATGTTTTGCCAATTCCGGGTTCACCATTGATGACGAAATATCCGCAATCATTATCTTTCAGGAAGGCTTCCAATTCAGTGAATACGAACTCTCTCCCTACAAAATTGGGAATCTTTTCATTAATAATGTCTTCTCTGAACGCCTTGAATTTTTGTTCTTCTGAGAATGTAGTTCTATTTTCTAAATCATCAACAAGCAAATGACCAGAATGTTCTATATATAACCGTTTCCAATTTTCGCTATTTTTAGAAATACTTTCTTTCGAAAATTCGTCGAGTTCAAGGCTGATGGCAGCAATATCATGAGTCAGCATTATTAGTGGAAATTTGTTAGCCGGTTCTGCATTCATTTCTTCATATTTAGATTTGAGTTTTTCGAATTGCTCTTTCCTTGCAGCTATCAGTAATCCACGAATATCTTTTTCATTTAATTTGCATTCAGCATGGCGCTCACCATCTATTATAAATACTTTCACTCCTCTTTTGCTTGTATCAGGGGTATGGGTCGCTTTGATGCCCCCTTTCTCAAAAATATTGGCTATATGAATCCCCAACCATCCAGTTCTCATCTTCTCTGCAATTGGTAAGGTCGTCATGTCTTGAAGGAGAACGACGGAATCTTTTGGTAAACGCATGCAAATTTCATGAATTAACTTTGAAGCTTCGTTAATTTTTAATTCGTGGAAAACATTTCGAATGACAACAATACAAGGAGTAACAATATGTTCTGTCCATTTATTTTCATTTGATAATAATTGGATTTGGTTCGAAATTATAACTTTCTTCCTAGCTGCAATTGCACCATGGAGTTTATCCGGGAAATCAAATCCTATATATTCTAGCTTCGGATACTTCTTAAAATCTCCATTTTCTTCAAGTTTGGCAAACAATACACCATTTCCACATCCTATATCTAAAATTTTTGAGGAGGGATTACGTGATAGATGTGAATGCAATAATGGAATTAGAGCTGCTAATTGAAAATCACCTGGAATTTCCTCTATAGATTGAAAGGGCTGGAGACGTTCATAGCCTTCTAAGTACTCTTTTATGTACTGCTCAATTTTATAATCATTTGTCGTTGACATTTTCTCACTCGTAGTACTATTATATTGTTTTGGCATTTAAAGTTATCAAAGATAAATGTCTCTAATACTCGCATACTCGCAACTAATTTCCGTTCCCCCTATGATTGTAATAACAATGCTATGCAAAAAACCTCATGCACCACGCTGGAGGACCGTTTTTTCAAAACGGAGTTCGTGACGAGGTTCGTATACTTATGCTTGGTGTATGAACTCAATGTTAAACTCATAGGATTATTGCGACCGAAAATAAAAAAAATTCATGCGACCTTAGAAGTATGAATATGTTTCATTTCATGGTTTATTTTCCTAATCGCTATTCTTTTTTGTTTAATACGTGCCCCAATTTAACACTTCGATTGTTATTCTGGTTCAAGATATTCCAACGATGCACGAGAACGAGTGCATGAGAGCAGTCACAAACCCCGGACTTAAGGACGAGGCCTGTATATAGCCTTTTTAGGAATATACGGGATTATTCCCTGTTATACTCGTATGTGTTATGAGCTGAAATATGTTTCTCAACGACATCCCATCCATTACCCATTGAACCATGAAAGCACCTCGGCGCCCACAGATGTTCGCCGCACCAATCCCTGAGATGCGGTCAGTATCCTGCTCGACCTTCCTTTTAATTTCTTTGCATAGGCAGGTGGAAGGTTAACCTACATAAAAAAAGTCAATCTATATTTCATAAAGGTCAAATACAATGAGTCAAAATAAGATATTATGCAAAAAGACCAAAGTATCAATAACAGTGCATACATGCAGCGTATTCTTAAATATAAAGTTCTCACGCGGTTAGAAATAATCCGGCGCTATTATTCCGGCGAAAAACCTCCTGATTTTGCAGCAGAGTTTGGTCTCACAGCCAGGAATATATACTATATTATCGAATCGTTTGAAAAGCATGGCTGGCGCGGTCTTGTGGATCAGCGTGGCGGGGCATATAATTTGAAAATTACCGATGATGTTGAAAGAGAAATAGTTAAAGTATTCGTAGGCAATCCAGCATTAAAAGCAAAGGACATCGCTCCGATCCTTGAACAACAAAATATTATGCTGAGCACAAAGAGCATAGACCGCGTACTTGAGAAGCATTTTCTAAAAACGAAAAAAGAAAAGAAATATAAAAACAAATAAAATTTTATGAATCTTTGATTGTCGTACTCTTTTTTCTTCAGAATAACTTCTTGTTAATATTAACAATAATGGTTGTTGGGAAGGATTTGTTGCGAGGCACAACGTTTCCTGTTAACTTTATTCTACTGGATTAGGTATTTTTGGATACGTTATCAATAAGAACAGCCAGGCTGGAATGAAAATTATCTCTTTATCTTTGATTTTTTCTTGCTTAAGTAAATCTTTAGTTATAACAAAACCTCTCTTAACTTCAAATTCTTCCATGAATTTAATAAGGCTCTTAACATCTTTTTTATCTATCTGCGCTTTATATTTAACCTCAAATGGAATTATTTTATTTTGAGTTTCTATTATTATATCTACTTCGTGCTGTGGTGTCCGCCAGAAAGAGAATTTTTCGACACTATTCGCAATAGCAGACTCAACTAAATGCCCTGCTACCTCCGTATTTATTATTTCAAATGGATAATCTAGCATAGCAATAACAATAGAACTATGAGCGCAATACTGTTTCTTGCTTGCTCTTACCTGCTTGGAAACACTGGCTGTGAAGTTATAACTGATTTTAATCAAAAATGCTTTTTCGAGCAAGCTGATATAATTAGACACAAGATTTCTATTCACCTTCAAAATGCCTGCAAGATTTATTACTTCAAATAATTGTGCAGTGCTGTTCACCAAAAGCCTGAATAACTCATAGATTGTTTTTTCATTTTCCTGGGCGATTTTTGATATATCGTTTATAGACTTCTCTACCACAGATTCTTTTATATATTTCCTTATAAATTCCTCATCCTTTATCTCAATCAGTTCAGGGAAAGCGCCTTTTATTAAATAGCTTTCAAATAGCTCTTGATATCGTTCTTTTTTGACTGCTAATTTTAAGTCATATTCCCTGAACAGATTTTCGGATACACTGTGTTCCATGCCAAAATATCGTGCAAACTCTTTGAATGTAAGTACAGGTAAATAAAAAGTAAGAATTCTCCCGGCAAGCGTTTCTTTATATGTTTTAATTTCAAGACTTGCGGAGCCAGACATGAAAATTTTTAGATTTTCTTCAATATCATAATATGTTTTTAATAGGTCAGCCCAGTTAGGCAATTTCTGCACTTCATCAAGAAATAAATATCGTCTTTCATTTTTGTCTGAAAACTCCAAAAAATAATTTATTAGCTCTTCAGCTATCTCATATTTCTGGAAATCGACGTCATCAAAAGATACGTAGCAGACATTGTTTTGAGGGACTTTCAATTTCTGCAGGATTTGCTTCATTAAAACAGTCTTTCCGACTCTTCTCAAACCCACTACACCAATTATCTGCTTATATTCCAAATATTTCAACAGATCTTTAGCTAAATCTCTTTCGAATCGAGGCAATTCTATTTTCTCACCGCGCCACCACGGATTTTGTTTTATCAGTAATCTTTTATGTCTTTCTTCCATAACTATAGATATGTTGGGCATATTTATAAATTTTGTGCACATATTTCATGCACAAAATCAATTTTGTGCATAATTTAGAAGCATATATTTTATCTATCGGATTCCAGTATAAATCTTATTCCCGCCTGTCAAGTTTTTGAATGTATAATTTTAGGCCATTTTCTTTCTCTTCCAGGTAGTATTTTCCATGACGCTGAACCATCTTATTTCTTCAGTTCTTCGGTAAGGCAACCTCGGCTGTCCCTTTCTCTGTCGGAGTGGCGCAGTCATGGCATAAATTCAGTGTTAGCGATAAGGCCCTGTTACCGATTTGTACTGGAACTTCCTTGATTGGATACCAGCCTCGGCTCCAACGGGTTCCGCATCTGTGGCAGCCTTCAGCTTCTATGCTTATCTGCGCCTTCCCAATCTTGATATTCATTACTTTTCTATTTCTCCTTGCGGAGGAGCCGGCATCAACTTCTTCTTACCGAGATCTCCCGGAAGGAACATGCCCTTGTTCTCAGACAAGACATCAAGGAAATTGCTGCAGCCCTCGCCCATCATCACATCCCTTAACCCGAGCTTGAACTCTGTCATCCTCTTTTCCATAAAAATGAGCGTTTTATACCTCTCTTCTGTATAATCAATGAGTCTCTTAGTCTCGCCATCTCCTTTCCATTCCGTCTGGCTGTAATCCGGAACCCAATTGCTTACGTCGAGGTCATCTTTAAACATCTCTTTGCGGCGAACATTTGAAAGGACCTGCCTGGTACTCTCATCCGGAAGAACAATAGTTCCCAAATACTTTAACTCGACCTCTAACCCCGATACGTTCCTATCCCATTCCCATTTGCCCGCAGTCACCATAATCACGGGCTTCCATGTTATCTTCTTTCTGGACTGCGCCTCATCCGAGAGCTGGGTCTTGAGCTTATTTATATCCACATCTTTGAAATGCTTGCCTAAGAAACTCGCATGGAACGTGCTGGTCTCCTTCTCAAAACTTATGTCTATTTCCTCGAAATCCTGTATTTTATACTTGTCTATCTTTTTCAATCTGTTCACCCTCTTTCTTTAACTTACCTGCCTGCACCTTGTTTAGAACCTTTTGCTCAATCCATATTTTCAAGCATTATGGTAATCACAGGATCTTCTCGTTGTATTGAATCTGGAAATCCGGATCTCCTATTAGATATACATAGAAGCAGAATTCCTGGAAATTATCTTTATATTTTTCAAAGAATCCACATGCAGATTCATCACAATAATGCGAACTCACTGAAATAAGGTCAAACTCAACAGCAAGCGATCTTTGAAGCTTAAGTTCCTGCCCATTTTGTGGTTCTATCAGGGCATTCAAGTCACGTGTTATAACCGCTTTGACAATCTCTCCCAGCCGCGGTTTGAATCTGAACGAGCCTACGAACCTTACTTGACTGCTCATGTGCCCACCTCCGCAGGTTCGGGAACAAGCGTCAGTTCCACTTCTTCTATTTCCTCCTGACATACAGGGCAGAAGTATTTTGGAGCGCCATTATTCTCGGAATTGAGGTCATACTCAATTTCTTTGCCTATATCCATTACACCATGCCGTTCTTCGGTCACTTCAACGTGGCTAATTTGAGCGAAGCAATGTGGGCAGTCAATAGTGGGCTTTTCATCTGCTACCTTTGCATTAAGAGCACCACGCAAGAACTTCTGCCTCTGCTTACAATGGTCTCGGCCTGTGAACTTGGTTCCGACATACTTGGGGTCGGAAGAGCATGTGCAGTTCACGCAATGCAGGGCGTTGCATTCATCAATGTTTTCCGGGGTCGTTGCCATTATATCTTTCCTTTTAACTTGGCGCTGACCACTTCACTGACTCTTGAATCCGGCTGGTCTGCTGCCACCGCATTACAGGCAAAGCATACCTTCTGAGCCTTCGGGTGAATGAATTTGTCCTTGCACTCGCAATCCCAGTAGAACGGGGTTGTCTGCGTCTGAGAGTCGTAAGTAAGTGCTAAATCTTTCTTTTCGAAGGCAATTGTCAGAACCTCTATAAGTGAATCTTCGAGAGAATAGTACGAATCTCCATACAGGATGGAACATTCTGACTCATCTGCACCCGGCTTCAAGTCGGCTTCTTTTATGAATTTGGACGTTAAACCCGGGCAATGTTCGTGCGTATCATCAATCACTGCATCGATTATAGCGCCGGCTGTATCTAATATCTCATCACTGGTCTTGAGTTCCTTTATCCATTCCAGCACCTTGCTAAAGGTTACAGGACATGTTATTACCGTAGGGTTAACCTCTGAATACTCTTCTACTATCCTGGTTACTGTCATCGCGTAAACGCGCTGTGTGACTGTCTTGGTGAACTGTTTTTCCTTCTTTTCGAGTGCCTCCTTGGCTGCGCCCCGTATGGAGCACCCGGAGCTTCCAGCGAAAAGCCCCGCATCATTGAACTCCCGGTTGATATCTACGTCCTTCTCCAGAGTATTAATTGCATTGATTAATTCACGGAGTTGTTCCAGTGTTCTATTCTCGAATGTCCGAACCCAGTCATTGTAATTCATTTCTTCACTCTCCCTGGATAGTCATCGAGGATATTCTCTGCAGCCGTAATTCCCCATCGTAAGCAATACTGAAGGGTGGCGCTCTCATTATGTAAATTAAGAATCTCTTCTTTATCTTTGTCGCTCATGCCATCTAACAAAACTTGGGCTTTATTTAGATGGGCTAATATTCTCTTAACCTTACTTCTGTCCATTTTTCGCCTCTTTTAACTCTTATTTATTTTGAAACATGTTTGGAATTTTTAGCGTAAGGTTATAGAATAGAGATAAAAAATAACTGATGAATTCTACCCTTACATGGCTGGAAAATATAATATAATAAAAAAAAGAGAAATCTATTGGAACGTTATTGTGCTATTCGTTGCCATGCAGCCGTCACATGTGCCGTTGAGGTTTGGGTTCGTGTTTAAAAGGGAGTTGGGTCCAGCTTGCAGGACGGCATCGATTATGGGTTTGTTTATATAGAACATCTTAAGATTTATTTCTTTATTGACATTGTTTATGGTTATCGCGGGTTGATAAAGTATGGGCGGTGCTGATTACCATCAGATATTCTCCTTTTTTTCTCATCCTGTCGATATGTTGTCAATGAACTCCTGTTTCTTTTCAAACAAGACTATGTTTCTTCCCAGAGCCAGTGCCGCTCTTGCGCTGTTGGCGCTGCCGGCGAACAAATCCAGGATAACATCACCTGCTTGTGTGGAGAATTTGATGAGCGGTTCGTATAACTCAGCAGGCTTTTCTGACTCATGAATCCTAGTCGTGGGGTCTGTGCGCTTAACAGTCAGTACATCTGGTATCGAAAAGTCGAACGGGATAACTCGCTCACCTTTAGACATGAACAGGATTCCTTCGTATCGGTTTCTGCCATTATACCCCATGCCGATCGAAATTTTATCCCAAATTATGAGTTTATTGAATGCAAACCCGACCTTTTTTGCATCCTTTATCAGAGCATCTACATGTTCCCAGGTATCATCTGTCAGCGCCGGGATGAATATGAATAGATGGGCACCTCCAGTAATCCTCTGATTATTGATGCCTGTTCCTTCCTTTTTAGATTTCAAAACCCTGAACATTTCTTTGAGGATAGTGGCATCAAGCTCGCGGGTTTCATAACTCAGATGGCCGTCCTTCTTCCTGGTAGTTCCAGTCTCGATATGATGGTTCAGCCATGGATATGCGGGGTCTGCGAACATGGCATCTAAGCTTTCTGTCTCAATTTCTGTTATTTTCTCCCAGGCATCTCCTTCCAAAATTAATGCGGTTGCTGTGCCCTGAATGGCTATATACACTCCGCGGGCAATTCTCCTGAACAGTTTGCCATTGTTCTCATTCAACCTACCGCGTACCGTTGATTCCTTTGTGCCCGGGCGCAGGGCAGCAACAGTATCATATATTTCTCTCAATGAGCGCTGTGCATTGTTCCTGAAACAAGTTAAAATCAACTTTAAAAGAGGTTGATTTCTGCTCTCTGGCTCTGAGAATGATATAAGTGATTGTTGCATAGGTCTTCTCGATTCCCTAAATAGCGTAAGTATCAATCAAATCCTGCATAGCTTTTTTGAAAGCGGCGACATCTTTCGTGCAAACTGTGACCACGGTCTGAATATTAATTCGTGTTTCCAGATCGTCGATTTGTACTGTGCTTATTCCGGTTTCAGCCATTCAGCTCACCTATCTCTTTCTCTGGCAAGTGTGAACAGAAAGGCAGCCGTGTTCTTTGCTTTCTCCATACTGGTCAATTCTAATTCAAACTTCCCGTTTTTATACAGTTTCGAGCTTGCAAAGACAGGGTCATTGAGTAGAAACTTGTCCCATGGGTTATTCTTACTGGCGCTATATAACCCTGATAGCGTATTGCCGGGAACTGTTCTCGGGTCTGCATCTTGTGTGCGTATTCTGATAAGTTTCTCAAGGTTCGTTAATCGCCCTTCGAACTGCCACATTCCATCGGGCGCGCAGCCGTACTTACATACAGTAACCTGATGGATTAGTATGAGAGTGCTGCCTTTGATTAGTTGTTCTGGTGTCTCTTTCTTCCATGGTAGCAGGTGACATGCCGCTTCAAAAAGCAGGTTCTTGAGGGAATCCTTCGCTGCATAATAATGGGTACCGAAGATGTTCTTTACATGACCGGCGTTGAACGTCTTACCGCATAGCTTCTCAAGTTCCTTGCTTATCTCCTCTACATTAATTTCAACATTTGTGTTCTTATAGGGCTCAAGCACAGCCCAGATAGCTTTTTCGCGCGCTTTTGTGGTCAGCTTATCGAGTCTCTCTTGAACAGTCGCCATACAGAATCTATCCGATTCCGGCAAAAGAGCATTAAAGCTCTCTATCAGCCTGCCCGTTTCTGTCAGGTTGATTATGAGCTTTTCGAATGTCATTTCTAATAATTTTTCAGTTTCTGGTTTCATTTTTACATCTTCTTTGGGTTCTTTGATGCACAAAGTCGTTTGGACTTGTTTTACCGGCTTGGTCAGAATAGGGAAATTTTTTCAACTGATGTACAAACTGTTTGAAAGGAAAATATTCTGTCTTTATGCTTTCTTTTTACAATTCATTGCATGGTAGGCTTGTGTATCTCCCTTTTTTCTTCATTTTTAATATCATCTGCGGGCTTGGCTACGGGAATACCATATCTTCTGTTATGATTATATCTGGAACTCAAAGTCTGCATACACCCTTCACCCCGTATATTCCTCACTTCCGCGGTCAAGCTTTCAAGTGAGATAGTCGGGTTAACTCTTTGAATCTCATCAACGAGCGGGTATATCAGCTCTTTTCTGAGCTTATCGCCGATTGCTTTAATGTTTGGCTTATGCGGGCGCGTCAATCTATCTGTAATTTTCCTCACAACCTTAGATCTGTGATGCTCTGTGACATTTATGGCACCATTTTCATTACCTTTGCAAGAACTATTGCATCCCCCATATGCATTATCTCCTTGCATCGTTCAACTGCCACCCCGGTTTGTTTGGATATTGAGCTGGCTAAACTTTCAAAATCGTTCTCTATCTCTTTTCGCATCAACCGTCCCCATAATGCGGTTGTTACACAACCATATTCCATCTTTGCCTTGCCCATCATTTTTCCTCCTTTTTCAGGTGCTCAGCGGCTTTATACAAAATACACTTGGGGAACATTGCTTCTTCCTACATAGTCTCAGTTATAGGACATTCTGCTATCTCAATTGCTTCATTGAGTGCCTTGACAAGTGCTTTGGCGTCCTCGACACGGGTATGGAATCCCATGTTATTAATTATCCCAGTATTCAGGCTGATGAACACCGAATGCCATTCCGGCTGATCCTTGTACTTGATGGATTGTCCTGATACGGACATCCTTACTTTTGGATTGCGTTTCCCGCCATTAATGTTGGATAACTCTATTTCCCTTGCCATTATCGGTTCACATCCTTGAGTATCTCCTTGGTGAACTGCTCGATGTTGGCATTCTCTGTATCAGGTACATAGTCAGTGTAATCCGGCGCATTTTCATCTGATTTTATTGCGTCGATATCTATTACACGGTATGAAACGCCCGAGTTTACGGTAGCCACTATAGTGACGACGCCACCTTCTATTACTATTGCGATTGTTGGATTTTCCAATGCTTTCAGGGCCTTCTTTCTTGTATTCATAGACTGCACACCTCTGTTATGTTTGTATCAGTGTCAGGCTCGTAGGTTTCCTCAATCTTCTTACATATGCCGGCCTTTTCTACGATATCCAAAAGCTCCCGGTTTGCCCACTCAGACATCTCTATTATCTGTTCAGCAGTAGGCACCTGGTCGTTTGGCAGAAGGACTTTAATCCTCTTTATAGTACCATTGAACAAGAAGGAGATCTCATAATTGGTGCCCTCGGGTGTGAACTTGAAAGCCATGCTGCTATCCATATCATCCGGGCCCAACGGGGAATCAAGGTACAACTGAAAGGCTGCCCTTAGTGTATCCGCAATAGTATAATCCGCTTGGTTCTTCAACTCGCCATGATACGCCACATGAGTGCTCTTCTCTATAGAGAAGTCCGCATTATCCTCTACCATTTCAGACGAAAGATCCCTCTGGTACTTGTCCGATACATATCTGCGGAGGACGGCTTTCCTGAAGCCATAAGGGACTTTTGTCTTACAATCAGTGAACTTCTTGACTAATCTCCCTATGTTTATCCTGAGTGTTATATTCCGCATGACCTCCGCTCCATCATCTTCACCATTCAATGGATTGGCGATATAATCAAGGAGCTTTAGATCCCCCCACCACAAGAGGCGATTCATCGTTTCCTCGTTAAGGAAGGTCTCTGGCCGGATATCACTGATTCCGTATACCATTATCTTTCCATGCTCCATTCTCACCGGGAGCTCAACACGCCGCCTGCCGTCAATCTCCACGATGAGGCATGGCATATCTCTGCTCAACCGGATCTTAAGCCGATGCTCTCCTTCCTGAAAGTCCTTGCCTGTGATTATGAGTGGGTGATGTTCATCGCCTTTCAACTTCCGGACCACCATATCCTTCTCAAAGACCCAGTCCATGCCGCTGTACACATGTCTTGATAATGCATTTAGGAAATACGAAGTATGATCCCCTGGAATCTTTGACCAGTCAACACCATCACCTGATACATATAATTCCTTGGCAATCAGTGGCTCCGTGCTTATCGCTAATCTGGGTACAAAAACTTCAGACATTTATACCTCTACGACTTTCCGCACGTCATCCCTGTTGAAGAAATCCTTTAAATTATCCGTTTCCCATTGGCTGAGGTCATTATTGAAATGCTCGGCGAGCTTTTTCACCAAATCCTCAATGACACCATCAGGGGGCAAAATCTTCTTGCTTTCTTTGAGTTCTTCTATGATCTGCTCCTTGAGTTCACCATGCGTTATGAGTATGGCAGATTCATCGGGAGAACCCGGTGGGGCAGCTTCCAATACCTCCAGAACTGCATTGAGCTCACTTATCTGGAACTCCTCGGTATCCTTATCTGAGAACTGCACGAAACACGGTTGCTCTAATACTGATATCACACGTCTCAAAACAGCGGCTGCTTTCTTGACCGCTTCTTTTCTGTCCTTTAATTGCTTATCTGTAAACGATTTCATATTATCGAGTCCTTTGTTACCACTCTACTGTTCAGCCTTCGTGATGTTCTCGCCCAGAGTTTTTGCCTTCTCGTAAATATCATTAATGTCCACCGATAAAGTTTCACCCTTTGAATTAACTGCTATAGAGATGCCGCTTATGTAAGCAAGTTTCTGAGCGCCGGATTCTACCAATACAGCTACCTCGCCATCTTTTAATTGCTCGGCTAATTCCTTGTAAAAATCATCCGAATCCAGTTCGCGCATTTCACCATCTTGAGCTTCTTCAGTTAAATAAGAAGGGAGCCCGCCGTATTCCGACCGTCCGAGGAAGCCTATAAGTTCAGGCTTATCGGACTTTGCTATGAATTCAACACCCCATCGGGCGCAAAAAACTTTGAATTTTTCTATATCTTTAACTCTGAAGTAATTGCTTCTTGAATTTCCGTACCAATCTGACATATTTTTCTCCTAGAAAGTTATATTTTGGGTGTTATGTTGTTTGGATTATTTTAGGTATAAAAAGTAGAATTTTGACTGGTTTGTTAGTGGTGTAGATTTTACGAGAAAAAAAGTAGTAGGAACCTTTGGTTCACTCCTTCCAGTGCCCACCTTTGTAGACGCCTTCGATGTAGGTAATCATTCGGTCTACCAGTTCACTCCAGTCCTCTTCAGGGAACTGTGGCTCGGGTCTCTGGCTTGTAATCTTTATCTCATTGGTACTGCCGTCTTGAGTGCTGTGACGGGTGAGTTCAAAGTCGAAAAGGAACTTATCTTCCTCTGCTGTGCACTCTATCTCACCTTTCCATAATTCATAATCCGAATGAACTCTGCCGCTGGTGAATGTTGAGCCGTCTATCAGTTCATGGCTCATAACCTCAAACTTCCAGTTAGCATCCTCATTATTGATCGCATTCTCAATGGCTTCTTCCCACGCAAAGTCAAGGGCAGCGTCAATTCCCTTCTTTGTTACCCTGGCAATCTCATCGAAATCCCTGCCGGTTAAGGAAAGCCCATTCTTCTTTGCCACGGCCCTTATGGTCTCCTCGGTCAGGTTCCACAACGGCCAGACTCTCTCACCCTTCTTTGGTTGGGTCAGTACGAACCTGACCTTCGCTAATGCCTCAAGCATATCGGTATGGTCCTCGGTATCATCGAACTTGAAACCGAACCCGCCTAGCATCGTGCGAACTACTTCACATACATCCGTGCAGCTTGGTGGACCGCTCATGATGCAGCCTCTGGAATGTTAATCCAGGTTATGTTAAGTTCCTTTGCTGCGGGGTCGGAGTTCCGAACGCCAGAGCTATCAGATGGTAACCTTCCTTCAACAGCCTCGAAACCGGAATGAAAGACATGCCTAGGGATAAACTGATATGGAATATCCCATAGAGTCGTACACTTTGTGTAGAAATCCCGGGACCTTAAGCGGCCATCATAATCTGCAAACTTCTTCGCATCAATAACGATGTTTGGCTTGCTGAACAATACCTCCACAGACTCATCCAGAATCTCATCAGTTATATCCAGCTCCCTGCCGACCAAATCCTTCATGTTGTAAAAATCCGAGTTTTTGACGATTGCCCTCAATGCTTCAAAGGCAATTCCCTGAGCCTCCTTTACACTCATCGCCATTATACCGCCCCCTCAACTACTATGGTATTTCCTGTCAGAGTGCTTTCGATAACAGCCTTGATACTCATGCTATTCAAGAAGCCTTTGAGACTGTCCTCAAGCCTTTCCATGATCTCGGGCGTCAATGGTGTCTTCAGGTTTACTACCAAGAATGATTCGGGCTTACCTGAAAAACAGACGACTGCACCGCAGGCCTCCGCTATCTCAACTGTCATCTTGGTTCTGACAGCCTCCTCAAACTCCTGAATATTCCCTGCTTCTTCAAGTGCCTCTTTTACCTCGCACTCGATAGTGTAAGAGCCGTGCTTTAACGCATTGACTCCTTCCTGCATCTCTTCAGGCAATTCATTAATGTTCATGTTGCTGATGCCCCCGCACATTCAAGAACGGTAACAGTCTTCGGTACCATGATGGTCTTTTCGACTGCCTTGCATGAATTGCACATGGCTTTGAATGCCTCTATACACTCGTCCACTGTTGAATCGAACTCTTTTACTTGCATATATCTGGACTGAAGGCAGTAATCATCCCATTCCTCGAAATCGGCATCCATATCTATGCCTTTGCCGGGCTGTGTATAGACCTGCATATGTGGAGTTGAATAATTGAGCCTTCCCGGCGCGCCACATCTGCCGCAGATGTTATCTGATGTATATTTGACATCAGATTTTCTTAACTCCTGCTTGGTTAGCCGGATGATTTCCAGTACCTCTTCATTCGGCAGTCCGAGTTTTGTTATCTCTTCCTGTGTAAGATATACTTCATCAGTCCATGAACTATGGCTGCGGACGTAATTCTGAATGGTCTCTTGTGCTGTTGACGTTGCCGGGAGCACCTTCGCATAATTCCGCTGCCCACATCTCGGACAATACGATTGATAGCCGCTTGGTCTTTTCCCGCCCGGGATGAGTACAACATAACCGCCCGAGCGACCGTTGAAAGCCATCTGATATTCATACCCATGAACTGCATCAAATTCTCTCATAAGCTCGTTAATCTCATCAAAAGCGCCTTCGGCATATATTATCTCATACGCTTTGTTCTCCTGTTCGCGGGTCAAACCCAGATTGTATATCTTTACATTTCTGGCATAACTTGTAGCATTATTCCACGAATTCATCGTATGGTATCGGCAGTGCTTGCTCAGGAATTCTATCATCTCTTTGCGCGTTTGCTTCTTTTGTTTTGCCATTATTCAACGCCCCCGACTTCATCTCCACGCGTAGTATCGATATTCTCTATACCCTCCTCCTCGTCCTCCAGAAGCGTCTCAAGAACATCCTTATCAGGCTCATCATTTGAGATAATTTCTACGAGCATCTTTCGATCCTTGAGAAATTGCTGGATAACTTCATGGCTTCCGGGCATTATTGTCTGGACATAGCCCATATTCTTGTAGCCCGCATGTAGTAAGAGGAGTTCAATCAAGTTCAGGACCGAATCGGGATTCTCAGAGTCGTCACTGAAGCTGGCTATCGCATCCAGAGCCTCGCCTATTAAATCCTTCATCCTGGTTCTGACAGTCTCTTTAAATTCCGAAATGTTCTTTGCATCTTCAAGTGCATCCATAATATCAACTTCGATAGTATTGGAGCCATGTTTCAGTGCAACGATTTTTTCCTGCATTTCTTCTGGCAAATCTTCAAGTTTCATTAGAATCAATCCATTCGATCGCTATAAGTTTGGCACCCGGGAATGTTTTTTGGTTTTTATATTAACAGTTCTTTGACCTTTTTTGCTGCTTTCTCAAGTTCAAGAAGAATCAATTCCAGTCCTGTATCCAAACTTACAATTACAATAAGCAGTGCCTTTGGACCTGCGCCAATGGCAATCACCCGTCCGCGATCTGATTCTATGATAACCCGGCTGGGTATGCCTTTTCCAAACATTGCAATAGCAGTCTCCGCCGCCCCGAACAGGGTGGCTGACATCGCGACGAACGAGTCTAAATTTTGTCCCTCTTGTTGGATTGCTCGAATTAACAGTCCATCCCGGCTCGCAACCGCACAGGTTTCAATTCCTCTGACCTTCTTCAGGTCTGCAAGTACTTTATCCACAATCTCTAAATTTTTAATCATTTAATCCCTCCAATTTCATATTTACGTTTGATGGTTTGGAGGATTGTTTGAAAAAGTACAAAAAATCTAAGTCGCTGTGATCAAAAAAGGAATCAAAACTTCAACCGATTTTTCTTTGGGATACTGGATAGATTTTTCCAAAAAACGGTTCTATGCATTTTCCTTCTGCATTGAGGGTATTTACTGCTTCTTCTACTTGCTTCTGTGAAATACCCGCGGCTGCAGCTTCTTTGACAATTTCAGCACAGCTTGCAAGACGATGAGGTGCGCACTGGCTCATTTCTAGTATCAATTTGAACACTATGCTGCTTATAGCGGGAGCAGGCGCCGTAACTGGAGTTTGAATTTGTCCAGTTGGAACCGGCGCTGGCACTTTGCTTTTTACGGCCGCGTATAGTTTGTTCGTCTCTATAAAATGGTTAAGCGCTGCCCTGGCTGCTTCTTCAGCTGGAAGGCGAAAGGTTTTAGAGAACGCATCTATTTTAGATTGCACTTCCTGCTCGCCAATGCTAAACCCTTTTTCTGCAAGGGCTTTTACAATGTCTTGGGTGATCATCAGATGTGCCCTGCCTCCTTCATACTGAAATGCCTGCCATCGCCGATAATGACATGATCCAGTACGTCTATACCCATTATCTTCCCTGTCTCTACCAGTTTCTTTGTGATATCGATATCTTCTCTGCTCGGCGTGGGATCGCCGGATGGGTGATTATGGGATACAATGATGTGTGCTGCAGACTCGATCAGGGCGGTGCGGAAAACTTCTCTTGGATGGACTATATTGGCATTGAGCGAACCGATGGATATAGTA
>JBAVMS010000068.1:0-1888 GCA_049690315.1 Candidatus Methanoperedens sp.
ATCGTCGTGTAGACGCGCAGGCCGCCCTTGCGCACCGTGTTCACCCCGTAGCGGTCGATCAACTTGTTCTCGACGTAGTCGAAGAAATAGGGCTGGCGGCGCTTGAAATAGGTCTTCGATAGGCGCAGGCCGAGGCCCCGCTGCTCCGCTGCCAGGGCGCGGTTGCGGGAGACGAAGCCAAGGTTCGCCATCTTCGCGATCACCTCGTTACGGCGGGCCAGCGCTCCGCGCGGGTTGAGGATCGGGTTGTAGTCGGAGGGCGCCTGCGGCAGGCCCGTCAGCAGCGCCGCCTGCGCCAGGGTCAGCTTCCAGACTGGCCTCGAGAAGTAGATCTGAGACGCGGCCTCGACGCCGACCGCGGTCGAGCCATCGATCGTCCCGTAGGAGGCGGCGTTGAGGTACTGGTCGAGGATTTCGCCCTTCGAGTGGCGCTGCGCGTACTCGATTGCCAGCTTCGCTTCGATGATCTTGCGTTCGAGGTTGCGGGTGGGGTGGGCGATGCAGAGGTTGCGCACCAGCTGCTGGGTGATCGTCGAGCCTCCCTCGACCGGTTCGCCGGCTTCGAGGTCCTTGAGCGCGGCGCGCGCGATCCCCTGCGGGTCGATCGCGCCGTCCTGGTAGAAACGCTGGTCCTCGATCGCGACCGTCGCGAGCTGGAGATCCTTGGGGATGCGCTTCAGGGAGATGGGGTTGTGCACCTGTTCGGACGCGATGATCCCCAGCTTGCTGCCGTCCCCCGCGTAGAGGGTCGAGTTGCCACCGTGCTCGATCGGCTTGCAGGTGGCGAGCGAGGGGGCCTTGGCGGCGACGCCGAGCACCCAGGAGGTGACGCCAACCGCGACGATCGCACCCACCACGAGGACGCCGCCGGCGGCGAGGAGCAGCTTGCGCCCCGCCCCCCCGCGGTGCCGCTGACGGCGGCGATTGCGCTGGGTCATGGGAGGAGGGTACGGCTCAGACCTGCGTGTCGCCGGTCGAGAGGTTGTGGATGATCCCGTCGACCAGCATCCGGTTGGGGATGACGATAGTGCTGGCGTCGCCGGGATCGACGTAGGTGTAGGAGAGGGTGATGTCGATGACCCGGCCGCTCACTTCTTCGAAGGCGATCCGGTCGCCGATCTTGATCGGCTGCGAGATCGCAAGCTGAACGCCGGCGACCATGTTGCCGATGGTGTGTTGGGCGGCGAAGCCGACGATTGCGGCCAGCACCGCGGTTGAGGCGAGGATGCCTGTGGCCAGGCGCTTCAACTCGGTGAACTGGCTGAGCGCAAGGGCGACGAGGAAGAGGAAAACAACGAGAATGACGAGGCGCCGCAGGAACCGCAGGCGCGTCTTGGTGGAGCGCGAGACCTGTGAGACTGCCGGCGACATGGAGCCAAACCTATCTCCAAAGCCCGCCGCTCCGCACGCGAGCTGGGGCCCCCTCGCCGCGGTGCTTGGCCTTCTGGGCGTGTTCGGGCTGCAGCTGTTCCTGGCCGCGCCGGTGGCTCTCATCGACCAGCCCAAGGGCGGCAACTTCAGCACGGCGGGGACCGTGGCCCTCCAGGTCGCGACGGCCATCAGCTTTCTCGTGGTCCCGCTGCTCGTCGCCTCGCGCGGCGGCGCCACGGTACGGACCGCGTTGGACCGGCTGGGAGTGCGGTCCTTCCGGCACTCGGCCGCCCTGTGGATGGTGGCCGCGGTAGTTGCCTATCTGGTCTTTGCCGCCGCATACTCGGCGCTGTTCGGTCCCCCGAAGCAGAAGGACATCGCCGAAGGTTTCGGGGCTGTTCCCGTCCAGGTCCTGCTGATCGTGGTCGCCGCGCCGATCAGCGAGGAGCTCTGCTTCCGGGGGATGCTGTTCGGGGGCCTGCGGCGACGGCTGCCGAGGATCGCCGCGGCGCTGATC
>JBAVMS010000069.1:0-9939 GCA_049690315.1 Candidatus Methanoperedens sp.
ATAACACTTCTTGCGGTTGCTTTGGTACGATTGCAGAGAGGGATAAAGGAAAATCTTTCTTCAGTGGCTTATTTGACTTAGAGGGTGATAAGTTACCAACGGTTTTGAGTAGGCTTTGGTAAGTACCCTACAGTTGAGAACCGGCTAGATAAACTTAAATAACTTCATATTCATAAATCTGCATATGAAAGGTTGGGGTTTTTTTCTGTTGGTGTTACTAACATCTATCACAGTGGGATTAGCAGATGCAAATCCGCAAAAAAACCTGACCGAGGTTGGCACGTTTACAACGCAAGAACCCCATAGCGCAGAATTTTTCAAAGATTACCTGTTTATAGCGGACTGGAACTCACTTCTGGTATACAATATAAGCAACCCCGGCTTACCGAAACTCATCACTAGCTTTACAGATTTTGACGAACCCGACCGGGTGATTGGACTATCAATTTCAGAAAACCAGATGTATGTCGCATCAGGCCCGGGATGGATATATGTACTCAATATAAGCGATCCGGAAAACCCAAAAAGAATGTACCAGATAAATTATCCTGATTCGGCAAATGATGTGGCTGTATCCGGTAAATACATGTACGTCGCCGATTCCAATACCGGAATGCTCATCTTTGATTTAAGCGACAGAAAAAATCCGGCACTTGTCGGCAAGTTTTATGTCTTGAAATCCAGCGTCAGCGGTTTCTTAGCGGGATGGGGTGGTATAGCAGTTGCAGTTTCCGGAAATTACGCATTTTTGAGCGGCGCAGAGAGAAAAGGATTTTATGTAGTCGATATATCCGACCCTGCAAACCCGACAGAGGTGTATCATTCAGTCGGGAAAAATATTTATGATATAAAAATATCGGAAAATGGGGTTTATCTTGCAATGGCTGATGGTACGCCCGAATTTGATTTACTGGATACAAGCAATCCCTATTTACCAAAGATTATTGATAGTTTTTTTATCACTGATACTGCAGACAGAAGTGCCATAACCATCAATCCGTCAGGTGATTATATCTATGCGGCCTCTGGTAAAACATGGCATATATTCAGCATACCGGACACTACCCCGCCGAAAATAGCTATCGAAAACCCCAAATCCGGCGAAATATCCTCAGACAAAACAATTACCGTATCGGGGACTGCTTTTGACAAAAGCGGAATAAGTGAAGTTCTGGTCAATGGAAAATTTGCAGGAAAAGAGTCATGGAACCAGGTCATCACCCTCGCCCAAGGAATAAATAATATCTCCATAACAGCAGTGGATGAGAAAGGGAATAATATGACCGGCCTTATACAGGTAATATATAGTCCTTCTCAACCAACTCCGGCGCAAAGTGTTACTGCTGTGCCTGTTCAAACAACTGAAGTGACTAAAAAGCCAGGGGTTTACAACGAAATATTTGCGGTGCTGATAATTACGTTTTTAGTTCTAATTTATTGGGCATGGAAGTCCAAAATAAAAAGATAAATTCTCAAAATTTTACAATGGAGCTTTCTGTATTTAAAGACATTTTTTATTTAGCATGAACATAATGTAAACGGATGGTATTATTTAATTCAACATCCATACATGACAGCACAAGGAATGAAAAATTATGGTATATGATGTCGTTATTATCGGAGGCGGACCCGCAGGCCTGACAGCCGGGATATACGTTAAGCGCGCTATGTTAAACGCATTGCTGGTTGAAAAAATAGGAGTCGGCGGGCAAATTATCATTACAGACCTTGTGGAGAACTTCCCGGGTTTCCTTGAAATACCGGGGGGAGACCTCGCGATGAAATTTGAGGAGCATGCCCTGAAATTCGGGCTTGAAATGAAAGCCCTCGTCGAGGTCAGCGGGATAGAAGACAGGGGGTCAACAAAAATAGTGAAAACCCCTGAAGGGGATTTTGAGACAAAAACCGTGATAATAGCCACCGGTACCACGCCTAAAAAATTGGGTGCCAAAGGAGAGCTTAATTTTATCGGGAAAGGGGTCTCATATTGCGCAACTTGCGACGGCTTTTTTTTCAGGGAGAAGGTCGTCGTGGTAGTCGGTGGGGGAGATTCCGCTATCACGGAAGCCATTTATCTAACCAAAATGGCAAAGAACGTGATTATCGTGCACCGGCGGGACAAACTTCGCGCCGAGAAGATTAACCAGGAACATGCTTTTGCAAACCCGAAAATCAGCTTTGTCTGGGATTCAGTTGTGGAAGAAATAGCAGGCGATAAGATAGTCGGGAAAGTGATTCTAAGGAACGTAAAGACGAACGCGCTATCCGAAATAAAAACAGACGGGGTTTTCATATATGTCGGGCTTATTCCCAACACCGCCTTCGCAAATATAAAAAAGGATGAGCGTGGCTTTATTTTAGTAAATGATAAAATGGAAACCTCGGTAAAAGGAATTTTCGCTGCAGGCGATTGCAGGGTCACTCCTTTGCGCCAGATAGCTACAGCAGTAGGCGACGGGGCAATAGCAGCTGTTTCTGCTGAAAGATATATTGAGGGAATATAGACCTGACATAATGAATACTGAAGAATCGGTTAAGCTTGATGATTATATTTCCCTTGAAGAACGGGAACATTTACTTAACGGGCTGCACAGGTATCTTATCTGGGTAGGCGAACAAGTTCCCGATGAAGTCATAGTGAATGGGAAAAACATAAAACTTCATGAACTCATCTGGCGATGTATTCATAATAAAGACATTTCAGAGGAGGAAAAAGCCCGCCTTCTGGACCTTGTGAATTTACTTGAAACTAAGGCAAAAGAGGATGAGGAGGTCCTCTCAAAAACCCTTCTCACACGCGAGGAAGCAAAACGGTTATACAACGAGATTGCAAGTTTAATCCGCGCTATCATGGATATAAGGGACTGCGAAGCCGGCAGGGTCAGATTAATAGAACCGAAAGAGGAAATAAAACAGAAAGTCGATGATGCGCGCAGGTGGGTAGGCTTTTTAAAAGATGTGGGCAAGAAAAACAATTTATGATTAAAATTTCGCTTATCAGATTACTGCCAGAGCGTATGTCCTAAAACTGCCAGAATTAAAATCATGGCCGCTGTATAAAATTGAGTATGGATTAAATAGCTCCGACTCTTCAGGAATGCTGGTGTAAATTTTAATTTCAACAGTATCCCGAAAAACCCCTGCCATGCCAGTAGTGCCAATACCAGCAGCAACGGAAGATTATTCAAAAACGGCAGAACGAGATATCCATGAAGATAAATCAGGGCGATCGAGCTTAATCCAAGATAAGGATGTGCTTTATTTAAAATATTCAAAACATCCCACAAATCTGACGCAAATGCAGGCCGCTCCCCTACGGGATTTAATCTCTGGACTATACTTCCTTTCTGCACGATTAGTTTCATAACCGATCGTGAATATACAAACCACATCGTAAAAAAACCAAAGCTCCCGAGAGATTTTCCGAATTCATTCAGACCCACACTTACAATATACGATGCCCCACCTTTAGAATGAAGATAAAGTATATAGACGACAGAAACTATTGTCACAAATATTGTAAATATAATTAACCTAAAGTTAGGATCTTTTGCCATTAGCCTGCCCCTGATATTTTCACCCTGTTTTCTTCAAGTTTGCTCTATTACATTTACGTATTTACCGCAGAGTATAAAAGATATGCTGAATACTGTTTCTTTGATGGATTCTTCAAACCTGGAGACGGATTGAAGAAATCGGTATTGGAGTATTTAAAAGAAACAAAGGTGATTTAAATGGCGGAAGAAGAATCTTATATACATAAATAACAAATAGAATGGGGGAAATAATTACGAAAATAGTACTATTGTTGCATGAGCCTGAAAGCGGAGATCCAGATGACCCAGATAACTCACAGTGAAATTGCCATTTCGTTTCTGATTATGGATGACGATCCCGGCGTGGGATCAGGTTGTTTTCATTTACGAATTGTATCCCTCGAAGTTTTCCCGGAGATTCATTGAAATAATAAGTCCCAATAAGCTGGTATCATGGCAAGTAAGAAAATAATTCCAATAACTTCACTGGTTATTCTGGCAATCATGTTAATAGCAGGAGGTGTCGGGTTCCAGGCGGCGAGGTCCCAGCCCGGGTTTTGTGACTCCTGCCATGAAATGAACTTTTACTACCAGACATGGCAAAACTCGACGCATGCAACAAAAGCAGTGTGCCTTAACTGCCATTCAGAACCGGGACTGCAGGGGTTCGTTACAGAGAATGCACGTGCTGCGAGGCAGCTTGTTTCCCATTTTACAGGGAATTATGCGGTGCCAATCCAGATCGTAACCCGGGTCAAAAATGACCAGTGCCTTCCATGCCATCCTGAAACACGCAACCTCACCGACAAGACCGTAGAGGCAAAACATTCCCTGCACATGGACAAATCAGTATTATGTGCCGATTGCCATCATGCCCTCGTCCATAACCAGTCAGGTCAGCCGCGTGTAATTACAGTGGCCCAATGTGACCTGTGCCATAAAGCTCATACGAATTTTAAACTTGTCGGCGTGCATGCAACATTGAGCTGTGAAAAATGTCACCCCGGTGATAAATACAATGGCACAAGCCCCAATTGCGAATCATGCCACAAATTGCCAGCAAATCATATCCCCGGGATTACTGGAAACTGCGATAAATGCCACATTCCTCTTGGCTGGAAACCTGCTACTTTTGATCATTCAAAATTCCCGTTGACAGGAAAACACCAATCTCTCACGTGCGATCAATGCCACCATGGAACCTATAACAGGACTGCATCGACGTGTGAAAGTTGCCACAAAGTCCCCGCAAATCACATTGCTGGGATTGTTAATAACTGCGATAAGTGCCACACTCCAGCGGGCTGGACACCTGCCACTTTTGACCATTCAAAATTCCCATTAACAGGAAAACATCAGTCTCTCACATGCGATCAATGTCACCATGGAACCTATAATGGGACTGCGTCAGGATGTGTAAATTGTCATCAGCCGCCTTCGACCCACGCCGGTATGAGTACCGATTGCGCTCAATGCCATACTCCGGAAGGTTTTACACCATCTACCTATGTGCACCAGAGGGTTGGTGAACATATTGGCGGGCGTGGCGAAAGACCGCTCTCGTGTGTAACCTGTCATCCGGTTCAATTTACTGAGACTTCATGCACCGGGAGCAGATGCCATTCGTCAAATAATGGGAGAGGAGGAGGTGGTGATTGAGTTAGATTATAATGGTCAATCAAAAAATTCAAGCTTTACATCTCTATTCTCTTTATTTGGCACTAACCTGAATTTCTTTGCATGTTTATTCTTGTTGTATTCCACATTTCTTGCTGCTATCTTCAATGTTCCCCTATAATCTTTCTCCTTCAATTTCACTTTAAATTTCTTCGACCAACCCAATTCCGAAGGAATTTTTATGTAGAGTTCTTTTCCTCCTCTTTCAACATGATAAAGTTCAAGCAATTTGTGAGTGTGTGGAAATATTGACAGATAATGTGGATTTTTTTCCCCTTCTTCATTAAATGACCAACATAACCCTTCATCCGTTATGGGAGTATAATTTTCAGAATTGTCAATAAACGCTTTACTAGGAATCACGTCCTCTTTTTCAGCGTTGTCTATTGTTATATATCCCACACAATCTTCAGCTGTAGATTTACCTGTATTTTCTACTTTGATACGATGACGTGCCTCTGTTTCTGATGAGTGAGGGTCAGCTTCGCCTTTAATTTGTATATCTGGTCTATAAATACGTCCATACAAAGCCTGGCCACTTACCGAAGTAAAAACACCTAAAATCGCTCCAATAACTACTCCAATAATTGCACTCCAGTCTATATATGACATAAGATAAAACATGTAATCCAAGTTTATAAACGCTACTGAGTGGAGTCATCCGAGCATGAGTTTTACCTCCTCCAGCAGTCACAAACCCTGTACAATGTACAAGTCCTTCATCTACCAGGAACATAGAGGATTATTCCCTGTTATGCCATGACAATCCCCCTTTCAAAAAAACCTTACAGCTTTTTCAATTCCTTAAAATCCATTACAGTAGAAATCGGATAAGTTGTAACATTAATCCCGCTCTCTTCAACCGCAGCCATTATATTCGTTCCAGCATAAACCGCCACGCCAACTTTCCCTGTTTCAACAGGCGCGTCCAGAACTGATTTGCCGGGTTTCCCGATTTGCACAACGTTAGAAATACCAATACCTCTTGCGGATTCCATGATTTTTTCAGCTTCGGGAACAGCCGACGCCGGAATCTCCCGCAGATTTGCAAGAAGCCTGCCTGAACCCGTATCCACGGCATCAAGAACCCTTGTCATCTTTTTTGAAATAAAAATACGCATCGGGTCAATCGAAGTCCCGTTATAAATAATGATATCCTCAAACCCCACAGCTTTCCTGTTTTTTACTTCCAGCAAGCCTCCATATTTAGGCGTTACAGGAATCCCGCTTTTCAGCAAAATCCCGTCAATCGTTATACTGCACATCGTGGCTATGCCAATTTTGCCTTCAGGGATATCAATATCCAGAGCCACTTCCTCTTCCTCTATTAATTTTATATACGGACTGAAGCAATAACCTTCATAAATCACATGCTTCATTATCTCGAATGCCCGGTCAACATCTTTTTTGTCGATTATCGAAGTATTAATAATCACACTTCCTTCCCCAGATTTCAGGTCAAAAGTGGTATCATAAATGAGTTTCTCTATCTTTGTGATGATGAAACCAAGCCTGTCCCCGACTAGCGCATTATTAAGTTCATGTATCCCGCTTTCGGTAATAACCCTGCCATCATAACCGTGGCGCAGGGTGAGGCCGCGCTCATCAAGGATGCGGAGGTGATAACGGACGCCCCGCTCGCCAATGGGGTATCCGCGTTCATTCATCCTGTCTGCTATCAGCCGCGCCCCTATCGGCTCTTTGTTCTCAAAGAGTATCCTCAGTATTTCGATGAGTTTCCTCTGCACCATTGAGTCGATAGTGGTTGTGCTCATTTCACCTTTTTACACGATATTCAGATAGCGATTAAGTTCCCAGTCATGTACGCTTGTCCTGTATGCATCCCATTCAGCCCTTCCAAGCCTCATGAAATCGGTATATACGTGTTCTCCAAGGGCATCCCGTATTATGCTGTCGGTTTCCAGGTAGTCCAGCGCCTCTTTCAGGCTGCCGGGGAGTGATTCAATTCCATGGCTCTTTCGTTCTTCATCGTCCATGTGGAAGAGGTTAAGCGTGGTTGGCTCGCCCGGGTCAATCTGGTTCTCAACGCCGTCAAGCCCTGCCATCAGGATAACAGCAAAGGAAAGGTATGGATTGCATGACGGGTCAGGGCTCCTGAGTTCGACACGTGTACTCATGCCCCTGGCTGCAGGTATGCGTATCATGGATGAGCGGTTGGCGCCCGACCAGGCGATATACACAGGCGCTTCATAACCCGGTACTATCCTCTTATATGAGTTCACTATCGGGTTTGTGACCGCTGTAAAGGATTTTACATGTTTCTTCAATCCGCCTACGAAATATCGCAGCGTATCGCTCACTTCCATGTCCTTTGACTCGTCGTAGAAAGCGTTTTTGTTCCCCTTGAAAAGTGAGATGTTTGTATGCATGCCTGAACCGTTGATACCGAAAACGGGTTTTGGCATGAAGGAAGCATGCAGGTTGCTCATGCGCGCAATGGTTTTCGTGACAAACTTGAACGTGATGACATTATCAGCTGTGGTTAATGCATCGGCATACTTGAAATCTATCTCATGCTGTCCTATAGAGACTTCGTGATGGGAAGCTTCTATGTTAAAGCCCATGTTTTCAAGCGCTACAACGATATTCTGGCGGATTTCTTCTGCCTGGTCAATGGGAGGGAAATCAAAATAACCCCCGAAGTCATGCGGTATGTTGGTTGCCTGGTCGTCTTTTCGTTTAAAGAAAAAGAATTCAAGCTCAGGGCCATTATTCATAACATATCCGCGTTTTGCAGCTTCCTGTATCGCCCTTTTCAAAACGAAGCGCGGGTCGCCCTCGAAAGGCTTGCCGTTGGGCTTATACACATCGCATATCATTCTTGCGACCTTCCCGCCGCTTACGTCCCATGGAAGAATCCTGTAAGTATTGATATCCGGTTTCAGCACCATATCGGATTCTTCTATCCTGACAAATCCCTCGATTGAGGAGCCATCAAAAGCTATACCCGATTTTAATGCTTTTTCAGCCTGTGATACTGGTATACCTACGTTCTTGACATTTCCTCCGATGTCAACGAACTGGAGTCTTAAAAATCGTACCTGGTTTTCTTCTATCGAGCTTAATACATCTTCGTTTGTTTTAATCATATTATCCCTGACTTTTTACCTTTATTACTATTTGTGGTTATAAATCATTCGGGATGGTGCCTGTCCAATCATTATTTTGCTTCTTCTAGAATTTTTTATGAAGCTAACAAAGATAAATCACCGCAAAATGAGCAAATAGCACTTAACAGGATGAAGGATAAAAAAGCATCCGGCATGAATCATGCCGGAACGAAACCGATTTAAATATCGAAGTACTGGTAAAACTCATACGGCGTCGGCCTGATTGAGTTCTGCTTATACTCCTCTGATTTAAGCTCTATCCACATGTCGATTGCATCTGCCGGGAAAATCGGCTCAAGGAACTTCCTGTCGCATTCAAGCTCATCAAGTGCCTCTTTAAGCGAGCCAGGGCACTCTTTGATACCCATCTCCTTTCTTCTCTCTGCGGTTAGATGATAGATATTCTCATCGCACGGATTTCCGGGATCCATCTTCTTCTTTATCCCGTCAAGTCCTGCAGAAGTAAGCGCTGCAAAGGCGAAATACGTGTTGCAGCTCGTATCGGGCGGCCTGAACTCGATTCTCTTGGGTGCTTCCTTGCCTTTCTCATAGACAGGAACTCTTACGCTTGCAGACCTGTTGCGTTTGCTCCATGCGATATAAACAGGTGCCTCATAGCCTGGCACAAGTCTCTTGTACGAGTTCGTGGTGGGCGAAGTAATGGCACAGAGCGCCCTTGAATGTTCCATGAGCCCGCCGATATAATAGCGGCAGGTCTGCGATATCTCGGCATATTCGTCATCGGGGTCATAGAAAGTATTTCTCCCGTTCTTCCAGAGCGACTGGTGGATGTGCATCCCTGAAGCATTATCGCCGAATATCGGTTTTGGCATGAATGTGGCAATCATGTTCATATTGTATGCCACGTTCTTGACCACGTTCTTGTATGTGAGCACGTTGTCTGCCATCTTCGTGAGAGTATCGTATTTCATGTCTATCTCGCACTGTCCCGCAGTGGCTACCTCGTGGTGATGCGCATCAACCACAATCCCGAAGTAGTCATAAAGCTGCCCTGACACCTCGCTCCTGTATTCCTGGAGCGTGTCCTGCGGCGGTGCAGGATAGTAACCTTCCTTGAACCTGATGGGATGGTTGATGCCGCTGCTTGTTTGCGACCAGGGCGCTTCTTTTGATTCTATCTCGTAGCCTGTGCCTGACCAGGCGTCACGCGCGGTCGAGAAGCTGGGCAGCATCCTGAATGAGTCAAATACGAAGAACTCAAGCTCGGGTCCCCAGTATGAGAGCGAAAATCCTGCTTTTTCAACTGCTCCTTCAGCCCTCTGCGCTATGTGCCTGGGGTCACGCGTGAATCGCGGTCCACCGAAGGCATCGTAGAGGTCGCAGATGAGGCGGAGTGTCCTGTGGGGTGTGTTATCTGTCCATGGCAGGATTGCGCATGTGTTCGGGTCTGGAAACATTCTCATGTCCGACTCGAAGATTGACTTGAAACCTTTGATCGAGGAGCCGTCCAGCTTTCCTATGCCGTCAGTGAAATCCTCTTCTTTCAGTGTGTATGACGGGATTGTGATGTGCTGGATATAACCAGGGATGTCCATGAACTGGAGGTCTACCCATTTTACGTTCTTTTCTTTTAT
>JBAVMS010000070.1:0-58473 GCA_049690315.1 Candidatus Methanoperedens sp.
GCATAGAGCAAAAGCTGTTTTGAACGCTCCTCAGGACTGGGTTCATATTTTCCCGTCTTGTAATCGATAATCTCCACCTCATTCTGTGTCCCCGGGATTTTATCCACGCGGTCAATGAACCCCTTGAAATTAAACCCGCCAAGAGATACATTGAACCGCTGCTCAACCATCAGGTTGTTCGCAATAGTATTCCTGTTGCGTTCCCAGAATACATCAAGCGCTTCAGTTGCTGCCTTAATGTTGATTCCTTTCCATTGCGAGTCCTTCGCCATCTGGTCCCTAATTTTGTATAACTGCTCCTTTGTTGTTATTTTTTCACTCACAGCATTTTCAAGAACCTTGTGGATAAAACTCCCCGTGTTCATGGCTCCTGTGGAGTCTTCCGAGGCGCGGGTGGGCATCCTTAGAAGTTCTGCGAGTTCATACTGCTTGGGACAGTTCTCATAGGTGTTTATCGAGGTTACGCTAAACGTCATGCTTGCAGGATTGAATTTCAACCCATTTTTATTTTCTTTTATCCTTGCAAGGATTATATCCGCATCTTCCGAGGGGTCTATTTTTGACCAGTTGGAATCAATAAGTTCCTTGAAATTCAATGTTTTTCCTTGCTTCAATGCCTGATACAACAGCGTATTTTTCATTATTTCATTGAGATCTCCCGCGTCCAATAACTCAAGGATAAGTCTTTTACGCATGGCTTTTTCTCGCTCAAGCGCACTGTCTTTTATCATCTCCCTGACTTTGATCTCGGTATCCCTTATGTATGAAAGATCTCCGATCGCGATACTCCCGCCTGCTCTCCAGTTGTTGTATCCAATATCCAGAAGGAACTCTGACGGCTCTTTTTCATCATCGCCATATTTTGTCGCCAATGTCAGGAAAAGATAGTCTTTGGCTCTTGTAAATGCGACATAGGCAAGACGCCTCTCTTCTTCCTTTTTGATCTCTTTTTTCCGCTCCTTAACCGCTTTGTCAATATCGGTGATTGATTTGTCCTCAAAGATATCTCTGTACTGCTCCATCAATTCAGGCGGGATGAGAGGTTCAGCGCCACCGCGGTATAGAGGGAATTTATCTTTGGCAAGGTTTGTAAGAAATACTATGCTGAATTCAAGTCCTTTTGCTGCATGTATCGACATGAGGTTTATGGCATCTTCGCTCTCGATTCTGGCTGGAGGCGGGTTACCGTCCATCTCATCGAGTATCTCAAGATAATCTATGAAAAGGCTCAGATCTTTCCCATGGAACTCCTCAAAATTCCTGGTCAATTCATAAAGCTGCCTCAGATTTAATAGAGCTTCCCGGCTTCTGATAGTATCAGCGTGTACAAACTGTCTTGAAAGACCGGATTGGTCATATACCTCAAGAATCAGGTCCGATATATCGAGATTCTCCTTTCCGCAGAGAAACTCTATCCTTTTTTTTACATTGCTAATGGTCTCAAGCCCGCTTCTTGTAAGCCCAAGTTTAGCGATATGATGATAAATGACTTCCTGAAATGAAACATATGTCTTCTTTATAAATTCTCCAATCCTGATGGAATCTTCCTGACTCAACGCATTGTTGTAATGGAATATTCTCCACCATGCTTCCGTACCTCGTGCTGTGGGGTGAGAGATATTGTTGATGACGTAGAGATAGGCTAATGCCGTCTTTATTTCCGGCTGCTTCAGGAAATCCGTATCATCTTTCACGCGGAAAGGGAGTCCTCTGTTCTCAAGTGCCTGTCTAACCTTTCGTCCTTGGGCATGAGTCCTGTATAAAACAGCGATCTCTTTTGGAGGGATGCCCTGTGCAAGATATTCCTCGATCTTCTCGACTATGGCTCTTGCTTCTTCATTCTCATCTTCAGTTTCGATTATACAGACGTTCTCCCCTTCTATATCCTTGTAATTTTTAAGGATCTGGCATTCATGCCTTTTCTCCTCTGAATAGTTCTTTTCTATCAGGGTATGGGCTACCCTTAGTATCTTGTTGGTAGACCTGAAACTCACATCCAGCGATATGACATCTTCTGCCTTGAATTGTTCCTTAAACTCCTCTATATTATTGGTGTATGCCCCGCGGAATGCATATATCGTCTGGTTCGGATCTGCCACCACGGTTATATTTTTATTTGCCGCTGTGAGCTTTTTTATCAGCTCGAACTGGACATAATTGGTATCCTGGAATTCATCAATGATGATGTAGCGAAATATATCGTTTAGTTCCTGCGTGCCGTACACGTCAAGATACCAGAGAGCGATCTTATTCAGGTCGCCGTAATCCAGTGCGCCTATAGCTGATTTCTTCTCTTCGTATTTCTCCCAGGCTGATATGAAGTTTGAATATTTCTGGTATTCTTCATAGAGGTATATGAATTCGGAGTATCTTTTTTTCTCTGCCTGTTTTGCCTTCTTATCTTCTTTGTCTTTGAATTCCTGAAGATGGAAGGTATTGAGTTTGAATTTGGATTCGCGATACACTTCCTTCCATGTGCTCTCATCTTTTTCAATATCCTGAACTTGTTTTTTAAGCGTTTCCAGAAATTCTTTGAATTTATCTATCGAGATATTCAAGTCTTTTTCTTTTCCGATCGTGTTTGCGTACAGGCTGGCGGTCCTTGCATCTGTCTTAAGTTCCCTGAATATGAAAATGGCTGAATCTATCTCCTCGAATATCTTGAAGTCACCGGGAACTTTGCACCTTTCAGCATGGTCTTTGATAAGCTCTGCGCAGAATGAGTGAAAAGTCTTGACGATCACTTCCTTTCCTTGAAGGAGTTTCTCGACTTTTTCGCGCATGTTCCTTGCGGCTTCTTTGGAGAAAGTGAGCGCGAGGATGTGGGAGGGGTCGATATTTTCTTTTTCGACCATGTATGCGATCTTGGCAGTAATGGTCGTGGTCTTGCCTGTACCTGCGCCGGCGAGGATCAGTTGGGGAGCTTGTATGTGTTTTACGGCTTCAAGCTGGCGGGGTTTTAAGGTTGAGAGGAGGGAGTCGGACATATTTTATCACAATTTTAATTTCTTAATACCAATTATCAGTAAGCCATGCTTAGCTCAGCGCCAACGACTTATACACAGCATCAATCGGATCTTCATAAAATGAAATCTGGAATTTGCTGAACAATTCTGGGGGCACAGTTGCTATTTTTGATGCAGACGATATTGGAATCAGGACTTTTTTCGCTCCGGCATCTAAACAAACTTGCAGGAGGTCTGATAAGTTTTCTATATTACTTATAGAGCCACCTATTGTAATTGTACCCAGTATTGCAGTTTGCTCTTGTATTGGCTTCTCTAAAGCACCCGAACATAGACTAAGGAAAGCTGCTAAGGCGAGGTCATCAGACATTCCCACGCCTGTAAGATCTTGAACATTTAAGTGGTAATCCTTTTCTTTTGTTGATATACCTTGACTGACTGATTTTGCATTTGCTTTGAAATAGTTAAATGCAGTTTGAATAGCTTCTTTAGCTTTTGGACTCGAACCAAGACCTGATTTTTCATATTTCCCGGAACCTGAGACAACCTGCAACTCTATTTTATAAACGCCGATCTTCCCCGAACCGGCTCCAGATACGGCATAAACTTGTCCTGGTTTAGTAATCCCTACAGGAATTATCTTATTCCCGCCGCTTTCCGGGACAGTTACGAAATGTTCTGACAAATCCTTATTATCGATATAAGAGAAGTTGACATCGAAAAACTCGATCCCCCCGATTTTCTTTAATTGCTCTTTAACCCTTCTCCTACCGATCAACGCATATTCCAATATTTCCTTAGCTTCATCTTTGGATATGATCTCATCAGGATATATTAGCTTCATTAAACCAGAGTATGTTTTTTTCACTGCAATTACGTCTCTCTGGTTCAAATTATTTCCAAGCTTGAAGTAATTGAACATATTGTCACTAAATGACCTTTTTCTCATTTCTCTTAAGAATTCAGCAAAATAATCCACTATAAAACCAAATCTGTCAGTGAAATGTTCTGGTCTGAACTTTGGAACCTCCCATCCCGGCAAGTAATAGTGGATCCTGTCAAAAAATGCACTGTCGTTGTTCATGGCTTCGGGGAAGGGTGCAAAAAGATGGAATGTTTTTAATAATGATGAAATGCTCTGGTTGATATTACCTACGAATACAACAGATGCATTTGCATTTATCTGATCTTTTCCCCTGGCAAAAGAACCAGATGCCATATAATCTTTGAGTATCTGAATCCCGTCTTTGTCTTTGAACCTTATCCCTGCAACCTCATCGAAAGCCACAACATCCCACATTCCCACGAGTCCTACTTGTCTTGTACTCATGTTATAGAATAAATTTGCTACTGTAGTTTGTCCTCCAGATATCAATATTGTGTTGGGGGAGATTTCCTTGTAAATATGAGATTTTCCGGTGCTTCTAGGCCCGAGTTCAACCATGTTATAATTGTTTTCAACAAGAGGCACAAGACGTTCCAGTAAATGCCATTTGACCGGATATTCCAGTTGTGTGGGTTCCATTCCGATGGTTCTTATAAGGACGTCAATCCATTCATCTTTTGTGAAACTTTTTCTCTTTTCTATGAAATCATTTATGTTCACATTGGGTATCTGTATTGGTTTTAAGCTGGAGATCACAAATGGGGAAGGAGAAGATTCAGTTGAATATTCCATCTTGATGATGCACCAGATACCACCACCAAGCAATTTATCATACTTTTTTACATAATCCGGCTCAACTTCCACTTTCATGATACCGAGATTAGAAAACAATGCTTCGTATACATCTCGTGTTTCATTAAGCCGGACTGTAACTTTGTCAATTATTGTGTAGAATCCAGTCTCTCGTATTTTTGATTTGATTAGTTCAGCTTCATCAGGGCGCACATAATTCTCTGACAAAATCTTTTTTACTTTCTTGACACCCTCCTGGATAAGGTCTTCATCATCTGTTGCGCAGTTTGATCCCAGGAGGTACTCCAGAACATAAACAGGGACGTTGTGACCGACCTTCATAAGTTTGGTGAGGTCTTTCCTTACTACTTTTCCAGGAAAATTAGTGTTTAGCTTGGTATCAATTACGGTGCCTGAATCTATGTCCGCCATTTTCATTTACCTTTCTTGTTTGTTATATTCATATTGATTATTTAATGTATTAGAAATCATCTGTTATCAGAATGTCTACTTCAACAGGTATCTCAAATAACTCTCTTTGCAGCGCATTGGTATCTTCATCAATTGCTTTTAGATTGTAAGTTTTATTCTTGATATTGCTGCTAAGGGTCAAAACGACTTCCTGGATCCTTTCTTCCGGTTCATCTGAAGTGCTGTCAAAAATGACCAGTTTTTCATCACTGACCTTTCGTCCATCACTATCCCTCAAAGAGATCTTACAGTTAAGGGGCTCACGTTTATCGGTCACTTTTCCTGTTTGCAATAATCTGATTTTAAAAGGGCTATTGGTGATCTTTTTATGGGAATCAAGGACTGTGATCTGCACTTTTCCATGTTCTATCCCCTTTCTGTCAAGATCTTCATTATATCGATTGTGATTGTAGATAAGCACAGGTATCACTATCTCCTGCAATGATGCGCCGCCGTGGACATAATTTACTCCTCCGCCCTGGGATTTGAAACGCAGATCTGCCAGCGGTATGTATAGATGCATCTTCTTTTCAGAATCAACGGTTGGAGCCATACTGAATTTGTGTGTGTTTTTTAATGTCAGGTCTTGCTCGCTCAAGATAAAACGCTTGTTCGAATCGATTATCCTGTTCCTGTCAAAATCCTGCATCTCAAGCTTGTCCACGTTTTCGAGATGTTCCCTCTGGTAGATGAAACCGTGGTCAGAAGTAATAATTACCTTTGTCACATTGAGTGATCTACCCAGACGATTGACCATTTTGTCAATATCCTGAATAGTGGACTCGACCGCATCAAAGACTTCATGTTCTGATTGTTTATTATCTCCAGTATCGTCTATCTTATTATGATATATATAAATCACTCTTTTTCCTTTGATCTTATCTCTTGCTTCATCTATTTTCAGTTGCATGAGTTCATCGAACTTGAATGCTATAGAATCTGGAAAGCTTTTTGTCAGGATCTTTTCCCTGTTTTCTGTTCCATCTGAGTCAATCCCATCTACAAAGACGCGCCCATTACTATACTCAAGCTTACTGTTGGGCAAAAGGCTTGCCATTCCGAGTTTTGTGTATGATGGAAGAGAACCTGCCATTGCTTTTAATTCCATCGTCCCTTTTGTACTTTTGTTTAGCACGTCTTTCAATTCGAAAGCGCTCTCATAGCGTAATCCATCAGAGATGATGACCGCAACCTTATCTCTGTCATTCTTTCTGATGATACTGTCTATGTAGATTTTGTAGAATATGTTCTGTTTATCGATGAGTTCTATGTTCCATGTGTTTTCAAGTTCTGAGTTTATCAGATCGCTCCATCGAGTGAGAAGTCTATCGAGTATACTGCTATATAGGTTTTCAACTTTCTCCTTAATGTCTTTCTTGAGAATCTCTTTTTCAATGTCCCGATCATAGTGATAATAGAATTTGCGATAATAATAATCAATTTGGAAGTATCTGCTCGTATATCCTTTAAAAAGTTCATTCAGATTTTGCTCGTTGATACCTTCCTTTTCAATCTCTTCTGAGAACTCGTGGAGCTTGATAGCATTTTCAAGAGCACAGTATATGTTCTCATATACCCCATACCAGTGTTTCGTTTTTCTCCTGTCGATCCATTCAAGATATTTTTCGAAATTTGCGCCGCTTTCATTTAATCCTGTAACGATATTGCGGATGATGTTTTTGTCAAAGATATCGACAGATTCCGCTTCAATGTAATCTTTAACTTCGTATTTGTTTAAAAGCGATGCCAGATTCTGTTCGAGTTTACGTTCATCTTCCAAGAGCAATTTTTCACAGTACTCATCAAATTTCTTTGAGTCATTTGAATGATCTATCCATCCTCTGATGAATATTTCACATTCGTTGCTCGATTTGTTGACGTATTGTTCATAGGATTTCAGAGCGACCCTTGTATTTCTGGCAATGTGGGTTATGATGAAACTCAGGAATAGCTTCTTCAGGGTCGGGTGTTCTGATGAATACCCAAAATGTCTGCTGATCATGCTCCAGAATTCATTTGCAAGCCCAAATCTCTGGATCTCACCCCAGATTTTATTTTCGTCTTCTTTGAGTGAACCCATAAGCAGGTTCCTGACGATCTCTTTCTGGTCGGTAGTTGAAGAACCAGAGAGTACTGTAAGCATTCCTGATACGAATTTCTCTTCTTTCCAATCCTTCTGGTAGAACTTCTTGATATCAGAAACCCTCTTTTTATTATCAAAGAATTTAGAATATTTTTCAAGGAATTTATCAAGATAGTAATCTTCAATCTCAATCTCACTTTTGATATCCGATATCCTACTGTTCTCGAATTTTGAGGAATAAAGCTGTATATCAAGAAGCCAGTTGCATTTATGTTCTCGTTCTGCAGTAGGTGAATATATAAGATAACTGGATTGGGTATCGTCATGCTCAAGGAGTTTTTTTGTCTCAAAGAAGTTGTTATTCAGGTTGTGTGTTTTTATGCCTTTTTCAGCAAGAGCAGATTTGATGGACTCAAGACCTTCAGCATCAGCAGTCCTATCCCTATCATACCAGAAGATGATATTTCTTTTTTCATACTCATCCTTAACTTCGAACTTTTTGAGTATGCTCTGGATTGTCTTTTCTGTGTTTAGCATGTTTTCAACTCATATAGTGATTGTGAAATCTTCATGGCGTCTTTGGCGTCTTTATGGCGTCATTGTGGCGTCTTTGGCGTCTTAGAACATATGCTGTACCTTTCCCGGTGATACCGATCTGTTCAAATAATCCTGATGATACCAGTTCTGCCAGATCCCGTGAAGAGGTTCTTTCAGATGTCTTGCAGACTTCCTGATATTCTCTATTTGTAATGTTTCCGTTCTTTTTGACATACATCACAGCGTTGATCTGTCTTTCATTTAAATTCAGGCTGCGCAAATAATCTTCATTATAAATATCCTTTCTAAATACCACCTGAAATCCCTGATATTCCTCAAATATCGGTTCAGGTAGTCCTGCATTAAGGCAATACTTTTGCATTTTGTCTATACCGCTTCCCCACTGTTCGATTAGTTCAGTATCATAGAAAACTTCTGCAAGTCCTTTATTTCTTAGTGTTGATGAATGAGGTTTATAAAGCTCTTCAAGGGTGATTCCAAAAGGTAAATGACCGGGACTCCAGATAACAAGTCTATCTTCGTATATTCGTATCTCAATATGTGATAAGATGGTATAATCCCTGTGACAGACAGCATTGATGAGGGCTTCCCGCAATGCTTCTAGGGGGTAATCCCATATTTGGTCTCTTTCTGGTTTGCCTGTCATTACAAATTCGACATTTATATTTTTATGAATGAAATCCATACCTTCATCGATCTGCTCAAAAAGAGTCCCGGTGATCATCCTGTCATCAATAACTACATTTCCTTCTTTGAACTTTCCGCAGTGTATCGCAGCCTGAGAGATGATTTTTTGTGGCTCTTTGGAGAAAAGTAGAACTGCGGCCCATGTGGGATGTCCTCTGGTTATTAAATTCATTTTTTCAAGAACCTGCACTGGGTCTTCATCTTCTGCGACCTTTTTTCTGCCAGTGTCCTTTGCTTTTTGTATATATCTTTTAACCATCTCAATGTCAATGTCTTCAAGACTGGCATTCTGGGCAGGATATTTATCCCAGCTCAATCCTGTGGAATGCAGATACATCTGGGTGATTTCCTGTGTTGTCATTGTGCGATTGCTGCTGTCCACTCTTTTGAAGCATCTGCCTTTTGTTGAAACAGGTTTTATTGGATATTCTTTTATTTGCACTGCTATGACCGTATTTCCATCGATCTGTATCTTTTCAATTTCAGGGATGAGCCTGGGTTCAGTGCTTAGTGATATCTGGTTTACCCACTGGTTGATGGTTTCTTTTCCGATATTTATTCCTTTGATGTTGTTTTTATCGGATACACCTATGAAAATGACACCGCCTCTTGTGTTGGCAAAAGCTACCAAGGATTCAATACATCGCTCATCGAATTTTTCTTTGAATTCGACGGTTGTTGATTCTCCGGTTTTGATGAGGTCTGGTAGGTTCATATTTTTTCATTTATGGCTATCATCATTTCTTCGTAATACATAGGATCCAAGTGTGAGAAGTTGCGACTGCAGGAGATAATTTCGGTGTATTGATCGAAGAGAACGAAGTCTCATGGCCGCCGTTATATGGTAGTGATTGGGGGACATTCTTCATATTCTTCATGACTTTATACCGGTGCGTCTTCTCATCTCCTCTCTTTAAAACAGACCCACATTTATATCACTGGAACCACGACGGTGGAAGCTGTTTTTGTTATATCAATAATATCCCATTTGTCCTTAAAATCATCTTTATTGAATCTGTTTATATGAACAGCTAAACATAACAAGTGGGTTGGTCTTGAAAGTCCAACATAGGTCATTTTTGTGGATTGCTTGTCATATTTTCCTGTGCCCCTAAAGCTATTACCTTTAAACTGCTCTCTTAGTCTCTCAGACTCATATTTTCGCTGATAATATGTTTCTAAATACAATGTGGCAGTATGCGTTTGACCTTTTACTGCATGGATTGTTGTAACTTCTATCTTCACCCCATCTTTTTCATATACATTATTGTTATTCAATTTACCAGATACATTTGGGGGTGTAACTTGTCCTCTATTTTCAGTTGTCTCAATAAACTTCTTGCTATTAACTATTGATTTCCCGAAAATATCTAATAATTCAGATACATAATTTTTTAATTCGGAATAAACATCGTTCTTTTTACCCCTAATAATATTGATACTCCATAGATAAAGTAGTAATTTTAATTTTTCGTATTGTTCTTCATCATTCTCTTTCAGAAAAGATAATAGCTTTTGTTTACTATAATTACGATTGTCAATAAGTATGTCCTCATATCTTAATATTCGTAACAAAGCATTTAAAATATTTTTCCGGACTGATCCCAATATCCTCTTGTCTTTATCATAATGAAGCAGATAACTTTCCATGCATGCGTAATCTTCTTTTGGCCTTTGATTATTGTCATCAAAATCACCCCAATAATCAGTTAATCCTATCATCTTAACTTCAGATTTATTTTTAACCCACGCAATAGCTTTATAGGAATTAAGCGAATTATCTGGCAATTTACCTTCATTAATTAATTGTTTTATTAATCTCACAAATTCAGGGATAACATTTGTTATTGAATCATCTTTAAAAACAATAACAATCGGCTTAATGTTAACGCCAGTAGAATTTTGAAATCTTCCTTCAATATCGATAAATTCCAATCCAAAATGCTTAACTAACTCCGCAACTTCTTTTGTTAGGCGGTAACTTCCATTTAATTTTAAGGTGGACTCCCTCGCCTTCCATATATCATCAAGTTTTGCACTTCCATTATATATTGCCTGGTTCTTATCCCCTATTCTTTGATAATTTGAAATACTATCTCCGTTGTTAAAAAAAATATCTTCAAGCAAATCATACTGATGTTGATCCATATCCTGCATTTCATCAACAAATATATACCTAAATCTTTTTTGGATATAAGTTCTAATTATCGGGTTCTGTTTTAGATAAAAAGTGGCAATATTAAAAGCATATTCATATGAAATTATCCCTTCTAATACGCTTTCTTCAATTATGGTTTTTAGCCCGATAAATTTCTTGTTATTCTTGTCTGAAAGAATTACTTCTTTGTTGTCGATCCGCTTTATTTTTTCATCGCAATAATCATAAAATAATGTTTGAATCTCCTTATCTATATATTCATTGCAAATCTCGGATTCTGATTTCGAACATCGTCTTGCCTCGGCCTTTGCTTTCTTTATGTGTCTTCCCCAAAACAATGTGCCGGGTTTATCATATTCATTTGACCAATATATTCTTTTAAATTTTTTCAAAATATTGTTTTTATATTTCTCTTCATCTATCCAAGAAATGCATGTGCCAAGCAAGGTATGACCACAAGGTATTGCTAAAAACCCATCTACAAAACTTTGTATAGTGCCAACAAAGTTTGGATATGAAAACAGCTTGGGACAACATTTTGCAATCTTATTTCTTATCTCATCGACAGCAGCATTCGTATGAGAAATAACTAAAATGCCGGAACCATCATCGAATGGAAGATATTTTTCGAGAATTAATAATTTTGCGAGTAATGCTGTTGTTTTACCGCTTCCGGGAACAGCTTGTAAGTCTATAGTATCTAAATTTTTAATAAAATCCTTTCTTTCATTATCGAAATGCTGGTTTTCTGAAAGAAGAATATTTTCTGCATAAACAATATCTTCATCAGTAATATTAATTTTCACAGGCATATTTAATAGCCTCTAACAAGTATTCAATTGTTTTATCATCATTATTAATAGTAATGTCAGGAATTTCTTTTTTACTATCTTCCTCAAGTAATTTGGCAAATTGATAAGCAATCTCAGTTTTATTTAAACCTCTATTATCAAGCTTTTCAGTGAGGCTTTTTCCAAAATCAGACCAATCAGTCTTAGTATGAATTCTTTTAACTATTTCTTGAAATTGAAGACCAAAACTTGATGATTTTGAAAGGCAATATTCCAATGTCCAGTGAGGGGATACAAAAGTTTTTACGACCTGCCCGTTGTATTTTGATGTTTTCTTATCTGTTTCCAAATTCTTCTTTGTTTTCCCTTCTATAATAATATCCTCATCTTCAGGTTTTACATCCAAATCTGTTATTATTGCAACAGGTATATTCATTTCTTGGCCTTTGGTTCTTTGGAAAATCTTCGCATATCTTAAAAAAGCAGTGCTTGCTACATTGACAATGGAAACACCTTTTTCTGTTAAATTAAAACCTGCCTTCTTTGCTAAAGTGGGTATAAGTATTTCCTCTCCCCATCCTTCGACAAGTATAACGCCTTTTGCAAAAAATAAGTTCGATTTAGTTGTATCTAAAAATAGTTCTAAGAAAGAATAATCCGAATCATCTAATTGTGTGTATCCCTGTCCCATAGGATAGGCATGTTTATTCTTGCAGATAATAAGATTATTAAGTTTCACCTTTGAAGCCAAATTTGGACTATGGGTTGTTAAAATAAGCTGAATATCCTTTTTGTTTTGCAACGATTCGATTATTTGCATCTGAGCTTGGGGATGTAGGTGTGCCTCCAATTCTTCAATGAGACCCAAACGAACACCGTTCCATTTATTTTTATCTAAATGAAGTAATTCAGAAGCAATAAAAAGACGATTTAATGTGCCAAGCCCCGGATTTATTTCATCTTTGATTGATAATTCAAGTTTTTCAAGAATATTTTTTAATTTTCCTTCCGATACTGTGAATTTAGAATCTTTTGTTTTATCGTAAAGCTCATGTATCAAATCATCTATTTTATCTTTAAGTTCTTTTCCTTTTTTGTCATCAATGTCTTCAAAACACTTACTTGCATTATCGGCTGGTTTTTTGGCTTCAAAGTATTTTTCAATAGATTGATTAAAACTGGTAAATAGTTTTACAAGATGGTGAGACTCTTCCGACCCCTGAAATGCTTCATGACCCTGCAATATCTGTGATAATCTGGAATTCTTCTTTGGAATAAATTCTGCTTTCGCATCCCTTAAAGGTTTCAGGAATGTGACCTTCAAATATTCTCTTGCTTCGGCAGTTAATCGGTAGCCCTCATCATCAACGCCAGCATGAACATCTGATGGAAATATTTTTCCTTCTTTTCTTGTAACATCGTAAATTAAACGTAAGAATGGTTTTGCGTATTCTCCTTCACCATCCCAACCAAGCCATTCTGTAAAATTTTTAGCTTCATCATCAGCTAAGTCCTTAAATTTAATTTCAATTCTAAATCTTTCTACCTCTTGAAAAAAATCCTCTTCCGTTATTCTTAACCATTCATAACTATGTGTGTTTAACACTAATTTTATTGCATCAATAATTGCAGATTTACCAGAATCATTTTCCCCAATAAGAACATTTAAACCTTTTTGAAGCTCCAAATCCAAATTCGGCAGATTTAAATTAAAATCAGATATTGAGCCAAATTTCCTGAAATTCCAAAGCTTTATGTTTGATAAATACATGTTATTTTCCTATCTGGGTTTTTCCTTTGAATTCTTATTGCATAAGTGTCTTTACTTAATTAACCTACTAAACATTTAATATAATGTTGTATATCAAAACTCAAGCCCATTATCATTTGCCTTATTTTGTACAGCTTTTGGTGTATCACCACTTTTATTATTCATTTTATTGCCTCTTCCTTATGGTCTTGTTGCGAGACCATCAAACCCCAGAAGTACCTCTGGATTAATCGAAGTAAACCGCCAAGTTGGTATTCTTAATTTCTTCTCTCTGAAAGCGTTGAATAATGGGACAAAATCTTTTTTATCTCCAATATCAAACATACACTTAATTCTATCAAAGTATTCTATGGATTGTGCTCTTGCAAATATTTCGAATGCACCGCTATAGCGTTCGTTACAGATCAATGTTTCAGGATCCCAATCTTGATGTGTTTTATTTTTTATTGCATCAAAACAGTCTTTTATAAATAATATGAAATCTGATTGCATTATTTGTCTGAATGCAATGCCCGATGTTTTTGAACGCTGTTCTAAAAGATCCGCTCTAAGGGACAATCTCCTCAAATCGGGTCTTAGTCTTTCGTTTCTATCTTTGAGAGATTTCGTTTGTCTATAGTAGATAGTAAAAGGAACCATGACATCTCTACCATAAGTAGCATTTTTTTCAATATAGTACTGTTGACGAATTAAGTGTGCTACGGCATCAAAACATTCATATTTTAGCAAGCTTGATATGGCGTAAAGAAAAAGTTCATGAATAATGAATGTAAAATTGTCGCTATCGGTCCAAGTTGAAAATCCCTCTTCTATATCCATATAAGGTATAAGATTTTCAAAAAATTTGTGTATTTGATACCATGTCTCTGGAGTATTACGATATTGAGCAATTGCCAAGAATATCTCTATTGCTTCACTTCTATAAGGCAAGAACTTATCTATGTTTTCAATTACTTTGTCGTCAAATTCACCGTCTTTGCTGGAAATACGAAATTCTTCTAAATTTTCTACAAACGTTTGAAAATATTCATCTATTGCACCTTTGGTATACTCTTTGTTGTTTTTTATGGCATCTAAAGCACGTTTATATCTTGTGGTTGTGCCAAGAAGTATTGGATTTGTTTCAGACAAAAATAACGGTTTTTTACCAATCTTCGGTTTTATGTAAAGTGGTTTATCATATGCCCATCTGAGAAGTTGCTCAAAGTTTGTTGCATATAAATCATTATTGCTTAAATCTATATAAATTCGTGATTTATAATAAGTCGGCAAATATGCATTTCCACTTTCGTCACTCTCAGCAACAACTGCTACAAATTTATCTTGATTCTCTTTTCCATATATTTCTGGTGAGATTATTTGTGTTTCTGTTCCCACTCCTCCACTTCGTCGATCCGCTTTTTCCGTATATATCCGATCACAGACTATTACTACCTTCTTGATATCCGGATCAGTTACCATTTTTTCCATGAAAGCAAAAGCATCATGTCCTTCTTTTAAATCCCATTTATCAAAAATAACATCGATACCAGCTTCTCTTAATTCTGTTGCTAAGTCAAAAACCCAATTCTCATGTTCTGGTGAACTCCAGCTATAAGAAATAAAGAGTTTGGGATTTTCTTGTGACATTGTTTATACCTTCTCTATTTTGATAACATAATATGTGATGGGAGAAAAATTTAAAGCTTAGACATATAAAATAACATTTCACAGATGAAAATCTACTACAAGCAAATCTATCTGCCCCCTCTTATTTGTCTTTTCAAATCTATTCTAATTTCATTTATAAGCCCTTCATAATTCTGTTTTCTTTCTCTGTTATTATTTATCAATTGATTAAACTGATCTTGACTTAGTGATTCTTCACTCCTTCTTTTAGAATATTGGATAACTTCTATTTTACCGAATTGATATTTGCTAAATTGCTCCAACAACCCTATTAGAGCTTGATAATGACTTTCCTCGATGAATAGATAACTTTTTTCTATTTCATCTATTGTCTTTTTTAATTGTTGGGAGAATTTTCTTAAGTTTGGCTCATTTGCCTCATCCCAGAGGGTATCGGCTGCTAATTTTAGGTCATATAAGGAATGCCATAGTTTATTGTATAATTCAAATTGTTGTCCTGAATAGCGCAAAGAAGTTTGATTAAGAATATCCAACTGAGATTTATAAGCTTCAATCTCTTTTTGGAATTCTGTCTTAATGGATTCTAGATGCTTTTCAGCCCACATTTTGCCGAGAAAAGATGATAGTGCCAAAATAATAGCACCTGCTCCCCCCACAGATACTATGACCCCAGCAATAATTTGGAAGATTTCAATCCAACTCATTTTTCTTCATCTCCATTGCGATTTCGGACAATAGTATATATCATACCCCTTCCACCAGCCCCTCAAACTTCCTGTAATTCACCGCTACCCCATCATCAAGATCAATGTCAATAAATCCAAGCGCTCTATTATTCAACATCTCATCATACGCCGCAAGTTCCTGCATCAGCTTCCCAAGCCTCTCCATCTCCTGCTTATCCCGCGGTGACTCAGACAGCATAGCAATCCTTGCCTCAAGCTTCGCCTCAAGTTCAAGCAGATAATCAGTCCTCATCTTTGCCAGCAGGGTCTTATCATATCTATGCATATACACCAGCGCATTGAACCCCCTGCCCTTGCCTGATGTGAACAGCCAGTAAATGGGTCTTTTCTGGTAAGTCCTGACATGGTCTTTGAAGAACGACTTCAGGAAGTAGTCACGTATAATGTTCTCAGAAGATTCGCCACCCTTCTTTGATTTTGAGAGCGCCCCTGCTATGAAATCAAGATTATCGGCAAGAGTTTCTGCCCCGAATGTGACCTTGAGAAATTCCTTGAACCTTGTTACGATATCATCCTTGAAGTATTCATCCTCAAGTACAGGGATGATGTTATCATCGTCAGGCATAAATGACGGCGCCGGGACTTTTGCCAGGAAGTCCTCTATGTTCTCACCCTTATTCGCAAGGATGAGCCCCTCCTTATCAGGAGAATACCGCCCGAACATGCAGCCAACAGCATAGGAGATGAACTGCTTTATGATGGCTTCTTTTTTGAACACAAGTTCGCCTTCTTTGATCTCGGATTCATCTCTCAGAATGGTTATGTCATATATAGGCACATCCGGCGTGATTTCATCCGCAAGGTCGTAGATATCTATGAAAATGCGATTGAGTTCAACTTCGTTTGAATGGAGCTTCTGGAATTTCTCTTTCCAGTATGAGCAGTAGCTGTCGTTTGCGTCATTGAGTCTGCCTGATGATTTGTGGCGCAGAAGTTCGTTTTTCTTGAAGTCCCAGCTTATTTCGCGGGAGTCCCATTCTTCGCGGGAGATTATAACGCATTCTTGAGTCAATTGGTCAATTTTATTCATTTGTTCCGAAGTTTTCGGAAAAATAATAGGGAGACTTCTAATATCTTTTACTTGTAATGAAATTGTAGGATTTAGAATCTTGAATAATAAACCAACTAATTTTGTATTTAAAAAACTTAAAAAGTAATAATAATTATTTATTTCATCATCTTTTAAAAAAATAGATGAACCTGCTACATCAAATGTAGAATTCTCTAACAAAATTCTGAATCCCACATTATTCCCGCTTGAAATAAGACTCCATGAAATTCCTTTCTTGAACCATAGATATTCTGGAATTAATCTTGCAATTTTATCTTTTCTGTAATGTTTTCTAGATTCTTCGGACCAATTAATCAAGAATTCAATATTTCCATACCAACGTCTAAAATCACCTCCTTTAGCATAAAATATCCATTTATATCCTTTTTTATTATGTTGAATAATCTTATCTTCATCAACTTCCCAAATATTTCTCAAAAATCTTTCGTTATTCCCCGTCTTATTCTGACCATCTGAAATTGTATAATCATATAAAGGACTGTTTATAAAAATATTTCTTACTTTTGTGCTCACCCAATAAGAAATGGGACTTCCAGGTATTCTTAAGAAATCTTGTTGATCCGATATATAAAAACCAAACATTCTATCAAGAAACCACATTTCTTTTTGTTTTATACTATCAACAGCTCCATGTTTCAAATATAATTTCCGATAAACTCCTTTAAAATTCAAAATTTTATTTTTATTAATAACGAATGAAACAGTTCCAAAATCAGAACCAAAAATCCCCCTTCCCAGATGTAACAACGAGTAAATAGTATTTGTTTTTAAAATAGTCTCTCTAAATTTTTGGAAAGTAGATAAAAACATCCATGATGGTATATTGATCATTGCAAGAAAACCAGCATCATATAAAAATTCCATCCCTTTCTCCATGAAACAGGTCATTAAATCACTTTTTGATGCAGGATATTCTTTATTAACGAACTCTCGCAATTTTGAGTTCATCCCTTTTGAACCCATGTACGGCGGATTCGTCACGACACAATCATATTTCCTGCTCATGAGCTTCGCCTGTTTCACAAGTTCCTCTAGTTTTGACCCCACAAAAGGAAAATCAAGCGTCCCTTCATTTTTCAGCAACTCAATCTCCCCGGTCAACTTTTCAAAATCAAATCCCTCCACCTTCAATAAAGACCCGTAATTCTTCGCATCAATAAAGAAATCCCACAGCCTGCACAGTTCAGGATACTTCCCTCGATTCAAAGTGCACTCTTCCCTCGTTTCCTGTATGGCGCAGAGATTCAAAGAAATCTTCTTATTAAATAGCTCCTTATCATACATCCTCGCCTTCATCATAAGGGCAAAACCTGCAAGCTGAGCTGCCCTGTCATCGATCTCAAGACCATAGAGGTTTTTGTTAAGTATCAGCGGCGCTATCTCACTCTCAAGATAACCCTGCGACCTATATATCTCATACAGCACCTCAAAAGAATACACCAGTATATGACCCGACCCTTTCGCAGGGTCAAGAACAGAGATTTCTTCAGGACTGGATATCTTCTTCTCAGGAGGTCTGGTCCCCTGCTCAATGAAATATCTGAACTTTGATTGCAGGTCTTTATTGGGATTTGATTCAAGCCACAATCTGCCAAGTGAGTTTTCAACCAGATACTTGACGATCCATTTAGGAGTGAAAAGCTGCGTAGCTGCCGGAATATTTTCTTTGCTTATCTTGATGTTTTTCTTAAGGTCTGCAAAAACCTTGGTCTTTCGAGGATTGATGTAATCCTGATATATCCACCCTATTATCTCAACTTCCTTCCAGTCTTCTTCTTTGATGATGCTGTTTATATCCCGCAAGATGGAATCAGTATGCAGCAGCTTATCAGGGAATAAAAGTTCAGTATGATCTTCAATGTTCTCAAAAAGGAATGGCATGATCTTATTCAGGTAATTGCACAGGCTCAGTGTGAGGTACTTGTACAACTCCTCATCCTTACTCGCAGACTTGAATTCGATAACAGCGTTTCTGTCAACATTCAAAAAATCCAGTTTCAGCGACTTCGAGAGGATATCAGGCTCAGTCTTCCCCATCTCATTGGAGGAAAACACCTTCACATTCTCAGGAAGATAGCCATTAACTTCCATGAACTTGAGCGCCACAAAACGGTTAAACCATGTGTAGGTGACCTCATCTATTAACTGGTCATACCCTTTCTCCCTCACCTCTCTCACAAGCTGCTCTCTTTGCTTCTTTATCTTTCTGTTAAAAACCCTGCCGCCTATGACAATGGAATCCTCGAATTCCTTATCCACATCCTGAATCTTATCAGGAAAGATGCCATAATATGCAGCTCGGTTCTTTGTTTCTTCATAAAGCCTATCCCTGATAGTATCCGAGAACTTGATGATACTGGCTTTGTCCATATTCAGAGCACTCTAATCTTATTTTTCTTCAATATCTCTTTCAAAGCTGCTCTCAGGTTCGAGATGTACTCATCAAGATCTTCTTCGTTTTCAATTATTTTTTTAGTTTTGAACAATGAAGTGTCCTGAATTATTTTTTCATTAGCCTCAGGTTTGTATTCACCTTTTTTTTCTTTAATTTTGTGTATCTGTGCTTCAATTCGTTCATAGGCGTAACGTTGTAAATTGATAATCTCTTCCAATTGGATTTTCACAAATGCACAATCATCAGACCCCTCAATATTTTTTTCAACATCATTGAAGGTCTCAAAAACAGACTGTTTAAACTGTTCTGTCAAAACCTTATGGTTACTGAGTTCCTTTTTAAGTTCTCCTTTAACAGTCTTCAATTTGGTTTGAACATCCTGCTTTAATATCGATAAGGAATTTTGAAGAGATGCTTCTATACCGCTTTCAAGTTGCGGTAGTAATTTGATCTTCGAATACGGTTCAGCAGAAGTCAGTATGCCTTCGATCTCATCCACATTTGTTCTTGCTTCATCGCTCAGGAACTGGCCGTTCCTTTTGAAATTCTCCAGCTTCTTAGAAATGCGCCTGAATATCTCAACTTGTGGACCATCGAAAAATCCCACCACAGGATCAACTTTCTGGCGTAATCCCACCAGTTCATTCTTTCCGTCAGCCATTGTTTTCAAAAAAGCTGATGGATCCGTAATGCACTGTACCCTGCTCAGGAATGCGGCATAATTTTCAATATCCTCTTTGCCGGGATACCTCTTTTCTTCCGCATATTTACCTGATATCTCCTTAACCCTCAGAAGCTCATCCGTGATTATCGTATGTGAAAAATTATAGAGCTCGTTCTCCTTTTCAGGAATATCTGTCTTATCGAACACATCCCTCAGAACAGATCTCACAGAACTGATAATTTCAGCGCCCGTCTTTTTCCTGACCTCAATTATAAGCTTATCAGCATCCTCCCTCCTGGTAAGATACTTTGCGATATCCTCGGCATTTGATACAAGATAGGTCTTCTGATACCGCAGCTTCACCTCCTCAGCAGCAAAAAGAGTGGCGATAAGACCCGATATGCTCATCTCCTTCCATCCATAGGGCTTTTTCATGAAATGCTCTTTTAAGTCCTTCAAAACAACAGTCGTATTCTTCTCATCGCGAATTGAGATATAACTCAACACTTCCGAAAGGGCCAGTTTATTGGTATCGGACTTTCCAATACCATACTTTTCAAGGTCATCAGACCTCAGTATTCGAAGAATATCGGTATCTGACTCGTAATTCAGATTGACATAAGATGACTTGCTAAAGACATTTTTCACCAAAATATCGATTCCATCTTTAACCCTCTCCTTAGGAATCTTTTTCTCGATGCTGGTCACTTCTTTGCCATCTATGAAGATCTTTGCATCCTTCACCCCCTCAAGTATCGCCTGAACCGAGGACTCTCTTGATTTCTCAGCTTCCTGACGTTTTGCAAGCAATATATTCTGTATCTCAAGGTCGTTCCTGTTCGAAGGATTCTGTTTGATATATTTTTCAATCTGGAGATAGCTTTTTATCTGATCTGTAAATCTGCTACGCGCAGGGAATACGAAAAGCAGTGTATCGGTAGAATCGATATTGCTCAGATTGTCTCCATGTAATGATCTCTGCCCGCTCCCCCGCAGCATCTCATCCGAGAGAGGCGTCAAGAATTTAATGGTCAGGTCAGCATTTGCCAGTGTCTTGGTCCTGTCATCCACTGCTCTGTTGAATTTATAATCCATATATTTAGTTGGACATATATCATTAGAATTAAAGACAACTTCATAGATATCATCAAGTATCGAGTACTTCTCAATATCTATGTTCTTTATCTCCCTGTTAATCTCCTGCTCCTCATTCGTCAGGAAATAGAATGAATCACCGGATTTGCTTATAAGCGTCTGCTCTTCCAATCTCCTGAGGGACTCAGCAACCTTTTCTTTTAATTTCAGCTTATCCTCATCAACATTAGATATGGAAAGCGCAACAAGATTCTCAAGAGTGGGCTGTATCTCTTTCACATGCCTTATCATGAAAAGGGTTCTTAAGATATTACAATCGTTCTCCTTAATTTTATCATTCTTTTCTGCCTGTTTTATTGTTCTCGTGATTATCGGATCAAGGAAACTCTCAATGGTATTATAGAACAAATAAAATGGAACCAGTACACCAACACTGCTTTCACCATATTCTACAGCAGCCTCTTTAAATGCATTCAACATGGAGCGCTCGCCTTTTGCCAGATGCTTCCCGGAAAAACCTGTTTGCCTGATCTTATCGAAAACTTTCTGGAGGAGATTGATCTGATATGGTACAAAAGGATAGACGCCTACAAAATCCTCCTCTTCCTTATAATTCTTCATCTCAGCACTTCCACGCGAGAACGAGATCAGGTTTTTCAGGATTATTTTCTTATCAGTATAGAAAGATGCCAGCATCTCCCTGTGCTCTTCTTTCTTAGCCAGTATCCTCTTTTTAATGACCTCATCTACATTGGCGCTTGATAAGCTGAGTCTCGTATCAAAACGCCCCTGTATCTTGGAAAAATCATTCCCTTTGACCATGTCCTTAGTAGCAGTATCAATATCAGCCTGGGATGTAACGATCACCCATGCCTTTCCCCTCAACTTTGTACCGAGCTCCTCCACAACTGTCTGGAGATTGAGCATCAATTCACTATCTTCACCTATGTACTGCCCTGCTTCATCTATCAGGAAAACAACCTGATGTTTATCTCCCTTTGACCTGCAATATTTTTCGATTTTCTTTGCGAACTTCTCAACATCGAGATGGTAATTTCGTCCATCATTCTCAAACATCCTCACAGATGCTTCCCTGCTCTGGTATCCGCAATTAGTAAGAGCCTCAATGATGTCATCCTGCTCAAAGGTGTATTGATCCCTTACCTTTTCCCATGTGCCACCATTAATTTTTTTAAACTCTTCTTTGAAAGCATCATAAAGCCCTTTATCATGCATATCTTCTTCAAGTTCAGCAATCCAGAATACATCCCCAAAAAATCCTCTTTTTTCATTGAAGGCTCTCATCAAGATATTCACGATCCGCTCTTTTTCAATACTTGCGGCATTCGCCTTGGAATCAATATTGAAAAGTATGATATCCTTTGTGCCATATTTTACCGATTTTTCAATAGTAGAGAACATCTGGGGATCATTGATCTTATTTTCAAAAAAACTAAGAGCGGACTTATCAAATACTGTTCTGTTCTCCAGCAGGTAGGATAATATTTTAATGAAATGTGATTTACCAGAACCAAAAAAGCCAGATATCCAGACACCGATCTTATCCGTGGGTGTTTGTGTAGCATTGAAATATCTTTCAAAGAACTTATCAAAATGCTTCCTTGATTCATTCGTGACCACATATTCATCAAGTTCTGTGAAGACGCTCTGGTCATCGTATTTATCTACTTTAATGACGCCATCGATATCTCTTCTGATATCTTTTTCAAATAAATCTTCTATCTTAAGATTTGCAGCCATTTTCCTTCACCCTTCGTTTTCAGATGTTTTTTCATTAATAAGTCTGAATGCACGATAATAGTTGGCATCTTTGAATTTTCCAAAAAGGCTTAATTCATGTTTGTCGTATTCGCCTGGATAAAAAGTTACAAGCGGAACATTTCCCATTAATGGCTGTAAGTTATTGAGAATCGAATGAGAACGTACCAGAGGCCATGCTTTTCCCACACCAGTTAAGAACATTAACTGGATATTTCCACCCGATTCCATTCTTTTCTGAATTACTTTCTTAACTGTATCAGGTTTTAGCATAATCTTAAGTTTATTTAGCAATTCATCTGAACCTTTTTTATTTTCAAACTCTAATATTTTTTCAGCACTTATTTTATCTTCTAATAATTCAAGACAGATTTCATATAAATCAATAACAAGGAGATTCACCGATTTTTTTTTTAGGGTAGTAGTTATCTTATCGATAGATTCGCGTACAAGCAGTTCTTTCTCAGGAGGATAGTCAAAAATCCAGAACGGTATTTCATTGCCAAGACCCCTTGCATTCAGGAAATCTTCTTCCTGTACTTTTTGCTTCAACAACTCTAGACGCCCTTCAAGTCTCATCGCAACTATTTAGTATATAAATTACTATATAAAGCTGTGGTTTTATTTTAGGATTCCATTCTATCATTCTATCTATGTTGTTATGTTGATAGTCTTTCTAATTTAATGTATATTTTTACTCATCTCATGAAAATCCAGGGATGTACAGCCTGCGATAAATGTTGATAAAGACGAAGAAGGAATCCGGAACATAAAAACAAGGCAGCAACAGCCTCCGCGGCGATTGAGCGGCACCGTCACCTGTTGGAGATGACTAAGTATATGACTGTATTGAAATCGCAGATTTAAGAAAAAAATGTCCCTCCCTCAAAGTGTGCGTCTATGAGACAAATCAGTTTTAATTGAAAGTATCAACAGTTCATGTGAGGTTTCCAATAGATGCAGACTAAAAGAAAACGCAAAAGTACAGTTTTCTCATCATCATATTCCGTAATGTTTAAGGTCGGTATGATTATCATGAGACACATACCGGGAAGGCGGCTTCGATGCGTTGCTGCCTTATCCACAAGGAGACATAAATGTCAAAAATTATGCATGTTCAGACCGTTCTTATGGTGGACGATATTGAAGCCCTGAAAGTCAAGACTGGCGAAACCAGCACTAAGGACGCTCTCGCCAAAGCCGTCCAGCATTATCTCGAATGCGAATATACGCAAAATGAGGATATGTGGACCAAAAAGCTTGAAAAGGTGGTTAATAAAAGATCTAAGGAACAATTAGAAGGGGAAAACATATGAAACCCGCAACCTAATCCTTAATTTCAACTCTGATCCTCTCCCCTTCTTTCACATCTCCAAAAATCCCCGCATCTCCCATTACCCTGCCGAATACGCTCACGGCGCTGTATGCCCTGACCTCGCTGCCCTTGCTTGAAGGCGTGGGACCAAAGAAGATGTACATACTTTTGCCAGGTGGCCAGTAGGCAATATCTCCCGCATCAAGCACTTCTTTACCATTTTCAAGCTCAAGCTCCACCGGTATTTCAAAATAAATTTCCTCGCCCCAGCGGTGTGCTGTGGATTCAAAAGGCAGAGCTTTAATTATAGCTGAGGCGGTTTTTGTATTCCAAAACTGCGCAAGAGCTTCAGTGCTTTTGGCAGCAATTTTTATCTTCATAGTTTTATCAGATTTCTTTTGCTGAATATCTGACTTTCTATCCAATCGATTACTTTCACCCCACTTTCCAATCGCTTTTAAGATAGCAAGTCCAACTTTGTTATTCCCCCTCTGACCTGGACGTGAACGAAATGTATTCTTGCATCAGCCAAAGCAATCTCCAGCATCTGCCCTGTATTGACCTTCAGGATTTTAATCCGGGCATAACTGTGGTCGAGGGTTCATCCGTCATGGTGCCTGAGGTCTTATACCGGTTATGCGCCGCATCGGTCATATCATTTGATAGAGATGCTATATTCGTGGACGGCTGGAACAGTTTTAATCCCTATGCACTATCAAAGCTCGCTAAATCCCTTGGGGCACTGCCAAAGAAAGTACTATCCCGGATCCATGTCGCCCGCGGTTTCACAGAATACCAGATGGACGCACTGTTAGGCGAGTCGCTATGCGAGGCGGTTGAGGCGTGGCATCCTGCAGTGCTTGCAATATCCTACCTCCCCTCTCTCTTTTCCGGGGTTGACGGCAGGAGGATGTTTGAACCTGTACTTGAACGCATAAAATCTCTGACCGCCTCATCAGGTATCATTACAGTAATAACAAGCTTCGGAGGCTCCTGGCATGGAGACAGGCTGCTTGCAGCTATGGCAGATCGTATTGTACGCATCGAGCAGCCCTCAAAGAAGCTAATAAAAATAACTGACAACGGACGTGTGTTCGAATACATGCCCGTACCTTCAGGGCAGATGAGATTCACGGATTATATTAATGTAGATTTTACAGGAGGTGAGGTGTATGGGCAGGACAGTACCCAGCTTTCGCAACCTGCTTGAGGAAATGATAGTGGAGCTATCGGTATTCAGAAGGGCGCTGCGCGGCGAGGATAAGGTGGCGTTCGACACTCTGATGAACAAGGCAAGGGAGCATGCCTCATCCTGCACGGTTGCGCCCACACTTGACCCGATGGACGCCGTGTTCCTCTCCATCCTTATCGAGCAGCAGAAGGAAATCAACTCACTGCGGGAGGCTTTGAATGTTCCTCCTGGACGTCAGATACAACCCTGAGAATAGCACGATAACAAAATGGATTAAAGATGGCAGAGACTGCAAGCCGGAACGTGAAGTGTATTACCCGAGGATATACGTTTCAAATAAACCCGACCTTCTGTCCCTGATAGCCAGCCTGCCTGGCGTGAAACATACGCAATTTGAAGAGAAGAGTACATGGCTTGGCAAAGAGCCTGAAAAAGTAATATCTGCTGCCATAGAACCGAACTCGGTTTACGAGATCGCTTCGATGCTTGAGGCGAAGGGATGCAGCCTGTACAACATCGACCTTGATCCCGTAAGGCAGTATCTGCTTGAACACGACATGTTTCCCATGTCAAGACTCAGTGGCCTCGATGACAGCCAATACGCCCTTGACTACGAAATACCCGAGCTCGTGAGCATGGACCTCTCGGTAACGCCGGGCAGGAATAAAGGAATCATTACAATGAATGACCCGATTGGCAGGATAAACCTTGGAAATACCGTGATTGAAAATAAGGATGAAGCAGAGATGATTGGTGAACTCAATCGCGAAGTCGCTCGTGCCAACCCGGACCTGATATTGACGGAAAGAGGAGACAGTTTTGAACTGCCGTACCTGCATCACCGCGCAGCACTGCATGGTATTGATCTTCAGCTTGGAAGGGAGAAGGATATCCTGCCTGAAGGAAGCGGGAAATCGTATTTCAGCTACGGCAGGATAATCTACAAGCCCAGAGGATACCGGCTTGCTGGCCGTCTGCATCTTGATAAATCAATCTTTCTTTTAAGGGAAGGCGGGCTTCTTGGACTTATCGACCTTTCCCGCATAACGGGGATACCGATGCAGGAGTTATCGCGCCTGAGTCCGGGCAGTGCTGTGACAGCGCTTCAGGTCAACCAGGCTTTGAAAGATGGCGTGCTTGTGCCATGGAAGCGCAACCTTGCAGAATACTGGAAGACTGCAGAGGAACTGCTCATCGCAGACAGAGGCGCTTTAGTGATAGAACCGAAAGTAGGACTGCATGAGAATGCTGTTGAGATAGACTTCGCATCACTTTTCCCCAATATCATGGTGAAGAAAAACATCTCACCTGAAACAGTGCTTTGCAAGTGCTGCCCTGATTCGGAGAAGCGCGTTCCGTTTACGCATTACAACATCTGCCAGCAGCGCATAGGACTTATTCCCCGGGTGCTCAAGCCCTTGATAGAAAGGAGAATGACCTACAAGAAGCGCATCAATGATTGCCCGTCGAGAGCGGAGGAATACGAGATGAAGCAGAACATACTCAAGTGGCTGCTGGTGACATCTTTTGGGTACATGGGTTTCAACAAAGCGCGTTTCGGGAGGATAGAATGCCATGAATCGATAACTGCCTACGGACGAGAGATTCTTCTACGCACTATGGAAATTGCAGACGATATGGGTTTTGAGATACTGCATGGCATCGTGGATAGCCTCTGGGTGAAAGGAAACAATCCTGAAAAACTCTGCGAAACTGTGAGCAGGGAAATAGGCATACCTCTTGAACTTAAAGGTGAATTCAGGTGGATCGTATTCCTGCCGAATAAGTCAAACGGCTCAGGTGCCTTGAACCGGTATTACGGCGTGATGACGAACGGCAAGCTGAAGGTGCGCGGCATAGAGATGCGGCGCAGTGATACGCCAAAGTTAATCAGTAACCTGCAGGATGCTATGTTTGGAAAACTTGCAGAGGCTAAAACTGCTTCCGACTTCTACTTGAAGATACCCAAAGCTATCGAGGTATTGCGGGAATATACCCGAAAAGTGCTCGATAGTGAATGTGCCCTTTCAGACTTGGTATTCACGACACACGTTTCCAGGGGCTGTGATGATTATAAACAGTTCAATAATCAAATGGCTGCCATGAAGCAGCTGAGAGAAGAAGGCATAGAAACACTGGCGGGGCAGAGCATTCGCTACATAATAACAGATCATAAATCCAGAAGCTGGCAGAAGCGAGTGATGATACCCGAGCTTGCCGATGATAACACACAGTACGATAGGACAAAATACTATGAACATCTGCTGCGCGGTGCCGAGAGCATGCTTTTGCCTTTTGGATATACGGAGGAACGCTTGGATGAAATTATGAAGGGAAAATTGCAGAGAAGCCTGTGTGAGTATGTGATATAAAAGCCAGATTCATTTTTTCCACTCAATCTTCCTCGCCGTGAGAAGCATCAGATAGATTATGAAGCCGCTGTTTGCATAAACTATCGCCACCCAGTAGTCCGGATAAGTGTGGCTCAGGAATATGGCAAGGAAGCTGGATAAAATACCCAGAGAGTATACTTTGATGCCCCATTTAATATCGGCTTTGGTTATCCCGAACATGATAGGAATTGTGGGTTTATTATAGTTAAGCCCTGCGCATTGGCAACACAGCGCCCGGGGGCAGGGAAGCCCCGCGCCTGGGCTTCACGGGACTGAGTTATGTCGAGATACGATATATTTTTTATTGAAAAATTAAGTTATTACTTACGACTCTATGAATTTAATGAAAAATTTCAAATGTGGAATGATTTAAACCGCTCTAGGCAGGCTTATTTTGCAAGGAAAACAAAAATAACAAAGTTTTATATCTGCTCAATATAATTTCTATAACGATTGCAAATGTATGAGAATATCAATAAGAAATTATTTGCTGGAATTAATTTTTATAAATATGCCATAGAAAGAAATCGTTCCGATATAGAGCATTTCCTAAATTATGATATTCCAGATTTGTCAAATCGTAGTACTTGTGATTTATATTATGATTCGATTTTTTCTGATAGATGTAAAGAAGCCATTAACATCATTAAAAATATTATGTTAAAACATGAGAAAGAAGAAATAACTCTAACCATTCAGAATCTTGCAGAAGTTGAGTCTGGCATCCGAGGATTAAAGCCATATGCTAGAGACCACGTTGTGCATGCTATGCTTACTTTTTTCATTGGAATTTATATTAATGACAATTTTTTCCTTGAAAATAAGGTTGAACCTTTTGAGTGGAAACTTGCAAGTTTATTCCACGATATCGGTTATCCTATGGAGGTTTGTTCAAAATACATATTAAAACCATTTGCAAAAGAAGTTAATGCGGTAAGAAGCAGTTTTGATTTCTCCACTCAAGGTATCGATTTTAAAGTTAATATTCCAGATGAACTGGCAAAATTAACAAATTGCAAAAATAGTTTCACTTTAATTCAAGAATGTCTCGATAAATGGGAACTTGGAATCGATGTAAATGCTGAATATGATCAAATGATCAATAAAGGAGAGATTCGTCATGGTGTAATAAGTTCTTTAGTACTTCTAAATTCCATTGATCTTTTGTATAGAAAAAATAATTATGAAGATGAAAAATTCAAGAGAATTATTGTTCCGGCATGCGCTGCAATTTACATTCATGATCGAAAAAGCAAATACTTCACAAAAAAAATTAATCGCTCAAAAGCACCTATCGCTTTTCTCCTTAGATTATCAGATTGCTTACAAGAGTGGGAAAGACCAAATTTTGAAAATCCAAATGGATTATTGGCGACTCGGTTTGATATAGAAATAAAAGATAATCAGCTAATATTTAATTATACAATTTCGGATGATAATAAGATCAAGAACAAAATTATGAATGAAATTTTGGCTCTTGAATATCAAGATATACAAATTAATTCAATATAAATAGAATTTGAAAAATAAGCCCGAAACCGCCTTCAATCTTTCTTTTGGAAGGTCTTGATAAATATGTTGCCAATGATTTTTTTCGTAGCTATTGACTTAGCCGAAAGTTGGACAGAGTCGAGTAAGATTTTTTTTTATTCTTACATCTGTTCTTTTTCTTAAAGATACTATCAATTTTTTTATCTCATTTGAAGTTGGTTCTGGGATATTTTTATCATAATTTTTACTATCTGCGCCAATTGAAACAAAGCTAGGATGAATATCTTCAATCCAATCAGTTAATATTTTTAAATCAAATTTAAAAATAGGTTCAATTGAAATCATAATGGGAAGTTTAAGTTCTGATAGAATTTTAATTCCTTGATATCTTTCAAATGGGGATGGAGCATTTGAAATTCCATAATCAATATTACTTTCTATTGTTGTGCCTAAGATATATTTTGGTGGAAAGAATGAAATATACTCTTCCATTCTCTTTGGATTCTTAGATTGAAATAAATAATTATTCTCAGGCTCTAAATTTGTCCATTTTAAAATTTTTATTATGAATTCATTAGGTACTTCAGAAGCAAAAAGGTCATTCATTGAACAAATAAATATTGTGCCGCCTCTTCCATCGATCTTTTTTCGTAGTACATCATCATACAATTTTATTTTACCTGAATACTTTGTCTTAATACTATGAAATTTTTGTACCATATGTGGCACATAGCAATAATTACATTTATGAGGACATTCTCCTCCAAGCGGATTAATGGTTTTTCCGCTTTTTCCAGATGTCCAAGGATACATATTTCCCATTTTTGATTCACCAATTTCTATAAGTGTAATGTTTCTTGAAGTATTTATTATTTTTAGTTTCTTTTGTATAGTTATTGCAAATATTTATAAGATACAAAATTAATGATGTTTTTGATAAATTGGAGGTGTATTTTATATGGCAAGTAAGGATAAAAGAACTCCTTTTGAATGGCTTTCAGATAGAATTCAATATCTAGAGCCAAAAGAAAATATAATTTCCTGTCATAATACTTGCTATAACGTAGGGATGTGGTCGCCATTAAAAACTGTCTTATTATCATATTATTATTCGATATTTACTAATATTGCTTCAAAATATACAAATAATATGATTTATATTGATTTATTATCTGGTTCAGGAATCGTAAATATAAAAGGAGAATTAAAAATTATTGGTTCTCCATTGGCTGCAATCTATTTTGCAAGGCAACCTTTTAGCAAAATGTTTCTCGCAGAAAGTGATGAACTTGCAAGAGAAGCTTTGGAAAAGAGATTAAGGATAGTAATGCAAGAACAAAAATTAGACTTTGAGAAGATTGTCGGTAAAATTTATCCAAATGCCAAGATGGCTGGAGAAGCCGCTATCGATTATATGAGTGGTAAGCTTCGTAACAAGGAGAATGTTTTGAATTTATGCTTAATAGATTATGAAGGCTTTAAAGAGGTTCCCTTTGATTTGATTATGAAGATTTCTAAATTTCACGGAGATACAATAATAAATTTCCAAACTCATCAATTAGCTAGGGTCATTAATGATCAAAATGCTGATTATTTAACTTCGTTTTTTGGGACAGATCGTTGGAAAGATTTTTCTTCTGATAATTATAAGGAAACTTTACAGTTATATCAAAGTCAATTAAAGAAAACTCGACCAATTTTTGAATCCATTGAAATTAGTTCAGACCATGCTTATTTTTATCATTTAATATTTGCATGCAGAGAAACAGCAAAAGGTTCTCAATGGATGGATGCGATTCGGAAGATTAGACCAACAATAGAAGCTAGTAATGCAGGAACAGTAAAGGAAATCATAAACATTATCAAAGGAAATCAACGTCAATTATCTGATTTCTAATAAAAATTTATTCTACGATATATTGATAGAGGATCTTTGTCCCACCTATTACAATTTGGATAAATTTTTATACTATGTTGTAAAGTTTCAGACTAAAAAATATTTTTGAAAAGGTGTATAAAATGAGAATAAGAGTTGTAAGTTCAAGAAAAGAAATAGAATCACTCAGTAAAGGTGAAAAGATAATCCATCTTGCTTTCAGACCATCGAACAAAGACATTTTTGACCTGGTAAAATCATGTCCTGAAGTAAAAGCCATCCACATACCGGGTTCCTATTTGAAAACCATATCTGATTCCACAAAAATGTTATTAGAAATGCAGAGTATTGCTCTGCTTGAAGGCGATGTATGGGGTCACAGGAAGGATATTAACGAATATTCCGAGATAAAACAAGAGGTATTTGATAAGATTGAAAAACTCAAATCAGAAGGCTTATCAGAGTCTGATATTTCTAAAAGAATGGAAAGAGAAACTGGATTGAGCAAGGATTTACTGCAGTTCCTTATGAAAGGGAAAAAGAAGTAACCTGCTCCCGGTGACCCAACTGCTTTAAAAGGCAGTAAGAATTATATTGGTTAAAATTTATTCAAAGGAGCTATGCCGCGCAAGTCCTCGACACCAAATTTTGAAAAAATAAGAAGCGGAGGAATTGGGTTTGCTTCAAAATTAGTTATTGAACATAAGTATGATGACGCAAAGGATGTCTTTACTAAACTTTTAGAAATAAGTCCTAATGATGCCGAAATAATGACTCTGCACGCTAATATTTATTTTGTTGAAGGAAAGCTTATCGAAGCAGAGAATAGGCTTGATCAAGTATTAATATTGAATCCCAACTATCCTTTGGCGTTGTATTTTCTTGGGGCGGTCTATCATGAAAAAGGGGAATACGAAAAAGCTATTCACATGTATGAGACTGCTTTAAAGTATTTTCCAGAGAAGGATAAGAAGGATATCGCAGATGTTTATCAGAACCTGGGATGTTCTCTGTGGGCGGTCAAGAGACGAGAAGCGGCTATTGAAGCATGGAAGACGTGTTTAAAATATAACCCGAGGCAAAGATACGCTAAGGAAAATCTCAAGGATTTCACAAATGAGTATGGGGCGGGAAAGTCGCCTGTTGGCATGGATGATTTCTGGGCGTTTGCAGATTTAAAGCAAAAGGAGTATTTATCCAAAAAAAGGAAGAACAGTTTTGATGATTCAGACGAGATGAATCAGGCGTTGAAGAAAATAATGGATGCGTGGAACACGCAGGTAATAGATAAGTATGGGAATAAAATGGAACGGATGAAGACCAAAGAGAAGATAAAATTATTCAATGAAATAAAAGTGTTTTAATTAATCGGTATCCCTATTACTCCAGAAACTCGCATAAACAGGATAATGGTCACTGACAGCTATTGTGCTATCATAGGTCAGGTTGTATGCGGTATCAAACCTGAACACACCTGCTTCCCCTGTGAAGTCAGTCTTTGCAGGAGTTGTTATTATGATCCTGTCATATGTGCAGTCGGTTGACTTTGTTGTAGTATCAATGCTGTTATTTATAACCCAATAATAATCACGGCTTCTGAGCGGTGACTGCCCGTTTTCATTGAAATAACTGCAATCTGCGTTTAAATCACCCATAATAATGAAATCACCCTCTCCCTTGTATTTGCTCATAGCGTCTTCAACCACCATCGGCAAGTCGTTAATCTCCTGAGTAGCGTTATCAGGGTCTGTGTGGATAGTGATAAGAACAAAGTCAAAGTTGCCGTTTTTAGCTTTGAATCCTGAAACATAAGGCTCTCTCTGGAACTGATCATTCGTGTCCGGATACGTGTAAGGACTTCCTATAAGCTGCATCGTCTGCGTATTGTAGAGATAGGCATACTGCTCTTTGCTGGTTGTTCTGCCCAGGCGCTCACTTACAACATATTCATATTGCGGGCTTCCCATAGAATTGACGGCATCCCTGAGCATAGGCAAGGCGGTCTGTGACGAGTCACGAATCTCCTGGACTGCTATAACATCATAATTCCTGATAATCTTCGACAGCACGCCCATAACCTCTGGCTTGCCTGACTTTGTAATGCCGAATACCTGAAGATTAAAAGCTGCCAGTTTAATTGTTGGAGATGTGACTGTAACAGTCGGTGTTGTTTCCGGTGTTCCTGTTATAGATGGAGTTGTGACGGTTATGACTGGCGTAGGGACTGTTGCTCCCGGCTTTTCACCCCTTATGTTTCCGATTGCCCCAGGGTTCTTGATTATGTAACTGTAGCCGATGCCAATCAATAATAACAGGACAATAACCGCAAGGGCCAATTTCCGGTTTCGCTTTCTCAAATCCCACCTTTCGCTGATTTTTCAGCCAAACAATTCCTTCAGCGCCTGTCCGGCAGTGTAGACGCAGCCCACTCCGCTAAGATATTGTGCAACTCTCAATGCTTCCATGATTTCTTCTTTTGTGGCGCCCGCTTCCACAGCTTGTTGAGCCAGCGACTTTACGCCCTGCACAGCTCCGTACGATGCATCGAAAGCCATGCCTATAAGCAGCTTATATTTCCTTGGCAAAGCACCGTCAGCGAAGACAAAATCACTCGAATTTTCAACGTGTTTGAGAAGTTCAGGGTCTAATTTCTCATATATTTTCAAGGGATGTTCAGTCACCATTTAATCACCATGATTTGGAATGAAGCTGAATCGATATTAAATGTTGTCACCTGGTTATCTTTGAACATTACAGAAAAGTTCATATCCTGATAAACATATTATTTATGACCTTAAAGTGTCAGGAGGCGAACAAGCTCATGTCCAATAAGGCGAAAAAGAAACCCAAGGATAATCCTAAGCCCAAGAAATGAAAGGTTAAGTTGACTTTTTATTTTTTTATCATTAGGCATATCTTGAATTGCAGTTTCATGTATCTTGCTGAACCGGCTTCTCCGTTCAATTTTTGTATTCTCAGAAGCGCGCTGCATAAGACCACCCATAACCAAAGCCCGTTCAACCCATGAAAGGTCTTTTCTTTACAAGGACTATTTTATCCCGCAGGAGTTGCATCTTGGCATAGAAATGCCACTAATATTCAGTGATGAGGACCTCTTGTATCTTGATAAAGAGCAAGACAATCAATTGCTTTCTATAAGACATGCAATAGATACCTTGAAAGCAAAAGGCGATGGGTCATTCTGTAAAAAATGCGGTCATGTGATGCAATTTTTCACAGTTGGAAATGCAAAGCTTCTTCAGTGTGGTTTCTGTGGGAATCGAGTCGCTGAAATGATAGAGAACGGTTAGTTCTGGGTACGATTATTATGTTAATCGTAATATATCAAATTAGTAAACTACTTATATACATGTTTACTATCTTGATATTTAATGAATTGCAAACTTTCAGCGCTTGAACTCCGCACAATAACTATTCTTGATACTGCGCTTTCTATCAATGAGCTGGCAGAAAAAATTGGCGCCACTAAGGGCTATATTTCAAGAACTGTAGCATCTTTAAAGGCTAAAGGATTCGTGGAAATTTCAAAAAGAGGAATAACAAAGAAAGTGACATTATCTAGCAACCTGCATGCAGCCAGGCTCAAATCTATCCTCCGCAACCGCAGCTATATGCCTCTTGAAGAAATTTTGGAGGGATCAGGCATTCAGGTTCTGGCGGTTTTAGCCTGTGGCAGTGCTGATTTTGCACAGTTACAAGAAGAAAGTGGGTTATCGGAAGCAACCCTTTGGCGCTGGATCAAAAAATTTAAAGAACATGCAATGCTGCTATCCAAGAATGGTGAATATGAACTTCCGGCGGACCTTAAAGATATAAGAGAGTTTCTGGAGTATTACTGTTCTTATTTTGCGATATCCGCATTGAAGGAAATCTCACCTGCAGGCAACTTCATAGCCGCAAAAGGCTTTGAATTCGTTTTCTCCTTTAGAGGCGATATCATCCATAAAAACATTAGGCCAACCGGATTGACCTCGATATCTGAAAAAATCCCGCTTATGCTCGCTGAAAATTATTATTTCTATTCTTCCAGAACACCATCCAGAGAAGAAATAGCAGTGCACGCTATTATTGCTGACCCGCGCAGCAAAAGGAACCTCACCTATGTTATAATGTATATCTTGAAGGAAAAACTCGATATGGCACTTTTTCTTAAAATAGCAAAACGGTATAGAGTTGAAGACATTGCCAAGAGCGTATTGAAACTGTTAAATACATGGGAGCAGCCAGAGGAGCCGTATATGCCAGACCCAGCATACGTCAGGGAAAAGCTGAAGGAGTATAGAATACGATAGCGAGAGTAAAATTCGATGACAAATACGTATCTTCTGAGCTTGAAAAAGTTGGAGATGCCCTAACTTCGCCTGTTGCCCTTTACCTTATAGGCGGCGCAGCCATGATAAAATACGGGTTAAAAGCTGCAACGAAGGACATTGACATTGTACTTTCTACCAGGGAAGAGACAGAGGAGTTAATCCAGGCACTTCTAAAATCAGGATACCATATAATCCAAACCAATAGACTTGGTGCCGAATATCAAGAGATGCTGGCGACACAGATACTTGAAAATAATGATGGGTTCAGATGGGATATCTTCCATGAATACGTATGCAGAAAACTCAGATTGTCAACAGGGATGATCGAGCGGTCAAAAGTTCTTTTTAAATCAGGGCTGCTGACGGCCAGGATGATATCAAAAGAAGATGTCTTCCTTTTTAAGACCGTTACAGAACGAGACGACGATGAGGCGGATTTATTACTCCTTGCAAGATCAAAGGTCGATTGGGAACTTGTGTTGCGAGAATGCATTAGTCAGTCAAGGGAAGATCTCAGGTGCGAAGTCGACTTGTCTGATAAATTAGATAAGCTTGGGGGATCTTACGGCCTTGTAACTCCAATATATGATCGCATTTCACAGGCTGCTCAAATTGGAATGGATAAATGGTTTGAAGAACGAATTATTGAAGAACTTAAGATATCTCCAAGAACTGCGGAAGAGTTGTTGGTAAGATTCAAATGCGGAAGTAAAATTTTGTCACCCTCTCTGGTTAACCTTGAAAAAAGGGGCAGAATAAGAAAAGTAAATGGTAAATATATATTAAAGAAATGACATTATTAGAGTCTTATCATCCTTCTTTATCTCCTTTTTTAGATATGTATTGTTCCGTCATTTCCTTTCAATGTTTATTCACAAACCCCACCTTTTCCCACAATTATCGGGGATGTTCCACCAGTTCAATCATCACACCGTTAGGGTCTTTAAAGGAAGCAAGTTTCATGCCGCCTTCCAATTGCAGTGGCTCTAGGTCAAAAATTACCCCTTTTTCCTTAAACTCCCAGCGCGGGAAAATTAGACCGCTATTGACATTACAAGCACTGCTTTCAATCCAGACAGAAAATATTATCCTCTGTGGGATTGTACCTATTACCCAAGAGGTGGTATGCATTTCCTTTGACACCTTACTCTCAATTCTAAAATCCAGCCAGTTTAAATCCATAAAACATATATCATGCCCTCAGTTAATTCTTGCAGAAGCTGAAGAGGCAAGATCACAACCCTCACCGCCAAAATTGCATACATTGTCGAAAAGGAAAACATCGACTCCTCCCATATCTTTGCGCTTGCCTTCTCCAAAGAAGCGCAGGGAACATGCGCAAAATAAAGAAGTATATTATGTTTTGAATCTATATTCTCAATCCATAAGGCAAATAAAATGGTTATAATTGTTAAACGCTATCCGCCAAAAGGCAATTTGCAATTGTTCCGCTACGATTCGAATACTCCATTTGAATGTTGGAGATGCCAGGAAACAAAGGTCAGCAAGTTACAAGCCGTTGTGACCTTAAAAAAACCTCATATTATATGTAATGCTTGTTATGGTTATCTCTTGTCCCTGGCCGAAATAAAAGCACAAGATATAGAACCTTGGCAAAAGGCAGATCAGATTCATGACCTTACTATAACTCAGGTCTCCGAAAGGGTAGCGGCAAGTGCAGTAGAAAAACAAGAACAAAAACATAAGCAATATTGGAAATTTACTTCTAGAGAAGCTAAACGGTTTATTGGAACGGCAGAATTCCTGTATGAACGAATGTTAGATCATGACGACCTTGATTTCTCGGGACCAATAATTGAGCTAATCAAAGCATTTGAACATGAATGTGTAAGCAGGTTTGTGGAGCCTATGAGGGCGGTGGCTTCAAGAACAAACCTTTTAGAATGTGAAATTCAGAAGGATTGCCAGGATGATGATTTCGGGCATATGGCAAAATATGTATTTGGGCATGGTGCAAAACCACCAGAATTGGGTAGGATTTCACACGCTTTAGATGTATTTATACACAGCAAGAAACGGATTCAAGATAGTAGATTTCTTAAAATTCTCGATGATCAAATTTCATTGTGTCATGATAGAGATTACTTTATAAATAAAGAGCGTTTTGTGGCCCAAGTAAATCAACTTACCCAATCTTATCGAAATCCTGCTGCTCATATCGGGAGTATGTCAAAAAAGGATTATGAAGAATGTGAGGCTATGCTAATGAATGATAATGGAGCATTATGGCAACTTATCACGGCCATTAGATAAGCAACACGTTGCACTGCTCTCTCAATTCCAAACTACGAGGAAGGAGATATCAGATTGCTCTTAGCACCATTAGGAACATACAAGAGTATTATTTTTTATTTCTTTACAAATCCAACTAGTATCTTGTCAAGTGTCAATTGGCAAAAATAACCGAGATGAAGGGATAGAATTATCTCGATTTCATCCAATAATTTGAGGGTTGACAGGACACTAGGATTTACTTCGAGACTTTTAGAGCCTTTGGATCGGAAGTTTGAGTGCGCGGTCCGTGGATGGAAGAGTCGGAACAACGCCAATTTGAGTGACCTTTTTAATTAACTTCTTCATTTCTAACCCACCTCTCTTCCCGCCAGAGCACAGGACGCCCATAAACGACTATACTTCAAATTCATATAGATGTCCCAAGTACATACTTTCTGACTATCTGGTCAAAATATTGGGAATCGACTCCGCCATTGGGATTTTCTTCGGTAATAATCAAAACTTTATCTGTATCCGAGTTCGCTTCAGTAAATAGTACAAAGCCTTCATCAAGATACCCTTTTTTCTTTTTTTCCCATTTTTCACGGTAATCATCACGGGTCATCATTCCGAGATGCTCCCAATAAAAACGACGACCGTTACCCAAGTTTTCTATAGTAAAATCCGGTTTTATTGTCCTGCCGCTGTTTTCCAGTTTCAACTTATTTTCATAGGCATAAGATATCTGTTTCTTATATTTATTTAAGCAGTTTGCAATGATGACCTCATTTTTTGAAATCATTCTCTCGCCTCTCTCAGATACATTAATATAACGGGCATCATAATATTTTTTTTCTATCTGTTTTACTTCTGGGAAAAAGAAAAGATCAGTAAAACGACGGGCTGTTGCTGAAGCCTCGGTGCTTGCAAGCTTGATAAAATCTCTAAAATCCCCTTGATGAAGAATAATAATCTTTTCTTCTTGGCGAGTGAGCGCGGTGTAAAGAAGTTCCCTTGATAAAATAGAGCCTCCAGATGGCAGGATAAAAAATACTTTCTTAAAACCGCTACCTTGAGCTTTATGTACGGTAATAGCATATGCCAATTCAAATGGGTATTTGTTATCTTCCCCAAGGTCATTCGGCCAGAAGACATAACTATACCCAGGTTGAGTGGAAAAACTGATTTCTATCTTGGGCTCACCACTCCCGCCACCATTCCGTCCCCGGAATTCTCCCGTAATGACGCCGATTTCGCCGTTAGCAAAATAATTAAGCGCTTCAGCTTTTTTATCTTTTGGTTTAATCCACTGATAATCTCGCCATTGTGTGTTTTTCAGGTTGATTACTTTATCACCATAAACTATGTTATCTGTTCCCTTGGGTTTTGCAATCTGGCGCGTATGGCGTTTTACATTTAAGGCAAGGTCAATAAATGATTTGCGAAATGTCGTTTGAATAAACTTATTAACTTCTTTAACCCCATATCCAAAACCGTTTACGGGAGAAATTATCTGCCAATTTTCTATCTTTTTTTCGGCATCATCATAATTAAAATATTGATAGCCTCCGATATCCTTGGCACCCAGAGTGCGATTAAACGCTTTGATGACATCATCTTTTAAATCCAGTTCTTCTTTTATGATATTTTCAAAAAGGGCTTTAAAATCTTTACTGTTATACCATTTTGCCATTCGCAAATTTTTATTTTTTATGGTCCCCGCTGCTATTTCATGAAATAAATCCAGATCTTCGTGTGTTGGCTCATCTCCAAAGCAACGGCTCAACATCACATCCACTCTCTTTTCATCCTTGGTGTTCAATTGTCTTCTTATTTGGCATAATTCCGCATATGCAGGACCCACTTTGATGTTTGAATCTGAAAATGATAATGGCTTTAAGAGATTTACTATATCAACAAAAGGCCGACCAGTGCCGATAGGCGGCAATTGTCTGTAATCACCTACAAGAATGATTCTATCTACAGGTCCAAGAGCATCAAATACAGCCGCAAGCTGTTCCTCTGTGAGCATAGACGCTTCATCAATGATTATGTTTCTTGCGCTTGAAGATTTTTCTGCGTCTTCATTGTTATGGTAAATATTATAATAGGCATCATAACGATCAGGATACAAAAATTGGGCGATAGTTTTTGCATCGTGCCCAAGCTTAACCCGGGCTTTTCCGGTTGGTGCTAATTTTGCAACTCCACCCATTTTTATCTCCGGAATATTTTCAAATATTTTAAGGAGAGTTGTTTTACCGGAACCAGCTGGCCCGATTAGAACCGAAAACCGGTAATTACAAAGAGTTCGTAATGCTTCTGCTTTTTCTTTTCTTGCTAATAATTCATCAGCATTTTCTGGAGTATTTATATCAATCTTAGGCATATCTGGCCATTCATTGATTATTTTCAACCAATCCTTGTCTATGCCATAGACTTTTTTCATCACACTCTCTTTATTTATTTTTTGTGTGATTATATTCTTAAGATCAATAAGTCTTTGAAGTTTAAAAAAATGGTACTTATCATTTCTAATTAAATTTATTTCTTGATTAAATAGTATACTTTCCGATTGTGCTAATAAAATATCTTCGTTGATTGGAAATGACTCATCAAGTACTTTGTTTTCCAGACGTTGTAGAACATCATTTATTGGCAAAAGTGAATGACCCTCATCCGCTGCCTCTTCTAACACCCAAATACAACAAGACCTGACCCGGCGCTCATCCAGTTGATCAGACATGGCTGATTCTATAGGCAGAGGGAAAGCTTCTCTGATTTTGGGAGGAGGTAGAATAGCTTTATCGATTTGTTTATATGTTAAAAGTTCTTTAAAATAAAATCTGGTTTTATCATATAGCAGATAGGGATTTCTTATTATCTCGTCGATGCTTCCAATCCAATCTTGATAATTTTCTAAAATTGTTTCTGCCTGTTCATTGTTCAGTTGAATCCTGCTCAGAATTTTATAAAGCTGCTTTTTATTTGATGGTATATACTTCCATATGCGCTGGGTTGTTTGATTAAATAGTTTTTCTCCTCTATCTTTAATATGCTTTTTTGGATTTACAATACTTTCTTCAAATATAATCCAAGGATCTGTCTTAAGAAGGTCATTGTCTTTGGCTAAAATATACTTTTCAATTTCCCATGCGATTGTGTTGCCTTCATTTATTTTCAAAGCACTCAACACAGCCCCCATACCGGGGAAAGCGCCTCGCATATTCCAGATTCTGCTGATCTCATTATCAATCCATTGTAATTCTTTTTTATATGATTTATTAAGTATTACTTCTGATTTCCTGAGAACTTCTGCCATACTAAGCAAAGAGTCAATAGCCGTATCATGTTCAACTAACTCAGAGGCATAGGAGAATTGCTCAAAATTAGATGCCATTGCCACATATTCTCCTAAGTCTATTTCATTTTTTTGAGAGTATTCAATTAATTCATGATATGGTAAAAGAAAACCGTCGGGATTTTTATCAGTCAATGTATGCTCAACACAACGATCCCATGGATGACTTCTATAACCATTGTACCCAGTAGGGAACTCATAGTTAAGGATTGCTCCAATATCGTTCCTAACCTTCGCAACACCGACAATGACTCTTTGATTCGGTTCTGATAAGGGGGTATGCTTACAATAGAAAAAAATAAGAGACTCTTTTTTCTTTAAACAGCCGAAAAAAGCATCTAATAGAACTTTTTGATTATCCTGGTGTTGTACCCATTTATTACCCTCAAAACCAAGTTGTTCATCAATTTCTTGTTCAAGTTCTGAATCATATTCGAGCTCATAAATAATTGCTTTTTCCGAAATGTGGCCATCCTTTGCGTTTTCCTTCATCATCCATAAAAAAGGAATTGCATTAAAAGAGTATGGTTTATGATGATATTTTGCTGGTAAATAGTCTTTGTATAACTCATTTATTTCAGCCCATGCATGAGGTAGTTCTCTGGTATATTCGAATGGAGATAAAAAAGTTCCTTTCTCGGCTATACATGGAGGAAAATTAGCTTCATTAACCAATATGTTATTGGGCTCAGTATCCGGATTTTTGGTTGCATCAATCCTTCGTAAAATCCTACAAAAAGAGTTATCAAGAACATTATGGCAAAATGTTCCATTCCACTTATTATCATGCCATGGCACTCTAGCTGATAAGTGTTTTATTGGTAATGTTTTACTCATTGTTAAGCTCCCCTATAATATTGTCCAGTGGACTTTATATAAGGTTTGAATCTGTACAACTCTCATGTGTATAAATCTTTGTCGCTTTATCGCTCTTAACAAAACTCACTGGATTTAGAAACTTTCCACTCCTGAAAAATGCTTAAAAATGCAAATAATAACAAATTCCGTTTCCTTACATGTCCTTTTTTGCAGTTTTGCTCGTGCTCCCATTTTTTAGTGCCACAAATGTTATGTTAGTCAAAGATCATCTTAGGATGCACATAACATGCATCGCCTGCAGTACAAGATTAACGCATTCAGTAACGTCAATCCATATAATTAAGCTGATTTACCTCTAAATGAACAACTATCCAAGGCTGAAGATGGGAAAATTAAGCGAATGCAGCTGTCACAAATTGCAGGCGCAGAGGTTGATTATTCGCACCGCATATAGGAATAGTATATATCAGTAGAAAAGGCTGATGTGACGTCCCAAGCGGTGGCATTTGGAATATTATTTATAAACAAAGAGTAAGAAAATGGCCAGCGATTATGAGGCAATAACTCTATATAACGTAAAACAATTGGGTGAAGATACATCCTCACGAAAGTCTCAAGTGAACATGTATTCCGACCCAACACATTTCGTTTATGAGATTCTACAGAATGCTGATGACTACAGTGCAAGTGAGATATCGTTCCATCTCTTGCCTGATAGGTTGATTATTGAACATAATGGTATTCCCTTCAAAACAGAAAATGTTAACGGAATCAGCTATTTTGGTAAAGGTACAAGCCGTGAAGACCTCGTGAAGACAGGGCATTTCGGTTTAGGTTTCAAATCCGTTTTTGCTTTTACTGCCAAACCTATTATTTATTCTGGAGATGAACACTTTGAAATTTATGATCTATACCGCTTACGTGCTGCAGCTGTTCCTAACGATCTTCATAAAAGTCGCACAAGGATAATACTTCCATTTAATCATATGGATTTAAAACCTGATTATATTGAAAATTATGTGTCATCCGATAAAGCCTTTAATGAAATTGCGAAGAGACTTAAAGATCTTAACAAGATATCATTGCTTTTCACGCAAAATATACGTGAAGTGAAATGGGATGCAGGTAACGAACGAGGGAAGTATTTGCGAACTGATCTTTCTGAAGAAAAAGAGGAATATTCATCAATATTTCGAAAAAGGAAAACGAGAATAGCTGATGGAAATACTTCTGAAACATATATTGTATTTTCTCGATTAATTCAATGGTATGATCCTTCTACTAGAAAAGAGAATAAATATAAACCCGTTGATATTGCATTCAGGTTGGATGATAATGGAAAAAGTATTTCTAAAATGAAACATCCATTGGTTGTTCTTTTTAAAACAAAGATTGAAACACATATGGGATTTCTTCTGAATGGCCCATATCGTACTACACCAAATCGTGAGACTGTAAACACAAATGATGACTTCAATCAACATCTTTTAGCAGAAACATCTGTTCTTTTGGCGGAAACTTTGCCAAAGTTAAAAGATATGAAGTTATTAGATATTAATCTCTTAACAAGTATGCCCATAAATAATGAAGAGTTTTCAGAAGATAATGAGAACAATATGTTTCTCCCAATATACAAGCGTGTAAAATCTGAATTATATGAAAATGCTTTCTTGCCTGGAAATGATGGAAATTTTATAGCGGCAAAACATGCTAAATTTGCAGATGGGGAAAAACTAATAAAATTATTGTCAGAGGATCAACTGAAGGCACTTTTAAATGTGGATGAGCCTCAAAAATGGTTGTCAAAAGAAATAACAAAGGATAAGGAAAAAACACAGATTTTATGGAGTTACTTGAGATTTGTTCTAAATGTTGAGGAAATAGATCCAGAAAAGTTCGCTCGGAAAATTACTTCAAAATATCTTGAAAAACAGACAGATGAATGGATGATACAGTTTTACATCTATCTTGATTGGGTTTGGAAAACTGTGAATGATATTATAAAGGAACAACCATTTATTCGACTCAACGATAACTCGCATGTAATTCCCTTTCAAACCGAAGGAAAACTGAATGCATACATATTCACTTCAGGGAAATCCAACTATCCAATGGTTAAAGAAGAAATCACCAATAATGGACAAGTACTTAAATTCTTAAAAGAAAAAGTGGGAATTCATGATGTAGGAGAAAATGAGTTTATAGAGTCTATTTTGGAGTCCTATTATAAACAAGATAATATTTGTCCGAATTTGAATGATAATATCAAACATATGGAAAGGTTCATCTCTTGGTACAAAAAAGGGGGAGAAGTGTCGATTTTTAATGGATCTCACATTTTTCTTGACAAAACGGAGCAATTATTTTGTACTCCAGAACAATGTTTCATTGATGTACCATTCAAAGAAACTGCTCTATCAGTCTTATATGAAATAGAAACACCCATTGAAGAGAAAAGTCCATTATGGGAGAGATATAAAGAACTTGTAGGATTTGTTGATTTTGCAATTTCGGTTGGTGTAACAGATAAGCTAAATATTGAAAAAATCGAAGATTCGTGGGATAATCAAGATAATGAATTGTATAAATATTCTTCAGCTAAACACTCCGAATATACTATTAATGAAGACTACATTATTGATGAACTTGAAGAACTCCTCGCACTTAAAAATACAAACATAAACAGACTAATCTGGAATACCATGTGTGAGGCTGATTCAGAAGTCTTAATTGCGAAGTATCGTCCTAATAGATCATACCCACTCCAAAAAGCTTCCTCTCAAATCATATTTACTTTAAGAGAAGAAAAATGGATACCTGATATTAACGGCAAATTCTGCAAACCTTCTGAGATTACTCAAGATCAGTTATTGGATGATTTTATTTATGATGATGAGAATGGCTGGTTGAGCGCTATAGGTTTTGGAGAAAACACTCACGTGGAGGATATGGCTTTTCAAGATAAAAGCGAAGCTGCTAAAGTCTTAGGCATAAAAAACCTAAAATTCATCGAAGAAATAAAAAAATTTGAAGAAGACCCGCAATTGTATGAAAAGTGGAAATCATTCGAAGCAGCGGAAAGTAAATCTCCTGATTTTCCGGAAGATGTTCCCATAGACTCAGAACGCAGCAGAATTAAAATGAATGAGAAAATACAAGATGCAACTGAGAAAAAATATGCTAAAAAAAATGTGAGTCAACGAGTTACACTTGGAACCATAGATCAACATACCTTTCTGAGAGATTACTATACTAATAAAGATGGGCAGATGATTTGCCAGATATGTGAGAAAGAAATGCCCTTCAAGAAACGAGACGGACAATATTATTTTGAAGCTATAGGTAGTTATGATTCCAAATTCGAACTCGAAGAACTCTATTTGGCACTATGTCCTCTGTGTGCAGCTATGTTTAAGGAATTTATCACGAATGGCATAAACGATGAGGTGCAAAAATTTAGATCGCATATTTTAGAAAGTGATTTAGAAAAAATACCAATAAACTTGGATAAAGAGGGGTATTCTATACACTTTAAAAATAAGCACATTAATCGCTTAAGAACTATTATCCAAAGGGAAATTGAAGAAACAGATAAAAAGAACCCGGTAACATTATTGAAAAAAGTTTACGATAAAGCTGTTAAAGAAGATGGATGGACTCGATTATCGGATTTTGGTTCAAAATTGAAGCAATTATATCCCAGTTTTGATCCTGAAACATACGGTTTTAAAAAATTATCTGAGCTCATAGAAGCTTACTCAGACATATTCGGACTTAATGAGCATAAATATAAATCAGGTACTAAGACTTTATCACTAAGACTAAAAGAATAAAAGCCAACAATTTTGAGCAGAACTCCTTAGTTTTAAGATTTGAAGAATTTTGCAGTGTTCATGTCACTTATGCAAGAACAAAATCACATCATCTGCGGCGATTAAACACAACACTTCACGCTCTACGGATTCTGAAAGCAAACTCGTGTAGTTTATGGACATTTCCATGTGGCACAAAGGTAAATTTACGGGAAAATAGGACTACGAGCATACCGCCCATACGTTAATTCTCCGTGAAGGTGTGTTGTTTGCCGTCCAAGTCGGTTATGTCCAAACCCAACCCGTCAAGCTGATCGAACAGGAGTTTCTCAACATAGTTGCGTTCATCAAGTTTGATTTATTGTAGTGTTATGTCCTGATTCATGATTGTTCTTCAGGCTCATTTTCCTGTTGGTCAACTTTGATTACTGTCTTCAGGTCGGCAATGTGGGTCTTCGTGAAGTAGATGGTGGTATCTTTCTGGGCGAGGACGACCTCAAGCTCGTTACTTTCTATTTTGAGGAACATGTCTTTCAACATATCCCTTGAGCCGTTGGCATGCTGGAACATTGCCGCATGGTTCGGGCAAAGCGCCAGATAGTTCTGGTAATAGTGCTTCTCCAGCTCCGGAAGGAACTCAACCTTCTCGAAGTAGTCACGACCGTTGTCGAGCTTGAATGGCATTGGCTTCTTGCATACTTGGCAGATTATCTGGTCATCCTTCGTGTATTGCTGAAGTAGATATGGCTCAGTCTCTTTCTTCACTTTCTCGAGCTCCATGGAGATGGACTGGAGATGCTTCTCAATACGTCGCTTCGGCGCACCAGCAGCTTCCTCACCTACCCTACGATTGCGATGTTCAGGGTTAGCAGGCTCTTGGTCAGGTAGTTCGGGTGCATACCGACTTTCATGCTCCGCCTTGAACCGTTCCCTTTCCTCTTCGGTTAGCCCCGCAAACCACTTGGCGTCTTCGAGCGACTTCTGGTCAGGAAATCCCAACTCCTTGGCAAAGGCCTGCTTTTTGCTCTGCTCTTCTGACCTTTGAAGCACATCCTCTCCAAAATGAACCGCCTTGAGCCACGCCTGACCAGCGTCAAACGGGAAGCCTTCTGGAAGCAATTCGCGAGAGGCTTCGCGCGGACGAACAAACCCCTCGTCGTTCTGAGGCACCCATTTCGCATCTCGCAAAATGCAAATGAGCTGTGAAGGCGCACTTCTGATCTCATGGCTGGCGTTATTGCGATACTGCGCGATGATCCAGTCTGGATTCGCATCCCTGCATAGCGTCCTCCAGATTAGAGATGATAGTGCCTTGTCCTGTTTGTCTATAATATCCTTTAGTCCTGTGATCGTGTAATCACGATCACGACCGAGATGAGACCAATTGCCACGTGCTTCCCATACCAATCGCTTTGTGTCTGGGTTTGACGAACAACTCACCAAATCAATCATGAGGCGGGCTTGTACACCGACATCGATGGCGAACCTCGCTATCTTCTCATAGTGTATTCCGCAGTCTTGATAGCTCCGAGCCAACGCCATCCTGCTGGCCTTTTCTCCCAGCGCGTCGTAGTAGACACTCAGGCCGGTAGCCATGAAAGGATCATCCAGAAAAACCTGGCTTGGCATGCCCCATTTTCCGTCCTTGCGTTCAAATATGTAATAGCCTGCGAATAGTTTGGCTTGCTGTGACTCCTTCTCTACCAACGAGATGAACTGTTTGAGATCATTTATGTTGGGAGTAATTTGGGCAGCCGTGTATCGCTTCTTCAGAATCGCCTCAACCTGTTCGGCCTCTCCGACTATGCGAACGCCTATTGCCAAAAGCAATTTCATGGCTGCCTCCTGCTGCAATTTGCTCTTGCCAGACAAGTACACACCTTTGGCAATGCGGGGAAGTAATTCATCGTGCTCTGTGTCATCCCTAGGGAAGTAGCACTTACTTCCAGTGCTGTAACCACCGTTGCTTAGGCGAACAATTTTGAGATGTTTCAGGCGTTCGATAGCTTTCTTTTGGTTATAGTCCAGGCCGATTAGATACTCCGAGGATAGTAGTGAATAAAGCTCTTGATGCCACTCATCCGGTTTGGAAGTAAGCCACTTCATAAACTCTGCATCCGGTCCCTCGACATACAAATTATTAACGAAACGCGGGGCATCCGATGCCTTCTCTTCAAGCATATTTAAAAATGCTTCAACATCCCACTCTTGGATAGCCAAACTTGTCAGAAAGTTATCCACATTGCTGTTCTTCTGCTGTGCCCCAATGGCCCATTTAAACGACTCTTCGTCGTAATCTACCAAAAACTCGAGATCCTCTTCCGACAGCAGAACTTTGAGCGATGCCTTGGCCTGCAGCAGATGCTTGGCTGGTTCATGCTTTTTTGCTTGAGTGGGAGTCAATGGTTTATCGTTCATCTCCGTGATGATGGCTTCGTATATTGGCTGGTACTGTTCTGGTATGGTGTCTTCGGAATTGGGAAGCACATCCAAGAAATCAGCCGTCAACAGCTTCAGATTGCGCACCGTGTGCAGTGATGATGCGGCCAGTCCGGCAAGCTGCTTGAACAATGGCTCGTTGGCAGGGGTTTTCTTGATGCTCGCGCGGCTGAGTTCTGGCACAAACGGCGCGTGCAGGTGAAAGCGCAGTCCTGAGGTTTCTTTTTCTGCCGGGAAGAACACTGCGACCCGTCCAGGGTTTGCCGGGATTATCTTCAGTTGCTTGTTGAGCGGCTTCTTAGCGTCAAATGCGGTGACGCTGGGCAGGAAATCCAATCCAAAGGCGATGGCAACACACCTTTTATCTAAATAATCTACCGCATCGGAAAAACGCAGGAAGTGGGAGCTTGAGGTCGTCTTGCCACCCACCCGCTTCCGCACTTCAATATGATGCTCAGAGTGATTGATTCGAAGAACTTCACCAGCCGGTTGCTGATCTATCTGCCAGTGAATCGACGTGATGCCTGAGAGAAATAACAGGGTTGTTTCAGCCAGTTCCTCAAGCCCTGCCTTGATTTCCTCGTAGGCGACTAGCACTGGCTTTTTTGGATTGTTGAAGGGGAACTCAAAGTAGGTCTTTTTGCCAACACCGGACTTGGGTTTAAGTTCTGTTGGTAAGACCAGCTCTGAGATCTTGAAAGAAAACGTCGGCGACCAGATATGGGGGGTTTCGCAGTAACCGAAAACAGCTTTGAAACCCACACCGAAACGGCCAATCTTATCTTCTTTCTTGTCCTCTGCTCCTATGTCAGTGATGCCCCATACATTTTCCTCAGTGAAAGGGTGACCATTGTGCTCGAAGCTAGCAGAGTTTCGTCCAAGCGTGAATCTTCCTTCTGTTGCGCCCGCGTCTTCGGCGTTCTGGAGAAGTTCGAAGATGAAATGCGCCCGATCAGGATAAAGGTCCTCGACAATCTTACGGATTCCCGGGTGCTTTTTTAGGACGTTGGCTAGCGGCAGCCTGTCCTCTCTGACTTTATCGAGAAAGCTCATTTTGTCTCACCCTGCTTTACAACAATCGTCCCAAACACTACAGGAGTTGCCAGGATGTCAGCACTGTTCGCTGCTTTTTGAATGTCTTCCATCCGGCGAGTGAAGTCAACATTGGCACGTGCCAGTTCACTTTCCTTCATGAGGCGAATCTTGTCATTAGTGGCACGAGCTATCTGGTCATCGATGGCCTTGCAACGGGCACGATGACTCACTGTCAGACTCTGGCTTCTGTACTCGGCCAATTGCTTATTTTCGGCAATGTGGTTAGCGCGCGCCTCAGTCCACTTGCTGTGATGCTTGATGTCAAGCGCATCGCACTCCAAAGCATTCGGGGGCATTATATTGCTGATCTCAATAGCTGATTGAAGAACCTTCAGCAGCTTGGCTTCAACACTCGGCTCTGACGCCACTGCAACGAGCGCCTCGTCGGGTTTAATCCCGTGCTTACGCCAGCGGTACAGGGCGAAGTGGTGTTCGCCAGCAGGTAATTCTGGGCTTTGTAACACAAGGGCAACGCTGGCTGGATCATCGAGCTCCAGGAAGCGGGCTGCCTGTCGCACCATTGGATGCAGGACTGACAGATGCACAGCTTTGGGGTTCTCTGCAGCAGCTTCCTGCTCGAAAGTGACAGACAATGTGGGCTGTGCGCCCTTAAGCCACTTCTCCCAGTCCCTCGCTGTCGGCTCGATTGAGCGAGGCAGGTGCTTATAGTCGTCGAGCAGTTTGTTTCTCGCCTCCTGACTCAGCCGCAATGTTTTGAGCGGTTTGTCACCCAGCAGATGCTCACTCTCGCTTCCAAGCCGGGTAGCGAGGTAGGTAGTCACAGCCCTTTGAAGTGCGGGGGGTGACAGCCAGAAAGTTTCTGCTGCATCGATCTCGTCTCGCCAGGATGGATTGGGGACATTCAAACCGAACAGCTCGGCTTCCTTCGATTCTAATTCTTGCTCTTCACGTATCCGGTTAATTCCGTTATCGGAGAGTTGTTTGAGGCGCTGCGAGCGCTCTTCGGCAGTCAGTTCAAAGCTCTCGGCGATATCATGTAGTTCTTGAGTGATTTCCCCCAATATCTCCTCGCTGCCACCCACCGCATTATGAAACACGCCGATGCGCAAGAGGCAGCGCTCATAAATGTCAGCATCAACGGTGCCTGGGGTGATGAAGTTGACAATGGCAACCGTTTCGCTTTTCTGCCCATACCGATCGATACGTCCGATACGCTGTTCTATACGCATCGGATTCCATGGTAAATCGTAGTTGATAAGTAGGTCACAGAATTGGAAGTCCAACCCTTCACAACCTACCTCTGAGGACAACAGTACATCAAGCGCTTTTTCGTCTTCCTTGGGTAACGCAAAGCGACGGCGTATATCAGACCGTTCTTCATCCGGCACGTCTCCGTGAATCAGTCCGTAACGCAGGCTCGTTTTTTGTGTGTGTGCAGCCAGGTATGCCAGAGTATGACGAAATGTACTGAAAACTAGCGCCTTGTTGTTTTCCATTTTATTCTTGTCGATCAGGACTTTAATAAAAGCCTCTATCTTGGGATCATATGGGTCGAGATTACGTGCCTGTTCAAGCAGCAGCTCTACATCAGTTCGAATCTGATCGATAAAACTCAGATCAATTTCTGCGTTAGAGTCATTTGCTTCCATAAACTCAAGAAGATCAAGCTTGCCGGCCAAAATGCCATGCAGAAGCGGTGCCAGTCCGTAAAGACAACTTGCCGCTTGCCGACGAATAGTCGTCATCATGAACTTCACATTCTGCTGGCCATGGCAAACGCTCAGAATCCGCGCAATCACATCAAGCAGCCCATCATGCAGTTGCTTCTGCCCAACAGTGAACTCAACGTTTATGGTTTCGGGTTTGCGGGTCGTGAACTCGCCTATGTCCCGACGCCGCGTTCGATTAATCAATGGACTAAAAGTATAGAGCGCTTCGATAGCATGCGTGAGCCCAATCCGGTCTACATCGTCCAGATCATTATTTTGCAATTGGTCATAAATGCGCTGGAATGAGGGTGACTCCCTCAGGAACAATCTTCCCCATTCGGTCTGGGCCACTTCATCAAGACTGGCACGGGCATCATGCGGCCAGCCCTCCTTGGCCATCCGGCAATGCTGAACTGCGGTATTAATATGTTGATTCGGTTCAGCCATCTGCTCAAAGCTTGCGTGGTCGATTACCAAATCAGGACGCAGCACGTTGAGTAGGGTATACAAATCATAACTGCCGAGCTGGACGGGGGTTGCTGTGAGCAACAGCACCGCTTGAGCGTTGTCGCAGAAGTAACGCACTCCCTGATGCAAGAAAGTCTCTGAATTGCGGATATGGTGAGCTTCGTCCACAATTACCAAATCGAACTTTGGAGGTGGGTCAAGATTCAACAGTCCCTGTCCTTTCTTATTGCCGCGTCCTTCCTTCCCAAACACAAGATCCGAATCGAACAGCGAGAATGGCAGGATGGCCTTAGAGTATTGCTCAGGCCACTCCCCATCGAGATGGGTTTCCTTCAAGCAATGCCGTAGCAGCGAACCATCAAGTGCAGTGAAGTTTTCATCGAAACGTTTCATTTCCAAAAACCACTTGCGTTCTGCCACCAGCGCCTTGGGGCAGATAATCAGCACGGAGGAAATGTCCATTCGCGCCCTCAGTTCTTTGATGATCAAACCTGCTTCTATGGTCTTGCCTACACCCACCTCATCGGCAATAAGCAGACGAGGACGATCCGCTCGGATGAGCTTCAGCACAGGACGATACTGGTAAGGCACGAACTGCACCCGGCCAGAGCGTAGCGAGAATAGATTTGCGGTGGAAGGTGAAAGAAGTTGCAGACTCGTCAAGTAAGCATGAAGTTGATGGACTGAAAGCATTTTGCGTTCAACATCTGTCGTCTGTGATGCCTGAAGTTGGCTTTCGTAGTACATGGCTTTGACGTTTTTCTGAAACACCCTGTAACGGCATTCGACACCACCTGGCACCACTTCAATGACCGGCATCAATATGGCAGGGTTCGAGCGCAGCGCGACAATGTCCCCTATATTGAATAACGATACAGGAACTGCAGGAACATTCGCTGTGGCGCTCGGTCTCGCCTCTGTCGTCTGATCTGTTGTGAATGCAATTTTTGAGGTTTCCGCCACAGTGGATTTACCTGGCCCTGCCATGGCAGCAAGAGCATTGGCTTTAGCCAGCTCGACGGCTTCAATTGAAGCATTTCCGGCTCCAAGAATCCCCAGGAGGCGACCCAAAGTGTCAGCATCCCGATATATTTCACTGGCAGGCATTGTCTGTGCTGAGAGGTGTGCCCACTTGTTGCGCACTGTCTGCATCTCTTTGACCCAAGTCCGACCTTCACGAGGCAAGCCAAGTTTGTTTGACAATTCATACCAGTTCTGATCTAGCACCCGAAGCAGTGCTGCAAAATCGAGCTGTTGTAGTGACTTGAATCCTCGTTCCTCTACCATGCGCTGCTGCTGAAAGCTCAAGCGGTCTACAACGTGTTTATTCCACCAATCTTCCGACAAAGCGGGTAATTGTGCCGAAAGAAATTGATCGAGTTCTTTTGTTGATAATTGGATAAGATCATTCATTGTGCACGCCCCGAAGTGTAAGCTGATAGAGCAGGCTTTTCTCAACGTGATTTCGTTCATCTAGTCTGATGTATTGTAGTATTTTATCCTGATTCATACGCTAATCTCCGTGTCGTTCAGCAAGGCATTGATGCTTTTCTTCCCAGTGAGCAGGTCTTTCGGATGTACAAAATCTGTCTTATGCATTTGATCACACTTGCGCTCGAACTCATCCGATAAACGCTTTATAAAGTGCATCCTGAAGATAAATTCCTTGAATTCGGAAGCATCCATCTTGCCACGTAGAATATCGGCGGACTTTAACAGGAAGTTTTCGAGTTGGGAGAAAGTGATTTTTTCGGTGGTCAATATTTATTCCCCTTCTGATACATATTATTATAATTACGAAATCAAGTTTATACCGTTTGTAATGATTAAAAAGCTTTTCATTTTTTCTGCCTAAATTAGTTTTGGATACTCTTTCAATCCAGACAGAAAGTATTATCCTCAGTCGGATGTACTTATAACCCACCAGGTGGTATGCATCTCCTTAGATTCCCTCCTCTCAACCCTAAAACCCCGCCAACTTGAATCCATCAAACACACCCAAGCCCCACAACTGATCCTCGCAGGCGCAGGCACTGGCAAGACCACGACCATCACCGCCAAGATCGCATACATGATAGAAAAGGAAAACATCGATCCCTCCCATATCCTCGCACTCACCTTCTCCAAAGAAGCAGCGGGGAATATGCGCGAAAAGGTCGAGAAACTCCTTCAGGGAAAGGAAGTAATTGTAAAGACATTTCACTCATTCTGCGCCGAGCTTATCAAGGATCATGCTGACAGATGCAAAGTTCCTGGCGACTTCAAGATATTCGAGGCTTAAGCATACATAGTGATATATATCTAAATATCATACTATATATGATATTGTGATATAAATGAGAATGAGTGTTCTGCTCAAAAAGCTTCGTATAGAAAATAAAGAGTTCGTCACGTCAAAGGAGTTGGAACTGTACTGCAAATCAATGAAATTGGACTATACCACAGTAATCCGATATTTCATTGCACAAGGCTACCTGACAAGGATATTCAGAGGAATATTCTATGTTAAGACCCTTGATGAAATAAAGCTTGGAAGAAGCAAATACAGCCATCTGGAACTCGTAGCAAAGGGGCTGGAACTGAAGAATGTGAGAAACTGGTATTTTGGGATGCACACGGCACTGAAACTTAATAATATGACTCATGAGTATTTTGCGGTGGAAGATGTGATTAATGATACGCTGTTCAGGGCAAACCCCATAAACATGAGTGGCTACAAATTCAAGTTCACCAAGCTATCGTCTTCCCTGGTTGGCTTCGGAATAAAGAACAAAGATGAGATGGTAAGATATTCAGACCCTGAGAAGACTGTCCTTGATTTCATATACATTTGGAGGTATAACGGAGTTCCAGACGACAAGATAGTCCTTGATATATCCGAATGGGCTAAGCAGGGTTCAAAAGAGAAGTTGATGAGCTACGCAAAGAAGTATCCAAAAACAGTGACTGAAATAGTGGAGAGGGTGATCGGGTGAGGGCTGATTTTGTAAATGAGGTTGCCAAAATCCTCGACATCAAGAGGAAGGATTTGATCGAGAAGGACCTCATCCTCCACCAGATATTATTCGACCTCTCAGGAGACAGGTTTTTCACAGCAAACGTCCTCTTCAAAGGAGGTACTTGCCTTATAAAGTCGTATTTCGGCTATCTAAGATTCTCGGAGGACATAGACTTCACATGGAAAGACCAGAGTGTATTCGAAGGAAAGTCGCAGAAGGCTATCAGGGCTTACTTATCCAGAGTCATTGACAATATCGGTGAAATCTTTGAGAAAATTGCAAAAAAAAGAGGCATGGATTTCAAATGTGACAAGAGCAACGCCGAGTATATCGAGTTCGGCGGGGGCAACAAAACATATACATTCAAGATCTGGTACATATCTGAAGTACTGAACCGCCGCAGCTTCCTTAAAGTGCAGATCAACTTTGTCGAAAGCATGTGCTTTCCACCCACGGACGGAGAACTGAGCGGATTGCTTACAGGCGAGCACGAGGAGCTTGAGGTGCTGTTCCCTGAGTATGCAGAATATACCAGGAAGATAACTTTCAGCATTTACGACATTCGCGAGATACTCAGCGAAAAAGTCAGGGCACTTCTAACAAGGGAAGGAACGAAGGCAAGGGATTTCCTGGATGTTTATTTTATCTGCAGGCGCCTCGGAATCAAATTGGAGGATGTGGAGGGGTGCATAGTCAGCAAGACGAACTTTGCGATTGAGCTCTATGATAAGTACCGGTTCAATCTGAAAGAGAAAAATGCGCTCTTACAATCGGGAAAGATATTTGATTGGGGCAATGAGCGGGACTTACTTCTGTCAGAGATAGATGATACGGATTTTTACTCCTTTCTCAGCGAGTTCCAAGTTTTCCTGAAGAAGATTGTCAAGAATATAGGGTAAGAAACTTAACCGATATTTCGCTTGAAGATGCTGTTCCTAAAATACCTTGCCGCTTTCCTTACTTCATCTGCTGTTATCAAAACTCTTCACCTATCTTTCTGTTTATCAACAACTTCCACTTTTCAATATATTTTCCCTTTCTTAATTTTATGGAAGGGTCGAGAACTGAATACCCTTTTGAAATATTCTTCAGCATCTTTTTCTTTAATTTTTCATCCAATTTTATATCCAGGATTTCTGACAAATATCCAAGCCTTTTCAATATTGTTGCATTTCCCATTTTTATTGCATAATCAACTATCTTTCTGAAAGACAGGCCTTCGGCTTTCAAAGCCTTAACAACTTCAGTTATATCGCCGCAATACTCAGGATGGTCCAGGCAGTCTGCTATGGTCTTTTCCCTCTCTGACATAAAGATGTTTTTTCCGGCAATGTTCACGGTAGTATAGCCAAAAAACTTCTTTTTGGATAGAGTTACAAAAATATAATTAACATCCAATATTTTCCTGTTGCTCTTTCTCTTTGTCGTTGCAATGAAAACAGAAAAAGGTATCTGCTCGGTCAGGTGATAATAATTCAATGCGCTCCAGTACGCGATATAATAAGGTTCTATAAGCTTTGAACCGATTACAAACTCATGTTCCGTATATTTTGGCTTAACGCCTGCGGATAAAGGCATTATAAGATATTTTCCCGCTTCTATTTTTTCAATCCATCTTTTGGCTTTAAGGTTGCTTATTATTTTTCTGGACTCTACGTAAGATTTTTTTAGAACATTGGCTGTATCTTTCACAGTAAAAATTTCTCTTCCTTCCTCCGATAGCTTCGAAAGTAGATATGATTCTGTCTTAGAAAGGCTTTTTCTATCATTCTCTGTAAAAAATATACCTGATTTAATCACAAATATTACAATAGATATATGTGTTTATAAACTTAACCCACCATCTGTTCCTCCGCAATCCCCTTTCAATCCTCATTTTGCGGGGACACGCTAAAGAGCAGGGACGATGAAATATTTCGCATATCCATCTCCTCTTTCACTTAACAAACCTTGCAGCAAAATTCCGTATTTCTATATCTCCAAAAGCAGAGTGCTCACGCAGAAAACTTACGACATGCCTGACCTTCGGGCCATTTCCTTTTTTTCCGATTGTGGGTCTTACCCCGGCTAACGCTGCCTGCACTTTGTATTGCTCGGTGATTTTTACGTAGAGTTCTTCTATATATTTATGATCTTCTGGTGTTACGCAGACAACTTTCCTTTCTATATCTTGTTTTTGTTTCATGCTATCTTTCTTCCTCTATTTCCATCCGTTTTACCAAAGTTTTTATCCATCCACAAACCTATGGTATTTTAGAGCGCGGCGGGGATGTTATAGCGTCCCCCCTGGCGTCTGCCTGTTGATGCTATGCGGTTTTGTTTCAGCCGCATAGTTCTTCCTCTATGCAGACGCACGCGCTCTAATTTATATTAATTAAAACACTTGCATATATTCTTAAGGTTAGTAGCAGTGAAAGTGCAGCCTTTTTTGAGACACAAAAAATACCAAGAATATAAGTATCTTGTTGATATTAATAAGAAATTGGTATGTTCTCAGTGAAATGCACACCGGATGAAGAATTAAATCAAACGACCAAAGATGCTTTTTTTGAATACAAACAACATCGAACCTATCGGCCAAGAACAAAAACAGAAAAGTTTAGACAGTGTGCATGTTGACTAATGGGGGATTCTACATTTAGAATGCTGAGTCCGCCCGGGACTATATCCAACAGGGTTATAATACTCATCCGAAATAGTTTAAAATCTTTCTGACTCCTATATTTATTACCCTCCACGCCGAACTAACCTCGATGCCCATCGAACTCATCATCTCCCGCCTTAAAAAACGCTATCCACCAGGCAAATTCAATTTGCGTGACCCTTTTCGCCAGCTAATAGCCACAGTCCTCTCCCAGCGCACCCACGATGAGGTCACGGACAGGGCATCAGAGAAACTGTTTTCGAAATATGGAACCCCGGAAGCGCTTGCATTTGCCGATGTTTCGGACATTGAGGAACTGATTCGAGAGGTCGGGTTCTATCGCATAAAGGCGCCGCGTGTAAAGGAAATATCCCGGATAATCAGCAACGATTACAAAGACAAGGTGCCGGATGATATGGAATCATTGCTCTTGCTTCCCGGCGTTGGCAGAAAGACCGCAAATTGTGTCCTCGTTTATGGCTTTGGCAAGGATGCGATTGCAGTGGACACCCATGTCCACCGGATCTCAAACAGGCTCGGGCTTGTAAGCACAAAATCACCCGAGGAGACAGAACTGAAACTTCGCGAAGTCCTGCCGAAGAAGCACTGGCGCCATATCAATGAGCTGCTTGTGAGGTTCGGACAGGATATATGCAGGCCTGTGGGGCCGAAATGCGGAGTATGTATGCTTGGTGAATTGTGCCCAAGTAAGAGGCAAAAGTAAAAGGCGTGTCAGGAACAATTCGGTCATCTCACCCAATATAGCCCAAATCCTCCTCTTTCCTCTTCTTTTCCTGTATCTCTTTCAAATACCTCTTAAAACCCTCATCAAATTTCTTTGCTTCAGTCTCAATCCTGCTCATATCAATCTCAATTCCCAGAAGCTCGGAAACTTTTTTTATCCCTGCATAACATGCTTTTATGTCCAGCGCATCAGGAAAAACCGTCTCGCTGAGTAAGGATATTCCATTAATCCCATTGCGCTTTGCATATTCGATTACAAGTCCGTTAACCCCGCTTATCTGCAGGCTGCCATCCGCTATCTCCACATCTTTACTTTTTAAAAATTCAAGAAGCTCGGGCGATGTCGCCACCCCGAATACCTGAGGCTCCTCAACATAATTTTTTACATGCGTGGCTATTACAGTATAAACAGTATCAACCCCGCAAAGCTTCGCAGCTTCGATTATTTTTTCGGCGAGTTCATTATCCTTTGCAATATAGCCAATTTGCATATCACCCGAGAACAGTATGATATTATTTTCCTGCGAATAGTAAAACCTGAAAGGGCTTTTATCCCTGTCAACGGGTACTACCAGCCCCTTCTCAAAAAAAACAATGGAAGGTGAGAGATATGGTACCGGAATATCCGCAAACAATTCTGGCTTTAAGAATTCTATAAAATAGTTAACAGTAGTCCTTGCAACCATTCCCATGCCCGGAAGACCGACCAGCATTCTGGGGTTTGTCATTTCAGGTTTCTTATAAAATCTTATATCCATGGTTTCCTTTTTTCAAAATCTCGCTTATGTATCATCAATGTTTCCGTAATGATAAATATTCTATCCAGTGATAGCCGGAAGAAATGTCAGGGAATTCATCGAAATTTGGCATGACCGGTTTTCAAGGAACTCATATTGAACATTGAATTAGTTTTAACGGTGGTTACCAATTCATGAGTTTGCCTTATAAATTTAACTGTTTTTTATGCTTGCAGTGAAACCAGTGTAATAGTTACAATATGTTGAGTTAAAATTATGTTAGCAAAACTCTTATACTATTGTAAC
>JBAVMS010000071.1:0-8403 GCA_049690315.1 Candidatus Methanoperedens sp.
TTAAATCACCTTTTGGTACAATAATAGATTATAACTTATCGTTATGCGCTCCGTTATGAAACATAAGTGCTCTTTTGTTTCATGCTACCAATAAAACATTCTACCTAGCTTATCTTCTTTAGTCAATTTACCATATAACAATCTTTCATATCGAGAATCTTTTATATATTCTTTAAAATCGTTTAATGAGTTGTCCTCATGGTAATGTAGATACATTACTTCTGCTAGTTTTACATACCACGTTGGCGCACAATGGAAAATGTTAACGTAGATAAATGTGGGAATTCGCACTAACACTACATACCCAAAGCAAATAAGTTCATAGAGACTTATATCTACATTTATACTGATATCTTTTTGTAATTTTAAGGACGTGTCTAAATTCATTTTAATCTCCTAATCCATTTTGCTTCATTCTTCATCATCATAGTCAATATAAAATTTATGACCACAATAAAAACAATGATACTCTGTTCCATATCGTGTTTTAAATGCATGGGGATGTTCACCGCATTGAGGACACTTATAAGACATTTTTAACCTCCTAATTCATTTTTTCTTTCTTGCCTTAGTTCATCCACCTTTACACTCGTTTTGCTCATCAACTGGATCACTCGTATTACTATCAAATCAATCTGGTCTTCAAATGTTGATTCTAACTCTGATAATGCTTTACGGAGTTCTACAACTTCACCATAAAACTCTTCCATATCTTGCTTAGTTACCGGCATTTTTATCTCGCACCCTCATGTCCGTCTTCCATTTTTCAATAACGTCGCTTTCATCTTCCGATGCCTTTACTTTTATACTGATGATCTGCTTTCGATAATTATCTCCATCATTCAAACACCGCTTGCACATACGATATATAGGATAATCCCCGCAATAACTTAAAGAATCTAGCGAATCAAAACCAATACGACAGCCGAGACAAACTTCCCTTCCACAGATGCAACATTTCTTAAGTGCTGCTCGATACGTTGATCCATGTGCTTCTTTTCTACAATGATCACAGGTATATTCGTAGGTAGTAACTTCTTTCGATACGATATGCTTCTGCTGTTTAGTTACCATGTCACTTTTAAACCTTACTCTATTTTTCAGATAAATATTCAATCACTACTTGCCTCAACGGTTCATCAATAGCATCAAGTATTATCTTTAAGTTTTTGAAAGTAGCAATATGTTCTTTAAAACTATTCATTTCAACGATACAGAAGTCATAACTAGGGGTCATTTCAACCTCAGTTCTCTTCAAATCTGGCCTTAGCCATCTCTTGAATCTGATCCGAATATTTAAAACAGCAAGCCTTGATCCTACTAACAAGTTCTAATGTTGCCCCAAATTCTGTAGACTCAACATAAGGATAACAGATATTAAACAATGCTGATTCAAAACGACTCAAGTCTTTTGTTGCCTGTCTAATACTACCATCTAACTTCCCTTGTAACGGCTTTGCTAATGTCATAAAATATAATATGGAATTGATTATTCATTAACCTTTCTGTGCCTTAGATCTAGTTAGCCACTCGTTGTTTCTCATAGTAAAGAGTGCATAGATCTGTATTGGTGTAAGCACACACATTAAGAAGAGTGCATATATTGGTAGATACTTCAAAGTGTGCCAATTCAAGAACGGATGTTGCTTAGCACCAGTAACGATGTTCATACCAGCTAACCCTAAGAATAAACTACCAAGTAAAGACAAACTAAACCGTAAAGATCCGGCATCTGCATATGATATAATTGATGCAGCAATAACAAATACAAAAGCAAACGGTGTTATGATATTAGTGATTGAACTAAATGCTATGTAAGGGAACTTATAGAGCCAGTTCCAAGCCTTAAAGGTTTCTCTATCTCCTGATCTGGCCCATCTTAACTGCTGCCCTACTAATCCCTTGAAAGTATTAGGGGTATCCGTGGTAACTAATGATTTGGGGCAAAACACCGTTTGATATCCTGACTGCAATATGTATTGAGTCATTACCCTATCATCGCCAGTTACAACGTGCTTGCCTAAGAACATCTCATTGCAGTATTCTTTTAGATAGGGCATTACTATAGACTTTCTTACGGCTATTGCTCTACCCGGTAAACAACCTACCTGTTTGAAATATGCTTGAGATGAGACATGCCCCACTTCAAACCTAACAACCTCAATCCACTGCGCTATTGTTCGCCATATGTTTCTAAATGGATCTGCTATTCTTTGGTTTGATGTAGAACCACCAACCTTAGGATCTGAGAAAGGCTGCACTAATTCTCTAAGCGAATCTGGTGTAAATACAGTATCCGAATCCTGAATGATAACAACCTCATTCTTTGCCAATCTTAAACCTAAAGCAATCGCTTCTCTCTTACCTTTCTTTGAACATCTGAATGATCTAGTAGCCCACCTATTGATAAGTTGCAATCGTTGAGGTGAGACTTCTAATTTATCACGGATTACTATTAGTTCATCCCCACTTTCGGGGTGTATATTACCCATTACGGAACAAAGACTAGCGCCTAAGATATGGAGTGGTTCATTCAGAACTGGCATAATAACAGAAATAGGCTTGCTGTAACAAGAGTAAGGTTGTTGGTGTTTGTAAAACTGTTTAGAATAATAGAACTTGATTAGATAAACTATCCAAGTGTAAATCACAAAGAATACAAAAAGGTGGATGTGGTGATTTAAGATAGTGTCTATAAGTTGTAAGGTGAATGCTATCATGCTTTACTGTGGTTGCTGATTAACTGATATGGAATAAACTATTCACTAATACTTAATACTTAATACTTAATACAATACTTTCTCAATCATTTTACTTGCCACATTCTTTGCTAATTGAATTGCTGTCAATGTCATAATATACGGAAATAGCACAATCATTGTTGCTAGTTCGATATTATCTTTAGGGCCTTGAAAACCTGATGCCATTTTTTTAACCTCCTAATTTAAACCCTATTCTGACGTTATCCACCTCGTAAAATATGTATTTTACGAAGTTTTGTGGTATCATCGAGTATACTCAAAACAACCTTTGTATTCTTCTGTTGACTTGTAAGGACATTTTCTAAGACACCCATTACAAGAATTAAAGAATAAGGTTCTCTTTGAATGTGGATGATGATGCTTTGATGCCATGCTTATGCGATCCTAATAAAACCATCTCTTAGATCTCGTCTAAAAGAATATTTATAACATCTACTCTTAGCTGCATAATGCAACCGTAATACATTCTTCCGTGCCTTTGATCTCTTAGCTAATAACCACATATCTTCCGGGCCATCAGTACCGGTTAATACTCTCGGTACCACCGACTCATTGCCAATATCTAAAATCCTACTTGGTTTTGTTACTACCATTAGACCTCCTCCTCATTATCCTCATCAAGTTCATCATAAAATGTCACAATCATAAATTCCAGATCTTCTAATAACTTTAGAAACTTATCTTTAGAAAGAACATCTTTAAACTCGCCTAATGCAAATTCCGTATCATCTATGAATTGGTTCATATTGTCATCCCGACATAAAAATAAATTCATCTGATACTCCAAAGATATAATTACAAACATCAATGGCACAACCATCGCATAATGTAATGATACGTGGAAAACCATCTATTATCTCTTTAGTTTCTAAATCAACACGTCTTGCTAGTTTTTCAGGAAGTGTTATAATATTCAGATCATCAGATTCTAGTTTTGATTTACATTTATCACATTTTTCAAATATCATCTTATACTCCCAACTAAGAACTGTCTATTCCGTGCCCTCATCTTAATCAATGCTTGGCTCATCGCATCTACCTGATCATCATATCTACCTGTAGGGAATGCTACACACTCATCAAGAAACTCATTAACCCATGCATCTCGCCGATCACTAGGCAGATAGACGTTACCAGATTCGACATATGGTGAGATTGTACTTGCTCTCTCTGGCTTAGACTTAGAACCGGGATTGTACGGCACTAGGCCCCCAATATCCCGTTTCAACTCTTGGATCAAAGAGATACCGGCTGCCTTATCCTCAATGATCTTTAGGTGACAATCTTTATTGTCATCACAGAACTTTCTAAACTTCGCTTTGGCTGTTGGAAAATCCCATTGTCCTCTTACTTGATCTAACAGATAATAGTTGGCTCCTGATTGCCCCCATAATTGATAGACTGTATAATCTGCCGTCTTAACATCTTTAAAAGCAAGATCGCAACTAATCATCTTAGTCAGATCTTTAGGCAACTCAGAAGGCGAATACCACCTAAACCATTCCCTTTTGAAGATGCCACCACTAGGAGATATAAACCAATCACCATTTAACAACTGTTCTCTTGTTACATAGTCCAACTCAGCAAGTGACTCTAGGTATCTAGGTTTATTGAGATACGGATTATCATCTAAGTTTGCTGGTATGAATATTCTATTGGGTTCTTTACCCAGTATAAACCTATTAAGCACAAACTGATGGCCTTCACCACCGGGATTAGATGTCGCTCTCATTCTTAATGGTAAATCTGAGGCTTCCGTTTTTCTTAGTCTACTAAATAAATAAGTGTACATAGTCTCACTGAATTGAGAAAGCTCGTCAAATCCTACAAAGTGATAGGCGCTCCCTTGATATCGATACTTATCTTTCTCGAATTGAAGGTATCCAAATGTAAGAGTAGCACCACTAGGAAAAGTCCAAGTCTTTGTGAGTTCATTCCAGTGTGCATCAGTACCATTGAGCCAATCGTGTGCTACATCCATAAGAGCACCGGGTAATGTCAAATCAGTATATGATCGCCGGAATAGGATAGCCGCATAATCAGGATAGATAACACCTTGTAATGCAGCCGCTAAGATGGCGATTGACTTGCCACCTCCGCAGGCTCCGCCGTATAGTGCCTCTAACTCATTAAGCGCTAAGAACTCCATCTGTTTACTTGTAGGTTCGATAGGAATATACGGGTTATCAGTAACAGTGAGTTTAAGGAAGCCTATTAATCTAATAGCCTCTTGATAATCTTCTACTTCACCTATGCCAGATAAGTTCATCCTATGTTTACCTCATATTCATTGTTGTTTAGAGGTACGTCGTGTATCTGCCTTACCTTAATCCGTCGCCTTTCTAATTCTTTAATAACAACTTCGCCGTGATTCTGTATAAACTCTACTAAATCGTCAGATAATGAAATATCTGTCTTTTGCTGTATTTCTTGTTTAGATATAGTTTTCTCGGCCCAATCATCTTTAGTACTTGGATGATGCACTAACAACCATTTATGATCGTCTACCTGAGAAACCTGTATAAGCTCCCAATCAGCAAATGCTTGCTCTATGGCTACAAGAAAAATACGATAGATATTAATAGGATCATCTGTTTCTCTGCCTTTCTTTTTCCAATCTGTAAGGGTTTGATCACTAAGCCCTAACTTCCTTGCACACGTTCTCTGAGTTGCACCAAGAGAGATAAGTCTCACACATTCGTTGATTACCTCTTGGTTGCATTCTGTTAATCTACCTGATGTCATTATAATGCTTCCTAATAGTAAAATCTTGTACAATAAATTCTTTAAATGAGGCAGTCACTTTAATATCCACAACTTTATAATAATCATCAGTTTCTATATCGTACCATTCTATATCATTAAGAAAGCAGTTCTCAAGGGTTACACGTTTATCCTGATTACCATCTGTGGGTGCGACCACACGTCTTTGAAATTCTCTATACATCTTTCATCACAAACTATCTAATACCACTAGATATACCGGCAGCATTATTATTACAACTACTAAAAGTAAAAAGATATATTCGTACATTTTATACCTCTGTCATTTTCCTAACAATAGTATATTCACACCACACGTATGAGAGGATATCAGAATTGGGATACACAAAATGTATATTGCTGATTTTGTAATATGCATGTGATTCATCATCGAACCATAATGCATTTCTCATAAAACAATCAATCAACTTAAAATAACGTAATTTGTCATTCGCTGATATTCTATTGAATAATTCGCTTCTATATCGAAATTGATACGTTATAACACCTCAGGATCAGTTATTACAACCCGTTTCATTTTCAGGTTCTTGGCTATATTCATCTCTATTCTCATACCTTTAGTTGGCAGCATGCCATCAGGTAAAAAGATCCATATCTCATCGCATAATTGCATAAACTTGATACCCGCATAAATCCCTAAGGCCCTATCCTTTGGATCACTATCATCTAAGATCTGAGGGTATAATAAATGGCTACAAAACGGTATTTTACCTTGATCAAAGGCTTTCTTGCAATAATAGATGGCTTTCTCTCTGTTTTGCCTTACCTCATCTGCATCTCCTAACTCACTTGTATATGGTGAGCATATGAATACTGTTGCCATCTCCCCTCTATCTAATGTCCTAAGGTGCTTGTATAAGGAGGTAACAGGGCCACGATGCGCTTCTATGGAAAATATATCAATTGGTGCTTCTACTGTGGCCGTTGTCATTGTTTTATACTTTTCCTTATATGGAATTGTCTATTCATTGATGTTAAGTAGCTTTCTATTTTTCTAGGCTGTCTAAGATTGTATATGCGAGATTCGCTGCAATTTTGTCTAACCCTCTTGTTTTGCCGTATGCTTCAATGCTTTTGTTAAGTGCAATCCAATTCTTTTTCTGTGATTCAGTAAGTTCTTTCATTCAACAATCACCTATTCTATTTTTTAAGTCATTATAAATTTAGAACCATCTAAAAACTCAATAGTTACTGGTATATCATTCAAAAAATGATTTTCTACAAAAATTCTTGATACAATATCAATATCTGTGAATATCATAGTTCGATAAGTAGGATTAACACTTTTCAGTGGTAAAAATGTAATAGTGTAATAACTCTCTCTATTTCTTATGTCAGTTATCCAAAATTTATTATTCTTCATAATCACACATTTTATATTTTAAGATTTAAGATTTAAGATTTAAGATTTAAGATTTAAGATTTAAGATTTAAGATTTAAGATATAAGATACTTAGAACCTGTAATGTGTTCAATTGAAACTGGTATATCATTCAGATAATGATCAATTATGAAATTCCGTGATTCATTGTCATAACGGTTGACTACTAAAGTCAATGTAAAAGTATCATGAATGCCGTCTATCCACCTTACCATTCTGAAAGTAATTGATGTAAAATCCGTTACATCAGTTATCCAAAATTGCTTTCTCTTTTTCATTTTTATCTTTAGCCTTTAAATCTACTACCTTCTTAATCTGTGCTATAGCATTTGGCTTCGGTTCTTCCGAGTTTCTTTCTTGTTTTTTGGCAAGTTTCGCTAGTGTCCTTGCTTTTACGAATACCTTTTGCTGTGCATCAAAACATTCTGGGCTACAATAATTTATCTTAGCCCAATGATAACGGAAGTGCCACACCTTAAACGGTTCTTTACAGTACCCACACGGTTGAGTGTGAGTACTAACTTGCTTGCCAGCTTTACTATCTGCCCTTTTCAGTGAGACTTTATCAAGCCGATCCTGACATAATCGCCAATAATCAAGATGGTGGCTCTTACTCGTTTGATGTGCTATAAAAATCACCTTTGATAACAATATGATTTAATGTACAACAGAAGGGACACAAAACAGTTTCATTCAAACTCTTTGTCTTTGCAAAGATAGGCTTATTACATTTAGGATTCGCGCATTGGAGTTTCATAGTAAATCAATGATTCCAAAAGTAGTTTTCTTTATGAATTGGTTTAAAGCACCACAATTACTGCATCTTACCGTTGTAAGGAAAACAAAGTAATTATCTACATTCTGGTCGTAACATTCTTCTTTTAAGACCTTTGAGCATTTAGAACACGTTTGTTTAATTTCGATCATATTCTCGGAGATCCTCAAAAATTTTTAACTCTTTTTTATGTTGTTGTTTGTGTTTTATGAAAACTGAGCAAGTTTCACATTTACGATCATCACAACTTAGATGCAATTCTCTTTCATTTTTATAATCAAAAACTGATACAATATAACATTCAAATGGATAGATCATTAATAACCCTCGTAAACTACATTAGAATCAGATCTCGATTTTCTCTTAGCCGATGCCCCCATTACACAGTCTATACATACCTCAGAATAAGCAAAGAGGCAAGCAATAGGGAAGTACTGACACATCGGAATTTTGATGGAAAAGAAATTGAGATGCATTGTGATCTAGGTAAATGTATTCATATTCACTAAGTTTACAAAAGCAAGTGCTAAATTTAAACCACCAAGCCATGCTTCTAATGGATTAACCCATATGTAACCAAGAGTAGTACACATTATCCCTACTGATAACCCTAGAATTGCAGCAAATAAATTGAGTACCCGCATGCTACACCCATAAGTTAAGGATTAAACCGTAACTCTGGATGTGTGTTTATTATCGAA